>CBDCTW010000001.1:0-287669 GCA_965222425.1 Candidatus Marinacidobacterales bacterium
TTTGCGCGCACGCGGGGGGAGCGGGGCAGATCATCAAAGCCGCGAAGGCCGGGGTCCGATGTTTCGAGCATGGATATCAACTCGACAACGAAGCCTGCCAGGCGATCAAAGAAGCCGGAGGATATGTCGTGCCGACGCTGTCCGTGACGCGGTCGCCGGGATGGATGAAGGATCACGGGTTCGCAGGCTGGACCATCGAGAAGGCCACCGGGGCCGGGGGCATGCACTTGGACAGCATCCGCACCGCGGTGCGGGAAGGGGTTCAGATCGTCAACGGTACCGACATGCCGCCTGGCGACGTTTCGGGCGGAGTCAACGCCACGGTACGAGAGATGTCCTATATGGTCGATGCGGGCCTCTCTCCACTCGAGACCATTCGTTCCTCATCCATTCGTCCCGCCGAGCTCATGGGTATCGACGGCGACGTCGGTGTTATCGAGCCAGGCTATTGTGCGGATCTCATCGCGGTCCGGGAGGATCCGCTCAAAGATATTAAAGCCTTCGAAGGGATCTTCTTCGTGATGCAAGGCGGCCGCGTCGTCCGAAAGGATCCATCATGAAGCCCTACCGACTAGCGGTCGACATCGGTGGAACATTCGTCGACGCCATTGAGTTCGATGTGTCGAACCAGTCCGTCCGGCTCGAAAAATCGCCCACCACTCCCCAAGAGCCTTGGAAGGGAGTGCTCGATGCCCTCGAGAAGCTCGGCACCGACCTAAAACAAGCGAGCCTTTTCATTCACGGCACGACGCTCGGCATCAATGCCATTCTCCAAAGGAAGGGCGAGCTTACCGGCATCATTACCAATGAAGGCTTTCGCGACATCTTCGAGATCGGCCGCGCCAACGTCCCGGCGGAGCACATGTACAACTTCCGGTACGAAAAGCCGGTACCTTTGGTCAAGCGGCGGCACACCGCGGGGGTTCCTGGTCGCATCAACGTCAAGGGCGAGGTCGTCGAAGAGCTCGACGAAAAGGCCCTCTTGGAAGCGGCGCGGACCCTTGTGGAAGATCACAAGATCCGTTCGCTGGCGGTCGTTTTCTTGCACTCCTACAAGAACCTGGAGCATGAGCAGCGCGCGGCGCGCCTGTTGAGGGAAAACTTCCCGCAGGTTGCGGTCTCGATCTCCACCGATATCACGCGCGAGTATCGTGAGTACGAGCGCACCAGCACCACGGTCCTCGACGCGTACATTCGTCCCATCTATGAAGAGTACGTCGATCGGCTGAAGGAAGAGTTGGCGTCGAGAGGCTTCGACGGCAAGTTCCTCATCACGCGCTCGAGCGGCGGAGCCATGACCGCGGAGGTGGCGCGGCGGAGCCCGATTTTCACCGTGATGTCCGGGCCTGCGGGTGGGATTGTGGGGGCTGCCCATATCGCGCGGACGCTCGGCAAAAACCGTCTCATCTCCGTCGACTTTGGGGGGACCAGTTTGGACTCTTGCCTCATCGAGGACGGGAAGCCGGTCCTCATGCACGAGGCCGATCTCGAGCATCTCCCCGCCCTCATTCCCATCTACGACATGCGCAGCATCGGGGCCGGTGGCGGCTCCATCGCTTGGCTCGAGGAAGGGTTGCTCAAAGTGGGACCGCAAAGCGCGGGTGCGGTGCCGGGACCGATAGCATACGGCAAGGGAGGCACCGAGCCGACCACGACCGACGCCGCGCTCGCGCTGGGGTACCTCGATCCGAAGAAATTCCTGAAGGGGCGGATGGAGCTGGACGTTGAGGCGAGTCGGCAAGGCATCGAGCGGGTCATCGCCAAGCCTCTCGGGATCGACGTGCTCGAAGCGGCGACGGGTATCTTCGACGTCGTGATGGCGACTACGGTCGGCGCCATCCGCGAGATCTCTGTGGAGCGTGGCTACGACCCGACGGAGTTCACTCTATTGGCCTTTGGGGGCGCGGGACCGATGTTCGCACCTCTGCTGGCGCGAGAGATGTCGATCCCGGAGACGATCGTTCCCCTCGCCCCGAGTGCCTTCTCCGCATGGGGCATGTTGATGTCGGATTTGGCGGCCGATTTCTCACGCACCGACGTGCAGGTGCTGGAAGAATACGATCTCGAAAAATTGGAGGCGGGGTTTCTCGAGCTTGAGAAACAAGCGATCGACGCGCTACGCAAGCAAGGCATCTCCGACGACGAGATCGAGATCGATCGGGTGCTGGAGCTCCGATACCTGGGACAAGAGCACGCCCTGGACGTCGAGGTCGAGCCGGGGCTTGCCATCGAAGAGATCCGCAAGCGCTTCGAAGACTTGCACAAGACCCGGTACGGACACATCACGTCCGATTTGGTCCAAACCGTCAATTGGAGAGTCCGCGGCCGCGGCCTAATGGACAAGCCGGAGATGGCCAAGCTACCGAAGGAAGAAGTCACATTCGGCGGAGCAATTCTCGGAGCGAGAGACGCTTACTGCTTCGATCTTTGCAAGGTCGTCCCCTTCGAAGTGTATCGCCGGAAATCATTGCAGCCCGGTGACGAGTTCAAGGGCCCGGCCATCGTTGATGAAGGAACTTCGACCACCGTCATTCACTCGAAACAAGCGGTACGCGTCGATCCCTACGGACAACTCGTGATCCAGACGGAGGCCCGGTGAAAGAAAAGTCAAAAGAAAAGACGAAAGAATTGGATGGAGCCACCGTCGAAGTCGTTCGGAGCTACCTCTTCTCCGCTGCCGGGGAGATGCGGAGAACCCTCATTCGAACGGCATTCAACCCCGTCATCTACGAAGTTCTCGACTTTGGTATCTCTATCTACAGTCGTGAGCTCGAGCTGGTCGCCGAGGCTCCGAGCCTGACCTTCTTCCTCGGTGCCAACGACCACGCGATACGTAAAGGGGTGGAGCATGTCGGCGAAGAGAACCTCGAGCCCGGCGATATCGTTCTTCTCAATTATCCTTACTGGAGCGCCGCACACACTCTAGACGTCACGCTTTTCTCCCCAGTCTTTGCGCCGAATGAGGCCAAGCCGTTCGCCTACACGTGCATCCGCGCGCACTGGATGGATCTCGGTGCGAAGGACCCAGGCTACGTGCTCGACTCCACCGACATGCATCAGGAAGGCCTCATCTTTCCAGGAACCAAGGTCTATAAGAGAGGTAAGCCCGACCGGGAGATTATGGAGATCATCCGTTTCAACTCGCGCATGCCAGAGTCGGTATTGGGCGATCTGGATGCCCAGGTCGCAGCTACACGGACCGGCCACAAGAGGTTGGTGGAGATTCTTCAGAAATTTGGCCGGGAGATCTTCGACGCCGCCGTGAAACGTATTCTCGATCACGGTGAACAGCTGGCACGTAGGGCGCTCCAGGAGCTCCCCAACGGTTCGTGGACGGCCGAAGACCTGCTGGACGACGACGGCGTCTCCGACGACACGATCCCCATGAAGGTCACGGTAACGATCGACGGCGATCGGTTCTTGGTCGATTTCACCGGTTCCTCGCCGGCGGTTCCGGGGCCGGTCAACGTGCCGTTCGGTTTATCGGAAACAATGGGGAAGGTCGTGCTCAAGTCGTTGACCACGCCCCATTCCCCAACCAACGCCGGAAACTTCCGACCCTTGGAGGTCATTGCGCCACCCGGATCCCTCTTTCACGCCGTGTATCCGGCCGCGACCTTCACGCTGTGGACGGGTATCGTTGGGCTGGAGCTCATCTATAAGGCCCTCGCCAAGGGCATGCCCGAACGCATGGCCGCTTCCTCGGGAAGCGACGTGCCCGGGTTCATGATGCTCGGGATTCACCCGGACACGAAACGCTTCTTCGCGGTGAGCAATAACGATCCGGTGGGCTGGGGTGGAACGCCCGACCATGATGGCGCCAATGCCAACAGCCATTTGTCGGAGAGTCTAGTCCGCAATACACCGATGGAAGTCTTGGAGGTCAAGACCGGGATGTTCATCGAGCGCTTGGAGCTCCGAACAGATAGCGCGGGCCCAGGAAAATTCAGGGGCGGGTTGGGCATCCGGCGCGACATCCGGTTCATCTCCGATGGCGAGATGCTTTCGGTGATGAAGAAGACCAAGACCAGCGCTTGGCCCCTCGCCGGCGGTAAGGAACCGATGCGGAACGGTTTTGTTCTCTATCCGGGGACAGAGCGGGAGAAGAAGGTGGGGACCTACCGAGCGGCGGTGGCGGCGGGGGACAAGTGTCGGAATCTCACTGCCGGCGGAGGCGGATACGGGATTCCGGCCGACCGGGCGCCGGCTCGGGTTCTCGAGGATGTTCTCGACGGGTACGTGTCTCGCGAAGCGGCCCGAGAGGAGTACAAAGTTGTCCTCGCCGGCGGTGCGGTGGATGAAGAGGGGACCCGTAAGCTCAGGAGTGGTTGATGGACGTGGTGAAGACTTTGGATGGCGCTACGGTCGAAGTCGTTCGAAGCTACCTTTTTTCCGCGGCCAGCGAGATGAAACGTACTCTCATTCGTACCGCTTTCAACCCCGTCATTTACGAAGCTCTGGATTTCGGTATCTCCATCTACAGTCGCGAGCTCGAGCTTGTCGCCGAGGCGCCCAGCCTGACCTTCTTCGTGGGTGCCAACGACCATGCGATACGCAAGGGGGTGAAGCACGTGGGCGAAGAGAATCTGGAGCCGGGCGACATAGTGCTTCTCAACTACCCCTACTGGAGTGCCGCCCATACTCTCGACGTCACTCTATTCGCCCCTACATTTGCGCCCCATGAAGACCGTCCCTTTGCCTACACGTGCATCCGGGCCCATTGGGTGGATCTCGGCGCAAAGGATGCAGGCTACGTACTCGATTCTACCGACATGCATCAGGAAGGGCTCATATTTCCTGGAACCAAGGTCTACAAGAGAGGCCGGCCGGATCGGGAAATCATGGAGCTCATCCGTTTCAACTCACGGATGCCCGAATCGGTGTTCGGCGATCTGGATGCGCAAGTGGCGGCAACGCGCACCGGTCAGAAGAGATTGGTGGAGATACTCGACAAATTCGGTCGAGAGATCTTCGACGCCGCGGTAGGGCGGATCATGGAGCACGGGGAGCAGTTGGCCCGAAAGGCTCTGCGCATGCTCCCCAAAGGGTCCTGGACGGCGGAGGACTTGCTGGACGATGACGGTGTCTCGGACGATACGATCCCCATGAAGGTCACGGTGACCATCGACGAAGATCAGTTTTTGGTCGACTACACCGGCTCGTCACCGGCAGTACAGGGACCGGTGAACGTGCCGTTGGGCTTGTCGGAGACGATGGCCAAGATCGTTTTCAAGTCGTTGACCACTCCTCATTCCCCGACCAACGCCGGAAACTTCCGCCCGCTCACGGTCATCGCCCCGCCGGGGACGCTGTTTCACGCCGTTTACCCTGCTGCCACATTCACACTTTGGACGGCCATCGTCGCATTGGAGCTCATCAATAAGGCCTTGGCGGAGGGCATGCCGGAGCTCATGGCCGCGTCTTCCGGGAGCGATCTACCGGGGTTCATGATGGTCGGTCTTCACCCAGACACCGAACGTTTCTTCGCGGTGAGTGACGGTGGTCCAATCGGCTGGGGGGCGACGCCGATTCACGACGGGGCGAACGCCACCCACCATTTTTCCGGTAGCATCATGCGCAGCACACCGACAGAGGTCTTGGAAGTGAAAACCGGTATGTTCTTCGAGCGTTCGGAGATCAGAATCGATAGCGGCGGCGCTGGAGAGTACCGGGGAGGATTGGGAATCCAGCGCGACATACGATTCATCTCTGACGGAGAGATCCTCTCGGTCACGAAAAAGACGAAAACGAGCCCTTGGCCGCTTGCGGGAGGAGGAGAGCCGAAGCGAAACGGCTTTGTTCTATTCCCGGGCACCGACCGGGAAAAGGCGGGTGGCACCCTTCGGGCGGCGGTCGCTGTGGGAGACAGGGTTCGAAGCCTGACCGCGGGCGGGGGAGGGTACGGCGATCCCGCGCGGCGAGATCCGGCGCGCGTTCGAGAAGATGTTCTGGACGGCTACGTATCGAAGGAAGCGGCCAGGGACACCTATAAGGTTGCGCTCACGGGACAGGGGGTCGACGAGGAAAAAACTAAGTTGCTTAGGGGGGCCCCTGAAACAGCTTGACGGCGCCGCGGTCGAAGTCATTCGGAGCTATCTGTTCTCTGCCGCCGGAGAGATGCGCCGCACGCTTATCCGCACCGCCTTCAATCCGGTGGTCTACGAAATCCTGGACTTCGGCATCTCGATCTACAGTCAGAAGCTCGAGCTGGTGGCGGAGGCTCCGGGGCTTTTGTCGTTCCTTGGCGCGAACGACTACGCCATCCGAAAAGGGGTCGACTACGTCGGCGAAGAGAATCTCGAGCCTGGCGATATCGTGCTGCTCAACTATCCCTATTGGAGCTCCGCGCATACTCTCGACGTCACACTCTTTGCACCGGTCTTTGCGGTAGACAATAAAGGGGAGGACCGGCCTTTCGCCTACACATGCATCAGGGCGCACTGGATGGATTTGGGTGCCAAGGATGCCGGCTACGTTCTCGACTCCACCGATATGCACCAAGAAGGGGTGATCTTTCCGGGGACCAAGGTTTACAAGAAGGGTAAACCGGATCCGGAGATCATCGATCTCATCCGATTCAACTCGCGCATGCCGGATTCGGTGCTGGGAGATCTGAACGCTCAAGTCGCCGCTACTCGTACTGGACAGAGAAGGTTGGTCGACATTCGGCGTAAGTTCGGGGCCGAAGGCTATGATGCGGCAGTGGACCGACTCTTGGAACACGGGGAGCAGCTTGCGCGTAAAGCGCTGAGAGCTCTTCCCAATGGCACCTGGACGGCGGAGGACTTGCTGGACGACGACGGCGTCTCGGACGATACGATTCCGATGAAGGTAACCGTCACCATCGACGACGATCGTTTTCTCGTCGACTTCACCGGCTCCTCGAAAGCCGTACCGGGGCCGGTCAATCTGCCGTACGGTCGCACCGTGGGCACGACCCGCGTCGTTTTCAAGGCGCTCACCACTCCCGGTTCGCCGATCAACGCCGGCAATTTCCGCCCTCTAGAGGTGGTCGCCCCGCCAGGAACGCTCTTCCATGCAACGTATCCGTCCGCGACGTTCACACTTTGGACGTCCAACGCACAGCTCGAGCTCATCTACAAGGCGCTGGCACAAGGGATGCCCGAACGGTTACAGGCGTCCTCCGGCGGTGATGTGCCCGGCTTCATGATGGTCGGTACACACCCGAGCACTCGCCGCTTCTTCGCGGTCAGCAACAACGATCCGGTGGGGTGGGGTGCGACGACGACCCACGACGGCGGCAATGCGATGAACCATCCCAATCAAGGCATGGTCCGCAACACACCGATCGAGGTGTTGGAGCTGAAGACCGGAATGTTTCTCGAGAGGTTGGAGTTGCGGGCCGACTCCGGTGGTGCCGGACGTTCGCGCGGTGGGCTCGGCCTCAGGAGGGACATCCGTTTCATCTCTCCGGGTGAGTTCCTCTCGGTTCGGAAGAAAACCAAGACGTTGCCTTGGGCGCTGGCGGGGGGCTTGTCGCCGTCGCCCAACGGAATGATTCTCTTCCCCGAGACCGACCGCGAGAAACGTGTGGGGACCCGGCGGGTCCGAGTCGAAGGCGGAGACCGCTGCCGCAATTTTACGTCGGGTGGAGGGGGATACGGTGATCCGGCGGAGCGAGAGCCCTCGAGCGTTCTCGAGGATGTTCTCGCCGGCTACGTTACCCGCGAGGCGGCTCGCGACATCTATAAAGTTGCACTCGTCGACGACAAGGTAGACGGGGACGCCACGAACCGCTTGCGCGGTTGATTGAGGGCGCCCGGCATGAAGGCGATTCGCATCGAGGAGGCCGGTGGACCGGAAGCGCTGGTCCTTGTCGATGCGCCGGTACCCAGTCCCGGGCCAGGTGAAGTGCTGGTGCGTGTTCATGCGAGCGGCGTCAACTTCGCCGACATCCTGTGTCGGACGGCGAGTCATCCGGGGATGACACCGCCACCTCTTATTCCGGGCTGCGAGGGCAGCGGCGTGGTGGAGGAAGTCGGCGTGGAAACCACGCGGTTCAGCGTGGGAGATCGGGTCGGCGTTTATTCTCCTCGGGGTGGGACCTACGCGGAGTGGGTAGCGGTCCCGGAAAACTACGCGCTGCCTCTGCCACCATCGATGAGCTTTGTGCACGGGGCCGCCTTCACCCATGTCTTTCTCACCGCGTACCATGCGCTCAACACGCTCGGCGGAGCACGCGAGGGCGAGTGCGTGGTGATTACTGCGGCCGCGGGGGGAGTGGGGACGGCCGTAGTTCAATTGGCTTTGGTTCAGAAGCTTCGGGTCATCGGGGGCGTCGGCTCCGAAGGCAAGCTCAAGGTTTTGAAAGGGCTCGGTGTCGAGTACTCGGTCGACTATCGATCAGCGAGTCTCGCAGCGTACGTGCGAGACCGCACCGAAAGCCGAGGTGCGGATCTCGTTCTCGAGTCGGTCGGTGGAGCCGTCTTCAAAGAGGCCCGCGCGTGTCTCGCTCCTCTCGGACGACTCGTTCTTTTCGGGATAGCCAGCGGCGAAGGCGTCGCAGTGCACCCCTATGATCTGCTGCGTACCAGCTCGACATTCGCCGCCCTCAACTTGAGTGTGTTTTTTGCCGAGCGCCACGAGCTCATCGACCCCTCATGGAACGAGCTGCTGGGACTCTACGAAGCCGGGAAGATCCGACCGATGATCACGCAGTGGATGCCTCTCGAGGACGCACCCGAAGCCCATCGGCTCATGGAAAGTCGGGAGACAGTGGGGAAGCTCTTATTGTTGCCGCTGGGAGAAGAGTCATGAACAAAGTCCTATTAAGCGCTGGTTTGATCGCGTTCCTTCTTGCCGTCTTGCCAGCTCCGCCCCCGGATCCAGACGCGGAGCTCGCTGCTAAAGGGGAAGAAATGTTCTTCAACGAGACGTTCGATGGCAATGGCAGAACATGCTCGACTTGCCATCGCCCCGAAGACAATTGGCGGATTACACCGGCCTTCATTGCCACGTTGCCGGATGACGATCCGCTCTTTGTCCACGAGTTCGTCCCCGCACTGAAGGAGAACTTCGAAAAGCCGGAGCTCTTGCGGAAGTACGGTTTGATTCTGGGTAATCCGAACGGCTTTGGTCACCTCGAAGATGACTACGTCATGCGCACCGCCCAATCGTTGCGCTCGGTCCGCACCTCGATTCAGGGTATGGAGTTCGAAGATGCCGAGAACCGACTCGACTTCATGGGGCCGCTCACCGGATGGGCCGGCGACGGTGCACCCGGGGACGGAAGCCTCCGGTCTTTCGCTATTGGCGCCATCATGCAGCATATGCCCAAGACCTTGAATCGCGAGCCCGGAGTCGATTTTCGCCGTCCCACCGAAGAGGAATTGGACGCGCTCGAGGCGTTCATGCTGACCCTCGGACGCCAGGAAGAACTGCAGCTCCCCCTACCGTTGAAGGGCGAGCTTGCCCTCCGCGGGCAGGAGCTCTTCATCGATAAGGACCAGAAGAACGGTCGTTGCAATGTCTGTCACTTCAACGGCGGGGCGTCGTCGCTCAGCGCGGTCGCGCTTTCGGATGGACGCATCGAGAACTTGGGCAGCATCGTCCATGCCACCGGAGAGGAGTTTGCGCCCGGTAAACCAACCAAGCTCATTCCGCTGGACGATGGTTTCGGCGACACGCACCAATTCAATATGCCTCCCGTCGTCGAAGCGGCCGACGCGGGCCCACTGTTTCACAGCGGCTTCGTAAGATCGGTCGAAGAAGCGGTGGATATCTATAACCTCGATACCTTCAAGAATGCCCCGGTGGGAATCGCACTGAGCAAGCGATTCGGCACCGATACGAGTTTGTCCGCGAGCCAAGTCCTTGCGATCGGCGCTTTTTTGAGGGTGATCAACGCACTCGAAAACATTCGAGAAACTACCCAGCTTCTGGAGACGAGCCTAGAAAAAGGTCTCTTCGAGAACGAGCGAGCGCGAGAGCTGGTCCGACGGGCAGGGTACGAAACGGAGGACGCAATCATCGTGCTGAACGGAGTGAACCTCCATCCGATCGCCGTGGGGCGGTTGCGAAAGGCCGAGCGTCTCATCCACAAGGCCGGTGAGGCGCCTTTCTCGAGAGCAACTTTGACCCAAGACGCACTCGAAGAGCTCCAACGCGCGCGATCGATACTCATCGAATCATGAGAAATTCGGCTTGGCGGGCTACTGCTGTAGCGGCGTTCATCGCCGCAACGGGGATCTGCGTCGTGCCGCCGGTAAGGGCGGAAGAATACTCACCCTCGGACACCACGAAAGTCGTGATCCTGAGCTCGGGCACTCCGCTCCCCGATCTCCACCGCCGTGGCCCGGCTGTTGCCGTGATCGCCAATGGTCGACCCTATATGATAACCATCTCGGGCGATACGGTTCCCTGTGAGGGCATCGAAACCGCGAGTCGGAACACGGACGTTTTGGTGCGTGAAGTTTACTGCATCGATGGGTTGAAGAACGCTCCCTGGGGCGGGGACGGCGTGGAGAGTAAAAAGAAGGCCATGAGTCTTTATCACACTTCCACCGAGGAGCTCGCTCAATTCTCCAACAAGGTCCGACCCGGCTTGCTAGTGCTGTATCACGAACAGAACTACACCGATGACCCGGAAGCCAATGTCAAGGAAATCCGTCGATTTGGCTACTGCGGACCCGTGGTGTCGTCGAATGATCAGGATATCTTCTAGAGCCACGCTCGCGGTTTGTGTCACGGGGATAGTCGGTGCCTGCGCGGGATCGCCGCGGGACGTCGAGTGGCGAGCCTACGGCGCCGACAAAGCGAGCACCAAGTACGTAGCCCTCGACCAAATCCATGCCGATAACGTCAACGAGCTTCGAATCGCGTGGCGCTGGGTTTCGTTCGAGAAAGAAGTGCTCGATGAGAATCCGGAGCTGTGGTCATGGGCCTACGAAGCGACGCCCCTCATGATCGATGGCGTTCTCTACACGAGCACTTCGTTGAGTCAAGTCGCCGCTATCGATGCGCGGACCGGTGAGACGCTCTGGTCTTTCGACCCGGAATCTTGGAGGAATGATACGCCCTCGAAGTGGTTCATCCACCGCGGCGTGGATTTGTGGAAGGGAAGAGTATTCATCGCGACCGGAGACGCGAATCTAATAGCGCTCGACGCGGAGACGGGCTTGCCGATCGAGGGGTTCGGTGAGAACGGGAGGATCGATTTGGTCAAGGGGCTACGCGGTTCCGATCGACGCGATGTTTATACGATGACCTCGCCATCGATCGTCTGCGGGAACGTGGTTGTGGTGGGGTCTTCGATGACCGACTTCGAACCCGGCACGAAGATGCCGGTTGGAGACGTGAGGGGCTTCGATCCGGTGGCCGGCAAGGAGATATGGACGTTCCACTCTGTGCCGCAAGAGTCGGAGACCGGAGTCGAGACGTGGGAGGACGGGTCCTGGAAATCGACTGGCAACACCAACGTCTGGACATTGATGAGCTGCGACGAGGAACTCGGTTACGTTTACCTTCCCTTCGGCACACCGACCAACGATTTCTACGGGGGGCATCGCCATGGCGACAACTTGTTCGGCGAGGCGTTGGTGGCCCTCGATGCCGCGACCGGGAAGCGCGTGTGGCACTACCAGATCGTTCACCATGGTCTTTGGGATTACGACCTTCCCGCCGCTCCTAACTTGGTCGACATTACCGTGCAAGGGAAAGAGGTCAAAGCCGTCGCACAAGTTACGAAGCAGGGCTTCACCTTCGTTTTCGATCGAGTAACCGGAGAGCCAGTCTGGCCAATCGAGGAGCGTCCCGTTCCGCAATCGACCGTTTCCGGCGAGAAGTCCTCTGCCACTCAGCCGTTTCCGACCAAGCCGCCGCCCTTCGAGCCGCAAGGCGTCAGGGCCGATAGGCTGATCGATTTCACTCCGGAGCTTCGCTCGGAAGGCGAAGCCATCTTGGAGCAATACGAATACGGTCCTTTGTACACCCCGCCGAGCGCACGGATGACGATGGTTTTGCCGGGTTGGGCGGGTGGTGCGAGCTGGGCGGGAGCCGCCTTTGATCCGGAAACGCAAGTGCTCTACGTTCCCTCTATCCTGTCCCCGACGGCCGTAAAGTTGATCGTGCCCGATCCTGAGCTCTCCGACATGAAACTCATGGGCAACGTATCGATGCCGAAGGGACCGCAGGGGCTTCCACTTTTCAAGCCACCGTACGCTCGGCTGACGGCCATCGATCTGAGCACCGGTGAACGCAAGTGGGTGGCGACGCTTGGCAAGGGACCGATAGACCATCCAGCGCTCGAGGGGCTGGACTTGCCTCGATTGGGTTGGCCTCGTCGCGCTTTCCCGTTGGCGACGAAGACGTTGCTCTTCGTGGCTCAACAGGGTGACCGGAGCTCGCAGCGCACTCCGCAGGGGGACGTCGGTGGTTTGAAACTGACCAACGTCGACTCCGCTCTCATGGCGTTCGACCCGAGTAACGGCAGATTGATCGCAGAAGTTCCGCTGCCCGGTAACGCCACCGGTGGGCCGATGTCTTACATGGTCGATGGCAAGCAGTACATCGTAGTCGCGATCGGCGGCGCGTCGGAGCCAGCGGAGCTGGTCGCCCTGAGCCTGCCGTGACACACACTCACGCGGGTGTCAAACAAGGGTTGAGCTATGAATCAGCGTGGCCAGACGCCGGGGTCAGATCTAAAAATGTGACACCGATCCGTAAATGGGACAAGGGGGGGAATGATGTCGAGAAGTCAACGTAACGTTTCGTTAGGGATCCTTTTCTTGGGCTTCGCGTTACGTGCTCTGCCCGGTGAAGCGGCACAAGCCGAGCGGCCTCTCGCGGTCAAAGCCGCACTGCTCTACGATGGAACCGGTGCCGAGCCCATCGCCGATGCGGTGGTGGTCGTTCGCGGCGGGGTCATCGAGTCAGTCGGTCGCGCGTCGGATGTAAAGATACCGTCGAACGTGGAGACGTTAGATCTCGGGGAAAACACCATCATGCCCGGGCTTTGGGATACGCACGGGCATCTCCGCTACCGCTACGCCGGGGGAGGAGCGGTGGGGCGTCGTGCGCAGGCGGCGACGAACGCCGGGGCGCTGGGGATGCGGTTCACCAAGAACGCGCGGACCCAGCTTCTCTGCGGAATCACGACGATGCGAATGACGGGGGAGGTGCAGGGTCTGGACTTCGCCATCAAGCGTGCGATTGATTCCGGTATGATCGCCGGTCCCCGGATAATCCCTTCGGGAGAAGGCATCACCGGTACCGGTGGCCACGGAGCGCCCTTCACTCTCGAGATCGACGGCCCCTGGGAAGCGGTGAAGATCGTCCGCAGAAACTTCGAGCACGAGGCGCGGGTGATCAAGCTGACGATGATGGATCTTTCTCCAACCACGAGTCAGCTTACCGTCGAAGAGGCAAAGGCCGCGGTCGATGTCGCTCACGCCTCGGGCATCCCTGTAACTGCCCATTGTACAGGTAATTGGGGCTCCTCGATTCGCGTCGCCGTGGAAGCGGGGGTGGATAGCATCGAGCATGCTCGACCGCTGAACGACGAGATCATTCAGCTCTTGAAGGATAACGGAACGGCAGTGAGTTTGACTCCACTCGTGTACATCGGTTTTCGTCCGACTCCGGAGTGGTGGCGCTACTTGGACCATGATGTGGAGAGGGGCGAGCAATGGATCAATTTCATGCGCGACATCATGATCACTTGGCGGCGTGAGCATCCCGACTGGGAGAGGGAAGATCGTCCGTACGCCGATAACGAATCCAACCGGGCGAGTCGGGATCACTTCCCGGCGATCAAGAAGCGACAGGCCGATGTTTTGAAGGCGTTTCGGGCCGGCATCCCGATGAGCCTAGGGTTGGACACGATTTACGGAGGCATCACACTCAGCATGGAGTGGCTCGTGGAAGCCGGTATTCCGCTGAAGGACGTCATTCACATCGCCACCGGTTCGGCGGCGGAAATCAGCGGTTTCGATGATAGCGTCGGCACGCTCCGACCGGGGCGAGCGGCGGACATCATCTCCGTCGAGGGCGATCCCCGGGCCGACGTCCGGGCCCTTCATAGGATTCGATTGGTAATGAAGAGTGGAAAACGCTACGACACGCTTAGTTGGAACTGAAAGTGTCAGGCGACAGGGGTCAGATCCCAAAATGCGACACTTGGAATCGATTAGTCTTTCGAGGAGGCCGAAATGAGAATTAAAATTGTCAATCCGATCGTTCTCACCGGAACGGACTGGCTTTCGAAGATGGAAGAGGGCTACCGAGATGCCCACGATCCCGACACCGAGCTCGACTACGTCTTTCTCAAACAAGGTATCGGGTCTCCCGAACAACACTTTTGGGAAGACATTCAAATGACGTACGTGATCCAGGAAATCGAGAACACGGATCAGATGCGCTACGACGGTTTGATCGTCTTCTGCGCCGCCGACCCGGGAGTCGCAGCGGCTAGGGAATGGCTGGACATTCCGGTGGTCGGAGCCATGGAAACCTCGGTGGTGCTGGCGTGCCTCGTTGGTCGGAGCTTTACTTGGTTGGCTCCTCTCAGTCGGGGCCGAGGCTACATGATGGACAAGATCCGGCTGACCGGGCTCGAGGATCGCATGGCTTCGATTAGAGCGATCGAAGTCCCGGTAGCAGAGTTCGAGAACGACAAGGCGCTCTTGGACAAAACCATCGACGAAGGACGGAAGGCGATCGAAGAAGATGGGGCTGACTCGCTAATCATCGGCTGTACGGGGTTGGTCGGCCTCGCCAGCGGGGCGCAAGAAGCGCTGGGCATCCCGGTGATCGATGCGGGAGTCGCGGCAATCCGCATGTGTGAGACGCTGGTCAAGATGGATTTGGCGCAGAGCAAGCGGGCCTTTCCGACACCGAGGAGCGAAATGGCAAGGCGTCTATGAGATTTCGGACATTATTCGTCGCGCAGTACTTCGTTGCGGCGGTCGGGGTCACATCTGTTGCGGCGGGTGAGGGCGAGCTCGTTTACCAGAGTGTCTATAGTGACGCGCTGAAGAACAATCTCTTGGGTGACCCCGCCTACCGGAGTGTCATCGTGTATCTTCCTCCTGGCTATCACGAGAGCGAAAAGCTGTATCCAGCCGTCTATCTGCTCCATGGCTACGACGATACGAATACCATCTGGCGAGATGGTTTCTTCCAGGGGTTCAACGTTCAGACCGTCATGGACCGGCTGATCCAGGAGGGAAAGATCCAGGAAATGATTTTGGTGATGCCAGATGGGCGAAATGCGTACGGCGGGAGCTATTACATCAACTCCTCGGTTACGGGTAACTGGGGCGATTTCATCACCAAGGATCTGCTGGAGTTTATTGACGGGACGTATCGCACGCTACGCAGAAACGAGAGTCGCGGTATCGCGGGCCATTCGATGGGGGCTACGGGGCGATTTTCTTGGCCGCACGACATCCCGATGTCTACGCGGCGGCCTACGGACTGAGCGCTTGCTGTCTCAGCATGGAAGGGGATGTGACGGTGGCCAACCCCGAATGGGTCCCGACGCTACGGCTTACGAAAAAAAAGGAGCTCGTGGGTGCGGGGATGTATCCCAACGCTTTTGTTTCCGTGGCGGCGGCGATGTCGCCCAATCCGTGGAACGAGCCGTTCCTGGTGGACTTTCCGTTCAAGCTAGCCAGCGGATCGGTCATTCCCGATGGAAAGGCTTACCAGGAGTGGATCGCGCGCTTCCCGGCGGAATCCATGGATACGTTCGCGGGAGGGTTCGCTCGTTTGCGAGGCATCGGCTTCGATGTCGGCGATACCGATCCGATCACTCACATTCCGCTGGGTAGCCACACGTTGTCCAAGGCACTCTCCGCGCGAGGGATCGAGCATTTTTTAGAACAGTATCAGGGCGACCATACCAGTCGCATTGGCGAGAGACTCGAAAAGAAAGTATTGCCCTTCTTTTCCGAAACGCTCGTTTCCGACGACTCCGATAAGGAAAGTTAGGAATGAAAATCAGAAACTTCGCATGCGTCGTTTTCTTCTTCTCACTCTCGATTTGCGCGGCCGCTCAAGAAAAAGTCATTGCGGTCAGGGCCGGTCAGATCATTGATGGAACCGGTGGTGCGCCCATTGAGAATGGAGTGGTCGTCGTGCGTGGCGACACGATCGAAGCGGTCGGTCCCGCTTCCCGTGTTACGATCCCGCCTGGCGCGGAAATCGTTGATTTAAAAGGAGAAACGCTCCTTCCTGGACTGATCGACACTCACACTCATCTCAGTTTGCGGTACGGCATCGACGTCGGATCGGGTGTGGAAGGGCTTGTCGGGCAGCTCATGCAGCCGGATGCGATTCAGATGCTTCGTATCGTCCGAAACGCTCGCGTGCAATTGCTTTGTGGTGTCACGACCTCGCGAATGACCGGAGAAGCTCATTGGAACGATCTCCATTTGCGCAACGCGATCGGTGAAGGCATGGTTCCCGGTCCGCGTTTGATTCTGGGAGGACCGATCATCACCCCGACGGGCGGACACTTCGTCGACCCCAAGTATTGGGTTGATAGTCCCTGGGAGGCGAGGCGGCAAGTGAGAGAGAACTTCCACCACGGGGCGGAGTGGATCAAGGTGACGCTGATCGATCGCTCACCCGAAGCCACGATGTTTACGCTCGAAGAGCTCAAGGCGTTGGTCGATGAGGCGCATCGTTTGGGGATCAAAGTCACCGTTCATGCCACCGGTCGCTGGGGCTCGTCGATGAAGACCGCCATTTTCGCCGGCGCAGACAACATCGAGCACGCTCGGCCGATGACGGACGAGATCATTCAAATGATGGTGGAGCACGGGACCACGATGAGCTTCACGCCGCTGGTTTATGTGGGCCTTCGTCCCGACAAGAGCACCTGGAGGTTTATGGACACTGGCGCCAAGTCACCCGGCGATTGGATCGACTACGGTCGGCAGCACTACTTCGACTATCGGAAAGAGAATCCGGACGTCGAAACCGTGGACCGTGATTATGAGGACAATGAAGCCAATCGTGCCGGGCGGGACTTCTTTCCGTCCATCCGGACGCAGCAGAGTCAAGCGCTCGCCGCCCATCGTGCGGGCGTCCCGCTCAGCCTGGGATTGGACACGCTTTATTACGGCGGGATCGGTAACTCGATCGAGTTCCTGATCGAAGGAGGGTTTCCACCTATGGATGCGATTCGCGCCGCGACGGCGGTTGCCGCTCAGAATCTCGGTTACGGAGACCGCTTGGGAACATTGGAGGTTGGAAAGCGCGCGGATATGATCTCGCTCCGGGCCGATCCCTTGACCGAGCGCTGGGCATGGAACCGAGTCCATCTCGTGATGAAGGATGGCGTGCGTTACGACGGTTTGTCATGGAACTAGGAGACTAAAATGAAAAGAAAGTTTGCTCTAGCCGGCTTAGCGGCGTCTGTTTTTCTTATGGCGGGAATCCCTTCTGCGGCGAGTCAGGATTCCGCCACCTTGGCGATCGTGGGAGGAAGTCTCATCGATGGTTACGGCGGTGAGCCGCTGCGCAACGCCGTCATTCTCGTCCAGGGTGATCGGATCGTTGCGGTGGGACCGATTGGTGTCGTCGACGTTCCGAACGGAGCACAGGTCGTGAACGGCAACGGCATGACCGTCATGCCTGGTCTTTGGGAGTCGCACGGCCACTTGTTCCACGTGGGGGAAGGCGATCCGTCCATGCTCCCGAGAGATTTCTCGGGACGCGCGGTCGAGATCATGTCCTCGACCGCGAAGACGAATCTGCTGGCAGGGATCACGAGCTTCCGGGACACCGGTGGACCCTTGAAAGAGCAACAAGCGCTGCGGGCCCAGATCGAAGCAGGCGAGAAAGTCGGTCCACGAATGTACTTCGCCGGTCCCATCATGAATCAGGCCACCAGAAGTGTCGGGAGAACGCCGGGTGAGTATTCCGTAAGTACGCCAGAAGAGGCGCGCGCCACCGCGGAACGCATCATTGCGATGGAGGTGGATCAAATCAAGGTCTACGGCTTCTGGGATCGGCCGGTGCTCGAGGCGGTAACCGAGGCCGCGCACCGGGCTGGTCTTGGCGTCGATGCGGATGTGCGCCACATCGAAGCCTACCGCACGGCGGTTCATGCCGGTGTCGACCGAATGCATCATGTGTTTACCGCCGACGCTCTTTCCGACTATAGCGACGAGGACTACCGTCTATTGGTCCGGGGCGCCAAGCCGGTTGCCTTAGGGCCGTCCGCCAATATCTTGCGCGGCCCGTACATCGTGCCGACGATCGAGATGCGAAACGCCTACGTGCGCGCCATCAACTTTCCGGAAATCGTCGAGCACCCGCGTTTGAAGAAACAATTCGCTCCCGATGTCTACGCGGCGCTGGTCGAGACATGGCGCAACCCGTCTGCCATCCCCTGGGGGATCGGGGCCCCGGAGCGTATCAAGGTCGCGAAGCGAAAGCTGAAGCGGTACATCGAAGCTGGTGGACGCGAGCAGGTGGTGGCGGGCTGCGATACCGGGGCGCCGCTCAATTTCCACAGCCCTCTTGCGCGCGAGATCGAGAATCTCGCTGAGGCGGGTTTGACGAACATGGAGGCCATCCAGGCAGCGACCCTTCGTCCCGCCCAGATGCAAGGGGTCGACGACAAGCTGGGTACGATTTCGGTTGGGAAGTTAGCCGATATCATCGTGGTGGATGGCGATCCGTTGTTCGATATATCCATTCTGCAGCATCGTGTATCACACGTCATCAAGGGCGGCGTCGTTTTCGTGATCGACGGCGAGCTCGTGGATCGCGGTTCGCCGGGACAGACGACCAGCGCCCGAGCGACGAACTAGTCATTATGAACGAAGGGGCAACGTATCTCCTGGACATCATCAAGAAGAGGCGAACGAGCAGGGCCTACCGTATCAAGCCGTGTCCAAGAAGCAGGCCGATCTCATCACCGCTCCGCATCGTCTCGTTTGTTGCGCTGGGCATCGCCGCCAACGAAGTTCGATTCACGGAAAGCCTTCGCATCCTGATTCGCGAAAAGACGTTCCACAACCATTATGGCACTATGGCACTCGATAGACAGCGAAAGGAAGACTCATGAAGATAACCGACCTCTACCCGTACTGGGAGCGCGAGCAAAAACAACTGCTCGATGGTCTAGAACAAATCGTAGAGAAATTGAGAGCAGAAAGGACTCCCGAGGAAGTCGAGGCGGTATTCAACTGGATCCCGGAGAACGGGCGGCGAAGCATCAACGATACGCTTCGACACGTCGCTTACGTCGAGGATTACATCATCGACAAGCTCATCTTAGATAACGAGCCCAAGGACATACTGACCGGGAGTGTCTTTCCGCCCGAAGAGGCTCCCACTGTCGATGACTGCATCAAGCTTGTACACAAGGTTCACGAGACGACCATCAAAGCCTATGCCGACCTGATGCCGGCTGATATGGAAAGAGAAATACTCGCGTTCCGGGTCGAGCTTTCGATCGAGCGCTTGCTCTGGAGCATCGTGCAGGAGGAAGCGCATCACCGCGGCCAGGTTTATCTTCTTCTGCGAATACAAGGGATCGATCCTCCCGAACGCAAGGATTGATGACAAAAGACGACGTGCTGGCGGGGATTCGGACTCACTACCCGTATACCTGCGCGCCTCGAATGGGCGCCGGTTTGGCCCCTGCCGTGCTCGTCGTTGATTTCATCGAAGGTTTCACCAGCAGCGACTCCCCGCTCGGAGGCGACTGGGATGGGGAAATCGAAGCCACGGCCCAGATCCTGAAAGCGGCAGACCGATGTGGAGTCTCCACAGTTTTCACGACTGTCGAATACGTTGGCGATGAAGGCAAACAATTGTTGCTGGGAGTGAAGTCGCCGCGGGTTGCCGCCCTCGAGAAGGGCTCACGCTGGACTCGCATTGACCCTCGATTACCGCGTGGAGATACCGATCTCGTGGTTTCGAAGAAGCAGGGGTCGGCCTTTTTCGGCACCGACCTCGCCGCGCGCCTTTCGGAGCGTGGAATCGACACGCTGCTGATTTGCGGATGCGTGACGAGCGGTTGCGTGAGGGCCTCGGCGGTCGATGCGGCGCAACACGGCTTTCGTCCGCTCGTGATTCGGGAGGCGGTAGGCGATCGGTCGCCGTTGGCGAACGAGGCCAATCTCATCGACATCGATCAACGGTACGGGGACGTCGTCACCCTCAAGGAGGCCTTGGACTATTTGGCCCGAGTGGGCAAGGGATAGAAGCGGAGCGAACATGGGAAAAGGCATGAAGGTTGCGATTCTCGGCTCGGGCTCGGCCGTTCCCGATCCGGACCGAGGAAATCCGAGTCAGGCGGTGATGGTGGATGACACCATCCTCTTGTTTGATTGCGGAGAGCGGACGACCGTCAACCTGGTGAAAGCCGGGATCAACCCGATGGACGTCGATTACTTGTTTTTCACGCACCTGCACTGGGATCACATGTGCGACTACGGTTACTTGATCATGACGACCTGGAACTGTGGTCGCAGGAAAGTACTCAAAGTCTACGGTCCGAGCGGGACGCGCCACATGTCGGACTCCACGATCTTCGAGGCCCATAAAGCGGATGTTGGTTTCGTGAGGGGATACATCAAGGCGTTGCCTTCGCATATCAAGCACAAGCCAATTGAAACTCCGGCGGTCGAGGTGCAGGACATCGATACGGGGTTCGTTTACGAAGCGAACAATTTCAAAGTAATCGCCGGAGATGTAGAACACCATCAGAGGGTCGGCTTGCCTTCCGTTGGTTACCGGGTCGAGACTCCTTACGGAGTCGTCGCGATCAGCGGCGACACGAGCCCCTGTCAAGGGATGATCGACCTCGCGCGAGGGGCGGACATTCTCATTCACGATACCGCGTTCCTCGAGGAGATCATCGAGGAACGCAAGATGTGGAGCCACTCGGGTCCCATGGGCGCCGGTCGAGTTGCCCAGGAGGCGGGGGTCAAGACGCTGATTTTGACTCATCTTGGACCCTACACTTCGGCCGATCCCGCGATCGAAATGGCGTCCATGTACTACGGCGAGCGTCGCTCGCCCGAAATCTGGGACAAGATCGTTCAAGACGCGAAGAAAACTTTCTCCGGAGAAGTCATCCTGGCGGAGGACGCGATGGTGATCGACGTTCCGCCGAAGTCCTCCAATAAATGATGAGAGCGCACGGCACTGTGCAAAGGAGTCTGTTCATGAGCAAGAAGGCAATCTTGGTGGTCGTGGGTTACCTACTGGCGGCCGGTTCGACCTGGGCGCAGGATAGATCGAAGTACTACACCCAAATCGATGCTGACGATTTCAGCATCGATTGGGTCGGGTTCTACGACGCGAACGATGCGGGCACCGCGAAGGCGCGCAAGGAACTGCCTCACCACTTGGATCTGGCTTTTGGAAAAGACCCCAAACAGAGGCTCGATCTCTATTTGCCCGAAGAGCCACCGGACGGGGCGCCGACGTTCTTGTTCTTGCACGGCGGAGGGTTTCGCGAGGGAGACCGCGCGCACTACGGCTATGTCGCTGTCCCTTTTGCAGAGCACGGAATCATTACCGCGGTGGCGAGCTATCGGCTGACGGTGGACGGGTTCGGCTTTCCCTCCCCAGCCGAGGACGTGGCGGCGGCGGTGGGTTGGATTCACGAGAACATCGCGTCGTTCGGCGGCGATCCGGAGCTCATCTATATCGGCGGGCACTCCGCAGGAGCGATCCTTTCGGGCTTCGTCGGTGCGAATGGGGACTGGGGGAAGAAGCAAGGCGTTCCTATGGGGCTCATCAAGGGGTCGGCGCCGATTAGTGGTCCCTATCATCTCCAAGACGTGAGTGGGATTCCCGGATTCATCGACGAGTCAGATCGCGAGAAGGCGGCTCCGTTCTTCAATATCAACCACCCTTCGCCCCGGTTCGTCGTCGCCGTCGGCACAGAAGAGCCGTACGGAGAGTCATCTCGGGAGTTCGCGGAAAAACTGAAGGGCAGCGGAGTAGACGCGAAGCTCATCGTGCTCGAAGGCATGGACCATGCCGAGACCGCCCGGTCCATGGGCGATGCGGATAGCGAGCTATTTCTCGCGATTCTAGAAATGATACGGGCCCGATAAGCACCGCAGTTCAGGCACAGACTCGGTCGCAAGGAGGCCGGTGCGGAAAATACCCCATCTTCGCTGGTGGATCGTTGCTCTTCTGTTTCTGGCTACCGCCATCAGTTATGTCGATCGGCAAACGCTCGCCGTGGTTGCCCCAACGCTGCGCGACGATCTAGGCATCTCCAACTTCGGTTACGCTCGCATCCTTTCCAGTTTCCTCATCGCTTACACCATCATGCAGCCGGTGACCGGCTGGATGATCGACCGCATCGGAACCCGCAGAGGGTTTGCGGTCATCATGCTCTGGTGGTCAGCAGCGGCTATGCTCCACGGCTTCGGAAGAGGTGTGATGTCCTTTTCGATCTTCCGTTTTCTCTTGGGAGCCGGAGAGGCCGGGAGCTGGGCGGCATGTGTGCGCGCGGTCTCGGAGTGGTTGCCCAAGCACGAGCGCGGCTTGGCAAACGGGATCTGGGGCGCCGGAACCAGTGTGGGGCTGGTCGTCTCGGTGCCGTTCGTGGCCTGGATCACGCTCTGGCTCGGTTGGCGCACCGCTTTTGTCTTGACGGGATTGTTGGGCCTCGTCTGGGTGTTCGTTTGGTGGGTGGTTTTCCGACTGCCGGAGCAGCATCCTCTCATCACACCGCCTGAGCTCGAACTGATTCGAGAGAGCGAGCCCGTTGCCCCCTCGGGCTCTCACATACCCTATCTCTCGTTGTTGCGCTCCCGTAGTGTATGGGCGGTTGTTCTTGCTCGCTTCTTTGCCGACCCCAATTCCTGGTTCTACCACTACTGGTTGCCGGAGTACTTCAAACGCGAGGTCGGCTTCAGTCTCGCCGAGATAGGCCGCTACGCGTGGATTCCCTTTGCCACTCAGGGGGTAGGTATCTTGCTCGGCGGATGGTTTTCCGATCTTTTCATCCGAAGGGGCGTTCCAGTCATCAAGGCACGCCTGGTGGTCATGGCGGCGGGGATGATCATGATGACCGCGGGGTTGCTCGCCGCCTTCCCGTTTCCGATTCTGGTGACCTTCACTGGAATCAGTGTGGCGACATTCGGTTTCGGGCTATGGGCCCCCAACATGATGTCGCTTTGTGGCGAGGCGTTCCCTCGAGAGGCGGTGGGCTCGGTGACTGGTCTCAGCGGAATGGGGGCCGGGCTCGGCGGCTTGGCCCTGACACTCGGTACCGGTCGGCTCGTGGACCACTTTGGATACTCACCCGTCTTCGCCTTGGTGGCTACGATGCCGCTCGTCGCTATCGTTGTGCTATACACGCTCTTGGAAAAGAAGGTTAGAATTTAACGCCGTTGTTCCACTGCGTAAGGACGCGGCTCGGAGACTAGGAGGAAGTCGGTGATGAAGGGGATAAGTAGCACTTCTTTAAGTGGTTTACTCGTCCTGGTAGGAGCTCTCTTGGCCTGCAGCAGTGAGCCGGAGCCGATCCAGGAAGGCGTGTTCATACAGAATGCAACTCTTATCGACGGGACCGGTAGAGAACCACAGACCGGTGCCAATATCTGGATCCGCGGCAACCGAATCGAGGCAATAGGGACCGATCTCGAGCCGCCCCGCGGTGCTACTGTTGTCGACGCCACGGGTAAGTATGTCGTCCCCGGACTCATCGACACTCACATCCATTTGGATGCACCCATCGCTTATCAGATTTCGCCTGAAGAAAGAGAACAGATTGTCGAGCACAACGGAACCTCGCTGCTCTACAACGGCGTGACGACCGTTCTCAATCTGTCGTCCACCGAGGAGTGGATTTGGGCACGCCGCGCTGCGCAGAGAGAAGGTAGCATCGTCTCGCCGAGGATCTACGCGATGGGACGCTCTTTCGCACCAGAAGGCGGGTGGGGATCCCAGCACGGTGGCGGGCTCAAGGATGCAGAAGCCGCCCGGCAGCGGGCCGCCGATTACATCGCTCGGGGTACTGACGGCTTCAAGGTCGTCATCGAAGATGGGCTCGCCGATCGGGCTGGCCTCGTCCCACTGATACCCGATGACATGCTCGAGGCCATCGCCGAAGCAGCCCAGGCGGCGAACGTTCCAGTATACGTCCATGCCATCAATCTCGACGAGTATCGAAAGGCCGTTTCCATTCGACCCCGCGCCATCGTCCACGGTTTGGAGGAGCGCGTGCCGGAAGGTGACCCGCTTTATCAAGACCTGGCGGACAACGATGTCGTGGTCATCCCAACTGTTAGTCTCTTCGAAGCGTTTCTCCACTATGACGAGCGGCCGGGGGGATTCGACGATCCGGTTTTGATGGGAACGGTGCCGACTTTTCTGCTGGAGCGAATGCGGCGCCCCGATTTCATGAAAGAAGAACATGCCCGCTTCCAACAGATCGCCGGCGAAGCCATTTATGACTGGGTGGCAGAGAAGATTCCCATCTTCAGGGAAAACATTACTAGGATGCACGAGGCAGGCATCAAGCAAGGGATAGGAACTGATGCTGGGGGACGGGTTGGTTGGAATTTTCAAGGTTACAACACGCCCTGGGAGATGAAGCTCTTCGTCGAGTGTGGGTTCAGCCCGATGGAGACCCTGGTGGCTGCCACCCGAGTCGGAGCGGAGATCATCGGTGTCCAGGACAAGCTGGGTACGGTGGAGGCGGGAAAGTTAGCAGATCTTCTCATTCTCGACGCCAATCCTCTCGAAGACATCGAGAACATACGGAAGATCGACTTGATTGTTCGCGACGGCCAGTTGCATCCTCGGGCCGCTTTCGCGTACAAGACGAGCTGAGGAGGCAGACATGCTTAACCGAATTCAATTGGTTTCGATCGCAGGCGCCGCGGCGCTTATTTCCGCATGTGCCGCCCCCCCGGTCGAGCAGGAAGGCGGAGAACCGGTCCTCGTTATCAAAGGGGCGACGCTCGTCGACGGCACAGGAGCCGATCCGCAGGCGGACTCCGTTGTTGTCATTAGGGGAAACCGTATCGAGGCCGTGGGCACTGCCGCCGAAACGTCCATCCCATCGAACGCCGAGATCGTGGACGCTGCCGGGAAATATCTGATTCCTGGTCTCATCGAGGCGCACGGCCATCTCATGTCGACCAACGGATTCGGGCTCTCCGACGAGCAGAAGAAGGTCGCGTTGGCCAATAATCCGAGGGCCTTCCTCTACAACGGCGTCACCACTCTTGTTAACTTGTCGTCGCCAGATTTCGATTGGATCGTGAATCATCGGACCCAAGAGCGTGCCGGGAAGATCGTTTCCCCCAGGATCTTCGCCGGTGGAGAACACTTCACCGCGCCGGACGGATGGGGCAGCCGTCACGGCGGCGCGGTGACCACGCGCGAGGAAGTCGAAGAGCGTCTGAACCGCTACTTCGAGGCGGATATCGATCTGGTCAAAGTCATCTATGAGAATGGTCTGGGTTCGTCGAACGCTTTCTCTCGCATGGATCCCGAGCTCATGGGCCTCGTCGCCGAGCGTTGCCGCGAGAGGGGCGTGCCCCTCTTCATCCATGCCATGGACATCAAGGAATATCGAGACGCGGTCGCGGTCTCGCCCCGGGCGATCGTTCACATGCTGGAAGACGCGATGGAGGCCGATGACCCGCTCCCTCGAGACGTCGCCTCACGGGACATATTCGTGACCCCCACCCTTGTGCTATTCGAGTCCTTCTATCGCTACATGGACCAGCCCGAGCTATGGAGGGAACCGGTTCTCACCGCCTCGGTACCCGACTTCGTTATCGAAAGTCTGCTGGATGAAGGCAACCTCGAGAAGGCGGTTGGTGGAATGGACGGCTTCCTTAAGACGGACTCGATCCAATGGGCGAGAGACACCGTGGCAACCATGAAGGCGAACACCAAGCGGTTTTTCGATGCGGGTGTCAAAATCACCGTCGGCACCGATGCGGGAGGCGCGGTGATTCATTCCTTACAGGGGTACAACATGCCTCGCGAGTTCGAGCTCCTGGTTGAGTCCGGACTTAGCCCAATGGACGCCATCGTTGCCGGCACACGAAACGGCGCGATGATGGTAGGAGCTGACGATCGCTTGGGGACCATCGAGGCCGGCAAGCTTGCCGACATAATAATCCTGGGTCGAAACCCTTTGGACGACATCAGGAATCTTCGAGATATCGAAGCCGTCATACTTAACGGCCGGATGTTCGAGCGGGGTGAATTGGCTTTTCAAGGAGCTCCTGCTCCAACATCCGAATGAAGGTTGCAACTAAACTTCGAGGAGGATGGAAGTGAAGAAAATCTTAGCCCTCTGTGCGATGGTCGTCTTCGTATCGCTCGGGAGCGGAGTTGGATCCGGGCAAAGCGGGAACCTGGACTTGGAAGGCACGTGGTCGATGGAATCCTACGTCAAGGCCGACAGCCAAGTCCGTTATAAGACCGACGGATACATGATGTTTGGAAAGAAGCATTGGCTTCACGTTGCTTTCTTCAATCGCGATGCCCGACAGGAGGATTTCTCGGAAGCGCACCACGGTACTTACGAGATCACGGGTCCCGACACCATCAGCATGGTGGTGGATATGGAGCTCCACATGGATCCGAAGAAGGAGTTTCAGGAGACCGAGGTCTGGTATGGTCCGGAGGCGAGCCTCGACGGGGCTAAGTATCGGGTCGAAGGCGACAAGGTCATCATCGATCTGCCTTCAACCGCGCAGCTCGTCTTGAATCGAGTCGAGTAGGGAAGTGGGCTATAGCGGGGAGGACTTCTTTGTAAAGGCGCAAGAAGTTAAGCCCTAATACTTTCTGGATATCACTGAGCGAGTGTCCGCTGGAGCAATGATCGCTAGCCCTCTTCTCTAGAACTTGTAACAGTTTGTTCGCACAGCGAGCGGTTTTGTAGCATGCGCTGCGGCTGTGGCGTTCTGAGCTGCGACTCTTGTGTGTTCACTCGAAAGTCCGTCGGATCCAACCGCGGATCAGAGTACAAGCTTCCTCCAACGGCACCCGTGGGCCCCAGAACATCGGTGCGATCGCCGTGTAAGAGCCACGAATGCTCTCCCCTCTCTGGTCGTGGCCGAGGTTAAACGCACCATCCGTGGAACTTGGCAGTTTCACGATCTGGCGCTAGCCCATCATGTCGTTTGCAAGCGCGACGACATCTTGGTAGTGGGACAGGGGAGGGAGAGTAGACTCTGCAGCAATGAGCTTCGCCGCGTCCTCGAAGTGGCGAACGAACGCCGCGGGTTCGACGGTCGTCTTGGGCACGCGGCGGTGGAGTGCATCCAACTTCTCGAGAAGAGTAACGAGCGGATGGATGCATCGAACGGCTTTCGGTCGGTTATCCACGAAGTCGCCCATCTGACCTTGCGCCACGGGCTCATCTGAACTAGGGACGTAAGGTCGCAGGGGACGAACGGTGTCAGTCGCGCGCTTCCGATTTCCAGCAGCACGAAAGATTTGAAGAGCCCGCCCAAATCGTCCAGGTAGTGACCGGATATGCTACATGCACACTCGCACTGCGCCACGACCGATCGGGAGAGTCGGGATCCAAAGACGGCTTGGCCCCCGGGTATACGGAGCGCGGTCGGGAGAATCTCGAAGAACGCCTTTCTTTGCTGGATGGCCTTCGTTCTCTCGCTTTTCCAGTTGGAAACCGTAGGCACATCACGCACCCGCACCTGTCCCTCCTCAAAACCGTCCGCCATCCCCGCGTAGGCTAGAGCGTAGCTCGGATCCTTGTCGATGGCTTCCTGAAAGTACTCGATGGCGAGCCCGAAGCCCTCCTCCGTGCGGGTCAAGATGTGATGGCGTCCCTGGAGGTAAGCCTGGTAAGCCTCGGCATCCTCCGTATAGCGGCGCGACAATCGTCGCTCGTCTTCCGCAGTGAGCCGGCCAAGAAGCTCTCTCGATATTTCCTTCGCCAGGTCTTCTTGAAGCACGAGAACGTCGGCCAGCTTCCGTGAGTACTGCTCGCTTCACACAAGGCTGCCATCGCGCGTGTCGATCAGCTCGGCAGTGAGGGAAAGATCGTCGCCCCGCTGTACGACGCGTCCGAGGACCACGGCATCCACTTCTAGCTTGGCGCCCACCGTTTCGGGATCGCTCGCCTTGCCTTTGTAGCGGAAAGCGGAGCTCCGGGAGATCACTTTCACGTTCGGAAGCTGCGACAAGCTGACGATGATGCTTCCCGTAATCCCGTCGCTCAGATACTCCGAATCCGGGTTCGCGCTTCCGTTCTCGAAAGGAAGGACCGCGACGGAGTCGCTCCCATCGGAAGGCAGGAAAAGGTACGCACCGAGGACAGCCAAAACGACGACGGCGGCTGTCGCCAGCCACAGGGGTAGTGGGCTTCGCTTCCGCGAGACGCGGTGCGCCGACGCGCTCGACTTGCTCTCGCGCCTCGAGTTCTTGAGATTCACCAAGAGCTCGCGGGCCTCCTGGTAGCGGTTCGCCGGATCCTTAGCCAGACATTTGTCTAGAAACTGCTGGAGGTCGGACTCCCCATCCGCAAGCCGAGGCGCTGGCTCTCTGAGGATGGCGTGGAGGGTGTCGACGTTAGTTGCTCCTTGGAAGGGATGTTCTCCAGTGAGGATCTCTTGAAGAACGACGCCGAAGCTGAAGATGTCACTGCGGTGGTCGACTGAAGCGCCACTCCCCTGCTCGGGAGACATATAGGAAATGGTGCCGAGCAGCCGGCCTGATGCCGTTTCTCCACGAAGAGCCGTTGTCACATCGCTGCCGACTGGACCGAGCGGCTCTAGTAGTTTGGCTAGTCCGAAATCGATGATCTTGGCGTGACCGTCTTGCTCATCATGATATTCGCTGGCTTGAGATCTCGGTGCACGATGGCCTTTTCGTGCGCACGAGCAAGCCCCCCAGCGACTTCGATCGCGAGGTCGAGTGCTCGGGCCACGGGAAGCCGCTCGCGCTGCATGAGATCCGTTAGCTTCTCTCCCTCTATTAGTTCCATCGCGATGAAGGTCGTGCCGTCTGACTCGTCGATCTCGTAGATCACGGCGATATTGGGATGCTTGAGGGCGGCAGCGGCTTGGGCTTCTTGAATGAATCGGCGCTTACGTTCCTCGTCGGCGACGAGCTCAGGCGGGAGGACCTTGATGGCGACTTCGCGGCCTAGCTTGACGTCGAGCGCGCGGTAGACGATCCCCATGCCGCCACGGCTGATTTCATCGAGGATCTTGTAGTGGGAGAGGGTCCGACCGATCATCAGGGGGCTCCTTGTCGGTGTGAAAATAGCCCCGCACGAGCTGACAAGTCAAAAGGCTCGAGAAGCGCTCAGCGTTCCTGTAGAGGTCTTCGGAAGCTTTCGGGCTGATCTGGTAATTGAAAACCTGGCCCTGCGGTAGCAAGTTACAGCGCTGAAGAAGGGGGCCTCCGGCCACTACTCGAAGACACGGACCGAGCATTTTGGTTGGCACTTCGCAAATCGTGGCTCGGGTGCCCCCTGTGGATGAGCCGCTTACTCATCGTTAACGCCGACACGGTCGCGCCAAGGCTCTTTAGAAACGACCTACGGGTAGAAGCCATACAGGCGGGTATACTAGGCGCCATGCAAAACGGAGTCAAGGACTGAGACCTTGAGCGCACGGCAGAAGCGTGTGCCAGAAGTGCTGCGGATCCTATCATGGGACACGCGGCGTGGACGGTACGCGAGCGCTCCCGTGTATCAGGGGATCTGGGTCGAACGCACACCCTTTCAAACTCTGGTGGCGTGCCTCATCAGCACCCGCACTCGGGACGAACAGACGTTGCGAATTGCCAGGGACCTCTTCGAGGTTGCACCCTCACCGGAAGCCCTGGTGGAGCTCTCAGAAGTTAGTCTGAGTCGAATGCTCTACGGCGCTGGATTCTATCGCCAGAAAGCCAAGCAGCTCCGCACCATCGCCGGCCGCTTAATCGAAGAGGGAGACGTACCGCGCACGTTGGAGGGGTTGCTCTCGCTTCCTGGTATCGGTCCTAAGTGTGCCAATCTCGTTCTCGCAACCTGTTTCGGCGCGCCCAGGATCGCGGTCGACACGCACGTACACCGAATCTCGAATCGGCTGGGCTGGGTTCGGACCGCGACGCCCGAGAAAACCGAGACCGCACTCACGCCTCTGGTGCCGGTGCGTTGGCGACGGCGGGTGAACGTGATGCTGGTCGCGCACGGCCAGCTGGTCTGCAAACCAATTGGCCCCCAATGCGATGAGTGCTCGATTTACGAGCTCTGCGACCGCAGAGGAGTCCGCAAGAAGTTGAGGCAGAAGACGCGGCGAAAGAAGTAGCCTGGAGCGGTGGGTAACCGCCCCAGGCCATTTGGATCTAGGTGGCGTTCGCTCTCTCGACCGCCTTGGCTCGGATGAACGCGTAGTTGAGATTGTTCAGGGCGTTGAATTCCGCCGCCTTCCGGTAAAGCTCAGACGCTTTTTCGGTGTCGCCCTTGGCCTCATAGACCATCGCCTCCCGGTACACGTTGTAAGGGTTCAGCTGACTCGTCTGCTCGAGCTCGGCGAGGGCGGTCTCGTAGTCGCCCTCTTCGAGAGCGATTATCGCCGCGACCTGGTGAGAGACCCCGGCCTGCGGGTGGTTCTCGATCGTGACTATTGCGCGCGATGCTCCTGAAATTTGGACTTAGCGGTGGCGAGAAGCGCTTGGCGGCGCTGGCCGTTGTTGTCCGCCTTTTCATACATCGTCTCGAGTGTTTCACGGGCCTTTTCATGTTTGCCCATATAATTGTAATTAGTGGCGACGCCGATGTAGGACGGGATGAACTTCGGATTGATCGAGAGGGCTTTCTTGTAGTGCTCGACGGAAGACTCGAACTCTCCCATCTTCATCAGGAGCTCGGCGTAGGAGCCATATGGATTCGGATCGTCGGGCAGCACCTCGATGTATTGCTGGAAGGCTTCCCGCGCTTTCTCGTACTTGCCTGAGAACCGGTAGGAGTAGCCCAGTTGGTTATAGGGCTGAGAGAACTCGGAGTTGACGTCGATGGATTTCTCATAGGCCGCGATCGCCAGCGCATACTCACGCTGCGAGAAGTATTTATTATACAATAAGTTATGGGCGCGTTCGTCGTTGGGGTAAGCGGCGACGAGTTTCTTGTAGTACTCCCTCTGCTCCATCGGCCGGCCATTGATGCCTGCCTCGGTGCCGCGGATCCAAAGCTGCTCACCTGGGGACGCCCCATCTGCCAACTCGGCGGCCTTTTTTATGCTCTCGAAGAATCCGTCGGCCGTGTTTTGGGAGAACGCCAGGTTCAAATGAGCCATCGCGAAATTGGGATCCTCCTCGACAGCCTGTTGGAAGTACTGCAATGCTTCCTGGAAGCGAATCTTCTCCGCTAGATCACGACCCTGGAGGAAGAGATCCAACGCTTCCGAGGATGAAATCGTGAGGGGAATTGTTTCCGCCTCGTCTGCAGGTAAGGAACACTGCAGGAGGGGAAGGGTGCCCATTGCGAGCACCAGAGCGATCTTAGCGACACCAACCTTTATCATCGTAACCTCCGTTGGTTCGTTCCCTCCCATCGCAGGTCGCACGGTCGAATCGGCGGCATTCAATTTGTTGCAGATCTAATTCAATTGTTTGAAGTTGAAAAAACATCCGTCGACTCACTTGTCGTCTAACCTAACACGACATGACGGAGTTGCCTAGTAAAGTAAGGAAGGAAGTTTAGGACTCGGTTAGAGAACGAGCCGCCAGGAGATCACGATGTGTTTGTAAGATCTCTTCGATGGCGTGGATTTGTCTTTCGTTACTCTTTGCCGCGCGCACGAAGTCAGCCATCAAGGAGCTGTACTCCGCGTTCGCGGAACCTTTTCCTTCGGGAGCGGGGCCCGGAAGTGACGGGTCGGGGTAGGTGCCGGATCCGGCTTCAACGTCGAGTTGCAGGCGAAAAGAGGCAGTTCCGCGGAGGTCGACGCCCGCCGCAATTTCGATACCGTTTGGGAGGCGACCTGACATCGACATCACGGGTGGGAAATCCGTGTTGTCCTCATAGTGTTCGGTGTGGGAGCGCAGATTAGTTAGAGGCTCACCCCTTGCGGCTGCGAGCCATCGCACGAGGGCGACGGCATGGACCCTGAGTGTGAAGAACGCGCCGCCGCTCATTTTTTCTTGATGTGTCCAGGGCTTGCCCTCCGCCAACCGATCGATCCTTAATCGATAGTTGCAACGGATGCGACGAACGTCGCGAAGCCGTTCCTTCAAGGCGCGCAGAGTGGGATTCCAATGCAGACGAAAGCCAACGTGCACCGGGATCTGCGTGCTTTTCAGCACCGGCTCCAGAGCTTCGAGCTCATCCGCAGTTTGGAGCAGTGGTTTCTCGACGAAGACGGGTTTGCCTGCCTCGAGTGCTTCGACGCAAAGACCCGCATGAAGATGATTCGGTACCGCGACGGTCACGCCGTCCACGTGGGGTAGCATTGCAGCGAGGGATTCAAAGCGTCGGTGTGCGGAATCGAGCTCGCGAGTCGTCACCGCCCCAACAACCTCGGCGCCCGCGGCAACGAGGTGTCGGGCGTGAAACACTCCCGCTTCGCCGTAGCCAACGATGCCGACCCGAAGCGCTCTTTCGGCCATCGCTAGGACTTCCCCGACTGCGGAGAAGGGACCCGTAGCGAGGACAACACCCTTAACTCCGCGTCCGTCGGTTTTCCGAAACGACTGACGCCCCAGAAGGCCAGGACGCTTGCGCCCAGGCCGGCGTAGACCTCACTGATGAAATAATGGGAGCCGGAAATTTGATTGACGATATAGACCGATACACCGGCCGTGAGGCCCGCGATCATGGCTGCGATGGCGCCTGCCGACGTGGCGCGAGGCCAGAAGAATCCCCCTACCACGGGAACGAAGAACGCGCTGGTGAGTAAGGAGACGGAGAGAATCACCAACCAAAAAATGCTCAGCAAGCGGAAGTAGGCAAGGACGAACGTCAATGCACCCATGATGACCACGCTGACGCGCGCCACCCAAAGGACGCGCTTCTCGGGGGCGTCTGGTGCCAACAACCGTTGGTAGAGATCTCGGGAAAGGGATTGCGAGCTCACGATAAGCTCCGTCGAGCAAGTCGAAAGTGCGGCGGCAGCCACGCCGGCCAAAGCGAACGCGCCGAGCCAGGTTCCTAGCGCCGCACGTGCCAGCTCGATGTAGTAGTACTCTCCGGACGCGAGCTCGGGCGCGACGAGCCGACCCAGGAGACCCACCGGGACGGATGAGGAGTAGAGCACCAACACCCCAACGAGGCAGACCGGAAGTGCTTTCAGAATCGTGGCCTCGTCGCGGGCGGTCAGAAACCGTGTGACTAGGTGGGGCTCGGCGGAAAAAGCGAAGAGCCAGACGAATTGCCCTAGCACCAAATACCAAGGCCAGGATGCGTCAGTCCATTGAAAGAGCTCGGGGCCGAGTGCGACAATTCGCTCCCAGCCAGCGGCGGCCGAACCGTTCCCCGCGACTTCCATCCCGATGGGAACGGCGAGGACCATTCCCAAGAAAAGCACCAAGAACTGGAAGGCATCCGTCCAAACTACAGCGACCATACCTCCGAGGAATGTGTATCCGACGATCAACAAGATGATACCGACGAGGACCACGGAGTAGTCGAAGTCGAACGCGGCCGCGGTGATGGCGGCGAGTCCAATGAATTGAGCGGCGATGTACGGGATATAGACCAAGGGGACGATCACGGCGGTAATGATGCGCACCGTTTTCTCTCGACTCTGGTACCGAAGGGCAAGGATGTCGGCGAAGTTGTAGATCTCGTATTGGCCGGAGAGCCGACGGACCAGGACACCGACCACGCCAATCGCGAACAGGATGCCGGTCGCGGTCGTGAAGTAGCCACACCAGAACGTGTAGCCGACGCCGCCCGCAACGTTGGTCGCACCGAGGAAGAGGGCGGCACTCGCGTTGGCGGCGATGAAACTCCCGGCGAGAAGGTACCATGGCATCGATCCGCCGGCGACATAGTAATCGGCGAGGGTCTTGACGCGACGGACGGCGAAGGCTCCGATCCCGAAGCTGATCGCCAAGAAGCAGATGTAGAGGATTCCATCAATGCGCATCTGATTCGGGTGCCTTGTCTTCGTCCGCGGGAAGGGGGAGGTGCGACATGGGCAGCCACGTTTTCTTGAGAACGAGTGCCCAGGCTGGAATCAGGAAGGCAGCCACTACCGCGCCAAACCAGACCGCAAGCTCGATCTTCAAGATCAGATCGACCCGTGACCAAGGGAAGTACCAATGGAAAAAGTCGAGCACGGCGGTTTAAGAGGCCACCTGGTAGGCGTCGAGCCAAGGGCCGGCGATGAACGAGCTGGTTCGGTCGATGATATACCGGCAACGAGACTGCATCTCTCCGTCGTTCGGATCCACGATCGCCGCCAACACCTTGAGTCCCTCGTTTCCATGCTCTTCTTCTACTTCGCCTCCGTGCCATCGAAACCAGTCGAGCGCCGATCCAGTGAGCCCGTAGTGTTTCTCCAGTCCGTCGCCGATGGGATGGAAGACAAAGGGAACCACCGCCTCGATGCCGACGTTGAAACAGGCCACGCCGTCGACGAAAGGACGCGAGAGGCAACAGAGCTCTTGCCAATTCCGGACGTGCCAAGTGGCCCAGTAGGGCGCCCACGCCCATTCCGGACCCGAGAGAATGCGTTCACCCGGGCCACCGAGAGCGGTCACCGCGCGGGACAATGCTTCGGGGTGATTGTGCTCGCTGTACGCGTTTTGCAGCAGCTCGGTCTTGAGATCGTGACGGTAAGTGGGGCAACGAGCTGCCAGGGCGGCCACGTGGTTGGGGGTCGATACCAGCAGCCAGAGCACGTCGGCGAGCAATCGCATCAAAGTCTCGCGCGGTAGTTTTCCGAAATGGGAATTCACGACGACCGAGTGGTGACGCACCTTGTCCAGTCGTGGCTCCAGGAGCTCCTCCCGAATCGTGTCGATCCAGGCGGCTCCGGTCGGCCTCAGGTACGTCGGAGGGGTGGCCATCTCTCGTGCTTCGCTTCGTTTTTCATCCGGTCACCCCGTCATCCCTTGAGGGGGGGCAGCGTGCGGTATGATATGACGCGATTTGTCTTGGTGCAACCGCATGTAGGTGTGTGCCGGCGCATGCAGGCCAAAGATCGAGTCACTGAATGAGATCGACGATCCGCAGCAAACGGGCGGTAATTGTGACGCTGCTGTTTTTGGCCACCGTCATCAGCTACATCGATCGGCAGGTGCTTTCCGTCAACGCGCCGATCATTCGCGACGAGCTAGGCCTCTCGAACGTCGATTACTCGCGCATCGTCTTTTCTTTCTTGCTTGCGTACACCTTCATGCTGGCGGGATCCGGCTGGCTGATGGATCGGTGGGGAACTCGACGCGGTTTCGTTCTCTCTATCATTTGGTGGTCGGTGGCCAGTATGCTCCATGCCACCGCGCGCGGTGCGGCGGGCTTCGCAGTCTTCCGGTTTTTCTTGGGAATGGGAGAGGCCGGCAGCTGGCCCGCCTCGACGCGAGCGGTTACCGAGTGGTTCCCGATCCGCGACCGCGCATCGGCGATCGGCATATTCGGATCGGGCGCTAGCATGGGCGCGATGGTAGCTCCGCCGATCGTGGTCTTCATCACCCTGCAATGGGGATGGCGAGCCGCTTTTCTAGTCACGGGAGCGCTCGGCTTTCTTTGGCTTCTGGCCTGGCTGACGATCTACTGGCCACCTCAGGAACATCCGCGACTCTCAACGGCGGACAAGGAGACGATCCTCCAGGACGTCGAGCCCGTATCGCGTAAACGCCCGCCCTGGCGCTCTCTCCTGCGCCAGAGAAAAGTCTGGGGAGCCATATTCGCCCGCATGGGGGCCGATCCCACCTGGTGGTTCTTTGTGTTCTGGCTTCCTGAGTACTTGGTGCGCGCTCGCGGTTATACCCAGGAACAGATCGGCTACTTCGTTTGGATTCCCTTTCTGACGGCCTATGTCGGCAACGTCGGCGGTGGGTTCCTCTCAAGCTATCTAATACGCCGCGGGTTTACTGTCGATCGAGCTCGAAAGACCGTCCTCTATGCAAGTGCGGTGGGGATGACCACCGCACTCCCCGCGGTTTCCGTTGAGGACCCCACCGCCAATCTCGCCCTGATCGCCTTTGCGACTTTTTCTTTTGGTGCATGGGCCACCAACATGCTCACCGTCGCTGCTGATATTGCTCCCCGCGGTGCGGTAGGCTCGGTCACCGGTCTTTCAAGCATGGGCGCGGGCCTCGGGGGAATGACCTTCACGTTGGCAACCGGATGGTTGGTCGATCACTTCGGTTATCAACCGGTGTTCGTGATCGCCGGGCTCCTGCCGTTGTGCGCGGCGGCCGCGGTGGCATTCATCATCCGCCGCATCGAGCCGATTGACCTTGGGGAGGATTCGAGGTGATGTTTGCTATTACACTTGCTAGATTTGGTTAGGCTCCGATGATCTCATTCAGACCCTCTACAACTTGCGCGAGCTCCTCCGGACCGGCTCGGGCCATTCGCCTGCCGATTCTTTCGACTGCCAAGGTTCGGATTTGACTGATCTTGATCCACGACCTCTTCGGAAGCCCCTTGGCGTCACACTTCAGAGTGAGCGGAAAGCCCGCGCGCTGAGGCACGCTTGTCAGGGCGACGGCAATGACGGTCCCTGACCGCTCGTTGAAAACCTCTTGACTGAGAACAAGAACCGGACGATTGCCGGCCTGCTCTCGTCCCCGGATTGGGTTTAGGTCAGCCCAACGAATCTCCCCCCTTAGTATTCTGGCCATTCCGCCAAACCCTCTGACACTCCTTCCTCCGCGAGGCCCTTTTCAAAAACCGGATCGAGCTTGGCGCACTCTCGTGCCAGGCGACTTCGCTCCAGGCGTTCTAGCTTTTCGGAGACAGCTTCTTCGATCGCCTGGCTCCGATTGGGGAAAAATTCTTCCTCAACGAGTCTATCCAAACGCGCGAGCGTCGCCTCATTTAAAGAAATTGCTATTTTCGCCCGGGACATCTTCACACGCTCCTCTTGACGGTATGATAATACTTCATACCCAATCGAAGGTCAAGTGGGAGTGTGAGCCACTGAGAAGGCTCAAGGTTTTATCCGACATCACCTCGACCGACTCCAAACGTCCTCCTCTTAATGACGTTCCACTATTCCAGGCGCTTCGCGAGGTACTTAGAACCCGACGGAAAGTAAATAGTCAGATTGTCTCCGTCGACCTCGAAAGTTGCTTCTTCCGGGACATCCTTCCCGTAGAAGATCGGTTCTTTCTTGTCGCCGGGGCGGATGTGGATTTGGACCTGCTGCTGGAAAGTGACCTTGTTTCCATCGATGGTGTAGGTTCCGGCGTTTGCGTTGGAGTCGTCCATTTCTCCGCCCGAGAAGCTGGAGTAGGCGGTGCCTGCGAAGTAGTTCTCTGTAAATATAGTAATGCCGTCCAGCGCATGGCTCTTGCCTTCGACGACATAAGTATGCGTGTCCCAGACACCGATGAGCCTATTTTCCGAGGCTTCTAGAGTTTGGGAGAATAGAACGAGAAACGCGACGAGAACTAATTTCTTCATGACACCTCCTTCTCAAGGTTCATCTTATAGCCGAATCGAGCATTTTAAAAGGGATTGACAGGGCGGAACGTCGCTGGTAGGGTGCGCGCTGAAAGCAGCGAAAGGAGAGGCCTAGTGAAACGATTACGTCTCACGGTGGTGCTCGCAGCACTGCTGGTCTCAGCGAGTACGTTGGCACATGAGCCAGAGGAGTCGGTCGAAGAGATGGTGCAAGGTCTTTGGTCTTATACGACGATTCAGTCCCAGGGGCAGGAGCAGACGCCCATCGTAGGTCTCTTCCTTTTTCATGACGGACATTTTGTTCAACAAGCGATAGGAGGAGCGGGGCCTCTCGAGGATCAGGTGGGGCAAGCGCATGCCGGCGCCTATCGGGTAGACGGGGATGCGCTCAAGCTGTTAGCCGATCTGGGACTGGTCGTGTTCCCTGACGCGGAGGAGCCGCTGGCCGAGAATCGTGAGGGACAACACGATCTGGTCGTAGAGCGAGAGGGCGACGAGCTTACCGTCACTTTTGGAACTAGTACGATCCAGAAGTTCAAGAGAGTAAGTGATGGAGAGGCGCAAATCTGGAGTCTCGACCGCGGCTATCTAGCGCTTACCGATAACCATTTCATTTTGGTGGCCACACCGGAAGGCGAAGCGATAGCCGGCTCGGGCACCTTCGTGCGAGACGGGGACTCGATTCGTCTCACCGCCAAACGCTGGTTCTCGGTCAAGGGTGATGACGTATCCTACAAGCAAGATCACTCGGTCGAGGCGAGCTTCGACGGGCAAACTTTTTCTATCAAGAACGGACCGTCGTTCAAGGTGAAACAATAGCGGCGGGCAGACTAGCGTCGACAAAAAGCCATCAGGTGCCAGCCTAGCGGCCGAACCAAGGGCCGTGGGAGGAGTTGGAAGGGGCCAACGAAGAGATTGTTGTAAATGAAGCCCTTCCATCCGCCGTGGAGCCGGGAGCGAACCGGAAATCGCTCGGGAACGATGCGGACTCCGGCGAAGTCGCTCAATAACTGCCGAAACTCCCCAATCGAGAACTTTCGCAAGACTGGTGCATCCTCGTGCTCGAGCGGAACCTTCATCAGCTTGGAGAGCCCGTTCAACCAAGAGATGCGGTTATAGACCATGAAAATGGCTTCACCGTCGGGTGCCAAAACTCTTCGGCACTCCGAGACCATCTTGCCGGGATCGGCCGTGTACTGCAAGACCCCGTGGGCATAGACGACGTCGAACGAGCCGTCTTCGAAGGGGAGATCTTCTCCATTGGCAAGATGAAGCTCGACGGAGACCGCCGAGGAATCGGTGTTCTTCTGGGCAAGATCTAGAGCGGTACTGGAGAAATCGACTCCGACCGCGTGCGCTCCTCCTTTGGCGAAGCGAACAAGGTCCGTACCAATTCCGCACCCGACCTCGAGTAGACGTCTTCCTTGATGGCCGAAAAAGTCGACGAGCTTGGGGAGATATCGCAGTTTGTCAAATCGATATTCGTCGAGGTCGGCGAAGAACTCCGGCGTCCCCGGCTCATGGGAGGTCATTTCGAGATCGTGGATCCGCTCGTTCCAGTATTTCTGGATTCGTCCCAACTGCGAAGCGGGATCGAACGTTGTGGCGGTCTCCGACGGCATTCAACCTCCAAGCGTGGACTTTATTATAGTATCTGTTTAGTAGAAGAAAGTGCCCCTAAAGAGATGAAGCGAGAACTCTCCTCTTTCGAAAACCAGGAGTTCGATCTAGTCATCGTCGGGGCCGGTGTCTACGGAGCGGCTGCCGCATGGGATGCCGCTCTCCGGGGGCTCTCGGTTGCTCTAGTGGATAAAGGCGATTTCGGCGGCGCCACTTCCTTCAACAACTTAAAGACGGTCCATGGCGGTCTCCGTTATCTTCAACAGGCCGATCTACGCCGTATGCGGGAGTCGGTCCGGGAGCGACGGACGCTCATGCGGATAGCTCCGCACCTCGTCCACCCCCTGCTGATGCTCTTGCCGACCTACAACGAAGGGATCCGTCGCCGTTCCTTACTGGGTGTCGCTCTGTTCTTGAATGACGTGGTGAGTTTCGATCGCAACCGGAATCTCGCTTCCGAGAAATTTCTGCCCCCGGGAAAGACCATCTCACGTGCCGAGTGCCAGCGATTGGTGCCCGGCGTCGAGGAACGAGGGTTGACCGGAGCTGCGCTTTGGTATGACGCGCAGATCTATAACTCCGACCGTTTGACACTATCGTTCGTCCTGTCGGCCGACGAGGCAGGCGCACGCGTTGCGAACTACGTAGAAGCGACCGGCTTTCTCCGTGAGGGAAACCGGGTACGAGGAATCAAGGCCCGGGATCTCATCGGACAGACCGAGCTCGAGATCAAGGGACGTGCCGTCTTGAACGCCAGCGGGCCCTGGGTCGATCGCATGCTCGAAGGATTAGAAGACACGAGCCGACCACGTTTCTTTTATTTCTCGAAGGCGATGAACCTCGTCACGCGGCCCATCGTGGCGGACGTTGCGGTGGGCGTGACCAGCAGACGTAATCAGATCCTATTCGTTATTCCGTGGCGTGGCTTTTCGATGATTGGAACCACGCACGGCGTCTATGAAGGGGATCCCGACGACTTCGAGGCGACGGAAGAGGATATCCAAGAGCTGTTGGACGAAGTCAATAGCGGCTATCCGGCCGCCAAGCTACGCCGGGAGGACGTGCGTTTCGTGCACCGCGGGCTCCTTCCGAGGGTCCCGCAGGACAACAACAAGGGCGTCGCTCTCGTCAAGCAGTATCGGATTCACGATCACCGCCGAGAAGGTCTGGAGGGGCTTGTTAGCATGGTGGGCGTCAAATACACCACCGCCCGTTACGTGGCGGAAAAGGCGATCACTCGGATCTTCCACGTGCTTGGAAAAAAACCGCCGCCATCCCGCACCGCCAACACTCCCGTTTATGGAGGGGCGATCGAGAGTTTTTCGGATTTCCTGAGTCAGGAGAAGAAACGAAAGCCTCATGGTCTGGACGATGAGATCGTGCGTCACCTCGTTTACACCTATGGCTCGGTGTACCGACGAACCCTGGAGTACATCGATGAAGATCCCGCATGCGCCCAGCCGGTGAAGGAAGGCGCGCCCGTTTTGAGAGCGGAAGTGATTCATGCGATCCGGGAGGAGCAGGCGATGGATCTCGCGAGCGTCATACTGCGACGCACCGAGCTCGGCTCGGCCGGTCACCCGGGAAGCATGTGCTTGAAATCATGTGCTGCGATCATGGCCGGCGAGCTGAAATGGGACGACGCCAGGGTGTCAGCCGAGATCCAACAGGTGGAAGAGATCTACCGGTGCCGGAGTTGATCGCTTAGTACGCTATCCCGAAAGTTCGGTGACGTATTTTTCAACGGTCAAGCGGCGGAAGCAAGACGAGGTTCGTATACGGCAAGGCGTTTCATCAGCTGTTTGAGGTCTTTGCGGGTGAATTTCCATTGAAAGGGTCGAGCGATGTCCTCGTAGTAGCGTTCGAACTTGGAAAGATGGAAAGGGATGTCGTCGGGTGCCAAGAAGTCGTTCGGGGTGAGGACCTTTCTTTGAACGATAGAGAAGAAGATCTCGACTTGATTGAGCCAGCTGGCATGGGTTGGGGTATGAACGAGTACGGAATTAGGCCACTGTTGCCGGAAGCGCTCGACAGAAGCTTTGCCGCGATGAATGGAAGCGTTATCGACGATCCAGAAGACTCGCTTCGCGGTGCGATAGGGCTTGCGACGCATGACTTGCCCGACGAAGCGCTCGAAGGAGACGATCGTGCTCTTCGGTTCGCAATGACCGAAGACTTTCGCGCGGTGAACATCCCATGCGGCAAGGTAGTTCACCGTGCCTTCACGAGAGTACTCATGCTCGATGCGCATCGGCCGCCCTGGAGCCGTCGAAGTCGTCGGGTATGTGCGAAGCCGGCACTGGATACGGGGTTTCTCATCGGCGCTGATGACGAACTCGTTTCCAGAGAAGGGCTTACGACGCCAACGTCCTTGGTAGAGGTCGAGAATGGGAGCTGCTTTGGCTTCGAAGTCCGGGTCGCGCGGGAACACCCAGCTACGATGGGTCCAGGGCTTAATGGCGTCCTCACTCAACCAACGCCAGATGGTCGTCTGTCCGATGTTCGCCACGATCCCACGGTCGATCGCGGCTCGACGGAGGTCCGCGGTGCTGAGTCGTGAGAGCGGCAGTCCAGTTTGGTGCGGCAACTCACACGCGAGAGCCTTTACGGCGACGACGACGGAGGGGGGAAAACTGGCCGGGCCGCCCCCGGCGGGGCTGCTCTTGCAGCCCTGCCAGGCGTTGGTCGAAAAAACGCTTCCGCCACTTGCTCACGATCTGTCGCGGAGTGTCGAGGCGCTCTCCAATCTCCTTGTTCGTCAGGCCTTCGGCGGCATACAGAATGATCTTTGCACGAACAACATCGATATACGGTGACGTATATGCTCTGGCTGTTTCTTCAAGGATATCGTGCTCGTCGACGGTCAACTCAATGTCAAACGGCGATTCTCTAGGCATTTATCTGCTCCAATGGGCAGAATCATGCCAGAGAGGCGCTCTTTCAGCAACTTAAATATACGTCACTGTACTTATGAAAAAGACTACTTAGTGAGCGAGAACGGGCGGCGCCTCGGAACCTGGGCTAGTCTCCTCGAGGCCGCGAAGTCGCGGCGTACGCTCTTCGTTTCTCTTCTCTCCTTTTCTTCAGGGATGCCCCTTGGGCTCGTATGGTTCGCCATCCCCGACTGGATGCGGGACATCGGTGTCGACATCCGTGTCGTGGGGCTCATCACTCTGGCCCAAGCACCCTGGACCTTCAAGTTCCTCTGGTCGCCCCTCGTGGATCGGTATGTCCCCCCGTTCCTCGGTCGGCGGGGAGGCTGGACTGCTATCGCCCAGGTCGCTCTGTTCGTGTTGACGTTGATGCTCGCCGGAGTGGGCGATCACCCGGACTCGCTTTGGGTCGTGGGTGCTTTGGCACTGGCCATCGCTTTCGCATCGGCGACCCAAGACATCGCGATCGATGCCTACGCGGTGGATGTCCTCCGTCCGGACGAGCAGGGTGTGGCGGTGGGCGCCCGCATCGCTGTCTACCGGGCCGCGATGTTCGTGGCTGGCGGTTTGAGTATCACGCTGGCGGCAGCCTACTCCTGGTCGCTCGTCAATATCGGTCTGGCCCTGGCCTACCTACCGATGCTCGTCATCACGTGGAAGGCACCGGAGCCCGAGGAGAAATTGGTTGCCCCGCAAACGCTCCGCGACGCGGTTTGGTTACCTTTCTTGGGATTTCTGAGCCGACACCGGGCGCTCGAGATCCTCGCGTTTGTTTTCTTTTACAAGTTCGCTGATCAGTTGGCTCAATCTCTGACCCGACCGTTCCTGATCGACATGGGGTACGACGCTTTCGATCGAGGCGTGGCACTCGCTTCAGTGGGAGCCGTTGCTACGATAGTGGGCGCATTCTTCGGTGGTGCGGTGACTACGGTGATCGGTCTGGGGCCTTCGCTTTGGGTCTTCGGATTACTTCAGGCGTTCTCGAACATCGGCTATTTCATCCTAGCGGGGAGCGAGCTTAGTCGCCCTCTCATGTATGGAGCCACCGGTTTCGAACTGCTGACATCGGGTATGGGGACCGGCGCCTACTCGGTGCTACTCCTTCGCATGACGCAGAGGCGTTTTTCCGCGACGCAATACGCTCTGTTTTCCAGTCTCTTCGGCCTACCGCGCCTCCTCGCCGGACCGATCAGTGGTTTTCTCGTCGATGCCATGGGTTGGAGGATGTTCTTCTTGTTCACGATACCCTGCTCGATCCCCGGGCTGGTGTTGCTTTCGCGCTTCGCCCCTTTCGGAGTGCGTGAGCCCAGGTTCGAGGTGAGACCACCTTCCAAGCTCGAGCCCCTTTCCGCTAAGCAGCTTTCTTTCAGAGGGTTGTTAGGGGGTATCGTCGGCGCGACAAGTGCCACGCTTTTGGTGGCGGCGCTCGCTGCTCTCAAGGCCACGAGGGCCGAGGGGACTTCTTTCGAAATCATGACCCCGCTTAGCGCGCTATTTCAGCCTGCGGGCGTTACGGGTTGGCTCCAGCTGTTGGGCATCGCGCTCTTCGGTCTGACCTGCGCGCTGCTTACCGCGGCCGTGTTCGCGGCTCGTCACGGGGCGGGTGCGGTTGTTGCCGAGCTTTTCCGATCAGAAGAAGCGGGTCAGTAAACGCGCCATATTTCCACGGTTTGACTTCCGAGTCGGGCCCAATATATGGTGGGGCTCGAGCTCGACAGGAAGGAGAAGCGGTCACGCGCAACGGGATCATCGGGGGTTTTCTCTTGGTTTTCGTCGCCGGCTTTATGATCAGCCCGGCTCACGCACAGTCGAAGTATCCCACCATCTCGTACAAGCAAGCGGGAGATCATGTAGATCAGATCGTCCGAGTGCAGGGGACGATCCTCAAGATCAAGAAGGCAGGTGCAGGCGGTTATCTGTTTTTCAGCAACAACGAATCGAAGTACGTCCGAGTCCTCATCCCGACCGACTACCTGCAAAACTTCGAGGGCGATCTGAAGTATCGCTACGTAGGAAAGAAGGTGGAGGTCCTGGCGAAGGTCCAACAGGATGGCCATCGGTTGCTTCTCGTGGTTGGGAAGCCGAAGTACATCAAGGTCCTGAAAGCGGAAGAGGCGACCTAGCGTTGTAGCTAGGGACCGGGAGTTGGCCGTCTGCTCTCTCGCGAAAAACTGACATCAAACTACGTCCCGGAAGTATCGGGGGTGATCGTAAAGCCGAGAGCATTGGCTGCCCTTCGTAAGCGGTTATGGAGTTCGAGGCAACGGTGCTCTGTGCTCCGGCACTTCCCGACGCCCCGCCTTTCATCGATCTTCCGTTGGATGAATTCCGCTCCGTAGACATGTTCGGCCGCCAAGCGATTATGGGGTGGGCATAAAAGGCGACGAAATCGCTCATTGTGGCTGCGAAAGATGGCAAACGGCCGCTCGTGTTCCACCTGAAGTCTGGTCCGCGACTGACATCGCCTCCCATCATCGCTTTTGAATTCACATTGGTGGTTCCCACGAGCGTGGACCCGCTCGATGGCCTCGGAAGGAATGTATCGCGACCTCGCCGGCTGGTCTTTCACTCTCGGCACGCCCGGCGCAACATTTTCCGACATCTTCTCCGGACGAGGTGCGGCTTTGGTTGTATTTTCCCGGCGTTGTTGTCTCGCCTTCCGCCGCTCGAGCTTCCTCTTTGGATCTTTTTTCTCGAGGGCGATGTCGAGAGCCTGCTCCAAGATCTCCGCCATATGCTTTTGAGCATTCTCAACACCCATGACTTCGGCCAGTCGCTCAAATTTCTCTTTGAAGCTCCGATCAGCCGAGAACCTGAAGTTGAACACGGTGGGCCGGGCGGGCTGGAGGATGTTGGGCGAGCTCGGCGACAGCTGACGCTTGCTCTGCGTCAACTCGCGCGGAGGGACCGCTGGTCTTTCCGCTGGAGCTGGCTCCACGGGCACCGGCCGGGCGGGGCGTCTTCGGATCGACGGCTCGAACACCGGTTTGGGTTCGATGCGCACGAGATACTCTAGCGCGGCCTTCTTGGTCATCCCGGCGCAATCTGCGAGGAGCGTATCGACATTGTCCTCGCTCAGATGAGGCGCCAGAAGACCCGCAACCGTGAGACTGATACGGTTCTCGGCCAGCGCGACGAGGAGCTGTGGGAAGCGAATCGAAACATTCGCGACGTGTATTCGCGATGCGACCGAGCCTTCGCTCAGATGAAGCCGCTCGACGCAGTAGTGAAACGTGCTCTTGTAACCGAGCTCGAGCGTGACCTTCCGCCTCGACATCTCGGCGATATGGGCAATGAGCTTGGCAACGTTTTGTTTCTCGGCGCAGACGAGTTTCTCGGCCGAGCGATCGAGCTCGCAGTCAGACAGACGTTCGAGCTTTCCGAAGTAGTTCTTGAATCTTTCGAGCATCGTCTTCCCCCCCAATGAACTAGCAGTCAAATTATACTCCGCTGTTTTAGAGCGCCCTCAGGCGGCGAAAGGAAGGCAACAATCGATCGACATAAAACGAAAATAAAAACGGCGTAGAGAATGCACCAGAACGCTACGTAGCGTACGTGAGCGATGTTCCTAAAGGCGGCGTCATCGAGAGGAAATTGGTTGCACGAAGGCTGTCAGGTGTTTTTTTACTTTTTTGGAAGTGTTGACGAAAAAGAGTGGCAACTCATGAGCGATGAACTCCGACCCGAAACTACGTCCCGGAAGTAACGGGAATGAGCGTATAGATACCTTCGACCTCTTCATCACCTCAGGTAGTTTCTCGCCTGATAAGACCGGCCCCAGGGGAGTCGCGTCAGACTGATTCTAGTTATCGGCGCTAGCCGATGACATACTTCCTCACGAGATACCAACCTGTGGTCCCCGGAACGAAGGTGACGTAAACCGTGCCAAGCGATCGGATAAATCGTATTCTATTGGTGAGTCTCGGGAAGCTGAACGGCCTCCTCCTTCAACTTCTTGCCCGGCGGCCGGGAATCGGGGAGATCTTCATCGCCACGCGGAATCCGGAGCGGGCTCTGCCCGCCGTGCGCCTTGCCCGCATGGGAGCCGCTGCGGAGGGGTTCTTCCCGACGCTTCGGGCGATTCCGTTCAATCTGAACGATGTTGCGGCCTCCACGGAGACCCTCGCCGATGTTCGACCGGACGTAACGCTCGCTGCTCCCAGCCTACAGTCCTGGTGGGTCCTCGACGAAGTTCCGCCCCGTTTGGCCGAGCCACTTCGCCCCGCGGGTTTCGCTGCGTGGCTTCCTTTTCAGTTGCTACCGATGATCCGCTTCATGAAAGCCTGGAAACTATCGGAGCTGGACACCCCGATCCTGTCCGCGCCCTACCCCGACGTCGTCAACCCAATCCTGGCGACGCGAGGCCTGGCGCCGACGGGTGGTGTCGGCAACGTTTGCGAGCTCGTCCCCAAGCTCCAATGTTTGATCGCCGATCGCTTATCGGTCGGACCAAGTAGTGTGCGGGTATGGCTAGTCGCACATCACGCCCTCCAGCCGTACGTACTTACTCGAAGGCAGAACCGAGTCGAGCCTCCACCGTTTCTCATATCGGCGGAAGTGAACGGTCGGAGCCCAATGCCGGATTCGGTCTGCGGTCGATCTTGCTAGGGGAGTACACTCTTCCGGCGGGGTTGGATTTTCAGTTCCTGACCGTCGGCACCTTCATCTCGGCCATTCGCGCCTTTCTTGAGCCGCCCGAGCAAGCGACGTGCATGCACCCTCCCGCTCCGGTAGGCTTGCCGGGTGGCTATCCGGTTGTGGTGCAAGACGCCGCGGTGCGCTTGGATCTCCCAGCTACCTGGCAAAAAAACGAAGCCGTCGAGGTGAACCGTACCTCCCATCGATGGGACGGCATCGAATCGATTGAAGATGATGGAACGGTCGTCTTCACCGACAAGACGGTAGGTATATTGCGAGAGTTTTTGCGGTACGATTGGCCGCGGATGCGGTTCGAGGAGGTCGAGGCCGCGGCGAGTGAGTTACGTCGCTGCTTCGATACCTATGTGAAGCAAACGGACTAGGGGGCGGCGGAACTCAAGATTTTAGAGAAAGCCGGCGGCATCGGGCGCTTGACTTCGCGCAAGGCTGCGGGGAGAATCAAGCGCTGTGAGGGGCCATGTCCTTAGGATTGTCGTCGCAAGCCTCCAGACGGCTGCGCTGATCCTTTTCTCAGCTGCCGCTCCCCTTGCTCATCTTCATCAAGGCGGTCGTGGTCACTTCGATCATCACGAACGTCACGGGGATCGCCCGACGCATCATGGGATCACGTTTCATTCTCATCTAGACAGCCATCCGCACGGCTCGAACCAAGAGTCCGCTGAGGATCCCAGCAACCGGGGCGAGAGCCAAGACGATTCCCTGAACATCTCGCACGGCCGGATGGACGCGGCACGCATCGAGCGGCCCGCGAGTCCCCATCTTGCGCTCGCGTCCACGGTCGAGCTCAGTTCCCCATCGACTACGTGTCTTGCTCTCCCAGACGCTCGATTTGACGTCTATCGCCCGCCGCCGCTTCTCTTCGGAAAGCCTGTCCGCGCCCCACCCTCCGCTTGCTGAGCAAGTAACTCTGCCTTCCTAGAGGCACCTTCACTTTCCTTTTTTCGAATTATTCGCGGGTTGACGCCCGCATAGGAGGGACGTGCATGTCCCAGAAGGTTCTTGCGGCGATGGCTGCGGTTGTTACCGTCCTGACCCACGCGTCGGCGGAAGAGTCCGTCCAACGAATTACACTCGAGCAGGCGTTACAGATGTTCGAAGAGAACAACCTTGAGCTACGCGTCGTCGCGGCCGAGCGTGACCAGGCACTCGGTTTCGCCAAGCAGGCCGGAGCCCATCCCAATCCGGTGGCGGCAGTTAGCCACGAGGGTTTGTCTGAGAGTGGGCTCGACTACTCGGAAAGTTACTTCACCCTCAGCCAGCGGCTGGAGTGGCCAGGACGACGTGAGGCGCGAGCAGAGAGGTCGGATGAGGAGGCGGCCGCGTTGAAATTCAGGCTGGATGCGGAGCGACGACGACTCGCGTTCGAGGTGAAGCGGGCTTTCGTTGAAGCCGCGGCCGCGGAGGAACGGGAGGCCGTTGTCAAAGAAGTCCGCACGGTTTTCCGGATGGCAGAGGATAGCGGCCGGGAGCGTTTCCGAGAGGGGGACCTATCAGGCTACGACGCGCGACGACTTCGCATCGAGCGAGCACGCTACGAAAACCTTGGTGCGTCGGCCGAAATCGATCTCAGGAACGCGCGTCTAAGGCTCGCGTCCTTGATTCTGCCCGCAGAGCCCGAGCAAGAGTTCCAGGAGATCGCCCCGACGGCGGCGCCGCAGGACGCACCTCCGTCCGTTCGGGAACTGGAAGAGAAGGCCGCGATCGTCCTCGCTCTTGAGCGGCGGCCGGAGATGCGAAGCGCTGAAGCGCGGATGGCCGCGGCCAACGCTTCCATCCGGTATCTCTCGACCTTCACGGGGCCGGATGTCACGTTGACGGGAGGCTACAAGCGGCAATCCGATGGGCTCGACGGCTATTTCTTGGCAGTGAACGTACCGCTTCCGTTGTTCGACAGTCGGAAAGGGGACCTCGAAGCCGCGGAGGCTGATTTACCTGCCGCGGTCGCTCGGGCCCATCTGACCCGGCGCTCCATCGAGAACGACGTGCGGATGTCGCTGGCGACGTATGCGTCCGTTTCCGAACGCATCGCGTTAATTAGCAATCAGCTTCTGAGGGGAATCGACGACTTACTTGCGATCGCGCGCGTCAGCTACAGCGAGGGCGAGATGTCTCTGCTGGAGCTCCTCGATGCCGCCGAGGCGTTCAGAGAATCACAGATCATGGAGTCGCAACTGAAGTCGGAGCACTGGATTGGTTACTACGACCTCGAGCGGGCGATGGGTGGAGTCCCCATCGCCGCAACGACAGGGGGAAGGAACCCATGAAGACAGCGTATCGATTAACCTGGCAACTTGCCCTCGCCCTCCTTGCGTTCCTTGCGAGCTGCGTCGAACCAGGGCCAAGCGGTGAGACCCACCAGGAGGACCACGAGCACGGGGCCGGAACGACGGTAACGGTCTGGACAGAGAGCGTGGAGCTCTTTTTCGAGTATCCCCCCATGGTGGCGGGTGAAGCCCGAGGACCCTGGGCCGTCCATCTGACCTTTCTGGAAGGCTTTCAACCCGTGAGAGGAGGCGAGCTGACGCTTCGCTTCGTCGGGCCGGATCGGAAAGAGTACACGACGGTCGCCGAAACTCCGGCACGAGACGGGATCTTCACGCCCGCCCCCTCGCTTCCGAAGGAAGGGGCTTACCAGCTCACGATGACGTTAGAAAGCCCCAGAGGGGACGAGGAGATTCCGGTGGGCGAGATCCGCGTCTTCGGCTCGAGCGCGGAGCTCCCGCACGTGGAGGACGCTCCCGCCGCGGGCATCTCTTTCCTGAAGGAACAGCAGTGGATCATTCCCTTCGCCACCGCACCCGCGGTCGAGCGCAAGCTCCAGCGATCGATATCGGCAAACGGTGAAATCGTTCCCGTCCCTAACGCCGTCGCCCGTGTGACGGCGCCTGTCGATGGACTCGTACGCGCGAAGTACAACCTCGGTGCACCCATTCCCGGTGATTGGGTGGAAGCGGGAGAACGAATTGCCGTTTTGTCCCCCGTCCCCGAGGAGAACGCCTACGCGGCGCTGCGAGCCAAGGTGGAGCGCTTGGAGCGCGAAGTCGAGCGTGCCGAGCGGCTGAGCGCGGTCGAGGCCATCCCGGAGAGACGCCTCGTCGAAGCGCGGCACGATCTGGAAGTGAGCCGCGCCGCCCTCGAAGCCGTCGGCAACGTGGACGGCGAGGGTTACGATCTGACGCTCACCGCCCCCATCAACGGTCTCGTAACGGAGCGCAAACTGACGTTGGGCGAAAGGGTTGCCGCAGGCCAGCGCCTTTTCAGTATCGTCGATCCGGAAATGCTCTGGCTACGCATCCAAGTTCCCGCTCGGGAGGCGGCCCTCGTGTCCAAGGCTTCGAGCGCGTCGTTCACCGTGGAAGGGAGCCCACGAGTGTACGGAGGTGCCCGGCTCGTCTCTGTCGGCGCCGCCATCGACCCTGAAAGGCGAACGCTTCCGGTGCTTCTCGAAACGCGCAATCGAGATGGAAGCCTGAAAGTCGGGATGCTCGTCGAAGCCAGGCTCTTCCTCCCGGCCAGCGCCGAAGGAGTCGCGGTCCCGTCACGAGCACTGCGCGAAGAGGACGCGCTCGACGTTGCGTACGTGCAGGTCGGTGGAGAGAGCTTCGAGAGGCGTGTGCTCACTCTCGGACCCTCCGATGGCGAGTGGACTCTCGTGGCGAGCGGCATCCGATCTGGCGAGCGCGTCGTCACCGAGGGCGCCTATCAGGTCCGTCTCGCGTCGCTCAACGCGTCGAAGATCGCGGATCACGGCCATCCCCACTAGAGGACTGCAAAATGCTGGACAAGGTCATCCGTTGGTCTCTGCAGAACCGGCTCGTCACGCTTTTCGGCGCCGCCGCTGTCCTGGCCGGAGGCATCTACTCGGCTATAACGATCCCGATCGATGTCTTTCCGGACCTGACCGCGCCCACGGTGACCGTGCTCACGGAAGCGCACGGCATGGCGGCCGAGGAGGTCGAGCTTCTCGTCACCTTCCCCATCGAGACAGCGGTCAATGGCGCCGCCGGCGTGAGGCGGGTGCGCTCGTCGTCCGCCCAAGGCATCAGCATCGTCTGGGTCGAGTTCGACTGGGGTGAGGACATCTACCGTGCGCGCCAGATCGTAGGTGAGAAGCTTCAGCTCGTCGCCGCCCAGCTCCCCGGGAGCACCAGTCCACCGGTTCTCGCGCCTATCACTTCCATCATGGGTGAGATCTTGCTGGTGGGCCTGACGAGCGACAGTCTCTCTCCGATGGAGGTGCGAACCATCGCCGACTGGATGGTAAGGAAGCGCCTTCTCGCGATTCCAGGCGTGGCTCAAGTCGTTCCCATCGGAGGCGCTGTGAAGCAGTATCAGGTGCTGGTTCACCCGGACCGCCTGCGATTCTACGGCGTGGGGCTGTCGGACGTGCTCCGCGCCGCGGAGAGCTCCAACGCGGTTGCCTCGGGCGGTGTCTATCTCGAGAGCGGGCAGGAAATCCTCATCCGGGGCCTGGGCCGCGTTCACCAACTCGCGGATATCGAGAAAACGGTGGTGCGCCTCGTAAACGGCACTCCCGTCCGCATCGGCGACGTCGCCGACGTGCGGATCGGCGCCAAGCCTCGTTTCGGGACCGCCTCCGTCAACGCCGAGCCTGCCGTCGTCCTTTCCGTCCAGAAACAGCCGAAGGCGAACACGCTCGAACTCACGGACCGGATCGACGAAGAGCTTGACCGGCTGAAGGAGAGCCTTCCCGAGGGGATCGCCATCAACCGTGGGATCTTCCGGCAAGCCGACTTCATCTCTTTGGCGATAGACAACGTCGTCGAGGCGCTTCGTGACGGCGCCGTTCTCGTCGTCGTCATCCTGTTCCTCTTCCTCTGGAACTTTCGCACCACCGCGGTTTCCGTCCTCGCGATCCCGTTGTCGCTCGCTGTCGCCGTCATCACGATGATGCTCCTCGGAATCACGATCAATACGATGACTCTGGGCGGGATGGCGATCGCGATGGGCGCTCTCGTGGACGATGCGATCATCGGCGTCGAGAATACCTTCCGCCGCCTGAGGGAGAACCGCCGCCTTCCGGAAGGAGGACGACGGCGGGCTCTCCTCGTCGTCTACGACGCGGCGCGAGAGATTCGTGCCCCCATCGTGAAGGCCACGGTCATTATTTCGATTGTCTTCCTTCCTCTGTTCTTCCTCTCCGGAGTCGAGGGCAGCATGCTTCAGCCTCTGGGCTTTGCTTACGTCGTCAGCATCCTCGCTTCTCTCGGGGTGGCGCTTACCATCAGCCCGGTCCTCTGCTCGTTCCTACTTCCCCGGGCGTCCTTCATAGACCGGGAGCGTGAGAGCTGGTTAGTCGAACACTTGAAGGGCGCCTACGCGCGGACGCTCGCAGTCGTTCTGAAGCACCCGACGGCGGTTACGATGGCCGCGGTGCCCTTGGTCGCGGTGACGATCGCCGTCTTCCCGTTTCTGGGACGAGGTTTTTTACCCGAGTTCCAGGAGGGAACGCTGACCGTGTCCGCGGTGACCATGCCAGGAACGGGCATCATAGAATCGGACGAGCTCGGTCGGCTGATCGAGCAAAAAATGCTAGCGCACCCTGCGGTGGTTTCGACGGCGCGGCGCACGGGGCGAGCCGAGCTCGACGAGCACGCTCAGGGTGTGAACGCTGCGGAGATCGACGTTCTCCTCGATCTTTCCCAGGGGGAGCTCGGAGACGTCATCGACGAGCTCCGGGTCGACCTCGCTGCCGTTCCCGGAACCAACATCACGATGGGTCAGCCGATTGGCCACCGCATCGATCATATGCTCTCCGGAACTCGTGCTGCGATTGCCGTCAAGATCTTCGGACCCGCCCTCCACCAGCTCCGCCGGCTCGCGGAGTCTGTGCGGGCGGCCGTGGAGGACGTCCCCGGGGTAGCAGACCTGACGGTCGAGCAGCAGGCGGACGTACCCCAACTTCGCGTTGTGGCCGACCGCGACGCCATGAGCAAGTACGGCGTGACTCCGGGGACTCTTGCGGAGGCCATCGATGTGGCCTTCTATGGAGAGCCCGTCAGCCAGGTGCTGGAAGGACAAAACGCCTTCGACCTCGTCGTGCGCTTCGATGAGGAGCACCGTGGAAGTGCCGAGAAGATACGGAACGCGGTCATCGATACGCCTCTTGGCGCGAGGGTCAAGCTCGCATGGCTCGCCGAGGTCGCGGAAGACCGTGGACCCAACACGATCAGCCGGGAGAACGTACAGAGAAAGATTGTCGTGCAAGCGAACGTCAGCGGCCGTGACGTGGCGAGCGTGGTCCAGGAGTTCCGCGAGAGAATCGAAGCGAACATCGACCTTCCCGAGGGCTACTACGTCGAGTATGGCGGCCAGTTCGAAAGCGGGGAGGCCGCGGCCCGCGCGATTTTCGTTCTTTCCGCCGCTTCCATTCTCGCCATCTTTCTGATTCTCTACCAGGAGTTCGGAAGTGCCCGCACCGCGCTTCTCATCATGGTCAACTTACCGCTGGCCTTGATCGGCGGCGTGACGGCGCTTCTTGCGGCGGGTGGTGTACTGAACGTTGCGACCCTGGTGGGTTTCATCACCCTCTTCGGCATCGCTGTGCGCAACGGCATCCTGCTCGTGAGCCACTACAATCGCCTGATGTTCGAAGGCGAGCCTCGCCGGGAAGCGGTCTTCCGCGGCTCGCTCGAACGTCTGAACCCCATTCTCATGACGGCCTTGACGACGGCGCTCGCGCTCATTCCACTCGCTATCGGCGGCGGCGAGGCGGGAAAAGAGATCCAGTCCCCGATGGCGATAGTGGTGCTGGGAGGACTTCTGAGCTCCACCGCTCTCAACATGGTCGTTGTGCCCGCTCTTTTCCTTCGCTATGGGAAGCAGGCGCGAGCCACGGAGGTCCTTGATGACGGAGATCTCACTCTAGCTGACGGCCGAGCGGGAGGGGGTTAGGTCCCGACAAGACGGTGAGTATATTGCGAGAGTTTTTGCGGTACGATTGGCCGCGGATGAGGTTCGAGGAGGTTGAGGTCGCGGCGAGTGAGTTACGTCACTGCTTCGATACCTATGTGAAGCAAACGGACTAGGGGGCGAACGGGAGTACATATGGTTTCAACGAACAAATCGGCTGAGTGGTATGCGCGCGCTCTCGGAGGTCTGGCCCGCTCGGGGTTACGTCCGAAGCGGACTCTCGTGTTCGCGAGCTGGGATGCCGAAGAGTTCTCGCTGACCGGCTCCACGGAGTGGCGAGAGCAATGGGCCGACGAGCTGAAGAAAAACGCCGTCGCCTACTTGACGATCGAACCGTATCGTCGGGGAGCCGGTCGGTCGCGACACGGTGAAGCCCTCCCGGGCCCTGATCGAGACCGAACGTTTCTTTCTGCACGAAGAGGGGATTCCCGGTCGTCCTTGGTTCAAGCACGTGATGTATGCGCCCAAGTTCACGTACGCTCCGGAGATGCTGCCTGGGGTTGCCGAGGCGGTCGCTGAGTCCGAGGTCAAGCGGGCGCGCGAGCAACTCGAGCGTATCACGGTGGCAATCGAACGAGCGGCGATCGCACTGGAGAAGGCGAGGGGTGAGGAGGAGGAGTGAGCTTATGCGCGGTGAGAAGAAGTTGCGGTCGACTGCAAGCAGACGGGGCATTCGAGGCCGGACCGTGAAGGCGGCGTCGGGTGCTCCAGGTTGTCGAGCTGCCTATTTCCTTTATAAACAGCGAGTTCGCTCGTCGAGGCTTGCCTCTCCCACCCAGACCTTTCGATTGTCGGACATAAGTGACACAAATAATTTGACACATGTGTTATTATTAGATACACTTGTATATCGGGAGAGTAAAGTGCCCAAAACTAAGAAGATCCAGGTGACACTCGACGAAGCGCAGTATCAGGAGCTGGCACGGATCGCGCGGCGGGATGGCAAAAAGCTCGCGGGATTAGTCCGTGAGTCCATCCAGAAGTATTGCCTCACCCCGGAGGCCGAGCGGGTCAAACGGCGGGCACTGCAAAAGCTCCTTTCGCTCGCACCGACGACGTCTCCTGAAATCTACGGCGACTGGAAGCAGCAGTACGGTGGTCTCAAGACAAACATCGAGAAAGACAAAGCCTGACGCCTATTTCCTCGACGCCAATGTTCTGATGTACGCCGCGGGTGGGCCTCATTCTCTCCGCGAGTCTTGCCGAGCCGCGCTACAAGCGGCAATCGATCAACGGGTGAGCTTGGTAACGGACTCGGAGGTCCTGCAGGAGATTCTGCACCGCTATTTCGCCCTTCAGAAGCCCGAGATCGCTCGCGAGGTCTATGACGCGGCGACCGAGTTGTGCGACGAGGTGCTCTCGGTGTCGGAGCGCACCACCGCCCGGGCTCGCGAGCTCTTGCTTCGATACCGAAACATCACCGCCCGGGATGCCGTCCACATCGCTGCGATGGAAGAGGGAGGGCTGCGCCGGCTCTTGTCTACCGATAGCGATTTCGACACCGTGGATGAAGTGCAGCGTGTCGATCCAGCCGATTTCCTAGACTGAGACCACTTCGTTACCTCGTTCGGCGGATCTCACTTGCGACGGGAAAGCCTCACGGTTATTCTGCCCGCTGCGGCGCGACCATTACGATGGGCGCGCGTGAATGCCAGAGAGCAATCCCGGTGCCACAAATGCGCGACTTCCTCCTTCTTGTAGCCCTCGGTGGGACCATGGGCTGCGCGAGGGAGGATTCGTCCGGTCCTCCCAATCTGCTTCTGATCATCTCGGATAACCAGAGTCATTCCTTACTTGGGACCTATGGCAACACCCAGATCAAGACACCGAACATCGATCGTTTGGCGGAGGAAGGGATTCGATTCAATTACGCCTTCGCGGTGAATGGCGTGTGCTCTCCGACACGGGCGACCTTACTCACTGGGCTCATCCCATCTCAGACCGGAATCCACGTAGCCCTACCAGGTGCCACCGGTGTCTCCGCGTGGTCGGCCATCGAGGAGTTCCGCTCATTGCCGCAAACCTTGTCCGAGGCCGGCTACCGGACCGGTCTCGTCGGCAAGTACCATCTAGGGGAGTCCGACCAGCCGCAGCTCGGCTTCCAGTACTGGGTAACGTTCCCCTCCGGACATACCACGACCTTCTACGATCAGTCGGTCATCGACAACGGCGAGACGTACACGGTGGCGAAGCACCTCACCGACTTCTGGACCGACAAGGCGATCGACTTCATTTCGCGCCAGACCGAGGACAGACCCTTCTTCTTGTACCTCTCTTACAACGGTCCGTATATGCTGCCTCCCACCGTGAACATGGAGCCGAGAAACCGCCACGCGGCTTACTACGAGGAGCACACGCCCGACTTCGCCCGGGAGTCGACGCCCCATCCTTACGTGATGAGATGGGCGCGAGGCAGAGGACCGTCAGACGTGATGATCGACGAAGGAACGACGGCGGCGAAGGCCATCGATGCGCTGACCAACCGAGCCGCGGTCATCAACACCGCGTCCGAGACGACCATGGTCGATGACGGCGTGGGGAGAGTGATGGAGGCTCTGAGCCAGCACGGCTTCGATGACGACACGCTGGTCCTCTATACGTCCGATCAGGCGGCCTCTTATGGGCAGAATGGCTTCTGGGGTAACACCTCCTGGTCGTTTCCCTTTACGGTCTCGAACGTCCATATGCAGGTGCCTCTGGTTTTTCGACACCCCGGGCGCATCCCGGCCGGCGCCGAGACCGACCGACTCATCGGACAATACGATTTTTTTCCGACGGTCCTCGATTATCTCGGGATGGGTGAGGTGACGATCGAGAGCACGCCGGGGCAGAGCTATGCGCCACTCTTACGTGGAGAAGTCATGAGTTGGGAGGATGCCGTTTTCTTCGAATTTGTTACCCTCCGCGTCATTCGAACTCTCAAGTGGAAGTACATGAAGCGCTTCGATCGAGAGGAACCCGATACCCTCTTCGACATGGAAACCGATCCTGGCGAGACCATCAATCTAGTTGGCGATCCCGCTTATCTCGAGATCGCCGAGTCGCTCGATGAGAGACTGACCGCCTTCTTCGAGAAGTTCGCGGTCCCAGAGTATGACCTCTGGAACGGAGGGACCGCCAAGGGACGGCTCCTGGAGGAGCATTATGGACGGGACCATATTTTTAGAGACCGGTTCCCGAATTGGCGGCCTCCGTTCACCGAAAAATCAGAGACCACGTTCTCCGATTTGAACTAAGAAGATGCGAAGACTCATCCTTTACGTTAACGCTTTAATCCTGGCCGGCTTATGTACGTCGCCCGCGTCTGAAGCCCACTCCCAATCCCCGCCAACCCGGTTCGACATCGTTCTCGCCGGTGGGCGGGTGATGGATCCGGAGAGCGGTCTCGATGCGGTGCGTTACGTCGGCATAAGTGGCGATCAGGTTTCTGAGATATCCACCCAACCTCTCGAGGGCCGAACCGTCGTCGACGTCCGCGGTTTGGTCGTCGCACCGGGTTTCATCGACCTGCACGCCCACGGCCAAACCAACGAAGCCAATGAGTTTCAGGTTCACGACGGTGTGACCACGGCGCTCGAGCTCGAAACAGGAATGCCTTTCGTCGGCGCCTTCATCCGCTCGCGAGAGGGGAAGGCGCTCATCAACTTCGGCGCTACCGTCGGTCACGGCATGCTGCGGACCACGGTGATGCCGGACTTCGAAGCGGTCGGAGACAGGGTTCGAACGGAGTTGGAGGCCCGCCTCTTCGAGAACGCCGACTATTTGGCGCTCATGAAAGGTGCTTACGAACGTTTGTACTCCGATGGACTCGCTCGTTTAAAGGCCAAGCTCGAACTCGGGCTCCGCGAAGGCAGCCTAGGGATCGGCATGGAGCATCAGTATTTCCAGGGGGCGACGCGCGAAGAGATCTATCGGGTTTTTCAGTGGGCCGAAGGCTGGGAGGTTCCGATCTTCACCCACGTTCGGGCGATGGGGATCGATGCGATGCAAGAGGTGATTGCGAACGCCGCCGCGACCGGTGCGTCTCTCCACATCGTCCACGTTAACAGCATGAGTCTCGGGGAGCTGCCGACTGTTCTGGAGTTAATTGCTGGGGCCCAGCAGAGGGGTTTGGACGTGACGACGGACGCCTACCCCTACACCGCGGCTTCCACGTTCCTGCAATCGTCGATTTTCGACGAGGGCTGGCAAGAGCGCTTGCAGATCTCCTACGAGGATCTTCAGTGGCAAGACACGGGAGAGAGGCTCACGAAGGAGAACTTTGAGTCATACCGGGGGAAAGGAGGCATCGTCATCATCCACATGATGAAGCCGGAATGGATAGGGCTCGCGATGCGTACTCCCTTCGTGATGGTCGCCTCGGATGGCATGCCCTATGCGCCCGGCGCCCATCCCCGTAGCGCCGGCCCGTTCTCCCGCGTCCTCGGCCGGTACGTCCGCGAACAAGGAGTCCTGAAGTTGATGGAAGCCCTCCGCAAGATGACGTTGATGCCGGCCCGATGCTTGGAGGGGATCGCTCCTTCCATGACGAATAAGGGGCGCGTCAAGGTGGGCGCCGACGCCGACATCACCGTCTTCGATCCGGACAAAGTACTGGACACCGCCACCTTCGAAAAGGGCTTGAGCTTTTCGAAGGGCATCGAGCACGTGTTAGTGAACGGCACCTTCGTCGTGCGAGAGGGCGAAACCGTGACCGGTGCCAAGCCGGGCCGCGCCGTTCTTGGACGCCACGACCGGTAGGCGGGCGTTCCGAGTGGTATATTCCATCGAAGACGACGAGAGTACGCCATGTTTTTGCCGTTAGGAGACGAGCCCAACCCCCCGGGCGTTCCGTACGTCAACTACGCCCTCATCGCCGTCAACGTCGCGGTCTACGCTCTCATCTCGCTGCCACTCAGTTTCAATGCCGCCGACCCGCAGGACCCGCGGGTGCAGGAGTACGTGAACGCGGTGAGCGAGAGCCTGCCCCCGGGCGTCTCGCCCTCCCAAGCCATAGGGCCAATATCGACGTACGACCTGGTTGTCTTCTCATGGGGTTTTAGAAGCGTAGACCCTTCTCTGGTCACGCTCTTCACGGCGATGTTCCTCCACGGTGGCTTCATGCATCTCTTCGGCAACATGCTGTTTCTGTGGATTTACGGAGACAACGTGGAACACCGGTTGGGATCTTTCAAGTATCTCTTTTGGTACTTGGCGACCGGTGTCGCTTCCACCGTCTTCTACGGGATGTTCGCCGGCAGGACACCGCTTCCCTTGGTGGGAGCTTCGGGGGCGATTTCCGGAGTGCTCGGATTCTACTTCATGTGGTTTCCGCACAACAAAGTGCGAGTCTTCATTTTATTTTTTCCGTTCATCATGCGAATGATGCTATTGCGCTCACGCCTGGTGCTCGGGGTCTATCTGATCCTTGACAATATTTTTCCTTTTCTGATTGCTCGGGGAGGTGCAGGCGGCGGGGGCGTGGCGCATGGTGCGCACATCGGGGGCTTTCTAGCGGGAGTGTTGGTGGCTTGGATCGTCGGACGTCGCGGGGTCGGCTCGAGGCCGGAAGAGTACCGCGCTCGGCGGGCGCCCGCCGCCGAGGCGCCTTCCATTGGAAAGAAAGTCAGTGCGGCGATACGCGAGAACAATTTCGGTCAGGCGGCGAAACTTTACTTCGAGCTACCGTCCAAGGCAACGCGTGGATTTCTGAAGCCAGTTGACTCGATCGCGTTGGGCAATTGGCTGGCGCAGAACGGGCACGCCCAGGCCGCGCTCATCGTCTATCAGCGCCACCTACGCGACTATCCGGCGGGCCAAGGTGCGGCCGAGGCCCACGCCTATGCCGGTCTCCTACAGCTCCACGTTTTCCGGGAACCGACCGCCGCCTACCAGCACCTAATGGATGCTCTCGATTTGAAGCCGAGCCCGGACATCGAATCGCTAGTCCGCGAGGGTTTGAACGAGATCGCCGCCGCCCAGAAATCCCAGGCTCGCCGCCGCCGCTAAGCCTCTTCAGTTCGTGCCAGAGGACGGCTTGATCGAAGCCAGCACTTTTTGAATAAAACCGTCTTCGGCTGCTGTCGGCTCCCTTGAGAAGCATTTTGCGCGTCGCTGCGTAGAGGCGCTGTCCCGGAACGGCGATCACTTGGAACCGAAGCTGGTAGCTGCGGAAGGCGAGTGTCCGCAAAGGGAGGAGGTCAAACAGAATGGTGCGATCCTGGGCGGTATTGACCGAGATCAGCTCCATCTTCTGGCTTCTACGCGCGCGCCGGTGGAGCACCTGAAGATTGGTGGTTTTCCCGCCAGCGGCCGGACCGTAGTAGAGGATCTTGGCCCTTACGTAACGTTCGTGGTGATTGAGCTCGACCAATTACACGATCCTTTCAGGAAGCCGCGCTCGTGGGTTTCCCGAACATCGTATCGTACTCCATCCGTACACGTTTTTTCTCACCCCGCGCGAGGTCGTAGACGACGCATTCGTCGAAGGGGAAGGAGTACACTTGGACGATCCACGAAAGATGTCATGTCGACGTAACCTACCGTCGGTACCCCCTCGCGCCTGGTTGGCCTCGTCGACCGGCTCCGCCGAACCCCCGGGGCGGCCGCTCGCACCGTCCTCGGTGTTTGAGGAGTGTCTACCAGACCTAATGAAACGCCATATCATCTGTGATGTCAAGGTACTACGACGAGCTATACTGTCCGAAATGAAGTTTTGGTGGGTTGTTGCAGGGGTTGCCGTTTGCGCATCTCCGGCGTTCGCTTTCAAGGGACGCGTGGTGCGGCAAGACGGAACACCGGTCGCGGACGCAACGGTCTCCGTGCTCGGGCATCCGGGTTCGACCCGAACCGATCACGACGGCTGGTTTTTGCGCAGCCCGGACCCGCCCCTGCCCTTCGAGATCCTCGTGGTGATGCCCGGCGGTCAGTACATGGCCCCCGCCGTCATCGAGGAGATCCCCGCCAACGCGCCGGTTATCGTTACCGTCTCACCTTTGGTCGAGGAGACCGTGCTCGTCACCAGCGGCTCCGCTCCCCATATCGAGGCGACTCCGGCGAGCGCAATGAGCGTCGTGCCAAAAGAAGACATCGCTCAGCGCCATTCGGTACGACTGACCGACGTGTTGGAGAACGTGCCGGGGGTGGGGCAGGTATCGGACCTTCACGCCGCGGTGCCGGCTATCCGGGGGCTGGCCAGGGGCCGCACGCTCATCCTCATTGACGGGGCGCGCGTATCGACGGAGCGCCGTGCCGGCCCTAGCGCCACGTATCTAGATCCTTTCTTTCTCGAGGGCATCGAAGTATCGCGAGGCCCTGGTTCGGTGGCCTACGGGTCGGACGCGTTCGGGGGAGTCATCGATGCTCGTACCCGACGTCCCGAATCTGGCGCGCCCTTGCGGGTGCGCCTACGTGCGAGCCTGGGAGCCGGTATTTCTGAGCGGAGCGTGGGTGCGGAGATATCGAAGGGAGCTGGCGCGGGCGGCTTGCTGTTTCAGGCTCGCTACCGCAATTTCGCCGACTACCGAAGTCCCGAGGGAACCGTTCCGAACTCTTCGGCCAGCGATGGAGGATTCCTCGCACGAGTGACACAGGAGATTGGAGCCGGTCTCTTCTCGGTCGGGTGGCAAAGCGATCTGGGCCGAGACATCGATCGCCCGAGGGAGGATCCCAACGCGGTTCGCATCTCGCACCCCGAGGAGAATTCGCACCGGCTCACGGTCTCATACGATCTGGATCCGCTGGCCGGTTTCACGCGCATCGAATTCAATGGTTTTCTCGGGAGCTATCGAGTGATCACCGAACGCGATGAGCAGGTTCCGCCGTCCGGTTTTCGGCGCGTGCGCCAAGCGGACGTATCGGCCAATGATTTCAGCTTTCGATCCCTCGCGGTACGTCCCGTGGGACCGTCCCGACTCGAGTTGGGCTTCGACGTGAATGGCCGCTTCGATCTCGAGGCCTTGGATTCGGAGGTCATCTTCGATGCCTCGGAAGGGATCCGTTTCCAAGGCGAGCAGCCGGCTATCGACAATGCGAATCGCTCCGATACTGCGGTCTACGCGAACGCGGAAATCATGCTCGGGAGGCGAGTGCGCGCCTGGGGCGGGCTGAGGTTCGATCATTTGACCAGCGCGAATCGCGGCGGGTTCTTTGGTGACCAATCGACGAGCAACGACGCGGTTTCCGGATACGGCTCGCTCCGAGTCGAGCTCGTTTCGCGACTCCACTTGACCGGGCAGGTCTCGCGGGGTTTCCGAGACCCCTTTCTTTCTGATCGGTACTTCAAAGGAGTCACCGGGCGAGGAGTGGCGTTCGGGAATCCAGATCTCGAGCCGGAGACCTCTCTGCAATTCGACGTGGCGTTACGTTACGGGCGAGAGAATTTTCACTGGGCGTTTTTCGTCTATCGATACGACATCCACGATCTCGTCGAGCGCTTCGAAGAACGGGATGGGCTCTTCTTTTTTCGCAATCGCGGTAAGGCCCGACTGCAAGGATTCGAAGCGGAAGCCCAAGCGGATCTGACACCGGGCTTGACTCTGGAGCTTGGAGCCCAGTTCGAGACCGGCGTGGCGCTCGACGACGACGGGCCCTTGGACGACATACCCGCGGAGCGGATCACGGGGCAGCTACGTCAGCAGATGGGCGACAAAGTGTATGGGGTGCTCCGGGTTGCGTGGTTCGCTGCCGACAGCGATCCTGGGCCGAGCGAACGGCCAACGCCTGTTTACTTCATCATGGACCTGGGTGGGGGTTGGAAGTTCAATTCGTGGGGTTCTCTGCGCCTTTGGGTGCGAAACCTCTTGGACGAGGCGTATCCCGTTAGCGCGGACCGCCGGGCGGTCCTAGCTCCCGGAATCAGCGCTGTGGTCACCCTCCAGGCCCAGTTCTGAGCCCGCTTGCAACCTTGAGACACTTGACATTTGGGAGCTTTTTGAAATACACAACCATTCGGCAAGCCTACCCCAATCCAGGCTAACCGTAGTTACCCGTTTCGGCGGGCGGACGACCTTATAATTTCATAGACGCTAGGGTGCGCTAACTGGCGCATCAAAAAGGGTTTATACGTGTCGCCATCTTACCGGCGATAGGCAGAGTCTGAGCCAAGGTCTGAGGAGGGGGGGGCAAGTGGTTCAACCAGGACGTAGCTCCGCAGATTCATGGGTTTGTCCCCGCGTGGTGCCGACTCGGTCTCTGTCGGCAGCGATTCTGGACGGCGACCTGAAAATTGCACACGGGACGGTTTCCAACATGTCGGAGACCGGCGCCTTCCTTATCACCAATCACACCTTGGCCCAGGGCTTGGCCGTCAGGCTGGTGCTGAGTGAAGGGCATAAGAGGATTCTCGATACGGAGGCACGTATCGTTTGGGGGGATGTCCCGCCGGATGTTGAATTTGGGGTAGCTGCGGCTCCTTGGCCGGCCTAAGAATAGGTCTGCCAATAAACCGTCTCCAGAGGGGGACAAGGAGCCACCAATGCCTAGGAAATCAAAGAAGCCAGTAAGAAAGCAAACGCACTCGCCTACGGGCAAGGTAGTTGGCCAAGTCGGTCAGATACTGCTACCGATGATAGCTGGGATCGCGGCCACGAAGGCGGATCTGACGGAATGGGTGTACGAGCAAGGACTGACAGCTCTGCACCTACTGCTCAGAGAGGACGCCGAGGAGATCGCGGGGCTCAAGGGCAAGCACGAGAAGGAGCGAACTCATAACCACTGGGGGAGCACGAACGGAGAGCTGAGCTTCGGTGGTCGTCGCATCCAAGTGTCGCGACCTCGAGTTCGCTCGAAGTCGGGCGCGGAGGCGTCGCTTCCACACTTCGAAGCCTTCCGCGAAGAAGACCCGCTTCCAGAGCGAGTGTTGAATCAGATCTTGGTGGGGGTATCGACCCGAAATTACGAATCGAGTCTGGACAAACCCGCGGCCAAGTTGAAGTCTCGTGGCACGAGTGAGAGTGCCGCCAGCCGTCACCTCGTGAGCCAGACGACTAAGAAGCTCGAGGAATACCTGTCTCGGCGGCTAGAGGAGTTCGAGCTTGCGGCACTGATGCTGGATGGCCTTGAGGTGGCCGGACAGACCGTCGTCGTAACTCTAGGTATCACAATAGATGGAACGAAGGTGCCCCTGGGTATATGGCTGGGCTCGACGGAGAACTCTCGGATGTGCACCGCGATGTTGCAGGACCTTCTCGAGCGAGGCTTGCGCGTCGATGAGTCGATTCTCTGCGTAGTGGACGGAGGCAAAGGCATCCGCAAGGCACTCGTCGACGTTTTGGGGGACCTCGCGGTCATCCAAAGGTGCCAGATCCATAAACTCCGAAATCTTCGCTCGTACCTTCCCAAGTCTCGTCACGCCTACGTGCTCCAGACGATGAAGGAAGCCTACAAGTGCAAGAGTGCCGACAAGGCGCGCAAGCGACTTCAGGCATTGGTGTCGTGGCTCGAGCGAAACGGCTACGACGAAGCTGCCGGAAGCCTTCGTGAAGGGATGGAAGAAACACTCACGGTCGTGAAGCTCGCGCCGCCCGCCTTACTTCGCCAGTCTCTTGCCACGACGAACGCCATTGAGAATCTCAACGGAACCATTCGCAGAGTATCGAGAAACGTCAAGCGTTGGAAGAGTCCTTCCATGGTTCGCCGATGGACCGCTCTTGGCGTCGTCACCGCGCAGAAAAAGTTCCGGCGTATCAAAGGCTATCGCCATATGGGCGCTCTCGTTCACGCGCTTAGAAGCAAACAGAAATCTCTTGACAGCGATGAGTTTGCTGCCTAAGAGTATTCACAGGTGCCGCCGCTACCCGACCAAATTCAACAGCGGCCGGGACATCCCCTCGTTTGGAGCGCTGAAGGCTTCGACCCCAGCTCGGAGATCGTCGGTGCGCTCCAAGGGGTTCTCTTCACAGATCAATCGCCACTCGACCGCGAGCAACTAAGGAGGCGTCTCTCGCTCACGGAGATCATCAATCCCGGGTTCCTGAAGAACTACCCGCCCGAGGAAGAAGAGCTCGCGTACATACTCATCGACCCGGACATCGAATATCTCATTTTCCACGAGAAAATCGATTACAACGATGGAATTGCTGAGATCTACCAGGAGCTCGAGCCTTCCTGGAGCAATACGTTGCGAAGATCTGCGATGAGAGAAGCTGGGGTGACGAAACGACCCGAGCTACCCTCGAGTACCGGGTTCCCGGATACCCGCTCGACCGCAAGCTCGATTGCGAATTCATCGTCGAGTTGATGGCTTATTTTCCGGGAGTCGATATTCTGGAGTAAGTCAAGACCTTCCGTTGGCACTACGAAGGCCAGGCCGTCTCGCAGTTCACGAATCGGCGCTCGGCGCTTAGACGCTGGCTGGCCGGTAGCGTGAATGGTCACGGTAACGACCACGGCAACGGCAACGGCAACGGCAACGGGGAGAAGCGTAGGGGTCGCCATGACCACGTACGGCGAGAGCAATGGAAGCCCGCTCCGACGCCGTGAGCAAAGAGCTCTCCGGGCCTCATAACGAGGCCTTAGCCTCGAATGGAATCGTAGAAGTAAGGAAGGACTTACCTGGGCCCTACAGATCCTGCAGCACCTCCTCTGGGTGCTTGGGAGCGTCCACATTCGGATACGCCTTCACGACTTTTCCTTTGCCGCTGATGAGATAGCTGATCCGTTTTGCGTATTGAGCGTCGGCGTTGTCGCAGGCCCCGTAGGCCAAGCCGACCGAGCGGTCCGTATCGCAAAGTAAAGGGAAATTGAAGTCGAACTTCTTGGCGAAGGCGGCATTTTCCTCTACGGCATCGAAACTGATTCCGAGAATCTGGACGCCTTTGTCGTCGTACTGTTGGATCCGGTCGCGGAACCCGCAACCCTCGGCGGTTCACCCAGGCGTATCGGCCTTGGGGTAGAACCACAGAACGACGTGCTTCCCGCCAAAATCTGAAAGCTTGATCGTTTTCCCCGTGTGATCTTGAACTGCGAAATCTGGCGCTTGACTACCGGCCTCTAGCATTCTTCCCTCCGGTGCAAAGTGCGACCCTATCATAGTTGTCCCCGTTCCGATGGGTGCTACCTCGCGTCGGCCAATGCTTTTAGAAAGTCTTCGATGTCTTGTCGATTGTTGTAGAAATGGACCGACGAACGAACGCCACCGATGCTTTGACGGTAACGACAAGAGACGTGTACCCCACGGCTCGCTAGGACCTCGGCCAGGTCGCGATCTAGCTCGGCCTGGCCAACTGAGAAGGTGATGATACCGGCGCGGGACTCGTCATCACGTGGAGTCACCATCTTCAAGCCGAGGCCAGACAGCTCGTCCCAGAGAAGTCCGGTCAGGCTCAAAACGTGTTGCTCGATGGCCTCGATGCCAACTTGGTTCATGAGTCCACACGAGGCAGCGAGAGCCAAGCGACCAGGGAAATTCGGCGTTCCTCCGATCTCAAGAGCCTGTCCCTGGCGCCGTCTTGGAAGCTCGTCGAGCGCTCCGGCCAGCGGTGAGCTCAAGTAGTTTTCCCATCCTTCACCAGGCTCCTCGATCCCGAGGTAGCCAAGGGTCGGGGCGATCAGTTCATCGAAACGGTTCTCGCCGACATACAGGAATCCCGACCCGAAAGGGCAGCCCAGCCATTTGTGGCCGCCTGCTGACGCAAAATCCACCGCGGTTCGTTCTAACGCTAGTTGCCGAACTCCCGCTTCCTGCATGACGTCCACAATTAGCCAGCATTGGTTCGTTTGGCAGGCCGTCCCTAGCTCGGCAAGGTTCAGACGGAAGCCATGGTTTTCAGAAACCGAGCTGGTACATACCACGCGTGTTTCCGGGCGCAAACTGGACACCAACGATGCGGTAGGATCGGAAGCCTGACCGAGGTCGATCGTGCGAACCGAAACGCCCCTTAGTTCGACGGCCGAGCGCCAAACGAGCGAAAGACCAACGAAGTCCCAATCCGCGATCAAGACCTCAGCGCCCGCGGCCAGAGGAATGGATGATGCCGCGATCTGAAGTCCATGACTCGTAGACTCGACCAGTGCAATCCGAGGGGCTCCGGCGCCGATGAGCTGCCCAACCGCTAGGCGCGCAGACGCAGACTCGGCTTCCAGCGCGAACCATCGATGGTCGGCTCCCTTCTTCGGGATTCTCGTGAGCTCGCGAGTTTGTTCGGAAATCGAATCTACCACCGGTGACGCGAGTAGACCGAAGTTTGCGGTATCGAGATAGACTCCTTCGCGCACTCCGGGAAACCAACTGCGCGCCGACGCAATGCTAACCATCGGTCAAGGACAATACCCTATGCCGAAAGGGGTGGGCAAGATTAAGTAGGAGTGGGGAGAAAAAAGGGAGCACCTCGATGAGGTGCCCCCGGTTGAAAACCGGCCGCGGTCAATTCTTAGCTGTCAGTCAGTAGCCGGTTTTCCACGTTGAAGACGCCGAACGTAGACCGAGCAATACTCTCCGCCTTGAGTTTCTCCAAATTGGAGTTGACGGCGCCGGTCAACGTTACGCGGCCACGCTCGACGATGATGTGGATCGGGGGATTGACTCGATGGGCATAGCGCTGAAAGATGGGGTGTCGATAGATTCGATTCGTGAGTGCGACCCGAAGTCGGTTGTCGTAAATGCTCGTCGGTAACGTCTGGAGCTCGTTGGTGACGCTTTGGACACCCAGGACCTTGGAGGCTCGCTCCTCGATGTTCGTCGCTTTGTAGGGCATGGTGACACGGCCTTTGAGCAGTACGTGACCCTCTTCCACCGCAAGATTGACGTCGTCGTAGACGGTGAAGTACACGTAGTTCCGAATCTGCTTCGCCACTTCCTCGGCAACCTTTTCGTCGCTCTCTCCGAAAGCGATCTCCAATTCGTCCTCCACCGCGATCACGTCGTCGACTGCCACCGCGAGCTTGATGGCCTCGTTCTTGGCCCACACGCTCTTCACCTTGCCTTCGAGCGTGACCACACCGTTGTCGACTGCGACCCAAGGGCCTCCGCCGTTCAAGATTTTCTTATTCTCGAACTTGGTTTCAATCGCGGACTGTATTTCGGCATCATTCAAAGTGGCGGCAGCCGCTAACGATAACCCACCAAGGACTGCAACCAACGTGAGTGCAAAAATCTTCTTAGATTGTTTCATCTCCGTCCTCCTATCGGCCGGCGATCGGGCCGGCCGTCGGCCCCCGTAGCCTCACCTAGTGCAAGGTCGATTCCAGAAACCGACCGACCCGGCCTGAAGCGGCTTACTGTTCTGTTTAAATGGTTTGCTGAGGTCAGGTAAGTTAGGTGGGGAAGACGAGGGTCTAAAATTATCCTCTCCGGAGGTCAGTGTGGATCAGTTGTAGCCGTGATACTTGCGGCTTGGGTCACGCTCTCGCTTGGGTGGAGCCCATTCGCCGTTTTCGGCCTCGGCGTATCGATCCAGCAATCTGTCCACAAACTGGCGCTCGAGCTCGTGCCCTGACGAGTGCGCCTCGATAGTGTCCCAGAGAACGCGGTCATAGCCCTGCTCGGCAACAGCAAGCAGTCCCTGAACGGCACGGAAGGCATCGGTAAAATCGACCGCGATGAACGAAACACCCCCGTCCGAGTAGTGGACGCCAGGTACTCTTTCAAGCAACGACAAGCTGGCGGGATGAACGGCCCGGAATTCAACACGGAGCGGTGGCTCGAGCCTCATCGCACGAGCCCGCAGACGGTTTTGAATGGCTCTCCTCGCCGATTCCCGCATTTGCGCGGCCACTTCCTCGGCGGGCCTGAGCTCCGCTCCGTCGGCACCTTCGGCCTTCTTTACCGTCACATATTCGATCCACGGCATGGTATCGAGATCGCGAGCGAGCACGTCGTCGCCGGAAGCGAAGATGACGGGGACACCGACACGACCCCAGGAGTAGGCGACGACCTCGGTCTCGGTGACCCAGGCGCCATTGAGCCGAAGCTTTGTCCCGAGATACATCGTGTGGGAGATGAATCCGGCGCTGCCGGTCTTGGCATGCATTCCAACCACTGCGACAGCGTCGTAGAGCCCGGCTCCCGTCAGATCGGCGTAGGCATCGAAAGACGCGTCTCTCAAAATGTGTTGCGCCCTGGAATCGAGGCGCTCCGGTGGTAGGTCCGGGTGCGGGTTTCCACTTCCATGGCCGTCCACCACATGAACGACATCCGCTCCTCCTTCGAAGAGGCCTTCGATAACGGCATTGACGTCGGCCACCAACCGATCCTGCCCCCTTCGGTACGGATCGGTTCTCGAGAACGTCGTCATCCGCCAGTCGTCGATTCCACTCAATCCTTCCATGTCGTAATAGACGAGTACCTTGACGGCGCCATCGCCGTCTCGAGCCGGGACAGCAGGGTGAGAAGCGCTGCCCGCCGCGGTGGACTCGATGACCTCCCCGGTACCGATAAGCCCCTTGCTAACGGCAGTGGACTTAGAGCCCTCGATCCGGCGGAAATCATGGAAGTAGGAGGGGAGTCCCGAGTCAAGCCCATTCTTAGTTGAAATTTTCCACGGCTCCCGGTTCGTTTAAGCAAAGTTCTTCCTCGACGTATTTTTTTTCGCGGTCTCGATCTTCAGTTCACGCTTGAGCGCTTCACGCAGCTTTGGAAGGTGTCGGTAGCCCATCACCTTCCGGAGGCGCGGCTCGATGTCGGTGAGCGCGGTCGCGAGCCAGCGTTGGCGTTGGTTCGAAGTCTTCCAGTGATCGACCTTCGCGCAACGTTCCTCGATAAGCGCATTGACGGACTCGATGCAGTTCGTCGTCTTTAGTGAGTGACCGAGCACCCCGTACACGCCAAGACGATGCAAGGTCAGGGTCTCCTCCAGCCCCTCTTCGAGGCTAGAGGCCGCAGACTGATTCCTCTCTTCCAGCTCGCGGTGGAGTTGCTCGAGGGCCTCAAGCGCCTCCTTGTGCGTCGGCCGGCCGTACGCGCGCTGCAGCCGCTTGCGCCACAACGACTGCTCGCTCTTGGACAAATAGCTCACGACATTCTCTCGTTTGTGCCACTGGCAACGGCCCACGACGACCCGTCTGCGAAAGGCCTTGGTCACGGCTCCTCGCAGCCCCTTGCTGCCGTCGATGACTACCAGCAGCCCTTCAGAGATATCGAGACCCCGCTCGACCAATGAACGCAGGAACGGCCTAAGAACACGCTCGTTCTCAGTGTCTGTCTCCACGAAGCCGAGGAAGCGTTTGTCCCCGGATAACGTGATGCCGAGAGCCACCACCATCGTCGCGTCGGCGAACGTCTTGCCGTCCAGGACCATCGCCACCACGTCCTCACCCGAGAGATCACGCTCCTGCATCTCACGCAGATTCGCTGCGCTTGCTTCGACGAAGCCGCGCGACATCGACGAACTCGACAGACCGATCGCGCCCGGGACCAATTCCGCCGCCGACTCATAGTTCCGGCACGAGATCCCGTACAGCACTCTTCGTAGAAGCAACTCGTCCACCTCTCCGCGGTGACTCAGACTCTCGTACGAGCTCAACGGGATCTCTCCGTCGCGGCCGCGAACACGGGGAACGCGGATCGGAACTCGCTGACCCGCGAGTTTCACCGTGCCCGGATTCGTCCCGTGACGTCGTCCCTGCACCGTCTCCGATTTCCGAACGTATCGCTCTCCCGCAAGCTCACTGACCTCGGCGTCCAGCAACTCGTGAACATGCATCAGGCCGAGAGGCACCAGTGCGCGGATCATCTCGACCTTCGAGTCCACCTCGAGCTCCCCGTATCCCTCTTGCTCCATGACCTCTACTTCACCTAGACGACGCGTCTTCTTGCGTTCTTTGACCCTTCGTAGCAGACTTCCCATATCGGCTCCTTTCTTGAGCGGCTTGATTTCGCTTTTGACAACGTCATCAAACCACCCGAGAGGGAGCCGTTTCAAATTTCAACTAAGAGTGGCACACATTCGGTGTCCCTCCTCCTGGAAGGATTCGACACCCGTCTGAAGCTGATAATGAATATGAGGGAAGCTCGTGTCGCCGGACAGGCCCATTTGAGCAATAAGCTGACCAGCGAGCACTTTGTCTCCCTGTTTCACCCGGACGCTGCCCAATTTCAGATGGGCGACGAGACTGAACTCTCCGTTTTGGTGATCGATGATGACGTAGTTGCCGGAGAACGTCTTCGGGTTGTCCGTCGTTACCGCATCAGAGTAAACGACTTCACCCTCGACGACTGGGTTTTCCGGCATGTCGTTCACCGCCTCCGCGATCACACCGTCGCCTGGTGAATAGACCGGCTCGCCGAAGCCGAACCAATCCTCCATATGCTCGATCTCGCCATCATGCAGCTCGCCGGCTTCGTTCACGGTCGAGAGATCGTACGCGTAACGGATGGAGTTGGTGGTGGCGCCGAGTTGTTTCAAGATAGGATGATCGAGGTTTACTCGCCGGTGATGCGCGTAGAAGTCGTGCCCGTCGTCTACGATGATGCGTCCTTGCAGGGGAAGGACGAGTCTCGTTTTCGTTTCGTACACCACGGGAGTCACCGTGGTTTCGGCGTGCAGGGTCTCGCCATTCTCTGATGTAAGGATGAACTCGTAGCGCAACTTCGCAAGCTTGAGGTCGGAGTCGAAGGTGTGAAACGGATTGAAGACGAACAGCGACCCACCGCCTTCGGAAGCGTATGCATGCTGGGGCTCACCGCGTTCCGGTCTACCCTCAGTCGCCGAAGGAGCCGGCCTTCTTCGTCGAAGGCCGACATGCGGATGAGCTCGAGCTGTAGACGGCCATCGGTTGGATTTTCCAGCATGAAGTCGAAGTTGAGGAATTGATTGGTCGCGCCCTTTTCTACATAGACGACCTGCGGGTGGACGGTTACTCGAAGGGGCGTTTGCCATGGGCTAACAAAGATAGTGGCCAGAATCAGCATGATTAGCATTACACTCTCCGAAGGCTTGATCCGTGGGGGTGGGGCCCCGCGGCGTTAGCACTAAGATGAGGAGACGCATGAAATCCCCTAACAGAGTCGACGGGCTCGCGAACATTCGAGCCCAGGTCGAGGCGGAATATCGAACCGAACGCCAGCCTCGAAGTGACTGTTCGACGAAGCGGTGAAGTTTCTACCGGGGGGGGCGATACACGGGCAGCGGCGTTTTTCTCCCCGTATCCGTTTGTGATCGACAAGGGAGAAGGCTGTCCCGTAGTCGATGTAGACGGCAACGTCTATTGGGATTTCGTAAACAACTACACCGCTCTCATCCATGGCCACGCACACCTGCGCATCGTCGAGGTGGTCAGCAGTCAGCTTCGAAAGGGGACCGCATTCGGGTCACCGGTAGAGAGCCAGACGGGACTCGCCAAGGCCCTGTGCGAACGGGTTCCCTCTCTAGAGAAGCTCCGTTTTTGCAACTCCGGAACCGAGGCGACGATGAATGCGATGCGACTCGCCAAGGCGTACACCGGCCGGCCGAAGATCCTAAAGATGGAAGGCGGCTATCATGGGAGCCACGATGCCGCGGAAGTGAGTTTGTGGAGTCAGGAAGGACCGCCCGACGCTCCCCATTCCGTCGCGGAGACGCTGGGCATCGTCGAAGGAGTCGTGGAAGACGTCGTCGTGGCTCCGTTCAACAATTTGGAGGCCACGCGAAGCATCATCGAGCGCCACGCGGATGAGTTAGCTGGCGTCATCGTCGAGCCCGTCATGGGTGCAGCAGGTATCCTCCCACCGGCCGCAGGCTACCTCGATTTACTCCGCGAAGCGACGCAGTCTTGTGGGGCCGTGCTGATTTTCGACGAAGTGATCACACTTCGACTTGCCTGGGGCGGAGCCCGGGAGAGTTATCGCGTCGCGCCGGATCTCACGACGCTTGGCAAAGTCATCGGCGGCGGATTCCCAGTGGGGGCGTTCGGCGGCAGCGACGAGCTCATGTCTCCCTACGATCCGCGCGAGGGCAAGTTCTTTCATTCTGGACTTTTAACGGCAATCCCGTAACCATAGTCGCAGGCTTGGCCGCGCTCGAGCTCCTCACCCGGCAGGAGATCGCGCGGATCAATTCGCTTGGTGAACGCCTGCGCCTCGGATTAAGAAGCGCCCTGGCCGATACAGGCGTGATGGGCCAGGTAGCCGGGGTGGGCTCTCTCCTGCAAATCCATTTCTAGGAAACCGAAGTGACGGATTATCGCGCCGGCAAACTCGCTGCCCTGGAGCCGCTGTAGCTTCAACATTTGATGTTGCTGAACCGCGGTGTCTCGATCGCCCCCGTGGCTTGATGTGTATCTCGACGCCAATGGACGAGCAAGACATCAACCATACGGTCAGCGTGTTTCGCGACGCGTTGGGCGAGCTCGCCTCCGCATAGCGGCTACACTTCCGCTTTTCTGACGCCGGACAGATCGAGCTTGGAGATCTGGTCACCAAGCCCGGCGATCCAATCGTCGAAATTGCCTTCGGCGGGAACGGTGACCTCCACTTTGTTACCGACGAGCCGAACGGTTCCTGAACCCTCCGGGCCCAGTGGGACGATGATCCCTTCGCGGTGAATGGACATCGCGTCCGTAACGACGAAAATACGGTTCATTTGGTTTGGTGTGACTACGTCCATAAGCGTTTCTCTCTTCTCCTATGTAGCGACTCTAATGTTTTCCCACCACCGACTCCAATAGGACCAGTGATAGAACCTTGGTCGCGTCCACTACAGCTTCCACTTCGCAGTACTCGTCGGGCTGATGAGCCATCTTGAGGATGCCGGGCCCATAAGCAACGCAATGGTCGACTCCCGCCACACGTGATACATGCTTGTGATCATACGTTCCGGGGCTGGCGACCAACTCAGCATTTTCTCCGGTTACCTTCTTTATGGCGGTTTGGAGAGCCGTGGTGAGCGGTGAGTCCTCGGGCGTCATCACAGGTTGAAAGATGATCAGATCCTCGAGATCATAACCTCCCTCCGGCGTCCGCGAAGCGACTCGCTCGATGAGCTCCGAAATCTCCTTTTTCACGAGCTCGAAGTCTTCTTCGATGAGGAAGCGGCGGTCTACGATCATCTCGCAGCGGTCCAGTACGCACGGTGTTTGCCCAACCTGCCCCACACTTGGCCGCCCTGGATCGCATTGATGTTGATGCTCGCCCTCCGTGCCTCGGGAGGCACGACCCGCATCTCCGTCGTGCGTTGCGCAAGGGCTGGAATCAGCTCGGTCCGAAAGGCTTCCAGAAGGGGGGGCATTCGCTCAATAGCATTGACGCCGAGGAAGGGCATGCTCCCGTGAGCCATCCGGCCGTGAGCGGTTATCTTGAACCAATAGACACCACGGTGGCCTACGCAGACGCGATCTCGACCGAAGGGCTCCGGAATGATCACATAGTCGGTTCGGTCTGAGGCGATGTGACCTTTCTCGGCGAGCCACCCCATTCCCGCGTAACCTCCGCTCTCTTCGTCCACGGTCCCGCTGATCTCGACGCTTCCCCGAAGTGAGACGCCGGCGCGCCGAAGCGCCTCTGCTGCGAAAACCGCACTTGCGATGCCCGACTTCATATCCGAGCTGCCCCGCCCGTAGAGACGCCCGCCACGGACGGTCCCGGCAAAGGGATCCAGCGTCCATCCTCGGCCGGCCAGCACGACATCTATGTGTCCGTTTAGGTGAACGAGAGGGTGAGGCTCGTCGCCACCGCGATGTCCAACAACATTCACGCGTGGGTACTTGTCGGTGTGCTCGGCGCGCTCGTCCGCGACGTGATACTCGACTTCGAATCCGAATGCCTGGAGCTTCTTGCCAATGAGGGACGCGCACTCGCGGTAGTTTTCGCCCGGCGGATTCGCGGTGGGGACCCGTACGAGCTCCGCCGCAAAATCCACGATCTCGTCCCTCGCGGCCTCGACTTCTCTAAGCAACGGGTCCATTAACTCTCTTTGCTCAATCAAGTTGGCAACATTATACTGAGTTTGGTAGGTTCTGAGCGTGAGGTCCTTCAAGATCATCGCATTGCTGGCTATGGCCTTCAGCTTTCCGGCGTTCGGCCAAGATTCGACGCCTTACGGTTTGACCGCCGTCGAGGGCATCAAGGTCGGCCACCACACGCTCAACGAACGACCGACGGGATGTACGGTCATTCTTACTGAAGCGGGAGCGGTGGCCGGAGTCGACGTACGCGGCTCTGCCCCTGGCACTCGCGAAACGGAGCTTCTCGATCCTACCGACACGGTCGAGAAGGTTCATGCGGTGGTGCTTTCGGGTGGGAGTGCCTTCGGGCTCGACTCCGCCTCCGGCGTGGTTCGGTACTTGGAGGAAAAGAAGATCGGCTACGACTTGGGCTACGCCACGGTACCCATTGTTCCCGCGGCCGTACTTCTCGATCTTCAGATAGGCGGCAAACCTCATATTCGGCCGGACGCAGAGTGTGGTTACAAGGCAGCGCTGGTTGCGAGCAACGGTCCTGTTCTGGAAGGGAACTTCGGTGCCGGTGCGGGAGCGACGGTGGGAAAGCTTGGAGGGTACGCTCGCGCCATGAAAGGTGGACTGGGGACCGCGTCCATCACGCTTCCTAGTGGTCTTACCGTCGCCGCTCTTGTCGCGGTCAACGCCGCAGGAGACGTCATCGATCCGGCAACCGGACGAGTGATCGCCGGAGTGCGCACCGAAGACGGCAAGAGCTTGGCCGATGTTCGAAAGCTATTGCGGTCCGGGGAACTGCTGCGGGCTCGTCCGGGAGAGAACACCACCCTCGGTGTCACTGCAACGAACGCCCGGCTGACGAAGTCTCAAGTCGTGAAGGTCGCGCAGATGGCGCACGACGGTTTGGCGCGTGCCGTGGTCCCTGCTCACACCGCCGCGGACGGAGACACCATCTTTGCTCTCGCGACGGGTACCTGGGACGGAGACACGAACGTGACCGTTGTTGGCGCTCTAGCGGCCGAGGCCATCGCGGATGCGATTGTGCGGGCGGCACTGGCGGCCGAAGGTATTCAGGGCTATCCCTCGGCGCGCGATCTGTCCGGCGAGACGAAGTGAGTCTGCATCTCCTCTTCCTCATTGGTTACTCGCTTCTTCTCATCTTTCTCGGGCTCATCATCGGGCGGCTCGTCAAAACCACCGGGGCTTTTTTCGTCGCCGGAAGGCAGCTCGGTCCGGTGTTGCTCTTCGCAACCTTGCTCGCTGCCAATATCGGGGCCGGCTCGACCGTCGGGGCGGCGGGGCTCGGATACCGCGACGGCATCAGTGCATGGTGGTGGGTTGGCTCGGCCGGCCTCGGTTCCGTCCTTTTGGCTTTTTGGGTGGGGCCACGAATGTGGCGGTTGGCGACGCGTCACGATCTCCGGACGGTCGGGGATTTTCTCGAGCTCCGCTACGGCGGCTCGGTTAGAGGGATCGTAGCGGTGCTTCTTTGGATGGGAACCCTCGCCATCCTCGCCGGGCAGCTCGTCGCCATTTCCACAATTCTGCACGTGGTCGCCGGAGTGCCGAGGTACTTTGGTTGTCTCATCGGGGGTGTGGTGATGACGACGTACTTCGCCGCCGGTGGCTTATTGACTTCGGCTTGGGTCAATGCGGTCCAACTCGTTGTCATACTTGCCGGGTTCGCGGTGGCATTGCCGATGTCGCTTGCAGCCGCTGGCGGTTGGAGCGCAGTCATGGCGACCGAAGCGGCCGCCAACCCGGCGTACACAAGTTTATGGCATGGGGGAGGCTCCGGGTGGATCTACGTCGCGATGATCGTCCCGGCCTTCATTATCTCTCCGGGGCTTTTGCAGAAGACGTTCGGTGCGCGAGACGAGAAAACCGTTCGCATCGGAGTCTCTGCGAACGCCCTCGTGCTCCTGGTGTTCGCCTTTGTGCCCCCGCTCCTCGGCATGATCGCCAGGGTCAATCACCCCGGTCTCTTGAATCACGAGAACGCACTCGCGACGGTTTTGGTTTATGAGCTTCCGCTCGCTGTCGGCATGTTGGGGCTGGCGGCGGTTTTCTCCGCCGAACTGAGCTCCTGCGACGCCATTCTTTTCATGTTGTCCACGTCGCTCTCCCAAGATCTCTATCGTCGTTTTGTGAATCCCGGCGCCAGTGATTCGCGTGTCCTGAAAGTCGCCCGCCTCGCCGCGGTGACGGGAGGGGCGCTGGGCGTATTGCTGGCAATCGTGGTGCCAACTGTGATCGGGGCGTTGAAGATCTTTTATTCTCTTCTATCGGTTTCTCTGTTCGTGCCCATCGTCGCAGGGCTTCACTATCGCCGCGCGGGAACGCCCGAAGCGCTGGCCGCGATTGGAGTCGGAGTCTCGGTCTTGCTTGCGGTGCACCTGCACACCGGGGGGACGGGTTTCGGCGCCTGGACGCCGGCTCTCATCGGACTCATCGCTTCCGGCTTCGGGTTCGCCATGGTGGCGGTGGCTCGAGGCAGTCCGGCGGGGCCGGCGGAGGGAGTCTGATGGGGGACGAAACGTTGTTCCGATTAGACGGGAAGACCATGGCGGTCGGCTGGACGTGGAAAGCAAAAAGACCCTCACTGACCAACATATTCTGGTTAACGTAGGCAAGCAGCCGATATTGTGGCGGGGCCCGCCAGCCCCATCGACGATATGACCAATATTGAACTGGTCAGCTTTGTGATGAAAGGCGGTGAGATGGTTCGCCAGGACAATCAGTGAAGACACGCCCAAGACTTCTATTACTCTCAGGTATCATGCCAATTTGGTGGAGGTAGCTTTGACGACGAACGTAGTGCTTTACGAATCCAAGAACAACATAGCCGTCATCACGCTGAATCGACCCGAAAAGCTCAACGCGATGAACGGTGACATGTGGGGCGCTCTCGAGGCCACGTGGCGTCGTTTCAACAACAGCGAGGACAAGGTCGCGATCATCACGGCCACGGGTGAAAAAGCATTCTGCGTGGGTGCGGACTTGAACAGTCCGACTCTCGATGTGTGGCGCGCGATCCCAGGACATATCGTCGACGTCGAAAAGCCGATCGTGGCCGCGGTGTTCGGATATTGTCTCGGCGGCGGCCTGGGGCTGGTACAGTTTTCCGATATTTGCGTCGCGGCCGACGATGCCCAATTCGCGTTTCCCGAGGCGAAGGTCGGGCTCGCCATCGGTGCTGCGAGCGCCCTGGTGGCCCGCATCCCGCACAAAATCGCGATGGAGCTGATGTTGACGGGGGATCCCATCTCCGCGGAGCGTGCCTATGAAGTCGGTCTCATCAACAAAGTCGTCCCGCGCGATGAGCTGATGCCGGCGGCCATGGCGTACGCCGAGCGCATCGTGGAGAACGCGCCGCTCGTTCTCGGGATGCTGAAGCGCTACGCGCGGGAGGTGATGCCGCGAGGGCCGGTCGAGACGTTGGCGCTGTGGCGGCGTGGTCCGGAGATGATTTTCTCGAGTCGCGATGCCAAGGAAGGAGTTGCCGCGTTCAAGGAGAAAAGGAAGCCGAAATTCACGGGCACCTAAGAGTTGATCTTCCATGACGTGTCCAAGGCTGCAACGAACAGAGTGCCGCTCTTGTAGGTGGCTGGTCACTTCATAAGTAACGAGAACGTCGGCGTCGGAATCGACCTGCTTCAGGCCTCCGGCGGTTAGCTTCTTAGGGCTCGAGCAGATGGAAGATGGCCACTGTCATGGCCTCGATGCCCATCGTGATCGACGGCTCGGGCACGATCTTGAAAAGGGGTGAGTGGTGGCTGGGGACCGGAGGGCCGCCCGACGCCGCGGCTTCGAAGGCCGCCGGGTCGGTGCCGCCGACGAGGAAGTATTGGCCCGGAATCGGGGGATCGATGTCGGTGAAATAAGGAAAGTCCTCGGCCCCCATGCCAGTGCGCACCATGTCGCCGAACTGATCCTCGCGGAAGTGGCTCCGAAATGCGGTGTTGAGCCGCTCGGCCAGGGCTTCGTCGTTGACCATCACCGAGGTGCTTTCCCCCGCGTGCTTGACCTCCGGCAGCATGTCCTCGTCCAGTCCGGCGGCCCGGCCGATGTTGGTGGCGATGCGCTCGATGCCCTCGAGGAGCTTCTTGCGGGTCTCCGCCGAACCGGATCGCACCGTGAGCTGCAGTTCGGCGCGATCCGAGATGATGTTGTGCTTGAAGCCGGAATGAAAGGCGCCCACGGTGACGACCCCTGGCTCCAGAGGTGAGATCTCGCGTGAGACCAGCGTCTGCAGCGCCACCACGATTTGAGAGCCGATCAAGATCGGATCTTTGCCGGTGTGGGGTGAGGCGCCGTGAGTACCGACACCATGGACGATGATGTCGATGCTGTCGGAGCTCGACGCCACCAGGCCGGCCGAAGGAATCAGCTTTCCGGCCTCGAAGTCGGCATCGACGTGAAAGGCGAGGGCGTAGTCGGGCCGGCCGAAGCGCTCGTAGAGGCCGTCGTCCATCATCGCCCGGGCGCCATCGATGCGCTCCTCGGCTGGTTGGCCGACCAGCATCACGGTGCCGCGCCAGCGGTCACGGTTGGCCGCCAGGCGCCGCGCCGTGCCGACCAGGCTGGTGATGTGCACGTCGTGGCCGCAGGCCGTGCATCACCGGCACCGTGTCGCCCTTGCGGTTGACCTGGGTGACGGTAGAGGCGTACTCGAGACCGGAGTCCTCCTTGACCGGCAGGCCGTCCATGTCGGCGCGTACCAGCACTGTCGGTCCGTCGCCGTTGGTCATCATAGCGACCAGGCCGGTGCCACCGATTCCGGTCGTGACCGCGAAGCCCTGGTCTTCGAGTTCGGCGGCCAGGCGCTTGGCGGTCTCGTTCTCCAGGAACGAGAGCTCGGGGTTGCGGTGGAAGTGCTCGAACAGCGGCCACAGATACTCGTAGTCGGCCTCGATCTGATCCGCCAGCGTCTCCTCGGCGGCGGCGGTCGAGGCGAGTATGGGGGTCAGCAACAGCGACAGCGCAAACAGGGTCTCTCTCATTGAAACCGTCCTCCTGATCAAGAAGCAGGGGCGATGAGGGGCGAGCTTCCAACCGCTAGGATGCCGTAGTTGGCATCCCGAGATGCTCCAACTGTCAAAGGATAGGGATTTTGACCGCGCGTGCTCCTCCGATGCCGGTGCTTTTCACCCCCGTAGGTGCGTTCTCCACTCCCTTGGAGGAGAAGAATAGCATCTCGAGTTAGAGAGGGAAAGCTGGTGGTGTGCTCGAGGGACTTCTCGAAGAGCTTTCTTTGTCCGAGGGCTTCGTCGGTAAGCGGCACCGGGTAGTTGCCGTTGAAACAAGTGGCCGAAGCGATCCACGCTCAGCAACGAATTGCGCATGCCGATTAGATCGGCAAGGCGCGCCGTGGATACTCCAGGTACGCCTGTCGTCACCGAGCGCGAGCTTCATGGCGTAGACGGCGAGCAGGGTGTAATTCATGGGCATCTGAGAGTTCATCTTCCATGACGTGTCGTTTTTGGCGATGAGCTGCTGTCTGAGAACCATGACGTGCTATTTTTGGCGATGAACCGTCCTCTTTTTCCTTTAGCTTTTCCGTGGCACGCGGATTTCCTCGACGAACTGCTGTACCTCGAGCGGAGGTGGTTCGGTAAACGAAGCCACCGCCCAGGCAACGAGGAAGTTAAGTGCCATGCCGACCGTGCCGATGCCTTCGGGTGACACACCTAGCCACCAATGTTCAGCACTGTTGAGCTCGGGATGGAAGAATTTGAAATAGGCGATATAGAGTGACGTGAAGGTGATGCCGGCGACCATGCCACTCACCGCGCCGTAGCTATTCATTCGCTTGCTAAAGATTCCCAGAAAGATGGCCGGGAAAAACGACGCCGCCGCTAACCCAAAGGCCAAAGCAACCACCTCGCCCACAAAGCCAGGTGGGTTGATCCCCAAGTAGCCGGCAATGATGACCGCGAATCCTGCAGTGATGCGAGCGATCAGCAACTCGCCTTTCTCAGTAATGGATGGACGGATGGCGTTCTTGAACAGGTCGTGCGCAATCGAAGTAGAGATGACCAATAGGAGACCGGCGGCGGTCGAAAGCGCAGCGGCCAGTCCGCCTGCAGCAACGAGTCCCGTAACCCAGTGCGGAAGATTAGCGATCTCGGGGTTCGCAAGCACCATGATGTCGCGATCGATCGTCAGCTCATTCGGAATCTCCGAGGCGGGACCGGTGTATTGAATCAGCCCATCTCCATTCTTGTCCTCGAAGTGGATCAACCCGGTGGTCTCCCAATTCGTAAACCAGCTCGGCACATCTCGATAGGGCGTGTTGGAGACAGTGGTCAGAAGGTTCGCCCGAGCAAAGGCGGCCACTGCCGGAGCCGTCGTGTAGAGCAATGCAATAAACAGCAGCGCCCATCCAGCAGAACTTCTCGCTTGCCACACTTTGGGGACGGTGTAAAAGCGCACAATCACATGCGGCAATCCGGCGGTCCCTACCATCAGCGCTGCCGTAATAAAGAGGACGTCCAAAGTGCCCTTCTGACCGTCGGTGTAGGCAGTAAATCCCAACTCCCGCGCGAGACCATCCAGATGGTCGAGGAGGTAGGTCCCAGAACCGTCCGCGAGTACGCTGCCGAAGCCGAGCTGAGGAATCGGGTTTCCCGTCAAGAGCAATGAGATGAAGATCGCGGGCACCAGGAAGGCGAAAATCAGAACGCAATACTGGGCGACTTGTGTATAAGTGATGCCCTTCATTCCGCCGAGCACCGCGTAGAAGAAGACGATTCCCATCCCGATAACGACTCCGGTGTTGATGTCGACGCCGAGAAATCGTGAGAAGACGATTCCCACGCCACGCATCTGGCCGGCGACGTAGGTAAAGGAAACGAAGATCGCGCAGATGACAGCGACGATTCGGGCGACCTGGGAATTGTAGCGATCTCCGACGAAGTCTGGCACCGTGTACTTGCCGAACTTACGTAAGTAAGGAGCAAGCAGAAGCGCCAACAGGACATAGCCACCGGTCCAGCCCATCAAGTAAACCGAGCCGTCCCGTCCCATGAATGCGATGAGACCCGCCATCGAGATGAACGATGCTGCGCTCATCCAACCCGCAGCCGTGGCCATGCCGTTGACCACCGGCGATACGTTTGCGGCGGCGACGTAGAAATCATCGGTCGATCGCGCACGGGACCAGATGGCAACACCGATATAGAGCGCGAAGGACGACGCCACCATCACGAACGTCCATGCCTGGACATTCATGAGCGATCCTCCCGCTCATCGACGTCATGGGCGCGATCGAGTCGGTTCATCAGGCGCACATAGACAAAGATCAGAATGACGAACACGTACATCGAGCCTTGCTGGGCGAACCAAAAGCCGAGTTTGAAGCCACCGATTCGAATATGGTTCAACGGCTCCACGAGTAGGATGCCGAAGCCAAAGGAGACGATGAACCAGATCGCGAGCAGAGCTCCGACATAGGTCAAGTTCGTTTTCCAATACTCTCGTTTGTCGCCGGACGATTGCATACCTTTCCTTTCGCCTGAGGCATTCAGGTGCGCCTGGGACTTGAGAAGCGCCCGGCGCTTGTCGTTCTAGTTCGTCGGAACCAGCCGTTTCAATTCCTCGAACCAATTGAGGACGATGTTGATTTGCGTGGTTCCCGCGCTTTCGTCGGCTCGAATCATCACGAACCGGCCATCCGGCGCTACGTCATAGTTGGTAGCCGGCCTTAGGATACTTGACTCCGAAGTCGGAGTCGAACCGTTCGATCGCTTCTTCGGCTTGCTTCTTGTTCTCAGCCTTCACGATTTCGTTCAGAGCGCGCTTCGCGCGGCCATGAAGACGCTTCGGCAACTTGTCGAGGACATTCTTCGGCTTGTGCACCCAACACAACTGGTGGCGCGTTTCCGGCCATACGTTTCGAACAGCGGCCCAGAAGCCCAAGGCTCCATCTCCGATCGCGAGAAGAGGGGCCTTCATCCCGCGGCGGGCGAGGTCTCTGAGTACGTACGCCCAGCTTTCCTCGCTCTCGCGGGCTTGGTCGAAGTCCGCACGAGCGAGCGTCAGCCCAGTCTCTGCGTCCTGTCCTTTCATGTTCCTCCTCTTCGGCCCGGGGAAGGCGGCCTTCACCACCGACCCTACAACACCTGCAACGTGTAGGCCACCGCTAGCGCCGCTAACGATAGACCTCAAGTGATACTTGAACCGACTTTGTCCGGACAGAGTTGAGTGGCTTGAGAGGGAAGCCCTCGTGACGTTGGGCTAATGGACATTACTACGAGGCTGAAATAGGGTTGATCACGGTCAACCCATCGAAGACGGCAAAATCGGACTCGTTGCAGGTGACGAGCTCATTCACACCGTGGTCGAGCAACGTCGCGACCAATCTTCACGCTCGCGAAGTACGCCGCCGTTTGTTTTAGAAAGTCGCGCTCCATACGAAGCTCCCGAATTTCCTTTCGGAGGCCACGCAGTTCTTCGAGTTCTTCGCTCGTCAGCGTTCCGGGGCCGCCTTCACCACGGTCGATCCGGTCCTGCCTCATCCAGGCATAAAGCGACGTCTCCGTCACATCGATATCCCGGGCTACCCCGCTCACTGGCTTGCCGCTCTCGCGAACTACCCGCACTGCCTCTGCTCGGAATTCCTTCGTGAACTGCCTACGTTTCTTTTTCTCCGCCATTTGAACACCCATATACCTGTCCGTTCGTTAGGTGTCCACTGAAGCGAAGCAGACCCAGCATACCTATCCGTCCCAACGCTTCTGCCCTTCGACCCAAGGCAGGAGCCCAGTGCAGTAATTCTGCGAGCCGGGATCTGCGCGGGGGGCGCCGGGCAACCGGCGTCCCTACCGCGAACAGAGTTGAGTGGCTGCCTTACCTCACTCCAGGAGCTGCAGCAGAATGTCTCGGGTCAATGTTAATGATGTGGAGCCGGTGCTCATATCGGAAAGCGTGCGTTTGTCCTCTTGAAGAAGAAGGATGCGTTCTTCCACCGTATTCACCGTCACCAGCCGGTGCACGAACACGGGTTTGTCCTGACCGATGCGGTGGACTCGATCGAACGCTTGTTCTTCTACCGCGGGATTCCACCAAGGATCGAAAAGGAACACGTGATCGGCTGCCGTGAGGTTGAGACCGGTGCCGCCCGCCTTGAGCGAGACGAGAAAGACGGAAACGTCGTCATCGGTTTGGAAGCGATCCACGACCGCGGCCCGGTCCCGAGTCGATCCATCGAGCCGGACGTACTCGAAGCCGTGCGATGCCATGTGCGGCTCCAGCAGATCGAGCATCGACGTCCACTGCGAGAACACAAGCGCTTTGTGCCCTTCGGAAACCGCCGTCTCGAGCGCTCCGAGTAGAATCTCCGTCTTCGAAGACGTGTCGGCGTGTTGGCCTGGTACCAGCGCCGGGTGACACGCCGCTTGTCGCAAGCGCAACAAGACTTCGAGCGCCGCGAGGACGTTCCCCTTCTTTTCCAGCGTGGCGAGAGCGTCTCGTCGCGCCGCGAGGCGTACGGTGTCATACACGTCGCGCTCCTCGGCATCGAGCTCGGCCCACAACGTGATCTCGGTTCGCGGCGGAAGCTCCGGCGCCACTTCGCTCTTGAGCCTTCGCAGGAAAAACGGGCGGATGCGCTCTCGAAGTCGAGCGAGCGGCTCGGACTCACCGCGCTCCGCCGGCCGTACGTAGCGCTCTTCGAAATCCGAGATCCCTCCGAGAAAGCCTGGATTGAGAAAGTGCAGCTGGCTCCACAGGTCGACGAGGCGATTCTCGATCGGGGTTCCCGTCAAGCTCACCCGAAACCGGGCACGCAAGGCGTAGGCGGTCCGAGCGAGCTCGGTGTCTGGGTTCCGGATGGTCTGGGCTTCGTCGATCACGACTGTATCCCACTCGACCGCGCTCAGGATTTCACGATCGGTCCGCAAAAGCGCATGGCTGGTGACGGTGACATCAGCACGTGGGTCGAGCTCTCGGTCGGGGCCGTGATACACGCTGACGGAAAGCTCGGGGCAGAAACGTCGAGCCTCATCGACCCAGTTCTGGAGGACGCTGGTGGGCGCAACGACGAGACTCCGGCGCTCGAGGACGCACAACGCCTGAAGTGTTTTCCCGAGACCCATATCGTCGGCGAGAAGCGCTCCGAGCTCCGCTCGTTTGAGAAACGCCAGCCAGTTCACGCCTTGGCGTTGATACTCTCGAAGCTTGCGATTGAGCTCGACGGGCACGCCGGCTTCGGGGAGCGCGGTGAAGTCCCCGACGAGTGCACGAAGGGTCTCGAACCCCGGCGGTGTGGGCGCGTCGAGCTCCGTGCACAAGCGCGCGAGATCGGGAAGCGATGAGCGCGGAAGCTGGCCGCGCGCCGCGCGTGCCTCGAGAAGGTCCGCGACTCGAGCGCCGTAGCGATCGAGCCAGTCGAGCGGTAGCGTCGCGAAACCGCCTTCGCTCAGGCGGACGAGCGAGGACCCATCGCGCCATTTCTGGAGAACGGTTCTCGCATCGACGCCACCGAAGTCGAGCTCGATGTCGTCCGCATGAAGCGAAAGATTCGGAGCGAGCTCGGGACGGAGCTGAAACGCATCGAGGCCGTCGCCCTCGATGTGTCCATCGAAGCCCTTCACCGAGGCGACAAAGTCGAGCGCGTCCTCCGTCGCGAGCTCTTTGCCTCGCCCGGTGTGGAGGCCGAGCTCTTGAAGAAAACGTTTCGAGAGCGCCTCCTCCGCCTCGAGATCCCTCAGCGCCACGGCACCCCGGAGAGACCCGAGAGGAACGAGTCGCTCGCCCTCGACTCGTGCCACCGGCGGGTCGCCGTACACGATACCGGGCAGCACATAGAGATTGTCTCCGTCGCGCCGCAACGTGAGCGCCATACGGGGGCGCTCGCGGGCCAAAGACGGAAGGCGTTTCGTTCGCACGTCGAGCGCGAGGCGTTTGGCCAGAGCGGGAAGCACCGATCCCACGAGCTCGCCGACATCGTCTGGTCCAAAGATCCGCTCCCTTCGCAGATCGTGAAGCTCGCGACCGGAAAGCGGCGCCTCACCTTCTGGACGGAGCACGCCGTCGATCGGCTCGGCAGAATCGGGCGTCTCGAGACGCACGCGGAATCCGTCGGCGGCGTCCTCCACAACGACGGTGGGAAGACGAGGCTCGCCGGAAACTCGTACCGGCTTCCCGTCCAAGGTTACGCGGTCCACGCGCGCGAGCGCTCGGAACACTCGCGGGGCCGCCTCAGGGGTAATGACCCCACGAAGATTCCCCCGAAGGGCTTTCTCGACAGCGAGGTCGTCGGGAGTCGCGGCAAAGTCCGGACCTTGAAAACGCCCCGCCGCGAGAGCATCTAACGGGACGCCGATGACGTGAAACTGTTCGTTTTCCGTAGCGGCGATGCCGCGCTCGAGGAAAAAACCCTCCGGTACGCGACGAAGCCGGTACTCGATGGGACGCGCGTCGCTTTTTTTCTCCGTGCCCTGACGGCCGGCGATGACGACAGCAGCGACGTGCTCGCACGCGCTCACCAGGCTGTCGCAATCGCACTCCCACTCGACGTCTTGGAGATAGAGAGTGACGGTCGGTGACAACGGCGAGCCAGCAACCACGACCCGAGCAACGACTTCTTCATCGCTCCGAGAATGGATGGAGACAGCGCCTCGGCGGGCAAGGGTTACACCGCGAGACCAGGTGTCTGGGGGAGACTGCTCCCGGACCGCGGCAAAAACTTTGTCGATGTCTACCTCACCTCGTCAACTCTCTGCCAGAAGTCGCTCCACCACGTCCGCAAGAGCTCGGAAGCTTTCGTCGGTGAATCCCTCGACGCGGTAGCGGAGCCGCCCGTTGCGATCGATGACCACGCTTGTCGGGTAGACAAGAACGTCGTACTCGTCTGCGAGTCCGTCGTCAATGAGCGCGGGATAACTCATGCCGATCTCTTCGATAAAGGCGGGAAGGTCCTTGGGATCATCCCCGTAGTCGGCGCCGAGCACGACGAGGCCCGCACGTCGCCATTTCCGATCGAGCTCGACGAGCCGAGGGATCTCGTCGCGACAACGCGTACACCAAATGCCCCAAAAGTTCAGGAGAACGACTTTTCCCGACAAATCCTGGAGCCGATAATCGTCACCGTCGATGCTCACCGCCGCGAAACTCCTGGCGGGCTCGTCGAGAAGGGCAACGTCGCCACTGATTCTGGCGACATGCACCTGGGATGGACCGTTTCTCCGGTAAGACTCCGTCCACGAGACGAAGATTTCGTCATCGAAGCGTGCGATGCGGGGAAATCCGCTCGCGCGTCCCGAACCGGTCTTGGCAACGACCAGAGACGGTCCTACGTTTCCCGACGACGAAACCCTCTTCATGCGGACTTCTCCGTCACGTCCTTCGAGCCTTTCCACCCACGACACAAAGACGTCGTCGCCAAGCCACGCGATGTCGACGCGCCCGACGGCGTTGCCGTCGTCGACGCGCACCGGCTCGCCGAAGCTCGCGCCACTGTCGTCCGAGAACGTAACGTAAGCACGAGGTGTGTCTTCGGAAGCCGTGAACCACGCGACCGCCACCCGGCGTCCTTCCCGAGCAACTTGGGGACCGTTCACGGGACAGCCCGGAAGGTGCCATCCGTCAGGGTTCAAGTTCGCCGGCTCGGTCCACGCGCCATCGAAGTAGCGTACGTAGCTGATGTCGCGAATCTCTTCGCCGGAGCGGTCGCGATAAACAACGAATAAACCGTCGTCGGTCCGAGTCATGCTCGTCTGGCAGCACTCGCACACCCGGCCATCGAGAAGCACCTCCTCGCCGAAGCCGTCGTCGTACGTGGTGAACCAGAGCGACATCTCGTGGTCGCCCGCACCCTCGAACTCGCGGCCGTCGAGCCACACCGCGGCGAAGCTGCTCTCGCCCTGCGGGACCATCGAGACGAAGCCGTGCTCACTGAACGTGCCGACCCGGTGAGGCCGGGCCGGCTCACTCCAACTTCTGCCGTCGTCGTCTGAGTTCGCCATCCACACGTCGTAGTCGTAGGTTCTCTGTGCCGCTTTCTCGAGCCAATGTGCTACCAGACGGCCGTCACCCAAAGGCAACACCGACGCAAAGTCTGCCCAGTTGGCGAAGAAGTGATCGGAAAAGTGGATCGACTGAGGGTTGTCGAACGCTGTTCCGTTCCACCGGGAGACGCGGAGCTCGTGTCCATCCCCGGCCTGCTCGAGCCAGCTCAAATAAAGTCCATCGCCGGAGCTTGCGAGATGGGGCGTCAAGCTCGCTCGTGGTGCTGGCGTTTCGACCATGACCACGCGCAGAGAACCCGACCCGAGCGCGGATGCGGCTGCGGCAAGGCTGGCGGCCAAACCCATCCATAGACAATGTGCGCGCCCCATGACCTTCGATTTACTCACTTCGTACCCCCCGTCCATCACCGCCATGAGTATCAGTGTATTCTATGGTATCAAAATCCCCGAGGGGGAGGCGCCCACCCCCGGGCCACTAGAGGTTGGAGCGCGCTTCTTTGACCAGCGCCACCAGCACCTTGCGGCAATCCGCAGCCGTCTTGACCTCACCGGGGAAGCCGATCCGCACCGAGCGGACGCGCCGACGAGAGTGAGGCGGGCGGAGCGCATCCGCGTCGAGCGCCACTCGGGGTTGCGCGGAGTAGATCAGTCTGGATCGATGATGCGTGCTTCGATGAGGGTGTCGAGCTCGGGGAAGTTCTCGTCGAGATGGGCGTTTCCGCCTTCGAACATCGGATCTTGCTTGCCGCCACGGACGCCTCCGCCGGCGGATTCGCCATAGCCGGAGTAAATGGCATCGGCCACGTTCATCCCTTCAATCACCTCGCCGACGGGAGAGAACCCCATATCGTCGAGCTCCGTCTTGTCTTTCAGATTGATAAAGATCTGGGTGGTGCGGCCGTTTGGCTCGTAGCCCATGGCGAAGGTCACGCGTCCGCGACGGTTGCTCTGGACGACGCGATCGTCGGGAATGGTCTGATCTCGCCACGCCTGAGACACGGCCGGGGTGCCGTGAATGCCGAATTGGGCGAAGTCCGCATCCCGTACGCGGAAGAATCTCGTGTCGTCGTAGTAGCCGTGGCGCACGAGGTTGTAGAAGCGATCGACACCGTTCGGAGACCACTCGCGATGGAGCTCGATGAGGATGTCACCCTCACTCGTCCGCAGCTGCACGCGCAACGTTTCGGGCGCTTGCTCGCGGAACCCTTCGTCCTCGGGGTGCCTCAGCACGACGGATTGATAAGCCGCACGTGCCGCCTCGATGCCATCACGATAAGCGTCTTTCTGCGCCGGGCTGTGCCAAGTGTTTCGCGCTTCGACGTTGCGCCAGAGCGCTTCCACAGAGTTAAGCAGAAAACGCGCGTCCGCGGCCGAGGTATAGGTCACCCCGTCCCGAACGACGTAGACTGGTGACGTCTGTGCGAAAACAAACAGGTCGCCGATGTAGCGACTCTGGGGGCCGAGTGCGCGTGCCGCCACCCAGCCGCTCCCGGGCACGACGATGCTCGCCTCGAGCTCCCATCGTGGGCCGACACCCTGAGGCTGAAAGGTGTGAGCGACCTCGCCGTTGACGAGGATTTCGACTTGGTCGAGTGGCGACATCGATGCCACATCGATATGAACGCTCAGAGACGCCGGGTCGCTACTGGCGAGCCGGATTTCGTCCCCGGGCTCTCTCCCCTCGACGCTGAGAAGGAGCAACGGCCCGTTGGTTCCGAACGTACGACCCGCCCGCACCGCTTCGATCCAGGATTCGAAGCTGACCTCGCCATCTATCTTCGCGTAGGTTCGGGCGGCGCCTCCGGAGGTATCGTACCAGACGTCGGAGAAGTTGTCTGTGCCGCCGGTCGCCGCGAGTCGGAACCCGCTGTTGAGTAACTTGTAATAGACACGAGCCGAGTCCACATCGCGCGACGCGATCGAGACGATGTCGTAGAAGTCGCCTTTGCCGAGTGCCACGTGCACGGGGATGTCGGCGGCGGCCGCATCTTCGGGGGTCTCGACGATCTGGTTGTACGGGTGAACAAAGCCCGCAATCCCGCCCATGGCGTGAACGCTGTCGATATGGCGGATCTTCAGCACGTCAGGAGCATAAGGTGTATTGGCAGCGCCGCCGATGAGCGGCATGATGAACTCGTCGACACCGATGAGCGCTACATGGCTGAAAGAGCCGCGGAACTCTTGCGAATAGCGAAGAATGTAGTCGCTATTCGAAAGACTATAGGACTCTCCCGCCAGATCGCTCCACCGGCCCATCAGCTTCGTCCCGTCCATGTGAATGAGCGCGTTCGTCACGTGCAGATCATCGGCCACGGCCTGATGGAAGAAGCCTTCCTGAGTCAGGCCGAAGCGGCCTTCGTGAAGATCGTGGGTGCGCATGTCGCCCGAGTACCAGCCAACGGTACGTGGATCATCGAGGATGCGCGTCAGTTGGAGCTCGACTTCCGCGACACCGCCCGCGAACACCTCGACGATGGCCTTCGCAGGCATGAACTCGAAGCCGCGCATCGCTTCAATGGTCGTCGTTCCGGCCGGCACCTCGATCTCGAAGGATCCGCTCGTGTGCTGGAAATGGGTCCGGGTGGAAGGCACCATCCGATGGAAGCCGCTGTCTTCGGTATAGGCGCGATCGTCACTCGCGACGAGCATTACGCGCGCGGGAACGACGCTTCCGTCCGGTCCTCTTACCGTACCGCGAACGCGCCCCGTTTCAAATCGCGGCCGCCGCGACTCGATGCGGACCGGCCTCCACGCACTTCTCGCCCCGCCTGCTGACGAGAGCGTGTAGAGCGCCGTCGATCCCTGGTGATTGGAGACGAAGGCGATGGTCAAACCGTCCGGGCTCACAGCGGGATCGAACTCACCGAGAGGGTCATCCGTGAGACGCACGGGGTTTCCACCCTTGGATGGAACGAGGGCGATATCGTTGGAGCCCGCGGCATCCGTGGAGTAGGTGAGCGTGGCGCCATCGGGCGACCATTTGGGCTTTGCCCGATAGCTCGTCTCTTCGTAGTGCACGAGACGAGGCTCGCCCGACGGCAACGGCATCATCCAGATACCGGCCGAGCCCCTCCGGCCGGTATCTGGCGAGACATAGGCCAGCTTCCGTCCATCGGGGGACACGGCGGGCTGAAAGTCGTGGCGCGGTCCCGTGATGACCGGCGTCACCCGCTTCGTCTCAAGATCGATCCGAAAGATGTCGAGGTTGCCGTTTCTTCGGCTCGCGAAGTACAAGCTCGTTCCGTCCGGGCTCCAATCGGGCTCGATATCGACCTCCGGGTCGTTCGTGAGCCGTTCCATGGTTCCGCGGGCAATCTCGACGAGGCCAATCTCCAGATTACCGTCGAAGTCCATCGTGAAGGCGACCTTCGTTCCATCGGGGCTGAAACTCGGCTCCGAGTGGTAGGCAGGTCCTTCGGTGAGTGCCACGGCTTCTCCGCCAACCGCGGGGATCGTCCAGATATCGCCGCGCATGGCGAAAGCAATCGTTTGTCCGTCCGGGCTCCACTCCGGATCGAGCGGACCGGTGGAGATAGCAGGGAGCAGATGGAACTCGACGCGCGTCTGGGCGTGGCCCATCGAGACGAGTCCGATGGTTAGACAAAGAGCGATTCGGATCGGGCTCATTGGAAAAGCGCTTCCACTGTCTTTCAGTGACGCCTTCTCTGCGAGCCATATCGTACCATTTGTCTCTAATGGTTAGTTTCATCTCATCCACGATCTCTTTGGACTTCGGGCTACGTTTAATCCGTTAATGGCGGGGCGTCTGGACGCTTACGTCGTCGTACTCGAATCTAGTACGATCCTCACATGACCACGCTTGTGGGTGACGCTCACTCGTTGTCTCTTGAACCGGGGCGACTCGACGCGGATGCCGCAGCAGCGCGCACGATTTTCGAAAAGGGCTGGAAGCTCCTCGACAGCCTTCCGACGCGATCCCGACGCAGCGCATCGGAGAAAGAAGAAGGTCGCGACATCGCGGACGCCATCTCGGATCTATGTTGGCGATTCTGCCGTACGCACCGCAGCGAGCTCTACGACCGGTTGACTAGACAGCGCAGCAAAGCGGTGCGCGTCGATGAGCTCGTGTGGCGTGCCGCGGAGCTCTGGCCTGGCCTGGTGCCGACGCGAGACGAAGTTGCTGCTGAAGCGGAACGCATGCAAGCGGACAAGGACGGCCGCGAGATCCAGCAGGGGTTGTTCGTTTCGCAAATGCTTTGTGATCCAGACATTGGCACGCACTTGATCACGAGCATGCTGGCGCCGACAAAGGAAGCCACAAGCCGCGTCGATGAGCTCGTTGAAAGGGGCCGCCTCGATCTGGGCACCGCGCGCGTGGCCATCGAAGGCGAGGTCGGCTAAGTCTACTTCAAACACCCGCGCTATTTGAACGCGGAGGACGACGAGACGCTCGGCCCCATGGAGACCGCAATCGATCTCGTGTTGCTCCACCCCGACGTGAAAATGGGAGTTCTGCGAGGCGATCCCGTCGAGCATCCCAAATACGCCGACCGGCGTATTTTCTCCGCCGGGATCAACCTCACGAAAATCTATCACGGCAAGATTTCGTACCTGTTCTATCTCGTGCGGGATTTAGGATTGGTGAACAAGCTCTACCGTGGCTTCGTGCGGGACGACCACCGCACGGATGAGCCGGAATCGACCATCGAAAAACCGTGGATGGCGGTGGTCGAAGGATTCGCGATCGGCGGCGGCTGCCAGCTTCTTCTCGTCGTCGACTACGTGATCGCCGAAGAGGGGTCGTACTTCAACCTGCCCGCCCGCAAAGAAGGCATCATTCCAGGTACCGCCAACCTGCGCCTACCCCGCTTCGTCGGTGAGGGCGCCGCCCGACAAGCTATCATGTTCGACCGAACGTTTCCCGTTGACGACCCCGATGCGAAGGCACTGATTCATGAAGTCCACGCGCGCGACAAGCTGGATGCGGCACTCCAAACCGTCGTCGACAACGCCATCGGCTCGGGAATGGTCAGTGCGGCTGGCAACCGCCGTGCGCTCCGCGTGCAGACCGAGCCGATCGACGTCTTCCGACGCTACATGGCGACGTACGCCCGCGAGCAGGCGTATTGTCACCTGAGCGAACAGCTCATCGAGAACCTCGAGCACCACTGGAAGGCGAAATCACGAAAGCTGTAGTTCCCTAATTCAAGGGCAAGACGGTTTTGGGCAGTTGGCGTCCGATCACACGTACAACAAAACTGCTTCCGCTTCCGCCCCGCTCGCCTGGCGGAGCGCTTCCGCATAGAGCGCCACTTGGCGTTGGTATTCTTCTTGCCGGATATCCACCCGCACATCGGTCTTGAAGTCGACGACCGTCCAAGGGGCGCCGGGCTGCTCACGAAATGCGAGATCGATAACTCCCTCGATCAGCGAACCGTCCTTTCTTTTGAGCACGATGGGGCTCTCCCGCAAGAGCAACCCCTCTTGCCGAGACGCTGCCTCGGCCTGTCGAAGTAGAGGATGGGCAAGGGCCCGTTCTGCAGCTTCGGCGGCGGCGTCAACTTCTTCTTCGGTGTTGTCGAGTACGCGTCCGAGGCTCCGCGCCAACGCCTGGAGTCGTTCGCGGCCGGCGTCCAAGTCGGCCGTCGCCAGCACTTCGTGCACCAGGATTCCGAATCCCTTTCCGGCCGGGCGTCTAGGCACGCGCTCCACGACCTCGACGCGAACGTCTTTGGGAGTCTCGGTGGTTTCCTCCGCAACTCGGGTGGCCGTTCTCACATCAAGCGACGCGCGGCTTCCTCCCTCGAGAAGCGACTCTCGACGCTGATGCCAGGCCTCGTGTTGCGCGGTCTCCGTATCGGTGGGGCTTCCCTCGTCGGCCTGCAGAATCCAGTACCGCCGAATGCTTGGCTTTAGCTCGTACGCCTCTTCCAACAGCGCGGGATCCCACCAAACGACGCGGTGGCCTCCCTTACGGGGTTTGTGGAGGCCCGGTTTGATTCCCTCACCCGGAGGCACGGGCGCGTTCATGGGTCGATCCAGTACGGCCTCTTCTCCGAACCGCGGGCATCCCAATGCTACGACGGGAAGGCGGTAGGTCTTACCGACCGGGTAGAGCACTGGTGTAAGCGCCGCAACCCAACTGCGGGTTCTGGGTTCATCCGCCACTGCCGGGACAACAAGGAGATCTCTTGCGCGCGTTGCCGCGACGTAGAGAAGTCTCTGACTCTCGGCTTCCTCGCGACGTCCCTCCACGGCCTCGTGGTCGATAAGCTCCCATGGGGCGCCCCCCGCTAGTCGCACCGCAAAAAGGCGGCGGTCGGGATCGATATGGCGGGAAGCACTTTCTCCGAGCCGGCACGTGATGTCGCATAGGATGACGGCCGGAAACTCCAGGCCCTTGGCTCGATGCACGGTCATGAGTCGGACCCCTTGCACGCCTTCTTCGATGAGTGGTTGCTCGGTGACCTCGCCCTGCTCGGCCAACTCCTCGAGGTGCTCGACGAACCCGCGGAAGGAGAGCCCGCCGGTGCTTTCGAAATTCCGGGCGAGCTGCAGCAGTCGCAGCACATTCGCGAGCACCTGATCCCCTGCTCGCCAAAGGGCGAAGCCGGCTTGCGCCCGAGTCTCGTCCAGCAACTGGCGGATCGTTAGAGCGATCGGTCGGTGATTCCTGCCTTTGTGCAGCCGCGTGAGGACTTCCAGGGCGGCCACGACTTCCTGATCCGAATCCGATAGGTCGCCGCTCGGTTCGCGAAACGGATGGAGAGGGCCGTGGCGCGTACGAAAAAGAAAAAGAGCGTCGTCGGCGAGGCTAAAAAGTGGACCGCGGAGTACGGCGAAAACCGAGAGCTCGTCGTCGGGCCTTTCGATCGCCGCAAGCGCGTTGCGCATCGCGTCGATCTCTTCCCGCTGGTGAAAGCCGCGTCCCCCGACGAGCACATGAGGGATGTCCCGTGCCTGCAATCCGTCGACGTAGGGTCGTGTGATATCCCGCCGACCAGACACGAAGCGGCGAAAAAGGAGGCAGATGTCGGACGGGCGGATCGGATGCGGCTCGGTGCTGCCCCGCGAGGTCACTTTCCAACCGCTTTTTTCTAGCAACCATTTGATCCATGCCGTTACCGCGCCCGGCTCGGACTTATCGATCGCGTAGTTCGCGAGGTTGCCGTACTTACTGTAAGGGCGGGGAATGGACAAGGCGATCACCGAGGGCTGGCCGATGATCGGCTCGCGGTACCGGTCGAGCCCGACGTACGATGCTTGATGCGCCTCCTCCGAACCGGTCATGACCTCCGACATTGCTGCGTTGACCATCTCTTGGATTTCGGGCGAACCACGGAAGCTCACGCTCAAGAAGACGCGCTCGGCGCCAGCGTCCATGAGCTGTCGTTTGATTTGCTGGTAGAGAGAGACATCGGCGCGACGAAAGCGGTAGATCGACTGCTTCGGATCGGCGACCACGAAGAGCTTGCCGCGGCGGGGTCTGACGCGGCGCCAATCGTCGACCGACGGGTCATTGGACGAGAGCAAGATGAGAATCTCGGCTTGCAGTGGGTCGGTGTCCTGAAACTCGTCGACGAAGATATGGGTGAAGCGGTTTTGAAGCTCTTCCCGAAGAGTACGGTTTTCCCGAAGCAAGCCCCGAGCTCTAGCCAGGAGATCCAGGAAGTCGAGACGACCCGCTTTGGTTTTGATTTCCTGATAACGCTCAACCAACTCGGGGAGCTCATTCTGAAGGTGTGCGGCCCGATCGGCACCGGCCCTCTTGCGGAACTCCTTCAGCGACTCTTGGAGGGATTCGCGCTCGTCGAGGAGCTCTTGCCGGGAGACGCGATTCGAGTAAGGCCCCCGCCCCTTGGTCTTGCCCAGCTCGAGCTTGACTAGGCGATGTTCCAGAAAGTCGTAATCGCGTTTTCCGCTGGCCGTCTCCTGACGATCAAGCTCGAGCGCGAAAGATCGCAGCCCCGCCAAGTCTTGGTAGAGCCGGTCACGAGTACTCGAGCAGTCCTCGCTCTGCTTTGCCAAGTGGAGGAATCTCTCGATGAGCCAATCGATCTCTTTTTCACGAGGAAATGGGCGTATCTCCCATGGGGTAGGGAAGTCCCGACGACCAATGAGAGCCCACCCGGCCTGGTAGAGTCGATCCACGGGGCACAACTCGTTCTCGACGGGTTGACGCAGGAGCCTTCGGATCCCGGGAGGGGGATCATCGAGCTTCTCCTGTAGCCACCGCTGGAAGACTCGGCGGTAGAGTCTCTGTGATTCATCCTCGGTGGCTACCTCGAAGAACGGATCGACACCAGCCTGGAGCGGCCTCTCCTTTAATAGATCGGCACAAAAACCGTGGATCGTCCCGATATGGGCCTCTTCCAGTTGAGCGAGGCCTTCTTCTAGGTGCGCCAGCACTTCAGGCTCGCCGGCCGCGTCGCGTCGCGCCGTCTCCAGCTTGGTTCGAAGCCGGAGCTTGAGCTCTCCCGCTGCCTTTTCGGTAAACGTGACCGCGACCAAGTTGGAAAGCTTGCCTCGGCCGCTCCGGATCACTTCGATGATGCGTTGGACGAGCTCGGTGGTCTTTCCGGTCCCCGCCGCCGCTTCGACGAGAAGAGTCTCGTCGAGACTGGTGCGAATGCGGTCTCGAGCTTCTTGGTCGGCGAGAGTCCGTTCAGCCATTACGTTTAACGTTCACCTCAAATTTCGAAGCCAGTTGAGTAACGACAGCTTCGGGTCGCCCTCCTTGCGCTTGGCGTTGATCTCGGCGCCGGGGCCACATACCGGTAAGTAGTCGCAATACTTGCACCCCAGTCTCGGCGATGCCGGAAAGAAACCCTCCTCGATCGCTTTGTCGATACGACGTTGGAACTCGTAAGCAACTTTTAGCGCTTCCTCGTCGGGCTCGACCGTGCGCTCGGTGTACCCGGATTTCTCCGTGCAGTAGTAGAGACGTGCCGCGCTGACCTCGTCCCCGGTCAGAGCCTCATAGGCAAGCGAGTAAAGGATGGGCTGGAGGCTTTCTCCTCCGTACAAGACTGCGCCTTCCGGCACCCGCACGCGGCCACTCTTGTAATCCGTAACCCGCACCTTGCCATCGTCTCGCTTCTCGACAAGGTCGATGGCACCCCGTAGTCGAAGCCCGCTCGCCAGCACAGCTTCCTCCGCAACGCTCGCCGGATCGGCGGGCCCTTGCGGTTTCATTCCGAACGTAAACTCGAATCGATGGGGTACCCAACCACCTGGGGCCTCGGACTCCTTGCGGAGCCAGCCCCGGAGGTCGGTACGAACGCGGGTCAGCTCGTCTCGCCAGATGCGCTCGATCGCGGGCGCTAGCTCATCGCTGAACTTTGCGGCGACCTCGTTGAACACTTTCTCGCTTGCTTCGAGAACGGAGGGGATGTTGTCGGGGCGAATAGGCGAAAGCCCTTGCTCCCCGAGTGTCGTCATGATCTGGTACTGGGCAACATGGAAGATTCGGCCGTAGGTCAACGGATCGAGGTGAGTGATTTGCTCGACCGTCTCTCGCGGTCTGAGTCTCAGGATGGCATTCAGGAAAAAACGATAGGGACAGGCCCCGAAGCGCTCTAGGGCGGTTACCGAGAACGCCCGTTGGCCGACGCGATGGTTGGCCAGCAACTTCTTCGAACCTGTTGAAGGATCGAGAAAACCGTCGACCGACGTGAAACGCGAGCGACCGCGCTGGTAGCGAGTGCGAAGCGATCGGGAGAGTGCATCGTTGACGTTCATGAGGTACCTGCCCGTGCCTTGCGCGAGCTCTTTCGGTGTGTCTTGGCGCAAGGCATCGGAAAGGAACGCCAGATCGTGCTCTGTTTCGTCGATGGCGTGCGAGGACTCCCTCGGCGCAGGCCACCCCAACCGCGCCCCAGAGGAATCGGCGGCATCGCGCTCCAAGGACTCGAAGTCCGGGAGAGTTCCCTCGCTAGCTCTCAGCACCTCCAGCAAGTAAAAGGAAGGCACTTTTGAGCGACCCTTCTGGAGATCGATTGAGGGGTAGCTGAACACGATCTTTCGCTTGGCTGCCCCCGCCGCCAAACGCAGCGCCAGCCGTTCCCGGGAAACGCGATCTTCTTGAAGCGGGAGGTTCGCATCGAGCTTCCGCCGATCCAGGTCCAACAACAGGGGGTCTTCGACGATCTTCCGCGGGAACATCCTTTCGGCGAGACCCGGCACGAGCACGACCTCGAAGCTCAGTCCCCGGACGGCTTCGATGGGAGCGATCCAGATTCGTCCATAACGATAGTGAGGGGGATCTTGAGACAATAGCGTGAGTCTCTCGTTCAGGACTTCGCGCACTTCGAAAAGCTCGACTGGCCCCACCGACGCCATCGGTCGGAGCTCTTTGAGAAGCGACAACACGCCTTCCGGCGAGCCCAAGACGCGTGATGCTACGTGCTCGAGAACGTCGAGCCATCTTCCCCAGCTGGCTTTCTCGGGAAGATCCGCAAGCAGACCGATCACGGGAAGCGCGAAGGCTTTTAGATGCTCGAGATCTTCGAGCTGGCGCTCGAGCGTCGCCGCCTCGCTGCCACCCGGATCGTCGACTTCATCGAGCCGCGCTTGAATCTCTCGAGCTAGCCCGGACAGCCTTCGTTCCCAGCGATCCCGTCCCCCGATGACGGCGGCGTCCACGAGTAATCTTTCCCATCGCCACGGTGCGTGGAGCGTCCCTTCGATGGCCGCGAGCTTCTCGGGCTCGGCTACTCGTTCCGGTGCCGCGAATAGAGCGAGTTGCACGGGCTCGCTATAGCCCTCCGGTGGGGGAGGAGCCAGTTCGTGTTGTGGAGGGCTCCAAGGCTTTTCCGGAAGTGCCGCCGGCTCACCATCCTCATTCAAATCAGGAAGCTGACCGAGCGATAGATACTCCGCGAAGCGGCTGGCACTTAGTTCCTCCGCCGCGCAGTCGAGGAGAGCGAGAAACGCGCGACCCGCAGGCGCGGGTCTCAGGGTGCCGGTCTCGAAGTAGGCGGGAACCCCCGCCCGAGCCAGAGCGTCTTCTATGAGTGGTGTGTAAACCTCGGGTGACCGCAAAAGAATGGCCATCGAGTCGAAGGGGACACCGCTGGCCGCCTCCGATTGGATACATCGCGCCAGCTCCACCGCTTCTTGGGCCTCACCGGGGGCCGACAGAACAACTACTTGTTGTTCGTTTTGTTTGCTTTTTCTGTCTTTGCTGTCAGGCGGGCCCGGAGGAGCGGAGCCACTGAAGACGAAGCGCTGAAGTTGTTTGACGGCATCGGACGTGTCTTCTTCGGCGTGGCCAACCTCTGGGGAAACGCCGAGCGCCTTCTCTAGCGCTCCGCGTGTCGTTTCGTTCCCTTCCGGAACCGTTGCCAGGACCTTCGAAGCCCCTCGCGCAACGGATGCGATGAAACGTGCCTCCAACGATGTGTCGATCGGTACGTCGAGCAGCACAGTAGGTAACCCAAAGGGAGGTCGCGTCGTGGACTCCGCGGCGCGCGTGGCGGCACGAAGTACGTCGGTACGATCGGCGACTCCGGCGGCCGAGGATGCTTTCTCATACCGCTTGAGGAGCTCGGAGAGGCTTGATCCGGTCGCTCCCGCGGCCGGCAACGCCGCCGGCTCGACCTCGTGAAGACGAAGCTCGTTCAAAGTGGTGGCGAGTGCACGAGCAAAACCGGGCCCATGTGCGACGACCGAGAATATCCCGAGGCTGCCTTCCGCCCGCGCCTCGTGTGTGACTCGTGCCGCCAGCGCTTGTTGACCCAGCGGACTGTGAGTTGCGAGCCCCGCTTCTACAAGCTCCGGCAGCGCCAATTGATAGGCGAACGCATTCAGAGTGAGTCGGCGGACTCCGTAGATGGAACCACGTTGGGAAGCGAGGGTGCGGACCAGCTGGTCGCCTGCCTCGAGGCGGGAGCAGAGGATGAGCACCTCTCCCCCTCGGGTATGCCGATCGAGCCAGGCGGTGGCTTCAGCGAGACGTCGAGCGGCAGAAGGGGATTGGAAGATACGTCCTTCTTGCATGCGATGCGTAGATGTTATCAGCGGTCGGCCCGAATCGCACCGATGATTATTGATTGCCCATTGATTGCTCGTTGATCGATATGATGAGCCACTTCGCAGTCTTCAGAAAGGAGAGCAAAACAATGACGAACGGACAGCATGGACATCCGGGACATTCTGGACAGGGGGCACAGTCGGATCGAAAGGGGCTGAGCCCGGTGGCCTGGATCGCAATCGGCTGCGCGGGCGTTCTAGTGCTGGCCGGCATCGCGACGTTCGCGGGGGGTATCTTCATTTTCAACAAGGCAACAAACGTCGTCAAGGAAATGGAAAAGAATCCCGTGCTTGCGACGGCGAAGCTGATCGCCGCGACCAATCCAGATGTCGAGCTGGTTGCCACCGACGAGGAGAGCCAGACCGTCATCTTCTTGAACAGCAAGACCGGTGAAGAGTTCACCTTCAACTACCAGGACATCGAGGAGGGTAAATTCAATTTCACGTCAGATGAAGGTACTTTTGATGTGGACGCGAGTGGGGAGGAGGGAAGGCTCACCGTCACCGGCGATGACGGCACCATGATCCTGGGAAGCGGCGTCAACCTCGAGAATTTTCCAGATTGGTTGCCGATGTATCCGGGAACTACGGCTGAGGGTACTTTCTTTACAGAGACTCCAGACGGTGACATGGGGGCCTATGTTGTGCGAACCGGCGATGGATTGGAAACCGTGATGGATTACTACGTCGAGGAGCTCAAGTCGGCAGGGCTCGAGATCGGTCAGCGGACGACGATGCCCAGCGGTGCGGTTCTCGTCGCGAGCTCGCCCGACGATACGCGGACCGTCGCCCTCACCGGCTCCGTCGAAGCGGGCGAAGTGAAGATGATGGTCAACTTCACCGAGAAAAAAGAGTAATCGACAGGCACTGCGACGGAAAATAGTGGGGCAGGTCGGTATTATGTCTTTGTTTGCTTCCGGTTAAGCCGCTCCGGTGAGAGGGACCTGCCTCAGCCGTCAAAATAGGCAGTGCGAACACCGCGCTGTACGCCGAAAGGCCCTGCTTTGCCGTCAAACTGGGAACGTGCCAGTAATCAAAGTGGCCAGACGGCGGCCAGACGGGGTGGGGCCGGTGTGGGACCCGTGTTGGCCGTCAAAATGGGCAAGTGCCAGGGAACCAGTTGGCCAGACGGCGGTTGAACCCTTGGCCCGGGTGGATTAGAATTCGCACGCAGCAGTACTCCCGGATCCAGACGCCCCGGGGGGACGTCAAGTTCAACCCCAAAGGGAGGAAGTTATGAGATTTCGTCTGACGTGGATAACGGCGGCATTCATCGCTGCCTTGGCCCTCATCGTCATTTCGCAAACCGCGCAGTCTCAAGAAAAGAAAAAGCCCCTGACCAGGAAGCAAGTCGGGGAATACATGCGCAAGGGAGACAAGCTCGTCAAAGACGGCAAATTTTCCGAAGGTGGGAGATACTACTACACCATCGCTACCGACTATCCCGACAACGGTGAGGCGCAGTTGAAGCTGGCGCGCATTTACAAAGAGCTTGGGGAAATAGAGAACTCGGCAGGGGCTTATGCGCTGGCGGCGGAGCATACAGACGGCAAGAAGCTGGCGGAAGCGTATGCCGGATTGACGGAGGCCCTCGTTACGCTTGGGAAGTACCAGGAGGCGGCCGTGTCGGCACCTAAAGCTATCGCCGCGGATCCTTCCAACACCGACGCCCACGTGTACCTGGCGATGAGCCTCGCGAAGACCGGTCAATACAAGGCGGCGGTGGAGGCAGCCAACAAGGCCATCGGTCTGGCGCCGGACAACGCGATCGCGCAGGCCTCCCTGGGTGTGGCACAGCTGGGAACCGGTGATGAAGCGGGGGCGGAAGAAGCCTTCAACAAGGCATTGGCGATCGACGCGTCTCTTGCGGAGGCACATGCCGGCATGGCCGACATCATGTTGTCCAAGGAAGATTACGACGGAGCCGTAGCGTCGGCAACGAAAGCCCTCGAGCTAAACAGCAAGCTCACGCGAGCCTACGCCGTTCGGGGCATTGCCAACAACGCGCGGGGTGAGACCGAGGCGGCCTACTCCGACTTAGCGATGGCGGTCACCGTGGATCCGAATGATTTTGCATCGCAACTCGCGTTTGGCCAGGTGTACGAGAAGCAAGGTAATCTCGACATGGCTGTCAATTACTACAGGAAGGCGGTGGAGTTGAACCCGGGCGCCACCGATGCCGCCGTTAAGGCGGCTAGGCTCTTAATCGACAGGGGCGACGCTTATGGGGCAGGCGAGTTCCTAAAGAAGGCCATCGAGGCGAATGCGAACTCCGCCGATCTTCACTACCTCATGGGGTTGGCTCTCGTGGCGCAGGAGCAGATCGATGCGGGCATCGCGGAATTCGACGCTGCGATAGCGAGCGACGCGAACATGGGAACGGCCCACTTCGAGCGCGGAAAGGCTTTGCTCAACAAAAAACAAGACGTCGCAGGCGCGCTTCCCACTTTGCAAAAGGCCGTGGATCTCGAGCCGGACAACGCGGATTTCCTCACCGAGTACGGCGCCGCGCTGCTCGCTGGCCAACAAGTGGATGAGGCGCTGGCCGCGCTTTCGAAGGCCGCAAGCTCTCCCGACTACAAGAACCCGGTGGGCTTGTATAACCTGGGGCGCGTGCAGCTCGCCAAACAGGACTATCAGGGGGCGAAGGAGACACTACAGCGTTGCGCCGAGGCGGCACCATCCAACTGGGGGGCTCCCTACGTCGCTCTCGCGTGGGCCAACTTCGGGATAATCAAGAAGGGGTGTCCCTGTGACGGAGACGAAGCCATCGTGGCAGCGGTCCAAGAGAACTACAACAAGGCGGTCGAGCTTGGCGTGAGCGATTCGAATCTCCAGGTGCGAGTCGAGATACTCGCCAAAGGCGAGAAGATCAAGTAACAACAATCTCACGTACCACTGGGCTCGGGGCTCTCGCCTGAGGGCCCCGAGCCGGAGCTTGTTCGCGACGGTCATAACGAGACCGGTCTCATGCGCGTGGCCGTCAACGGACGGACTCGGGCGGTACCGGGCGCCGCTACTACCGGTTGGTCCCTACACCATCAAGGCAGAGCTTGCGGATTTCGTTACGCTGACCCGCGAAGGGGTCATCGTGACGGTGGGCTCGGCCCCGGTCATTGATCTCACATTACCTTTGGCGACCGTGACCGAGGCCCTCACTGTAACCGCCGACACTCCAATAGTGGAGACCTCCAGCGTCTTCGCTAGCACGACCGTCAACCAGACAGCTATCGCCACCCTTCCGCTTAACGGAAGGGACTGCCTCGATTTCGCCCTGCTCACGCCCAGAGTACAGGATGTACCCGGCATACCCTCGACGCTCCGGGTCGGGGGGACGGGAGTCGGTTGGCGTTCGTGACACATCGCTCGGGAACGGTGGAGGTCTGGGTTTGCGACGACCAAGGGGAAGACTGTAGTCGCCTTGCGGAGGGAAGGTGGCCCGCCTGGTCACCAGACGGGCGCCAGATCGCCTTTATAGATCGAGCCGGCACCAGCCTGCACGTCGTCGAGGCGACAGGAGGTTTCCGCCGTCGCCTCGCGCCTGAGCCAGACGAGGTGGCCGATTACCACTCCAGCTGGTCTCGCGATGGACTGGGTCCTGTGGCGTGGGAACATCGTTTACATCAACCCGGAAGGGAAGAGCGGTCCCACCCTCGAGCTCTCGGATCTCGACACCAAGGAGATACGGGAGCTGGTCTCCCTTCCGAATCGAACGAACTTTGGTGGCATGAATGTGGGGCTCACGGTGTCTCCAGACGGTCAATGGGTGGTCTATACGAACGCGGATGAGATTAGCAGCGATATCATGATGGTGGAGAATTTCCGCTAGCTTGATCCATCTAAGTTTCCTTGACGCCGTAGCCCACGTAACTGCCGCCGGTCCAAGCGCCGATGCGAAATGGGGGCATCGTGTCCCGGCCTCTTCGGTGTCTAAGGAGATGCAACGCGAAGCGAACGGGGTCGACCGGGAAGAGGCCGAGCGTCTCCACCGGACGAACTGCCGCGTTCTTCATCGTCGCTTCGAGCTCGCAGGGCTGGATGAATTGGCGCCAATCGTGCGTGTCTTCCGGGACGAGCCTTCTCCACTCCTGGAGCACACCAATGTGAAAGATGCGCGTCAGCCATGTGCGGTTGATCGTGTCGTACAGGAACAAGCCGCCCGGGGCCAGAACTCGTGCGCACTCCCGCATGACCGAGGTCAAGTCCTCGACATGCTCGAGAAAGTCGCTGGTCATCACGACGGGGAAGGAGCCGTTCTCGAACGGTAACTGCTCGCCTCTAGTCCGTACATACCTGGGGCACAAACCACCCGAGTGGGCGTGGGCGGTCGCGCACCGGACCGCCCCTTCAGCCTGGTCGACGCCGATTGCGATCGCTCCCAGCCGAAGCAGCTCTTCGGTGAGGAGTCCTCCCCCACAACCGACATCCAAGACCCTCACCCCTGACAAATCGGACCCGAGCCGTGCCTGGAGCACGCCACGGAAGTAACCGGCACGGGCCGGGTTCATGGCATGAATGCCGGCCACCGAGCCGGTCGGATCCCACCAATCGTCCAGAGTCTCGTAGATTGAGTTGTCCGCTGGCACGGCCGGAGCGTGCCGCACGCAAGGGTACGATGTCAAACGGGACGTGAGCCGGCGTTCTATTCGTCTTAAAGTAAGGCATTGATGTATCAGCAAAATGTTGATAAACTATCAACATGAAAGCTATACAAATCACTGTGGATGAGAAGCTCTTGGCTGAGCTCGAGGCTGCAGAAGAGGTTAGGGAGCGCGGTCGGTCTGCCTTTTTCCGTCAAGCAGTTAGGGAGTATCTCCGACGAAGCCGCCGTGCAGCCATAGAGAGCCAGTACCGACAAGCTTACGGGACCAAACCCGGTGTCGGCAACGAGTTCGAGGGTTGGGAGGACGAGGGCGAATGGCCCAACGATTGAGCCGGGGGGAGATTTGGCTTTATACGCTTTCCGCTCTCGACAAGCGACGACCAGTCCTCATACTGTCTCGCCAGGGAGTCATCGAGTTATTGCGAACCGTCATGGTCGCCCCGATAACGTCTGCAATTCGCGGTGCACCCAGTGAAGTGGTGGTAGGAATAGATGATGGCCTGAAGCGAGATTCTGCCGTGAATCTTGACCACGTCCAGACCGTTGATAAATGGCGACTCCGGAAGTTTGTAGGGAGTCTTCGGCCGGAGAAGATGCAGGCGGTTTGTGAAGCGTTGGCAATCGCTACCGGGTGCCGAGATTGACGGGAGACTGTCGCTTGGGATCTGATGGGAAAGGCGAGGCGGGCTGACGATGGCCGAGAAGACGCTCCAGGAGCACGATCGACCGGTGAGCTTCCGCAACATCTGAGTCCGAGAGCTCCAGCGAGGAAGGGCCACCCCTACGTATTGTCGGGCTCCCGATGGACGTGGACGTCGCGCTGCGGGAACGGTATCGAGATCCCCTCCTCGTCGAAGCGTTTCTTCACTGACCGGGTAATGTCCCAGTAGACGTCCCAATAGTTGGCGCGCCTGGCCAAGGCCGTACAACGAACTCCACCGACGAATCGCCTAGCTTGTGTAATCTGATAATGGGTTCCGGGTCGTCGAGTACGTGCTCGTTCCTTTCGACGATCTCTTGAAGAACTCGCTCCGCGCGTTCAATGTCGTCACCGTAACTAATCCGAAAGGTCAGGTCCACGCGGCGGGTGCTCTCAGATGTAACGTTCTTGATCACGTCGCCCCAGATTTTCCGATTCGGCACGATCAGCTTTTGGTTGTCAAAAGATAGAATCGTCGTCGATACCAGGCTCATGTCACTGACCTTGCCGAAGGCGCCTCCAGCCTCGATGACGTCACCCACGTCGAAGGGTCGATAAAAGAGAATCATCATGCCCGCGGCAAAGTTCGACAACGAATCCTGAAGAGCGAAACCGACGATGAATCCGGCGATTCCGAGTCCGGTGAGAAGAGGTGCCACTTCGACCCCGATTTGGGACAACGCAATCAGCAGGCCGAGGATCATGACGACTTTGGAAACGACCGAGACCAACATGTTTCGCAGCAATCTGGGAGTCTTGACATCCGGGCGTCGCACCGTTCGCCGAACGATCCAAGACACGAGACGGGAAATGACCCAGAAGAAGCCGAGGGTAACTAGAAAGAAGAACGCCTTGAAAAGAAATTGAGGCCCGCGGGCCGCGAGCCAATCGGTGAAGTTGGTCCACCCCTCCCGTAGCAGGCCGAAAAGAACGCGGGAGTCCAAGATGTCGGTGGTTACGGTGCCGGTCGCGCGAATCAGTAGCTGCTTGTGGTCCGCCGTGCCCAGGCCTGTGTTTGTCCACTCGGTCTGGCCCACTTTGCTCATCTAATTTGGCCCACCCTAAGTTATTGATTAATAAAGACGAGCTGTAAGAAAGCCCCTTTCCTTATTCCGCGGCCGGAACGAAGTGCAGGCCGCGGCTAGTGAAACCCAACGAACTCATGCCTTTATGGTCTTTTTCTCGCTCTTCAGGGTGCGCCGGAACCGATAGGATTCGGTGCCGGTTTCGAGTATGTGCGCCTGGTCCGTGACTCGGTCGAGCAGTGCCTTGCACAGGCGGACGTTCGTGAACACCTGGGTCCACTCCGAGAAGGGCAGGTTGGTGGTGATCACGAGCGCCGCCCTTTCGCATCGTTCCGAAACCACTTGGAACAGAAGCTCGGCGCCGACATCGGCGAGTGGGACGTAGCCGAGCTCGTCGATGCACAACAACTCGTAGCGGGCGTAGCGACGGATCACTCGCGAGAGTTCGTGCTCCTCCCTAGCTTCAACGAGTTCGTTGACGAGTCTCGAGGCCGTCGTGAAGCGAACGCGGCGACGTTGCTGGCACGCCGCTACACACAATGCCGTGGCCAGATGAGTCTTGCCTGTGCCGGCATCGCCGAGAAACAGAACCGGCCGTGCATGGTCGATGTAGTCGCCTTCGGCCAGTTCTCGTATCCGACGGGCGGAGACCTTCGGCGATTGCGAGAAGTCGAACTCCTCGAGCGTCTTCGCTCTCGGTAGTTGTGCTTCCTTCAGTCGTCTTTGAACCGCGCGGTGTTCACGCTCCTCGACTTCGGCGCTGAGCAGCACGTCGAGGTAGCGGACATAGCTGTGCTCGTCGCGCTGCGCTTGTTCGGCAATCTTCTGGAACTGCGTTGCCACGCTCGGCATGCGAAGCGTCTTGCAATGCTGACGGATGCTCTGGAGCTCGATGCTCTTCGCGTTCACGAGTTCACCTCGCCGATCAGCGCGTTGTAATGGCCAACACCTGGCAAGGAACGTTCGTACTTCGTGAGCTCTCCGAGCTCCACATCGCCAAGAGCCTGCGCCTGCTCACGTCGAAGAACTGATGATTCGACGAGGTGACGGATCGCCTCAGCATCCGTACAGCCGAGTTCGAGCGCTTGACTCACCGCCTCACGCAGCTTGTCGTAGCCGTGCTCGCGGCCGAGCTGCACGAGCTCGACCATCTGGCGGGTTCCTTCGAGCTTCCCGTGACGTCGATTCAGCTTGGACCACAACTCGTCGTAGCTCGTGGGCCACCGACCTTTCTCCCGCCATTGAGCGAGCGGCGTCGAGCCGGCCAACGCTCCAGGCTTCCTGACCAGAACATCCAAGTAGTGCTCGAGTTCATAAATCGACTGGCTGCGGCCGTAGCAGCGCTCGTGGCGTGCCACGACGTGGCCCTCGTGCCAGATCTCAACTTCCAACGGCAGTAGCTTGGCCACAACTCGCCGGTCCCGTTTCAACGGAGTCGAGTACCAGTTCGTGCCGACTCGAACGCAGCCTTTCTTGTTCACCTTTGCAAATCGTCGCTCCTCGATATCGAACCCCTCGACGGTCAATGGCAACAGATGCTCCCGTTCAAGCTCCATCGCTGTTCCGACAGCATGCTCCTTGCCGCTAATGTGGCGCGTCGCATCCTTGAGACAGCACGAGAGCAGATACTCGTTCAGCTCATCCCAGTTCGAAAACTCCGGTACCGGCGTCAGATAGTTGCGCCGGAAGTAGCCGACTTCGCTTTCCACCCCGCCCTTCTCGTTGCCTCGACTCGGATTACAAAACTCCGAGTCGAATCCCCAATGGGAGCGAAACGCCACGAATCGCTCCGTCTGCTCTCGTTGATAACCACGCAGAATCTTAGTGACCGCGAGTGACAGGTTGTCGTAGCGCATGCGGCGGAACACGCCACCAAAGAACTCGAACGCATGCTCCTGCGCTTCGAAAAATGCTTGTTGCGTCGGACGCGGATAGCCGCGATGCAACGCGCCTCCTCCCGCCATGCTTCGGACTACGAGCGTGTGGACCTTCTCGAGCTCACCTCCGATCCGCGCGTACGCCTCGTACCAGTCCACTTGCCCTTCATCGCCCCACGCGTAGCTCTGCGGAACAAAAATCTCTGTGTCCTTCAGGCCGAGCTCGCTCTTCCGACGAGCGACGTAGCGACGTACCGTTGATTCGCCAATCTCATGCTCCGGATGCTCGGCGCGCAACCGGGACCAGATACGACGAGCCGTATGGCGTTGCTTCCGAGGCGCTCGCTTGTCCTCCTTCAGGACCGCGTCGATGAACTCGCGTACTTCCTCAAGCTTCGGACTCGCACGCTCCGCGATTTTACGCTCCGGCGGTACCGCGCTCTCCAGCGCCTGACGCACCATCCGACGGTGTACTCCGAACTCCTTCGCCACTCCCTTTATCGTTCCTACTCCGTGCTCGTACTCGCCACGGATCTGCTCGAACAATCGCACTTTCGCACCCCTTTTCAACCGACCCTCCTCTCCGGGTTCTTCCCCGGCTCAGGGTATCGGTCTCGATGGGGTGGGCCAAATCAAATGAGCGAAATGGGCCAATTCAGACTAGCGAACACACAGGCCCCTCCTATCCATGAGCTCGACGATTGCCCCGAGGGAGGTCGAGGTTCCATGAAGCCTTTCTTGAAACGCTGAAAGCTCGGCCCGGATGGCGGCCTCCTCTTCCGTCGCGACCCGCGCCAGCTGATCGTCTAGTTCGGTCACACGCGCTCGGGCAATATCGAGGCGGCCCGCCTCGCGCTCCGCGACTTCGGACAGAACCTCGTCCAAGTAGCTCAGGTGGTCAGTCGGGTCCAGACCAAGAATCTCTTCGTGAGTACACATCTCCAGAAAGCCATCCAGGAGGCGGACCATCTGAGTACGAAGTACGCCAATCTTCTGTTCCTCCACGAGCTTCTCTTCCGCGGGTAGTTCGACCCACGCGGCGCGCAATTCTGCACGCTCTTCCTTACCTCGCTTATTCTCGCGACGGCCGAAATCGATAGCCCAGGCGATGAGATTTTCGGCAGTGGCGCGCGGGGCTTCCGGTTTTCGCCCATCCTCGCGCAACGCCTCAAGAAGGGAAACGAGAGCCGTGAGATTCCTCCGAAGCTCTCTTCCCCTCCGCCCAAGCTGGCTTCCGAGGACCTGACGTTCCTCACCCTTCGCCACTACATACTTGGTCAGGAGATCGTCGGCCTCGGCTCGTTGTTCCCGAAGCTCGGCCACGAGCGTCTCGGTTTGCTCGGTCAAAAGACGGTTCGTCGTCGTTTGTGGTGGTGGTTGTATCGGGGTTCTGCGCCTGGCTTCGAGTACTGGAGCACAGGCCGAGCAGGATCATCAGAGCGAAAAACGTATGTAATCTGATGCGGACCATAAGGACTCCTTTGGCGGATCATACGACAAGCGTTCCACGGAGCGGAAACAGTCCGTTTTGAAGTCGCGCTGTGCAAACTATAGAATCCCGTCCAGTAAAGCAATGCATTCCATCGACTACGCCATCATTATTTTGTACTTGTTGCTCATGCACTACCTTGGCTATCGCGGGTGGAAGATGAGCAAGTCCTCCTCCGACTATCTCGTGGCCGGTCGACGGTTAGGTTACGGGATGTACACCGCATGTCTCGCCGCGGTCGTCTTGGGCGGCGCATCCACGGTAGGTAGCGCGAAGCTCGGCTATGAGTTTGGCATCTCCGGGATGTGGATGGTCTTCATGATCGGGCTTGGTATTACCGCGTTAGGTGTATTTCTGACAACCCAGTTGGCGAACCTGAGGATCATTAGCATTAGCGAAATGCTCGAGGGGATGTCCCGGCCGCTGTTGAATTTGGTCGGGTAGCGGCGGCACCTGTGAATACTCTCAGGCAGCAAACTCATCGCTGTCAAGAGATTTCTGTTTGCTTCTAAGCGCGTGAACGAGAGCGCCCATATGGCGATAGCCTTTGATACGCCGGAACTTTTTCTGCGCGGTGACGACGCCAAGAGCGGTCCATCGGCGAACCATGGAAGGACTCTTCCAACGCTTGACGTTTCTCGATACTCTGCGAATGGTTCCGTTGAGATTCTCAATGGCGTTCGTCGTGGCAAGAGACTGGCGAAGTAAGGCGGGCGGCGCGAGCTTCACGACCGTGAGTGTTTCTTCCATCTCTTCACGAAGGCTTCCGGCAGCTTCGTCGTAGCCGTTTCGCTCGAGCCACGACACCAATGCCTGAAGTCGCTTGCGCGCCTTGTCGGCACTCTTGCACTTGTAGGCTTCCTTCATCGTCTGGAGCACGTAGGCGTGACGAGATTTGGGAAGGTACGAGCGAAGATTTCGGAGTTTATGGATCTGGCACCTTTGGATGACCGCGAGGTCCCCCAAAACGTCGACGAGTACCTTGCGGATGCCTTTGCCTCCGTCCACTACGCAGAGAATCGACTCATCGACGCGCAAGCCTCGCTCGAGAAGGTCCTGCAACATCGCGGTGCACACCCGAGAGTTCTCCGTCGAGCCCAGCCATATACCCAGGGGCACCTTCGTTCCATCTATTGTAATACCTAGAGTTACGACGACGGTCTGTCCGGCCACCTCAAGGCCATCCAGCATCAGTGCCGCAAGCTCGAACTCCTCTAGCCGCCGAGACAGGTATTCCTCAAGCTTCTTAGTCGTCTGGCTCACGAGGTGACGGCTGGCGGCACTCTTACTCGTGCCACGAGACTTCAACTTGGCCGCGGGTTTGTCCAGACTCGATTCGTAATTTCGGGTCGATACGCCCACCAAGATCTGATTCAACACTCGCTCTGGAAGCGGGTCTTCTTCGCGGAAGGCTTCGAAGTGTGGAAGCGACGCCTCCGCGCCCGACTTCGAGCGAACTCGAGGTCGCGACACTTGGATGCGACGACCACCGAAGCTCAGCTCTCCGTTCGTGCTCCCCCAGTGGTTATGAGTTCGCTCCTTCTCGTGCTTGCCCTTGAGCCCCGCGATCTCCTCGGCGTCCTCTCTGAGCAGTAGGTGCAGAGCTGTCAGTCCTTGCTCGTACACCCATTCCGTCAGATCCGCCTTCGTGGCCGCGATCCCAGCTATCATCGGTAGCAGTATCTGACCGACTTGGCCAACTACCTTGCCCGTAGGCGAGTGCGTTTGCTTTCTTACTGGCTTCTTTGATTTCCTAGGCATTGGTGGCTCCTTGTCCCCCTCTGGAGACGGTTTATTGGCAGACCTATTCTTAGGCCGGCCAAGGAGCCGCAGCTACCCCAAATTCAACATCCGGCGGGACATCCCCATGCTCGAGCTCCGCTATGACAAGTCAGCGCGGCTCATCAGCGCGGTCATCATGGCGGCCTACGCGACCATGATCGCAGCCATTCAACTCATCGCCATCGGCACGATTCTCCATGCGATGCTGGGTTGGGGAATGACGGCGGGGATATTGGCGGGTGGCTTGGTCGTCCTCACCTACACGTTTTAGGGCGGCATGTGGTCGGTATCCATGACTGATGCCATCCAGTTCATTCTCATGACGATCGGGACACCGGTTATGCTTCCCATCGGCTTCCGCGCCGTGGGCGGTTGGCAGGGACTGTCAGATAGCTTACCCGAAGCCCATTTTCGCCTCGACACCATCGGCTACGATACCATCTTCGCCTTCTTCTTGCTGTTTTTCTCGGGACTCCTCATTGGTCAAGATATTTGGCAACGCGTGTTCACCGCGAGAGACGCCCAAGTCGCGCGGCGTGGGACGATCGTCGCTGGCCTGTATTGCATTCTGTACGCCATCGTGACCACCTTGATCGGAATGATAGCGGCTGTAAGGTTCTCGAACTTGGAAGATCCTCAAATGGCCTATGCGACGGTAGCGGTGGAAATCCTGCCCGCGGGAGTGACGGGGCTTGTTATGGCCGGAAGTTTGTCAGCGTTGATGTCCACGGCCAGCGGACCGCTTCTCGCGGCTTCGACCCTGGTGGCAAACGATATTTATCGAAGATTCTTCGCCGAGGGCCTGAGCGACGAGAAGTTTCTCCGCGTGACACGGTCGCTGACTTGCATCATCGGCATTGTGGTCATGGCGTGCGCCCTTTGGGTACAAGACGTTCTCAAGGCGCTGGACATCGCGTACACCTTGCTCTCAGGCTCACTCTTTGTCCCCGTCTTTGCTGGATTCTTTTGGAAGCGGGCCAATGCAACAGGTACGCTCGTTTCGATGTCCCTCAGCGCGACGGCCTCGGTCATCGCCATGGGCCGTTGGGGAGTTGGTTCTTCTGGGCCCATCATGATCGGAATCAGTACTAGCTTGGTTACCCTGGTGGTGGTGAGCCTTATGACTTCGTCTCCCGGGTCCGAGCGTTTCTCCGAATGGGAAAAGCGGCTCGCGGGTGTAGGGGACGCCGAGTAGGTCTTGCGGGGGTCTTCAGTCAAGACGTGGGCGAGCGTCGGGCCGAGCAGAGTAACGACACGCCGAATGGGAGCGCCACGCGATCGATCGCGTGGCTTTCGAGGGCGAGCAAGCGCTCCAAGAGGTGCTCGACCACACCGGGCAGCCGCACGTCGAAGTCCGTCTTCCCGTCTCGATCGGGAAACCGCAGCCAGCGGCGGGCCACGCGGGCGGCCGCAATGGGAGGGAATAGTAACGTATTGAAGTACGTGCAGTATTGAACCTCCAAGCCGTGCTCACCGACGAGTTGCATTAGTGTCCCCCGGCGGTAGCGGCGTTTGTGATCGCTCATTCGATCTTGGCGGCCGAACAAGAACATGAACGCGGGGACGGCGATCAGTAGCGCACCGCCAGGGCGGAGCACTCTTCGAATCTCCTCGATCACGGCATCATCTCCTTTGATATGCTCGAATACATCGAATATAAAAACGGCATCGAAGGATGTATCCGAAAATGGGAGAAGCGCTGCGTCGGTCTGGACCCCATCGCCACCTCGGCTGAACGTCGATTGATCTCCTCTCGGTCCACCGCCACCAGGCGCGTTCTCTTGGATAGTATTTCTGCCTCGTGGCTCGCGCCGACTTCGATGGCAAGGGAACGCTCTGGATTCCCGATGAACCGGTCCATGGCGCGTTCGAGAATGACTTGTCGGCCCCGGTACCACCAGTGCTCCTGTTCTATTCGACCGAGGGCATCGCGGAACGGTTTTTTCATTGCAAGGGCGCGATAGTAGTCCGGTCTGGCGGACCGGGGCAAGCACCGGGGTCAGCAAGGGAGGGAAGCCGGCTTAGCCGGCCTAGGAGGTTCGATTGAGCGACCAATCGAACTTCATGAATTTCGGCTTGGGAGGGGATAACTGAGAAACGATCCATTCTCGTACATCCTGCCGAGTGTATTTTTTGATGTAGTCGGAGAGGTGTTTTTCCGCACCCAGATAGCCCTCTTTCACGAAGTCCGAGCCATACCAATCCATAGTCTTCGTTACGAGGAGCCTGCCCTCTTCGACGCGAATATAGTCTGGGGAGGACAGGACGTTTCGGGATTCCGCTTCGAGCTGATTCTCAACCGACTCGCCAGTGAACGCCTTTGCGGGGAGCGGTGGGCATGAAGTGGAGGCGCAGTTGACGACAAAATGGATCCTGGGATCTTTGAAATAGGGCCGGAGGATGTTGTGTTCGATATTGTTGAGGCTCAGGCGGAAGCCACCGACCACGTGCTCCTCTCGATCGAAGACGTTGCGGATGTCCCGGATGCTTTCGATCTCGTATTCGCCTTGCGCCGACACTTTGTCGAGGATCGTTTTCACGGTATAAGTGTTGTAGGCATTGATGAAGAGCGCAAGCAGTTCCTGGTTAGAAAGAGTGAACAGTTTCACTTCGGCCAAGGCGGTGACGTATTTGTCTAGTCTAGCCTCACTGGCCTCATCGGATTTCAGTCCTGCGTAGTCGAATTTCCGACCGTCTTGCTTGGCGTACTTGCCGAGGAGCTCGTTCCAGCCGCTGTGGTCGAAGGTTTGCTTTCCCTCCGCAAATCCTAGCTTGAGGGAGCTCTCGAGGTCACCCAGGAGCGGTTCCGTTTCTGGTGCCTGACAGCTCACGAGGAACGTTACCAAGAAGCACGCGGCCGAAACCCCGATTTTGAATACTGGCGGGGACAATCGCTCTAGACTCATGCGTTTCCTTTCATTCGACCAGCTTATCAGTCCTTTTGTGACGGTGCGCGTCCCACGGATCTTACGAAGTGACGGGGTCCTGGACCTATGAATCTTTCCACAGCGATGTGACTAGAGGGGGCTTGTGCTAGCGGACGGGTCTGACCTACTATGAGTCCATCCATTCATGAAGGCTGGAAGCCCATTGGGTCGGCCTGATGCGCATTTGAAGATGCTGACGAGGGCATTGCTGCCATTGCAGTTTGTCCTCTTCGTCCTCTGCATGTCATTGGCCAAGACCACGGCGGCCAATGAAGGTGGCTCGCCGGCCAATAAGCCCGGGACCGATCGGCTGCGGCTGGCGGTGGAAGAGGCCATCGCCGGCTCGTCGGGAGACATGGGAGTTGCCATCAAGCATGTAGAGTCCGGTGAAGGCTCATTGTCAACGGAAACCGGTCCTACCCGATGGCCAGCACCTCCAAGGTGGCGATTCTGGTGGAGCTCTTCAATCAGGTGGACGAGGGAAAGATTCGCCTGGACGAAATGGTGTCGCTCGGCCCGCTCGACCTTCATCGGGGAAGTGGCCAGCTCAGGCGCTTCATCGTTCCGGGAGTCTCGCTCTCGATCGAGAATCTGGCATTCCTGATGATGCGAATCAGCGACAACAGCGCCACCGATATGGTCCTGGAGCGAGTCGGGATCGAGAACGTGAATCGGCGCCTCGCTTCACTGGGGGTTACCGAATTGGTCATCAACAGGAACATCCAACAGCTGCTCATGGATCAGATGGGCTTCGAAGCTTGGGACGTCGACGGACTGACCTACGAAGAGCTCGAGCGGAGGCTCAATGACTATCAGGTGGAGCCCGGAGAGCTGGAGATGGCGGCTACCCGCTTCGAGATGGATACGCAAGAGACGGCCACGCCGGCGGCCATGAATCTCTTGCTGGAAAAAATCTTCCTCGGCCAGGCCGCGAGCCCGGAGTCTTGCAGAAGGATGGTTGACATCATGCTGAAGTGCGACACGGGCTTTAGTCGAATCCGAGGCCTCTTGCCCTCATCCGTCGAGGTGGCTCACAAGACGGGAACTATCGGGGGCTCGTTTGACGACGTCGGTATCATTTATCTCCCCCAAGGACGCGGGCACATCATTCTCTCGGTGCTCAGCAAGAGCTGCGAGGATCGTGACAAGGCGGAGAGCGCCATCGCGAACATCGCTCGCTACGCCTACGACTACTTTCTTTTCACCGCCCCCGATACCGCGAGTGAGGACTCAACGGGTTGGAGGAGATCCAAGTGAATCTCGACCGGTTCCAGACGTGGAAGTCCTCGAGGAAGCGGTCGGCTGCGGGCTGCGAGCTATGCTGGTAAGGTCCTAGACGCCCATGATAGATCACTGAGGCAAGTACAATGTACGAAGGCTTCTTCGGGTTTCAGGAAAAACCCTTCAACCTGACTCCTGACCCTCGTTTTCTCTACCTTTCGGCGAAACACAGCGAAGCGTTCGCACATCTAGAATTTGGGCTTAAACGGCGGGGTGGATTCGTCCTGCTCACCGGCGAAGTCGGGACCGGCAAGACCACTCTCTGTCGTTACTTCCTGGATGGGCTCGACGAGAACACGCTGAGTGCGTTCATTCTTTACCCGGCACTGAGTGCCGTCGAGCTCTTGCGCTCTATCAATGACGACTTGGGAATTACACCCAACGGGGAGCAGGCCAAGGATCTGGTCGACGCGCTCCACCGTTTCCTTTTGGAGGCGAGGGAGGCCGACAAGAACATTGTTTTGGTCATCGACGAGGCCCAAAATCTTTCGCCTGAGGTGCTGGAGCAGATCCGTTTGATCTCCAATCTGGAGACGACGACGGAAAAGCTGATCCAGATCGTTTTGATCGGGCAGTCCGAGCTCAACACCCTGCTCTCGCAAAAGAACCTGCGACAGCTCGCGCAGCGCGTGACCGCTCGCTATCACCTCAACCCGATGAATCGAGACGAGACCATCGAGTACATCCGTCATCGTCTCTATGTGGCGGGAGGCGTGGGAAAGGTTTCTTTTACGCCGGGAGCGCTTCGCAGAATTCATCGGTTTTCCAAAGGGCTTCCTCGATTAATCAACCTGCTATGCGATCGAGTGCTTCTGGCATGTTTCGTTCTCAGCCGAAGGGAGATAGACGCTGCCCTTGTGAAACGGGCGATCGGCGAGCTCGACCTCGTACATTTGGCGGGCAGGCGCTGGTATCACTCGTGGAGCCTTCGAGGAGCCGCTTTGGCGGCCATCGTGGTGGGGGCGGTCGGGTTGAATCTTTTGCGAGGGGACATGGCGTTTCTTCCCGGGGTTAAGGAGTCGGTCGAAGCTGCCGACATGAGTGAAAGCGAGGCCGGTCCCACGGCGGGAGAGCTCGCGGAGAAGGATTTCGATCGACGCATCGGCACGCTTTCACGGCCCCTCACTCGAAGGGGAGCGGCGGCGGTGTTGCTCGACTTGTGGGACGCCCCAGTCGGTGGAACTGTCGCCTTGTCGCCTGATGAGGATCTTCCAGCTATTGCGAGCCGAGGTGGACTACAAGGTACCGAGCTCACCACGCACTTCGAACAGATACGACGGCTCAACTTGCCGGTGGTGGTGGAGCTTTTTCATACCTCTCGCGAAGACACCGTCTACGCCGCTCTGACCGCCCTGGATGGAGACACGGCGGTCCTTTCCTTCGCTCCCGACGACTCGGTGCGCATACCGGTGTCGCTCCTGAACCGCTTCTGGGTGCGGAAGGCCTTCGTTTTTTGGAAAGAGTTCGAAGGGGCGTCTTTCAGCGATACCGCGTGGGTGAGCGAGAGTCTCCACAAACTTGGTTACCTGACTTCGGAATCGGAGCCGCCGCCCGCTCTCCGGGCGGCAGTGGGGCGCTTCCAGAGCTCCAACTACCTCGTTACCGATCGAATCATTGGTCCCAAGACCCGTATGGCTCTTTATAGCCGCTCGGGTCGATACCCGGTGCCGCGTCTTTTCTAAACTTATGAGCTTCATACTAGACGCCCTCAAGAAGGTCGATCGCAATAAGGACGGCCAGGCCGAAGAAGGCATGGTCATGCAGGGTGGTCGAGTCTGGGGCGAGTCGCGATCGCCTAGCGGTTGGGCATGGGGAGCCGTTTTGGTTGTCGCGATCGTGACCCTCGGTCTTGCCGCGGTGGCGCTTTTCCGATCGTTCCAAGCGGAAACGCGCGAGGGGGCAGCTGTTGTCAGCGAACCGCAAGCCGTGCAGTCGTCACCTCCTTTAACCTCGGAGGCCGCCGATAGCGCTGAAGTCGCACCGAAGAAGTCTTCCCAGGAAGTTTCGCCCATCGAAGCCGCCAGTTCCTCCGGAGTGATAGAACCCCAAGGGATGCTCCCGGAGGCGCTGGGGGAGGCCGAAGTGCTTGCCGAGCCGGTTCCCCCGGCCCCTCCGGTAAGACTCGTGGGCCGCGGCGCTATAGATCGATCGAGCCCACCCGTTAACTTTGAAGGGCTTGAAGCGGAGCAGGAAAAACTCCCTGCCGATCTCCCGCCGCTCGCCCTACAGGGAACTTCTGTGATCGACGGCACGCCGGTTGCCGTCGTCAATTACCAGCGGGTCTTCGAGGGAGATATCATCGAAGGGGCACGAGTCATCAAGATTCTCGATCGGGCCGTCGAGCTCGAGTTCAAGGGAGGCCGTTTCACCATCCGTCTCTAGTCTAGTCGCGCATCCTGCCACGGCGCTTTTCCCATATCTTTATCTCTGTTAGTATTGCCTCCCGAGTGACTATGTCTAGCGACCTTCTGCCGTGGTTGGAGAGTCAGCGCGATTCCATGGTTGCGCTGCTGAAGCGGCTGGTGGAATTGGAGTCTCCCAGCACCGATAAGAAATCAGTCGACCGCGTAGGGAAAGTGTTGGCCGAAGAGCTCGAAGCTTGCGGGGCAAAGGTGTCCGAGCTTCCGTCCGAGCGTTTCGGAAACCATCTGCGGGCCACTCTGGGTGATTCGCCGCCCGAGGGACAGATTTTGATCCTTGGACACCTGGATACGGTTTGGGAGTTGGGTACTCTTCAGGAGCTCCCGTTTCGTATCGAGGACGGTATTGCCCACGGACCAGGAACGTTCGACATGAAGGGCGGGCTGGTTCAGTTGGTCTTTGCTTTACGGGCTCTCTCCGAGGCGGGACGAGCTCCCATCGGAGTCACCGCACTGGTGAACTCGGACGAAGAGGTTGGAAGCCTGAGCTCGCGTCCCCATATAGAAGAGGAAGCCCGTCGCAGCCGTGTGGCACTCGTGCTCGAGCCATCGCTTCCTCCTAACGGGAAGCTCAAGACGTTTCGCAAAGGTGGCGGCGTTTTTCAGCTCCACGTGAAAGGGCGTGAAGCTCACGCCGGACTGGATCCGGAAAAGGGTCTGAGCGCTATCGAGGAGTTGGCTCGCCAGATTCGTTCTCTACACGAGCTGACTGACCTCGATAGAGGAATCACCGTCAACGTCGGATTGGTCCGCGGCGGAACGCGGAGCAACGTCATCGCCGGCGACGCCCATGCGGAGATCGATGTGCGGGTATCGACCGTGGCGGAGGCTCGGGAGATGGAAGAAACAATTTTGAACGTGCGTCCGCTTTTGAAGGGAGCGGAGGTTGATGTGAAGGGAAGTATCGACCGGCTTCCCCTCGAGCGGTCACCGGCCGTCGTCGCTCTCTATCAGAAAGCCCGCTCGCTGGCGGATGAGATTGGTTTCGAGCTCGAAGAGGGCTCGGCTGGCGGCGGCTCGGACGGGAATATCACCGCGGGACTAGGGGTCCCCACTCTGGATGGGTTGGGGGCGGTGGGCGATGGAGCCCATGCCCGTAACGAGCACCTCTTGATCGACGAGCTGCCCCGCCGCACGGCGTTGCTTGCGCGTCTCCTCGAAACGCTCTGACACGGCGTTATCTCAATCTGGCCCCTCACCCTCCTCTCCCCAAAGGGGAGAGGGAATAAGGAACAAGAGCTTCATTTAGACGGCGGCGTCACTGGCTGCCGAAACCCGAAGACGACATAGGCGAACGAGGCCACTGGTTTCCCGTCCCGACGGGCGGGGCGGAACTTCCACTGGAGCACGGCATCGGTGGCTGCCCTGTCGAAAGCCGCCGATGAACGCAAGACACGAGCCGCGTCGACGGTACCATCGCGCTCCACGATGACTTCAACCAGCACCACCCCGTCTGCGAGCGTTCCTGGCGGATAGTCAGGTGGCACTATCGTGTAGGGCATCGGAATCAGGTTGGATGGCGGTGTGACGTCCTTTGGTGGCTCTCCCGCGGCAGGGCCGCCCATCGACGTTGGAGGACGGAACAAGCCAGCGACCAACACCGCGGATTCGACCTCGTGGCCTCGGTCTTCGGCAGGCTGGAATTTCCAGAGCCGAACCGCGTCTACCAGGAGCTCTGTAAACGGCGGCGTCGATCTGAGCGTGTGTCCTTTGACTACTTTGCCATCGTTTCCTACCGTCAGCTCCAAGAGTACCTGGCCACCACCCGGTACTTGGGGAGGTTGTACGGGTAGCTCGCCGCTGCGGTAGCTCGCGGGCAGATAGGTGGGTCGAATAACTTGGAGCGAGGCGAGCGCCAGCGCAATAACAATCATGTCTTTCATAGCTCCCTCTCTATCCATAATATCTCAGAAGTGACGGGCGGTGGCCGGCCAGTCGATTGACAAACCCCTCTAAGACCATAGAATGGCGCGCGATTCATGCTGATATTCGGACACATCGCATCCGCCGCTCTGCCCGCGCGTTGGGCAACCCCGAAGGCGGATCTCCGGTGGGTGATCTTCTTTGCCCTTCTGGCCGATTTAATCGACAAGCCGGTCGGCCTGGTCATTTTCCGCGAGACCATCAACAATGGCCGCGTGTACTTCCACTCGCTTCTCGTCAATCTCCTCCTGACGTTAGTCCTCATTGCCCTAAGGAAGCCCCTCATTTACCCGCTTGCACTCTGGACCCACCAGCTCTGCGATCGAATGTGGATGCGTCCCTGGACGGCTATGTGGCCATTCACGGGAACGTTTGCCTATCGCGATCTCCCCTTGGACGATTGGGTCTATAGCGTGCTGAACCCCTATAACCTCACCACCGAGGCGATTGGCTTTGCCGCCGTTTTGTGGCTCGCCATCCACTACCGTCTCTACGACGTCCTTTGCTTGAGACGATGGTTCCATTCAGGGCGCCTCGAGCCCTGTACTCCTGACACTTCGGAAAACTCCTAGCAGGCTGCTAGCTACGATGAGTCGGCGCGGCTATTGGGTGAGAGCTTACGCCGAGAGGGACAGGGTTGTCGGTGAAAGCTCCGGCAGCGAACCCCAACCGAGACATTGGTCTGCGCCGAGAAACAAAACGTCGCCAAGTTCATCGCCCACATCGCCGAGTTGTCGAGGCAGCGCTAGAGTATCTCGTTCGCATCGAACCCAAACCGGTGTTCGAGCCGTCGATCCGAAGATGCCCTGCCCGGCCGGTGCAAGCTCTCGACATCGCCCTCGACAAAAAAGACCCAAAGAGAAAGCTCGAGCGGCGGAAGGCGAGGCAAAAGACCACTAAAGCCAGACCTCGTCCGGAGGAGGTGTCGCAAGATGTCACGCCGGGCGCGCTGAGAGTGAAAGACGAGCCGGCCAGGTCACGATACATTCCTTCCGAGGCCATCGAGCGGGTCCACGCCCGTGGAAAGCATCAATGCGAATACAAACAGCGGAAGATCGATGAAAGGCGGGGGCGTCGGGAAGTACAGGAGCACAGGTCACCGCTGCCTCGAGCTCCATAGCGGCCGCTCGCTATCAGCGGTTTACGAAGCGCAGCCAATGCTCTCGGCTGTACGCTCACTCCCGACACTTCCGGGACGTAGTTTCGGGTCAGATTTTTTGCCTGGAGCTTCACGTATCCGCTTCCTCTCCCTCTCTATTCGCCGTGCATGCTTTCTCTTCAGGTCCTTCTTGTTGTATAGCTCCGGCCTTGCTGGCTCGAGGATACCCGGCGACACCCGGGGAGCGGGGCGCGGGCTCCTGATCTCCTGGACCACCGGAGTCTTCGGGGGATAGACCTCCGAGCGCTTCGAAGTACGTCTTAACTTTTTAGATCTTTTTTTTTGCTCGTCTCGTCTCCATCGACGCACCAAACTCGAGATCGGAATCCGGGAAGGTCTGTTACGGTCCACTAATATGTCATCGCCCACCGATACTGAATTACAGTCCCGCCGGAAACTTCTGGTCAGGGGTTGGCGGCTCCGACAAGAGATTCGAGATGGCTCACCGGAAGAAGCGGAAGCCATGGAGCGTGGGGGGGGTCGCAGGTCGCGGGTGCTTTGTTGCTGCTCTTGTCGGCGTACATCGTCTTCGATGCGGGATGGCGACTGCTCGGTTACGGCAGTCCTGCCGAAGAGAGCATCGTAGGCATCGTCTTGACGGCAGTCTCACTCGTCGTGATGCCGTTTCTTGGCTGGGCGAAATTGAGGGCCGCCCGCGAGCTCGGGAGCAGTGCCCTCAGGGCGGATGCCTACGAGACGATCGCCTGTGCGTGGTTGTCTTTGACCACTTTGTCCGGGCTTGTGCTCAATGCTTGGTTCGGCTGGGATTGGGCGGATCCGCTTGCCGCTTTGGTGCTGGTGCCGCTAATCGTTCGAGAAGGTTTGGAGGCGTGGCAAGAGGGTTTCCGAAGAGCGAGAGTGACCACTCTCGGGTTCGTTGGATATTATTTATTAATCCCTTTCTCCAGAACAAAATGGTCAAGAAGCTCATTGCCTGCCAGGAGTGCAAGCGTCAGTGGGACGTGAGCCGCTATCGCGTCGGGCAAACGTTGCGTTGCGTTTGTAACTTTGTCATGGAAGTCCCGCGACGGCGCTCGTACACGCCCGAGGTCGCCCACTGTCAGAACTGCGGCGCCTCGCGTTCCGCCGACCAAACTCCTTGCCACTACTGTGGGGCCGTCCCTACGATGGACTCGGTGAAGCTGAGCCTGGTGTGCCCTCTCTGTCTGCGCCGTACGCCGAAGAAGAGCAAGTTCTGCGCGAGTTGTGGCAAACCGCTCAACCTGAACCGCCCCGGGTTTCCCGGAGACTCCAACTCTTGAGAGGATGGAGTCATGACAAGACGAAGCAGGTATTCACCGGAGGTAAAAGAGCGCGCAGTGCGGATGGTTTTCGACCAGCAGGCTCAGCACGAATCTCAGTGGTCAGCGATCTCATCGATTGCGTCGAAGATTGACTGTACGCGGGAAACGCTACGCACGTGGGTGCGTCGAGCAGAGCGTGATGCTGGGAAACGAGCGGGACTGACGACGGACGAGCGTCAGCGGCTGAAGGAGCTTGAGCGAGAGAACCGTGAGCTAAAGCGGGCGAACGAGATCCTTCGCAAGGCGTCGGCGTTTTTCGCCCAGGCGGAGCTCGACCGCCGACCGAGGTGAATGTGTTGTTCGTGGACGCGAACCGTGAGAGTTACGGGGTCGAGCCGATCTGCCGGATGCTTCCGATCGCCCCGTCGACCTATTACGAGCAGAAAGCGCGAGAGAAGGACCCAAGCCGCCTGCCAGCGAGAGCGAAGCGCGACGTCCAACTCCGCGGCGAGATTCGTCGTGTACGGCAAGAGAACTTTGACGTGTATGGCGTGCGCAAGGTCTGGCGTCAGCTGTGCCGTGAGGGCCGCGACGTGGCTCGATGCACGGTGGCCCGTCTGATGCGTGAAATGGGCCTCTAGGGGGCGGTCCGTGGACGTCGATTCAAGACGACGAAGCCGGATTCGAGCGGCGCTCGCCCGATGGACCTCGTGGAGCGCGACTTCAACGCCACACGCCCGAACGAGCTCTGGGTTTCGGACCTGACCTACATCGCCACGTGGCGCGGCTTCGTGTACGTCGCCTTCGTCATCGACGTCTTCGCTCGACTCATCGTCGGTTGGCGAGCGACGACATCGTTGACTGCCGGCATCGCTCTCGATGCGTTGGAGCAGGCGCTGCACGAGCGCCGACTAAACCCAGAAGATACATTGGTGCATCACAGCGACCGCGGCGTGCAGTACGTCTCGATCCGTTACACCGAGCGGCTCGCCGAGGCGGGTATTGAGCCGTCCGTCGGCAGCCGAGGCGACTCTTACGATAACGCTTTGGCTGAATCCATCATCGGCCTCTACAAGACCGAGGTGATCCGTCGACGTGGGCCCTGGCGTGGTCCTGAGGACGTCGAGTTCGCCACCCTCGAGTGGGTCCATTGGTACAACACGCAACGACTCTTGGGGCCGATCGGAAATGTCGCCCCCGTCGAGTACGAGATGAACTACTATCGGTCGCAGGAAGGCTCGCTAGAGATGGCGAGACTCAACTAAAACAGTCTCCGGAAAACCCGGGGCGGTTCAACCCGGCGCGGCTCGACGTGAAGACCGGCAACCTGTCTTGTCCACGCTGCCGCAAGCCGAAGCTGGTCAATCGCAAGATTGGCGATTTGACTGTGGACGAATGCCCGTCGTGCTCCGGAATGTGGGTCGAAGCGAACGCCTTCGACGGCCTTGTTCGCCAGCAGGTGCAGCGCGGCAAAGAGGAGTATCGGCGGGGGAAAGGGACGAGCCCCATGCAGTCCCAATTGGAGAGGAGTCAAACTCAGGTGATGTACATGAAGTGTCCGACTTGCGGCACTCACATGCACCGGCGCAACTTCATGCGCGCTAGCGGGGTCATCATCGACGAGTGCCGCAAGGATGGAGTTTGGCTCGATTGCGACGAGCTAGGAAAGATAGGGGACTACATTTCCAGTGGCGGCATGGAGCACAGTCGACGGATACTGAAGCGGGAAGAGGAACAGACTCGAAGGATCCCCATGGAGCCGGTAAATTATTCCAACGTCTAGTTCCAGACCAAGCACTCCGGCGGAGAGGATATGCTGAGCTCGGTCATGCTTTTCATCAACGATCTTCTCGACTAGCGCACCGGCTACCCATGGTTTTTTCCTCTAGGAGCACCGGCGGCGGGGCAGCAGCCGACATGTCTTGATACATGTAATATGAGCGCGTTTCGGATGACAGGAGAGTTCATAAGTCATACACCAGACCGTTCCGTACACAAGAACGGATTTGATTCGTAGTCTGCTGTGATGTACTCCTTCAGGCGGAGGGGTAGTGACGCTCGAGCTTTTAAGGACCCGGGTCGAGCCGAAATGGATCGACTACAACGGCCATCTGAACGTAGCCTACTACCACTTGGTTTTCGATAGGGGCACCGATGAGTTCCTCGATCGAATAGGCCTTGGAGAAGCTGCGGTGAGGAAGGGGCTCGGTTCCATGTTCGCCCTCGAAGATCACATCACCTACCAGAAAGAGCTCAAGGTCGACGATCCGTTGCTGGTCACCCTTCAGGTCTTGGATTATGACGAAAAGCGTGTGCATTACTTCATGAAGATGTTTCATGAGGAAGTGAAATACCTGGCCGCAACCTACGAGCATCTTGCTATGTATGTCGATTTCCAGAGTCGACGATCGGCGTCGATGCCTGGTTCCGCCCGAGCCGAGCTCGAGGCGATCTACGAAGCGCAGAAGGATCTGCCCAGGCCCGAGGAAGTGGGGCGAGTGGTAGGTATTCGACGCGGCTGATTCTTTCCTCAAGCTACCTTATTGCGAGAGTTCATCGCCGGCGATTTATTAAAGATAAGCTGGCCGGGGCCGCGTTCGGAAAGCCAAAGCGAGGTTGTCGGATGTCATTCCATCCTGTACTCTATAGTCGAAACCTCACAAACACGAAAAATACAAGATCGCTGCGAGCTCGTCGCCACCCGGTGTGACGGACAGCGATGAAATTGAGGCGAAGGTTGGTCCATGGAAGTCAAGCGGCTCGACAACGCAAGAAGCAAGCTCTTCCACTTCGTTCTCTGGATCCTCGTGGTCCTGTTGGCCGCCATCACCTATATGTCCTACCACCAGTATCCGGCGGACACGATTTCCGTATTGACCGTGCTCGCCCTCCTCTCTTGTCTGTACGCAGTCGGTAAGGAAAGGCGTCTGAGGAAACAGCAGGTAGAGCTGGGTAAAGAGCTTTCCGACCAGCAGGACAAATCGGCCGACCTCCAGGCGCGACTCAAAGAGCTTTCGGGACTCTACCGAGCCATCAGCGCTGTCAATGCCAGCCCCAGTCCCGAGCGGACGTTTGCCGCGGTGCTGAACGCTGGGTTGGAGTTGGTCGGTGGAAATCGGGGATCACCGATGTTGCTCGACGAGGACGAAGAGTATCTGGTGATCGCCGCTGCAGAGAGAATCACCCAGGACGTCATCGCCGAGACCAAGCAGCGAGTCGGCGACGGTGTCGCTGGGTGGGTGGCCGAGCATCGCAAACCGGTGCTCTTGAGTGGGTCAGCCTCACAGGACGACCGATTCCAATCTCTCGTCAACCACAAGGCCCCCGCCCGCTATTCGATCTCTGCGCCTCTCCAGCTTCGAGACAGGGTCTTGGGCGTCATCAATGTGGGGATTGTTACCGACGCCCCAGATCATAGGTTCACCGATTACCACATGCGAATAGTGACCATCTTCGCCCAGCACGCGTCGGTCGCTATTGAGAATGCCCGCCTGCGCCTGATGCGGAGCACCGTCGTCGAAGCCTAGCGCCTGGCCGTCACGGAGGCTCGGTGAAATTTCGCACCCTTGGAAATGCCTCGGTTTCCCTCGTTGGGCAGGGCAGTTGGAACATTGAGCGAGACGATCGGTCCCAAGCCGTCCGGGCGCTCCAATGCGGTCTGGACTTGGGGAAAATCACATCGATACCGCAGAGATGTAGCTCGAGCAACTCGAGAAGGCATTTCCTGTCGGCCGGCGACAGTCAGGGGTCCCGACCCTATTAGAACGACTTTAGCCGGTCCCCGGAAGCTCATCGACTTTGGCGGCCAGGATGAAGTCGCTTTCCGTCAAGCCATCGATCTTGTGGGTCCATATAGTGAGCTTGACCCTACCCCAGGCCAGAAAGATATCGGGGTGGTGCCCCTGGACCTCGGCCAGCTTCCCTACTTGGTTCGTAAAGGCGAGGGCCTCCCGGAAGTCCTTGAACGAGAACACTTTCTCTAGGTGATGTTGGTCGACGGTCCGCCAGGCGCCACCGAGCTTTTCCTCGAGCTCTCTTAACTCATCGCCTTGGACCGGGGGCACGCTGCCGCGGCAGGGGACACACTCCATCTTCGCTAGCTCGTTTGCCAATGCTAGGCCCTCCTTGTTCGAAATGTGGCAAATATTTTTTATAACACGCAAATTTACTTTAAATTTCCCTTGCTTTTTCGCTTTGTTTTCGTCAAATAGGGGGGAGAGATATCGATGATCCTGACCAAACGCCAGAAGCAGATCCTCGACTTCATCGGTGAGTCCATTCGCACGAACGGCTACGCCCCAAGCCTGGTTGAGATCAGCCAACATTTCAAGCTCAAGTCGATTTCCACGATTCACAAGCATCTCGTTCATCTCGAAGAAAAGGGGCTCATTCATCGTGACTGGAACCGGGCACGAGCCATCGAGGTCGTGCCTTCTCAACCCAAGCCGGAAGCCCGAGACATACCTCTGGTAGGTTTGATTTCTGCCGGGCAGCCGATCGAGGCGATCCGCACGAACGAAGTCGTCGCGGTGCCGGAAGACATGATCGGTCGGCGAGATGTTTTCGTCCTGAAGGTAAAAGGGGAGTCGATGGTCGAGGAGCAGGTACGCGATGGGGATTACGTCATCGTGGAGAACCGGAGCTCGGCTCGGAACGGAGAGATGGTGGTGGCCCTCTTAGAAGGGGAGAACGCCACTCTCAAGAAATTTTATCGGGAGAAGGGGCAGATTCGGCTGCAGCCAGCCCACCCGACGATGAAGCCCATCATTGCCAAGGAAGAGGAAGTGAAAATCCAGGGTGTCGTGATCGGTCTAATGAGGAAATACTAAGCGGCCCAAAGCCAACAAAAGGAGACGCACATGGAACAGAAGAAACAGATCAATTTCACGGTGGTTCCAAAAGACGCAGAGCCGACCGAACGGATATACGCCAATTTCTGCGCGATCACGCACACACCGTTCGATTTCACGCTGACCTTTTGCGAAATGCTTCCCATCGAAGAGCGTGAGTTCAAGAAGGCGCCGGATGGTTCGACTCACGTTGTACAGGCCCCGATAAGGGCCAAGATGGTCGTCCCGATTCAGTTCATCCCCGCCTTGACCGCGGCATTGCAGGAAAACATGCGGATCTATCAAGAGTCGTACTCGAACGTGGGCTGGGGCAAGAAGCAAGTTCATTAATCCCAAGTCGTTCTCGATGGCAATCGCTCCAATGAAACGCGAGAAGCAAAAAGTCGCGCACGTCGCCCTCGATAACTTCTTCCAGGAACCAGAGGGTGGTCGGACGCTCGAAGCCCTCCTGGCGAGGACGGCGCGCTTCGAGCAGTGTCTGGAGCGACACGGCCATGGTTGGGAGAGGCCCTCTGCCGACGAGGCGGTGCTCCTTTCGTCCGACGACCTTAGTACTCCCGGTGGTTTGGACATGGATTGGGCGAAACGGCTTCGCGACGACATCCGCCACTCCATATCCCTCGAGTCGTCTGTTGGAATTGCCTCGACGCGGCTCGCCGCTAGGATCTCGTCCCGCATGGCGAGGCCGCGGGGTCTCCTCGTGCTTTTGCCCGGCTACGAACCTCAGTTCACGTCGACAGTTCCCTTGGAAGAATTGGATGAGCTCAGGCCGGCCCAGGCGGCCGCGCTCCGTCGCCGCGGCATCACGACGCTGGGCCAGATGGCGGCGCTCAGCGATGACGACGCGCGCGTCCTCCTCGGTCCGGAAGCAGCCAGGCTGATGAAACTGGTGCGGGGAAGAGAGGACCGCCCCCATTGGTCCCGGAGCAATCGGCTCGAAAGGGCGGTCGGCCTCCTGTGCCGGCGCGCCGCGAAGAAACTCCAGCAGTTGAGAATTGGTGCGCGGGGCCTGGAACTAGCCCTCGTCTATCGTGATGGAGTGTCTTTGGAGCGTTACAGTTTGTTGCCCCATCCCATATCGGGCCATCTCGAGCTCGAAGTCCCCGCGCGACGCCTCCTCGGATCCTTTACGAGCAGGGAGGAGCTGGTCGTTGGGCTGTCCCTTACTTTCACTGAGCTAGCATCTGCTACTGCCGCTCTTTTCGAGACTTCCCATGCGTGACATTTGCGTACGATTGGGACGCCGCTGGACCATCCCCCCGAACCCCAAGGTCCCGGAAGCCAACGACCACTCGGTCTAGCTCCCGTATCCCCCTTATTCCCCTCTGTTGACACGGTGGTAAGGGCGTGAGTATACTGGGGCTCGGTTCCTGGAGGTAACAGCTAATGAAAATGAAGTGGACAAGGGTGGCAGTGGCTATTTTATTGCTTGCCGGTTTCGTGGCTTTTGGTAACGCATCCGAGGAGAAAGGCACCTGGAACGGCTGGATTGCAGACGAAAGTTGCGTCAAAGACTATGCGAAGGTCGCAAAGGCTGAACATCAAGGATGTGCCGAGAGCTGCGTGAAGCGCGGCTCCAAGTGGGCATTGGCAACCAAGAACGCGTACTTCGTTCTGGACGTCGACGCGGACAACGCCAAGAAGAACCTCGGTCGAGAAGTCGTCATAGCCGGGGAGCTCGACGAGGAAACCAATACGATCAAGGTCACTGCGGTCACCACGCCCGAGGACGAGTCGAAGTAGCAGCGGCCCATTCAGCGCAATCGTTTCAAACGATTGCGAAGACGCGGGGGAGCAACTTGCTCCCTCTTTTTATTTGGTGCGCGCGGGAATGTTCGGGATCGCCCGTCAGGACGATGTCGAGGACCACGTCGCGAGGATCCTTGCCTTGGGCGGCGGCGTGCTTTTCTCTCCGATCCGAGACAAGATCGAGACCCTCGCTTTTGATGGCAACGTCCCTCTTCCACCGGCGGTTTTACCTACCGAGCCCACGTATCTCGCGCAATTCGAGGGAACGTACCTGCTCGAATCGGGTGGAGAGCTGGTCGCGAGTCTAGATCGAGGGGTGCTCACCGTGACTCCTCGTGGCCAAGAAGCGATCAACGCACTCGTTTCCGGTGGGGCCGACCCGGCCGCTTCCCGCGACGCGAACCAACGATCGGCCGCGGTTTTCGAAGGGGCCCTCATCAACGGCTACAAGCTGTTCGAAGAGGCGCTCGACAGAAAGGAAGAACTCGATCGCGCGCGACGATACATCAAGATGAGAATGGAGCGGTACCGCGACGAGATTGGCACCATTTCGCATGTCGAAATCAAGGGGACAACACCCTTTGAAGAAAACATGCTGGCGACAACAGTGGAGCTCAAGGGCGATAGGGGTGGCATCGTCTTTCGCCTGATCTGGGAAGCAGGCCACATCGTGGATATGGAGCCGACGCGGTCCCGAGCGGTGGGCGTGACGCCTCTGCAGCGGATATCAGGCACCGACTTCGCCGCTTATGACCTTGCCCTCGCGAAGCCGGTTCGCGTTGCCTTCACGACGGATCGCCACGGATCGCCGACCAGCATGTTGGTGGCAACTCGGATAACCGAGTGAAGGCGCAGAGAGTACTTCGCCAACATGATGTCGTCTCGTGGAAGCTCGCTGAGTTGCCGCCATCATCTCACCTGATGTCTTGGCGAGCGTTCGTGCGAGTGCTATCATTGGTCAAGATCCCTTCCAGATGAGCGTGAAACTCTTGACCAAGGCCGTGCGGCTAGTAGTTGTGTCCATGTTCCTTGTGACGCCGTCCGCAGCCGAGAAGCTCCATGGGTACATTTGGGATGTGCAAGGCTCGACAGTTGTGGTGGAGGGGGTGGACGTCCACCTGCTTTCGACCACGCGCATAGAGCGCCTCAACCATCCGGACATTCGGGCAACTGATCTTCGTATTGGCTGGGAGGTTACGGTCGAGGGAGAGTCCAAACGAAAAGAGCTCTGGGCCAGCAAGCTCGAGGTCCAGACCGAGCGTTTCAAGGAAGTAAAGTTGGACGGTATCGTGGAAGCGACCGGAGAAGGGAGCGTGGAAGTCGGTGGTCGCACTCTGCATTGGCCACCAGGGTTCAATGAAGCGGTCGCTCCCGGGATTAGTGTCCGGGGGACAGGGAAGCTTCTCGATGATGGCTCCATCCAACTGGAGGACGTCGATTTGAAGCCGGCTGGCCTCGAGCCTGGCGAGCGCGACTTTCTCGCGCAGGCATCTCAGGAAATCGAGGAGCTCAAGGAAAGCCTGATTTTCTACGATGACCCGTCACTTAAGGAGTACGTCAACCGGGTAGGCGGTAGTCTGGTTCCGGACTGGGCGGAAACCGAACAGGTACGATTCAGCTTCCGGATTGTGGACGATGCTGATATCAACGCATTCGCTATGCCGGATGGAACGGTGGTGGTGCACACCGGGCTGCTCGCGGCTCTCGAGAACGAGGCGCAGCTTGCAATCGTGCTCGGGCACGAGATCGCGCACGTCACTCACAAGCACAGCTACCGCGGGTACCGGCGGGCCCAGAGGATGCAATGGATGGCGCTCGGTGCGGCGGTCGCCGGCGCGGCGATGGAACAAAACCAAGGAGGGGATTCGTCGAAAGAGACTTCACTAGGACGAGTTTTTCTCGAGGTCGGGGCAACTCTTGCGCTCGCCGCCGCTATCAACGGACATGGGCGAAACCAGGAGGACGCTGCGGACCGCATCGGCCTTCACTACGTGTTCGGCATCGGCTACGACCCGTTTCAGGCGCCGGAGGTCTGGTACGTCTTCAACGAGCATGTGCGGGACCAGGAAGCGGTTACGAATTGGCTCTTCAGCGACCATTCGACGCACCGAGCCCGCATCAGCAATCTCACGCGTGAGATCAACTTGAAGTACCGTGAAAAGGTTAACCCGTCTTCACTGAATCGGAACCGCGAAAGGTACTCCCAAGAGGTCCGAGGGGCTCGCCGGCATAGCGCCATCGCAGACTATGAACGGAAGGAGACGAATAACGCGGAGGAAACTTTCCTTCGTCTCATCGAAGAAGATCCCAACGACGCGGTCTCTCACTTCTATCTTGGAAACATCTATGGAGTTCGGCGCGGGCCTTTCGGAGTCGAGAGGGCTATCGAGGAATACGACGCTGCGCTCGGCGCCGCGCCCGAATTCTCCGATCCGTACCGCGAGCTTGAACTCCTTCATTACCGGCAAGGAGACTTTGGGCGAGCCGTCGAGCTCCTCGAGACTTTCCTAGAGTTGGCTCCCCAAGCCGTGGACGCGCTGGACATCCATGAGTATCTCAGCGAGATCCGCCGATTGCCGTAGCCTTGGGCACAGAGGCGGCCACCCAAAACACCGAGTGGCCATAGAGGAGCTTGGCCAGGAGCACCCAAAATATCGGGTAGCCATGACCGCCCCCTGACCAGGTTGCGTTATGGCAACTCGCTGCATTGGGTGGCCGAACAGGGGCTGACGGCCCGCTGTGTGCTTTTCAACTCTCCCTGCGGTGTGAATCCCACACAGGCCAACCCGGCTCTCCGTGTAATTTGTTGCTAATAAACGAGATCAAGGATTGAGTCCTCGGCCAGAGGTCGGAACGACTTTTGCACCGTAGAACATCGGTCAAAGGAGTCTCGTATGGATCGACGCCGTCAACCTCGGGTTCCCACAGAAGGGGAGATCAAGGTCCGCATCCTCACGGGTGGAAAGCTCGTGGATGGTCACTTGGTCGACTTAAACAATGCTGGTGCGTTCGTGGCCACCGATCTGGTGTTGCAAAAGGGCGAGAAGATCCACCTCGAGCTCGACATCCCCGGTGACGCCAACACCCAAGCGCTACAGGCGCTTGTCGCTCGCTGCACCGGTGAGGTCAAGGGCCATCACACGGTCATCCCCGCCGGTCTGGGACTAGTTTTCGTCGGGCAAGATCAGTCGGAGAAGGAGCTCATCCAAAAGATCGTGATGATGACTCTGGCCGTCGAACTATTGGGGTACGGCGTGCGGAAGAACTCGGTGCCAAGACCGGCTGATACGCGCAACGTTGAAGAGCCAGCGTACAAGCCCGGACCTCACCACACTTTTTCCTCCTAATCGGCGTCTGACCACGCTCAGTCCTAGCACCTCGTTGAGTGACGCCAGGAACGGAAACTGAACCGCCCCGGGTTTCCCGGAGACTCCAACTCTTGAGAGGATGGAGTCATGACAAGACGAAGCAGGTATTCACCGGAGGTAAAAGAGCGCGCAGTGCGGATGGTTTTCGACCAGCAGGCTCAGCACGAATCTCAGTGGTCAGCGATCTCATCGATTGCGTCGAAGATTGACTGTACGCGGGAAACGCTACGCACGTGGGTGCGGCGAGCAGAGCGTGATGCTGGGAAACGAGCGGGACTGACGACGGACGAGCGTCAGCGGCTGAAGGAGCTTGAGCGAGAGAACCGTGAGCTCAAGCGGGCGAACGAGATCCTTCGCAAGGCGTCGGCGTTTTTCGCCCAGGCGGAGCTCGACCGCCGACCGAGGTGAATGTGTTGTTCGTGGACGCGAACCGTGAGAGTTACGGGGTCGAGCCGATCTGCCGGATGCTTCCGATCGCCCCGTCGACCTATTACGAGCAGAAAGCGCGAGAGAAGGACCCAAGCCGCCTGCCAGCGAGAGCGAAGCGCGACGTCCAACTCCGCGGCGAGATTCGTCGTGTACGGCAAGAGAACTTTGACGTGTATGGCGTGCGCAAGGTCTGGCGTCAGCTGTGCCGTGAGGGCCGCGACGTGGCTCGATGCACGGTGGCCCGTCTGATGCGTGAAATGGGTCTCCAGGGGGCGGTCCGTGGACGTCGATTCAAGACGACGAAGCCGGATTCGAGCGGCGCTCGCCCGATGGACCTCGTGGAGCGCGACTTCAACGCCACACGCCCGAACGAGCTCTGGGTCTCGGACCTGACCTACATCGCTACGTGGCGCGGCTTCGTGTATGTCGCCTTCGTCATCGACGTCTTCGCTCGACTCATCGTCGGCTGGCGAGCGACGACATCGTTGACTGCCGGCATCGCTCTCGATGCGTTGGAGCAGGCGCTACACGAGCGCCGACTAGACCCAGAAGATCCATTGGTGCATCACAGCGATCGCGGCGTGCAGTACGTCTCGATCCGTTACACCGAGCGGCTCGCCGAGGCGGGTATTGAGCCGTCCGTCGGCAGCCGAGGCGACTCTTACGATAACGCTTTGGCTGAATCCATCATCGGCCTCTACAAGACCGAGGTGATCCGTCGACGTGGGCCCTGGCGTGGTCCTGAGGACGTCGAGTTCGCCACCCTCGAGTGGGTGCATTGGTACAACACGCAACGACTCTTGGAGCCGATCGGAAATGTCTCCCCCGTCGAGTACGAGATGAGCTACTATCGGTCGCAGGAAAGCTCGCTAGAGATGGCGAGACTCAACTAAAACAGTCTCCGGAAAACCCGGGGCGGTTCAAACCAGGCGTCTGACCGACGCTGGCCACTTTGATTGATGGCTACTCGCTGTTTTGGCGTTCACCATGGCACCCACTTTGAGTGACGCCCGAGGTCGGACGCGGACGGGCCTCTTCCCCGTTACAACGCGTGTTCTTGAACGATCTTTCTGAGCCTTCCGTAGTCGATGTTGCCGCCGCTCAGCAAGAGCCCGACGCGTCGGTACTTCGACTCCACCAGACCATCGAGTAGCGCGGCTATCACCACCGCCGCGGAACCCTCAATCGCGAAGTGGTGCGCCTTGAGTGTCGCCGCGATGGCGCGGGGAAGAGAGGTTTCCTCCGCAACGAGCACGTCGTCGATGTACTGATTGGTGAGATCGAAGGCCCGCTGGGAGATACCGCCCTCGAGGCCTTCTGCGATGGTCGGCTCCGAATCGAGAGTGAGTCGGGGCTTTCCCTCCTTGCGCGAGAGGAAGAGGCCCGGAGAGGCCGAAGTGTTGACTCCAATGATGCGCGTCGAGGGGGACATTTTGCGGGCCGCGACCGCGACTCCTACCGCAAGCCCACCGCCGCCTACCGGTATGAGGAGCACATCCAATGCGTCGACTTGTTCGAAGATCTCACAGCCAGTGGTTCCGGCGCCGGCCATCACGATAGGGTCGTCATAGGGAGAGACCCAGGTTTTGCCTTCCCGTTTGCATGCCTCCATGGCTTCCACTTCGGCGGCGTCAAAGCCTTCGCTCGCGCTCACGATTACCGTGGCCCCGTAGCTCTCGATGGCTTCGCGCTTGATGTCGGGAATGGCGGAGGGAACATAGATTGTCGCGTCGATCCGCATCTCCTGGGCAATCAAAGCGACTCCTTGCCCATGGTTGCCGGCCGACGCGGCCATCACACCTCGTTGCTTTTCCTCTTCGGTGAGAGAGGACATCTTCGCCGTGGCGCCCCGAATCTTGAAGGAGTTCGTGCGCTGGAGGTTCTCGCACTTCACGTAGACCTCGCGGCCCGTGGCGCGCGAAAAGGCCGGAGACGGGTCCAGGGGCGTGCGCCGAGCCCGCGTCTCGACGTCAGGCCGCACACTTTGGATGAGCTCGAAGTTTAGTGAAGGCAAGAGCTAATCCAGGCCGGTAATCCTAATTCCTGCCGACTTCACACCGTAGCCCTTGTTGATCTTCAGCATGAGGGCGGTGATCGCCTCTACGATACGGGCGTGTTCGAGAGGGCCAGCCTTGATCCCGCGAAGGCCGCCCTTGCTCATGCACTGGATCGCTTCTTCTGCGGCCTCGCCCTCACCGCACACAAACACGTCCTCTTCCATCTCCTCGTCGATCGCTTGTAAAGCGAGGGCGGAGACGGTTTGAAAGGCCGCGACCACGCGAACCTGGTCTCCGACCGCAGTCTGTGCCTCCTCGGCGGCCGATTGACGATCCATGGGACCGGGGGGCCAGATGACTGTCGCTACCATGAGTAGCTTACCTTCGAGCTCTGGCCGGATGTTCTCCAAAATGTTTCGATGTCCTTGATGGGGAAGGGTGGACACCACGACTTCCGCTTCGGCAGCGGCGGTGCGGTTGTCGGAACCTCGGAAAGACCCTTTGCCGTACCGCTCGTTCAGTTCCCCGGCAATCCTCTGCGCCTTACCCTGCTCCCGCGAACCGATCAGAACTTCTTCGCCGCCTTGCGCCCAGCGAAGTGCCAAACCCTTTCCCTCTTTACCAGTGCCGCCGAGTATTGCAATCTTCAACGAATCCTCCGGATTATCTAAACAGATCCTTGTCTGCTGGCCTCACGAGATCCGTGCCCTTGCCGCCATCCGTTTGGTACGAATAGCCACGGATGAGCGCGACGGGGATGCGATCCAATTTACCCATTACAAGCTCGGCCGCGGACGCCAGCTCATCGGCAACCGCAATAACGGTTGCGTTGAGCGATCTACCGTGCGGGTCATGCTGGCCTCGGTAGTCGACTAACGGGGATATCCCGTCCACACCGATGGCGACGTTGGTGAATCCTTCCCGCCAAGGTCTTCCGAAAGTATCAGAGATGATGACCGCCACGTCGGCGTTGGCCCGCTCTCGGATCGAAGACCTCAACCCCGCCGCCGATCGGTCGGGATCTTCGGGCAGAAGAACGACCGCGTCGAGGTCGGGCACGTTCGAGGCATCCACGCCAGCGTGGGCACAGACCAGTCCGTGCTGAGTCTCGGCGATGAGCACGCCGCGATCCATTTTGACCACCCGTCGCGCCTCGCTCAACACGACCTCCACCGAACGCGGGTCCTTGTTTCCGTCCCGCGCGAAAGCCTCGGCCAGATTGGACGGCTTCACTTCGGAGAGCCGAACCAGTCGCCCTTCCGCCTTCGAAACGACTTTCTGCGTGAATACCAAGATGTCGCGGTCCAAGATACGGAGGTCCTGGCGCTCCGCGCCTTCGATGACGAGCCCCACGAGATCGCTCGTAGGTGTCACCTCGGGCAAGCCGGCGATCGCAATGACGCGAAGTTCGGGTACCTTGGCCATGAGCGCGGTATTATCTCACAGCCGTGCTATCATCGCGGCATGGGGAACCGCGACACAAGCGTGGCTAGAATCTACCACGACGACACGAAACATTCCTACGCCAGCCTTCACTCCGCGCCTCACTTTCTCGATTGGCCGAACCAACCGCTACCTTTCAAGCTCTACCGCGATCTAGAGCCCCTGCCCCTACCGACAGAGCGAGAGGTGTCATCGGCCACGGCCCTCGACTCCGTGGCGTCGGGAGAGATTGAGGTAGAAGGCGAAAGACTGCCCGATTTAGCAGAACTGGCGCGCATCTTTTATTTTTCGGCTGGGATTACCAGAGTCAGGAAGCACCCGGGAGGACAGAGCTTGTTTCGGGCCGCCGCCTGCACCGGGGCGCTTTATCACATCGAGCTCTACCTGGTTTGCCGAGATCTGCCGGGGCTCGAAGCCGGTGTGTACCATTTCGGCCCTTCGGATTTCGGTCTCAGAAAGCTGCGCGCCGGCGATTGGCGATCGGTCCTCGCGGAGGCGAGCGCCAGAGAACCGTCGGTGACGTCTGCGCCAGCAGTGATCCTTTTTACGAGTACTTTCTGGCGGAACTCCTGGAAGTATCAGCAGCGGGCCTATCGACACTCGTTTTGGGACAGCGGAACTCTGATGGCAAACCTCCTGGCCGAGGCGGCGGGGATAGGTCTCCCGTCTCGGGTCGTCTTGGGTTTCGAAGACGAACCGATCAACGCACTTCTCGACGTGAACCCTGACCGGGAAGCGACTTTGGGAATGGTGGCTTTAGGAAAGACATCTTCCGCACCACCGTCTGCTCCCGGTTCAACGGAGGCCCTGGGGTACGAGACCGTGCCGCTTTCGCCGGCGGAAGTCGACTACCCGGAGATCCGAGAGATGCACCGGGTGTCCTTTCTCGAAAACGCGAAGGACGTGTCGGCCTGGAGGGGAGCTCCAGCGGAGCGGAAGGAGCCGGAGCCTGGGGCGTCCATCTTTCCTCTGATGGATTTGTTGCCCGTTACCACCGGTGACCCGTTGGAGGAAGTGATCATTCGGCGCGGCTCGATCCGGCAGTTCGCTCGCGTTCCCATTACGTTCGATCAGCTTTCTACGATCCTCGATCGCGCGACCCGGGGGATAGCCGCCGACTACTTGGAACCCTTCGGGACGTCCATCAACGATCTGTACCTCATTGCGAATGCGGTCGAGGGTTTGCCGTCGGGAGCTTATTTCTACGACCGAGGGCGCAGAGTGCTCGACCAGCTCGCGGAGGGAGATTTCCGGCGGGAAGCCGGTCAGCTTGACCTTGGGCAAGAGCTGGCTGCGGATGCGAGCGTGAATATCTATGCGATGTGCAATTTGGAGCCCGTTCTAGAGAGGTTCGGAAACCGTGGCTATCGAGCGGCCCAGTTCGAGGGTGGTGTCCTCGGGGGAAAGGTCTATCTCGCAGCGTATGCGCATAGGCTTGGTGCTACCGGACTCACTTTTTTCGACGACGACGTGACACGGTTCTTCTCCCCCCACGCCAGCGGGAAGAGTGTCATGTTCTTGGTTGCGATTGGAAAGAGGGCTCGACCCGCCCTTAGCTCGTGACGGGCGCCAAAATATCCGGTTGCTGCTATCAACCAAGCCAGGCGCCAGTTCCTTACGAACGCTGACGACTAAGAGCCTGACACTTTTCGAAAGTCGCCTTCATCCGTCTCGACGGTGTACTTCTGGTAGTTGGAGTAGGAGTATGTGATCCTCCGCCGGTACTTCTTGAAAAAGTAAAACCGCGCGTCCAAAGATGCGGTGATGTTCTCGAGCAGCCAGAGACCATCTTCCGCTTGTAGCTGCTCAACGATCGCTTCCGAGCCTTTGGATACCTTTCCGAACAGGCCGAAGAAGAATTTCATGTCCTCTCGAAAGATGATGTGAATCTTGACGATCTGCGTTTGCTTCGGATCGATCCACACCGTCCCCTCAAGCCGATTGAGAACCTTGGTGCCTTTGGAGTGTGGTTTGTAACCTGACCGCGGGGAGAATTCGAAGCAACGTATGCGGGTACCGTGTATCCTCTCGACGGGGAGCTCGGTGAACTCGTAAACCTCTAGGGCGTCACGGAGGCGAGTCTGAAAGCGGCTGACGCGGCTGGTCAATTTTTCCTCTGTATTTCGCTCACGCTCTTCAGCCGAACGCTTGAGTTGTTTATTGAGATACTTTTGGAATTTCTCTTCTTCCTTCTTTTCCATTTCGGGCGGAAGGGGTTGGCCGTCTTTCGCCACCAAGCGTCGGTACTCGCCGTCGGGTGACGGGGTCACTTGAAAAGCCTCGCTCTTGGCCTTGTCGACCGATCCGTCCTTGCGTAAGAACTCGGTGGTGGTGGTCTCTCGGTAGGCGTACTGCCGTTGTAATTGTTGCTTGGCTTCTTGGTTGGCGATAACTTGTTCGATGAGGTGCCGGGCATCCGGGCGCTCTGGCGCCGAGGCGACCGCCAGGGCGGAAATTAGCGACGCAGTGGACATGCAGAACCCCATCTCGTGGCCGATGATAGACAAAGCGCTCTTCGCTTCGCAAGTCGCCGACAAGAAGGGAAGGCCCTGCGGGAACTATGGGATCGGGCACGCTTTGAATCCCTTTTCGGACTATGACAATATGCGTCCTTGTTTCGACAGGTCCTCCCTCTTCCGCGAAGCACGCGCGGTTTAGTCTTCCTTTCTGTTCTTGCCGGCATCGCCGGGACCCGGCTTCTCGGTGAGCAAGGGGCCAGCCTGGGCTCCTTTTCGTTTCCGTCCGTTGGTCTCAGACCATTGCTTGGTTTGAGTGTCTTGGCCTTCCTTTTGGTGCCGCGTTCTGGTCGCCGGCCGCAACTTCTTCAATTCGTCATCCTCGTAACTGGGCTCATCGTGACCGCCTGGCCCCTAGCCTCGTGGCGCGCAAGCATCATCGAGCCCGCGGCGTCGCTTCCCGTTGCCGTCTCCCGCGTAACGGAGGCTCGAACGGAAGTCGAGGTGACGCGACGCATGGACTCTCTCACGGTGGAGAACCGGCAATATCTCAATCGGCTTGCGGGACGTCGCCGCGATGTGCGACTCGAGATCGCGGGCTCGCTTTTTGCGCCTCGACCAGGTGTCTATCGATTCTATTTGGATTGCGATAATCGCTGCGTGCTTCGTCTAGATGGGAAGAGGCTGGCTCGCGCGGTCGGGTTCTCGCGCGTGGAGACATTCCTAAACGAGGGCGTACACCGTTTGACGCTAAGGTTCGAGCAGGTCGGCGGGCCCGCCCGGTTGCTCGTGGGGTGGGACCAGCCGTCGTTTTTGGCGTTTCTTCCGCTCGATCACTACGTTTCCGCTGATGCGGACCAGCTGACTGCCAGCAAATTGCGAAAGAAGGAAATCGCAGCAGGCGTTTCGTTTGCGCTCTCCCTGACGTGGTGGGGTGCGTTATTCGCGTTTCTTATGGCCGCAGGGGAGTCGCGCGAGTTCTGGAGAGAAACGCTCTCCACTGACCGGGGGGCCCGTTGGATCCCAATCGCCGCCGCTACGTTGCTCGTCGGTTTTGGATCGATACTGCGATTCGATGCGCTCCTCGTTCGCTCCCAACTCGTGGAAGTGAGCCCGTGGGCGAATACCGTTCATGGCGGGTTGCGGCCTTTCCTGCCCGACTACTACGCTGTCTATCGCGCCAACCTCGAAGAAGACCCCTATCGCGCCGACGTCCGCAGTTATCTCGACCGTGCCGAAGCGATGAGCCTCGGCAGCTTCTACGACGCCTCTTTTCGCGAGCCGTTTTACGTCGGACTGGTTAAGTTGTTCGTCGCGCTCGCGGGGGCCAGAGAGGTAGGGATTCTTATCCAGAGTTTGTTCTTTTCGATCGCGGTTCTTCCCCTTGCGTTCATGCTCGCCGTTCCCGTGGTCGGTCGTTGGTGGGCGGCGGCGATGCTCGTGCCACTGGTGCTGCATGAGTGGCTGATCTTCGAGGCGCCCAGCGGCTACCGTATGAGCGCGTACGTGTTTTTCTTGATCCTTTTTGCGGCTTCTGTCTTCGGGCGATATCGGGGACGCTCAGTCTTGCGCGGCGTGGTCTCGGGAATCCTGGCGGCCATTATTTGCTTGATTCGACTCAGCGCACTGAGCTTCGTTGTACCTATTCTTCTATTGGGGGCATGGGAAAAACGGAAGCAGGGTGGATGGTCGACGTTGGGAGTTGCCGTCCTCACGACGGTGTTTCTGGTGACGCCATTTCTCGTGAACTGTTACCGGACTCATGGCGATCCCTTCTACGCCATCAGCTTCCACACGCAATTCTGGTTGAGGGCGGAGGGTACCGAGAGCCCCGCAAGTCTCGGACAGGTGAGTCTCTACCGATATGTCAGCGAGTTCCATGGGATAGGCGAGCTCGCGACGGGTAATTTGCGCGGACTGACCGTTTTGCCACTGACCAAATTTTGGAGCGGCCTGAGTGACTTTCCGCTCCTCGACACCGCCGTCCTCACCGCCGGTGTTGCCGGTCTGCTGCTAAGCGTCGCGACACCGCTTCGGTTCCTCTTGGTTGCCTACCTGGGGCACCTCATTCCGTTCGCCTACATCCAGAACTTTTCCTCCGGGCGGGCGCCGCGATTCGTCATGCCGGCCTATTTTTTCTTGGTTCTGGCCGCGGTGTGGCTCGGATATTTTCTCATGGAGAGGCGAAACTCCCAGGAAACAATCTCGTCTGGACAAGCGAAGCCACCGGCTGGGGCCGGTCCTATCAGGTGAGAAACTACCTGAGGTGACAAAAGGGTTGTGGGTGAAGGCTCCGGCAGCGAACGCCGTAGTGATTGCTGGTGCGCTTATGCTGCAGGACGAGCTTGGGTCCGAGCCGGCTCCCTATTATTGGCGAGGCTGATGACCCCAAGAAGAAGCTCGAGCCGCGGAAGGCGAGGCAAAACGTCACCAAAGCCAAACCTCGTCCGGAGGAGATGTCGGGAACTGTCGCGCCGGTCGTGGAGGACGAGCTGGCCAGGTCGCGATACGTTCCCTCCGAGGCCATCGAGTCTCGCAGGAAAGCCAAGAGCTAGCTCCCGCTACATCCCGCATCACTAGGTGGCACTCTTTCCGCCGATTCCGAGCTCCTCGGCGTGCGGTCTCAGAGAATCGATGATGAACTGGATGTGCTCGGAGAGATCCACGCCGAGTAGTTCGACACCAGCGTGGATCTCGGCGCGCTCCACCTTGGCGGCGAACGCCTTGTCCTTGAGCTTCTTCCGGACGCTCTTGGGCGCCATCGTGTGGACGCCGTCCGGCCGGACCAGACAGCTGGCGACGATGAAGCCCGTAAGCTCGTCGCAAGCTAGGAGACTTCGATCGAGCTGAGTCTTGTAAGGTACATTCCACTTCGTATAGTGGGCCGAGACGGCGTAGGCGAGGTCCTCTTCGCCACGCTCACGTAGCCAGGCGACGATGCGGGCGGGGTGATCCTCCGGCCATTGCTCGTAGTCGGCATCGTGGAGCATACCGGCGATACCCCACTTCTCTTCCTCGGAGGACCCTGCTCCATAGCGGTGGGCGGCTTGGCGCATGACGATTTCCACCGCCCGAGCGTGCTTACGGAGCGAATCCGTTTGGGTCCATTCACAAAGATGTTGCCAAGCGTCGTCCCGTGTCAATGGCATGGATGATCCTCCCCCATTCGGCAACGAATCATGCCGAGTCAATATGTTCGGCCAACCGCACAGCGAGTGCTGCCACTGTTAGGGTGGGATTGGCTGCAGCGACGTTGGGAAAAACTGCGTTGGAGCACACGTAGAGATTGTCCGTGCCGTGAACCTGCTGTGTTTCCTTTCCTCGAGGCGTCGTGGTTGTGAAGAAGTCTCCCTCAGCTCGCCGGAGAGTCTAACTCAAGTGCGAGGTCACGAAAACCCCGACGCCGAATCGAGAACTCGTTGTAGAATCCAACAACCATGGCGCTTTCATCCTTGGACTGGGTCATTGTCGCCGCTTACTTCCTCTTCGCAATAGGTATCGGCGTCGTTTTCGCTCGGCGCGCTGGGAAGGGAACCGAGGAGTTCTTCCTCGCTGGCCGAACGCTACCTTGGTGGTTCTGGGTTTACGCGGATTCGTGTGGGTAAGTTCTGACGGAAAAACAGTGTAACTCATTGTGTGGAAAAGGTATCGAGTACTTCATCAGGTGCTGAAAAGTGGTCCATTTTTAGGATAGGCTAACCGAGTGAAAAATTCCCAGTCGATCCGCTCGCTGTTTGCGCTGCCAGGTTTCGTGGTTGGTGCCGGATTGAAGGGTCTATTCGGTGACCGATACGCCCGCGTCATCCAGCTCAAGAGGCGAAAAAAACAGCTGTGTGCTCTTACTGTGGGCAACGGTGCCGGGGGCGCTATGACAAGCAAGTGTGCCGGGTCCGCGACCTGTCGTTGGCAGGCTGGCGGATCTCTCTGGAATACGAGCGTTGGCGCGTCAACTGTTCTGGGTGCGGCGGTGTGCATGTAGAACACCTAGACTGGCTGGCGAACAACTCGCGCTACACCCAGCGTTTTGCGACGCATGTGGGCAAGCTGTGCCGGGATATGCCGAACAAGGCGGTGGCCGAGATGGAACGTCTGCACCACGGTACGGTGAAGGCTCTGGATACGCTCTACATGCAAGAGCAGGTCGACCGGGCGGGGCTACCGGCGCCTCGGGCCATCGGTGTCGATGAGATCTCCATCCGCAAGGGACATAACTATCGCGTCATTGTCAGCGACCTGGAGCGGGCGCGTCCCATCTGGATGGGCGGTGAGGGTCGCAAAGAAACCGACATCGATTTGTTCTTCAAGGCGCTGGGCGGAAAGAAAAGCGCCCGTATCAAGCTGGCCGCCATGGATATGTGGAAGCCCTTCCGGAACTCGGTGATTCACAACGCGCCCCATGCGCGGATCATCTTCGACAAGTTTCATATCATGCGTCATCTGTCAAAGGCCCTCGATGAGGTCCGGCGCGGTGAGTACAAACGCCTCAGCGGCAAGGACCGGTCGTACATCAAGGGGCAGCGTTACGCTTTGCTTTCCCGGCGGAGGGGATGTCCCGGCCGCTGTTGAATTTGGTCGGGTAGCGGCGGCACCTGTGAATACTCTTAGGCAGCAAACTCATCGCTGTCAAGAGATTTCTGTTTGCTTCTAAGCGCGTGAACGAGAGCGCCCATATGGCGATAGCCTTTGATACGCCGGAACTTTTTCTGCGCGGTGACGACGCCAAGAGCGGTCCATCGGCGAACCATGGAAGGACTCTTCCAACGCTTGACGTTTCTCGATACTCTGCGAATGGTTCCGTTGAGATTCTCAATGGCGTTCGTCGTGGCAAGAGACTGGCGAAGTAAGGCGGGCGGCGCGAGCTTCACGACCGTGAGTGTTTCTTCCATCCCTTCACGAAGGCTTCCGGCAGCTTCGTCGTAGCCGTTTCGCTCGAGCCACGACACCAATGCCTGAAGTCGCTTGCGCGCCTTGTCGGCACTCTTGCACTTGTAGGCTTCCTTCATCGTCTGGAGCATGTAGGCGTGACGAGACTTGGGAAGGTACGAGCGAAGATTTCGGAGTTTATGGATCTGGCACCTTTGGATGACCGCGAGGTCCCCCAAAACGTCGACGAGTGCCTTGCGGATGCCTTTGCCTCCGTCCACTACGCAGAGAATCGACTCATCGACGCGCAAGCCTCGCTCGAGAAGGTCCTGCAACATCGCGGTGCACACCCGAGAGTTCTCCGTCGAGCCCAGCCATATACCCAGGGGCACCTTCGTTCCATCTATTGTGATACCTAGAGTTACGACGACGGTCTGTCCGGCCACCTCAAGGCCATCCAGCATCAGTGCCGCAAGCTCGAACTCCTCTAGCCGCCGAGACAGGTATTCCTCGAGCTTCTTAGTCGTCTGGCTCACGAGGTGACGGCTGGCGGCACTCTCACTCGTGCCACGAGACTTCAACTTGGCCGCGGGTTTGTCCAGACTCGATTCGTAATTTCGGGTCGATACCCCCACCAAGATCTGATTCAACACTCGCTCTGGAAGCGGGTCTTCTTCGCGGAAGGCTTCGAAGTGTGGAAGCGACGCCTCCGCGCCCGACTTCGAGCGAACTCGAGGTCGCGACACTTGGATGCGACGACCACCGAAGCTCAGCTCTCCGTTCGTGCTCCCCCAGTGGTTATGAGTTCGCTCCTTCTCGTGCTTGCCCTTGAGCCCCGCGATCTCCTCGGCGTCCTCTCTGAGCAGTAGGTGCAGAGCTGTCAGTCCTTGCTCGTACACCCATTCTGAACCGCCCCGGGTTTCCCGGAGACTCCAACTCTTGAGAGGATGGAGTCATGACAAGACGAAGCAGGTATTCACCGGAGGTAAAAGAGCGCGCAGTGCGGATGGTTTTCGACCAGCAGGCTCAGCACGAATCTCAGTGGTCAGCGATCTCATCGATTGCGTCGAAGATTGACTGTACGCGGGAAACGCTACGCACGTGGGTGCGGCGAGCAGAGCGTGATGCTGGGAAACGAGCGGGACTGACGACGGACGAGCGTCAGCGGCTGAAGGAGCTTGAGCGAGAGAACCGTGAGCTAAAGCGGGCGAACGAGATCCTTCGCAAGGCGTCGGCGTTTTTCGCCCAGGCGGAGCTCGACCGCCGACCGAGGTGAATGTGTTGTTCGTGGACGCGAACCGTGAGAGTTACGGGGTCGAGCCGATCTGCCGGATGCTTCCGATCGCCCCGTCGACCTATTACGAGCAGAAAGCGCGAGAGAAGGACCCAAGCCGCCTGCCAGCGAGAGCGAAGCGCGACGTCCAACTCCGCGGCGAGATTCGTCGTGTACGGCAAGAGAACTTTGACGTGTATGGCGTGCGCAAGGTCTGGCGTCAGCTGTGCCGTGAGGGCCGCGACGTGGCTCGATGCACGGTGGCCCGTCTGATGCGTGAAATGGGTCTCCAGGGGGCGGTCCGTGGACGTCGATTCAAGACGACGAAGCCGGATTCGAGCGGCGCTCGCCCGATGGACCTCGTGGAGCGCGACTTCAACGCCACACGCCCGAACGAGCTCTGGGTCTCGGACCTGACCTACATCGCTACGTGGCGCGGCTTCGTGTATGTCGCCTTCGTCATCGACGTCTTCGCTCGACTCATCGTCGGCTGGCGAGCGACGACATCGTTGACTGCCGGCATCGCTCTCGATGCGTTGGAGCAGGCGCTACACGAGCGCCGACTAGACCCAGAAGATCCATTGGTGCATCACAGCGATCGCGGCGTGCAGTACGTCTCGATCCGTTACACCGAGCGGCTCGCCGAGGCGGGTATTGAGCCGTCCGTCGGCAGCCGAGGCGACTCTTACGATAACGCTTTGGCTGAATCCATCATCGGCCTCTACAAGACCGAGGTGATCCGTCGACGTGGGCCCTGGCGTGGTCCTGAGGACGTCGAGTTCGCCACCCTCGAGTGGGTCCATTGGTACAACACGCAACGACTCTTGGAGCCGATCGGAAATGTCTCCCCCGTCGAGTACGAGATGAACTACTATCGGTCGCAGGAAAGCTCGCTAGAGATGGCGAGACTCAACTAAAACAGTCTCCGGAAAACCCGGGGCGGTTCATTCCGTCAGATCCGCCTTCGTGGCCGCGATCCCAGCTATCATCGGTAGCAGTATCTGACCGACTTGGCCAACTACCTTGCCCGTAGGCGAGTGCGTTTGCTTTTTTACTGGCTTCTTTGATTTCCTAGGCATTGGTGGCTCCTTGTCCCCCTCTGGAGACGGTTTATTGGCAGACCTATTCTTAGGCCGGCCAAGGAGCCGCCGCTACCCCAAATTCAACATCCGGCGGGACATCCCCCCGGCGGAAGAACCTGAGCCTAGACGGTCGCCGCGCACTCAAAAAGTTGCTCCAGGCCAACCGGCGCCTGAACACCGCCTATATTTTGAAGGAGGCCTTCGGGCAACTCTGGGATTACCGCACCGAACGCGGTGCTCGCGCCTTTTTCACTCGTTGGAAAGACAGCCTCAAATGGCAACGCCTGCATCCGTACCAGAAATTCGCCGGTATGATTGAGTCCCATTGGGATGGTATCGCCTCCTACTGTCATCCGGAGAAGAAAGTCAGTCTCGGCCTAGTTGAAGGGGTCAACAACAAAATCCGTGTTCTGCAACGACGCGCCTACGGCTATCGCGACGAGGAATATCTCAAGCTGAAGATCGTGGCGGCTTTCCTTCCGCCATTACCCAGAAATGCAGTTTTCAACCCACACGAATCCGCGTAGACCCGTGGTTCTTGGGCACGTCCATGGTGGCGACGACGTTCTCCACGGATACGCAGAATTTGGTCACCGAGCTCGTGCGGACGAAGGGTATTGCGGGGAACTGGGTTTGGTGGGCGTTTCTCTTGACGGGGATGCTGACGGTTTTCGTCTTTGCCCCACTTTGGCGACGAAGCGGTCTGTTGACTGACCTCGAGTTTTACGAGATCCGATACTCGGGGCGGCCGGCGGCATTCTTGCGGGGATTCCGCGCGGCCTATCTCGGCGTCTTGTTCAACGTCATCGTCATCGCTTCCGTGACGCTCGCCGCCGCTAAAATCGGAGGGGCTTTGTTTGGAGTAGGCAAAGTCGTCTCGGTGGGGGCGTGCGCGTTCATCGCAGTCTTCTATGCAGTCGTGGCCGGGTTTTTGGGAGTCGTGGCAACGGACCTCTTGCAGTTCTTTCTTTCCTTAATCGGGTCGATACTGGCCGCGGTCTGGGCGCTATCTCAACCGGAGGTCGGAGGGCTCTCCGGGCTGACCAGCCGACTCACGGACAAGCTGGCGATGGTGCCATCACCCTCTAGCGGCGATCTTTTTATCGGTCTCCTGGTCGTTCCGTTCGCCCTCCAGTGGTGGAGCGTGTGGTATCCGGGTTCTGAGACGGGTGGAGGGGGGTACGTCGCCCAAAGGATGCTTGCGGCACGAAACGAGAACGGCACGCCCTTCTCGGGACACTTTGGTTCAACGTTGCGCACTACGGACTACGCCCATGGCCGTGGATTCTTGTCGGCCTCTGCTCGGTAGTTCTTTACCCGGACCTGGCTGCGATCCAGGCGGCCTTGCCTGGTGTCGATCCATCGCTCGTCGGACACGATCTCGCCTACCCCTTCATGTTACGGTTGCTGCCGTCAGGAATTCTCGGCCTGATGGTGGCTTCGCTGGTCGGGGCCTACATGTCGGCGGTCGATACACATCTGAACTGGGGCGCTTCGTATCTGGTTCATGACGTCTACCGCCGCTTCTTCAAGACCGATGCCGGCGAACACCATTACGTGCGGATGGCACGATGGGCCACCGTCGCACTTATGGGTGTCGCGGCGTTACTGAGGATGGTGCTCGACACCGCCAAGGCCACCTTTGACCTGATACTTCAGATCGGAGCGGGGACGGGGCTCTTGTTCATCGTCCGTTGGTTGTGGTGGCGAGTGAATGCCTGGAGCGAGATCGTGGCGATGACCGCGTCCTTTAGTGTTGCTGTGGCACTTGCACTTGGGAGGCGGATGGGGCTCGATTTAGGACCCCACCTTTCGTTACTTATCGGAGTTGCGGTAACGACGACTTGTTGGGTAACGGTGACCCTTCTCACCGGGCCCAGTGAAGAAGATACGCTCGTTGCGTTCTGCAAAAAGGTAAGGACGCCTCATCGTGGGTGGGCTAGCGTTTACGAAACAATTTCGATCCGTCCCAAGTCTGTCGGCGCGGCGTTAATCGCGTGGCCCGTGGCTAGCGTCATGATCTAGGCGGTGATATTGGGGAGTGGGGCGTTTCTGTTCGGAAATGTCGCGGGCGCGGTGGCGGGAATCGTGGTGGTGGCGATCTGCGTCCCCTTGCTCCTTCACTTCGGAGGAAGAGCCGTGGCCGACGCAGAAGGCGGATAATCGGGCCTGATGAAACGCGATTGCACATCGCGTGCGAGCGCAACGGAGCCCCATCCTATCCACCCGGCAAGAAGGCCGACAGCAACAATCCTTCCCGCTCGAGACCGGTTGGCTAAGACGACCATGAGGTTGCCGAGTACGATCGCCGCCATCGGCAACAACACCAAGTCGTCCTTCGTGAACTGGAAGATGTGGGTTCCGCCGAGCCCCGCGCGCAAGAAGTTGAGCCCCAGGAAAGTGAAGACCGTCCCAATTGCAAGAGGGAAGGCCAGGCGGTGCGTAAGGTGCCCGCGCGCCAGGTACCATCCGACGAAGACCAGAATGCCGAACAACGGTCCGTAGAACAAAAACAGTCGGTGAACGGTCATCTGGAGTGCGGCGATCGGTGTGACGCGGAATTCGATCAAGGCCCCCTCGGATGCGGTTACGGAAGCTTGACTCAAACCGTGAGGCAGTAGCTCCGGGATGTACTGGCTGTAGAAGAGGACGATAGCCGCTAATGCGCCCACCAGAGCCCAGAGGCTGACGCGGATCGCGCGACGGATATCGATCTTGTCCCGGTATCGGAAAGCCAAGGAGACCGCGAAGGCAGGCACGAAGAGACCAAGCACGAGGACGCTGCCCGCGTACGAAAGGATAGACAGCGCGACGAGTAGCGCCAGGCCTATTCCGATCTTGGTTTGCTCCATCCGTCCAAACCGAAAGAGCAAATAGAGAGCTACCAGCATGTCCCAAAAGTGGCCGAAGAGTGCGGCGTAGGATGCCACGGTAAGGCGAAACACGAGAAGCGGTGCGGTTGCGTGGATCCAACTCGCCGCTACCCCTGCGCGGGACGATGCGCCCAGTCGTAACGCCATCACGTACACCATGAGGCTCTCGATGCCGGCAAGCACGGTGGGCATGATCTTCATCCAATCCTCGACCGGGAGCCTAAGAAGACTCAACGGATAGATGGAGAGATACAACAGCGGAGGATAGGGAAACGCCTTCCAATCGTCACCTACCCGCTGAAGTCCCAGTAGATGACGATGCTGGTTCGGAATGTGATCCATGAAAAAACTGGCGAGGCCCTCGGTCCAAATGATGGAGACGAACTTGGAGTGAGTTCGGACGTCGGGGTAATAGAAGTCTGGATGGAATAAGGCGAGAAGACGCACCGTCGTTCCCAAGTAGAAGGCCAGCATCGCCCAACGGGCCAGCGGATATGAGAACGCGGAATCCCGGTTTCGTCGACGCACCAAGAAGAAGGCAATCACGATGAAGGAAATGACGTGCGGACGGAGTCCTAGCTGCGTGGAAGCCTGAAGCCAGGCCAGCTTGTGAAGGGCGGTTCCTATGGCAAGGGCGACGGTTGCTCCCATTCCGATACCCAGTGACACTCTTGACGAGAACCCGATGAGACGGGGAAATACATACAAGCCGAGAACCGTTCCGAGCAGATAAAGAAAGGCGGCTGGCGCCGGTAGCACCGGACCGGAGGGTAGGATCCGCAGCCAGTCGAGGGCCAAGCCAAGGGGCCTGGGGTCGGAAGATTGGGAGAGGAACACGATGTCGAGTGGAGTCCAGGGTCGCGCATTCTCTGAGACTATGACGGTCCGAACCTGGAAATCTTGCTGCGGCACCGGGAAGCGATCGACCAGCTCGTTGGCGACGAAGAGCGTGGTCTCGGCGGGCAGCGCGATGTGACGCTTATAGCGAAAGGAGATCTCGAAGCGCCCCCTCGGCAGGATGATGGGCAGCCGCACCCGTCCGCGCCGGAGAGTCCAATGGATCAGAGTTGGCTCATCGATCTCGAAGTCTTCGCGGAAGCCGGTGACGTAGTCACCATCGTTGGGGCCGAAGTCGAAAAAGAGGTCGGTCGGGGCCTGATAGGCGATGAGGAAGAGTATCGATGCTGCAAGCAGCAAAAGGCCCGCTCGTCGGACCTCGGCCATCATGGAGAGGGTGTGGCCCGGGTGGCGGCGGGAGCAGATGACGGCGCTCCGTCACGCGTCAGACTCGCCATGTAGTAGTCACAGAAGCCACTGCGGAAAAACTGCTCGCCTTGCTTTTGGAGGTGACCACCCAACAAAGTGCGGTACTCCTCCGCGGTGCGGATGAAGTGGCCGTTCTCGATGCGATGCAGCAGGTGTCCGATCAAGTTGAGACGTGATTCGGTTGGGATGTCCTCGATGATCAACGTTCGACCGGACGGTTTCAATACGCGGGCGATGCCGTCCAGAACCGCTCGCGCATCCTCGTCGTTCAAATGGTGAAGAAGGCCGTAGACGAGCACATCATCAAAGGTACCCGCCTCGAAGTCGAGCCTTCTAGCATCCATTACGTAGAACGTTCCCTTGTAATGACGCCGGGCGTAGTCGATATAGCGTTGGTTCAGGTCCACCCCCACGTAGGTTTCCGCGGGGAAGAGCTCGGAAAAGGCTCCCGGTCCACACGCCACATCGAGCACCTTACGGCCCTCCTGGTCTGGTAATTGCTCGTGGATCGTGCGCCGAATGGCTGCAAAATTGGCCTCCAGAAGACCCCGGCAAAAGAGGAAGAGGCCTGGATGGTTGGAAAGCTTCTCGATCAAGTAGTGCAGCATGATTGCCTTTGTGTCTCGCGGCGCATTCTATGATCGGGGCCCTATCGTAGCAAGAACGTCTTCCGATAGTGCTGCAGCCACACAGTTGACGGGAGGGGAGGAGAGTCGAGACAGCTTCGGTGTATAATGATCCGACAATATCCTTGCCATCTTGGGGATCCGCCCTTGATCCACCCCACTGGAGAGGGGAGATACGTGTGAGCGAGAGTCGAGCCGAATCCGACGAGAACCGCCCTTCACAGCTCGTCGTTGTATCGAATCGCCGGCCCTTCACCGTGAAACAGGGTCCCGATGGTCCGGTTGTGGAAAGAAGCGCCGGAGGTCTAGTGGCCGCCGTCTACCCACTGATGGAGTCGACCGGTGGGACGTGGATCGCTTGGGAGGGAGAGGACGTTGCACGGGGGAGGGAAGGGATCGACTCGGCGCGCACCAGAGAGCCGGGAGACGAGCACGCGTTCTGTCGTTTGGTTCCGTTGCGGCTGAGCGCGCGAGAGGTCCAGAACTACTATTACGGATTTTCCAACCGAGCCCTATGGCCGCTATGCCACTTGTTCATCGGGCGGTCGCATTTCGATCCTGACCAGTTCCGCGACTACGTGCGGGTCAACCAGAAATTCGCGGATGCCACTGGCGAAGTCGCATCTCGAAGAGATCGGATCTGGATTCATGACTACCACCTTGCTCTGGTGCCGGACCTGCTTCGAGAACGAAGCGGGTCGCAGCTTGGGCCGATCGGATTGTTTTGGCACATTCCCTTCCCGCCTTGGGATGTCTTTCGAACCCTCCCCTGGAGTCGTCAAATCCTCCAGGGAATGTTGGGCGCCGATCTCCTGGGCTTCCACGTGGAAGACTACGCAGAACACTTTCGACAGTCTGTCCGAAAGGGTCTCGGGCTGGAACAGGATGGAAGCGACATCCTCACGAAAGATGGTCGTCGCGTCAAAGTGGGTGCGTTCCCAATCGGTATCGATGCGGAGAAAATCGAGACCGTGGCCGCCAGCCCGCAAGTATCACGCCGAGTCCAGCAGATCCGAGACCGTCTGCATGCCGAGCATTTGGTCCTGGCAGTAGATCGCCTCGACTACAGCAAGGGGATCCTAGAGCGCTTGCAAGCGGTAGAGCGATTCTTCGAACGATATCCCAAGCGTCGAGGAAAAGTGGTTTTCGCTCAAGTGGCGGTTCCCAGTCGGACGCGCGTCGAGGAGTACCGGGCGATCAAAAGGAGCATCGAAGAGGCGGTAGGTCGCATCAATGGTCGTCTCACCGAGGAAGGATGGGTGCCGATACGGTACCTCTATCGCTCACTGCCTCTGAATGTTCTCATCGCCCACTACCAGGCGGCGGACGTTGCCTTGATCACCCCTCTTCGCGACGGGATGAATCTCGTCGCCATGGAGTACGTTGCTAGTCGGGTGAAGGGGGACGGCGCGCTGATCTTGAGCGAGCTGGCGGGGGTTTCCGAGCTGCTCCCCGAGGCGTTTCTGGTCAATCCGTTCGACGCCATCGCGGTCGCCGACAGCATCGAGGCGGCCTTGACCGAACCCGCCGAATCGCTTCGAAGTCGCATGGGGAGGATGCGCGACGACGTGCGGGAGCACGATGTCTTCGGCTGGCATGAGCGGTTCTGGGGCGCTTTAAGTACGAAGCCTCCGCAGAGTCGTCATCGGGTTAGAATTCTCGAGGCCTTTCGGAGGAAATGAAGGGCGACCTGCGGGAAGCCCTCTCCGGGCTTGCGGTGCCCGACGAGCGTTTTCTGTTCTTCGATTACGATGGAACCCTTTCCCCCATTGCGAGTCGAGCGGCGGTAGCCTTCACCCAGCCGGGGGCTCTAGAAGAGCTCGAGACTCTGGCTCAGCGACCAGCGACCCGCGTAGGGATCGTCACCGGTCGTCCCCTCGAAGAAATTCGTTCTCGCATCCCTAACCGATCCTTTTTTTTTGCCGCACTTCATGGCCTGGTCATCGAAGGCCCGGACCTCTCGATGGTGTTTCCGGAGGCGGCGCGCCTGAAGCCCGTTATTCGCGAGGCCGTCTCTGAGCTCGAGACGGAGCTCGGAGGGTTGGAAGGCGTTTATATCGAAGATAAGGGACTGACGGCTGCGGTGCACTATCGCCAGGCGAATGACGAGGCCTCAAAGAAAGCGGCGAACGAAAGCCGCCGTATCGCAAGCGCACATGAGGGGATCCGATATCTCCCGGGGAAAGAGGTCGTCGAGCTGCGTCCCGATGTCGATTGGGACAAGGGAAGCGCCATCGAGTGGATTCTTGAACAAACGGGCGGTTCGGACTGGGAGCAAGGCGTGGGAGTGCTCTATGTCGGCGATGATCAGACCGATGAGGACGCCTTTCGCCGACTGGGCTCCCGGGCGGTCACGGTTCGAGTAGGAGAAAATGGCGCGACCCACGCGAAGTACCGCGTCAGCGGACCTGCCGATCTCGTAGCGGCACTCGCAGAATTGAACTCGCTACTCGCCACTGACACAAGGCACTAGCTTCATTTGACGCTATTGCGCCGGTGCCTGGGCGGGAGGAGCAGTAGCGGGGACGCTCTTCTCCGAAGGGGCTCGCAGAATATCCATCCGATAGATTCGGATCGCGAAGAGCATCAGGGACAGGATCACCGGCCCCACGAGAAAGCCGATGAGTCCAAAAGAAAGGATGCCGCCCAGAATCGAGAAAAAAGCAAGGAGGGGGTGGATCTGGGAGGTTTCGTGAAGGAGCATCGGTTTGATGATGATGTTGTCGGACGTACTGATGACGAACGTGCCGTAGAGAAGCATTCCGATCCCTTGCCACAGAGGAAGAAGATTAAAAAGAGGAGGATCAGGAACGAGTAAAACACCACCTTAGGGCGACGGAAGTCCTCGGGTGTTTTGTTCTCATCGTTCATAAACCCACCTCTTCACGATGCTCAACTCTCGTATAGGTAGATAACGTAGGAGTTCAGCAAGTAGATGAGGAACAAGAGGAGACTGATCCATCCCACCTTTCTGAACAAGCTCGTCGTGGGTCTGTAGAGCAAGCCAACGATAGCGATCCCAGACATCATGATGGCTGAAACTGCAGAGACGCTGTGAATGGACGACACTTGGTCGAAGAGCGGACCGGGAAGATAAAAGATATCGTCCACGGCCAGGATAGCAACATTGAACAAGTTGCTGCCCAGAACATTGCCGATGGCCATGTCGAGGGCACCGATGCGCAACGCGGCCAGGGTAACGACCACTTCGGGAACCGATGTCGCGAAGGCAACGAACAAGGTACCCACGAACGTCGTCTCCCATCCCATCAAATGGGCGATTTGTTGTCCAACGAACGGAAGCCAGGTTCCCACTCCTACGACGACCGCCGCTGCCAGGGAGTAGCCAACGACCGCTCGCCGAAACGAAAGATGACGGTAGACCTCTGCGACCTGCTCCGCGGATTTCTTTTTTTTGTCGTGCTCGTAACGGAACACGGTTCGCATCGCCAGGACGTAGAGGACCAAGATGAGCGGGGAGTAGAGACCCACGTGGCCGATGCGTACCACGTGGCCCTGAGAGGAGACCAGCAGACTGAAGCCTGCGAAACCGAGCATCATGATGCCGAAGCCGGCCGAGAGTATGTGGCCTTGACTGGCGCGGGTATAGACTGATTCCTTGCGATGCAAGAAATCTAGGATGAAGATGATGAAGAGATTGAAGACGCAACTCCCCAACACGTCCCCCACCGCTAGATCGGGCATGTCGGCGAACGAGACGGCGCTGATCCCGGTGGCGAGCTCCGGTAGGGAGGTTACCGTGGCCAACATGACCACCCCGATCCAAGTGCCGCTGAGCCCGGTCTTCTCGGCGATGACGTCTCCATAGCGGGAAAGCCTGCTTCCCGCCGCGCCAATCAGAAGGACGCAGAACGCGAACTGAAGCCATACCAATACAGTCGGCCCCACTATGGTTAGTCTCCTCTTCCTTTTCCTTTGCTCCCTCCCGCGCGGCGAAAACTGCGGGCGTCAAGAAATGTCGTGCCGCTATCAATGGCGTCAGACGCCGGGTGAGGGTCTTTTACCAGCGCTGCCTCCCCTGGAACTCCATGATAGCCGCTCCGCCGCCTCCTTTACGAGCAAGACTCTCGCTGGCTGTTTCCATAGAAGTGACCGAGACGGAAGTTACCGCCATCGCGAGACGGCTCACGACCTGGAAGAATTGGGAGCTGTCGGGTTGGGGCGGTTCACTCTATGAGGAGCTCGCCCTCGCCGGCGGCGCGGTCTCTAGGCCCCGCTGCGACCCGAGGCGGTGGGTGGCAGCGGGAAGAGGGCGAGACGGTCTTCAGCGGAACGCTCGGAGCGGATCGCCGCTTCGACCTTACGAACCGGACGGCGGGTTGAGGGCTTCGAGAACTTCCGTGTTCCCTCGGGTCTCCGCGATTTGCGCTGCGGTCCGACCAAACAGGCCAGGCGCATTGACGTTTGCTCCCGCCTCGACGAGGGCGGTGACGGCCGCGGCGTTTGCTCCCACTACTGCGTAGATGAGCGGCGTCCACCCCACGCTATCCGCAGCGTTCACATCGGCTCCGCCTTCAATAAGAGCTTCCACGATAGTGTTGTGTTTGAACTGCGCGGCATACATCAGAGCGGTAGCGCCGGCTCTATTCGTGGCGCTCACATCGGCTCCGGCCTTGATGAGCTCTGTCGCGACGTTGTCGAGCCCGTGAAGTGACGCGAACATAATCACCGGCGTCCCGCCCTCCGTTGCGACGTTGGCGTCGGCACTATCTCCCAAGAGACGACGGACCTCACGTAGCTGACCCCCGGTAACGGCTTCGACCAATGGTTCCACTGTGGGCGCGGCCTCCGCTTCGCCTTCCTCTTGCCCATAAACGGCGAATGGAACAAGCAGTAACCCAAGCAACAATATGAATGATTGAATTCTCAACGTCATCCCTCCAGTGTTTCTAGGACCGGGCGCACTCGGGGCGCGCCGTGACTCCAGAGACGAACTGCGATCCGTATCCTGCCACAAAGAGCGCGGCCAATCCAGCCCGAAAGGCCGACCGGAGCAATGGGGCGGTGGCCTCCGCCATCGTCATCCCTTCGAAAACACATGAGTTTCTTCATGTGTTTTATAAGTCGTTTGTTTGAAACGAGTTGGCATCAGGCCCGCGAGTAGCTACGGCGTCTCGCCCGGGCTTGGCCGCTCGAGCCACGGGAAGTAATAGAGAGCCTCCGCTACTTTATTGGCGAGCTCGGGACTTGTGATCCGCTCGAGCATGGTGAGCGTAGCATCGTAGGTTGTCACCCCGCCGATCGAGGTGACGAGGTTCCCGTCCACTACAATGTGCTTGCCGTCAATCACTTTTGCCTTAGGGAACTTTTTCTGGAGGTCGCTATTCCCACCGATGTAAGTCGTAACGCGCCGACCGTCGAGTAAGCCGGCCTTACCCAGCAAGAATGCTCCCGCGCAGTTGCTTGCAAGGTAAGCGGCCTTGGCGCCTTGCTCCCTAATGAATTCGACGGCCGCTCCGTCGGCCATTAGTCTTTCGACGTCGAGTGAGCTGGGTACGATGAGGATGTCGAGAGGGGGGCTGCTAGCAAAATCCACGTCGGGCTGGAGCCGAAGCCCTTCCTCGCTGGTGACCGTTTGCTTCTCCGCCGCCACCGTCATTACCTTGAACTTGAGCGGCCCCTTCGATGAGGCTTTGGCGAAAACTTCGATGGGCGCTGACACCTCGCTGGTGAGGAAGCCGTCGAAAACTACGACCCCGACTCGCATGGGGGCTCCCGGGGGAGGGGCCCCGAGGGTCGTCGTCGCCAGAAGAAGTGAAGCTAAGATTGTTACAAGGCAACACATGCTTCTCACTCCCATTGTGCGGGCCCTCCTCCCAGAGCCACCCAGGATACTCAGGTCGGTTCTGTTTGGCAAGACGCAACAGTAAGCGCCCGCCAGATATCGTGCATCCGTCCTTTGTACTCTTGCTCGCCGGTGGGCTCGCATGGACACCTGCAAATCCTGACCAAAGGTGCTACTATGCCGCTCAAAGTCCTTCGGGGCACGACGGGATGGGAAGTTTTGCGGGTGGAAGTCCTTACACTATGGCGACTCAGATCGCCGCAGGCTATCAGCTCGTCAATGCGGTGAGCCTGAAACGTCTGAACCGCAAGGAGCTGGGGCAGCTCAAGTTCGAGCTGCAGAAGATTCTCCAAGAGCAGCGGGGCAGCCAACCGCCGCTCGAGGACACCAAAGCGGTCCAGGCCCGAAATCGCAAAATCGGTTGGGTGAACAATGCGATGCAGGTCCTCCAGCACAGTCTGGGGGGGAAGAAATAGTCCCGAACCGCCTGCCGAACCGCATCTCCAGATAGCATCTTGAAACGAAAAACCGCCGTTCTCCTCATACCGGCTATTGCGATTGGCGGTGTTGCGATCGCATTAGCGGTCTTCTCGGCGCCCGAGGAGCGGTTCTTCGATTGGACGCGGCTCCCATTCGATGCCGACGTCTACCGGCAACGGCGAGCCAATTTAATCTCTGTGCTCCGCAGCTCGGGCGGAGGCATCTTCCTTGCGTCCAGCCGCCACGCGCGGTCCCACGGTGAGACATTCCGGCAATTGAACGACTTCCTCTACTTCACGGGTCTCGAGCTTCCCGACTCGGTCTTGACTATAGATGCAGATAAGGAAACGACGATCCTCTTCGTGCCGCCCGGAGATCCGCGCTTCGACGACGCCTCGCGCCCGAACGATTTTCCGGGCCAGCCTCTAATGGAGGACCCCGCACTTGCCCGTGTGTCTGGGATCGCCGAGATCCGGCCTTACCGAGACCTCGCGCAGTTCGTGACGGAGTGGGTGGAATCCAATCGACTCTTCAAGATCAACCCTGAGCACCGCGGAGAGATATCGGAGCCGCGAACGGACTTCGTAAGCTACGCGAACCAGGCGCAGGCGCCCATTTCTCACCTGCAGCAAAGCTATCCCGGTATCCGCATTCGTTCTGCCTACGCCGAGATTGCGCAATTTCGGAGGTCAAGTCTTAATTTTCCTGTCAAATCTCCGTACGGTTCCCCGCGCTCGGTTAAGCTGCTGATTTCTCCGACGTGCCTTGCGGGAGAAGCTCGTTGCGAAGCTCCTCGACTTTCCTAGCGGCGAAGACATCCATCCTCACGCCGCGCCATTTGTTTGCGACGGCCAAGAGCACAGCGAACGAGAGTTTCGTCGCGGCCTCCTCGGTGAAGAAGTGAGGAATGACCTTTGTGCGACGTTTGTGCTCTCCGAACGTGCGCTCAAGTAGATTCGACGTGCGAAGCCTTTTGTGATGCGCCGCAGGAAGGCGTAGCGCCTGAAGACACGCTTCGAGGGTCTCTTCCATGCACTTCATCGCGCTCGGGAATCGTTGACGGTACCGAGTGATCACCTCCCGACCCTTCTTCAGCCCTTGCTCGTAGCTGTTCGCATGGAACGACTCAAGGATGGCCGCCTTGAGTTCGTCGCGCACTTCCTTCGGAGCCTTGCCCAGGATGTTCTCGAGGCGGTGCTTCTGGCAACGTTGCTTGAGGCTTCGAGGGAAGACCTCTGCGATCGCTTTGAGCACTCCAGGATTCCCGTCCGTCACGATGAGTAACGGCTCCCTCATTCCTCGGGCCACCATCTCCTGCAAGAACCCCTTCCAGTTCTCGTAGGATTCTCGGTTGCCGACACCGATATGAAGAAGAACTCGCGTCCCATCAGCGCGATAGCCGGTCGCAACGAGGATGGGCTCTTTCCTCTCCGCTCCTTGGTGGTAGCGCAGGTACGTGCCGTCGAGCTCGAGATACAACAGCTTCTCGTTCGAGAGATCCCGTTTTCGAAACGCCTCGAAATCCTCCGACAGACACCGTGTGACCCGGCTCACCACCGACTTCGAGACACCCGTGCCGCTCAGCACGTCCGCGAACGTCGCCTCAATGTCACGCGTCGACATCCCGTGGACGTACATCCGCGCGATCAGTTCATCGAGTTTCTCGGTCCGGCTCACGTAGGCGTCGAGAATCTTTGACTGAAACACCTTCTCTGTTTCTCGTACCTGCGGCACTTGCACCGTTACCGCTCCCTCGCCCGTGAGGACCCGATGCGACTCATACCCGTTGCGTCGTCCCTTCTCCTTCGTCGTTGCCGGAGCGTTCTCATAGTAATTTCGACCCAACGCCTCCGTCACCTCGCGCTCCAACGCATATTGAAGCATCATCTGAGCTCCCGACCGGACGATCTCCGAGAGATTCATCTCCCCAAATACCAGTTGTTCCTCGAACTGCTTGAGCAATCGCTGACTCGGTAGTACCTTTCCCATGATGTATGGTTCTCCTTTTCTGTCCCCATGACGGGGACGGGTTTGAGCTTGGGGAACCATACATCGTTTTTCTTTGACAGGAATCTTAAGACATCACCATTTCGGATGATCAAGGGGCCGGAAGAGATCGAAGTCATGCGCCGCGCTTGCGCATTGACCGCACAATCGATCATGGAGACCGCTCTCGCGGTTCGCGACGGCGTGGATGAGCGTACTTTGGAAGCGGTGCCGGAAGGCGCTTTCAAGCGCGGAGGTGGCCAGCGTGTTGCCTTCCCCTCCATCATCAAGTCGGGGCCGAACTCCCTATGGCCATGGCGGATCCTGGCTTCGTATTACGACCGGCGCAACCTCCTGATGCGAGACGGTGAGCTCGTGATCTTCGATGTGGGCACTGAGCTCGATTATTACGTGACCGAGAAGATCGCCAGATAGGTCCGGAGCACTTCTTCGCGTCTGCTCGATCGAGACAGCTAGCGAAGTAAGCCGAGGCCCTCGAATTGACCAAGGATTCCCAAAACGTTCACACCTAAGGCGCGCGCCGCGCGCACGTAGGGTATGGCGGCCAAGAAGTCCGGACCGAACCGATCGAAAGAAATGGTGATCCGAATCCACTCGAATCCCAACTCGTAGAGCATTTTCATTTGAAGATCGACGAGCTCGGGCTGGATGAGGGGAACGTCAGGATCGGAGGGACCGAGCGTTTGGACCAGACGCCTTAGCGGTTGGACGTTGATTCCACCGTTCACTCGTGGAAGAGCTGGCAGTGCCTGGCGGGACGATCCGAGGGAGTCTGCGGGAATCGTAGACGCGGTGAGGGTCCAGGTTGCCCCAAGTTTTAAGAATTCTCGGCGGTTCATGCTGGCTCTCGCTGGCATCGGGCTCTTAGCGAAGAAACCGCTTTTTGCCCCTGCCATTGTAGCGCGCGCGAGTCACCTCATTGGCGCGGGATGGATGGCGTGTCCGAGAAACTCGGCTAGGGAACCTGCCCCACCCACTCGTCACGGGCCACAACCTGCGCGTCCACGTCGGCCAGGAAATCGAGCACCAAAGAATTGAATACGTCCGGCGCCTCGAGCACTAGAAGGTGATCCGTTCCCGGAATCATCTGGTAGCGGGTATTCGGCCAAAGACGGTGGGCCTCCTGGGCTCCTTCGATGAAGAAAATGTCCGTGAGCTCGCCCACAACTAAAAGCATCGGTTGATGGATCTTCGACATGTCCGGAAAGTCTCGGCGGTTCCAAGGGCCGATGTGCGTCGGGGATGATTGGTCGGATCTTTGTGGATTCATGGCAACGCGTGGGCTGTATTGATCAACCATCCGTTCCAGGACGGCTCGGGTTTCTTCCTTGGATTGAGCCACCTTGGTGAAGGACGATTTCTTGGCTCCTTCACGACCGTGCACGGCCTCCTTTAGCGAGGGTGGCGGGCCCTTGAGGCGCTCAACCGCAGGCTTGAAGGCATCCGAAATCTCGGCCAGGGCGATCGTGGCGTCCGCGAAGGTGATGCTGCGGACTCTTTCGGGGTAGATACGTAGGAACTGCATGATGACGGCGCCTCCCCTGGAGTTCACCACGAAATGCGCTTCTCCCATTCCGAAATGAGTCATCAAAGCATTCAAGTCCTCGGCATGCGCGATTTCGGAGTAGCCGGTAACGGGATCTTCCGACTGTCCGTGTCCGCGGCGGTCGTAGCTGAGAAAAAGGTGCCTTTGCCGGAAAGCCTCGATTTGCTCCGTCCAGAGCTCGTGAGAGTAACCTTCTCCGTGGACGAAGATGATCGGGAAGCCGGCTCCTTCCATGCGGTAGGCCAAGCGAACGCCGTTTACGTGGACGAATCTCAGGTGTTCGGCATCACCGGCAGGCCCACGGTACTGGGCGGTCTCAGATCGCTCCTGGGGGGTCGCTTCCAGCGACGCAACGAGTATCGATAATCCGACAATTAGTGGTTTCATTCTCTGAACGAGCTCCTTTCCGTTCCTTGAAGTTGGGCTGAATGTAACGGGGTAAGGATGCTCGTTCAAATGGCTTTTTGTCGTGGCGGGAGCTCCGAATTCGTGGCGGGCGCTGTCGCCCCGATATGAGGAGGAGCTTGCCCGGGTCAACGATCTAATCGTCGCGGCCAAGCGGGAGCCCCTGCCGGAGAGTGATGGACGTGCCTGGCCGCCGATTCCTCCTGTGCTACCCTACCGGTGATGGATCATCTGCGGAGATAAGCCAGGGAGGGATCCATGAGAGTTTCTCGGGTGCAGTCGGGTGCTGTCATTCTTTGCTTGCTGTATTGGGCAGGCGGCCTCGCTTGTCAGTGGCAGGAGCCCGCAAGCACCCTTGGTGAGCCTGGTGAGCCTGGTGAGGTTGTCGCGCTTGCAGGTACGGTTGAGACCGAAGTCCGAAATGCGTCGGCGATGGTCGTGCCGGCGCCGACTCAGGCGGCGGAAAACCTCGCTGCCACGGCTGCGGGGCTCCAAGATCTCGAGGTCAAAGTCATCGAGGTCTATGAGAAAGCCAGCCCGGGAGTTGTCAACATCACCAGCCGATCGATCTCCTACGATTTCTTTTGGAACGCCATTCCACAAGAAGGCTCGGCCTCGGGGTTCGTATGGGACAAGGCCGGGCATATCGTCACGAACTACCACGTGGTCGAGGGGGCCGACGAGATCTATGTTACCTTTCCGGACAGTTCCGTCGTTCGCGCGCAAATAGCCGGCGCCGACCCTTCTAACGATCTCGCCGTGTTAAAGGTTGACGTCAAGCCCGAACGCTTGCACGTCCTGCGTCTTGGTAACTCGGATGAGCTTCAGGTGGGTCGTTTCGTCGTGGCCATCGGCAACCCTTTTGGTCTCGATCGCACACTGACGACGGGCGTCGTCAGCTCGCTAGGGAGGATCATCCAGAGCCCAGGGGGGGCGGTATAGTTTCATAGGCGAGATCATTCAGACCGACGCGGCGATCAATCCCGGCAACTCGGGGGGGGGCCTCTTGGATTTAGCGGGGAACGTGGTCGGTGTGAACAGCATGATCTATAGCCCTAGCCGTGCGTCGGCCGGGATCGGCTTCGCAATTCCAACGACTAATGTAATACGCGTCGTACCGGAGCTCATCGCTCGCGGCACTGGCGAAGAACGCGGCTCGCGCAGCCGAGCAACTTCGGAGATTGCGGCGGGAAGGAGCGCGCCCTCGGAGAGGGGAGAGCATTGCCGACTGGGCTCGAAGGGTCGGGCCGTCCTGGGTCGGAAACTACGGGACTCGCAGGTTTGCATCGGCCACCGACCCAAGGCTCGTGACGGTGTCACCGGAACGGGCGGAAGGCTTCCCGGACGAAGCGGCCGCGCTCGCTCGCGGATTCGTTCATCTGGACGGGGCGGCGCCCGCTCGCGAGGCGCTCCCCAAGCCGCTTCACCGGAAGGCCGGATACAGGAATGCCGCCCTGACGCAACGCTTGCTGCGTCGCGTGGCGCGGCTCGATTGGACTGCCGTGGGCGATTCGCTGGTGTCTTCGGGCTATTTCAACATCGAGGCGCTCTTGTCTTCGCCGGACTGCGACGCGATTCTCAAGGCCGCCTCTGATGCGACGCGGTTCGAACGTAGTGTGGATATGGCTCCGAAGGGCTACGGAGTCGGTACTTACTACTACTTTCGGGAGCCACTGATGGAGCCCGCGGCCGCGCTCCGATCGACACTGTACGAACGGCTCCAGCCGCTCGCCAACGAGCCGGGCGTCGGCACCAAAGAGCCGTACCCGCCAACGCTGGACAAATTCTGGCGCCGGTGTCGCGAGGCAGGTCAAAAACGGAGCTCTTCGATCATCCTTTGTTACGGCACTGGAGGCTTGAATCATCCCCACCGAGACATCTACGGAAAGGTTTTCTTCCCGTATCAAGTACTGGTCGTGCTCAGCGAGCGGGGCAAGGATTTCGAAGGTGGCGAGTTTGTTCTACTGGACGAAACACCGAAAGGCGGAGCTCAGGAAGTGGCGGTCAACCGGGGAGACGTGGTCATCTTTGCTACCCGGGAGCGCTTCGAAACCGAAGCCGGGAGGCGGCGAACGTTTGGGCTTCGCCACGGTATGCGGCCCGTGAAGCGCGGCCAACGTTATGCGCTGGGAATCGTCTTCCACCTTGCCGAATGATGAGTGTCAGTAGACGCACATTGGGCCTGGATGTGCCTGGCGTGTTAAATTCGTTCGCGTTCCCTGAGACGTGACTGGGTGTGCGTCATGAAAGTAGGTAGATTTGGAAGGGTGCATGTGAGGCGCGATGTTCTGATAGTATTGTAACTATCAGAGGGAGGACCGCCCATGCCAGACCTGCTTCCCCCACTCCTGACCCAGCGCGAAGCCATCCTTTGCCAGATCGCTGAGCTCGGTGACATGCGTCGAGGCACTATCACAGAGGTCTTCCGCTCCTGTGGAAAGTCCGGCTGTTGTTGCTCCGAGCGCAAGCATCCTGGCCACGGTCCCTATTACGCTTTCACCACCAAGGTCGAGGGCAAGACCAAAACCTTGCAACTCCGCCCCGGGCCGCGGCTCGCCAAGATCGAGCGGGAGGTCGAGACCTATAAGCGCTTCCGGTTCCTCACCCAGCAGCTGCTGCAAGTCAACGAGGGGATTTGCAACGCGCGCCCCGAGGAGCCCGCAGCCGATTCGGAAAAGACCGCGTTAAAAAAAACCTCACGCAACTCGTCCAAGAGGAGTTCGCACGGGAAGTAGAGCGTTTGCTCTTACGCGTTGTGCCCGGGAGCGCTCGAGCCGCCCGCGTCGATCTCGAGGCAACCGAGATGGCCGTGCGGAACTCGATGCACGAGATGGGTGGTGTCCTGCTGGAAAAGCTGCTCGCTGCGGACGATGGGTATCGAGGTCACCGGATCGACTGCGGCAAGGGTCACCTGGCCACGTTCGTGGACCACCGAAGCAAGACGCTCCGGACCGTCCTCTCGAAGGTCGAGCTTCGAAGGGCCTATTACCACTGTCCAGACTGCCAGCAGGGCAGTATTCCCAGGGACCGTGAGCTGGACATCGTGGCAACCTCCTTCTCTCCCGGCGTGCGGCGCCTCATGGGACGCGTCGGCAGCAAGGAACCCTTCGACGAGGGGCGCCAAGATCTAGAACTACTAGCTGGAATCGTGGTCAATACGAAAGAGGTGGAACGGGTCTCAGAAAGACTTGGGCAACAGGTCGAGGCTATCGCTGGCAAGGAGCGTAAGCTGGTGTTGTCCGGAAAAATAGTTCGGATCAAACCGGTGCCCAAGATGTACATCGCCATCGACGGCACCGGAGTGCCCATGGTCCCACATGAGACACAAGGACGGCAAGGCAAAGACGACTCGGGCATGGCGAAGAGCAGGGAGGCCAAGCTCGGTTGCGTGTTCACGCAGACAAGCTTGGACGACGAGGGCTTTGCTCTTCGTGATCCGGACTCCACCACTTACGTCGGCGCCATCGAAACCGCCGAAGAGTTCGGCCAACGAATCTTTACCGAGGCCATCCGGCGGGGCCTGCGCTTTGCCGAACAGGTCATTGTCATCGGAGATGGTGCGCCCTGGATCTGGAATCTTGCGGCTGAGCACTTTGCGGATGCCACCGAGATCCTCGACCTCTACCATGCCCGCGAGCATGTTTCAGACCTTGCCAAGGTGCTGTACGAACCACTCCAGGCCAAGGCGTGGACAGAGGCATCCATCCAACTGCTTGATGAAGCCAACCTTGAAGGGCTTCTCTCGACCTTTGCTCGCTTGCGCCCCAAAAGCGAATTCGTCAAGGACGAGCTCAGAAAGGCAACGGCTTACTTCCATACCAACACGGAGCGGATGCGCTACCAGCGCTTCCGTGAACAAGGTTTGTTCGTCGGCTCCGGCGTCGTCGAGGCGGCATGCAAAACCATCGTCGGCCGTCGGCTCAAGCAGTCCGGAATGCGCTGGACCGTCCGCGGTGCCAATGCCATCATCGCCCTCAGATGCTGCGAACTCAGCCGTCGCTGGGAGCAGTTCTGGGAGGCCCGCTGCGGGTAGTCTCACCCCACATTTATGACGCACACCCGACGTGACTCGACGCCTTGACGTCTCGGGTTCACCCGTGCTAAGCGATCACAAGAAAAAGGATGTCGAATGCTTTTCAACACTCGTTGTCTCACCCTGTTGCTTTCCTTCCTTTGTTTGGGCCTCAACGAGACTGCCTTCATCGGCGCGGAGCGCTGCAAGCTCTGTCACCGTTCGACCTATGTGAGTTGGCGCTCGACCGCACACGCTCAGGCCACGGCTAGCCTCGGTGTCGAGAGTCCGTCCCCGAGCTGCCTTCGTTGTCACACCACCGGACCGGCAGCGTTGCCCGGAGTGCAATGCGAGTCGTGTCACGGTGCTGGGGCCAACTACTGGCCTGCCGAAATCATGATCGATCCCGACAAAGTCCGCGACGCGGGTTTGGTGGAGCCCAACGAGCGAACATGCCGTGTCTGTCATGGCAGTGGGCTTCCCGGTCACTCGCCGGCGTTCGAAATGCCGGGGCCCGGACAGCTCTCTTTTGCTACCCACTGAGCCCACGGCGAGACTCACCGAGCTCAGCACCCTCCATATCTAGATGAGGTTCTGAAGCAGACTCACGAGAGAATTTGATTTCTCTGGCAAGGCGTATAGTATGGACGCACGTAGCATAGGAGTAAGGTTCATGGGCCGATTTGCCTCAATTCTGCTGATCCCTTTTGCCATCTCGGTAATCGCGGTGCCCCTGTGTCCTCTCGAGTGTGCCCATATTCTTGGCCTTCAGGAACGGGTTGGGACGGGGCAGTCCGATGTGATGAAACCCTGCCACGAAGAGGCGCAGCACAGGCCAAGATCGGACGAAGACACCTGTTCGATGTGCTCGGAAGGCATCGATACGGCGCTGCGAAAGAACCTCTCGCTCTCCGAGGTCATTCCAACAGGCATCGTCACCGTTTCACAAACGGTCTCCCATACCTTCGTCTTCCGGCCGGCGCCGGTAGTTGGAGAATTTCTACGCCTCCATAGCCACTCGCTGACCTTGAGAATTTAATCCCTTCGAATCAGGTTCCCCCCTTTACAGAGCTCGGTCAACGCTGGTGGATTCAGTCCGCCGAGTTGGTCGTGGTCGCTTTTGCGAGATAACGAGGTAAAACATGCGAATTATTGACATGCGGTCGGGAACTCTGGCGTGCCTGACAACCGTCATCATCTTTTCCCTCTTCGCACCACTGAAGGCTGACGGCGTTGAGGAAACGGAACAATCTGAACAGACAGTGCGGCTCGCAGATTTAGAGGAAATGGCTCTAAAGAATAATCCAACCCTAGCCCAAGCCGACGCCTCTATCCGTGAAGCCCAAGGCCGGAAGCTTCAGGCCGGTCTCTATCCCAACCCAGTGATGGGATATATGGCCGAGGAGCTCGCCCTCCAGGCGATTTCCGATACCAGTGAACATCTATTCTTTTTTGAACAAACCATTGTGACGGCAGGTAAGCTCAAGAAGAGCCGAAACATCTTTGCGCATCAGCAAAAAGAGACCGAGGCTGAGGCGGAAGCCCAGAAGCTACGCGTGCTCAATGCCGTGCGCCTTCTCTATTATGAAGCCGTGGGGGCGGAGCAGATGGTGGAGCTGCGCCGCAGCCTGGCTGAGATCGCCCGCGCCGCGGGAACCACCTCTCAACAGCTTTTCAACGTCGGAGCCGCGGATCGGCCGGACCTCCTTCAAGCAGAGATTGAGCTGCACCAATCAGAGATTGATCTGATGGAGGCGGAAAACGATCGCGAACGGGTCTGGCGGGTTCTTGCGGCGGTGGTAGGTGTCCCGTTTCTGAAGCCAGCCGGGGTTGAGGGCGACCTGGAAGCGGACATACCGAAGCTCGACCGGGACTTCATTCTAGTCACCTTCGTCCGCGACAGTCCGGAGATTAAGAGGGCGCGGGCGGGCGTCGAGCGGGCGCGCTCGACACTCGCACGCGCTAAGACGGAGCCTACTCCCGATGTCCTGTTGCGCGGCGGCTTCGGTTACAACTTCAAGGAACTGGATATCCTGAGTGGCCCAGTCGGGTGGGAAGGTTTTATCGAGGTTGGATTTCGGATACCCCTCTTTGATCGCAATCAGGGAAACATCGCCGCTGCGCGGGCGGACATCGACCGCGCAGAAGGAGAAGTGAAACGGCTCGAGCTAGCTCTGCGCGCGCGTCTCGCCGCAGCCTATGACCGCTACCTGGACACTTTGGGCTTGGTGGAGCGGTATCAGAAGGAGGTGCTGCCACGCGCCCAGGAAGCCTACGATTTGTACTTGGCGAGGTTTAGGGAAAAGGGGGCCGCCTACCCTCAGGTGCTGATCGCTCAGCGCACGCTGTCTCAGGTACGGGTTCAGTACGTGAACAACCTCGTGGAGCTTTGGCAAAACGTGGTTCTCATCCGGGGGATGCTTCTGGCTGGTGGCTTGCAGGCTCCAGAAGTGCATCAGCCTCACCCGATGATCGGGGCGGGGATGATGCAGGTCGAGAGGTAGGCGGGCAAGTGATTCCCGGAGAAAGAGAAGTCGCAACGAATGAAAAAAAGGAGTGACAGAGATGGACAATAACCGAAGAAATTTCCTACGCGGCCTGGCGTTCGCCAGCGGGGGTTTCCTGGCGAGCCGAAAAGCCGTTGCCCAGCACCCGGACCATCAGCCGACCGAACCGGGCGACGCGGCGCAGCGTGCACCGCGCGACCTCAAGGTCCGTGAGGAGCCTTTCCTTCCAGTTCATACCCCCGACCTCCCGAAACTCCCGTACGAGCTCGACAACGGTGTCAAGGTCTTTCACCTCATCGCCGAGCCAGTGAAGCGGGAGTTTGTGCCTTCTTCAGACTGGAGCCCACCCAGGCTTGTTGACGCTTGGGGCTACAACGGAACCGTTCCTGGACCGATCATCGAGGTCGTCGAGGGCGACCGCGTGCGAGTCATCGTGGACAATCACTTGCCCGAGATGACCAGCGTTCATTGGCACGGCTTCGAGATCCCAATAGAAATGGACGGAGTTCCGGGCCTCACGCAAGACCCGATTCCACCGGGGGGCCGTTTCGTCTACGAGTTCACCTTGCATCAGAAGGGGACCTTCTTTTACCACTCTCACATGCCGATGCAGGAAATGATGGGAATGATTGGCCTGTTCATCATGCATCCGAAGAGACCGTATCAGCCGCGGGTGGACAAGGACTTTGGGTTTATCCTTCAGGAGTGGGCCATCCTGCCGAACAACACGATTCCGAACACCCTATCGATGGAGTTCAACTGGCTGACGATGAACGGAAAGGCGGGGCCGGCGACGACGCCCATGATTGTGAAGCAGGGAGAACGTGTACGCATTCGACTCGTCAATCTAGGAATGGATCATCATCCTATTCACCTCCACGGCGTTCAGTTCGCCATTACCGGCACCGAGGGAGGAAGGGTTCCCCGATCGGCTTGGTATCCCACCAATACGGTGCTGGTGGGCGTCGCACAGGCTAAGGACATTGAATTCGACGCGATCTATCCCGGCGACTGGATCTTCCACTGTCACCTGCCCCACCACATGATGAACCAGATGGTCTCCATGGTTGGACCCATGGCGCATGTGGGCTCGGGGATGCACAGCGGTATGGGGATGGAGGAAGGCATGGGGATGATTCGGCAGGGCCAAGCTTTGTCCGAGGAGCTCGGGCCGGCCATGGGACGCGCGATCGGTTTGCCCAACCGAGCAAGGGAGACTTCCCATCTGGTTGGCCAAGAAGGCATGCAGCAACATCAACACCATGGCGGCTCGGCTGCCCAAGACGCTTCGAGCGTACCCGGGTTCCCCCAAGACATGTGGATGACGATGGATGACAACGTCGCTAAGCCGGAAACCTACGGAATGCGTCCCTCTTGGTCAGGCGGGGTCATGGGCATGATGTCGATCGTACGGGTACTCCCGCCGAAGATGTACGAAAAGGTCATGGCGCTCATCAGGGAGGGAGGAAAGCAGGTGTGAGAGCCGGACGGCCAGGGAGATCGACCCCTCTAAATCTACGCTACAGCCGCTCCCTGCTTCCCTCGCTCGAACATGTGTTTCCCGAGCTTCCGCGGCGGCAAGGACGACTCGAACCAGTTGCCTGAAGGTCGGGGGATTAAGTAACCTGTGCGTGTATTTGGGGCGTCTACGCCTCCATTGCAGGACGGGAGGTGAGCGAATGGCGACGAGACCTTTCGCCGTGATTATGGCGGCGTGATCAAGACGTACGATGAAACTCTGGAAGAAGACCTCTAGGACTACCGTTCCGACGTTTCTTGAAGGTCACCCCCCGACTCGAATCGCAGCAAGGAGCGAACCTATTGCAGTCGTTGCCCAATCCGCACCCCGTCCTGGTTCACTTCCCCATCGCATTGTTCGTCACCGCCCTCCTCTTCGACGTAGCTTGCCTAGCACTTCGCCGATCGGTGTGGCTGGATCGTGCAGCCGTGTCCCTCTATGGGCTCGGGTTGTTGGGAGCGGGAGTAGCCGCCTGGGCGGGGAAGCTTGCCGCCGACCAGGTGGAGCGGGTCCCTTCGGAGGTCGAGCAACTGATCGCGAACCACGGGGATTGGGCCTTTGCAACCATCGTGGCCTTCATAGGGGTCGCGATGCTTCGCTTCGAAGTCGCATGGCGGGACCGCCAACAACCGACACTCAGCCGTAGTCGGCTCCGTTTCATCGCGCTTGCGCTCGCCGTTTCAGGGCAGTGGTTGCTTTTCGAAACCGCCGACCGGGGTGCTCGGCTGGTTTATCGGCATGGAGTCGCGGTGGGAATCGCAAGTCCGATCTCGGACTTGCCGGAGGTGTCCCATGAACGTTGCAGCCATCTTGGCTAAGAAGGGCATGGGTGTCATTACCATCCGTCCTGGGCAGCCGATTCGGGACGCTATCGCGTTGCTGGTCAAGCACAACATTGGGGCCCTGGTCGCCGTGGACGAAACAGATCAACCGGTCGGAATTTTTTCCGAACGAGATATCGTGCGCGCCGCGTTCAAGAACGAACAAGTGTTTTCGCAAACCGTCAAAGACCTGATGACCACGAACGTGACGATTGGCGTGCCCCAGGACGCCCTACGTCCTGTGCTCCACACCATGACCGAAAAACGTTTTCGCCATTTGCCCATCATGGATCAAAGCAAGCTAGTGGGAATCGTTTCTATTGGCGACGTGGTGAAGGCACAACGAGACGAGTACGAGGGTGAGCTAGAAACGTTGGACGATCAGATTTAGCGCGACCGTAAGGAAAGCATAGATGGCAGAAATTGAAAGCGAGAGCAACCCACTTCGTGTCGCGATCATTGGCGCCGGCCCCACCGGCTTCTATGCGGCCGGGCATTTGTTCAAACACGAGCAGGTGACGATCGAGGTCGACATGTACGATCGTCTCCCGACTCCGTTCGGTTTGGTACGGGGAGGCGTCGCGCCGGACCATCAGAAGATCAAATCGGTTACCAAGGCCTATGACAAGATCGCGGACAAAATGAGTTTTCGGTTCTATGGGTACGTCGAGTTCGGCACCGACGTGACCTTGGACGATCTGAAAAAGCACTATCACCAGATCCTTTTCTCGACCGGAGCGCAGACCGACCGCAGCCTCGGCATACCGGGAGAGAACCTCGAAGGGAGCCATGCCGCAACGGAGTTCGTCGCTTGGTACAACGGACATCCCGATTATCGGGACTGCAAGTTCGATCTGTCGAAGGAAGCCGTGGCGGTGATCGGCGTCGGGAACGTCGCGGTGGACGTAGTTCGGATTCTCTGCAGGACTCGAGAAGAGCTAGCCCAGACCGACATCGCCGATCACGCCGAGGACGCGCTGCGGAAGAGCAAGGTCAAGGACGTCTACATGCTCGGTCGGCGCGGGCCAGCCCAGGCGGCGTTCACGAATCCCGAGATCAAGGAGCTCGGCGAGATGCCGGGCGCCGACATCGAGGTCTTGCCCGAGGAAGCCGAGCTGGATGCGCTCAGCAAGCAATCGGTGGAGGAGGACAAGTCGACGGTGAGGAAGGTGGAAATCCTTCAAGAGTATGCGGCTCGCAAGGAGTCGGGGAAGCCCCGAAAGCTCATCCTGCGTTTTCTCGTTTCACCGGTAGAGCTAATCGGCAATGACGCCGGTGAGGTCTCCAGCATGAAGATCGTTAAGAACGAGCTCCGGGCCACGGAAACAGGGACTCTTCGCCCCCGAGAGACGGAAACGTTCGAAGAGCTGCCGGTGGGTCTCGTATTTCGCTCGGTAGGATACCGTGGCGTTCTACTTCCAGGCGTCCCTTTCCACGAGAAGTGGGGGGTGATACTCAACGAAAAGGGGAGAGTGATCGAGCCCGGGTCTAAAAAGCCCGTTACCGGACTCTACACCGCAGGCTGGATCAAGCGGGGCCCCAGCGGGGTCATCGGCACCAACAAGCCTGACGCGTTAGAGACCGTGAACTGCATGATGGAAGATCTCGCGAACGGGTCGACGCTGGAACCGTCGGAGCCGGATCCGGCGGCAGCGGAGACGCTCGTTCGGGAGCGCAAACCGGACTTCGTTTCGTGGAAGGATTGGCAGAAGCTGGACGAGATAGAGGTTGGTAAGGGCAAGGAAGAAGGGCGGCCGCGGGTCAAGTTCACGACCGTAGAGGAGATGTTGGCTGCGCTAGGCCGCTAAATAAGGTTGGCTTCCATCCGTTACTCCTCTCCCCTTTGGGGAGAGGGCCGGGGTGAGGGGAATTGATGCTGCCTTTCTTCTTCTACTCCCTCTCCCCTTTGGGGGGAGGGCTGGGGTGAGGGGCTATGCCTCCTTCCTCTAAGCCCTCTCCCTCTGGGGAAGATTTCGGGCGTCAAGAAATGTCGTGCTCATGATGGACGCCAAAACAGGGAGTAGCCGGCCGTCAAAATAAGTTGCGCCCATGATGGGCGCCAAAAAAAGAGAGTAGCTAACAATCAAGCGAGCCAGGCGTCGGTGGTCAGACGGCGGTGAGGGCTAAACTTCCACCACCGCGGTCTGAACCGAAGACACCGGCGGCAGCCAGTTGAACAGAACCTCCCAGTGATCACCTTCATCGCGGCTGGCGAGTAGCTGGCCGCCCTGCATCCCCACGTATACGCCGGCCGGGTCAAGCGTGTCGGTATCCATCGCGGCTCGCAAGACCAGCTGATACGCCTGCGTTTGCGGGACCCCCTCGGTAAGAGCTTGCCAGGAGTTTCCCCGGTCGCGGCTGCGGAAGACGCGCAGGATGCCATCGGGCAACATGCGATTCTGATCCGACTCCGCCGGAGACTGCGATGGCTAAAGTTGGCGGAGAGAGCGTCTCCGTCGAGTGTGGTCGGCCCTCCCTTAGCGGTCGGAGCTTCAGCGAGCTGACTTCCAAGCTGCCCGAAGACCGGATGTGGCGTGCTGGGCCAGGTAAACCAAGACCCGCATCGCCTTGGGCTCGATTCTCACCGAGTGCTCGGGGTGGTCAGAGCGGACGAGCCGGTTTCTTGGAACGTCGACCCGCCAATCACCGATTTGAAACTCACTGTCCATGCGCTTCTCCCCGATAGCCCATCCGTATGTTAGCCTCATTGGTGAGTTCATGAGAAACGACCGGGCAGGCGTGTTTACGATGATTGCCACTGCCTTCTTCCTGTTGGGACAAGGCGTAGCTGAACAAGAAACAGTCAGGGATACACAGTTCAGCCTCAACCGTGGCTTCTACTGGACTCCCTTTACCGTTTTGATCCAGTCGAAGACGGAGGGGGCGAGGATTCGCTACACCCTCGACGGAAGTGCGCCCACTCTGACGCATGGGTTGGGTAATACCAGCCCCGTAACGGTGTCGGTGGAAGGAACGACGATTCTCCGGGCGATGGCGTACAAGGAAGGGATGGTTCCCAGTAATGTGGATACGCATACGTACATCTTTATCGAGGACGTACTAGAGCAGCCGTACAGCCTGCCAGGATCTCCTCACCGCAAGTTGAGGACCTGCTACCGGTCGGACGAGAGGGTAATGCTCGACTACGAGATGGATCCTAATGTGGTTTCTGACCCTCGTTACCGAAAGGCGATAAGAGCCGGACTGCTTTCCATACCTACGATCTCCATTGTTTTGGATAGGGAGGACCTATTCGGTTGGGTAGAAACCGATGGCTCCCGGCTGGATATGCGGCAAAGCGGTGTCTATTGGGGAGACACCGGGCGAGGCAGTACGCGAGCCGCCTCGATGGAGCTGATCTACCGAGGGCAACCGCAGAAGAGCACTCAAGTCGATGCCGGGCTCGAGAGTCACAGCTGGTCGGCGGTCAAACGGGCTCTGAAGCTCAAGTTCCAGAGCGAGTATGGAGCGGGCAAGTGGGACTCGCGTATTTTTAGAGACGCGCCCCTCAACGGTAATTCCGCCGCCGCGACCTTCGACCGCATCGTGCTGAGGTCGGGGAAGGATCGTTCCTGGGCTACTCGATGGCACCCGGATCGCACGACCTACGTGCGCGATCAATGGGCGCGGGACACGCAGATCGCTATGTCGGGCATCGGCGCGCATGGAACCTTCGTGCATCTTTATTTGAACGGGCTCTACTGGGGTATGTACAACGTCACTGAGAGGCCGGATGCTTGGTTTCAGGCGACCTACTTCGGTGGCGCCATGTACGATTTCTTCTCGGTGAAGCACAACGGGCCGTTTCAAGGCGATTCGTCGCGCTGGGACTATCTGCGTGGACCGCTGAGAGTGAAGAACGCGGCTAAGCGTTCTCGCTACCGGCAGCTTCGGGAGTATATCGATGTCGAGGAGTTGGCAGACTACCTGATTCTTTGTTGGTACTCCGGCATGCGAGATTGGCCGGAAAACAACTGGTACGCCGGCAATCGTAACAGTCCTCCGTCGCCGGGGAAGTTCTTTATCTGGGATGCCGAGGAGATCTGGGCTTCGGGAGATGGCACACCAGTGGCTTCCGTTCATCCACGTTTCCGGGCAAGAGCAACGGAAAAGATCGATACCGACGACATGGTCGGGATATGGCATTCCCTTCGAAGGAATTCTGACTTCATGAACCTGTTCGCGGACCGGGTCTACGTTCACTGCTTCAATGACGGCTCTTTGACGGATGCCAATGCGATTGCGCGATGGCGGACACTGACTGACTTCGTCGCGGACGCAGTGGTTGCCGAGTCTGCGCGGTGGGGGGATGTGCGAAAGCCCTTCGGCGAACCGACTCGGACGCGCGACGATACGTTCGTACCGGAGGTCGAGCGGGTCGTGGCGCAAATGACTGGCAACGTGGACCAGTTCATCGACGCTTTGCGAAGGGAGGGCTACTACCCGCCGATCGATCCACCCAGGTTCTCCGCGTCGACGGTTGGCAGTATCGTGCACCTTCTGAACCCCAACGACCGCGGCACACTTTACTTTACGCTGGACGGTCGAGACCCGCGCAGCAGCGGCGGGGAGGTCGCGTCGGGTGCATTCACCGGCACCAGAGATCGAGAAGAAGTGGTCGTTCGTCGTGGCGCGACACTGAAAGCCCGCGTGCGAACCCGCAAGGCGTGGAGCGCCCTGGCAACCTGGCCGTGATGCACAAAGCCGGGGTCAGACCCAGTCTTATCACACGGGTCGGATCCAATTTTGTGCACGTTTGCAGGCGGCTAACTGGCGCATGGATTTAGACGGCGGATCTGACCCCCACTGTTGTGCATGGGCGCCCGAATCGGCACTACTCGGAGCGGAGGGCGTTGAGGGGATGTCCCGGCCGCTGTTGAATTTGGTCGGGTAGCGGCGGCACCTGTGAATACTCTTAGGCAGCAAACTCATCGCTGTCAAGAGATTTCTGTTTGCTTCTAAGCGCGTGAACGAGAGCGCCCATATGGCGATAGCCTTTGATACGCCGGAACTTTTTCTGCGCGGTGACGACGCCAGGAGCGGTCCATCGGCGAACCATGGAAGGACTCTTCCAACGCTTGACGTTTCTCGATACTCTGCGAATGGTTCCGTTGAGATTCTCAATGGCGTTCGTCGTGGCAAGAGACTGGCGAAGTAAGGCGGGCGGCGCGAGCTTCACGACCGTGAGTGTTTCTTCCATCCCTTCACGAAGGCTTCCGGCAGCTTCGTCGTAGCCGTTTCGCTCGAGCCACGACACCAATGCCTGAAGTCGCTTGCGCGCCTTGTCGGCACTCTTGCACTTGTAGGCTTCCTTCATCGTCTGGAGCACGTAGGCGTGACGAGACTTGGGAAGGTACGAGCGAAGATTTCGGAGTTTATGGATCTGGCACCTTTGGATGACCGCGAGGTCCCCCAAAACGTCGACGAGTGCCTTGCGGATGCCTTTGCCTCCGTCCACTACGCAGAGAATCGACTCATCGACGCGCAAGCCTCGCTCGAGAAGGTCCTGCAACATCGCGGTGCACACCCGAGAGTTCTCCGTCGAGCCCAGCCATATACCCAGGGGCACCTTCGTTCCATCTATTGTGATACCTAGAGTTACGACGACGGTCTGTCCGGCCACCTCAAGGCCATCCAGCATCAGTGCCGCAAGCTCGAACTCCTCTAGCCGCCGAGACAGGTATTCCTCGAGCTTCTTAGTCGTTTGGCTCACGAGGTGACGGCTGGCGGCACTCTTACTCGTGCCACGAGACTTCAACTTGGCCGCGGGTTTGTCCAGACTCGATTCGTAATTTCGGGTCGATACGCCCACCAAGATCTGATTCAACACTCGCTCTGGAAGCGGGTCTTCTTCGCGGAAGGCTTCGAAGTGTGGAAGCGACGCCTCCGCGCCCGACTTCGAGCGAACTCGAGGTCGCGACACTTGGATGCGACGATCACCGAAGCTCAGCTCTCCGTTCGTGCTCTCCCAGTGGTTATGAGTTCGCTCCTTCTCGTGCTTGCCCTTGAGCCCCGCGATTTCCTCGGCGTCCTCTCCGAGCAGTAGGTGCAGAGCTGTCAGTCCTTGCTCGTACACCCATTCCGTCAGATCCGCCTTCGTGGCCGCGATCCCAGCTATCATCGGTAGCAGTATCTGACCGACTTGGCCAACTACCTTGCCCGTAGGCGAGTGCGTTTGCTTTCTTACTGGCTTCTTTGATTTCCTAGGCATTGGTGGCTCCTTGTCCCTCTCTGGAGACGGTTTATTGGCAGACCTATTCTTAGGCCGGCCAAGGAGCCGCAGCTACCCCACATTCAACATCCGGCGGGACATCCCCGGCGTTGATGGGGTCCACCCTAGTTGCCCGTCTGGCTGGGGTAAAGCAAGCGGCCAGCGCTATCAGTATCAGAAGCCCCGCGGTGGAGACGTAGGTAAGCGGATCTTCCGCAGTGACCTCGAAAAGAAGACTCGAGATCAGTCCGCCTAGGAAGAACGAACCCAGCACACCTATCGCCACTCCGAGAATCGTCAAGCGCAATCCTTGGCCCAAGACGAGCCGAAAAATACTCGCTCGCGGCGCTCCGAAGGCCAAACGAATCCCGATCTCGCGCGTTCGTTGTGCGAGGGCGTATGAAATCACACCATAGAGGCCCACCGACGCAAGGGCCACGGCGACCGCGGCGAAGATAGTGATCAGGATAAGGGCAAACCGATTCGGCGCCACCGCGTCGCTCACGTAGTCCTCCATAGCGCGGATCTTGGCCATGGAGATTTGTGGATCCAGCGAAGCGAGCTCTTTTCTGATGGGTGCGACGAGACTCATGGGATCCGTCGTGGTCCGCACCGCAACGGCGAGCTCCCAATCCGCCCATGTCCAGGCGCGCGCCGACAGGTAAACGGTCTCCCGACCGTCGGCTTTCAGATCGGCATGTCGGATGTTCTCGCCGACGCCGGCGATTCGAAATTCTTGAAAGTTCGCCCCGGTAGCCGGAGCGGCACCCGACCCGGAGGTGACGGACAAGGCGAAACGGCGCCGGTTCACGGTGGAGTACAAACTCACGCTGCTCAAGAAGGTGGATGCCTGCACGCAGCCAGGAGAGGTCGGGGCCTTGTTGAGGCGCGAGGGGGTGTATTCGTCCACGCTGTCGCAATGGCGCCGTCAGAGGAAGGAAGGCACGGTGTCGGCGCTGAAGCCAACAAGGCGAGGCCGCAAAGTCCATGAGGTGAATCCTCTGGCGGGACGGGTCACGGAGCTCGAGCGTGAGGTGCAGGGCTTGCAAGGTAAGCTCCGACAGGCCGAGACGATCATCGATGTGCAAAAAAAACTATGCGAGATGGTGGGAATGCCGGTGAATCGCCTGGAGAAGCGAAGCGGCGAATGATGACGGCGGCCCAGGGACTATCTCTCGAGGTAGGGGTCCGTGTGGCCTGTGGGGCGCTGGGGGTTTCGCCGGCGACGTTCTATCGTCACCGTAAAACCTCCAGCGCTTCGAAACCACCATCTGGCAGCGCGTCATCACCGCGAGCCCTGGCGCCCACGGAGCGTCAGACGGTGCTCGCCACCTTGAACTAGGACCGATTCATGGGCCAGGCTCCCCGAGAGGTCTACGCGACGCTGCTGGACGAGGGTGAGTACCTGTGCTCGGTGCGCACCATGTATCGCATCCTCGATGAGAATGACGAGCTCCGAGAGCGGCGCAATCAGCTCCGACACCCGAACTACGAAAAACCGGTCCTTCTGGCGACGGGAGCCAACCAGGTTTGGTCCTGGGATATTACGAAGCTTTTCGGCCCCATGAAGTGGGCCTATTTCTACCTGTACGTGATCATGGACATTTTCAGCCGCTACGTCGTGGGGTGGATGGTGGCCGAGCACGAGAGTGCGGAGCTTGCGACGCGTCTCATCAAAGAGACGTGTTCGAAGCAGGGTATCGTCCCGAAGCAGCTGACGCTTCACGCCGACCGCGGCTCATCGATGAAATCCAAGCTGGTAGCGATGCTCCTGTCGGACCTCGGGGTGACGAAGACCCACAGCCGACCTCACGTTTCCAACGACAACCCATACTCGGAGAGTCAGTTCAAGACGCTCAAATACCGTCCGGAGTTTCCCGGGCGGTTCGGTTCGGCCCAACACGCTCGCGACGTTTGTCGAGATTTCTTCGGCTGGTACAACGACGCCCACTATCACTCCGGCATAGGCCTGCTCACACCCGAGTCGGTGCACTACGGCCGGGCAGCGACCATTGTCGCACGTCGCCAACAGGTGCTCTTGGACTTCTTCGAAGCCCATCCAGAGCGTTTTGTGGAGGGACCGGCGAAATCGTCCGAAATACCCTCGGCGGCGTGGATCAATCCGCCGGAGACGAAAACGACGCGTCAAATTGGCTCAGGAGCCACGTTCGAGGCCTCGGACGACCCCCAGGTACCCCCCATTTGCATCACTTACGGGGGTCCCGTCGTCCTAGCCTCGGGCGACTCGGTGACCTGCGCTGAACAGATCCAAGCCGGAACTCACGAAAAACCGGGCGTGACGACCGTCTGCCGCCCGTCGAACGAAGCTCCCTTCACGCACGTCGACACACAAGCGGTGGCTCACTAAATGCACGATCTTGGTGTCTCAAAATCATTGACACATTCCGCGGCGCCATTCACAGCATGAACGATACGTTGAAGGGGGCGGTGCAGAAGCTCGAACAGTCGCTGCAAGGCGAAACGAGCGGAAACAAGACCGGGCTCTCACGGGCCCTCGACGCCATCGGCGAGGCAACCAAGGTGATCGATATGGGCACGCAGCGCGTGTCCAACATAGTTCGACGACTGCGGAGCTTTGCGCGGCTGGATGAGGCGGAGTTGAAGACCGGGGATATTCACGAGGGACTCGACGATACGTTGGCCTTGCTCCACCCGCAGATCAAGCACGACATCACCATGACAAAGGAATATGGGGACATTCCACCGGTCGCCTGCTATCCGGGCCAATTGAATCAAGTTTTCTTGAACCTGCTCGTAAACGCGCACCAGGCCATCGTCGACAAGGGAGAGATTTCGGTAAGGACCTTCCTGAAGGACGGCAAGGTACACGTGGCGATCAGGGACAGCGGCAAAGGCGTTCCGAAGGAAAAACTGGAGAAGATCTTCGACCCGGGCTTCACGACCAAGGGAGTGGGCGTGGGGACCGGCTTAGGGCTCTCTATCTGCTACAAGATCATGCAAGACCACCGGGGAGAGATTCTGGTGGAGACCGAAGTAGGCAAAGGCTCGACTTTTACGGTGGTCTTTCCCGCCGATTTGGACAAGCTACTCGGGCTCACCTGATCGGTGGCTCGTTCGACCTTGGCGATGAGCTGGCCGGCGTCGTTTGGTTGCAGGGCTACTCGCCAGCGAATCTCGAGCGATAGTTTCTTACCTCGGCGTCCAGCCCGGTTACCGGAAGGCTCGCGCGATAGGCATGCGCCATCCGGTGCCGAAGGCACGTGGTGTAACCTTCAAAGCCGGGGGCGCCTGGTAGCGCTTGTACTCATTGGTATCTACTCGGCGTACGACCTCCATTACTAGTTCGCGATCATGGCCGAGAGCAACGATCTCGTCCACCGGTCTGGCGTCTTCGACATAGGCCTGGAGAATAGAATCGAGTACTTCGTAAGGAGGGAGGCTGTCCTGATCCGTTTGATCGGGGCGAAGCTCTGCAGAGGGAGGTTTGGTGAGCACTGACTTGGGAATAACGGACTCTCTCTCATTAATGTAACGGGCGAGCTCATAGACCCGGGTTTTGGGAACGTCGGCGATTACTGCCAAACCACCGGCCATGTCCCCGTAGAGCGTCGTGTAGCCAACCGCAAGCTCGGACTTATTCCCCGTCGAGAGCACGAGATGGCCGAACTTGTTGGAGATGGCCATTAGAAGGTTTCCCCGAATTCGGGCCTGGAGATTCTCCTCGGTGACGTCGGGTTTTCGTCCTTCAAAGGTAGGCGCGAGCGTGTCCAGGTAGGCCTTGAAGGGGCCTTCAATCGGGATGACTTGAGACTCTATGCCGAGATTCTCGGCGACAGTGCGGGCGTCGGTGACGCTACCTGCGGACGAGTAGCGAGAGGGCATGCTCACGCCGAGCACGTTGTCTTTTCCCAACGCCGCTGCAGCGATGCACACCGTGACCGTGGAGTCGATCCCGCCCGAGAGGCCGACCACCGCGCGTTTGAAGCCACACTTCCGCGCGTAGTCGCGGGTGCCGAGAACCAGCGCGGCGTACAGTCGTTCCATGAGGGGTGCATCTACCCACTCGACGCTGTCCCGCGAGTCGGTATCGACCACCAGGAAATCTTCCTCGAACGGTTTTCCCCTCGCCAGGAGAGAGCCATCGGCGGAGAGGGCGACGCTGTTACCATCGAAGATGAGCTCGTCGTTGCCTCCTACTTGATTGACGTAGATGAGAGGAATTCGGTATTTCCCGACCAGGCCTCGAAGCATCCTGAGACGCAGATCTTCCTTGCCCAGGTCATAGGGAGACGAGGAGATATTCAGCACCGCGCCCGCGCCGTGTTGAATGAGCCCGGCTACCGGATCGGTCCGGTAGTGGCATTGGGGCCAGAAGTCCCGGTCGTTCCAGATATCCTCGCAGATCGTAAGGCCGAGCTTGCTGCCACAAAAGTCTACTGGGACCGTATCCTGGGCCGGCTCGAAATACCGATTCTCATCGAAGATGTCGTAAGTAGGGAGGAGGGTCTTACGAACCCGCGCAACGGTCTTCCCTTCGTGGAGGAGTGCGGAGGAGTTGAAAACCGGTTTGCCGGTCGAGCTGGTGTTCTCCTCGGGGTAGCCGACGAGCGCGGCCGTCTTGCCCACTCCGGCGGCTAGCTCGTCCAGCGCTTCACCGCACCTTCGCACGAAGGCGGACCTCGCGAGGAGATCCTTGGGGGGATAACCCGAAATGCAGAGCTCCGATAACACCACGATCTGAACGCTGGACTCCTCGCCGCGTCGGAGCGCTTCTCGGATTAGGCTTAGGTTCCCCTCCAAATCCCCGACCGTGGGGTTGATTTGAGCCATGGCTACACGCAAAGTGGATTCCTCAGCCAGCGAGGCGAGTTTAGCGTCCCGCCGATCGGGTGTCTACTGATGAGCACCCGACCTCGTTGGGTTTGACCGCGAGGCGAGGAGTGTGAGACGAAAGGGCCTCGGCCAACGGGTCCAGGATGGCGCAGACCTTCAAAATCGACACAGCGAGCCAGATGAGCGTGGTCGACTCTATCCAACACGCCGCAGAGATTCTGGGAATCCAAGAGGGCCTTGGCCCCGATGCCTCTCACTTCTTCTCGTTGGCACTTCGAGAAGCGATCGTCAACGCCATTGGGCACGGGAATCGTGGCGACCCAAGTCGACGGGGCAGAGTGAGCTTCCTGTGCTTTTCCGTCGGGGGGAAGCGCAAACTGGTATTCACGGTCGGCGACGAAGGTAGTGGCTTCGACCCTGCGAAAGTGCCGGATCCACGCGAGCCCGAGAACCTGGACCGGGGAGGCGGACGTGGCGTGTTCTACATGTACCAATTTGCGGACGAGTGGACTTCATCTTTCCTGACGCAGGCGGCACCGTTGTCCGCCTAGAAAAGAACGTGACGAGCCAATAGGAAGGGTGCCGGGAGGTTGCCGAATATGAAGCGTATGACGGTGACATGTGTGGCGGTGGTCACGGTCCCGAAGATGCTGCAGTTCTTCCTCGTCCGCCAGCGTGAGCTGCTGGGCGATCTGAGCCGTCTCGCCTACGAGACGTTCCGTAAGCTGATGGCCACTGCCGCAGACGACGAGACCGTGCCCGGGAATGGTGACGGTGATCCAGACCTTCGGCGAGCGGGTCAATCCCCACCCGCACCTGCGTGCGCTGCTCTCGCGCAGGGGTTGGACCGCCTCGGGGAAGTGGATCCCGGTCCCTTACGTAGACTCCAATATCCGCGTCACCGACACCCGGTGTCGTCATCGGCGCAGTAGAACCTCAGGAGGTAATCACGGAACAGATGGGTTTCATCCGCCTGGTTGGAAGACGCGCCGCTCACCGGGTTGCTCGGCATGCACTCGTCCTCGGCCATGGAGAGATGTGCGCCGCAACCCATGACGGACGTGGCGACCTGGCCGGTGAACGCCGCGGTGCCGGGCGGGAATGTGACTATCCCGTCATCAATCTCGTCCCCGATCCCCATCCCGAGCAGGTTCCAATTGGGAAGGGCTACGTCAGGAGTCGCTTTGCCTTCCCTGTGACCGATCCCGAACCGAGGTCCCCCGGCGCTGGCGTCGACGGGGTCGCGGAGCCAGTCGTCGGGAAGGATATCTCCTGTATCCAAGTCCAGGCACCTGCCGAGTCCCGAATCAATGATGATCGCTCCCCGCAGCGGCAGCCACTTCGACCAGAACCCGGTGTGACTGGCTCCCTGCGAGAAGCCGGCGAGGACCACTTGATTCCAGACGATGTTCTCCGCGGTCAGCGGAGACGCGCCGTGGCGCGGAACGAAGTAGGCATCCCAGCCCTGGTCGTTCATCCCGTCCTCAATATCGAGCTCGTGCAGCTTGACGAGCAGGTTGTAGAGACGCTCGATGATGGAGTCTCCCCGCTTGACCTTCGTCTCGTGGGGAAATTCATCCCGAAGAAGATCTCCTCCCGCGCCTTCTCGACGCAGTCGTCTCCGCACGGCCTCGAACCGCAGATCTCAGTGGTGTTCCGTGTGTTGTCGTAGGCCAGGCCGATCGTCCGGAAGCCTGCGTACGCCGCCGTTTGCGTGATGAACTTCATGCTGACGGGCTTGTTCCTCGTGCCCCGGAAGGAACACGAACAGCGAGTCGCGCCAGGGCACAGCGCCATTCGGAACGTACACCCGCGAGGGGGAGCATGGTGATCGAGCTGTTGACGCGCTAGGCGAGAGGCACGCCGAAGCTTCCGGGTCTACACGGTTCGCGGCCCCTACTACCACGATCCGGCTTATCAGCTTCCACTCTTTCCGGGTTTTCGTGGGGCGAAGGAGTTGGGCCCAACGAGGCCGGGTTCATCCAAACCGAGCTGCTGCGGGAGTCCAATCGAATCCACCAAGCGCTCGATCGCGCTTGGGGGCGAGAAGTAACGTCCCGAGCGCCAGACCAAACAGGCTGACAATCGACTGGATCGTCATCACGTTGTTGGCCGAAAACGTGACCGGGACCACGTGCCCATAGCCCACCGTCGACATCTTGTGGACGCTAAAGAAAAACGATTGCCAGAATGCGTCGGGCGCGTCGGCGATGGGGGCCCTTGAATGGCGCCCGGCCCACGGGCGATGTAGGCAAGCGCGAACAAGACGTTGGCCGCAGAATAGCCGGCTGCGGTCAGCAACGCGAAAGCCGGCCATGACATGGTCAGGAGCTCGTTGTACAGGCAAAGCGACGATTTCAGGCCGAGTCCCTTGCGGGCGGGGTTGAAACTCCCGTCCCGATTGAGCAGACGCATACTGCTCTTGGTGGCGACGACGGAGCCAAATTCCAGGTCGCGGAACTGAGCCCGTGATTCTTGGGGTGTGTCGGTCATGCCGGCATTACCTCCTTCTTTCAGTGGCGAGAGACGGCTAGGTTCATGCCTCGAAACCCTATGATTCCCTCACCGACGCTGTCAACCGTAGGCGTAATTAAACCATTGCGCCGGATCTCGAATCCTCGTACGCTTAGCAGCCGTGAAACGAACCGCTGAGGTTGCCATCGTGGGAGGAGGCATCATAGGGGCCTCCATCGCTTATCATCTCGCCGCGCGCGGCGCCAAAAATGTCGTAGTCTTCGAGCGTGAAGAGGCCTTGGGCACTGGCGCGACTGCCAAGTGCGCTGGGGGTGTCAGGCTTCAGTTTACGACCGCGGCCAACGTGGCGATGTCCAAGCTCAGCATCGCTGCCTTGAAGCGCTTCGAGGAGGAGATTGGTGTACCGGTCGACTTCAGACAGAATGGCTACCTCTTTGTGCTTTCCGATGAGAGTCAGCTCGAGACGTTTCGCGAAAACGCCGCCACGCAGCAGGAGCTAGGTGTTCCGGTTGAGGTTCTGACGGTCGAGGAGGCTAAACGCGTGGTTCCGGAGATGGAGACCGAGGACCTAGTGGGTGCGACCTTCGGAGCGGAAGACGGAATCGCCAGTCCCGCGGCCATCCTGCAGGGCTACTCCAAGAAAGCCAAAGAGCTTGGTACGTTGTTCGAGACTTCCGTTGAGGTAGCTGCGATGGATGTCGCATCGAACCGCGTACAAGGCCTGATCGTGAATGGCGATCGTTGGGAGGTCGGAGCGGTCGTGAATGCAGCAGGGCCTTGGGCGGCCCGGGTCGGAGAGATGGCCGGTATCGAGATTCCAGTGGAACCCTACCGTCGGATGTTCTTCGTAACCGCACCGTTGTCCTGGGTGCCAGACAGATTTCCCATGCTCATCGACTGGGGCACAGGCGTGTACATGCACAAGGAAAGCGGCGGTATGCTCGTGGGAGAATCGGACCAGAACGAGCCGGCGAGCTTCAGTCAACAAGTGGACTGGGACTGGCTGGCGACGGTGAGCGAGCACGCGACACACCGCGTGCCCGCCCTCTCGGAAGCGGAGATCAAAACGGGGTGGGCCGGCCTCTACGAAGTCTCACCGGATCACAACGCTATCCTCGGTCATGTTCCGGAGCTCGAGAACTTCATCTGCGCCAACGGATTCAGCGGCCATGGCATGATGCACGCTCCGGCGGTGGGCCTTTCCATCGCGGAGCTTATTACCGAGGGTCAAGCCCAAAGTGTCGATCTCGCTCCTTACTCGATAGAACGATTCCGTGGGAAACAATCGATTCCCGAGTACAACGTGATTTAGGTTTTCCTTAGTCGGTCGGCCGCTCGAAAATCGCGGTGAAACTTTCCCGTTGAGTGTGATCGACTCCGCAGTGAATGACATTTGAGGCACTGGCTGATCGTTGAACGTCGTGCTCGTTTTGAAAGCGAGTGTCACTCCGTTGAGGGTCCTATAGTCGGACAGTGTCTGGACGACTTGCCCATAATCGCCATCGGGGCCGCGGCCCACGTAAGCAAGGGGAAGACTCGTCCGGTATTTGGTTCGATGCCCAGCGTTAGGACCTGTCCGCCGAAATCCACTGCGACCTCTTCAACACGCTTTCCGTTGATTTCACTCGGGCTCGTGTATACAGCGCTGTACTCGGGCTCGTTGCGAGCCCGCAAAGAGCTGAGCACGTTGCGCGTGATCATTTTTTGGAAATTGACACGCTGGGCTTTGCTGAAGGCTCGAACCTCAGTTGGGCGAATCTCGAAGACGTCGTTTCGCCTTGTTCTCAACGTTGGCAAAGTGATACCGGAGCCATTCTCGGCTGACTGAGATTTCGTCGTTGCCGAGGACCTCTTTTCCCTCCGTCAGGAGGACGGGATCGAATCCCAAGAGGGCTTCCACCGCATCGGGGCCGGCCGCTGAAGCAGAGCCGAGCACTCCCGCTAGCAAAAAGGGTCTGTCGGCAGGAGTATAGGGCGGCTCCTGTAGAACATCAAGGGGAGTGACGCATGGGTTGGTGTGGGGTGGAGGGACAGGTATCATCATAGGCCGCAGGGACATTCAAGGAGGGGACATGGCTGGAGCCACGAGCCAGGGGACAAAGACCTACGTCGACGAACGCGTGCGCGAAGGGGTCACCAAAGATCACTTTCGGGAAGCACAGGGCCTTTGGCTGTCGTCGATCGGGCTGGGCACATACCTGGGTCGAAACGACGACACCACCGACGACCTCTATCGTCGTGCCGTCGTCCGGGCTGTCCAATCTGGCTGCAACGTCCTCGATACGGCCATCAACTATCGTTGTCAGCGGAGCGAACGTAACATTCGCGACGCGCTGCACGAGCTTGCCAAGCAGAACATCAAGCGAGAACAGGTGGTGCTGGCGACGAAGGGAGGGTTCATCCCATTCGATAACGACTCTCCTCCTGATGTGAAGGACTATCTCGAGAAAACCTACTTTGGGCCAGGAGTGATGCGTCCGGAGGATGTCGTAAGCGAGTGCCAAGTCATCACACCTAACTTCATCGAGAATCAACTCGAGCGCAGTCTATCCAACCTTGGGGTCGAGACGATCGACATCTACTATGTTCACAATCCCGAGAAGCAGCTTGCCGAGGTCTCGAGTGACGAGCTCGGCCGGCGATTGCGAGCGGTATTCGAGGTTCTGGAGAAGGCGACGTCCGACGGGAGGATCCAATACTACGGCACCGCAACTTGGGGAGGTTATAGGCAGTCGCCAAAGGCCAAAGACTTTCTGTCACTCGAGAAAGTCACCTCCTTGGCCAGGGAAGTAGGGGGTGAGAAGCACCACTGCCGTTTCGTTCAGCTACCTTATAGTTTGGCGATGACCGAGGCTTTGACGGAACAAAACCAGCAGCTCAACGGAAAGTCGGTCTCGGCCATATCGGCAGCCGAGGAGTTGGGCGTTACGGTGATGTCGAGCGCGTCGATCTGTCAGGGGCGGCTTACTAAAGGGCTCCCGGAGTGGCTCGGGAAGCTCTTCAAAGGGTTCACCACGGACACCCAGCGAGCCCTCCAATTCGCTCGTTCGACTCCCGGGCTCACGACGGCACTCGTCGGCATGAAGAGGCGAGCACATGTTGACGAGAACCTGGCGGTTGCAAAGGTCCCCCCGGCGCCGGCCGAAGATTTCCTGAAGTTGTTCGAGGTGGATAACCGCTGAAAATGGTTTCTTGTTCCGTTAATCCCTCTCCCCTTGGGAGAGGGCCTGGGTGAGGGCCGAATGGTTTCCTCTTCCGTTAATCCCTCTCCAAAGTACCCTCACCCTGCCCTCTCCCAGAGGGAGAGGGTTTGAAGGATGGAAGCCATTTTCCCTTCAAGGCGCGGATCTCGTCAAGATGTCGCTTATCGTGCCCGCCCAACCGAGTCGCTAGCTGTTCGATCGTCATTTCGCCCCGCTCGGGGTGGATCCCGACTCGCTGCCAGATCGGGTGCGGCAGCGCCCTTAGCAGGGTCAAGGTGTCGCTGCGACCTTGCCGGAACTCCTTCAGCACTGACTTGAGATCGGCCTCGCGGTAGCGTCTCGCCGTGGCAAGCCGCTCGTTGTTCATGGTCCAAAACCGCGGGTGATCGAGGTGTGCGATCTTGCTGAACCTCTCCGCGTAGAACTGTTCGACATCACGAATGTGGCACGCGGTCTCGATGATCGACCAGTCTTCGGAAGCGGGTCTTCGCCTCAAGTCATCTTCAGAGAGGTCGCGCGTCAGGGCCTGGAACTCGGCGGGCGCGCCTTCGAGCTTCGATAGAATGTCCCATCGCCGCTTGATGGCGTGTATCTGGTTGAGGTGGGCTCGATCGTTTCCGACCGCATGGCGGTGTAAGAGCTGCTCCGTCGCGAGGGGGCCATCCGTTTCGTGCGTACCCTTGCGCTGCCACGGTTTGGATGATCGTGGCTACGGTGTTTGCCACCAAGACGGCGTTGAGCTACACCGACATCGGCCGCGCCGCCGCCGTATGCGGCATCGGTCTCATCTTTTACATCGCGTTCTGGTTTATTGTCGGCGCTCTATTCGCCTTCTGAGCGCACGCCTATCGTCCCGAAGCATCCCTCTTGGCCTCTTGAGGCGGGGGAGGGATGCTGATATCGATGGTGTTGACCTCACCCAGAGTGTCGAGAGGCTGGTCGAAATCCTGCCCTCGACCCACCGCTAGAATGGTCATCTCGTCTGGCCTGATGTGCTTCTTGGCCGCCCGCAGGATGTCGGCCGGGGTCACCTTCTCGATGTTGGAACGATACTTCTCCAGGAAATCCTTCGGGTAACCGTAGTATTCGTAGATCATCAGACGGCGGAGGATTTCCCCCTTAGAGTCGAAGTTGAAGACGAAGGAGTTCAAGATCCCGTCTTTCGCGAGGCGAAGCTCGTCTTCTGTGACCGGCTCCTCTGTGATCCGGCGCACCTCTTTCAGGATCTCGGTTGTCGCCTGTATCGAGGTCTCGGACTTGGTGTTGCACACGACGGAGAAAGTTCCGGGGTGATCCCAAGCGGCGCGCCATGAGGTGCCAAGACGGTAGGCGAGCCCCTGTTCCGATCGGATGAGCTTGAAGAGTCGGGAAGAGAAGCCTCCTCCCAGGATTTTGGCCATCAAGGTCATTGCAAAATAATCGGGGTCGTCCTTACGGCCACCGAGATGGCCCATGCGGAGATTGGTCTGGTTGATGTCGTCTTTCGAAATGTAATTGACGGAGGCTTTGAGGACGGCGTGGAACTCGGGCACCGGTGGGATGTCGACGTGCTTGCGCTCCCAAGAGCCAAAGAGTCTCTCGACCTGTGCTCGAACGGCGTCACTCTCGAAGTCTCCCCACAGGCCGAGGGCGATCTGATTGGGGTGGAAGTATCGGGTGTGGAACTGAACGATATCTCCCCGCGTGATGTTGGCGACCGTGGCGAACTCCAAGCTCCGGGCATATGGGCTGTCGCTCCCGTACAGTAGCTTGTGGAACTCCCGGTTGGCGATGCTTGAGACGTCGTCGTTTCTCCGCGCGATGCCGCTCTGCATCCTCACCTTGGCCAGTTGGATCTTGTCCGGTGCAAAGGCCGGATTTTGCAGGATGTCGGCGAGGACATCTAGGACCATCGGCAAGTTTTCCTTGAGAGCGAACAAGGAAGCGGTGCCAGAACTTCCGCCAATACTGGTCTCGACCGAGGCGCCGACGTCTTCCAGCATCTTGTTGATTTCGTCTCCGCTACGGGTGGTCGTTCCGCCGGTTCTCATGACTTGCCCGACGATGCTGGCAAGACCAACCTTGTCGGCTGGCTCCCATAGGTCACCGGTTCGTATGAAGGCTAAGCCTCGGACTTTCGGTAGCGTGTGATCCTTGAGAAGATAGAGCACCATTCCATTCGGAAGCTCGGTCCGGACCACGTCTGGAACCTGGATGTCGCGGAGGGGGGGATACGTCAGCTCATCGTAGGATTTCTGAGCGCTAGTCGTGGCGCTCCAACCGAGTAGGAAGCCGGTGACCAAAAGAAAGCTGCTGAGGTGCTGGTTTCGTCGCGCTTGTCTTCTCATGACCCCTCCTAGCGACCCGTGGGCTGTTCGGCCCGGTCAGTCAATAAGTAGCCGACGGTGCGATTCCGCCCGGTGAAATAGGTTTGGGCGATGCGCTGTATGTCTTCTCGTGTGACGTTATCGATGGCGTCAAGTGTGTGAAAACGATTGCGCCAATCCCCCGTAAGGACTTGATAGGCGGCGAGCTGACCCGCTAGACCCGCGTTGGAGTCGAGCTGCGCGATGAGGCGAGCCCGGGCGCGGTGTTTGACCCGCTCGATCTCGTTTTCGGTCACCAGCTCGGTCTTCAGCCGCTCGATCTCGACAAGCATGGCTTCTTCGCCTTCTTCGTTGGTATGACCGGGTGTCGGGAAGGCGAAAAACAGGAACAGATTCGCGTATTTGTTTCCAGGAAACCCAGGGAAGCCACCAGCGGCTACCACGATCTTTTTATCCTCGACTAAACTTCGGTAAAGGCGAGAAGTGCGGCCGCCGGACAGGATGTCTTGGACGGCATCGGCGTCATCGGGATGAGTCACGTTCGGCTTGTGATAACCCATGATGACCAGCGGTTGAGACTGTGTGTAGACGGTCGTCCTTCGCTCACCTTTTTGAGGCGGCTCTCGTGTCCATAAGCCCTGTGGCGGCGGACCTTCGGGAAGTCGGCCGAAATAGAGCTCCGCGAGCCGGATGACGTCCTCCGGATCGACATCCCCCACGATGAAAGCCGTCAAGTTCGATGGAGTATAGAAACGGCGGAAGAACTCCCGGGCCTCGGGTCGTGTGAGGTTGTCTAGATCGGAGGACCATCCAATCGTGTTCCGGCTATAGGGATGGGCTTTGTAAGCAACCGACAAGAAGTCCTCGAGGAGGTTTCCGACCGGCTGGCTCTCGACTCGCATCCGTCGCTCTTCAATGACGACGTCCCTCTCCTTGTAGAACTCGCGTAAGACTGGATTCAAAAAACGGTCCGACTCGAGCGAGAACCAGAGCCCCAGCTTGTTCGATGGAAGGCTGTAGAAATAACGTGTGGCGTCCACCGAGGTTGTGGCATTGAGACCCACCGCGCCGTTTTCCTCGATGATCTCGCTGAACTGATTGGTGATGATGAATTCGTTGGCGGCGTGTTGTGCTTCTTTGAATTCGCCTTCAAGTCGCTTGATGTGCTCGTCATTGGCTCGATCGGCCTTTAGCCGCTCTTCTTGAATCGAAGCGACCAGCTCGTCCACTTTATCCAGCGCCCTTCTTTCCGCGGCGTAGTCGGTGGTGCCGATGTCCTTGGTGCCCTTGAAGGCCATGTGCTCGAACATGTGAGCCATGCCGCTCATGCCGTTCTCCTCGTCAACAGAGCCGACGTCGGCGTAGGTGTGAAAAGACACCACCGGGACCTCGCGTCGTTCCACGATGAAGAACTTCATTCCGTTTGTGAGGGCGTGCTCGGTGACCGATTTTTCGAACTCGGCGAGGTTTTGCGCTCTCAGCTGAGAGGTTGTGCCTAGGAGCAGTACCGCGAGTGCAGCGAGAAAAGTTCTGGTCTTCATGGTCCTCCTGTTGGGGCTTAGGCGCTCTTGGCTTTAATCAGCGTCGTCGGGGCCCCATCCCCAACGACTCACGCTCCGTCGCCTACGCGACTGCGCGTGGGCTCAGGGCTGGCTAAGCGTGGCCAGAGCGGTCCCCCCTTCTTGGTTGTAAGATTGCCGGCGCTGCCCCACCTCGCATCGGGATCGAGGCGTAGCTCGACGGTAGGCTTGGCGATCCCCAATCTACTCAGGATCTCCACACACGAACTCGGCATCACCGGGAACAACAGCGTCGCTGAGATGCGAAGCGCCTCCGCGGACTCGTAAAGGACCTGACGCAGCTCTTCGTCTTTCGACGGGTCCTTGGCTAGGGCCCAAGGTTGCCGTTCGGTGATGAACTCGTTGGTCGCGTCGATGAGGCGGAACGCCGCCGCAGCGCCGTCCTGCAGAGCGAACCGATCCATCGTCTCCTGGTAACTCGTTAGCGATTCCTCTGCTACCCTCGCCAGCGGCCCTGGCGAGCCGGGGGGGGGTGCAAGCTCGCCTTGGCGATATTTCTGGGACATCGCCGTGATGCGACTGAGGAGGTTGCCCAGGTTGTTGGCGAGATCGGAGTTGTAACGAGCTTCGAACCGCTCCCATGAGAAGTCGCCATCTTGGCCATATGCGATTTCGCGGATCAGATAGAGCCTCAGGGGATCGGGGCCGAACCGGTCCGCGGCATCCAGTGGATTCACGGCGGTGCCCAAGGACTTGCTCATTTTTTCGCCCTTGAAGTAGACGAATCCATGTCCGAAGACCTGCTTCGGAACGGGCACACCGGCGCTCATCAACATCGCGGGCCAGATGATGGCGTGAAAGCGAGTGATGTCCTTGCCGATGACATGGAGGTCCGCCGGCCACCACTGCGAGAACAGCTTGTCGTCCTGGCCGAAACCCATGGCGGAAATATAATTGATAAGTGCATCGAACCAGACGTAGACCACGCTCTCCGGGTCGAATGACACGGGGATGCCCCATTTCTGGCTTTCGCGGCTGATGGAAATGTCATCGAGGCCGCCCTCGATGACACGAAGGATCTCGTTGCGGCGTATCTCGGGCTCGAGCGCCTCGGGATAGTCTGCATAGTGCTTGAGGAGCGGTTGCCGGTACTTGGAGAGGCGAAAGAAGTGGTTCTTCTCCTTGATCCACTTGGGCTCGATGTGGTGGAGCGGACACTTGCCATCGACCAGGTCCTTTTCCTGCTTGAAGCCCTCGCAGGAAACACAGTACCAGCCCTCGTACTCGCCATCGTAGACGTCTCCCGCGTCGCGGATGCGCTCGAGCAGGGTGGTGACCGCTATGCGGTGACGCTCCTCTGTGGTACGAATGAAGTCGTCAAAGGAGATGTCCAGGCGCCGCCAAACGTCCCGGAACTCCTTTGCCATCTTGTCACAATAGGCTAGTGGTTCTAGACCCTCCTCATTCGCTTTCTTGTACACATTGAGCGAATGCTCATCGTTGCCCATCAGAAAGTGGGTGTCGACCCCGGCGATCCGTTTGTAGCGAGCGATGACGTCGGCGGTGATCTTCTCGTACGCCGTCCCGAGGTGGGGGCGGCTGTTGACGTAGTCGATCGCCGTGGTGAGGTAGAACGTAGCCATTTTCTGTCCTAACGACCTATTTTATCGCGCCGCGAGCGGGTTAACCAAAATACGGAGGTGCCCGTGGCCAGACGCCCTAGCAAAGGGATGTCAGACGGCGCTATTCTGGAGAGCATGAGCAAGCTCGCCTTCGGGCTCCTGGCATGTCTCTGTGCTGCACCGGTAGCGGCCCAGCCTGGCTCGGCGGCGGCGGCCACCGTCTACATTCGCGTGGTTGGGCAAGTAAGGGTCGAGTATCGAAAGGCTTGGGAGGAGTCTACCGAGCGCCGAGAGGTCGAGCTGGGGACGGGCAGCGGTTTCGTGATATCGCCCTACGGACACGTGCTCACGAATTACCACGTGATCAGTGATCGGGAGTTCACGCGACAAGAGGGCGACACCGAAGTCACCATCAAGGTGGAGGTCGAGCGGGTTGAGGTGGTCTTTCCCGGCGGACCCAGCGGACCGGATGCGGACGGCGCCCGCCGATTCACCGCCTCGATCGACGCCGTCGACCCGGCTCTCGACCTCGCGGTGTTGTCGATAAACGGAGTCGATGTCACGTACGTTCCCTTCGGGGACTCCACGGCGATTGAGGCCAACGATCCGGTCCAAGTCCTGGGCTATCCCTTTGGTAGGGAAGTGGAAGTGGCGAAGGTGAAGATTCCAGACATCGTCCCCCACGTCAGCGCGAGTAAGGGGACGGTATCGGCGCTGAGGGCCGATGAAGGGGGTCGCGGGCGCTACATCCAGACCAACGCCACGATGAACCCCGGCAACAGCGGCGGCCCGTTGGTCGATAAGGAAGGCTACGCGCTGGGCGTCGTCCGCATGAAATTGGCGGAGGCGGAAGACGTGGGATTCGCCGTCTCCATCGATGTGGTGAAGGATTTTCTCGAGTCGCACGGACTGGACTCACTTGTCCCGGCACAAAGGTTGCGGTTGGGTCCGGCTCAGGGGCTAGATGGGAAGGGATTACGTTTGCAGTTGCCCCAACGGCTGGAGGACGTTTCTCCGCAACGGTTATTGGCAGACAGTGGGCAAAGCCTCGAAGGGGTGAGATTCCGCCTGGACCGCGTGTTCTCGCCGTGGAGCATCGGCGATCTCGCCGAGCTCCTTTTGTCTGGTGAAGCCTTCGAATTTTTTTCAGCAGGCTCGGCGGGTCGAGATCCCGTTAGGAAGAGCTCCGAAGGAGTCGAGTACGGTGAGGCGACCGGTCGCGTTCCTAATCGAGATGGGGTCTGGAAGATGGTGTACGCCGTCCTCGACCTCGGGGAGAAAGAGAAGTTGGTGGCGCGCTACTTGGGTAACGCAGAGCAAGTTGCTTTCAATCGAGGCGCGTTGCAGAGGTCGCTTGCCAGTATGGAAGCGCAACGGCTCCTGGTAGACGAGGTCAGGGCGGCACCGCACGTCGAGTGGGAGGCCGCGTTCATGCCCGGCGCCCGCTCGAGTGGGCTGGCGCACGTCACGATGCCAACCGAGTGGATTCTAGAACCCGGAACGCCCTTCCCGTGCCCAGGAGCTCCGCCTTCGGAGGCGGCGTTGGCGGCGTCGCCGCCAGGCGATTTCACGGTCTCGCTTCGTGCGGCTTGGTGGCCAACAAGGAAAGACACGCCCGAGACGGCGGCCTCGAGCTGTTCCAATCGCCGTGGGAGCCTAGGCGAGACTTCATACACGTTCGGAGAGGATTGGCTCGGGATTCGTTACACGGTTCAGGGGAGCTTCATGTCTGTCGGGGAGGGGCTCCTCCAGCTGGAAGTGGTCGCGCCAGCCGAGAAGGCCGGGCACTTGACCGAGATTTTTGTCGCGTGGGTGCTGGAGAATTCGCGTTGATTGTCTTCTGCCCTCACCCAGGCCCTCTCCAAAAGGGAGAGGGATTAAAGGAACAAGAGCTTCTAATGGGCGTAGTCAACCGTCACGACGTCCCACAGACTTCGATAGCGACCCCCGTCCGCGTTGTTCAAAAACGTTTCCACGTTTTGAACGAGCGTTACGGTGATGTGGTCACCGACCATCTGAGGGTGGGGGCGATGCAGGTTCGCGTAGGCACGGATAAAGATACTTCGATCGTCAATCGGCAATTGCTTCACGTTATCCACGAAATGCTGCCACTTACGTTGGCGGAATAGATAGAACTCCACGTTCGAGACATAGAAGACGGAGACGGTATCCCCGCTTCCTCGAAGGAACCTCCCCAGGCGTCGCAAAACCCCCTTGCCTGCGAAGTCTCCGACCAGAGGGACGACCAGGTTGGCCAGTTGCATGCTCCGCACGAACTGGTAGCTTTCCGCGGTCGCCAGCCAGTTTCGCTGCACACCCTCCAGATCGGTCTCCAGCAGGAATTCCTTCAGCGTGGGGAAGAAGAACGAGCGCCAGCTATCGTATTTTATGTCCAGTCCCTGCCTGGAGAACTCGAGATAGATGCGCTCGACGTCTTGGAAGTCACTTGGAGTTAAGTTGAGATCAGGCTAGGTGCGGAGGGTCGCCGTCATTTGGGACGAGAGTTGGCGGGCGAACTCGGGATCGTGGGCGGTGTTCTCTATGATCTCGACCAATTCGACCAGTGAGAGGTCGCTGGAAGGAAGTGGCCGATGGACGGGTCGGCCGGTCAGAAACGAAAGATATTCGAGCCTGGTCTTGGCCTTTTCGATGAGGAGCTTGAAAATAAAGTGCTCCAGCATGTTCTGGCGTCTGATGTCGATAACGAAGGCCATGCGTGGCCGTAGCTCGCCGATGTAAGTGAAGTTTTGGTTTGGCCCCACACCGATGTACACGCCGCCGGACATCGCCATCGCGTCGAGTGGCTGAAGCGCATGAAGATTCGGCCCCACGCCGTTGCAGTCATCACGGCTGGTGACGAGACCGATCTATGAAGCGGCGCGCGGCCGACTCGAGGTCGGCGAAAGGCTCCCCATCGAGTTCTATATCGACTGGGCCAGGCATGACCTTAAGAGTTTCCAGTGGGGAATCGATCTTCGCCTCGACAATAGCGAGCGCGCGGACATGCTACGGCAAAAGGGATATCGCGTCGCCGGTGGCGAGTACGCAGGCGGCGATGGTTGGGGCAGCTGGAGGGCACGAACCAACGAGATTCTCGAGGCGTTCTTCGCCTCCTCTCCCGGCCGCTAGTCAGGTGACCGCACAGCTGGACCTCGCATCAAAATGTCGCGAGGCCCGACTTTAGATGCGCTAGAGACTAGCGGCGCCCGATCTCGACGTTCGAGTAGACCACTCCCTGGATGGATTCTGCCCGCTCGGCGATTCCGAGCTCTGCCCAGTGTTTGCTGGGATTGTAGGCATGGCTATAGGTCACCGTAATCATGTGATTTCCATTCAGAAAAACGTCGGCCGCGTTCCGGGCACCGGCGGGTCCCCACTGGATTCGCCACGTGTAGACTTTGAACGGGTCTCAATTCAGGAAGCCGTTACCTTCATCGTGCTGCTCGCCCTGTGCGATCCATCGCAAACGTAGGTACGGCCCGTTGTGCCTCGAATCGAGCTTCTGGAGATGTACGCGGAAAGGATTTGCGCGGTAGTCTCCTCGATTGGGATCCCACATTCCGAACAGCATGAACTGATCGAGGCTGGGATTGGAGAGCTGAAGCCCTACGGTGTCGAATTGCACGTATCCCGCCGACAGCGGGGGGATGCTATAGCGAATGAAGTTATTCTTTGCTCTTACCTCCCAACCCCGAGATGTGAACGCACCGCCCGCGACCTGGCCTATCGAGCCGCCGTTGGTGAGCGAATCGGTGAGGATGATCTGACCGTCACCGAGATTCGGTTCGGGATCCTCCGGGACGGTGAAGTCGGAAACTTCTGACGTAAGCCGAGTCATGCCCAAGTGCGCGTAGGCCCTCCAAAAATACTTGCGAGCTTCCAGCGATTTTTGGACCTGCCAGGAGGTCTCCCCGCCGGAGCCTTGAAGCACGCCCCCTTCTCTCGCCGCGATGTCATTGAAGCTGCGGTCGGTCGCGACTTGGAACGTGTAAGTCGGAGTCCCTTCCGTCGTCGTGGCGTTTTTAACCGTCAGCGTCGGTGACTGGCTGCTGACTTCTTCGCCCGGCTCGGGACTGACAATCGTCGGCGGAGCTGTGCCGGGGGCAGCAGGGGGTGCAGTCGGAGCCGGTTGGCCCTCATTGCTGCCGACCTCTGGTGGGGTGCTCGAAGTTGGCGAGCTTCCTTCCTCCAGTGCACAAGCTCCGAAAATGTGTTCGCTAGTCTGAATTGGCCCATTTCGCTCATTTGATTTGGCCCACCCCATCGAGACCGATACCCTGAGCCGGGGAAGAACCCGGAGAGGAGGGTCGGTTGAAAAGGGGTGCGAAAGTGCGATTGTTCGAGCAGATCCGTGGCGAGTACGAGCACGGAGTAGGAACGATAAAGGGAGTGGCGAAGGAGTTCGGAGTACACCGTCGGATGGTGCGTCAGGCGCTGGAGAGCGCGGTACCGCCGGAGCGTAAAGTCGCGGAGCGTGCGAGTCCGAAGCTTGAGGAAGTACGCGAGTTCATCGACGCGGTCCTGAAGGAGGACAAGCGAGCGCCTCGGAAGCAACGCCATACGGCTCGTCGTATCTGGTCCCGGTTGCGCGCCGAGCATCCGGAGCATGAGATTGGCGAATCAACGGTACGTCGCTACGTCGCTCGTCGGAAGAGCGAGCTCGGCCTGAAGGACACAGAGATTTTTGTTCCGCAGAGCTACGCGTGGGGCGATGAAGGGCAAGTGGACTGGTACGAGGCGTACGCGCGGATCGGAGGTGAGCTCGAGAAGGTCCACACGCTCGTAGTCCGAAGCATGGCGGGAGGAGGCGCGTTGCATCGCGGCTATCCGCGTCCGACGCAACAAGCATTTTTCGAAGCGCAGGAGCATGCGTTCGAGTTCTTTGGTGGCGTGTTCCGCCGCATGCGCTACGACAACCTGTCACTCGCGGTCACTAAGATTCTGCGTGGTTATCAACGAGAGCAGACGGAGCGATTCGTGGCGTTTCGCTCCCATTGGGGATTCGACTCGGAGTTTTGTAATCCGAGTCGAGGCAACGAGAAGGGCGGGGTGGAAAGCGAAGTCGGCTACTTCCGGCGCAACTATCTGACGCCGGTACCGGAGTTTTCGAACTGGGATGAGCTGAACGAGTATCTGCTCTCGTGCTGTCTCAAGGATGCGACGCGCCACATTAGCGGCAAGGAGCATGCTGTCGGAACAGCGATGGAGCTTGAACGGGAGCATCTGTTGCCATTGACCGTCGAGGGGTTCGATATCGAGGAGCGACGATTTGCAAAGGTGAACAAGAAAGGCTGCGTTCGAGTCGGCACGAACTGGTACTCGACTCCGTTGAAACGGGACCGGCGAGTTGTGGCCAAGCTACTGCCGTTGGAAGTTGAGATCTGGCACGAGGGCCACGTCGTGGCACGCCACGAGCGCTGCTACGGCCGCAGCCAGTCGATTTATGAACTCGAGCACTACTTGGATGTTCTGGTCAGGAAGCCTGGAGCGTTGGCCGGCTCGACGCCGCTCGCTCAATGGCGGGAGAAAGGTCGGTGGCCCACGAGCTACGACGAGTTGTGGTCCAAGCTGAATCGACGTCACGGGAAGCTCGAAGGAACCCGCCAGATGGTCGAGCTCGTGCAGCTCGGCCGCGAGCACGGCTACGACAAGCTGCGTGAGGCGGTGAGTCAAGCGCTCGAACTCGGCTGTACGGATGCTGAGGCGATCCGTCACCTCGTCGAATCATCAGTTCTTCGACGTGAGCAGGCGCAGGCTCTTGGCGATGTGGAGCTCGGAGAGCTCACGAAGTACGAACGTTCCTTGCCAGGTGTTGGCCATTACAACGCGCTGATCGGCGAGGTGAACTCGTGAACGCGAAGAGCATCGAGCTCCAGAGCATCCGTCAGCATTGCAAGACGCTTCGCATGCCGAGCGTGGCAACGCAGTTCCAGAAGATTGCCGAACAAGCGCAGCGCGACGAGCACAGCTATGTCCGCTACCTCGACGTGCTGCTCAGCGCCGAAGTCGAGGAGCGTGAACACCGCGCGGTTCAAAGACGACTGAAGGAAGCACAACTACCGAGAGCGAAGACGCTCGAGGAGTTCGACTTCTCGCAATCGCCGAAGGTCTCCGCCCGTCGGATACGAGAACTGGCCGAAGGCGACTACATCGACCATGCACGGCCGGTTCTGTTTCTCGGCGATGCCGGCACAGGCAAGACTCATCTGGCCACGGCATTGTGTGTAGCGGCGTGCCAGCAACGTCGCCGCGTTCGCTTCACGACGGCCTCGAGACTCGTCAACGAACTCGTTGAAGCTAGGGAGGAGCACGAACTCTCGCGAGTGATCCGTCGCTACGCCCGCTACGAGTTGTTGTGCATCGACGAGCTCGGCTACGTCCCACTCGCCGATGTCGGCGCCGAGCTTCTGTTCCAAGTGGTTTCGGAACGATGCGAAAGGGCGGCGCTCGTGATCACCACCAACCTGCCCTTCTCGGAGTGGACCCAGGTGTTCACGAACGTCCGCCTGTGCAAGGCACTGCTCGACCGAGTCACGGACCAGGCGCACATACTCGAAACCGGCACCGAATCCTATCGGTTCCGGCGCACCCTGAAGAGCGAGAAAAAGACCATAAAGGCATGAGTTCGTTGGGTTTCACTAGCCGCGGCCTGCACTTCGTTCCGGCCGCGGAATAAGGAAAGGGGCTTTCTTACAGCTCGTCTTTATTAATCAATAACTTAGGGTGGGCCAAATTAGATGAGCAAAGTGGGCCAGACCGAGTGGACAAACACAGAAAAGAACGACCAGCCCGAAAATGGGCCTGGCTAAGGACTGCTTACGTCGGTTGGAGTACATGCACACTCCTTCATCTCTGCCGGGAGAGGCTATTCGGCAGATATTGGCAAACCCCTATCGTACAGGGGTGGATGGAGAGCAAACTGATAATACACAGGCAATGTGAGAAAAGCGAGTGTTTTCCTGGATTTGGGCTCAAGCCCTCAAGTAGAGCCTTAAGACCTTAAGGCACCCAGATCGACCAGGTTGAGGTGGACCGTTGACTTCTGTTTGGATCAGGTGTGGGGTTATTTTACCACGGGAAGCTCCAGGAACGAGGCGTGATCCACGTAGGACAGGTTACTCGAACGTCACGATCCGTGACAAGATGATGCAGATAAATAACCTGTCGCCGTAACTCCCGATACTCATGACCGATTTCGAAGAGACCTATTACAAGGTAGACGTCCTTCATGAGGGCGACGTTCTCGGGGAGGTGTCGGTTGCTGTCGCCCGCCCCAAGAGGTTCAACGCCGTAGCGTTGATGGCGCACGGCGCCGGCGGGGACATGAACGCGAAGCTCCTTGTTCAGCTACAGAACGGTCTTGCCGGTCGGTCGGTGGCCGTGGTGCGATTCAATTTTCTTTACAGCGAAAAAAAGAAGAGGGCACCCGATCGGCGGCCACAGCTCGAAGCCGCGTGGCGCTCGGTCGCCGACTGGTCCCGAAAAGAGCTAAAATCGGACGCCATTCTCCTTGGCGGGAAGTCCATGGGTGGACGGATGGCTTCTTATCTGGTGGCGGAGGGCTATCCTTGCACGGGCGTTTTCTTTCTCGGCTACCCGCTTCATCCTCCGGGAAAGGTCGACAAACAAAGAAAGGATCACTTGCTCAAAATCCCTGTCCCCACGCTTTTCATCCAGGGGACGCGGGACTCTTTTGCCGAGCTCCATCTGCTTCAGGGCGTAGTGGATGAGATGGGGGGGCGGGCGACGCTGCACGTCATTGCCGAGGGGAATCACTCCTTCAAGGTTCCCAAACGGCTCGGGCGGACTGAGGGCGAAGTCACGCAAGAGATCGTCGATGTCCTGAATGCGTGGATTCGGACCGTAGGAGAGAACAGATGAGTGACAGCCGTATCGAGGCACTTCGCAAGATGATCGAGCAAGATCCGAAGGATACCTTGGCGCGCTTCATGTTGGCCAATGAGCTCTACGATGCGGGGGACTACGAGGCCACCGTGCAGGAGCTCAAGGCTTACTTGAAGCTCAAAGAGGACGAGGGAGCCGCCTATCGTACCCTCGGGGATGCCCTCGTTCAGTTGGGAAAGAAGAAAGAGGCTCGCTGGGCGTTCCGACACGGAGCCGAAGCGGCGCGCACTCACAACCACTTCGCCATGGCCGACGAGCTCGAAAAAAAGCTACAGGAAGTCATGCCGAAGGGCTTGCGAAAGCCCAAGTAGTTTCGTGGGCGGTCAGGTTGTCAGCCTGTCAGGGCGTCAGAGAAGTACTGTAGCTGTTGAGGAACACCAACATATCCGAGACCTCCCGCATATTCTGTCCGGTGAACCGGATAGTGTGCGCAGTGTGCGCGTCCACGCGCTCCACGTTGGGGAGATACTCCAGGAGCTGAGGGGGGCGGTAGTTCTTGAATGCGACCTCGGTCCTGATGGGCGTGGACAAGCGGTACGGTTTGAACGCGTCGAGGTTAGAGAGTGCTTTCCAGGCCGTCTCGCGAATGAGGTCGTAACTCGCCTCCGGGGTCAGTGTGCGGGCGGAATGAAAGCTGTAGGCCCACTTAATGGTCGCCCCCTCGATGTGACCTAGGAGCGCGTTCGCCTCCGCCACGATGGCGTCGTCGCCCGAGATCATCGCAATCGGGACGCCATGCTCTCCCGCGATCGCCGCATTAATTCCCGCTTCGGGCATCGAGATGCCGTTCAGTCGAATATCCGTCAGCCGGGCGCTGGACATCGTGTGCGCGCGGACGCCTTCCAGGTTCGAGGTCGCCGAGTGATAGCCAATGAACAAGGCGGCGTCGAAGGTTTCGTCGATCCCGGCCATCATGGCCAAATGCCGAGGCCACGAGCGCACGATTTGGATGTTTTTGGGAAATCTCTCGATGAGCAAGTTTTGTCCATTGCCGTGGGAGTCACTGACCAGGAATTCGGTGGCGCCGGCGGCGCGCGCGCCCTCGATCGCCGCAAGAACTTCGTTGGTCATGAACTCGCGGAACCTTTGGTACTCGAACCCCGACGGTCCTAGCTGCGCGTCGGTCACCGCGCCGACCACACCTTCCATGTCCGCCGAGATGTAGACCTTCAAAGAACCCTGGGCACTGGCGGCTCCCGTGACTAGGGCGAATAGGAGCAAGTTCGTAAGAATAGGTTTCAGCATTTGAGAATTCCCCTGCCGCCTGGCTAAGTTGATCGGTAGCAACGCCATGTTTTGCTGGCCGAAATCGGGCGGTTTGGTCAGCAACAATACATGCTAATCGAACAGTCGACTTCTTTCTACTCGGCCGCCTTTGTAAATAACGAGCGAGATCCTCTCGGTGCTGGCGATGTCCTCGAGCGGGTTTCCATCGATTAGCAGCAGATTGGCTTCGTAGCCGGGCTGGATGGGACCCAGGCGATCGCCGGCTCCGAGAAAGGCGGCCGCGTTTCTGGTTGCCGCTTGGAGAGCCGCTGCGGGCGGAACTCCCGCTTCGACCCAGAGCTGCAACTCTCTGTGGATGGCGGGACCATGGAACACGAGTGGATTGCCTGAATCGGTTCCGGTCACGAGCGTCACACCGGCGCGATGAGCGCGGAGGAGGTTGTCCCGGGCCAGATCGAGCTCATCTTGGAGATTCCTTTCGCTTAGGCGTTCTCCCATTCGTCCCGAGCTCAGCGCTTCTCGGGTTTGTACCAGAAGCTCCAATGGATCTACTTGTTGTATCAACGGGCGTTCGAAGGATGACTGGTCACCAACCGAGAGGTGAACGAGGGCCTCCCGAACGCCGAGCGTCGGATCATAGGCGACGCCGTCCTCGGCCATGCGACGAAGCGTTGCGCGCGGGATCTCGTCGAGCGACGAACCATGCTCGATGCCGGTAGCTTGAGCCTCGATAGCGGCTAGAATGTCCTGGCTGTCGCCCGTATGTACGGTCAGCGGAAGCTCCAGGATGCGTGCTTCCTCCGCGATAGCCTCGAGGATGGACGTATCCATGCGGTTGAAAAGCATTGCCGTCCGCCCCGCCTCGAGAATAGCTTTGATACTATCTACACCCGTTGCTTTGAGCGCACGAACTTGCTCGCGGGCTTCCTCGCGGGACGAAGGCGTGCGAACCCACTGCTGGGCGGCCAGTTCTCGGATTGCTTTCGGGAGCGTCTCGAAATACTCGGTGCCGTGGCCTCCCTCGGTCGTAAACATAGGACCGCACACCAAGAGCTCCGCCCCTTGGAGTTCTCGGGATCGCTCGCGCTCTCGAAGCCGAAGTGTGGCCTGAACCGGGTCACCGGCGCTCTTGACGGTGGTGACGCCACTATAGAGGTAGGCGGCGAGTGCCCGCTCCATCGCGCGTTCGAAGTCGTACTCGATCCCCGATGCGTAAGCCCCTCCCGGTGCGGCAGGTGGACGTGAACGTCGATCAACCCGGGCAGAAGTGTTTTTCCTGCCGCGTCGATAACTTCGCCCTGCCAACGAGAGGAATCCGGAGGGTTGGAATCGAACACGCCCTGAATCTTGCCGTCTTCCACGACGACCGTTCCGGACTCGATCACGCGTCCGTCACCGACAAAGACCCGAGCGTTTTGAATAAGAAGGAGCTCCCGGCGCTCCAGATCACGCCACAAGCCTTCCGCCTTGCGTATGTTGTCTCGACTCCATACCTCATAGCTGCCGAGGACGAAGAACGGCAAAAGCACTCCCAGGACCCATAGTTTGGCCGAGCCCGCGATCTTTTCTTCTTTCTCCCAGCGGAAGAGCTGCGCGGAGACGAACGTGGCAAGGAAGATGGTAGCGGTGAGGGCCAGGATGGCCGGCCAGTTTTCGAACAAGCTCTCTTGTCGATAGAACACCCCTTGGAAACCAGTGACCAAGTACGTTGCGGGAAGATACTGCGCGGTGACTTGGGCCCAAACGGGAAGCATGGTCATTGGAAATGTCGCGCCGCTCAGGAAGAGCATCGGCATGTACAGCGTCTGGATCAGAATGTTGCTCTCTTGTACCGAGTTCGCCACCACCGCCAGGATCAAACCCACTGCTCGGAAGGCGACGACACCGATCGAAATCAACGCGAAAAGAGCGAGCCAACGCTCCGGGATCTCCATCCCGTAAAGAAAGTGAGCCAATCCCAGAACCAGTAGCACTGAGGGTATATAGAGCACCCATCCGGTGACCATCGAGGCGACCAGGATGGGGATGGGCGAGATAGGTGCGACTTTGAATCGGCGGGGAATATTGGCCTCTCGTTCCTGAACCGCTCGCATCCCTGCGCCGAATAGGCCGTTGCCGAGTATGCCGAGGACCAGGACCATGCTCACGATGTAGGAGATCCTGCCGCCCAGCCCGTCGCCCAGGAATTGGGCAAATGTAAAGAAGAAAATGAGGGGGAACATGTAGTTGAAGAAGAGGACCGATTTGTTGCGAAGCGCGAGCTTGAGATCGATGTTGATGAGCGCCAGGTACGGTCTCAATCTCTAAGTCTCCGGCCGGTCATCTCGATGAAGACGTCTTCCAACGTCGGGTGTTTGAGATGGACGTCGGAGAGCTCCACGCCATGCTGATCCATCCATTTGACGAGCTCCACCAACGCGCGGGCGGGGTGAGTGGAGTGAACGATGAGATTACGTTTGTCCGCGCCCACGTTGATCTTCTCCGCCGAGTCGAAGCTCGGTAGGTTCTCCGGAAGATCTCGCTCGCTGTGGATCTCGATGTAGGAGTGCCCCATGGTTTGACTTCGGATCTCCTTGGGCGTCCCCATAGCGATGATGCGTCCGTCGTCGATGATCGCGACCCGATCACAGAGTTTTTCGGCTTCCTCGATGTAATGAGTGGTGAGCAGAATCGTTCGGTTGTCACTGCGAAGGTCCTGGATCAGTCCATGAATCTCGTGCCGCGCTTGGGGATCCAATCCGGCGGTGGGCTCATCCAGAAAAAGAACCTGGGGGTCATTGATGAGAGCTAGGGCGAAGGCTAGGCGCTGTTTCTGTCCGCCCGAAAGCTCGGAGTAGAAACTGTTTCGCTTGTCCTGTAGCTCGAGGCGTTGGAGGAGGCTTTTGGTGCCCTGGTGGTGCGAGTAGAGATCGGAAAATAGCTCGAGGGCTTCCCGTACTTTGATTCTCTCGGGAAGATTGGTGGCTTGCAGACAGACGCCGATGCGATCCTTGAGGGGTTTGCTCTGTTTGCCGGGATCGAAGCCCAACACCGTGACGTCGCCGCCGTTTCGAGGGCGGAGTCCTTCTAGGACTTCGACGATCGTGGTTTTCCCGGCTCCGTTCGGACCAAGAAGCGCGAAAACTTCACCGGCATGCACGTCGAAATCGATGCCGCGTACCGCTTGAATACTGCCGTAGCTCTTTACGAGTCCACGTACCTGGATAGGAGGGATGGCGGCCATAGAGTCGACGATGATGTCACAGCGTGAGATGGAGTGTAAACCGGTTCTTGCTCAGCACAGGTGAGCGCGCGGGCGACGGAAAGTCTCTAGTGAACGTGGGCTTCGCGACAGAGCTCCCAGATTCGTGCCAAGTGGTGATCGTCGTGCTCGGCCACGAACTCCAGCATGTCGATGAGCCGCATCGGCGTGTCGAGCCGTGGGTGGCGAGAAGACTTCGCGAAATCTTCAGGCGCAAGCTAGTCGAGGCGATCGAGAAAACCGCTCCGTGCCTGCCGGAATCCTTTCAAGAGTATGCCGGGCGGCGTGTCGTTGTGGCGCGCTTGGTGGGTCTTGCGGTTCTCTAGATCCGCTGGGGTCAGAACATCTTTTCCTTCGAGGAAGTCCGTGAGGCCCGCGTCCCAGAGCTCCTCCAGGTCCAGCAAATGCCCGACATTTTCCTGGACCGACCATTGACCCTCGGGCTTCCCGGCTAGGACGGGTTGGGAGAGATGACGTGTCAGCTCGTCCAGACGAGCAGCGGTGCCCCGGAGTCGGATGACGAACTGGGGGTACAGCTCCACCGGCGTTTGAAATGTGAACTTGCGATCGAACCACTTCATCGCAGGTTCCATTATAGCCCGTCCGTTTGCGCAACCCTGGGCTCGGACGTAGTGTTTGGTGCGGAGGCTCCCCCCAATGATTATGTTCCGGCATGCAATCGTCGCTTTCAGTCTTCTCATTGTGCCGCTCGACCTCAGCGCGCAGTCACAGCGCGACATCCATTGGCCTTCTTTCAGAGGAGCCCAGGCGCGAGGTATCGCCGAGGGCTACGCGACCCCAACCGAGTGGGACGTAGAGCGCGGGACCCATATCAAATGGAAAACCGCCATCCCCGGCCTCGCCCATTCGAGCCCGGTCGTTTGGGATGATCGCATCTTCGTCACCACCGCGGTCCGCAATAAGGCCGAGGCGGAGCTGAAGGTCGGGCTTTACGGGGACATCACACCGGTCGAGAACGAGGGAGTCCATAGTTGGAAGATCTATAGTATCGACAAGACCACCGGCGAGGTTCTTTGGGAGCGAACGGCTCACCGTGGCGTGCCGCGAACGGAACGCCATCCGAAGTCGACCCACGCCAATTCGACACCGGCGACCAACGGCAAGCATGTCATCGCGTTTTTCGGCTCCGAGGGGCTCTACTGTTACGACTTCGAAGGAAACCTCGTCTGGAAGAAGGATCTGGGTGTTCTGGACTCCAACTTCTTCCTGGTTCCCGAGGCACAATGGGGTTTCGCCAGCTCCCCCGTGATCCATGGCGACGTCGTCATCGTGCAGTGTGATGTTCGGGAGAATTCATTCATCGCCGCCTTTCGGGTTCAAGACGGCAAAGAGCTATGGCGAACGCCGCGCGAGGACGTACCGACTTGGAGCACGCCGACCGTGCATGAGGAGAAGGGACGCCGGCAGGTGATCGTGAACGGGTACAAACACATTGGAGGCTACGACCTGGAGACTGGCGATGAACTGTGGAGAATGACCGGTGGGGGTGACATTCCGGTGCCGACGCCTGTCGTCTCGGACGGGCTCATCTTTATCACCAATGCGCACGGACTCGCCGCCCCCGTATATGCGATCAAGACCGACGCTATCGGGGATATTTCACTACCGGAGGGAGAGAGCACGAACCGCTATATCGCTTGGAGTCGCCGAAATCGCGGCAACTACCTGCAAACGGTGCTCGTCCACCGGGAGTGCCTCATCACTTGCAACGATGGCGGCGTCATGATTGTCTACGAGGCGAAGACGGGCGAGATCGTGGAACGCAAGCGACTTGGCAAGGGAGGAAGATTCAGCGCTTCACCCGTGGCTGCGGACGGCAAGCTTTACTTCACCAGCGAGGATGGTGACATTTACGTCCTGAAAGCGGCCCCGGGCTTCGAAGTTCTGGCGACTAATCCAATGGGGGAGACCACCATGGCGACACCGGCCATCTCCGAAGGGGTTCTTTTCTTCCGCACCCGAGGCCACTTGGTCGCCGTGTCTCGCTAAGAACCCAATCGTTGGGCAGCGGCCCGGTCGGCAATCACGATTGCTTTTTCGCTAGTCACCTGTCCCGCGGGGATTCCTTCGTCACTGTCGCGTAGGCGAGGAAGCATTTCTGCCTTGTCCTCTCCTGTCACCAGCCACAGCAGTTGACGGGCACGGTTCAGCGCGGAGTACGTAAGCGTCATGCGCCGCCGGCCCTGATAGACAGCCGTCACCGAAACGTCACGATCGTGGACCTCGAGCACCGGGTCTCCGGGTATGAGAGAAGCAGTGTGGCCATCGGGTCCGAGACCGAGGTGGATCAAGTCCAAAACAGGCGGCGAGCCCGCGAGGTCTTCGAGGAGGCGAGCGTAGCTCGAGGCGGCCGCCGCTAAATTGCTCTCTCCAGTCGGCATAGGGTAGATGTGTTCCGGTAAGAGGGGGGCGTGAGAGAGAAGGCTCTCTCGCAAATGGGTCAGGTTGCGATCGGCGTGTCCTTCTGGTGCGACGCGTTCATCGACTTGCGCGACACGGACGTGCTCCCAAGGAACACCTTCGCCGGCGAGGGCTCGGAGCATCTTCCATGGCGTGCGCCCCCCGCTAACCGCGAAAACGAAACGTTTCCGCTCGCCAACACATTGACGGGCCGCGGCGGCCACGAAGCCCGCCGCGCGTTTTGCCACCGCGTCGGCGTCGTCGAGTATCTCGATTTCCATCGCGATCGACTAGTAGGCTGTACCAACGAAGTTGGTACCGGCGTCTGGCGTCGTTGCTAGCGGCACGACCTGTTTTCACGCCCGCTGTCCCCATGGGGGAGAGGTCGTCCGCCGAAGGCGGGCGGGTGAGGGGGTATTGGAAGATGGCTTCCCTCCGTTACTCCCTCTCCCTCAGGGAGAGGGCCGGGGTGAGGGTGGTCGTGGATAGCGGCGATGAAGTCAAGTATCGATTTCATTGTTACAGTCCACTACTCGGCTTTCTTCTCGTGATGGCCGCCGAACCCATAGCGCATGGCGGAGAGCACTTTGTTCGCGAATTCCGCCTTGTCGCGCGAGCTGAAGCGATCGTAGAGCGACGCGGTTAGGACGTGCGCGGGAACGGCCTCATCGATGGCGGCCTGGATTGTCCAGCGCCCCTCACCGGAATCCGAGACGCGGCCCGCGAAGTTAGACAGATCGGGGTTCTTGAGAAGCGCGCTTGCGGTCAGGTCCAGTAACCAAGATGTGATCACGCTCCCACGCCGCCAGAGCTCGGAGATGTCGGTCAGGTTGAGATCGTATTGATAGTGCTCCGGGTGCCGGAGCGGCGTCGTCTCGGCGTCCACGGTTCGGTCTTGCTTTCCGACGTTGGCATTTTTCAGAATGTTGAACCCTTCCGCATACGCGGCCATGACACCGTACTCGATGCCGTTATGGACCATCTTGACGAAGTGGCCGGCTCCACTGGGGCCGCAATGCAGATACCCATGCTCGGCGGTACCACCCACTTTCTCACGACCGGGCGTCCGGGGCGCCGCCTCGATGGGTGGCGAGAGGGTTTCGAATATCGGGTCGAGATGTTGGACGACGTCCTTTTCTCCTCCGATCATCTGACAAAAACCACGTTCGAAACCCCAGACCCCGCCGCTAGTTCCGACGTCGACATAATGAAGGCCTTTCTTCTCGAGGGCGGCGGCCCTTCGTATATCGTCGTGGTAGTAAGAGTTGCCACCATCGATGACGATGTCGTCCTTTTCCAGATGCGGAACCAGGGATTCGATCGTTTGGTCCACGACGGCGGCCGGTACCATCATCCAAGCGGCACGAGGCTTGTCGAGCTTGGTAGTGAACTCCTCCAACGAGAACGCTGCTTGCGCGCCATCGGTGGCCAGGTTTTTCACCGCTTCGGGGTGAATGTCATAGACGACACAGTCGTGCCCGTCGTTCATGAGGCGCCTGACCATGCCGGCACCCATCCTACCAAGACCGATCATTCCTAGCTGCATAAGGTTAGCTCCTTAACGAAAGAACCTAATCGTACAAGGCAACGCTCGATCTGGCAATACACCAAGGGGGGTCGGATCTAGATTTGCCACATGGATCGGACCCGTGGTGGCACTATTGGATCCGACGCCCCCGTGGCAATGCACGAAACCATGACGTGCTAGTACCAAACGTGGCTAGGCGGCTATAATGCGTTTTTCTGAGCGGCCGGGGCCGAATAGGCGGAAGCCCGGCCGTGTTTTGTTTTCGGTATGACGGTTAGCAAAAACATACAAGAAATCGCCGAGGCTGCACGCCGCGAATTGGCCGCTACGTTGGACGAGGCATCGCTCGAGTCCTGGCGTATCGCTCACCTTGGGCGCAAGGCACCACTCACTGCATTCCTGCGCTCCCTGGGCGAGTTGCCGTCGGATGAGCGTCGTAGTGGCGGGGAAGCGGCCAATCGCCTCAAGAAGGAGCTCGACGAGGCACTGGCCGTGCGACGCTCCGCTCTGGAGACGGCGCGCATCGCGAAAACGGTAGAGACCGGAGGCGTCGATGTGAGCTTACCAGGCCGCCCCCTCCCCTACGGGCGGCTACATCCCATCACGCAAACGCTGCGGGACATCCTCGATGCCTTCGAGTCTCAGGGCTTTTCGGTGATCGAAGGACCGGAAGTGGAGCTCGATTACTACAACTTCGAGGCTTTGCGGATTCCCAAGGAGCATCCGGCCCGAGAATTAATGGATACGTTTTACATCGATCGCGCCGATGAATCAGATATGCGACTCCTGCTTCGTACCCACACATCTCCGAACCAGGTGCGCTTCATGGAGGAGAATGAGCCGCCGATCCGTATCGTGGTACCCGGCAAGACGTATCGGAACGAGGCGACCGACCCGACGCACGAGTGGATGATCATGCAGGTCGAGGTGTTGGCCGTCGACAAGGGCATCACCTTGGCACATCTGAAAGGAACGCTTTTCGAGTTCGCCAAGCGATTGTTCGGACAAGAACGAAAGATTCGATTCCGATGCGACTACTTCCCGTTCGTGGAGCCGGGCGTCGATATAGCCATCGATTGCTTCTTGTGCGGGGGCAAAGGCTGTCGCATCTGTAAGAACGAGGGTTGGATCGAGATCCTGGGTGCGGGCATGGTGCATCCGGAGATCTTGACCAAAATGGGATACGACGCCGACATCTATACCGGTTTCGCCGCCGGCCTCGGCGTGGAGCGGATCGCGATGCTTCGGTACGGAGTCGATGACATTCGCCATTTCTACAGCAACGACCTACGTTTCCTGAGACAGTTTTAGTTTTATGCGCGTACCTTTGAAGTGGCTGAGCGACTACGTCACCCTTCGTCTACCTGAGAAAGAGCTCGCCCATCGCTTGACGATGGCCGGGCTTGAGGTAACCTCTATCGAAAGGATCGGCGAGACTTGGGAGAGCGTCTTCGTCGGGGAGGTGACCGACGTGTCCCCGCATCCAAACGCGGACCGCCTGCGCCTCGCGACGGTCACGCTGGGAGACGAAGAGCAGACCGTGGTGTGTGGAGCGCCGAACGTTGCGGCGGGTCAGAAGATCGCCTTCGCAAAGCCCGGGGCCCAGCTCATCGACGGACACACTGGCAAGTCGATGAAGTTGAAGGCGGCGAAAATTCGTGGGGTGGAATCGGCGGGCATGGTGTGCTCCGAGAGGGAGTTGGGTCTTTCGGAGGAGCACGAGGGAATACTGGTTCTTTCGAACGATGCGCCACTCGGAACACCGTTCGCGGACTACTACGGGAAGACGGTGTTGGAGATCGACATGAAGCCCAACCGGGCGGACAGCCTCTCGGTGCTCGGAGTGGCACGCGACGTCGCCGCCTTGACCGGTGAGAGAGTGCGGGAGCCCGATCTGGGCTACCAGGCCGAGGGCGAGCCGGTGGACAGGCTCGCGAAAGTCGTCATCGAGGACGCCGACCTTTGCCCGCGTTACACGGCCACCGTGATCGAGGGTGTCAAGATCGATTCCTCTCCACCTTGGATGCAAGAACGATTGAGCGCTGCGGGCATGCGACCGATCAACAACGTGGTCGACGTGACGAATTACGTGATGCTCGAGACAGGTCAACCGATCCACGCTTTCGACTATGACACGCTGGCCGAGCACACCATCATCGTTCGTCGGGCACGAAAAGGTGAGAAGCTGACCACGCTGGACGGCGTGGCTCACACTTTCGGACCCGAGCACTTGCTTATTACCGATCTCAAGGGGCCGGTAGCGGTGGCGGGGGTAATGGGAGGTTTGGACACGGAAGTCACGGAACAAACCAAGACCATCCTTTTGGAGGTCGCGACATTCAACCAGCTCAGCATCCGGCGAACCGCATTGGCTCTCAAGGTTCCGAGTGAAGCCTCGCGGAGGTTCGCCTGGGGTCTCCCTACCGAGCTTGCGCTCATCGCTTCTCAACGCGCGACCAAGCTGCTGGTCGAGCTCGGCGGTGGCAAGGCCGCGGCGGGGGTCGTCGATGCCTACCCTGGCAAACCGACGAAGACTCGCATCGAGGTAAAGCGGCAGCGGCTGGCTCAGGTCCTCGGTATCGATGTTCCCGATGACCAGGTTGAGAGCACGCTCCGTTTGCTCGGATTCGAGGTCACGCCAAAGCTGCCGGACGGTTGGGTTGTCGAGCCACCGTACTGGCGACAGGATGTTCATATCCCTGACGACGTGGCCGAGGAAGTGGCGCGCATCGTTGGCTACGAGCTGATTCCCATCGAGCCGCTCGCCGGGCGAGTGCCTCCCCGCGTACCTCAGCCGAGGCGTGAGCTACGGGACAAGGTGCGCGACGTGCTCGCGAGTGCCGGAATGCAGGAAATCGTGACCTACCCCTTGATGAGTCGCGAGTCGCTGGAGCGGGTCGTTGCTCCGGAGCGACTCGCTCGCGAGGAGCCCCTGGCCGTCGTGAATCCGCTCAACGTGGGGCAAGAACGACTGCGAACCAGCCTTCGTGGCTCGGTGCTCAGCACGGTGGCTGCGAATCAGCGCTGGCAAAACGAGGTGTTTGGAGTCTTCGAGACTTCTAGGGTCTACCTCCCCTGCAAAGAGGGGCTCCCGAACGAGATCGAGCATTTGGTGGGCGCCGTAACAGGTCGGCGTGTGGATCGTTGGGACCGGGCGACCGAAGAGGGTATCGGCTTCTTCGACGCGAAGGCTTGCGTGGAGCGACTGTTCGACCGTCTGGGGATTTCCGTTGAGTATGCAGCGGTCGAGGAGTACGGGATGATTCCAGGCCGAACCAGCCGGATACGTGCTGAAGAGAAAGAAATCGGTTATCTCGGACAGGTGCACCCGACCACTGCGGCTTACTTTGGTGTGGAGCGAGACGTCTACCTCTTCGAGGTCGCCCTCGATGATCTCTTACCGCTAGTGACGCCGGTCCCACACTACCAGCCTATACCGCGTTTCCCGCCCGTGGTGGAGGACTTGGCGGTGGTCGTGAACGCGGATGTACCTGCGTCGCAGGTACGCGTCGTCATCCTTGGACACCCCCTCGTGTCCTCGGTCGAGCTATTCGATGAGTACATGGGGGAACAGGTTGCGGAAGGGAAGAAGTCCCTCGCTTTTTCGGTCTCTTACCAAGCGCGCGACCGGACCTTGACTGAGAAGGATGTCGCGAAGGTCCGCGACCGAATCGTTGGGCGTCTGCAGAAAGACCTAGGTGCGGCGCTTCGTGGCTAACCCGCTCTTCAAGGCCTACCTCTTCGACCTTGATGGGACGCTCATCGACTCGGTGGAGTTGATCCTTCAGTCATACCGGCACACCGTTAAGAAGTATCTCGGCAAGGTGCCCCCTGACGAACTGTGGCTTGCGGGAATGGGGACGCCGCTCCGCAAGCAACTCGGCGAGTTTTCCGACGATCCGGAGGTCATCGAGGCGATGATCGTGACCTACCGCGAGTACAACAACCAGCATCACGACGACATGGTGACGGTGTTCCCCGGAGCCTTGGAGACAGTAAAGACCTTGCGCTCCTGGGGTGTGAAGCTAGGGGTCGTTACTAGCAAATTCAGGTCGGGCGCCCAACGGGGCCTCAAGGTATGTGGTTTCGGTGATTTGTTTCCGGTCTTGGTGGGGGCTGATGATGTCGAGCGCCCCAAGCCCGATCCGTCACCTGTCCTTCACGCAATCGAGCAACTGGGGGTAGAGCCCTCGGAGACGGTTTTTATTGGTGACTCCGCCCACGATCTGGCTGCCGGGAGGGCGGCAGGCGTTTCGACCGGGGCGGCACTCTGGGGGCCGATCGGGAGGCATATCCTGGAGCTTCACGAACCGGATTACTGGTTGGAAAATCCCGGAGATGTCGTGTCACTCCCCCCCCGCCAGGTAAGGCCGAGTAAAGTTCGATGAGCGGAGAAGGAGCTCCAACCAAAGGGTGGACAAACACCCCGATTAGAGTGCGTCTTATCGGGGGTGCCCTTCCACACTCGCTCCCTCGCTGCTCAGGTTCCTAAAGGCAAATTCCGGACCAAGTTGAGCTCGCCGAATAATTTTGGGTATCCTGTTTCAGGGTATCGCCGAGAGAACCGAGGTGAGGTGTGGCATCACGTTGGCTTCCAATTCACTCCGAAGTCGTGCCACGTCCTTTTCCGAATCTACATCGTACCAAGGGGGGAGAAGCGCAAACTCGCGGTTCGCGTTCGCCAGGGCGTCTTTCGACTGGGATAACACGCGGCCTGTGCCCCAATCGATGTCCCGGAAAAGCTCGGGAACGGACGTTGAGCACCCTACGAGGTAATACCCTCCATCTTCGGCCGGACCTAAGACGACGTCTCGGTCGACGAGCTCCTTGAATGCCTGCCCCACGTACTCCAGAGGTAGAGTTGGACTATCGCTTCCCAAGAGGACCATTTTTAAGGATTTCTCCTCCTTGAGTGCGTCGCGAAAGGCGCTCTCCATCCGGCTACCGAGGTCGTCACCGTTTTGCAGCGCCAGCGTCCAGGCTGATGGAATCTCCAGTGCGTCTTGGCTGGCTAGTGGCTCGCTCAGATAGAGCCAGCGTTCGAGCGCGTTTCCGCCGACTCGCGCGAGTCTCTCTAAGGAGTCCTCGACCAAGGCGCGATGCAAGGACAGTGCTTGTTCGTTGGACAGGGGCGGCACGAGCCTCGTCTTGACGGCGCCCAAAATTGGAGCACGGGCGAAGACGACGAGCCGGTCGGGGGACAAGAGGAGGTCCACACTAGCGGGTGTTCGAGCCAACCCAGCGGCGGTAGGCTTCACGAGTGACGCGATCCAGCTCCCCACCCTTCTTCGGGGTGCAGGAACAATGTCCGTTCTTGCGCACCGTCACGTGATCGTATTGCACACGCTCGCGGTCATGACACAAGCTGTCGCAACCGCCGCAGACGTTGTCGGTGCAAGCAACCAGGACGACTTTGATTTCGGTTGTCGTTGGCGCACGCCCGCTGTTCAGAATGTGGGGAAACATCAAGGAAACGAGCGTCGAGCCCACTAAAACAAAGAGGGCCGTCCTAAGCATTCGGTTCATGGTTTGTCTCCTTCCCACAGCATGATTCTTACCGCATCGTCCGCCGACGCCCTGTAAGCTACGTCACTTGCATTACCGGTATTAGGGATTGGCGCCGGCCGGCACCGCGTTACTCGCCCTGACCAACAACGCGCGCAGTGTTTCGTTTTCTGCATCGGTGGTCAGGCCCTGCTCACAAACCCGAGCCGCCAGCCGGAGTTCTCCCGCAGCCAAATAGGCGCGAGCCGCCTTGACCAAAGGCCCAACGCGGTTGGGGCTCAGGGCCGCCAACTGCAGATAGGTTTCCGCCGCCGCGGTCTGGTTGTTCGTGCCGATGTAGGCATCTCCGAGCCGTTCCAGGATTCTCGGGCTCTGTTCGCCTAGCTTGAGGTAAACGTGATACGCGGTCGCGGCCTCGGTAAAGTTCTCGCGACGAAAGTAAAGGTCCCCCAAATCTCGGTGCGCTTCTGCCTGGATAGGCGTGGCTTCCGCCCCCCGCTGCAGCTCGTCGAACGCCTTCTCTTCGTCGCCGATCGCTAGATAGGCTTGTCCCAGCGCCAAGGAGGCGTGCCCATTTTCGTTCTCCAGCTGCAAAACCGACTCGAGCGCTGCAACCGCCTTTTCCAACGCCACTCGGTCGTCACTCGAGATGCCTTCCTCTAACCACAGCTGCCCCAAACGCAAATAGGCGCCGGGGAGGTTCGGATCCTGCTCGAGGGCGAGCCCGACGGCTTCGATCGCTTGATCGTTGCGACCGCGCATTCGGTGGACGTCCGCAAGGAGCAGGTAAGAGGATGCGGCTTGCGGTTGCCGGTCGACCTCTTCGCGCGCCACGCGGAGTGCCCTCGTCGCCTTACCGGTATCCATGTAGAGCTCGATGAGAGCTAGACGTGCCTCGCCAGCTTCGGGCCGTAGTGTTAGCGTCTTCAGGAAATCCGCCTCCGCCTCGCCGTCGTGACCCAGCGCATGAAAAACCGCGGCTCGCAAGTAGTACGCCTCGGCGAGCTCGCCTTGTGTCTCTATCGCTTGGGTCAGTACATCGATGGCGGCGTCTTCCTGGCCAGCGCGAAAATGGGACAGCCCAAGCTTGTACAAGACGGAAGGAGAGTTCGGATCGAGAGCTAGGACCTCGGAATAGAAGGCCACCGCCTCGTCGAAGTTGCCCCGGTCATAATAAATGTCCGCTTGGTGTAGTGACATGGTCAACGTGTCCGCGCCCCGCCGGGAGGCCTCCGAAAGGTCTTCGAGCGCGCTGGCCAAGTTGCCCTGTTTCTGGAGTGCCTCCGCCCGTTTCACATAGGCGAGCGGCTTGTCCGGGCGGAGACCGATGGCGGAGCCATAAGTTCGCGTCGCTTGGTACGGAAGCTCCTCATCCATCAGCTGGTCCCCGAGCTTCACGAGCTGTACATACTGATAGTCCCGGGAGAAGAGTTGGAAGGCGGCTACGAAAAAGCCGACCGTGGCCATCAAGACCACGATGGGTAAGACTAGGTTTCGCATCGAGTGCCCTAAGTACCTCGCCAGCAGTAGGTTAGCAAACCGGGCCGACCGAGTCAACGACCAAGTCAATTCGGCGGGAACCGGAAAGGGTTTGCGGTGTCTAAGGAGTCAGGGGTATTGTCCCGCCGTCGCCCGTTGAGACTGTCGAGTCCAGGGTAGTGACCGCCTGTGCTACGATGGGCAAAAGGGCCCGGGGCCAATGCGCCGGACATACATACACACTGGGGGAAGCGTGAGTAACCACCCAGCGTCCGTATCTCAGCTGCCGTCCGTGGTTCAGGTTGAAGAGCTTTTAGGGCTCAAGGCCGAGCGCGACGCTGCTGGTCTCAGTTTGGACGAGACCGCACTTATCGAGCGCTTCTTGTCGGGCGACGAGACGGCCTTCGACCAGATCGTGGAGCGGTTCCAGGATTTGGTTTTCAACTTGTCATTGCGATTGTTGGGGCGCCGCGAAGAGGCGTATGACTTGTCCCAGGAGGTTTTCCTCCAAGTCTACAAGAAGTTGGGGACCTTTCGCCGCGAGGCCTCGCTCCGCACATGGATTATTTGGATCGTCTTGAACCGGGCCAAGAACCGCCAGCGATGGTGGCGCCGTAGAGAGGCTGAAATGGTCGCGGTGACGATAGAGGATGCAGAGCGTCAAGGCTCTATGGAGTTGAGCACGTCGATGGGAGTGAGTGTCGCACTCTTACCGGACCGCGCGCTCGAACGCAGGGAGCTCGGTAGGATCTTGCAGGAGGCTATTGCGACGTTGCCGTTCGAACAAAGGACGATACTTCTGTTGAAAGAAATCGAGGGGCTCTCCTACAATGAGATCTCCCGAGCCCTGAAGCTCGCTATCGGGACGGTGAAGTCTCGTTTGGCGCGCGCGCGCGAAAATCTGCGCGACCGGCTAGACCCTGAGGTACGGAAGCTTTCTAGCGAGTAGACTAATGTTTCACACCCCAGCCCGCGAAACGCTTTCCGCTTACCACGACGGCGAGCTCTCCGCCGACACCAGCGAGCTCGTTGAACAGCATTTAGGCGAATGCGTTCGGTGTCGAGACGAGTATGGACGCTTGGCCAACGTCGCCAATGTGGTACGACACTTTCCCCGCATCGAGGCCCCAGCATCTCTCGCCCGCGTGATCCGTCAGAGGGTAGACCAGGAGCTGCGCGGCATGGTGCCCATTCTGCGCGATGAGCTCTTGAGCTGTCGTCGACGACCGATTCTCTTCCCCGCCGTGAGTTTGGGAGCGGGGTTGAGCTTTGTAGCGTTGGCTTTTTTTCTCGATTTGTCGAGAGGGTCAGCGCAAAGCACTTTGATGTCTCGGTGGGATCCTGGCCCGCTGCCACCCGTGCCTCTGCACACACGGATGAAATCACCCCGTTTCCGCAAGCGTTCGGTGAACATGCTTTCGTTTACCGAAGTGGAGCGCGGCAAGGAGGGTACTGTCCTCACGTTGGCGTCGATCGATCAGAACGGAGACGTGAGGGATTTACAGGTGATCCACCGGAGTGGCGATGAGAAGCTGTTGGCAAGGATGTTGGACGTGGTTCGGGCCTCCGGTTTCGAGCCGGCGCGCTTGGCGACCAGGCAGTCGCCGTGCACTTCCTCTATCTCTTCACGACCAAAGAAGTAAGATCGAAGCGCAATATCTAGTTTACCGAAGCTCGGCTCGCGCGGTTACCACGTTCCCCAGTAGATCCGTTACCTTGAGGACGAGGATGTGCACTCCGTCGGAATGGCCGGTGACGGTAACATCGAACTCTTCCCGCTTGGAGTCCGGGATTCCGTCAACGGGATAGATAATTTGCCACGGCCCGGAGTCCACGGAATACTCGACCTTCCGCACCGCGCTCGAATCGTCGAGAGCCAGGAAGGTCAGGCTATGTCCGTCTCCGGCCGGCGCCGCCATGAGATCGGACACACGCGGAGGGGTGTTATCGACGTCGAACGGCTTGCTCTCTCTTTCTCCGGTGAGAGAAGAGACTCGGGGATTGCTGGGAGCGTCGCTGGCGACGATCCTCAGCGTGTATCGTCCGTCCGGCATGGCCACCGTATCCCAAGCGATCACCGCTTCGCGCAGGTTCTTGCGAAGCGGCTTCCACGAGATCTCGCCTTCCGCCCGGTAAGAAACATCGTAGCTCAACGTATCGTTGTTGGGATCGGTGGCGGTCCAGACCACGGTTTGGTATCCCTTTCTGTAGAATTTCCGACTATATGCGGTCGGTGGAAGGTTGGCGGCGCCAAACAGGCTGGTACTGGCGGGAGCTTCAGTCTCCGGTGTCCCTTGAGTGTCGAGCGTGGCGTCGTGTCCCATAATTTCAGTGTCACCAGTGGTCACCAGAGGTTTCTGGAATGTTAGACCGGCTGGGTGGAGAGTAATGTCCGTCACCTCGGGGCTCAGGTTTTGCTGGAGGTACACCGCGGTGAGCTTCAGTAGCTCCGGCGTTGCGCCGCTGTCGGAAGTCTTCAAGATCGCCCGCCATTGAAGGAAGCGGCCCTTGGGGCTGGCGATTTGCTCGCCATCGGAGATGGTGTAAGGCGCGGACCAGTCGCTCCAGGTGTTGTCGGGCTTCGACGAGTTACCGCTTCTCGTTTGAATGACCAGCCCGGTACCGGTTGGTGACCGGCCCTGCCACCGGACCATTCCCCACGAAGAAACGGTCTCCGTGTCTTTGATGGGCGAGCGATACTCGCCTTCAGGACGCCGACGGGTTCCGAATCGATAGAGTTTGGCGGGGTTCGAGGTCGCGAAGAAGACGTTACGCCCATCGGTGGAATAAATGGACGTCACTTGATCGGCTTCGGCTCGAAGGAGCAAAGAGCTGGACTTGTCTTGCCGAACGAGGAAGATGCGACCTTTCTTTCCGGTTCCAACCATGACGCGGTCGTCTCGCTCGAGTTTGAGTGAAAGCGGGACGTCTTCAGCGGAGGCCCACAGTCTCTCGGCAGAGCCCTCGGGGCCGATGCGATAAACCGCTCCGCGCAAACCGGCGACTCCGGGTGTCGGAGTAACGGCGGTCGGCATCGGGGATGCGGAAACGGTGACCGTCACCGACTCGGTCATGCCGTTTGCGGGTGCGGTCTGGGGAGGTGTCGTGGCAGCGAGTGCTCCGGGCGCCGGCGGAGCACCCAGTCCCTTGACATCGTTGATGGTGGCTGCAAAGACATTACCCGCGGCATCGACGACGAGTGCACGAACCTCGCGGAAGGGAGTATCGAAGAGTACAGACACCCCATCGCCGGAGTCGATCTTGAAGACCAGACCATTGGAATCGCTCCCCGCGTAAATATTCCCGTCGGCGTCGGTGGCCAAACACATGAGATGCGTTTCCTGGCTAGCGAACAAGACCTCGCTGTCACCGGATGGGCTGACACGGTAGAGATAGCCTTTGTCGCCGGTGGCAACTAGCAGGTTGCCTACCGAGTCGAAAGCGAGCGCCCAAATGTAGCGATCGTCGGGTTCGAAGAAAATCTGCTGCTCACCGTCCGGGCTCACCTTGTACACGCGGCCACGCGGTGACGTGGCGACGTACACTTGCCCTTGGCGATCCAGAGCCAAGCCGTGAACCTCTAGCTCAGCGGTGTCCACCAGAACGCGGGTCTTTCCTTCGCGGTCGATCTTGTAGACCTTTCCGTTGTTGCCGCTTCCGGCGTAGAGATTGCCTTCTCGATCGGAGACCAAGCTCCAGAAGAACGGGTCGGTCGACTCGTAGAGGTTTTGCGTCGCCGGCGCGAGGCTTATGACGCCGTCATTGGCAATTGTCAGGCCGTCCACTTCTCCGGTCAGGAACTCGGGTTGGCTTTCTAGCGTCCAGAAAGTCGGCAGACCTGCCATGACCCAAGTCGCGAGTGCGAATACCGACAACAAAGCAACAACTAGGGGACGATACCGATGGTGCATCTCTCTCTATCCTTTCGACTGCGGGGTTCGAGTGCGAGCTCGGGACGACGCTAGTTTCGGAGGTTGCCCACCGTGATCTCGAGTACGCGAGCGCCGCTGAGGCTGTAATGGGTGACCAGCTCGTACTCCCAGAGGGTCGCGCTATTGATAGGAATATAGCTTGCGCTTGAGCGATCCGCTTCCAAGACGCTCATGACGCTCGGGGGAAGGGAAGAGAGGTACTCTCCCGCGACAATGGCCCCCTCGCGATCGGGGCTGGTCAACTTCACGTAAAGGCGATTGTTCCTGCGCAGCGCGTTGAGCGCGCGGATGAGCTGGTCCAGATTGCGCGGCTCGAAGCGGTTGTGCGATTCGCGCCGCTCCAACGCCGAGATGGTGGTCGCATCGGCCACCAAGAGCTTGAGCTTGCCTTCGCCGACGTTGGCCGGAATATCCACGTCGACCGTCTTCAGGATATCCTCACCGCGGTAGGAACGCAGGAGAAGCTTCAGCGGGACACTACCGCCGGGGGCGACGCGATCGGTATCCAGCCAGGCGCGAACCAAGCGTGCGGTTTGAGGGCTCTCGGTGGCCTCAATCGAGATCTCCATCGATTCCACTTTGACCTTTTCGAAGTCGTTGGTCATGAGGAAAGATAGAGGGGCTGCCGCCATGGCGGATGCGGACAGCGCGGGTTGGTCGCCGGCGAAGATGTCCTCGATGTGGACGCGTCGCTCGTTCACCAACGAGATCCAGGCCGAGACCTTGACCGTCGCGGTTCCGAACTGTCTTTCGGTGGATTGGAGAATGGATATCAGCGACACGTATGCCAGCACCGGTGAGAAGAGTTCGTCATTGACGATCTGGAGATTGTAGGTTCTCTCCACATCTCGACTGGTCTTCACCTGGACTGTCAGGGGAATCATCTTGGGCCGGGTGCGCAGTGCTCCCTTGATGGCGGTGTGACGATCCTGCCGCCAAGTTCCAACCGTAGGTCCGGAGCTCGATAGTTTGAAGGAGCTATAGACGCTCGGTAATATGAGGTGCACATTGGCTTTCATCATCGGGTATTCGATGGGGCCGAGGTTGAAGAGAGGATGGCCGAACGCGTAAACGCTTCCGGTTAGCGGATCGACATGGGTCACGGTGCCGGTTACGCTCAAGTCCAGGTCTCCGGTGATGAGCCCGACTCCCACGGCATCGCCCGGTTTCAGCGTGAGCTCGGATTTTGGCGTCATGATCTCTGCGATCTCGGAGCTCGACTGGACCCTCGTCGGGACCATTGCGCCACCCAACAAGGGCTCCATTCCCAGCGCCCTTAGCAACGGGGCGGCAATGTCGAAGGTCTCCGGTAGAAACCCGTTGAGCGATGCAGGCGTGGCGATGGGGGAAAGGAGCTTTCCTAAGTACGGCCGGAGGTCGTCGGTTCCGCTCAACGACGTGCCCTGGATAGCCACCGGGCGTACCGGTTGTCGTGCGACGGCCTCCAGTCGCTCCGGTGTGAGTGGAAAGTCGAGCCTTGCGACCTTGCGTCGTGAAATGGGCGTAGCGGTTGCCTCGATCATTTCTCCGATGGGAGTGATTCCCGCGATGGGCTCTTTGGAAAATGGGAAAGAGTAGGCCACCGCTCCGATCAGTTTCCCGTCGATGTAGACGGGGCTGCCACTCATTCCAGCGATCACCCCGGTTTCGGCGAGCGGACCCCCTTCCAGCTTGGCCAAAATCATGTTTTGGTTGGGGCCGTAGTTTCGCAGCACGCCCATGATCGTGACCTTGAACGTCTCGATCTTCTCCGCGGAAAAAACGGTGCGACCTTCACCCACCATTCCCGGTTCGATCGCATCGACCGGTATGGTCTCGACACCCTGAGAGGCGTTCGCGAGCGCGGGAAGAGCGCAAATGGCGAAGAGCCAGAGTCGGAGCCAGAGCCGGGGAATGACGACGGGAAGACGCGTCCTCACCGCTCGACTATCGGATATGGGCATTCCCAAGTGAGCCTCGAGAATCCGCGTTGGCAACACGGAAGAATCGGGGGCGAATGAGTCACCAACCTCAATGATAGTTCAAAGGGGGGGTACCGTCAAAACCCTCCCCTCGGATGTGTTCCTTTAAACGGAGACGAGTCAGGGTTTTCCGAGGTCTTCGGTACCCTGGCTTACCCGGGCTGGGCCCCGGCGGGTCAGCTTGCCGGAGGCGGAAGCGGACTCGGTGGTCGAGCCGAAGGTCCTTTCGCGGGTAGTTCGATCGTTGCGCGCGATCGTTGGTCTAAAAGTGTCGTTAGCCTTCGGATCTCGGAGTTGGCGGTTCGGATACCGAGCACCATTCCCTTGAGGACGGCGAAGGCGACCTTGGGTTGTTTCCGAAGCCGAGCGTGGAAATCGTCGTGGCGGATGATCCAAAGACGCGTCGGCTCGACCGCGATGGCCGATGCGAAGTGGGGATCGGTGTAGAAAAGCGACAAAGCGCCGAAGTGATCCCCCGGGCCGAGGAGAGCGAAGGTTTGGCGGCCGAAGTGCGGTCCATCTCGCGAGATCTGGATACGGCCGCTCTCGATCAGGTAGAGGTGGTTCTCGGCCTCGCCTTCGGAGAACACGACCTCTCCGGTATCCATGGTCTGGGGTCGCGCCATGTCCACCAGTTGTTGGACATGGCGGTCGCTGAGGTACTCGAAGAAAACGACGGTTCTCAAGATCCGTTCTAAGTTCACGGCGCGCCTCGATTCGGGTCCACGAAGAAATCAAGAATCTTTTCTATATAGCACCCGAGCCGTGTCGATACAAGAGAAGAAGCACTCAAAAACGAAAACAATTTGCCGTTGAGGTGACTGTGGACGGTGGGGATGCCACTTGACATGAAAAAGTGGGGGGTGTAGCTTTTGACTCGTAAGGGTAAACCATGGGCCTACGAGCGGCGATCGTGTCGATGCTTCAGTTGGGGGTGTCCCCGTGTCTCGGGGCTCGTATTTGCCTGACAGTAAAGACATCTAGCACGCGCCAAGACCGTAGTTTCGAGCATCTTACGTACCACCGGTACCATTACGGGGCCTAGCTGGGCACCTAGCCGGCCTGACACGCTGATACGCCGGCGACAGCAAGGGAGCCTGGGGATGTAAGATGCCGGACGGTGTTTTCCTCTTCAGGTTTCCTGGAGAGGTTTTTTTTTGGACAAGAGGAAAGCAACCGATCCCACCGCGGCGGGAGTAGTGGCTCGCGTGGTCGCCGCGGTCATGGCGTCTTCCACCGAGGCGATGCTGCGGGCTGCCGTGGACGCCTGCGAGGGTGCGGATCTAGTGGAGCTCCGCGTCGACGCGCTCGGCGACCCCGATCTGGAACGCCTACGAAGAGCAGGCACCAAACCTCTCATCCTTACTTGCCGAATACAGAGAGAAGGAGGAGTGTTTCAGGGCTCGGAGTCGGAACGCCTCGAGATTTTGCGACGAGCCTTGGTCCTGGGCTTTGACTTCGTCGACATCGAATTGAATTCCTTCTCCGACGAGCTGCGGACAGTTGAAACGTCTTCCCGGGTGATTCTGTCCCATCACAAATTCGACGGCATGCCGGACGATTTGGCGGGGATCGTGGAGCGGGCCACGATGGCGGGCGCCGATATCGTCAAGATTGCGGCGCGGACGGACTCACTCGCCGATGTGGTTCGGCTTGGAGACGCGGGGCGGCTCGCTCGAGACCGTGGCGTCGGATTCGCTCCGGTCCCCATGGGACCCGCCGGTAGCGCCGGTCGCGTGCTTGCCACGCGATTCGGTGCCGAGCTCACCTATGCCGCAGCGCGAGGGTTGCCTGCCACGGGACCAGGACAGCTGGATCTCGACCAACTGTTGAGCACCTACCGCTTCCGGACCGTAGACGCTGCAACGAAGATTTACGGGATACTCGGCCGGCCGGCGCTGGGAAGTCTCTCTCCTGCGATGCACAATGCAGTCTTCGTTCATAATGGATCGAACGCAGTCTACGTTCCGTTCGAAGAAGAAGACCTCACTTCGTTCATTCCGGTAGCCAAGGAGATTGGGCTCGCGGGCTTTTCCGTGACCCGGCCGTTCAAAGAGTCCATCCTGCCGTTTCTAGACAACGTGGATGGGCTCGCACAGAAGGTGGGAGCGGTCAACACGGTTGTAGCTCGAGCCGGACGCTGGTGCGGGTTCAACACGGATGTGGAGGGTGTGGTGGGCCCAGTGTCACGTCGTCTCGCGATCGACGGTAAGCGCGCGGTCGTCCTGGGTGCGGGTGGAGCGGCGCGTGCCGCCGCAGTTGGACTGGGACAGGCTGGCGCTGATGTCATGGTTCTCGCGCGGAGGTTGGAGCAAGCGCGAGCGGTCGCGGACCTCGTGGGAGGAGATGCGGGCGACATCGGGGAGCTTGCTACTCACCGATGGGATGTCTTGGTCAATGCCACTCCTCTATACAAGGGATTGATCGACGCTCGCTCTCCGGAGCAGGTGGAGGCGTTCCGCCCCGGTGCTCTCGTTCTGGATATGATCTATGACCCGGAGAAAACCGAAATCCTTGAGTTGGCTCGAGAGAAAAAGGCTTTCGCGGTGCCGGGACTCGAGATGCTAGTGGCGCAGGCGGTGAGGCAGTCGGAGATTTGGACGGGAAAGCCCGGAAGCGCAGAAGTGATGGAGCGGGCTGCACGATCGGAAATGCACCGAAGACGGGGTCAGATCGGCGTCTGACGAGGCTCAGATTGGCAACAAAGTCTTTTGACGCCCAACAGCGCAGAAAGGTCGGATCCAAAAATGTGCATACAGGCACCATGCCGACCGTTAAAATATGCCGTGCCAGGGAAAAACGTGGCCAGACGGCGGTCGCCGAGCGCCGTGCACAAAATGGGATCTGATCCCCCAATAAGGACATATGAATCAACGGTCTAATTTACAGATACCCTCGGAAGTACAATGCTTCTACGGGCGTGAGGCGCGGGTTCGCACGCAAGTGGAGCGGGTGGTCGGTGACGTCTTTTCCGGCTGGTCGTACGAAGAGATTATCGTCCCCCTCTTCGACTACTACGAGGTCTTTGCTCGCGCCGGGGGACCGAGTTTCGCCGAGCACATTTATCGTTTCATCGGGCGGGAAGGGGAGTTGTTGGCGCTCCGGCCCGACTTTACAGCACTGGTGGCCAAAGTCGTTGCGTCCCGAATGCAAGACCGTTCCTTGCCATTGCGACTCTTCTACAGCGGCGAAGTCCTCAGGTACCAACCTCCCAAGGCGGGACAACAAAAGGAGCTCTTCCAAATCGGTCTGGAGCACATCGGTAACGGATTGGCTGCCGATTTGGAAGTGCTGCTCGTGGCCTTCGAGGCACTGGAGCGACTGGGTGTGAACGACGCCGTCCTGACGCTCGGGCATGCGGGTTTTTTGGTCGGTGTGCTCGAGCATTCGGAGGTGCCGCCCGACGTTCAGCCGGACCTTCTGGAAGCCATGCGAGCCCGAAACGCCGATCGCGCCGGTAGCGTTTTGGGAAGGGAGGTGCCAGCCGCGATCTTGGAGGCGATGCGGCTGTTTGGCGGACCGGAGATCCTCGATCGCGCCCGGCTCGTAGCCACTCGGCCGGAGAGCCAAGCCGCGTTGCAACGACTCGGAGCCATTTCCAAAGAGCTTCACGCTCTTGGCTTCGGAGACCGGATCCAATTCGATCTCGGCGAGGTTCGAGATTTTGATTACTACACGGGAATGATTTTCGAGCTTCACGCACCGGGTACTGGATTGGAGCTCGGGGGGGGCGGTCGTTACGACTCCCTCCTGGCGAAGTTTGGTGTACCGCATCCAGCAGTTGGTTTCTCCCTGTCCCTTGATCGCCTGGCGCACAAGGTCGACGAGGAAAAACTTTCGCCCGAACCAATGTCGAAGACCATCACCCTCGAGAAAGAACCCGCGCGAGCCCTCGGGGAAGCCATGGAACGCCGGCGAAAGGGGGAGAAGGTGAGGTTAGGTTGAGTACCCCAATACGCCTCGCGTTACCCACCGGCAGGATCTTTGACGAAGCTGTGGAGCTTCTCACGCGCTCGGGCTTCGCACTTCCGGAGGACGTCCGCGACGCCAGGAAGCTACACGTCTCAAACGGGCGAGATCATTCGTCGGTGCTGGTTAAGGATCGCGACGTTCCGACCTACGTCGAGCACGGGGTCGTCGATGCCGGCATCGTCGGGAACGATGTGTTGGCCGAGACCAACCCGGACGTTTACCAGCCGCTCGACCTGAGAATAGGTCGTTGTCAGATGGTGGTGGCTCGGCCTCAGAATCGCCGAGCCGGAGGTTACCGGGATCTACCGTTGGTTAGAGTCGCGACGAAGTATCCCGAAGTCGCTTCTCGCTACTTCCTTGCTCACGGAATTCCGGTGGAAGTGATTCTCCTTTCCGGCTCCGTGGAACTCGCACCGGTACTAGGACTGGCGGATTGCATCGTCGATCTCGTACAAACAGGCAAGACGATGGCCGCCAACGGCCTCGAGATCGACGAAGTGCTCTTCGAAAGCACCGCGAGGCTCATCGTCAATCGAGCTAGCTTTCGGCTTAAGGGGCGCGTTTTAGGTGAGTTCGTTTCCGCTTTGGCCCGCGAGGTGGAGCAATGATCCGGGTGTTCGAAAATCAGGACGCCTTCCTTGCCGAGCGTGGAGAGAACCATTCGAACACGGGCGCGGCGCCCCCTGAGGTCCTCACACGTGTCGAGGAGATCATTCGCTCCGTACGAACCAGCGGCGATGCAGCACTGGTCGAGCTGGCCGAGAGGCTGGAAGGCGCTCGTTTGAAGCCAACCGAACTGCGCGTGGATGCTCAGAAGATCACCGCCGAAGCTGCCAAGGCTACTGACGCGGTTCGGTCGGTGCTGGCGAATGCCGCGAACAACATCCGTCGCTTCCACGAGCGGCAAAAGGAAGCGAGCTGGAGTGTCGAGCTCGAAGACGGCAGTCTCCTGGGGCAAAAGATCGGCGCCATCGATACGGTCGGCGTCTATGTGCCGGGAGGGGAGGCCGTCTACCCATCGACTCTCATTATGAGTACGGTCCCCGCGCAGATCGCCGGTGTGCGACGAATCATCGTCTGCACGCCGCCGGGTACGATCGAGCGATCACCGGCGCTGGCCGCGGCGGTCGAATATCTGGGGCTGACCGAGGTGTTTCGCGTCGGTGGCGCCCAGGCGGTCGCCGCCATGGCCTACGGCACGGCGACGGTCCCGCGCGTAGATAAGATCGTTGGGCCGGGGAATGCCTACGTCACGACTGCGAAGAAGCTCCTCTACGGCGTCGTGGGAATCGATTCTCTTGCCGGACCGAGCGAGATCGTCGTGCTTGCGGACGGCGGGGCCAATCCAGCCTACGTCGCCGCCGACCTACTGTCTCAGGCCGAGCACGGTTCGGGCGACGAGCGAGCCATTCTGGTCAGCACGTCCCGTGGGCTGGTCGACGCCGTGAGAGACGAGATGACCAAGCAGATGGAAGACCTCCCTCGCGCCGACATGATCCGCACCGCGCTCGAGAAACACGGCGCCGCGGTCTTGGTCGCCGATCTGGATCAAGGCTTGGTTTTGGTCGACAAGTTGGCCCCCGAGCACCTCGAGATCATGGCCGACGGCGCAGAAGGACTAGCGCAACGTGTCAAGAATGCAGGAGCGATCTTCATGGGTGCGACCTCGCCGGTACCGATTGGAGACTTCTACGCGGGTCCAAACCATGTTCTACCGACCGGCGGCACGGCGCGGTTCGCTTCTCCGCTGGGTGTCTATGATTTCATTAAGCGAACGAGCCTCATTCGTTACAGTCGCGAGAAGTTGTCACGCGACCGAAACGACATCGAAGCCTTCGCTCGTGCCGAGGAGTTCGAGGCCCACGCCCGATCGATTGCCACGAGGTTCTCCGAATGACGAGCTGCGAGAAAGATCTGGCGGAGCCACTCCTGGGCCGTTTGCGACCCGAGGTTCGTTCCATCCGAACCTACCGACTCGAGCCACACGCGGCATCGGTCAAGCTCGATCAAAACGAGAACAGTCATGATCCGCCGGAGGCCATTGGACGCGCCATTCGTGACGCGCTGTCCCAGCTCTCTCTCAACCGATACCCACCGGTACAAGCGGTCGAGCTCAAGGGCGCCTTGGGTAAGCTCAATGACTGGCCGGCCGAGGGGATATTAGTGGGGAACGGTTCGAACGAGCTGCTCCTTATGCTGGCTCTCTCGACGCTCGAGCGGGGGCGAAGCGTTGTATTCCCGACTCCGTCCTTCATCCTTTATGGCTACGTCAGCCGAATGCTGGGCGCAGAAATGGTGGAAGTCCCCCTACGGGCGAACTACACCTATGACGTCGACGCTTTCCTCACCGCGATGAGGGAGAAAAAACCTTCGTTGGTGTTCTTGTGCTGTCCGAACAATCCCACCGGCTCGACACTCAGCACCGCGGACGTCGAGCGAATCGCCAGGGAATGCCCCGGCATCTTGGTAGTGGACGAGGCCTATTTCGAGTTCGGCGGCTCCGTTGCGAGGGAGCTCCTCCCGCGCTATCCACACATGGTCTTGTCGCGCACGTTTTCCAAGGCCCTGGGACTGGCCGGCCTCCGGATTGGCTACTTGCTCGCGGCACCGGAGGTCGCAGAAGAGGTGGAGAAAGCACAACTGCCGTACGCGCTCAACGAATTCTCTCGTGCCGTCGCCCTCGCGGTCTGTGATCATTACGAGCTCATTCGAGCGCAAGCCAAGGTCATCGTTAAGGAAAGGGATGCACTCTACCGCCAGTTGCGTGCGTTGGACGGAATTGACCCCTATCCGTCGGAGGCCAACTTCCTCCTGTTCGACTGCGACGCCGGGGCGACAAAGGTGTTCGACGGTTTGCTCGTCCGAGGCGTCCTAGTCCGCGACTTGAGCTCGAAGCCAAGGTTGAGCCGGGCCCTCAGGGTTACCGTGGGCCTTCCCGATGAGAACGAAAAATTCCTGGGCGCTCTTCGCGAGACGCTGGAGGAGCTTCAATGAATCGAACCGCCAAGAAGAAACGCTCGACCAAAGAGACCACGGTCGAGGTTCAGCTGACCGTGGACGGTAGCGGCAAGGCCGACATTGCAACAGGAGTTGGGTTTCTCGATCACATGCTCGAGCTTCTGGCCCATCACGGAAGCCTCGATCTCTCGGTCAAAGCGCAAGGCGATCTGCGCGTGGACTTCCACCATACGGTGGAGGACGTCGGGCTGGTCTTGGGGGATTGTTTGGAGGAAGCCCTCGGTGACAAGGCGGGGGTCAACCGTTTTGGAACCGCCTTTGTGCCTCTCGACGAGGCGCTCGCCCGAGTCGTGGTCGATCTTTCAGGCCGTCCCTACCTGAGCTGGCGAGTGCGTTTCACTTCCGATCGGGTAGGAGACTTTCCGACTGAGCTCTTCCAGGATTTTTTCCGCGCTCTTAGCGACCGCGCTCGATTGACGCTCCACGTGGAATCGCTTCATGGTGACAACAACCACCACATCATAGAGACCGTCTTCAAGGGCTTCGCTCGGTCGCTTCGCGAAGCCGTCCGCCGAACCAGAGGCTCGGGCGTTCCCTCGACCAAAGGGACACTTAAGGATTAGCAGGGTGCTGACAGATTCACGGCACCCTGCGCGAGCGGAGCGAGCCCGGCCCGAATGGGCCGAGGAAGGAAGGCCGAGCGAGGAGCGAGGCCAGCGGGCTAACGAGGAGTGAGCCCGCATTAAGGCTAGAGATAATGGAGAATCTGATCGTCGTCGACTACGGCGTCGGGAACCTAGGTAGCGTGGCGCGCGCCCTCGAGCGCATCGGGGCACCGAGCAGGCTTTCCGCAGACCGTGAGGAGATCCGTCGGGCCAGGCAGTTAGTCCTGCCCGGTGTCGGGCACTTCGGAGAGGCGATGCGAAACCTCCGAGACCGAGACCTCGAGGCCCCCTTGAAGGAAGCCCTCGAGGAGGGCGCTAGACTCCTCGGTATCTGCGTCGGGTTCCAAATGCTCTTCGACAGCAGCGAGGAAGCACCCGGGGTCGCGGGGTTGGGTCTCCTTCCCGGGCGAGTCCGTCGTTTCGCGACCAAACGTCCCGTCCCTCATATTGGTTGGAACCAACTGCGGCTTCACGGGGCAGCCTCGCTTCTTGAGGGGGTCGAGACCGGCGACTATTTTTATTTCCTGCACTCGTACTACGTCGAGCCGGACGGGGACGACGCGGTCAAGGCCAAGACCGATTACGACGTGTCCTTTTGCTCGGTGGCCAGCAAGAATCGCGTGGCAGGGATCCAGTTCCATCCAGAGAAAAGTCAGCAGCTTGGCCTGAGAGTTCTGACGAATTACTGCCGGGCCCTGTGAGTGGTGACAGGTGGTGACACGTGGTGACGCAACTGACCGTCATCCCGGCGATCGACATCGAAGGAGGGCGCTGCGTGCGCTTGGTTCGCGGAGAGCGCGGAACGGAAACAGTTTATGCAGACGATCCTGTGGAAGTGGCCCTAGAGTGGCAACAGCAAGGAGCGGAGATCATTCACATCGTCGATCTCGATGCCGCGTTCGATGGCCGAGGAGGGAATCGCTCCGTTATTCAAGAAATAATGAGCGCGGTCCAAACCCCCGTACAAGTCGGGGGCGGAGTTCGGGACATCGTCGACTTCGAGTGGCTGATGACATTGGGAGCAACGCGCGTCGTGTTCGGCACCGCGGCAGTAGAGACTCCTTCGGTCGTGAAACAAGCGCTCGAAATCTCCCCCGACGCCGTTGCTATCGGGGTCGACGTGAGGAAAGGTAAAGTATCCATTCGGGGCTGGGAACAGGACTCGGCACTCGGACCCACCGAGCTCGGTAAGCGATGGGTCGAGGAAGGAGCCGCCTGGTTCATATATACCGACATCTCGCGAGACGGCGTTCTCACTGGGCCCAACGTCGACGGCGTAAGGCGCTTCGCGAAGCAAACCGGGGCGCGCGTCATCGCTTCGGGTGGAATCGGATCGCTGGAAGATCTTCGCCGGCTTCGACCGGTGAGGGAAGACGGTGTGGAAGCAGTCATCGTGGGGCGTGCGCTTTACGACAGGGTCTTTACACTCGCCGATGCCATTGCGGCGGGAACGGTCACGAGTTGAGATGCTAGCGAAGCGGATCATTCCTTGCTTGGACGTCGACCAGGGACGCGTCGTCAAGGGTGTTCGTTTCGTCGATATTGTGGATGCCGGGGATCCGGTGGAGGCTGCGTCGCGCTACGACGAAGAGGAGGCGGACGAGCTCGTTTTCTTGGACATCACCGCTTCCCATGAGCAGAGGGCCATAAAGCGTCGCATGGTGGAGCGGGTTGCCGACACGTTGACCATTCCCTTTACCGTGGGCGGGGGCATCCGAACTGTGGACGACATGAGATCCATTCTCGAAGCGGGGGCAGACAAGGTCGCCATCAACACCGCGGCGGTGAAAGAGCCGAAGCTACTCAGCGAGGGGGCCCGGAGGTTTGGGCAACAGTGCATGGTGCTTGCCATCGATGCCAAATGGGGAAACGGTGGATTCGAAGTCTTTATCCACGGTGGCCGCACGCCTACCGGGATCGATGTCGTGGCCTGGGTGAAACAGGCGGAAGAGCTTGGAGCGGGGGAGATTCTCCTGACGAGTATGGATCGTGACGGCACGGAGGAGGGCTACGACCTGAAGCTCACGCGCGCCATCTGCGAAGAGGTCTCCATTCCGGTCATTGCCTCGGGTGGCTGCGGCCGGCTCGAACACTTGGAAGAAGCGCTGACCGAAGGCAAAGCAAGCGCCGTCCTGGCCGCTTCCGTCTTCCACTTTGGAACCTATCGCATCCGTGAGGCAAAGAAGTTCTTGGCCGAGCGCGGAGTTCCAGTCCGCCTCACCAGATCGTCCAGATCGTCGAGGAACTGAGCAGCCGATGTCAAAAAAGAGCAAGGCCCAGAGCCTCCAGTTCGACGACAAGGGGCTCATACCCGCGGTGGTTCAGAACGCGACGAGTGGCCGCGTGTTGATGGTCGCTTTCATGAACCAAGCGAGCCTCGACAAGACGCTCGAGACCGGTGACGTTCACTTTTGGTCACGAAGCCGTAACGAGCTGTGGCGGAAAGGAGCGACGTCGGGTCACGTGATGAAGCTCGTCGAAGTTATCGCCGATTGCGATCAAGACTGTTTGCTAGTGCGTGTCCATCCAGGAGGACCGGTGTGCCACACTGGGGAAGTGAGCTGCTTCTTCACTCCATTGTCGTCCGCCGCCGAGAATCCCGGTGAGACGGTGTTTTCGGAAACGATAGGCGAGCTGGCGGAGCTCATTCGCGACCGACACGAAAACCGACCCGAGGGCTCGTATACCACCCGCCTCTTCGAGGGGGGTGTGGACCGCATCGCGAAGAAAGTGGGAGAAGAAGCCACCGAAGTGATCATCGCCGGGAAGAACGACGACGCCGACGAGCTACGGCGGGAGTCGGCCGATCTTCTTTATCATCTTCTCGTGCTGTGGGAGCAGGTCGGAGTGTCTCCGGCCGCAGTGGGGGAGGAGCTAAAGCGACGAAGGCGTTGAAATGGGAAGCAAAGTCAAGGGTGCGATCGACGGTTGGCGTCGGAAGATCGACGCCATAGACGATCGACTGCTGGTGTTGTTGAACCAGCGGGCGAAGTGCTCGATCGGGATCGGGTGGATCAAGCGGGCGAACAGCATGGAGATCTACGTGCCGAGTCGCGAAGTTCAGATCCTCAAGCGCGTCTCGAGCGCGAACGACGGCCCCTTGAACGAAGAGTCGGTCCGTGGTCTCTTCGAGCGCATCATCGATGAGTCGCGGAGCACGGAGCGAGTGGTTTGCAGTGCGGGTCCCAAGTCGGAAGGTGCCCAATCGAGGACGACTTCTTCCCGCGCACGAAAAAGGAAAAGGCCCAGCCGTAAGAAGGTGAAAAAGTAGGAGGCAGGCAAGACCATGGTCATCATAATGGAGCACACAGCCAAAGAGAAGGACATCCAAGCAGTCATCGAGCGTCTGACCGAATGGGGCTACGACATCCATCGCTCGACGGGTGAGAACCGTACGGTCCTCGGAGCGGTCGGCAGTCCAAGAACCGCGGCCGACCCGCGCGATCTCGAGGTGCTGGTGGGAGTGCGGGAGGTGGTGCGGATCAGCGAGCCCTACAAGCTCGCAGGGCGGACCTTCAAACGCGAGGACACCGTCGTTCGCATAGGGGACGTGACCATCGGTGGCGACGAGGTCGTGGCGATGGCCGGCCCGTGCGCAGTCGAGAGTCGCGATCAGGTCAGAGAGATTGCAGCGAGCGTGCGGGAAATGGGAGCGACCTTCCTCCGGGGTGGGGCCTTCAAGCCGCGGACCTCGCCCTACAGCTTTCAGGGTTTGGGGGAAGAGGGATTGAAGTACCTGCGAGAAGCGGCGGACGAGAACGGGATGCTCGTGGTCTCCGAGGTCATGGACACGACGCACATCCCGGTAGTCGAGCAATACGTCGACATCCTTCAGGTCGGCGCCCGCAACATGCAGAATTTTGTCATGCTCAAGGAGCTCGGCAAGGTCAAAAAGCCAGTATTGCTCAAGCGTGGCCTCTCCGCGACCATCGAAGAATGGCTTCTCTCCGCAGAATATGTGATGGTGGGAGGAAACCATCAGGTGATCCTGTGCGAGCGAGGGATTCGCACCTTCGAACGATACACACGGAATACGCTCGACTTATCTGCAATCCCCATCATCGAGAAGCTTTCGCACTTGCCCATCCTCGTTGATCCGAGCCACGGTACGGGCCGAAGGGAAAAGGTTGTGCCGATGGCCCGTGCTGCGGTCGCCGCCGGTGCGGACGGTCTACTCATCGAGGTGCACAATCATCCCGACCAGGCTTTATCCGATGGCGCCCAGTCTCTGTACCCCGAGCAGTTCCAAAGGCTCATGGAAGAGATCCGCATCATCGCCACCGCTATTGGTCGCTCGGTGACGTCGCCAGTGGAGCTCTCGAGCGGCCGCCGACCCGCCGAATGACGAATAAATGAAGCGCGTCGCCATCGTTGGACTTGGGCTTATGGGTGGCTCTTTGGCCATGGCGTTGAAACGCGCTCGGCCCGACTGGACACTGGTGGGCAATGATGGACCCGACGTCCTGGAAGAGGCTCGTAAGCATTCGGTTGTCGACGAGACGGAGGTGGACGCTGAAAAGGCGGTTCGAGACGCCGATGTCGTCGTCTTAGGAGCGCCGGTGGATGCGATCGTCGGGCATATCGGTAAACTCGCTGCGACATTTCGTCCCGGCTCACTGGTGACGGATTTGGGGAGCACCAAAAGAAAGGTCATGAAGGCGGCGGAATCGTTGCCTGATGAAGTAAACTTTGTCGGAGGCCATCCGATGGCGGGGAAGGTCACCTCCGGACTACGGGCAGCCGATCCCGACTTGTTTCAAGGTGCGGCCTGGGCGCTCGTACCAGGTGTGCCTAATAAAACTGCAGGCATCTCCGAGTTCAGCGAGATCGTTCGAGCAGTGGGAGGCGAACCGATTACGGTGGATGCCACCACGCATGATCGCGCCGTCGCCGTCGTCAGCCAGTTACCGCAAATCCTTGCTCTCGTTTTGTGCGAGCAGGCAGCATCTGTGGAGCGAGGTACCGAGCTCGGTGGACCGGTCTTTCGTAACCTGTCTCGCCTCGCGGGGAGCTCTACCGCTATTTGGCCTGACATCTTCTCGAGCAATGCGGACATGTTGATCGAGGCGGTCGCCGAGTTGGAACGCCGCCTCAAGGAAGCGCGAGCCGATCTAGCCGGTACCGGGATGGGGAGCCATTTCGAGGCGGCTCGCAAAGCGGTCGCCGCGGCGGTCAAGCCATCCAACTTGGACGAGCCGGACCACTGAGGGAAAGACGCAAAGGCATGAAGCCCGCCAAAGACGCAACGCTCATTATCGATGCTGACGATACCCTTTGGGAGAACAACATCTTCTACGAAGAGACGACCGATCGTTTCCTGGAGCTGGTCGAAGCGCGAGGAGCCGCCAAAGGACCGGCGCGACAGCGCCTTACCGAGGTGGAGCGAAAAAACGTTCCGCTCTTCGGCTACGGCTCTCAGTGCTATGCGAGGTCATTGCGTGAAACTCTAGAGTCGGTGGCCGGTGGCCCCGCCACCGACTCGGAAATGAAAGTCATCGACTCTTTGACCCATCGCGTGGCGAACATTCCCATTCAGTTTCTGCCCGGCGTCAAACCGACACTTGTAAGTCTACGGGATCGATTCCGCCTCATCATGTTCACCAAAGGGCATCCCCCCGAGCAGTGGCGCAAGGTGGAGCGGAGCGGGGTCTCACTTTATTTCGATCACGTGGAGGTGACGACCGAAAAGAACCGGAGCGCTTACAGTGGGCTCGTCGATCGGTACCGGCTCCAACCGCAGAAGACCTAGATGGTGGGCAACAGCCCTGCCTCCGACGTGAACCCCGCACTTAACGCCGGGCTCAACGCCATCCTAATCCCCCATCCTCAGGCGTGGGAGCTAGAGCATGAAGACATGCCCGAAGACGAGCGACTGCGGGTGATCGAACGGTTCGAAGACCTGTTGCAAATTTTCCCTGCCCCTGACTAGGTCTGGTTGTGGCAACGCTGCGTTTTGGGTGCGCGACCATGTCTCGGGTCGCTCCGTGAGCCGCCCCTGACTAGCTCCTGGAAAAGCAACCCGACATCTTGGGTGCGCGCAAGATCCAACGCTTGCCCCTGACTAGCTCCGGTCACGGCAACCGTTTTGGGTGCGCGCCGACCCTCACCCGGCGTCTGGCCACATTGATAGCGGCACCCCGTATTTCGACGCCCAGCTCTCCCAGAGGAGAGTGAGTAACGGACGAAGAGACCGTCGTTACCTTCCTGTCTCGGATATCTCTCCATCTCACCTGCTGGGTGTGGTTTCCGCGCCGACTGTGAGGTACAATCACGACAAAGCAATCGGCATCAGTGATTGAATTCGAGCGGACCGTTGGCGTCATGCAGGACTTACCGCTGTACCCAGATCGGAGTGAGACCCCTGGGCTCGCCTTGGCGCGCAAAAGAGACACGCTACTCCAGCGAGCGAGTGCGCAACCACAGAGATTCGCGGATAGCCTCGAAACCCGGCTTGGTGAGTGCGTTTTCGAGACGCTTCGCCTGACCGGGGCACCGGTCGCGAGACAAGCAATCGCGGCGGTGCAGGGGGGCCGAGCGGGAGGGGAAGTGGACCCAAGCGACCTCGACCTCATTCAGGGGCATCTGGAGGCGTTGAGCACCATTCGGCAGACGGCCGGGTCGAGCCCCGAACTATCGGAGAATCTTCTTCGGGAAGTACATCGCCTCTCGACCCCTGGTTCCGACGGAGCCTACCGCACCGAGCCGATTCCGTCGCAGTTCACCGGCACCGCACCTTCGCGACCGGATCTCATTTCTGCCAAAGTCGGGAACCTTTGCGAATGGCTTAGTGTCGACAGCGGACGAGCCATGCATCCTCCCGAAAAGGCTGCTCTTGCCTTCGCGCGGTTGTTGGAAATCTCACCGTTTGAGCACGGTAACTTCCGCACCGGGCATCTTCTCTTGAGCTTCTTCGCATTCGCGAATCGCTATCCACCGTTTTTTATGCGCCTGGAAGACGCGGACGTAGTTCGCGAAGAGGTTAAGCAAGCGATGGCGTTCGAGACGCTGCCGCTCGTGAACCGACTGGCTGGCTCCTTGGCGAGCTCGCTTTCCTTTTGTCTGGACGCGTTGTCCGCGCCGCCCTCAGAAAAAGAGCCGAGGTCCTGAACGATGGTGCGTCGAGTGACACTGACCATTGGAATGCTGGCTCAAAGCGACATGGGGGGCTTGTCACTTCGGCGAACGCTCATTAAGGAAGCGTTGCTCGCTGGATTCAAGCTCGCGCTCGACGATGCGGAGATGTCGAGCACAGTCAGTGAAGGAGCGGTTCATTGAAAAAACGAAATCAAACGAGCAGCGAGCCCGAATTCAACATCGAGAGGGCGGCCCGCTCATGACTCATACCATGTGACCTGCCCTTATTCGTCTGCGGGCCGGTCCTGGTTTGACCCAGGGTTATCTATGTGGCGTCGCAGAACGCTCATCCTCCTCCGCCTTGGCACGCTCGATAGCATCGCTCGGCTCGACGCCGCTCGAAACCAGAGCCTCGTAACGTGCCTTCATACGTTCTTCGATGGCCGCCCGGCGAGCCTGGTTACGGGCGAGTTCCGGGGGATGTCCCGGCCGCTGTTGAATTTGGTCGGGTAGCGGCGGCACCTGTGAATACTCTTAGGCAGCAAACTCATCGCTGTCAAGAGATTTCTGTTTGCTTCTAAGCGCGTGAACGAGAGCGCCCATATGGCGATAGCCTTTGATACGCCGGAACTTTTTCTGCGCGGTGACGACGCCAAGAGCGGTCCATCGGCGAACCATGGAAGGACTCTTCCAACGCTTGACGTTTCTCGATACTCTGCGAATGGTTCCGTTGAGATTCTCAATGGCGTTCGTCGTGGCAAGAGACTGGCGAAGTAAGGCGGGCGGCGCGAGCTTCACGACCGTGAGTGTTTCTTCCATCCCTTCACGAAGGCTTCCGGTAGCTTCGTCGTAGCCGTTTCGCTCGAGCCACGACACCAATGCCTGAAGTCGCTTGCGCGCCTTGTCGGCACTCTTGCACTTGTAGGCTTCCTTCATCGTCTGGAGCACGTAGGCGTGACGAGACTTGGGAAGGTACGAGCGAAGATTTCGGAGTTTATGGATCTGGCACCTTTGGATGACCGCGAGGTCCCCCAAAACGTCGACGAGTGCCTTGCGGATGCCTTTGCCTCCGTCCACTACGCAGAGAATCGACTCATCGACGCGCAAGCCTCGCTCGAGAAGGTCCTGCAACATCGCGGTGCACATCCGAGAGTTCTCCGTCGAGCCCAGCCATATACCCAGGGGCACCTTCGTTCCATCTATTGTGATACCTAGAGTTACGACGACGGTCTGTCCGGCCACCTCAAGGCCATCCAGCATCAGTGCCGCAAGCTCGAACTCCTCTAGCCGCCGAGACAGGTATTCCTCGAGCTTCTTAGTCGTCTGGCTCACGAGGTGACGGCTGGCGGCACTCTTACTCGTGCCACGAGACTTCAACTTGGCCGCGGGTTTGTCCAGACTCGATTCGTAATTTCGGGTCGATACGCCCACCAAGATCTGATTCAACACTCGCTCTGGAAGCGGGTCTTCTTCGCGGAAGGCTTCGAAGTGTGGAAGCGACGCCTCCGCGCCCGACTTCGAGCGAACTCGAGGTCGCGACACTTGGATGCGACGACCACCGAAGCTCAGCTCTCCGTTCGTGCTCCCCCAGTGGTTATGAGTTCGCTCCTTCTCGTGCTTGCCCTTGAGCCCCGCGATCTCCTCGGCGTCCTCTCCGAGCAGTAGGTGCAGAGCTGTCAGTCCTTGCTCGTACACCCATTCCGTCAGATCCGCCTTCGTGGCCGCGATCCCGGCTATCATCGGTAGCAGTATCTGACCGACTTGGCCAACTACCTTGCCCGTAGGCGAGTGCGTTTGCTTTCTTACTGGCTTCTTTGATTTCCTAGGCATTGGTGGCTCCTTGTCCCCCTCTGGAGACGGTTTATTGGCAGACCTATTCTTAGGCCGGCCAAGGAGCCGCAGCTACCCCAAATTCAACATCCGGCGGGACATCCCCGACGTCAAGGCCAAAGTTGTCAGGGTAGAATGGGGCGATGAGAATAAAGCCAACCCAACCGCCACCGGGCACTGTGCTCGTCCGGAAGAGTTGCGTCATCTGTTATGCTAATTTCATGCGATGGGTTTCAAAGGGCTGGGAAAAATACCAGCGGCTATGTGGGCGTTGCCGCGGAACAGGTCGGGCGGCGACGCACCGCCTCTACCTCGATATCCGGTGATCCTCTGTCGCCCCAGCGTTGCCCCCAGCCTTTTTGAACTCTTGGGCATACCCGTAATAGATCGATACAGTTGGTCTTATGCGGATGCGTCGACCCTCACTAGAGTGGCGGGATACCATCTCCTTCGAGTCGGCGTAGAGTCTTGATGAGTCGACCAAAGAACTACTACGTCATTCTGGGGGTGACTGCTGCTGCATCTCTAGAGGAACTCAAGAGCGCCTACCGCCGCCTGGCTCGACAATTCCACCCCGATGTCGCAGGTACTGCTGAGGTCGAGCGGTTTCGCGACATCCAAGAAGCCTACGAGACTTTGGCCAGTCCCGATAAAAGGAGAGCCTACGATCTCACGTTCGGGGTGGAGATCTCCTACGGCGGCGGGGCGGGTTCCGTCGCCGAGCCGTGGTTCGAGCCCCTTCCGACACCGAAGCGCCCGCGGTGGAGACGTCGGAGTCACGCCGTCGATTCCGTCGCGGAGATCATGCTCTCTCCGGAGGAGGCGCGGCAAGGTGGAACGCTCAGCTTCGAAGTCCGGGTCGGGGAAGACTGCGACGCCTGCGAGGGGACCGGACAGGGTTTCATGGTTTGGTGCTGGGACTGCGACGGAACAGGCGAGATAAAGCGCTACCGTCGAGTCAGCTTTTCGGTCCCACCTGGTGTGGAGCACGGAGCTAGCTTGAGCACCTCCCTCGGCCCCGGGCTTCGCGAGCTTCGCGCCCGCGTCTTCATCTCGCAAGCGTACTAGACACACTGCGAGGGTTTACTGAGAGGAAGAACCCTTTTCTCCCGGCTCGTCCTGACCGAGGTGGAGCAACGTTAGCGGCTCGACCGCGATGCCGTTCAGCCGATTGTTGGGAAATCGCTTTCGGGCCCAAATGCGCAGGAGGCCGGCTCCAGCTCCGACAGCGCTCGTTACGAGAAGCGCGACACCGATCGCTACAAACGTGGTCAGTATGACCCTGGCCAGGGTCGTCCCGGGGTCCGGATCCGGATCCTTCAGGTCGATGAAGGTGACGCCGCCTTGTTTCGACTGAAGCCACACGCCGAGACTAAGCAGGTAGGACAGCATGAATTCATGCTAACGCCCCCCGGTCAACGGGTCAACACTTGGTGCGGGATGGCGACCTGTGGCAGAATCCAGCGTTCCGGCCGGTCGTTGCCGCGAAGCGGCGAGACTCGCATGAACGCATCTCATCTGGACGAGATTCTCGCGATATTGGAGTCTTTGTCTTCAATCTCGTGCCGTACGTTGCTTTGAGAATAATGACTTGATTATTACCGGGGTTGCGCGGATGTTTCGCTGAGCGGGGTCACTGAAACGCGGGCCACACCCTTCAGCGAAGTGGTGTAGCCGCGGATTCCCTTTGCGATTGACTTGGCGATCTGGTGCCGAAAGTCACCCGATGAGAGAAGCTTCGCGTCATCCGGGTTCGATACGAAGGATACTTCCACCAATACGCTCGGCATGTTAGCACCGAGCAAGACGTAAAACGGCGCGGTCTTTACCCCCAAATCGCGCGTCCGCTGCTTACCGTTCTTCACCACCGCGTCCACTATCGAATCCTGAACGTAGTGGGCGAACTCTCGCGACTCCGCGATCTTGCTGTTGTTCATGATCTGACTCAAGAGCTCCTGAAGCTCTGTCATTCGTCGGGTGCTGATGGCGTTCTCGCGCGCCGCGGTTTCTTCGGCCTCGGGGGAAGTAGCGAGGTTGAGATAGTACGTTTCTAGGCCTCGAGCTCGCCGATTCCGGCTAGAATTCGCGTGAATGGAGAGGAAGAGGTCGGCCCCGCGGGAGTTGGCGATCGCCGTGCGTTCCTCGAGAGGAACGAAGACGTCGGTGTTGCGGGTCAAGATCACCTCGTAGCCCCCGTCCGCTTCCAAGAATTTGGCCACGCGGCGGGAGATATCTAGTACGAGCTCTTTTTCGCGCAGACCGTTCTTCATCGCGCCCGGATCGTGTCCGCCATGCCCCGGATCGATGATCACCCTACGCGCCTCGAGTCCCAATTGTCTCGATAGGGGAAAGCGACCTTCGGAGGTCGGCTCGGCAGGCAGTCGCAGAGTGACGTTGGGGGGCGGCGTCGCATCGGCGGTCACCGGTGGAGACTCGGTGGAAGTGCCGTTAACTTCGGTGGACTCGGCGCCTGCTGAAGTCGTGGGGGGAGCCGGGGGCTTCGAGGGCACCTTTGGGGCGGGCTTAACTTTCGCCGGCTTCTCGGGCTTCATCCCCAAGATATCGACCACCAGACGATGCGGGTCCGGAAGAGAGAAGACGTTGTAGCGGCTGATGCTTTCGAAGTCCAACACCACGCGAACCACGTCTGGCTTGTTCTGACCCACACGAATCTGTTTGAGGAAACCGTTTCCCACCGGAAACGTCTCGGAAGCAAGGCTCTCCGACAAGCGAGTATTCAAGAGGTCGAAGTAGATACGGTCGGGATTCGTCAGGCGCGCGCGTTTGAACTTCACTTCGCTGGAAGTATCTATGACGATCCGCGTATATTCCGTTCCAGACCATTGCCGGATGTTCCGAACCTCGACGCGGCCCGAGTCGGAGGCACGTTTCGTGGGCGGCGCATTTTTCTTGTCGAGCTTGGCCAAGGTGCGCCTGGCTTCCGTGGCCTCGGCGCTCTTTGGCCATTCATCGAGAACCTTTCCGATTTCTTTGCGGGCCGCCTTCTCGTTCGAAAGCCGATTGAGATAGATGTCGGCGCGCGCCAGTCGAGCTTCGGGGCACCATTTGCTCTTGGGGTAGCCGTTTACCAAAAGAAGGTAAGCATCCAAGGCGCGTCGCGTCGCATCGCGATCCCGAAAGCGACTGCCGGCTTTTCGGTAGAGCTCGCCTTCGCGGTAGAGTGCATCGTCGCAATATCCGCTCCGTGGATGGGTCAGCACGACTCTGTGGTACTGCCGCGCGACCGTGAGCCAGACATCCTTCTTCGCCTGGAGGTTCTTGGAAGAGGCGAACTTTTTTTCTGCCGCGAGAGCTTCTTCGTAGAGGCTGCGGGCGGATTTCTGGGCGGCGACCGTTGCCGGCGAAGCGCCAACAATAGATAGTACGATCACGAAAACGACGGCGAAGGTCAGCGTACGGTTAGCGGAGCTGTCGATCCACCGCATCGAAGTAATCCTTTGGAACCAAGACCTCCCGGACTTTCGACCCTTCGGGCGGCCCCACGATCCCATCCGATTCGAGCATATCAACGATTCGGGCTGCCCGGCTATAGCCCAGTCGAAGCCTACGTTGTAAGTGGGAGACAGAAGCGACGCCGGACTCCACGACCAGCCTCGCCGCCTGATCGAAGAGCTCATCTCTCTGGCTGTCACCCAGCCTGGCTTTTTCCTGTTCCTGCAATATGGTGAGATTGTACTCGGGTTTGCCCGCTTTTCTCCAGAAGGAGACGAGTCGACCGACCTCGGCTTCGGAAACGTACGCCCCGTGCAGGCGGGTCAGGCGTGCCGAGGCGGGCGGCAAGAAGAGCATGTCGCCCTTTCCGAGAAGCTGCTCGGCGCCATTGGCGTCGAGAATGGTTCGGGAGTCGACTCGTGAAGGCATCCGGAAGGCGATTCGAGACGGGAAGTTGGCCTTGATGATCCCGGTAATCACATCCACCGAAGGGCGTTGCGTGGCCAATACTAGATGAATGCCAACCGCCCGCGCCATCTGGGCGAGGCGGGTGATGGAGTCTTCCACGTCCGAAGACGAGACCATCATGAGGTCGGCCAGCTCATCGATGATCAACATGATGTAGGGCAGCGGGCGAAGCGGGTCGCCGTCCTGGTCTTCCTTGGTCTCTCCCGCTTCGATGGCCCCCTTCAGAATGTTGTTGTATTGGTCGATGTTTCGCACTCCTTCCGAGGCGAGCATCTTGATCCGATTATCCATCTCGAAGACGGCCCACTTGAGGACCTCACTCGCTTGCTTGGGATCGGTGACCACGGGAGTCAGCAGGTGGGGAATATCCTGGTACGCGCCCAACTCGAGCCGTTTGGGATCGATCAAGATCAACTTCACTTCGTCCGGGGTCGACTTGTAGAGGACCGAGCAGATCAAGGCATTCAGCAGGACCGACTTACCACTGCCGGTGGCCCCGGCGATGAGAAGATGCGGCATGCGTGTGAGATCGCTGACGTTGGAGGCGCCATCGATTCCTTTGCCCAGCGCAACCGTCAGGCGTGAGGCGCTCGACTGAAAGACTTCCGACTCCAGAAGCTCTCGCAGACCGATGATCTCTCGATTTGGGTTTGGGATCTCAATTCCGACCGTCGATTTTCCAGAGATGCGATCGATGCGAACCGACTCGCTTTGTAAAGCGAGGCAGAGGTCCTCGGCGAGCGCGGTGATCTTGTTGTACTTGATACCAGCGTCCGGTTTGAACTCGAACGTCGTGACGACCGGGCCGGGATGTATCTGAAGGACCTGCCCGTCGACCGAAAATTCCCGACAACGCTCTTGGAGTACCTTCGCCCGTTCCATGAGCTCTTTGTCATGCAGCTTTGTTTCCTCCGGGCGAGACTCGAGGATCGTAAACGGAGGCATGCTCCAGCGGCCCTTCTTCGGCGTGAAGGGCAACATCTCCTGTTTGTTCGGCTTGGCCTTGTTTTGCTCGACACGAGCAACCGAATCGTCCTTGGGCTTGGCCTTGTTCTTCGCCGCGTCGAGGGCGCGACGAGCGTGTTTCTTGACCACCCGATTCCGAAGTTTTTCCTTGCGTCGGCTCTCACGGAAGTGGGCGAATGCGGTAATCAGGTCTGCTGCCTTGGCACGTTGCCATGCGGAGACGCGTTTCACGCCCTGACTGAGGGACCACCGAGTTGCAACCATGATCGCGGCAAACAGTGTCGTGACGAGGAGAATGAACGCGCCGGCTTCACCGAGCGCATACGAGAGATAAGCCGCGAGGAGGTATCCGACCGCACCCCCGGCCGGAAGGAGGACGCCTTTGAGAGGCACTTCCTGGAGCGAGAGCGCGAGAAGAGCGGCGAGGCTCAGCAGGGTGCTCACGAGACCGAAATTCTTCGACCAGCCCGCTTCGATCTTGTGACACCAGAACCTGTTCCACCCCACCACCGCGAGGAGTATCACTACGCTGTAGGCGGCGAGTCCCAGCAGTTGAAAGAGCGCTTCCGATAAAAACGCACCCACCGGTCCGATCAGATTCTCAGTGGTAAGCCGCGAAGTCTCTTTGAAGTACCACGCAGGATCTCCGGGGAAGTACGACAGGAGGCTGACCGCCACCATCAACGACAGGGCGAGCAGACAAACCCCGATGACTTCCGAAAGACGTTCGCGATGTGCCGAACGCTCTACTTCGGTTGCTTTACGATAAAGTGAACGTGACGTAGACAAGAACCACCCCTCCTGCCATCAAGCAGTAGTAGCCCAAAATATGGAAACGCCCGATTGCCAAGAGCCGCAAGACGATGCCGATGCAAATGTAACCGACCACGAAGGCGGTGGCAAAACCGGCGATATAGCCGGCCACCGCACCCACTTCTAGAAAGCTGACCCGTGGGAGGTCGTAAGCCGCCGCTCCCAGGATCGCGGGTATGGAAAGAAGAAAAGAAAACCGCGCCGCCGCGTTATGCGAGAGGCCGCGCATCAGTCCTGAGACGATCGTCGAGCCGGAGCGAGAGATCCCGGGCACCAAGGCCGCGCTCTGGAAAAGGCCGACCGTCAGCGCGTCCCGGACGTCGAGCTGGGCGAGGTCCCGCCCCTCACGCGATAGCCTCCGCGAGCTGAGCAGAAGCGTTCCGGTAATGATCAGCCCGAGGCCGACCACCCAAAGTTGCTCGAAGCTGCGCTCCAGCAGAGCTCCCCCAATGTATTTATTGGCGAGTCCCACGATGACAACGGGTATCGTCCCCAATATCAGCATCATCCAAAGGCGTCGCCACACGGTACCGCCGTCGCCCGGGGTGAGAGACCGCACGAGCAGAGTAACCTCCCGACGGAAGTAAATCAGTACCGCGAGCAATGTTCCCAGATGCAACACGATATCAAAAAGTAGCCCTGGTTGGCTGAATCCGGGGACGAAATGCTGGGCGACGGCGAGATGGCCCGAGCTGGAAATGGGGAGGAACTCCGTGAGTCCCTGAATGAGCCCGAGCAAGATGGCGGCGTAGAGGCTCAATCTACCCCTCCATCACGATCGGGAGAATCATCGGGCGACGCCGCGTGCGTTTCCTGAAGTACCGTCGGAGCTCGGTTTGAATCTTGTCCTTGATGAGCCCCCAGTCGGCGACCTCTTCGGTGGGGGAGCCTTCTACCGTGGCGATGACCAGATCCCTGACCTCGTCGAGGAGCGAGTCATCTTCTCCCGCCAGAAAACCGCGAGTGATGATCTCGGGTGGGGTCTCGACACGCCCGCTTTGTTTGTTGATGGAAACAACCGGAATGACGATGCCTCCTTCAGACAGATGCTGCCGATCCCGGAGGATGATGTCGCCGACGTCGCCGAGCCCACTTCCGTCGACGAACACCCTGCCCGTTTTCTCCTTGCGGGAAATGCGCCCTCCTCGCTCATCGAAGGCGATGACGTCCCCGTCTTCGGCCAAGAGAACCCGCTCGGATGGAATGCCCAGGCCTTCGGCGATACGAGCGTGCGAAACTAATTGCCGCCACTCGCCGTGAATCGGAATGAAGTGGCGTGGACGCACCAAGTTCAACATGAGCTTGAGCTCCTCGGCACTTCCGTGGCCAGACACGTGCACTTCGGCCGCCGAGGGTTGGATGACTTCCGCTCCGCGACGGTACAAGTGATTGATCACTCGAGACACCGCCCGCTCGTTTCCAGGGATGACGCGCGCCGAAAGGATCACCGCATCTCCGGGTTCGATGGCCGCGTGCTTGTGGTTATCGATAGCGATTTGGGAAAGCGCCGAAAAAGGCTCGCCCTGGCTGCCGGCGGTAAGGATGAGAAGTTTGTTGCGGGGCGTCTTCGGAATGTCGGCGGGGCGAATGAGAAGGTCGCCCGGTACCCGAAGGTAACCGAGGTCCATCGCGGTGTGCACATTCTGCGACATGCTTCGCCCCAGTAGCGCAACCTTGCGCCCGCATTTGGCGGCGAGATCGATTGCTAATTGGACCCGGTGGGTGCTCGAGGTGAAGCACGCGACGAAGACGCGGAAAGCGGTTCGACTGATGATCTCTTCGAAGGCTTCGATGACGTCTTTCTCGGATCCCGTGTGACCCTTGACCTCGCTGTTGGTCGAGTCGGAGAGGAGGGCCATTACACCTTTTTCTCCGTAGGCGGCCAAGCGGTGCATGTCGATGGGTTCACCGACGACCGGCGACTGATCGAATTTGAAATCACCGGTGTGAATGATGCGGCCGTACGGAGTTTCGATAGCCAGTGCCATACTGTCTGCCAAACTGTGCGAGACGCGGATGAAATCGATCTGAAACGGTCCGATGGTCTGGCTCTCGCCGGGCGCCACGGTTACGAGCTCAACCCGATCCGCCAGCTCGTGCTCCTCGAGTCGCTTCTGGCACATGCCAAGCGTCAGCCGCGTGCCGTAAACCGGCACCTTCATCTCCCTCAACAGGTAGGGGAGGGCTCCGATGTGGTCCTCATGCCCATGGGTCAAGAAGATACCTTTGACTCGCTCTTTGTTATTGAAAACGTACGACATATCAGGAATGACCAAATCGACGCCCAGCAATTCGCTGTCCGGAAACATCACGCCGACGTCCACCACAAAACACGTGTCCCCCATGCCGATGACCATCATGTTGAGGCCGAACTCGCCCAGCCCGCCTAGGGGGATGATCTCTAGTGGGGGGCGTACGGATTCAGCCACGGATCGTCACCTGAGGGGTACTTAAGACGCGTACCATTTAGCTACAAGAGTTAGCCACACAAAGCTAAGAAAGCACTTCAATACTAGCAGAACATCTCATGGCGGAGAAGCGCAAAAGTGGCTGAGAGCGGCAAATTCTTCTACTGAAAGGGTTTCCGCGCGGCGACTGGTGTCGATGCCCATTTCGGCGAGTCCGCTCCGAATAGACGACGCGCCCACGAGCCTAGTGCTTAAGTCCTTGATATTATTGGAGATGTTCTTGCGGCGGTGGGTTAGAAGGCCACGAACCACAGCCCGGAAGACGTCGTAGTCGCCAACCGGTGACTCATCCTTCCCGAGCGGCACGAAACTCACCATTGCGGCGTGAACTTTCGGCCGCGGATTGAAGGCCTGGGGCGGGATGGTGAACAGGAGCTCCGCCTTCGCAGCCTGCTGGGCCACGACCGTCAAGAAGCCGTAGGCCTTGGTTGCTGGCACCGCCGTCAGACATCGGGCGACCTCGAGTTGAAACATCAACGTGAGATCGACGAGCCGTTCTCGGTGGGCGAGGAGCTTGAGAAGGATGGGGGAGGCCACCGAAAAGGGTAAGTTTCCGACCACCCGCACCCGCGCGATACCACGTTCTGACAACGACTTTTGCAGATCGAGCCTCAGAAAGTCGCAGTGAATGAGCTCGACCTTCCTCGAAGTCCCACACTTTTGTAACGTCCGCTCTTGTAACGTCAACGACAGCTTCTGGAAAAGCATGCGGTCGGTTTCGATGGCGAGCACTTGAGCGGTGCTCCGGGACGCCAGGGGTATCGTGAGCTCCCCGGCGCCCGCCCCGATCTCCAGAAACATCTGGTCGGGACGCGGGTCGATCGCCTCGACAATGCGCTCCACGACCGCCTTGTCTCGAAGAAAGCTCTGACCTCGGGAACGGCTCGGTTGGAAACGACGAGACGATCTGCTAGGTCCTATCATTTCAAGAGGATAGCACTTTCGTTCGGTTCCGGTTGAGTTGACTTCACCGGAGCCCTTTGTTAATTTGTTAAGGAGCGGGTCAGAATCGAAAGACCACCTCGGTGAATCAGTTCACACGTTGTATCGAGCGTTTGCGATATCCTTGTTAGAGGCGCCAGGCGAGTTAGAACGAGGACATGTAGAAGATGAGTGACAAAATTGCCGCTTTTACCGACAGCACATGGGACAGCGAGGTCTTGGGCTCCGACACGCCAGTTGTGGTGGACTTCTGGGCCGAATGGTGCGCGCCGTGCCGCATGATGGCCCCCACCATCGATGCCTTGGCCGCCGAGTACGAAGGCAAGGCCAAGATAGGTAAGTTGAACGTCGACGAGAACAGCTCTGTCTCGGACAAGTACCAGATTCGAGGCATTCCGACCGTGCTTATTTTCAAGAACGGCGAAGTCGCCGAGCAAGTGGTTGGTGTTACGTCGAAGGAGAATCTTTCCAAGCTGATTGACAAACATCTGAACTAGACCCTGCGTTCCATTGCGCGCCAGTTGCAGGACACTTGCAGAAAAGACTAGGGGAGTTATGAGCGAGAAGCGTGCAAAAGAAGCAAGGCACGTGCGTGTCTTGATCGTCGGAAGTGGTCCGGGCGGTTATACCGCGGCGCTTTACGCATCGCGAGCCGACCTCAAGCCGGTCATGCTCGCGGGCTCGGGGATGGACAAAGAAATAGGCATTCCCGGTGGCCAGCTGATGTTGACGACCGACGTAGAAAACTACCCCGGCTTTCCGGACGGGCTTACCGGGCCAGACATGATGGACCTTTTTCGCAAGCAATCCGAGCGTTTCGGTACCGAAGTCTTGTACACCGACGCGACATCGTGTGACGTCGGGAGCCGGCCTTTTCGCGTAGAGAGCGGAGAGGGGACGTTCACTTGCGACGCACTCATCATCGCCACCGGAGCGACGGCCAAGTGGCTTGGTCTCGAGTCCGAGGAGCGCCTTCAGAATCGAGGCGTCTCTGCCTGTGCTACGTGCGATGGCGCGCTCTATCGGAACAAAGAAATGGCGGTGGTCGGCGGGGGCGACACCGCGATCGAAGAAGCACTCTTCCTTAGCCGTTACGCCACTAAGGTGACGGTCATTCATCGTCGCGACGAGCTTCGCGCCTCGAAGATCATGCAGGAACGCGCCAAGAGCAATGAGAAGATCGACTTTCTCTGGGATAGCGTGGTGACCGATGTTTTGGGCGAAAACGAGGTTACCGGCGTGCGCATCAAAAACGTCAAGACCAACGAGGAATCGGAGCTCGCCGTGGGAGCGCTCTTCATCGCCATCGGTCACAAACCGAATACCGAACTCTTGGGTGGGGCCGTGGAACTCGACGACGTCGGCTACATCAAGGTCACGGCGGGCACCACGCGCAGTTCGCTGGAAGGAGTCTTCGCGTGTGGCGACGCCATGGATCCAACCTACCGTCAGGCGGTGACGGCGGCAGGAACGGGATGCATGGCAGCGATCGATTCGGAGCGCTGGCTTGCCGAGCAGGAGTCCCTTGCTAAGGCCGATAAGACCGAGGTGTCGGCGAAGGTCTCCGAGGCAACCACTTGATAGGACGCACTCTGCCGATAGCGGTCGTTGCCGTATTGGTGCTCGTTTTTTCTGTGCCCGCCGGCTCAGTGGAAGATCTTCGCGGGCAACAGGCACCGAACTTCACTCTCAAGAGCGTTCAGGGAAAGAAAGTATCGCTGAAAGACTTCAGAGGGTCGGTGGTCCTTCTGGATTTCTGGGCTGTTTGGTGCTATCCCTGCAAGGAGTCGCTGGTCTTCCTCGAAGGCTTGGCAGCGAAGTACCGCAACAAGGGATTTGCGGTCGTCGGACTGCACGTCGATGACCGCATGCCTCCGCTTGACGAAGTGAAACAGTCTCTAAAGGAGAAGAAAGTCCGCTACACGAATCTGGTGAGCACCTTCGAAGTGGATGAGGCCTTTCAGGTTTACTCAATGCCGACGTCTTTCGTCATCGACCGGGAGGGCAAGTTTCACAGCAGCCACGTGGGTTTCAATCCGGTGACGACTCCGGAAAAAATAGAGGCGCACGTCCGAGACGCCCTCGGCATCGAATAGGCGCCTGGCAAGGTCAATAGCGGCAACTCCTCGATTTGGCGCCAGTAACGATTCGAGAGCCGCCCGGCGGAAGGGTGAATCCCCTTAGCAGAAAGACGCGAAGAGAGTTCATCGCCGCGGGCCTCAAATCGTCCGCCGCCAGCTTCTTAACATTCCCTCCAACCCTAGCTCGAGGACAGCTCCTCGGAACGGTACCCTTTGTCAGCGAAGGAGAGACCTCGCCGGGGTCTCTTCATGGTTCGGGCCTCGGCGGCCGATTGGTCTTGGACTTCTCCACCCTGACCGAAGACAGCCTAACTACATCGAATGGAAACTTCTTCATTCGTACCGCTTTTCCCGACCAACTCCACGAGATCTCACCATGGGAGACCGCCGCGCTGACCGCGGCGCTCGATTTCATGGGTCGGACGCACCAGCAGGACAAACCCTTCTTTGTTTGGTTCAACTCGACGCGGATGCACATCTGGACGCACCTCAAGGCTGCATCCGAGGGGGTGACGGGGCAGGGCATTTACGCCGACGGCATGGTCGAGCACGATGGCTACGTGGGCCAGCTACTCGACAAACTCGACGAGCTTGGGATCACCGACGACACCATCGTCATGTACGCTACCGATAACGGAGCCGAGCTGATGAGCTGGCCCGATGGCGGGATGATTCCGTTCCGCGGCGAGAAGAACACCACCTGGGAGGGTGGTTTTCGTCTTCCAATGATGGTCCGCTGGCCTGGGAAAATTAAGGCGGGCTCTATCTCCAACGAGATCATCGCGATGATGGATTGGATGCCGACCCTCGTGGCAGCCGCAGGGGACCCGGACATCAAAGAGAAGCTGCTCAACGGGCGTACCGCCGGTGGTAAGACCTTCAAGGTTCACCTCGACGGCTACAACTTCCTCCCCTATATGACGGGACAGGCGTCCAAGGGACCTAGGGACGAGTTCTTCTACTTCACCGACGACGGCTCGCTGTCGGCTCTTCGGTATCGCGACTGGAAGATGATGTTCAGCATCCAGGAGGCTCACGGCTTCGAGGTGTGGGTGCGACCGTTCACCGTGCTGCGCGTACCGCGACTCTTCAACCTGCGTCGCGACCCCTTCGAGCGCGCCGACCGCGATTCCGACTTCTACACGAAGTTCTTCATCGATCACATGTTCGTCATGGTCCCAGCGCAGGCTCTGGTCGCAAAATTCCTGCAAATTTTCCAGAAGTTCCCACCGCGGCAGAAGCCGGCGAGCTTCACCATCGATCAGGTAATAGAGAAGTTGGCGCCGCCGTCGAACTAGGTGGGAGGCAGGAGCGGTGGGTTTGTTGGGCCAAGCTCTGTAAACTAGATGTGTGAAGGAGATCGCACAATTGCATAGTGACATGTCCGAGGGATGTTCGGAGAGCGTGCCGCCCGATAGCGGAAAGTAGCAGCGACCGCGGTAAGAACTCATTAAAGGCCCATGGGAAACACGCCCCCAGATCCAGACGAGTAAACGGAGGCAAGGTGAGTGAAATCAAGCGTGCGCAACCCGACTACCCTATTGACGATCTGATTGCCGAGCGGTGGAGTCCCTGTGTTTTCGACTCACGCCCGGTCGCAGCCCATGATCTGAAAGCACTGTTCGAAGCAGCGAGGTGGGCTCCCTCGTCTTACAACGAGCAACCCTGGCGGTACATCGTTGCGACCAAAGAGCATTCCGAGGAGTTCGAGCGTCTGCTGTCCTGTCTCGTGGAGGGGAATCAAGCGTGGGCCAAGCACGCACCGGTCCTAGCCCTCGGGGTCGTGAGTCTTTTGTTCGATCGCAACGGCAAACCGAACAGTTCCGCGCAACACGACCTCGGGCTCGCGTCCGGAACCCTCTCGTTCGAAGCGACCAAGCGGGGGCTGTCTGTGCATCAGATGGTCGGGATACTCCCGGAGCGTGCCATGGAGGCCTACCGTATCCCCGCGGAGTTTCAAGTCATGACGGGAATCGCGATCGGATACCGCGGCTCACCGGATGCCGGCGACGAAAAATTGGCCAAACGCGATCGCGCCCCTAGAACTAGGCGCGCCATCGCGGAGTTCGTGTTCTCGGAGAATTGGGGCAAGTCATTCGATTCGTCTTCGTGAGAGGCGCCTGGCTAGTCTGATGTTAGCAACAGTGTATATTGGCGCCAGTCACGATTAAAGAGGCGCCGGCATTGTCGCTGCTATTGTTGCTTTTCCTCTCCCTATGGGTAGCCCAGTCATCCACACAAGCAGCACCCGAGGATGAGAAGCCCCTCAAGCCTGCGAAAAACGACGCGCAGGAGGTCGTCGGATACCACGAAGTCGTCGTCGTCACCGCGGCAAGAACAGGACAAACGCTCGGCGATGCGATCTCGATGGTGACGGCGTTTTCCTACGAAGATCTCCTCGAGTCTCCGACGCTTGTGCTCGATGACCATCTTCGACGGGTTCCGGGCTTCAGCCTCTTTCGAAGATCGAGCAGCCTGGTGGCCCACCCCACGACGCAGGGCGTTTCCCTGCGCGGAATCGGCCCCAGCGGGGCGAGCCGAAGCCTCGTCCTTTGGGATGGCGTTCCGCTCAATGACCCCTTCGGGAATTGGATCTATTGGAACCGTCTTCCCCGGCTTGCCCTAGGAGGGGTGGAAGTATCGCGCGGCGCTACAAGCCAGCTTTGCGGCAGCTCTGCCCTCGGTGGAACGATCCAGCTCTCTACGCGTCCACCCGAGTCGAATACTCTCGAGCTAAGAGCACAAGTCGGCAGCCGGCAGACCTATGACGTCGACGCGCTGGTGACCGATCGGGGAGAGGATTGGGGCTATCTGGTCTCCGGCCGCGTTTTCGGGACCGAAGGGTTCATTAAAATTGCAGAGGAAGATCGAGGTCCGGTCGAAGAACCGGCCGGTGTGGACTTCCGGACGTTTCTGGGTCGGGTTCAGTACAAGAGCTTCCACGCCGGATTCAACTTCTACGACGAGAAACGGAAGAACGGAACGCCGCTCCAGCGGAACGATTCTAGAATTTTTCTTTTCGAGACCGGCATTCACGACGAATCTTGGAGTGTCGACTTTTACTCGCAAAACGGCGAGCTCAATAGCAGCTTCTCGCGAATTCTTCCAGACCGCTCCGCCGAATTCCGAACAGCCGTGCAGCATTTTCCTTCGCTCGGTTTAGGCAGCGCGTTCACTTATCGCCCGGGCCACGGACTTCTCTTGGGAGTCGACTGGAGATACGTCAGTTGGGCCGAGCAGAATCAGAATCTGGCGGGCGTCTTCATCCAAGACCTCTTGACGGTTCACCCGCAATTCGATGTCCTTCTCGGCGCACGTCTCGATGTGTGGAAAAATCAAGCGACCCAAACGAGCTTCAATCCGCGCGTCGGCGTTCTTTTTCGGGCCTCCGATGTGGTGACCGTTCGAAGCTCCGTTTATCGAGGTTTTCGGGCTCCGTCGCTCAACGAGCTCTACCGACCCTTTCGGGTGGGCAATATCCGAACCGAAGCGAACCCAGAGCTGGAAGAGGAGCACCTATGGGGTGCCGAAGCCGGTGTAGATTTTCATCCCCATCGATCGCTTTTAGTCCGGTTGAACGGTTTCTGGAACTCGCTTCGAGATCCCGTCGCCAACGTGACGCTATCGGTAACACCTTCCCTCATACTCCGACAGAGACAGAATCTCGGGAGTACCACGGCTAAAGGCATCGAAGCCGAGGTGTCGTATCGTTGGGAGAGATCCTGGGATGTCTGGGTCGCCTATCTTTACTCCGACTCACGAATCGACGATACCGGCTTGCGCGTTCCCCAGGTGCCCCTGAATCAAGCGTCGGTTAGTATCGGATATCGAGGCCCCATTCAGGCGTCGGCGGAGTTGCGTTTCGCAGGTGAGCAGTTCGAAGACGATCGAAACCAACTGCCCTTAGAAAAGTTCGCGGTGCTCGATCTTTGGATTCAAAGAGCGCTGAATGAGAGGTTTGCTTTGTTCTTGTCGGTGGAGAACGTGTTGGATCGAATTTATCCCGTCGGCCGCACCCCGACCGAGACCATTGGTGCTCCGCGAATGGTGCACGGCGGGGTGGACCTCCGGCTATCCTTCTAGTAGTACACGGGCCGCTCAGCTTTCTCGAAACTCCTTCCAGTTGATCTCGTACGCTCTACTTCGACCACGTTTGCCAGTGGGTCGGATGCAGCCCTTCTCGACCAGGTCGGCAAGCTCTCGGTATGCGGTCGTGCGGCTTGTCCTCGTGAGGCTTGCGTATTTGCGCGTATTGATTGCACCTTCGAACCCGCCGGGGCCGACGCCGAACGCGCTTCCCGTTCGAAGCGAGACAAGCGTTCTCGATCGGAAGAGAACTCTTGCCGCAGGACCTTGATCGCGACGTCGCGACCCAGCTTCAGATCCATGGCTCGATAGACCTCACCCATGCCGCCGGTGCCGAGCGGCGAGAGCATTTCATAGTCTCCGAGGCGGGCGCCGGGTTCGAGTTTCATCTTCAATCGATCTCCATGAGGTCCTCCTCCGGAGCGACAAGAGGCGGAGCTTGGGGCTCTTCGTGAGGGGTGGTGGGGCCCGTCTCGCGGGGAGGCACAACAGGAAGCTTCGTGCCCAGGTGTCGTTCGACCTCGGCTTCAATAACATCACGCGACGGAAACTCACCTCGCCCGTAGAGACGTAGCCATAAACGCAGTACAGGGTCGACGAAGAAAAACCGTTTGTCGCGAACGGTGATCAAGTCGATTTCCTCGAGCCAACGAAGATAGTCTCGCGCCGAGCCAGGAGTGCGATGGAGCCGGCGTGCAATCTCGGTCAACCGAAGACTTTCCTCTTCCGCCAACACGTGCAGCACCGCCTTACAGGCGCCATAGCCGCGGGCTCGATGCAAAAGCTGTCCCAGAGTGGCGCGGCACTCGGCTTCCAATTGACCGCTCTCATCCATTTCTGCGGCCAAGGCGGAAGGGAGGTCGTCTCCCTTTTCAAGCCGCACGATTAGTGGGGTGATATGGACCAGCAATCCTCCGGTTGCAGCAACGAGTCCTTCGCCGCCATTGAGTGCATCGGATCCTAACTGGTCTGTTCTCAATGGGGGGATGTTCACGACATCGAAGTGTGCGCGCGCGGTGTTAGACAGATCCTGGAAGGACGAAGCGACCCACGCGGGGAACCGACTCGTCACCACGCAGTCGGGTGAGTGTTTCTTGCTCAGCGCCTCGAGAACACTCTCCAATGGGTTCTCCACGCCTGGGAAATAGGAAAGAGTTCGGAGCTCGGTGATGTCGTCCAGCAACAGGAGAGCCCCCGGCTTGGCCTTCGACAGCGACGAGACCAGTCGTTGGAAGGGCCCTGACCGGGATGACCGGCCGGACCGAGAAGACCGGGAGGAGCCAGGCGACAATGCTTCCCCCGCGATGTGGAGGAATCGCTCGCAGAGTATCTCCGGAGACGCCGCGATGAGCTCGACCTGAATCAAGGCAGTTGGGCGGGAGTTGCCGACCAGCGAGCGTACGCGCCTAAGCAGCGTCGTCTTGCCGGAGCCTCGGGGGCCCAGGAGTATGGTGGTTTTTTTGCGGGACTCGATGTTGGCGAGAAGCCTGGCTTCGATCTCGGGGCGTGGGATGTATGTTTCCAAGATAACTAGGTTCCAATAAGTTCCACGAGAGCTACCGCTTCGGGGCGTTCCAGAGTAAGCTTCCACGCCGAAGGCGTTTCTCGCATAGCCCGCATAGTACGACAGGAGTCAAACGAATAGCTAGGAACAGTGAGTTTTCTTCTCGCCCGGACCTCGATACGGGGACCCTGAGAACGTTCGCGCACGAGGCCGTCGATTGGATCGTGGACTACCTGGAGAGCCCGCCCGATGCTCCGATCTTTCAACCAGAGTCTCCCTCTGAGGTCGCCCGCGCGTTCGAAGAGCCGGTCCCCGACGTGGGAGGGTCTCCGGAGGAGGTTTTCCGGACTTTCCGTGAAAAGGTGGTCGCGCTGGGCACGCATCTCCAGCATCCTGGGAACTTCGCCTATGTGCCCAACTCGGCAACCATCGTGGGGATCATGTCCGATGCCCTCACATCGACGCTGAATCAAAACGTGAGCCTCTGGCGCGGCGGGGCCTCGGGAGCCGCGGTGGAGCGGCAAGTCGTGAGCTGGATCAAAGAGATGGTCGGTTACCCCGCGGTGGGTGACGGCGTTCTCACGAGCGGTGGCTCGGTAGCGAACTTGATGGGCCTCGCGTTAGCTCGCGAAAGGGCCGGAGTTGGGAAAGACCTTGTCTTCTACGCGTCTCCAGAGGTCCACAGTTCCGTCCATCATGCCCTTCGCTTCCTGGGTCTGGGAAAAGACGCCATCCATCCCATTAAGACCGATCGCGAGTATCGACTGAAGCCGGAAGCGCTGGCCGAAGCCGTCGCTTGGGATCGAGAGGAGGGGCGGCAACCGGCGGCGGTGATCGCTACCGCGGGGACGATTCGCAGTGGAGCGGTTGATTCTTTGGAAACGATCGCCGATCTGTGTGAAGAGGAAGGCGTTTGGCTTCACGTCGACGGAGCCTATGGCGCGCTTTCAGCGATTGCACCCTCAGGGGCTTGGCTGCGTAGGGGACTCGCGCGAGCCGATTCCCTCTCTCTCGACCCTCACAAGTGGCTCTTTGTGCCGATAAACACCAGCTGCCTCTTGGTTCGTGACGGCGACCACATGAGACAGTTCTTCAGCTTCGTGCCCGAGTATCTGAAAGGGTCGGAGGTGGAAAGCCGGGGAGCTCTACCGAATCCGATGGAGCATACGATCGAGCTGAGCCGTCGGATGCGGGCACTCAGAATATGGATGACACTTAAGGTGTACGGTCTCCATGCGATCCAAGAACGGATCGAAGAACACCTCCAGTTGGCGAAGGAGCTTGCGACCTGGGTGGAGGCCGCTCGCCGGTACGAGCTTCTTGCTCCAGTCATGACCAGCGTCGTCTGTTTTCGACGACTGCCCGCGCGATCCGCGACCGGGGCTGCCCTCGATGAATTGAACGAGGAGATCATGGCACGGCTCAACGCTCGAGACGGGCTTGCGATGTCGCATTGCCGCTTGGGAAGCTCCTTTTCGCTTCGGGTCTGTATCACTCATCTGCGCACGAAGAAGGAGCACGTCGAGCATCTGTGGCAAGTCGTCAACGAGGTGTCGGAGGAAGTCGAGAAGGAGATGGGTTTTGCCGACTAGCATCGGCGGACACGGCTTTGCTAGACTTGGAGGCTGTGGTTCCTAGACAAGGTAGTGCCTAGATGCCGAATATTGTGGTCGTCGGTACGCAGTGGGGCGACGAAGGAAAGGGAAAATACGTCGATCTTCTTTCCGAGCGGGTTCAGATGGTGGTCCGCTACGGGGGAGGGCATAACGCCGGTCACACGGTGGTCGTCGGGAAGACGCGGTTCATCTTGCACCTGCTGCCTTCGGGCGTCCTCCGCCCGGGCGTAAGGTGCGTGATCGGGAACGGGTGTGTCGTTGACCCGGAAGCTTTTTTGGAAGAGGTCAAAACGCTTCGGGGACTGGGTATCGAGGTCGGGGACAATCTCTTTGTTTCCGATCGAGCCCATTTGATATTGCCCTATCACCGCAGATTGGAAGCGGTGTCGGAAAAGAAGCTCGGCGACAAACGCATCGGCACGACCTGCCGGGGCATCGGGCCCGCGTACGAGGACAAGGTCGCGCGGCGCGGTTTGCGAGTGGGCGACCTGCGACATCCGGAGGCGTTCCGCGAAAAACTGGAACATCTAATCAAGGAGAACAACGCTTGGATCGCCGCACAGGGTGACGAGCCGGACCTCGACGCGGAATCGATTCTCCCGGTGTTGACACGTTTCGCAGAAACGGCGCTTCCGCATGTGACCGACACGTCCCTCCTGATCTATCAAGCCGTTCAAGAAGGCCAATCGGTCATGTTCGAAGGTGCGCAGGCGACTTTTCTCGACATCGATCACGGGACCTATCCCTTCGTGACTTCTTCGAATCCGACTGCGGGAGGAGCTTGTACGGGGAGTGGTATCGGCCCGACGGCGATCGATCACGTTCTGGGCATCACCAAGGCCTACATCACCCGCGTCGGCGCGGGACCGTTGCCCACCGAGATGTTAGGCCAGCTCGGAGAGTACATTCGGCAGAAGGGGGAAGAGTTTGGTGCCTCGACCGGAAGGCCGCGCCGCTGCGGTTGGTTCGACAGCGTGGTCGTGCGATACGCGAACCGCGTGAACGGCCTCGATGCCCTGGCGATCACCAAGCTCGATGTTCTGGACCGACTCGAGGAGATAAAGATCTGCACCCGATATCGCTACCGCGGTGAGTCGGTGGAGGAGTTCCCGGGTGAGCTTTCCATGCTCGAGGAGTGCGAGCCCGAATACCTGACGATGCCGGGGTGGTCGGAAGCCACCGCGGGGACTACACGGCTTCGAGACCTTCCAGCCAATGCCCGTCGGTACCTCGAGGGCCTCGAGGAACTGAGCGGAGTCCCCATCGGTGCCGTCTCGACCGGGCCGGACCGCAACTCGACGATTCTCGACATGGAAAACGGGGAGCCGCTCGTGGATCGGTGGTTCGGAGCCGGTAATACGGTCCCGGATGGCGCCGCCTAAGAACGCTTGAGATCGCTCGAAATATTGATCGGCTCGGGCAAACGGCCTAAAATGACTCGGGCCGTTAGCTCAGTTGGCAGAGCGTCTGCCTTTTAAGCAGAGGGTCGCCGGTTCGAGCCCGGCACGGCTCACCATTTGGTCCCTTCGTAGACGTTTTTCGTCTCGTGGTCCCCATCGTCTAGTGGCCCAGGACGTCGCCCTTTCACGGCGAAAACGGGGGTTCGACTCCCCCTGGGGACGCCATTTAAAATCACTGACTTACAGTGAATAATGCGGGGTGATCGAAAAGGTTCAGTCATGCATTCCCCAGAGTTGAGAGCCCGGCTTACGCCGATGGCGCAAGCCGCTTGAGCTACGACCGGCCGGCGGTCTGGCGTGTCGTGAACCCGAATCGGCGGAACGGCGTCGGATATCCGGTGAGCTACGCGATCGAGTCCTCGGGAAATGCTCTGCCGTTGGTGGCCGAGAACGATCCGCCACTCGCCCGCGCTTTTTTCGCGAACTACCACGTGTGGGTCACGCCGTATGATTCGGAGGAGCGCTTTGCGGCCGGGAAGTACCCGAACCAATCCGAACCAGGAGGCGGGCTGCCTGCGTGGACCGCCAAGGGGCGGGACGTAGAGAATCAGGACATCGTCCTCTGGTACACGCTCGGCTTTCACCATGTCCCTTCTTCCGAGGATTGGCCGGTCTACAATTTCGGATGGCACCAGGTGACGCTTCGTCCCTACAATTTCCTCGATCGCAACCCAGCGCTCGACGTTCCACCCGCGACTTCTAGGGTAAGATAAAGCGTTACCCTTAGGAGCCATGTCGAAGCCGAAGTTCGGAAAAGCCGATCCCATCGTCAACTTCCCCGAAGTCGAGGGAAAGATCGGGGAGTTCTGGCGCAAAAACCACATCTTTAAGAAGAGTCTCGAGCTGCGTCGGGACGCCAAACCCTTTGTCTTTTACGAGGGACCCCCGACCGCAAACGGCGTGCCGCATAACGGCCACGTCCTGACGCGAGTCTCCAAGGACGTCTTTCTGCGTTATCGCACCATGCGGGGGTTCTTGGTGCCGCGTAAGGGGGGGTGGGACACTCACGGTCTGCCGGTCGAGGTGGAAGTAGAAAAAGAGCTCGGCATCCACGGCAAAGCTGCCATCGAAGAGTACGGTGTCGAAGCGTTCATCTCTCGCTGTATCGACTCGGTGTTCCGCTACACGCAAGATTGGGAACGGATGACGGAGAGGATCGGCTTTTGGGTCGACCTTCCCGACGCCTACGTGACCTACCACCGCACGTACGTTGAGAGTGTTTGGTGGGCTCTCTCGGAGCTTTTCAAGAGAGATCTTCTCTATCAAGGGCACAAGGTCGTCTGGTGGTGGGCGCAGGGAGGCACCGCACTCTCGTCGGCGGAAGTTGGGTTGGGATACAAGCCGGTCGACGATCCTTCCGTTTACGTGGCCTTCCCGCTAGTCGACGAGCCTGATACCTCGCTTCTCGTTTGGACGACGACGCCCTGGACATTGCCGTCCAACATGTACGCTGCGGTGAAACCGGAGGTGGACTACGTTGTCGTGCGCCATGGCGATCGAAAGCTCATCGTGGCCGCGGCTTTGCGAGAGACGGTCGCGGGCAAGCTCGGTGAGGAGCTTCCGGTCGAGCGTGAGCTCAAGGGCAAGGAGCTCATCGGGCGGCGCTACAAACCCCCGTTCGAAGACTACTACCGTACTTACGGCGACAAAGAGGTCGAGTTCGAGGGCGGTGGCACCGCACCTTTGTTCTGGAAAGTGCTGGCCGCCGACTTCGTAGAGCTCGACCAAGGGACCGGCCTGGTGCACGAGGCACCGGCCTTCGGTGAGGTAGACCATGAGCTTCACCGGGCCACCATCGCGACGTACAAGAATCCGGATGCCGCGGCGTTACTTTGTGCGGTCCGCCCAGACGGGACCTTCAGCGAGGAGGTCCCGAGCCTCGAAGGCAAGTGGGTCAAGGATGCGGATCCTGAGATCGTTCGGCACTTGAAGGAACGTGGCATTCTCCTTCATCGTGAGAATTACCGCCACGACTACCCCTTCTGCTGGCGGGCCGACGATGATCCACTCATCCAGTACGCCCGGCCGGCCTGGTTCATCAGAACCACCGCGCGGATCGACGATGCCATCCGTAACAACCGCGCCGTCCAATGGCTCCCCGAGCACATCAAAGAAGGCCGCTTCGGGGATTTCTTGGCGAACAACGTCGACTGGGCCCTTTCGAGGGAGCGTTACTGGGGAACACCGCTCAATATCTGGATCAACGACCAGACCGGGAAGATGGCGGCGCCATCGTCGGTGGCGGAAATACTCGAGAAGAATCCTTCGGCGTTCGAGGCCTTCGAAAAAGCGCGGGAGAAGGATCCTACTCTTTCCGAGCACCTCATCGTCCACAAGCCGTGGATCGACCACGTGACTTGGACCGAGCCTGGTGAGGACGGTGTTTATCGCAGAGTTCCGGAGGTCATCGACGGCTGGTTCGATTCCGGGAGCATGCCCTTTGCGCAATGGGGATTCCCTCATCAGGGCAGGGAAGAATTCGAGCGCAGCTTTCCGGCCGATTACATCACCGAAGCGATCGACCAGACCCGCGGTTGGTTTTATTCACTCTTGATGATCTCGACGCTGGTCTTCGACAAGGAGACGACGAAGCGTCTGAAGCTAGAGGTGACCGACTATCCACATCCGTACCGGAGCTGCATTGTGCTCGGTCACGTGACCGACCCCGCCGGAAAGAAAGAGTCCAAGTCGAAGGGCAACTACACCCCTCCGGACGTGATCCTGGATCGCGTGGCGATGGAGTTTGCGGTCGTGAGCCAGGGGCCGGTGCAAGCTAGGGACGGTACAGTTTTGGTGGCACGCGAGGATTTGGAAGGCCTGGATCTAAAGCCGGGAGCAGTTGTCAAAGCCTATGCAGCTGGAAAGGAGGCCGAGGCGCGCGAGTTTCCTATTGAGGCAGTAAAGGGCTTGCCGCGACGGGTGGTGTTGTTGTCGCCTGTGGACTGCGGGACGCTAGGTGTGATACCGACCACGGCGGTCTCACCATCTGAGGTGCCGCGGCTCTCCCGAAACCACAGATTAGTGCTCGAAGACGCCAAGACGCCCGCACCGGGCGCGGACGCTTTCCGTTGGTTTTTCCTCGGTGCCAATCCACCGTGGAACCCCACCCGGCACTCGCTCAGCAATGTGAGATCGCTGCAGAGGGAGTTTCCGTTGAAGCTCCGGAACGTTTATTCCTTCTTCACGATTTACGCGGCCATCGACGAGTTCGATCCGCTGACGATGAAGGGGCGTTCCATCGGGGAACGGGCTCTCTTGGATCGCTGGATCCTTTCGGAGTTAACCCGCCTCACCGAGGTAGTCATCGACCGCATGGATAATTACCGGGCGTACGAGGCGGCGAAGGAGCTCTCAAACTTCGTCGATGGTCTTTCGAACTGGTACCTCCGTCGGAGTCGGCAACGATTTTGGAAGTCCGAAATGGACGATGACAAGATTGACGCCTACGCGACACTTTACGAGGCCCTGGAAACGGTGACCAGGCTAGCGGCTCCGTTCGTTCCCTTCATGACCGAGGAGATGTATCAAAACTTGATCAAGAGGCCGGGAGGAGAAGACGTTCGGGAAAGCGTACACCTAGTGGACTATCCCGAAGCGGATACGAGTCGGATCGATCGCTCTTTGAGCGAAGAGATGGCGACGGTGCGCGATATCGTATCCCTCGGCCTTCGGGTCCGCACCAACCACAAGCTCAAGGTGCGGCAGCCGCTCGCCCGCGCAGAAATCATTCTCTCCCATCACGGTGTGGAAGAACGCATCGCAAGGTATCGCGATCTCATTGCCGAGGAGCTGAACGTGGTGGAGGTCGAGTTCGTTCCCGGTGCCGAGGAGCATATCCGCTACGCCGTCAAGCCCAACTTCAGGCGACTGGGCCCCAAACTCGGGAAGAACATGCCGGTTCTCAAGAAGGTCCTTGCCAAAGCCGACGGCGCGGCACTGCGCCGATCGCTTCTCGAGAAAGGCACTGCCGACGTCGACGTCTCCGGGGACACACTATCCCTTGAGCTCGAAGACGTGGAGGTCGTGGTCGAGGCCAGGGAAGGCTATGCCGCGGCCGGGGATCAGACTTCGGTGGTGGTGCTCAGCACGGAGCTCACCCCGGAGTTGATCGAAGAGGGAATCTACCGCGAGCTCTTGAACCGCATTCAGACGTTCCGCAAGGAGCTAGAGCTCGAGTACACGCAGCGCATTCGACTAGCCATCACCGGCTCCGACCGCCTCAACGAGATCGTCGAGAAACGCCGAGAGCACTTGATGGGGGAGACCCTCTGTGTCGAGTTCGTCAACGACGGGGCTTCGTTGAAAGAGGCGGCCAAGCGTAAGGTCGAGATCGAAGGACAGGAAGCGACGCTCTCTCTAGCCCGGGCTTAGTTGCTTGCGTATTCCTGTTTGAGCGATTCGAGCTTTTCCAGCATTTCTCTGAGATCTTGGTCCTTGGCCTTCTCGGCTTCCACTACGGTGGCCGGGGCGCCGGACAGGAATTTCGGATTCTCTAACTTCCGCGACACCTGGTCGAGCTTCCTCTGGACGGTCGCCATCTCCTTGTTGATGCGCGCGACCTCTTTCCTTACATCGACGTGTTTTCCCAAGTCGACATACATTTCGAATGCCGGATCCACACTGGTGACGGTCCCCGCAGGTCTTTCCTCGACGAGCTCTATCGAATCGAGGTTGGCGAGCCGCGTCACCGCCCCAGACGTGGCCTCGACGACGCGTCGAAAGTCCTCGTTGAGCGGTTTCACCTGGATCGCCAAGCGAACGCTGTCGCTCAGACGGGCGGTGGCCCGAGCGTTTCGGACACGGGTGACGAGACGCTGAAGGGTCTCGAATCGTTCCTCTAGATCTGTTTCCGGTGCGGCGTCTCCCTTCGGAAATTGCTCTTGAATGAGGAGGTCGGACGTAGGTTGCTCACCCAACCACAATTCTTTTTCCTCCATCGCCGGCAGCAACTTAGACCACAGCTCTTCGGTGATGAACGGGATGATTGGGTGGAGGAGTCTCAGGATGTCGGCGAGCGTGTGGCCTAGGACGTGAGCCGCCCGTCGGGCCGCCGCCGGATCCTCGCCTTGGAAGCGGCCCTTGGAGAGCTCCAGAAACCAATCGCAATAGTCGTTCCAGACGAATCGATAGAGGACCTGTCCCAGAGAACCGAACTCGAAATTGTCCAAGGCCTTCCGAGCCGCTCGCACCGTCGAGGCGCGACGGGAGCAGATCCATTGGTCTTCTTCTGCTGGAGGCGCCTCGCCTGCCGACGCGGGCGGCACGTTGTCGAGCGACATGAGGACGAAGCGGCTTGCGTTCCAAAGCTTGGTGATGAAACGGCGCCCCTGCTCGTTGAACTTCTGAAGGGAAAGACGTGTCTCTTGTCCATCCGAGCAGGAGTAGATGAACGTATAACGGAGCGCGTCCGCCCCGACGGCTTCGAAACCGTTGGGAAAGTTCTTCTCGACTCTCGCCGCGAGCTTGTCCATGTTGGATGGGCGGGCCTCGAAGATGGGGGCCTTGAGCTCTTCGGATGTGGCTCCCTCGATCACTGCGACCGGGTCGATCCCATTGCCCTTGCTCTTGCTCATCACCGCACCCTGGTCATCGAGCACGGTGGGATGGATGTTGACGTGGCGATAGGGAAGCGTGCCGGCCAGTTCGAGCCCCGCGAAGTTCATGCGCGCCACCCAGAAAAAGATGATGTCCTTGGCGGTGGATAGAACGGTGGTGGGAAAGTACCGCTCGAAATCGGTAGTCGCCTCTGGCCACCCGAGAGTACTCATTGGCCACAGCCACGAACTGAACCAGGTGTCCAGGACATCCGGGTCTTGATACCAATCGTCGGGGGATTCGACGACTTCCTTCGGCTCCTCGACCTCGACGCGAACTTCACCCGTCTTCCGGTTGTACCAAGCGGGGATGCGGTGTCCCCACCAGATCTGTCGACTGATGGTCCAGTCATGGATGCGGGTGAGCCACTGCAGGTACACGTTCTCCCAACGCTTGGGGTGGAAAGATAGCTCGCCGGGCTCGGCCTTAACCCACTCGTCGCCCTTTTTCTGGTAGCCGCTTGCGGCGAGCGCTTTTTCGGCAAGAGGCTTCATCCGTACAAACCATTGGTCCGAGAGCCGATACTCGATGGGAGCTCCCGAGCGTTGGGCGCGGCCCAAAGGGACCAAGCGATCTTCGACCTTCTCGATGAGCTCTTGCTCTTCGAGAGCAGCGACCGCCTTCTTGCGGGCCGCGAAGCGCTCCATGCCCTGGAATTCGGAGGGGACGATTTCATTGAGCGTCGCGTCCCCATTCATGACGTTGATGGGCTCGAGACCATGCCTTGCAGCCACTTCGAAGTCGTTGGCATCGTGCGCGGGCGTGATCTTGAGAGCACCGGTGCCGAACTCCATGTCGACGTATTCGTCGGCGATGACCGGGATGATGCGTCCCTGGAGAGGCAGGCGGACTTCCTTGCCGATAACATTCTTGTAACGCTCATCCTCTGGGTTCACCGCGACGGCCACGTCTCCGAAGAGAGTCTCCGGGCGCGTGGTAGCTACGACCAGATGGCTCCGTCCGTCCGTCGGTTCCACCAATGGATAACGGATGTACCAGAGGTGTCCGGGCTCGCCCTCGTCGGAGACATTCACTTCGTCGTCCGAAAGCGCAGTTTGGTCCACCGGGCACCAGTTGACGATGCGCTTGCCCCTATAGAGGAGGCCGCGGTCGTAGAGCGTCTTGAAAGTCACCCGGACGGCTCGAGAAAGACCCTCGTCCATCGTGAAGCGCGTGCGTCGCCAGTCACAGGAGCAGCCCATCTTCTGTAGTTGCTCGATGATGAAATCACCGTACTTCGCCTTCCACTCCCAGACTTGTTCGAGGAACTTCTCGCGACCCAGCTCGCGGTAGTCGATTCCTTGGGCATCCAGCTGCTTGCGCACTACCGTTTGAGTCGAGATGCCGGCATGGTCGGTGCCCGGCACCCATAACGCGTCGAATCCGTCCATGCGTTTGTAGCGGATCAAGGTGTCTTGAAGGGTGTTGTTGAGAGCGTGCCCCATATGGAGCCGGCCGGTCACGTTGGGCGGTGGAATGACGATGACGAACGTCGGCTTCTGCGTTTGCGTCTTTTCGTGTGGCTCGCCCGACGGATCGTAGGCGCTGTCGAAACAATGGCGCTCGAGCCAAAGCTTGTAGATACGGGGCTCTACGGCACGGAAATCGAAGCGAGTCGGCAAATCCATAGAGGGATGTTGCAACAAGGGACGAACCAGCGCAAGGGAAAAAGCCCCGGTTTGCAACTCTCATGGCCCCGAGGGTATCGTGCAAGAGCAGTCCGACCGATTGATCGATCTTTTCACATTCCTAAGAAAGCGAGGAGGACAATATGCCTGATAAACGGGGCGGCAACGGACCGTTCGACTTCGAACCGCCGCGTATGCCGCAATTCAATCTGCCCAATATGTCGCCCGGGGCGATCCGAGGGATCTTGGTCCTGGTGGTGGGCCTAGTTCTAGTGTTCGGAAGCTTCTACCAGATCGACCCCGACGAGGTAGGGGTTGTCCGGCGATTCGGTGCCTATTCGCGAACCACCGATCCCGGCCTACACTTCAAATTGCCGTTCATCGAGAAGCTTGACAAGGTGCCGGTGCAGCGCCAGCTGAAACAGGAATTTGGCTTCAGGACCGTTGAATCTGGCGTCCGAACGCAGTACCGAGACGGGGGCGAGCTTCTGCAGGAGTCGCGCATGCTGACTGGCGATTTCAACGTTGCGATCGTGGAGTGGATCGTGCAATTCCAGATCAATGACGAATATGAGTTTCTGTTCAATGTGAAGGATGTCGGCTCCACCTTCCGGGATATGTCGGAGGCCACCATGCGACAGGTGGTCGGAGATCACAGTGTGGACGAGGTCCTGACCTTCGGCCGCGAGGCCGTTGCGGCCCAAGCGAAGGATCTACTTCAGAGCCTGTGTGACGCCTATGGCATCGGCATTTCGGTACAGCAGCTCGTTCTTCAAGATGTGAATCCTCCGGATCCCGTCAAGCCATCCTTCAATGAAGTCAACGAGGCGATCCAAGAGAAGGAACAGCTCATCAACCGCGCTTGGGCGGAGTACAACCAGGAGATCCCGAAGGCCAAGGGAGTCGCCCAACAGACGATCCAGGAAGCCGAGGGCTATGCGGCCGAGCGGGTGAATCGCTCGCAGGGAGAAGCGACCCGATTCGAGGCGATCTACGCGGAGTATCGCAAGGCACCTCGCGTGACCCGGAACCGGATGTACCTCGAGACTATGAACGAAATCTTGCCCCGTATGGGCAGGAAGGTCATTTTGGATGAAAAGCAACGAGGGCTCATACCCTTGTTGAACCTGGCCCAGGAGGTGCAGAAATGAATCGGAATCTGATCGTTCTCCTTGTTATTGGAGGGCTGGTCCTCATCCTGCTGCCCGCCACTTTCTATACCGTGGACGAGACGCAGCAGGTCGTCCTCACACAGTTTGGGGACCCCGTCGAGGGTGGCACCATCACTAAACCCGGCCTCAAGATGAAGATCCCGTTCATCTGGGTCGTTCACCGCTTCGACAAACGATGGTTGGCATGGGACGGCGATGCCAATCAGATTACCACCAGGGATAAGAAGTTCATCTGGGTCGACACCTACGCCCGTTGGCGCATCGCAGAGCCGTTGCTGTTTTTCAAAAGGGTTCGCGACGAGCGGGGCGCGCAGAGTCGACTCGACGATATCATCGATGGGTCGACCCGGAACGCGGTGGCGTCCTTCGATCTCGTCGAGATCGTGCGGTCCACGGCGCGCGAGTTCGGGGTTACCGACGAGCTGCAGGAGTTTGCCAGCGACCGGCCAGCCGTTGAGATCGTCGCCGGCCGAGTGGCGATCGCGAAGAGGATCCTCGAGAGGGCTTCACTGGTTACGCCAGACTTCGGTATCGAGCTAGTGGACGTGAAGATCAAACACATCAATTACGTCGACGAGGTGCGGGCGAAGGTCTACGAGCGAATGATCACCGAGCGTCAGCGGATCGCGGAGCGCAGCCGCTCGGAAGGCCAGGGCCGCTCGGCGGCGATCCATGGGCAGAAAGAAAAGGAGCTCAAAGAGATCGAATCCGAGGCCTTTAAGCGAGCCGAGGAGATTCGGGGTGTGGCGGACGCCGAGGCAACCACTATCTACGCTCGTGCTTATGGCAAGGATCCAGACTTCTATCAGTTTATGAAGACGTTGGAAACCTACCGAAGCAGCTTCGATAGTGACGTGACACTCATCTTGACGACCGATTCGGAGATCTTGAGTTTCCTGAAGAAGAGTCGATAACCAGCCACTAAAGAAAACGGAGCTCGGTCTATGTTGAACGGGTGGGTCAAGTGCAGGGCGAAGTGTGTGGTGGTACTTGGCGTGTTCCTTGCTGCTCGTGCGGGAGGAGCATTCGGACAGGCGAGCTCGGAAGAGAGGCCGTCCCCGTCCATCCCGTCCATTGAGGACAAGACGCGGGACATGACTCATCTGGAAGGGTTCTTCGATCTCTACTGGGACGACTCTGCCGGGAAGCTCTACTGGGAGGTGGGTCTCTGGGACAAGGAGTTTCTCTATCAGGTATCGTTGGCCAGCGGGTTGGGTAGCAACCCGGTGGGCCTGGATCGCGGTCAGCTCGGCCGAACTCACCTCCTCGAGGCACGGCGAGTTGGCCCAACGGTCCTTCTGGTCGAGCCCAACTACCGTTACCGAGCGCGGAGCGATAATCCGGACGAGGTGAGAGCGGTACGTGACGCTTTCGCCCCCTCGACGCATTGGGGCTTCAAAGTGGAGGCGGAATCGGGAGCTCGGGTCTTGGTCGATGGGACGGACTTCTTCTTGCGTGATTCGCACGGTATCGCCAGGAGATTGAAAGACGCGGAACAGGGAGACTTCGAGCTCGATCGCAGCCGCAGCGTCATTCATTTGCCTCGAACCAAGGCGTTTCCGCGGAACACCGAGATCGAGGCGCTGCTGACGTTCACGAGTGCCAGTCCCGGACAGCTCGTTTGGTCGACCGCGGCGAGCGGGGACGCGGTGACGTTACGGGTGCGCTATTCGCTCGTTCGCCTACCTGACGACGGTTACGAGCCGCGCCGGGCGGACCCACGAGTCGGGGCATTCGGGCTTTCTTTCAAGGACTTCGCGACGCCCATCGACGAGGATCTCGACATTTTGTGGGTGGCTCGGCATCGGTTGGAGAAGAAAGATCCCAGCGCAGCGCGGTCGGAAGCGCTCGAGCCTCTGGTCTATTACCTCGATCGTGGGGCGCCAGAGCCGATTCGCAGCGCGCTCCTCGAGGGAGCGTCTTGGTGGAACGCGGCCTTCGAAGAGGCGGGTTTCGTAGACGCGTTTCGTGTGGAGCTCCTTCCAGCGAACGCCGATCCCCTGGATCTGCGCTACAACATGATCCACTGGACGCATCGGTCCACCCGTGGATGGTCGTACGGCGGCTCGGTGGTCGATCCTCGAACCGGAGAGATGTTGAAGGGAAACGTGAACTTGGGGAGTCTCCGTTTGCGCCAGGACTACCTACTCGGAATGGGTTTGAGCCCAACCAGTGGGTCTGACCTCGGCGGTTGCGGTGTCGGAGGCGGCCCCGCTTTCGAATACCTCGCGCAAGTCGGTTCTGAGAGCGATCCGGTGGAGATGGCCCTCGCCCGTGTCCGCCAGTTATCGGCGCACGAGGTTGGACATACGCTGGGTTTGGCCCACAACTACATCGCGAGCACTTACGCGGATCGTGCCAGCGTGATGGACTATCCGGCCCCGCTGGTGGAAATTACGCCGGACGGACGGCTGGATCTTTCGAACGCCTATGGAGTCGGTGTCGGAGAGTACGACAAGTTCGCCGTCAAGTGGCTCTATAGCGACTTCGCGCCCGGGACCGACGAGAAGGCGGTACTCGAGGCGATCGTAAAAGATGGTTTGGATCGGAAGATTCGATTTATTAGCGGCCGAGATGCTATACCCGCGGGTGCCGCCCATCCTCTCGCCGCCCTATGGGACAACGGCGCCGATCCAGTCGCCATGCTGCGGCACGAAATCCAGGTGCGGCGCATCGGTCTGGAGACGTTCGGGCCGGACATGATCCGCCCCGGCGATCCCATGGCGTCTCTGGAGAAAGTGCTCGTCCCGCTCTATCTCCATCACCGGTATCAGTTGGAGGCGGCGATGCACAGCATCGGTGGAGCCGATTACAACTATGCGCTGCGGGGAGACGGGCAGAGGATAATCACCATTGTGCCGGGACAAACTCAGCGCGAAGCCATAGATGTTGTTCTGTCAACCTTGGACCCTGAGTTCTTGGCCGTCCCCGAGCGGGTGGTAAGAATGATACCGCCGCGCGCTTATCGAGAGCCGGATAGTGAGACGCTCGAACGCTGGACGGGGCTCACATTCGATCCGCTCGCCGCCGCCGCGTCGGCGTCCGGCTTCACGGTGAGATTGCTGCTCAACCCGGAGCGGATGGCTCGCCTGGTCGAGTATCACAGTCGCAGCAGCGAGTACCCTGGTCTCCCGGAGGTGACAGAGTCTCTCTTGGAGCGAACGTGGAAGGCGCCGAGCAGGGCAACAGCGTACCTAGAGGAAGTGCAGCAAACGATGCAGCGCGCGGTCCTCGACGAGCTTCTTCGGCAGGCGTCGAACCGTCAGAACATCTCTCAAGCACGAGCGATTCTGACCGTACAGCTTGCCGGCCTCGCGGACTGGCTGGAGTCGGTGGGGACGTCGACTCCTCACCAGAAGCTAGCGGCCGAGGACATTCGGCGTTGGCAAGAACGACCGCACGGTACGGACGCGCCGACGGTGCCACACGAGCTGCCGCCGGGAAGCCCCATCGGCGTGCACTGAAACTAGCCTGCTTTCCGCAAACGGGCTCGCTTGGCGATCGCCCGCCAGAGCGTTTGGCGTTGCTCGACACTGAGCTTCGCGAGAATAATCAGGTGTGTTTCTCCGTCGGCCGTGAGCTCCATCGTTTGCCACTCCGGGAGCTCGGACCACGCATACTCCGTCTTCCGAACCCCAAAAGGCGTTATCGTGGTCGTCGGCCCGCTCCCCGCGCTGGCCCATCCGGTACCTTCTATTTCCATCTCCTCCACCGTATTCCACGGGATCACCTTTTCGGGTTCGGGAGGGATATTCAAATAGAGCGCATCGTTCAGTACTTCGACACCTGGTTCGACGGGACCTGCGTCCCTAAGTAATTTTGGCTTCCTTCCTTCATCCCTCTCCCCTTTGGGGAGAGTTTGGCGTCAAAAGATGGCGTGCCGCTGTCAAAGTGGTCAGACGCCGGGTGAGGGCGCGCGCGCCCAGAATTGTTCGTCCTCTGTTTATGTGAGGGTCATGAGGGGATGTCCCGCCGGATGTTGAATTTGGGGTAGCGGCGGCTCCTTGGCCGGCCTAAGAATAGGTCTGCCAATAAACCGTCTCCAGAGGGGGACAAGGAGCCACCAATGCCTAGGAAATCAAAGAAGCCAGTAAGAAAGCAAACGCACTCGCCTACGGGCAAGGTAGTTGGCCAAGTCGGTCAGATACTGCTACCGATGATAGCTGGGATCGCGGCCACGAAGGCGGATCTGACGGAATGGGTGTACGAGCAAGGACTGACAGCTCTGCACTTACTGCTCGGAGAGGACGCCGAGGAGATCGCGGGGCTCAAGGGCAAGCACGAGAAGGAGCGAACTCATAACCACTGGGGGAGCACGAACGGAGAGCTGAGCTTCGGTGGTCGTCGCATCCAAGTGTCGCGACCTCGAGTTCGCTCGAAGTCGGGCGCGGAGGCGTCGCTTCCACACTTCGAAGCCTTCCGCGAAGAAGACCCGCTTCCAGAGCGAGTGTTGAATCAGATCTTGGTGGGCGTATCGACCCGAAATTACGAATCGAGTCTGGACAAACCCGCGGCCAAGTTGAAGTCTCGTGGCACGAGTAAGAGTGCCGCCAGCCGTCACCTCGTGAGCCAGACGACTAAGAAGCTCGAGGAATACCTGTCTCGGCGGCTAGAGGAGTTCGAGCTTGCGGCACTGATGCTGGATGGCCTTGAGGTGGCCGGACAGACCGTCGTCGTAACTCTAGGTATCACAATAGATGGAACGAAGGTGCCCCTGGGTATATGGCTGGGCTCGACGGAGAACTCTCGGATGTGCACCGCGATGTTGCAGGACCTTCTCGAGCGAGGCTTGCGCGTCGATGAGTCGATTCTCTGCGTAGTGGACGGAGGCAAAGGCATCCGCAAGGCACTCGTCGACGTTTTGGGGGACCTCGCGGTCATCCAAAGGTGCCAGATCCATAAACTCCGAAATCTTCGCTCGTACCTTCCCAAGTCTCGTCACGCCTACGTGCTCCAGACGATGAAGGAAGCCTACAAGTGCAAGAGTGCCGACAAGGCGCGCAAGCGACTTCAGGCATTGGTGTCGTGGCTCGAGCGAAACGGCTACGACGAAGCTACCGGAAGCCTTCGTGAAGGGATGGAAGAAACACTCACGGTCGTGAAGCTCGCGCCGCCCGCCTTACTTCGCCAGTCTCTTGCCACGACGAACGCCATTGAGAATCTCAACGGAACCATTCGCAGAGTATCGAGAAACGTCAAGCGTTGGAAGAGTCCTTCCATGGTTCGCCGATGGACCGCTCTTGGCGTCGTCACCGCGCAGAAAAAGTTCCGGCGTATCAAAGGCTATCGCCATATGGGCGCTCTCGTTCACGCGCTTAGAAGCAAACAGAAATCTCTTGACAGCGATGAGTTTGCTGCCTAAGAGTATTCACAGGTGCCGCCGCTACCCGACCAAATTCAACAGCGGCCGGGACATCCCCGGTCATGAAACACAGAGGGCCAAGGAGCTAAGAAAGGACCAAACCGATGCGGAACGTTCACTGTCGTATCGGTGGCGAAACCGTCAGATCGCGAACAGCAAGTTCCGGCGACAACATGCGCTCGATCCCTACATTGTGAATTTCGTTTGTTTGGAGCGGAGCCTGGTAGTAAGAGGTCGATGGGGGTCAGCACGCGGAGCGAATACCGGAAGACTCTCGCCGGACGGCGTTTCTGGCGTCAAAAGGCTTTAGAGTCCTCAGATTCTGGAACATCGATTTACACAGCACTTGTGGAAGACCCCTCACCCCAACCCTCTTCCAAAAGGGGAGAGGGGGACTTCAATTAGGGATCCTATCTTGGCGGCGCTGGCGGTCCCGAGCCCCGAACGTCCCTTATCCGATCGAACACCTTGCCTAGCGATCCCACCAAACCTCCCACGTCGGACAGATCCGACGGGATGATCAAGGTGTTGTTGGTGCTGGCAAGTTTCCCGAACTCTTCCAAGTATTGCTGCGCGATGCGCAGGCTGACGGCATCCGTCCCTCCCGGTTCACGAATGGACGCGGCGATCTGTCGGATTCCCTCCGCGGTGGCGTTCGCGACACGCAAAATTTCCTGCGCCTGTCCCTCCGCTTCATTGATCCGCTTCTGCATTTCACCTTCGGAAAGGGCAATGGCTTCTTGTTTGTTGCCCTCGGCTCGATTGATCCTGGCCTGACGGTCGCCCTCCGACTCGGCGATTAGAGCGCGCTTTTCCCGCTCGGCCCGCATCTGCTTCTCCATCGCGTCTTTGATCGATTGAGGAGGGACGATGTTCTTGATCTCGTAACGCGTGATCTTGATTCCCCAAGGGTCCGAGGCGCGGTCGACGGCATCGACGATGGCCTTGTTGATGACCGTCCGTTCCTCGAAGGTTCGATCGAGCTCCATCTTTCCGATTTCAGAGCGCATGGTCGTTTGCGCCAGCTGCGTCGCCGCCCAAATATAGTTGGTGATGCCGTAGGAGGCCTTAATGGGATCCATCACCTGCATATAGAGGACGCCGTCCACTTCGACTTGGATATTGTCTCGGGTGATGCATACCTGTGGAGGAACGTCGAGGGCGGTTTCTTTCAGGGTGTGTTTGTATGCGACCTTGTCTACGAATGGAATCAGGATATGGAAGCCGGCCTCCAGAGTCTTCGAGTAACGTCCGAGCCGCTGGACGATGTACGCCGTGCGTTGAGGTACGACTCGTGCTGTCCGCAAGATGATGATCAAGACGACGATGATCAGGACGAAAAGGACAAAGGTCTCCATGATTTTTCTCCTAACTAAATGGGCTCGACTTGAAGCGTCAGATTGTCCTTGGAGACGATCCGGACCGTCGCCTCGGCAGGGATCGCGACCTTGGCGGACGCCGCCCACCCCGTGCCGCGGAAGTCGACCCGCCCTTCGGTGCTATCGGGAGAGATGGCCACGCTGACTTTGGCCTTGTGCCCGATGAAGTCGTCGAGACGGGTTTCTGAGAGCTCCTGGTCCGAAACTCGACCCTGCAGAGTCCTTTGTAGCCAGCCACGAAGGGCGAGAAGGGAGACGATGGAGGCTCCGACAAAGGCAAGAAGCTGCGCGTTCAGGCTGTCGAGAACACCTACCCAAACGAGAAAGGCCGTGAGCCAAGCCCCGATGCCGAAGAAGATGATCACGAAGCCGGGAAGGGCTAGCTCGACGAGCATGATGCCCAGGCCGATCAAAAACCACCACATCGCAGACAATGGACTCTCCATGTTGATGCGAGCCGAGGGAGGCAGTTGTTGAGGCAGTTTAACTGGTCAGTAGCGAAAGCGTCAAGACGCGCCTTGGAGAGGGGTGTGCGTCATAAATGTGGGGTGAGACTACCCGCAGCGGGCCTCCCAGAACTGCTCCCAGCGACGGCTGAGTTCGCAGCATCTGAGGGCGATGATGGCATTGGCACCGCGGACGGTCCAGCGCATTCCGGACTGCTTGAGCCGACGGCCGACGATGGTTTTGCATGCCGCCTCGACGACGCCGGAGCCGACGAACAAACCTTGTTCACGGAAGCGCTGGTAGCGCATCCGCTCCGTGTTGGTCTGGAAGTAAGCCGTTGCCTTTCTGAGCTCGTCCTTGACGAATTCGCTTTTGGGGCGCAAGCGAGCAAAGGTCGAGAGAAGCCCTTCAAGGTTGGCTTCATCAAGCAGTTGGATGGATGCCTCTGTCCACGCCTTGGCCTGGAGTGGTTCGTACAGCACCTTGGCAAGGTCTGAAACATGCTCGCGGGCATGGTAGAGGTCGAGGATCTCGGTGGCATCCGCAAAGTGCTCAACCGCAAGATTCCAGATCCAGGGCGCACCATCTCCGATGACAATGACCTGTTCGGCAAAGCGCAGGCCCCGCCGGATGGCCTCGGTAAAGATTCGTTGGCCGAACTCTTCGGCGGTTTCGATGGCGCCGACGTAAGTGGTGGAGTCCGGATCACGAAGAGCAAAGCCCTCGTCGTCCAAGCTTGTCTGCGTGAACACGCAACCGAGCTTGGCCTCCCTGCTCTTCGCCATGCCCGAGTCGTCTTTGCCTTGCCGTCCTTGTGTCTCATGTGGGACCATGGGCACTCCGGTGCCGTCGATGGCGATGTACATCTTGGGCACCGGTTTGATCCGAACTATTTTTCCGGACAACACCAGCTTACGCTCCTTGCCAGCGATAGCCTCGACCTGTTGCCCAAGTCTTTCTGAGACCCGTTCCACCTCTTTCGTATTGACCACGATTCCAGCTAATAGTTCTAGATCTTGGCGCCCCTCGTCGAAGGGTTCCTTGCTGCCGACGCGTCCCATGAGGCGCCGCACGCCGGGAGAGAAGGAGGTTGCCACGATGTCCAGCTCACGGTCCCTGGGAATACTGCCCTGCTGGCAGTCTGGACAGTGGTAATAGGCCCTTCGAAGCTCGACCTTCGAGAGGACGGTCCGGAGCGTCTTGCTTCGGTGGTCCACGAACGTGGCCAGGTGACCCTTGCCGCAGTCGATCCGGTGACCTCGATACCCATCGTCCGCAGCGAGCAGCTTTTCCAGCAGGACACCACCCATCTCGTGCATCGAGTTCCGCACGGCCATCTCGGTTGCCTCGAGATCGACGCGGGCGGCTCGAGCGCTCCCGGGCACAACGCGTAAGAGCAAACGCTCTACTTCCCGTGCGAACTCCTCTTGGACGAGTTGCGTGAGGTTTTTTTTAACGCGGTCTTTTCCGAATCGGCTGCGGGCTCCTCGGGGCGCGCGTTGCAAATCCCCTCGTTGACTTGCAGCAGCTGCTGGGTGAGGAACCGGAAGCGCTTATAGGTCTCGACCTCCCGCTCGATCTTGGCGAGCCGCGGCCCGGGGCGGAGTTGCAAGGTTTTGGTCTTGCCCTCGACCTTGGTGGTGAAAGCGTAATAGGGACCGTGGCCAGGATGCTTGCGCTCGGAGCAACAACAGCCGGACTTTCCACAGGAGCGGAAGACCTCTGTGATAGTGCCTCGACGCATGTCACCGAGCTCAGCGATCTGGCAAAGGATGGCTTCGCGCTGGGTCAGGAGTGGGGGAAGCAGGTCTGGCATGGGCGGTCCTCCCTCTGATAGTTACAATACTATCAGAACATCGCGCCTCACATGCACCCTTCCAAATCTACCTACTTTCATGACGCACACCCCTTGGAGAGTGTCAACCTGCTCCTGGACTCAAAATCCGACGGCTCGTAGGCCAATCCCACGCAACAAAGTATGACGAGACTGACAACTGTCCATCTAATGCGGTTCCTTGCTAGTGCATTCTCGGCTCGATCGGTAGCCGTTTCAGGATCTCGCCTTCGGCGGCGACCAAGGTTGCGAGCCGGGCCTCGGCTTCCCTTTGGTAGTCATAGTGGCGGGCAAGCTCGCCAAAGAGATCGGCGTGTCTGGCCTCGGCCTCGGCGAGCGATCTGTAGAACGCCGCTAACTCCGGATCGTCGAGGGCGTAGGGGTCTCCGGGATCACGGCCGAGCGTCAGACCGCGACGCCTCAAACGCAAGTGCACGGCACGAAAATGTCTGAGCTCTTCGATGGCGAGCGAGCTCAATCGCCGTACCAGACGTTCCCGGTCAGGGTAGGCGGCCACGAGAGACATCGCGGAAGCGGCGGCCTTCTTCTCGCAATGCGCGTGATCCACGAGGACGCGATCGAAATCTGCCAAGGCTACCTCGAGCCACCTTGGATTTGTGGGCGACAAGATCAACGCTGCCTCCAGATCGTGACGGGCGCCAGAACACCCGGTTGCTGCTATCCGGTTGGCCAGGCGCGCACTCAGATCGTGATGGGCGCCAAAACACGCGGTTGCTGCTATCCGGTTGGCCAGGCGCCTTTCGAACGCAGGGATTCTAGCCCAAATTTGCGGGAGCGATACGTATCGGCTATATTGCAACTTTATTTTCATCATTTTGGGGGAGGAGAAGGAGGAGGAATGAGAACCCGTATCGGATTGACTATGGCAATCATCGTCGCGCTCGCCTCGACGAGTCTCGCGCAGGTACCACGCGGCAAGGCGGAAGGAACCGCCGGAGGCGTAAAACTCGCCGTTGACTACGGACGTCCTAGTTTGGGTGGTCGAGACATGCTCGCCAAGGCGCCAGTAGGTACCGTTTGGCGGCTCGGGGCCGATAAGGCAACCGTCCTCGAAACGACCGGGGACCTGGTTTTCGACGAGCTTGACGTACCCAAAGGCTCTTACAGCCTTTTCGCGGAGCGCGTCGACGACAAGAACTGGCAGCTCATCATCAACGAACAGTCTGGGCAATGGGGAACGGCGCGCGATGCCGCCATGGATCTCGGCACTGCGCCGCTCGCTTGGGAGACCGTAGGAGAAAGCACGGAAGCATTCACGATCGAGATTGCGAGCGCCGGTGACGGTGGGGAGATCCACTTTGTGTGGGGCAAGAACGTACTGAAGACGAACTTCAAAGCGAAGTAAGTCAGTCATCGAGTTCGCACTCACCAGAAGGGCCGGCCTTGCCGGCCCTTCTTTTTGGCGACCCCAAGCGATAGTAGCGATTACAGCTCCCGCTGAAAAAATTGAATTCCCCGCCGAATATACGGATAATACGTATTGATCCGTTACAACGTCTTTCGTCAGACATCCGGGCATCCGTAAGGCGCGCCTTGAGAGAGCAAGCATGACCCTATTGAATGAAACATCGGAAACCCCATCCGAGAAGGGGACGAATACGAACAACAAGGTCCCGTTACTCTCGCTGGGGATCATGGCCGCCGTCGGACTGATCGCTCTGATCGTGATCGGTACTCTCATCCTAAATCGCCTCACCGAGATCGAGAGTCAGGTGCTCGGGGTCGAAGAACACGTGGAAGCGATCGGCGAGCACTCAAAAGCAGCTCTCGAACGGGCGCTTCAAGCCGAGGAGGCTGCGCTTCAGGCGGCACGTGGTCGCGCGGAAGCAGAGACCGACGCGGCGATGGCGCGTAACGAGGCGGAGCGCGAGAGAGAGGCTGCCCAGCGCGCACGCCAAGATGCGAAGGTGGCGGTCGCGGAAGCGGAGAGGATCAAGCGAGAGCGTGAAGAGGAGCTCGACCGGCTTCAGGCCGCCTTGAGTCAGATCGCCGAGACCCGCCAGACGGCTCTCGGGCTGGTAATGAACCTGGGGAGCGACTACCTCAAGTTCGATTTCGACAAATCCGATCTGCGGCCCGAAAACAAGGAACTTCTCAGTCGCATTGTCGGCGTTCTGCTCACATCCAGCAACTATCAGATCTATGTGTACGGGCACACCGACGACGTCGGCACCGAAGAGTACAACATGGATCTCTCCGAAAGGCGGGCGAAGGCGGTTCGCGACTACCTAGGGGAAGCCGGTATCAACCCTAGCATCCTTACAACGGAAGGGTTCGGGAAGTCCCAGCCGTTGGTACCCGGAACCAGCGACGAGGCGCGTGCCAAGAACCGCCGCGTCGAGCTGGGGATCGTCAACACGCAGATCAAGTACCCGGCCAGGGGTTCCACTCAGGGCAACTAACTTTTTGCTCTCCTGCGAGAATCTCGTCCGGGCGAGATTTTTTCCTGGGCGTTTAGCCGCTCCGTTGTTACAGTCCACTGGCATTGGATACGCGCTTGCGTCGACTCCTATCGTGTGTGGAGAATAGTGTCTACGGAGTCTGCCATGAACGAAACCAAGAAAGATCGTGCCGCACTCGTTATCGTCGATGTACAAAATGATTTTTGTTCGGGAGGCTCTCTAGCGGTGGCCGGGGGGGATGAGCTCGTCCCCGTCCTCAACGAGTATGCGCAGCGGTTCGCACGAGCGAAGCTACCCGTATACGCGACGCGGGACTGGCACCCCGAGCGGACGAGCCACTTCAAGGAGCTCGGAGGGGTCTGGCCACCTCACTGTGTCGCTGGCACAAGAGGCGCGGAGTTTCATCCGGATCTGAAACTTCCCGAGGGCACGGTCGTGCTATCGAAGGGGAAGGGCGCCGAAGAAGATGCTTACTCCGCGTTCCAGGCGGAGGAAGACAGCGGCGTCTCTTTCGCCGACTCGCTGAAGCAGCGTGGCATAGAGCATCTTTTCGTAGGGGGGCTGGCGACTGACTACTGCGTGCAATCCTCTGTGCATGATGCCATCGCTCAGGGATTCCAGGTGACACTTCTGGAAGATGCGGTGCGGGGGGTCGATCTCGAAGCGGGAGATTCGGAACGCGAGCTACGGAAGATGAAGGAGGCGGGGGCCGGAACCGCCACCTTGGACTCGTTAGATAGGGAGATGGGGTGACAAATGGCATTGCTGTCGGACGATAATCGGAAGGAGCTCAGTGAGATCTTCGAGCGGGATCTCGTGGGAGACGTGAAAATCAGCTTCTTCACTCAAGGTGGTGGCTTGATCGTGATTCCGGGACGCGAGTGCCCCACCTGCAAGGATACCGGCGAGCTGGTGGAGGAAGTCGCCTCGCTCTCGGACAAGCTCGAGCTGACCGTTCACGACGTCTATGCCGATCAGGATGCCGCGAGCTCGGCCGAAATCGACCGTGTTCCGGCCATCGTGCTGGAAGGGGAAGCGAAGGGTAAGGTTCGCTACTTCGGAATTCCCGGTGGGTCCGAGTTCCCGGCGTTCGTAGCCGACATCGTCGACGTGTCGAAGGGCACGACATCACTGAGTGACGACAGCAGAAAGTCACTGGAATCCCTGTCGAAGGACGTTCATATCCAAGTCTTCGTCACGCCGACGTGACCGTACTGTCCCGGCGTGGCCCGTGTGGCCCACCAGATGGCAGTCGAGAGCGAGCAGATCGTCGCCGACGTCGTGGAGATCAGCGAGTTCCCGGATATGGCGCAGCGCTACAGTGTTACCGGAATTCCTAAGATCGTGATCAACGATGAAGTCGAGCTTGTTGGTGCCCAGCCCGAGTCGGCCTTCGTCGAGGCAGTTTGCAAGTTGGGTAATGATGAATAGGCTGGCTGCCGGCTTCTTTTAAGCGGGATCAAGCGTCTGTCGCCTTTTCAGCGCAAGCGTTGCCCACCCGAGGATGGTTCCGGGAACGATCTGGGTGAGAGCTCCGAAGGATTGGGCCAGAAGCGCCTGGCCGAAGCTATCCGTGAAATCGTAGTGCGTACCCAGGCCCCACGTGTTAGTGATCCACCAGAGCGCAAATACCGGGATCCTGGAAAGCAGCGTGAAGAGCACGAGGCTTAGCAACAGAAGCCGGTAGGGCTGGTCCTCATCGGCCAGCTTGACGCCCCAATAGATCGCGACGATAAACGTCAACCAAATGATGCCAAGCACGACAGTGACTGCGTTCGGTAGGTTCGCACGCTCACCAAAAAAACGCGCGAAGGTCACCAACAACGAGATCAAAGCCGGCCAGACGGCAATCCGCAGGGCACGTTTGAACATTTCGACCTCCCAAATGACGGCTCCAGCTTATCGGTCTCTTTACTCACCCTCACCCGGCGTCTGCCACGTCGACAGCGGCACGCCTTTTTTTGGACGCCGACCTCTCCCAAAGGGAGAGGGAATAACGGAAGGAAGCCAACCTCGTTAGCGGCTGACCATGCCGCCGTGCTCTTCCACGAGCTTGTTCTGAAGCGTCCGAATCGCCTCGCTCTGCCGGACCGGATATGGTGCTGTCTCGCGGAGAGTCTTGAGAGGCGATGAAAGTCTAGCGAGGTTTTCGGCCGCGTGTTCACGAATCTCGTCTAGGGGTGTCGGCGGGCTCAGCCTTTTTCCCTTTGCCATGACAGGGGAGAGGAGAGGCTCCGCTCCTGCGAGCTCTTCATCTCGAAGCGCGATGACGTCTTCGACCATTTCGCCGGAGTCGGCGTAACGTCGGAACACTTGCTTTCGACCCGCGAGGGTTTGCTTGTCTTGAGAAAGCTTGACCACAGGACGATAGGCATACTCGACGAGCTTGTAAACGATGTCCAGGACCGGGGCGTCGTAGGACACACCTAGGTGACTTCCGACGCCGAAGCCGTCGATGGGAGCGCCGGCGGCGAGGGCCTCCTCGATGCGGTACTCGTCGAGCGCCCCGCTAGCAAAGATCTTCGTCTTCGTGAGTCCTCCCTCATCGAGAAGCCGTCTGACCTCTTTCGCGAGTCGAATCATGTCGCCGCTGTCGAGGCGAACGCCGCGCAGTTGCGCACCTCGTTCCGCCATCTCGCGCCCCACGGTCACGGCGTGGCGCGCGCCTTCCAGGGTGTCGTAGGTATCGATGAGGAGAACGGTGTTGGAAGGAAACACGCTGGCGAAGGCACGGAAGGCGTCCAGCTCGTGCTCGAACGATTGGACGAAACTATGGGCGACAGTGCCCTCGATGGGTATTCCGTATTTCATGCCGGCGAGTGCATTACTCGTGGCGTGGCAGCCACCGATATAGGACGAACGCGCCACTTTGATCGCGGCGTCCCGCCCATGCGCACGACGGGAAGCAAAATCGACAACGCTCCGGTCGTGAGCAGCGAATCGAATGCGCGCCGCTTTGCTCGCAATCAACGTGCCGAGCTGCAGCGCGTTTATGAGATACGTTTCGGCAAGCTGGCCTTGAAGGATCGGAGCCGTGACTTCGAGGACCGGTTCGTTCGGAAAGACCACCGTTCCTTCGCGGACCGCGACGACGTCTCCGTCGAAGCGAAAGCCGGCGAGGTGTTCCAGAAACGGTTCCTTGAAGTTCCCGGTCGCCCGGAGGTAGTCGATAGCCTCGGGACCGAATCTGAGATTTTCTAGGTAGTCGAGGGCCTCCTCGAGCCCTGCGGCCAGGAAAAAGGACCGATTCTGCGGCAGATTACGCATGAAGAGACTGAAGGTCGCGGGCTCGTTCATGCCCTGCTCGAAATAGGCGGCCGCCATGGTGATCTCGTAGAGATCGGTGAGCAGTCCGGTGCTCCCGCTCTCCAGCCACTTATCTCCTTTCACGACCACGAGATTACCACAAAACACGTTTTTACAAGGCTCTAGCGGGACTTCTATCCGGCTGGTACGCGGCTGGCACGCAGCCAGCCGTTGGTCCAGCTGGCGACCGAGTACTGGGGTCGCTAACCCAATGACATGTATGGTACAAATAGATACAGGAGAGGTCTTTAGGAGGAGGGGCGTATTTGCGCTTTCTGAGGGGTTCCTTCCAACTCGCAATCCTCGCGCTAGCCAGCCCCAGTTTCATGGAGTGGGCACCGGCGCACCCGTTACGGCCGGTCGCAATCGTCAGGGCGGACAGTCAAAGCGATCTCGCGAAGAGTCTCGATCGAGTACGCCGCCGGTTTCGACTGAACCGCGCCATCGGTGTTCAAGTCATGGGCCTGCGGACGGGGAAGACACTTTACGCTCACAATCCTACGAAGAAATTCATCCCCGCTTCAGGGATGAAGCTCGTCACCATGGCCGCAGCGCTCCACTATCTCGGTCCCAACTATCGATTCGAAACGCGCTTGCTGATCGACGGTCCCATCGTCGACGGCGTGGCGGAAGGGAATCTTTATGTTCAGGGCTCGGGTGACCCGGCTTTGGCCGACGATGATTTGGAAGAGATCACCTTGGCTTTGACGCGGGCGGAAATCCTGGCGATCGACGGCAATCTGATCCTGGACGACAGTTTCTTCGACGACCAACTTCGAGGACCGGCTTCCTATGACAACATCCTCAAGAAGGGACTGCCGATCCAAAGCGCTCTTTCCTACAACTTCAATATCGTCGAAGTGACGGCGACTCCGGCGGACAGTGCAGGGACACGAGCGACTCTGTTCGACGGTGGATACGGTTACTTCGAGGTTCTGAATCGCGTCACCACCGCGGGTCGGGGAAGGCCTTGGCTACGGGTTCGAAAGTCGGGCGGGCGCGATCGCGTCATCGTGAGCGGACGAGTGATCGCCGGCGACGAAGAGCGAAGTGGCGGTTTCGTCGCACCCAACCCATCCCGGTACCTTGCGTCGGCCTTCATCGGCAAGTTGCGTGAGCATGGCGTCTCATTTCATGGGCGTGTCGAGAAAGGCCTGGCCAACGATCCAGAGCTGCAGCCTCTCTATGTGCACCGTTCGCCTCGTTTGATTCAGATCATCGAGCTCCTTGGAAAGAACAGCAACAACTTCGCGGCGGAGCAGATACTAAAGGCGCTCGGTGCCCACCGCTGGGGCGTTCCTGGTAGTTTCGAATCGGGGGCCCGAGCCCTCAGCGAGTACTTGATGGGATTGGGCCACTCCTCACGTGATTTTCGGATCGACGATGGGTCCGGGCTGTCCTACGAGAACACCTTGACGGCCTCCATTCTCGTCGATCTTCTACGAGAGCTCTACGAAACGCCCGAGGTCCGCACCAGTTTCCTTTGCGCGCTTGCAGTGGGCGGGGTCGATGGAACTCTCGCTCGTCGATATCGTAGTGAAGAGTATATGGGGCAGGTGATGGCCAAAACGGGAAGCCTGGCCGGGATCAGCTCGCTTTCCGGGTTCGCTTTTTCCCCGACTGAAGGCCCGGTCGCCTTTTCCGTAATGCTGAACGGCATCCGGAGACAGTGGCGAGCCGATCAAGTCGAAGACGAGATCGTCAAGGTCCTTCTGCGCTACTGATAGCGGTCCGGGCATGCCGGGGGGGACTCCTCCATATTTTGGCTTTCAGGCCAGTTTTCGAGTAAGATGGGCTCAAGGATGGAAGATAACAAGGGGCTGGGTCAGCTGACCACCAGGGCCGATCTTGCTGTCTCTAGCCAGGATACGGCCGTCGGGCTCGATTCTGAAGAGCTCCTGGTCCCTCGCCGGTGCACCCTCGACGGGTTTGCGGAGGAGGCAACGCGGCAGGGCGGTGTGGACCTGGGCGAGCTTCCAACTTTGACCCGGCTCCACGTTAGGACCCAGAACACCGTCTATCACGTCATATTGCTGAGCCCCGCCGAGTCGAAGGTGCTCGTCCAAGGCGGCCGCTTTTTCAGCGAGCCAACGGAGTCCTACCTTTGCGGCTCGAGCTATGGGGGGAATCTCCTCAAAGTTTCGTGGGTTGGTTTAGGAATGCGGATCGAAGTGATGCGAGAAGGACGTCGCATCGTGACGTCTACCGTTCAGTCGATCCATGTCATCGATGACTCTGATATCCCCGGTCCTTTCTGAGTCAGTCCTTCCTTCTTATTCACACTGCAGTTCCTGCACGGCTTCTTGGCAGCCCTCCAAGTAGCTGAACCAGACCACCAATCGCGACGCCAGGCTTTCGGTCACACGCAGGTCCGGCGCGTTTTCGCGCAGGATGCGGATCGTTTCCGGAAAGCACCTCCCGAGTGGAGGGCCGTCGGTGAGGTCTCGGATGGCGCCACCACCCGCCGCCGCCCAAAGCGCGGTGACTCCGTTACCCGCATCCGCGGTGGGGTCGGCTCCCCGACGGAGTAGCTCTTGGACCACCCCGCTTTGTCCGTAACCGGCCGTGTGTTTGTCCACTCGGTCTGGCCCACTTTGCTCATCTAATTTGGCCCACCCTAAGTTATTGATTAATAAAGACGAGCTGTAAGAAAGCCCCTTTCCTTATTCCGCGGCCGGAACGAAGTGCAGGCCGCGGCTAGTGAAACCCAACGAACTCATGCCTTTATGGTCTTTTTCTCGCTCTTCAGGGTGCGCCGGAACCGATAGGATTCGGTGCCGGTTTCGAGTATGTGCGCCTGGTCCGTGACTCGGTCGAGCAGTGCCTTGCACAGGCGGACGTTCGTGAACACCTGGGTCCACTCCGAGAAGGGCAGGTTGGTGGTGATCACGAGCGCCGCCCTTTCGCATCGTTCCGAAACCACTTGGAACAGAAGCTCGGCGCCGACATCGGCGAGTGGGACGTAGCCGAGCTCGTCGATGCACAACAACTCGTAGCGGGCGTAGCGACGGATCACTCGCGAGAGTTCGTGCTCCTCCCTAGCTTCAACGAGTTCGTTGACGAGTCTCGAGGCCGTCGTGAAGCGAACGCGGCGACGTTGCTGGCACGCCGCTACACACAATGCCGTGGCCAGATGAGTCTTGCCTGTGCCGGCATCGCCGAGAAACAGAACCGGCCGTGCATGGTCGATGTAGTCGCCTTCGGCCAGTTCTCGTATCCGACGGGCGGAGACCTTCGGCGATTGCGAGAAGTCGAACTCCTCGAGCGTCTTCGCTCTCGGTAGTTGTGCTTCCTTCAGTCGTCTTTGAACCGCGCGGTGTTCACGCTCCTCGACTTCGGCGCTGAGCAGCACGTCGAGGTAGCGGACATAGCTGTGCTCGTCGCGCTACGCTTGTTCGGCAATCTTCTGGAACTGCGTTGCCACGCTCGGCATGCGAAGCGTCTTGCAATGCTGACGGATGCTCTGGAGCTCGATGCTCTTCGCGTTCACGAGTTCACCTCGCCGATCAGCGCGTTGTAATGGCCAACACCTGGCAAGGAACGTTCGTACTTCGTGAGCTCTCCGAGCTCCACATCGCCAAGAGCCTGCGCCTGCTCACGTCGAAGAACTGATGATTCGACGAGGTGACGGATCGCCTCAGCATCCGTACAGCCGAGTTCGAGCGCTTGACTCACCGCCTCACGCAGCTTGTCGTAGCCGTGCTCGCGGCCGAGCTGCACGAGCTCGACCATCTGGCGGGTTCCTTCGAGCTTCCCGTGACGTCGATTCAGCTTGGACCACAACTCGTCGTAGCTCGTGGGCCACCGACCTTTCTCCCGCCATTGAGCGAGCGGCGTCGAGCCGGCCAACGCTCCAGGCTTCCTGACCAGAACATCCAAGTAGTGCTCGAGTTCATAAATCGACTGGCTGCGGCCGTAGCAGCGCTCGTGGCGTGCCACGACGTGGCCCTCGTGCCAGATCTCAACTTCCAACGGCAGTAGCTTGGCCACAACTCGCCGGTCCCGTTTCAACGGAGTCGAGTACCAGTTCGTGCCGACTCGAACGCAGCCTTTCTTGTTCACCTTTGCAAATCGTCGCTCCTCGATATCGAACCCCTCGACGGTCAATGGCAACAGATGCTCCCGTTCAAGCTCCATCGCTGTTCCGACAGCATGCTCCTTGCCGCTAATGTGGCGCGTCGCATCCTTGAGACAGCACGAGAGCAGATACTCGTTCAGCTCATCCCAGTTCGAAAACTCCGGTACCGGCGTCAGATAGTTGCGCCGGAAGTAGCCGACTTCGCTTTCCACCCCGCCCTTCTCGTTGCCTCGACTCGGATTACAAAACTCCGAGTCGAATCCCCAATGGGAGCGAAACGCCACGAATCGCTCCGTCTGCTCTCGTTGATAACCACGCAGAATCTTAGTGACCGCGAGTGACAGGTTGTCGTAGCGCATGCGGCGGAACACGCCACCAAAGAACTCGAACGCATGCTCCTGCGCTTCGAAAAATGCTTGTTGCGTCGGACGCGGATAGCCGCGATGCAACGCGCCTCCTCCCGCCATGCTTCGGACTACGAGCGTGTGGACCTTCTCGAGCTCACCTCCGATCCGCGCGTACGCCTCGTACCAGTCCACTTGCCCTTCATCGCCCCACGCGTAGCTCTGCGGAACAAAAATCTCTGTGTCCTTCAGGCCGAGCTCGCTCTTCCGACGAGCGACGTAGCGACGTACCGTTGATTCGCCAATCTCATGCTCCGGATGCTCGGCGCGCAACCGGGACCAGATACGACGAGCCGTATGGCGTTGCTTCCGAGGCGCTCGCTTGTCCTCCTTCAGGACCGCGTCGATGAACTCGCGTACTTCCTCAAGCTTCGGACTCGCACGCTCCGCGACTTTACGCTCCGGCGGTACCGCGCTCTCCAGCGCCTGACGCACCATCCGACGGTGTACTCCGAACTCCTTCGCCACTCCCTTTATCGTTCCTACTCCGTGCTCGTACTCGCCACGGATCTGCTCGAACAATCGCACTTTCGCACCCCTTTTCAACCGACCCTCCTCTCCGGGTTCTTCCCCGGCTCAGGGTATCGGTCTCGATGGGGTGGGCCAAATCAAATGAGCGAAATGGGCCAATTCAGACTAGCGAACACAACATCGACATGGCGCCTCCGACAGCGTTGTTTGCAGCAGGCACCGAAGAGGCGATATTGCACGACTCGGCTCGAGAGTTCGTGAAGCGGTTGAAGGAGATGGGGTCCAAGGCCGAGGTGCTGGTCCTGGAAGATCACGATCATGCGGATACCGTACTGGTGCTCGCGGATGATCAAAGCACGCTCTTCACCGAGATGATGAGAATCTTCGAGCCGTAGTGAGGTCACGGCAAGCGACTATAGCGGAATCGGAGTCAACCTGACCGGCAGAGCTTTCCCTACCCCTTGCCCAGAAGGTGCCTGACGGAACATTCGAGCATCCTTAGGCTAATCCGCGCACATCGGAAGCGGGGCTTCCTCTCGGCGCCGGGCCGGGAGTGAGCCGGACCGTAAAAGCTGGCACAGGGCCTGCGACATAGAAGTGGGGTGAATCAAGCGGTTCATGACTCCCAGTAATGAACCGCCCCCGGGTTTTCCGGAGACTGTTTTAGTTGAGTCTCGCCATCTCTAGCGAGCCTTCCTGCGACCGATAGTAGTTCATCTCGTACTCGACGGGGGCGACATTTCCGATCGGCTCCAAGAGTCGTTGCGTGTTGTACCAATGGACCCACTCGAGGGTGGCGAACTCGACGTCCTCAGGACCACGCCAGGGCCCACGTCGACGGATCACCTCGGTCTTGTAGAGGCCGATGATGGATTCAGCCAAAGCGTTATCGTAAGAGTCGCCTCGGCTGCCGACGGACGGCTCAATACCCGCCTCGGCGAGCCGCTCGGTGTAACGGATCGAGACGTACTGCACGCCGCGGTCGCTGTGATGCACCAATGGATCTTCTGGGTTTAGTCGGCGCTCGTGCAGCGCCTGCTCCAACGCATCGAGAGCGATGCCGGCAGTCAACGATGTCGTCGCTCGCCAACCGACGATGAGTCGAGCGAAGACGTCGATGACGAAGGCGACGTACACGAAGCCGCGCCACGTGGCAACGTAGGTCAGGTCCGAGACCCAGAGCTCGTTCGGGCGTGTGGCGTTGAAGTTGCGCTCCACGAGGTCCATCGGGCGAGCGCCGCTCGAATCCGGCTTCGTCGTCTTGAATCGACGTCCACGGACCGCGCCCTGGAGACCCATTTCACGCATCAGACGGGCCACCGTGCATCGAGCCACGTCGCGGCCCTCACGGCACAGCTGACGCCAGACCTTGCGCACGCCATACACGTCAAAGTTCTCTTGCCGTACACGACGAATCTCGCCGCGGAGTTGGACGTCGCGCTTCGCTCTCGCTGGCAGGCGGCTTGGGTCCTTCTCTCGCGCTTTCTGCTCGTAATAGGTCGACGGGGCGATCGGAAGCATCCGGCAGATCGGCTCGACCCCGTAACTCTCACGGTTCGCGTCCACGAACAACACATTCACCTCGGTCGGCGGTCGAGCTCCGCCTGGGCGAAAAACGCCGACGCCTTGCGAAGGATCTCGTTCGCCCGCTTTAGCTCACGGTTCTCTCGCTCAAGCTCCTTCAGCCGCTGACGCTCGTCCGTCGTCAGTCCCGCTCGTTTCCCAGCATCACGCTCTGCTCGACGCACCCACGTGCGTAGCGTTTCCCGCGTACAGTCAATCTTCGACGCAATCGATGAGATCGCTGACCACTGAGATTCGTGCTGAGCCTGCTGGTCGAAAACCATCCGCACTGCGCGCTCTTTTACCTCCGGTGAATACCTGCTTCGTCTTGTCATGACTCCATCCTCTCAAGAGTTGGAGTCTCCGGGAAACCCGGGGCGGTTCACTACCGATGATAGCTGGGATCGCGGCCACGAAGGCGGATCTGACGGAATGGGTGTACGAGCAAGGACTGACAGCTCTGCACCTACTGCTCAGAGAGGACGCCGAGGAGATCGCGGGGCTCAAGGGCAGGCACGAGAAGGAGCGAACTCATAACCACTGGGGGAGCACGAACGGAGATCTGAGCTTCGGTGGTCGTCGCATCCAAGTGTCGCGACCTCGAGTTCGCTCGAAGTCGGGCGCGGAGGCGTCGCTTCCACACTTCGAAGCCTTCCGCGAAGAAGACCCGCTTCCAGAGCGAGTGTTGAATCAGATCTTGGTGGGGGTATCGACCCGAAATTACGAATCGAGTCTGGACAAACCCGCGGCCAAGTTGAAGTCTCGTGGCACGAGTAAGAGTGCCGCCAGCCGTCACCTCGTGAGCCAGACGACTAAGAAGCTCGAGGAATACCTGTCTCGGCGGCTAGAGGAGTTCGAGCTTGCGGCACTGATGCTGGATGGCCTTGAGGTGGCCGGACAGACCGTCGTCGTAACTCTAGGTATCACAATAGATGGAACGAAGGTGCCCCTGGGTATATGGCTGGGCTCGACGGAGAACTCTCGGGTGTGCACCGCGATGTTGCAGGACCTTCTCGAGCGAGGCTTGCGCGTCGATGAGTCGATTCTCTGCGTAGTGGACGGAGGCAAAGGCATCCGCAAGGCAC
>CBDCTW010000002.1:0-155812 GCA_965222425.1 Candidatus Marinacidobacterales bacterium
AATCGCGGGCTCTTTTGCTCGTCAGCTCGCTGGCGACGACTTCGCCAGTCTGCTCGTCGACACACAGATGGAGCTTGCGATAGTCCCTGCTCTTTGGTGCTCTGCGCAGCTGGCCGGCGTGGACAGCGAGACCGCTGCTGTCGATCAAGATGTGCAACGGCGTCTTCTGCTTGTCTTGGTAGAAGGGGACCTTACCCAGCTTCGCCTTGCGCCTCGAGATCGTGGTGTGATCGGGCACATCATTGTCTAGCTTCATCAGAGCGAACAACGATCGCAGCAATCCCTCGCTCTGCCTAGATGACAGATGAAACACCATGCCCAGGGTGACAGCCGTCTCGATGGCGTGGTTCGAGTACTTGCGTTGACGGCCCGGTTTCCTCCTCCTCGGCCGGGGCGCGTCCCAGTTCACAAGCTTGCCGGCGGTGAGCGAGATCCAGACGGTCAGGCTCCCGCGGTTGCGTAGACCCGCCTCATATTCACGCCAATTCCTCACGCGATAGGCCTTCTTCACATACTTCCGCTGAGTGCGTTTGAAAATGCTCATGGGGAACCTCGAATCCGTGAGTACAGGACAATTGTGGACCGAGATCGCGAGTTGTGCACCAAGGCAGGCTCACGGAACCTTTCCGGTACTCTTTTCGTCTACCTTGTTAGACGCGATAACTCCTGGGGTGTATGGGGAACACCCGCACCTTAAACAAAGGCAGGAGTTGGACTCACATTAACCTTCAAAGAACCCCCGGGCGCGAGCCCGGGGGACCCTCCCACCCTCTACCTTATTACCAAGAGCACCAGCCCGGTCGCGAAGACGTTCACCAACGACGCGGGGAGTAGCATCTTCCAGCCCAATCTCACGACTTGGTCGTACCGGAGGCGCGGCAGCGTCCAACGGATCTGCATCAGGAGCCAGGAGACCGCACACACCTTTAGCGCGAAGGCTAATACCTGGAGCAGCACCACCGCGAGGTGGGACAACTCCGACGTCGCGCCCCACGGAAAAACGAAACCGCTCGCTTCCAAGTAAGGTACCTGCCAACCGCCGAGAAAAAGTGTCGCCGCGACGGCGGCCACCATGATCGACTCCACGAAATCGGTCATCATGAACATGCCGAACTTGATACCCGAGTACTCGAGATGGTAGCCGATGATTTTCGATTCGCCTTCCGGAACATCGAAGGGCGTCCTCTTCGTCTGCGCCGTCGCCGCGATCAAGAAGAGTAAGAACCCGAAGGGTTGAACCAAGATGCCCCATCGGGGAATGCCGTACACGAGGTCTCCCTGGGCACGGACGATCTCGTCGAGTGCGACCGAGCCAAAGATCATCACCACCCCCACGATCGAGAGGCCCAGCGTGACTTCGTAGGCGATCATCTGCGCACCCGCGCGGAGCGAACCCAACAGAGACCACTGGTTCCCGGAGGCCCAGCCCGCCAGCACCGTCCCGTAAATACCGAGCCCCGCGAAAGCGAAGATGAAGAGCACGCCGATGTCGAGGTCGGCGATCTGAAGTTGGATCTCCCGCTCTCCCACCCGCAACACGTCGCCGAAGGGAATGACCGCGAAAGTGGCTAGCGCAAAGAACAAGGAGATGAAAGGAGCGATCGTGAACAAGAATCGATCGGCCGAGGCGGGAACGAAATTTTCCTTGGCGAGCATCTTGAGACCGTCGGCAAGCGGGTGGAAGAGCCCTAGCGCGCGGACACCGAGGATGGACGCACGATTGGCCCCGATCCGATCCTGAATGACCGCGCTTTGCTTTCGCTCCACCCAAGTGAGGAAGAACGTGAAGTTCAAGACCGCGCCGAGCACCAGGGCGATCTTGGCGACCGTGATGGTGGTCTCGATGAGCATGAGTGGCCTATGGCGTGGCGGGCTTTCCCGCATCACCGATGTCTTCGAGGGTTAGATCCGAGAAGGCACTCACCTCGGTCGCCAGCGAGTCGAAGGCTTCACCCGGATCGGAGGGAAGCGGCACGCCCAGACTCTTACCGAGAGTCGATGCGATCTCGAGCTCTGTCCGGGCGGAGTCGATGGGGTCCACCGCCTTCTGAAAACGCTGCACGCGACTATCTAGATTGGTAAAGGTGCCTTCCTTTTCCGCCCAAACCGCGGACGCTAGAGCGACCCATGCCTTGCCGCCCTTCCATATGGGTGTGACCGCAACAACGGGAACCGAGCGCGGTGCAGCTTGCAAAGAATCGACGAACGCCCTTCCCACCACCAGCAAGGACTTCGCCGAGGTCGCCGCCTCACGAACGGCCGCGCCGGGATCGTCGTCTTGAATGACTTCGTATCCCAGCAGCTCGGCGCCCCGCCGGTTCGGAGCGCGCTCGCCGGTGAAAAGAAGGTGGTCGGGCGGTTCGCTTGGTGGGACATAGCAAATCGCGCTCGCTCCGTCACCCAAGAGCTTGCGAAAGGCCCAGAGCTCTTCGTTGGATGCCTCGGCGGAGACGAGTAAGGCGGGGCGCTCGGCGAGTATCGAAGCGGCTTCTTTCAAGGCTGACTCCCAACTCGCCGGCCCCATCTCCTCATTTTCATCGGATCGCACCAAGGGCGAACGCAAGCGGTCGGGGGAGTCCACGAATCGATAGCCATAGCGACCGATGTCACACATCCACCAACGATTGACGTTCTCGTTGTAGCGGGGCCGGAGGCGAAAGACCCTTTTCCCGCCCCCATGATGTGGGCGCGCGGTTTGCCAATCGACGACGATGTTGCAGCCTCGGCTGCAATGTGGACAAACGGAAGGAGTCGATCGTAGGTACCAGGAACGGACTTCGAAGCGAAAATCTTTGTCGGTCAGCGCTCCCACCAGGCAGATGTCGACGACGCATCCCGAATACAAATTATCGAGTTTTTTTCCCGGGAAAAGGATAATCTCGGAACGAAAACCGCGATCGGCCACGCCCAGCTCGTAGCTGCGGCTTACCTCGTTGGTAAAACGCACGCAGCGCGTGCAGAGGATGCACCTTTCGTTGTCTAGCAGGACGGTGGGGCCGATGTCGGCCGCCTTACGCCGCTTGAGTTTGCTCTCCGCGAAGCGCGCCTCTTGGCGTCCATAGGCCATGTAGTAGTTCTGTAGGTCGCACTCGCCGGCGGCGTCACAGACTGGGCAGTCGAGTGGGTGGGACAACAACAAGAACTCCAGGACTCCTTGGCGGGCTTTCTCCACCTCCGGCGTTTCGGTCCAGACCACCATGCCGTCCGCCGCTGGGGTCGTGCAGGCGGTGGTCAGTTTGGGGATTTTTTCGATCTCGACGGTGCAGATGCGGCAGTTGCCCTCGATCGTGAGCCCAGGGTGATAACAGTAACGCGGGATGCGAACGCCGAGGCGGTCGGCGGCTTGGATCACCGTTGTGCCTGGCTCGACGGCAATCTCCTCGCCGTTGATCTTGAGGGTGGGCATGGCGCGCTCTTCGGTTGCCGGGGTTACCGGTCTAGCTCGCCACCAATCATATTGATGGAGCCGAACGTTGGGACCACGTCCGCCACCGTCTGTCCTTCGATCATTCGACTGAGACCGGACATCAAGTGAAAGCACGGACCACGGCAACGGAGGCGGAAGGGCATGTCGGTACCGTCCGAGACTAAGTAAAAACCGAGCTCTCCGTTGCCTCCTTCGACGGCCTGGTACACCTCTCCCTTGGGCGGCCGGATGCCGTGGCCATACATGACCAGCTTGAAGTGCTGCATGAGCCCTTCGATGTTTCCGTAGGCATCTTCTTTCGGGGGGAACACGACCGCTTTGTCCTGAACCACGACGTTTTGAACGTTCCTCTTCTCGGTACCTTCGAGGTCGGGGCTAAGCGGGATACGTGCTTCTCGTATCGGCCCCAGTTCCGGCTTCAGTTTCATCTCCTCGATAACCTGGGCCGGTGTCATCTCCCGGCCGGCGAGGTCTATTTGATATGCGCCTTGCGGCATCTGCACCAAGCACTGTTCGATGAGGCGGAGGCTCTGTTCCATCTCCTCCATGCGAACCAGGTAACGATCGTAGTTGTCGCCCGTCTCGCCCACCGGGATATCGAAGTCGAGCCGGTCGTAGACCAGGTAAGGCTCGGCCTTGCGAACGTCGTAACCGACCCCGGTCGAGCGAAGGCATGGACCGGTGAAGCCGTGGCTCACCGCGTCCTCGGCCGAGATCACGCCCAACCCGCTCAGACGGTCCACGAAAATGCGGTTTCGGGTAAGAAGCCCGTGAACTTCCGAGAGGATTTGCCGGACCTCTTTAATCGCGGCGCGCCCCGACGCTTCGAAGCCCTCCGGTAAGTCGGACTTCAGCCCCCCGATCCGAATGTAGTTGGGCATGATGCGGGCCCCGGTAACACTCTCGATGAGATCGTAGAGGATCTCGCGTGCCTTGATCATATAGAGAAAGGCACTGAATGCGCCGAGCTCCATCGCGCTGGCGCCGACGCTCGTCAGGTGGTCGGTGATGCGGGAAATTTCAGACATCAAGACCCGGATGTACTGAGCGCGCCGGGTCACGCTCAGGCCGAAGAGCTTTTCTACCGTCAGGCAGTAGCCCACTTCGTTGATGAGCGGCGAGACGTAGTTGAGTCGGTCGGCATAGGGCACGACTTGAGTGTAGGTTCGGTTCTCACAGGTTTTTTCGAAGCCCCGATGCAAATAGCCGATCTCCACGTCCGAACCCACGACGGTCTCGCCATCGAGCTCCAACTGGAGCTTGATGATGCCGTGCATGGCGGGATGCGCCGGTCCCATGTTGAGGAACATGTGATCCCGGCGCGGCTCTCGGGAAAACGCCTTCAATTCATACTCCGAAAGACTTGAATCGGGGTTCGGCCGGATACCGAAACGGCTCGCTGGACATCGAGCGGGGCTCGTCGACGTCTCGCTCGGTAACCAGCGGCTGTCGCTTACGAAGAGGGTAGTCCTTCCTGAGTGCGTGTCCTTCGAACTCCGGATAAAGAAGGATGCGCTTCAGGTCGGGGTGCCCGCCAAATCGAATGCCGAACATGTCCCACGCTTCCCGCTCCAACCAGTTGGCGTTCTTCCAGAGGGAAGTGAGGCTTGCGACTTCTGGTTTCCTGCCCGGGAGCGACGCCTTCAAGCGGAGACGGTGGTTCCTTGGGATCGAGTACAAATGAGCAACGAGCTCGAATCGTGGCGATTTCTCGAGCGGTGCGAGGTCGACAACCGTCAGATCGGTCAGCATGTCGAACGCGAGGTCATCTTTCAGTCGTTGGCACGCCTCGAGCCACGCGTCGGCGGACACCACCACCGTCACCTCGCCGCGAAGGGAGTCTCGTCGAAGCAGGCGCGGCCCTAGCTCTTCTGCGAGTTTGTCGAGGGCCTCGGACAACGCGCCTGGAGGTACGCTCATGCTGAGTCGGTCGAGATTGGAAAATGTCCCCGGCGGTTCCGGCTGGTTCGCTCGTTCCCGGAATGCTGGATCTTCTCTTGAAGCTTCAATAGCCCGTCCAGCACCATCTCGGGACGAGGCGGGCACCCCGGGATGTACATATCCACCGGGATTACACGATCGATGCCCATCAACGTGCAGTAGTTATCGTAAAACCCACCGGAGATCGTGCAGACGCCGAAGGCGACCACCCACTTGGGCGCGCACATTTGCTCGTAGACTTTGACGAGGACGGGAGCCATCTTGTGGCTGATGGTTCCTACGACCATCAGCAGATCGGATTGACGGGGAGAGAACCTGGGAAATGCGGCGCCGAAACGATCCAAGTCGTAGTGCGCACTCTGGACCGACATATACTCCATGCCGCAGCAGGCGGTCACGAAAGGCAAGTTGAACAAAGAGAACTTGCGGGCCCAGCCGACCGCCCGATCCAGTCTGCCGGTGACGACACTGTTGTCGAGGCCCTGCATTAATCCCATTCGAGAGCTCCAGACCTCCATTCGTATGCAAGCCCGACCGCCAGAAGGCCTCCAAAGAACAACATCGCGAAGTATCCGTCGACGCCGAGCTCATCGAAGGCCGCGGCCCAGGCGTAGAAGAAAACGATTTCCACATCGAACAAGAGGAAGAGGATGGCCACCCGGTAATACTTGACTGAGAATTGGGATGGCAGTGGCGCCACCTTCTCGGCGCCGCACTCGAATGGCTCGTGCTTCGGCGACTCTGGCGCGATGGCTTCACGGGATCCGGATCCGCCCAGTAGGCGCCCTGCGACCATCATGCCTGAGGCGACTAGCGCACATGCAGCGAACATGAGGGCCAAGGCGGCCCCGGCGGGAAGGCTCTCGACCATCGAGACTCTTGCCCTTTCTTATTTAGAACAAAGGGATTCTAGTCGTGGGCGGAAGAAGCTGTCAAACTAGCGATGCTCTTTGATACGCGCTACCTTTAGAAGACGAGAATGAGATCAAAGGGACGAGGGCTCGCCCCATCATCCATTTATGTGCTGGCTGTGGCGTGCGGGCTCGCCCTGCTTTCGGGAATTGCGATTGCCGGCCAGGCGATAGGTGCTCACGACCTTCAGAAGCGCATCTTCGCGGCCCGAGATCGTGTGGCCCCGGCTCTCGTCAACGTACAGCCGATCACCGACGTTTACTCCTCGGGAGAGAGGCGAAGCGCGACTGCTATTGGCAGCGGTTTCATCTTCGACGAGCAGGGGCACGTGATCACCAATTACCACGTGGCGGGGAAGGCGAAACGACTCATTATTACATTGAGCGATCGGCAGCGGGTGCCTGGCGTCTTGGTGGGCGGGGATCCACTCACCGACATTGCCGTCTTGCGAGTGGAGGTGGGCGACGGTCTCCAGCTTCCCGACCCCGTAACGCTGGGCGATTCCGATTTGCTCGAGGTCGGTCAATATGTGATGGCCCTAGGGAGCCCGCTCGCCCTACAGCGTTCCCTCTCGTTCGGTGTGGTGAGCAGCAAAGACCGCTATCTTTCCGATGATTTCAAGCTTCCGACCGGTGAGCGCACCGGCTCTTTTAACACATGGATCCAGACCGACGCCGCGATCAATCCCGGAAACAGCGGAGGTCCGTTGGTCAATCTTGCCGGCAGCGTGGTGGGCGTCAATGCGCGAGGAGCCTTTGGAGCCTCCAGCATCGGCTTCGCCATACCCATCAATATCGTTAAAGAGGTGGCGGCGGAGCTCATAGAGCACGGCCGAGTTCGGCGGAGCTGGTTAGGGCTCGATTTCCAGCCTCGCGAGGAGCTGGCTCAGTACTTCGAGACGGAACCCTCGCCGGGTGTGATCATCCGTAGCGTGGAGCCCGACTCTCCCGCGGCGCGCGCCGGAATCCAGGCTGGAGACGTGCTCGTGGCCTACGGCGGCCGACAGATCTCGGCGCAGTTCCAAGAGGAGTTACCCGCGATCTACAAGTTGATCGCGGACACGCCGGTGGGCGAAGCGGTCGAGCAGTTGATCGAGCGCAACGGTGAGGAGCTTCGCTTCCAAGTTGTGACCGAGGAGCAGAGCCAGGGAATTTCCGACGAGATGGAATGTGAGAGTTGGGGGTTCACGGCACGGGGAATCACGCGACAGTTCGCGCTGGAGTTCAACCTACCGGACGACAAAGGGGTGGTCGTGGTAGGCGTCAAACCGAACGGGCCGGCGTTTCGGGCGCAACTCTTTCCCGGTGACAGGATTGTCCGGGTCGAAGATGAGGACGTCGCGGGGCTGGCTTCTCTCGGAGAGGTCTACCGGCGTCTCGATAACGAGCAGGTGGGGGAGGTTCTTCTGACGGTCATGCGTCGGCACTTACGTCGCCTCATTCTCATCGAAGCTTCTTATGCACGGTAAGCTCGCAGTTACACTCGGTCTCCTCTACTCTCTCTCGGCTCCCGAGTCGAAGTCGGTCTCGGAAAAGCTATCCCGGCTCGAGGATCGCTATCGGCAAAGCCTGGTCCAGGTTCGCTATACCCAGCAGGTCATGGTCTCGACGGGCGAGCCGCCTCAAGAGGAGGAGCTGACGACGACCGGGCTTCTGATCTCGGACGACGGCGTGGTGATGGTGAGTGGCATGATTTACGAGCCTTTCAACCAAGTACCGCATGGAGTTGGAATCCGATTCCCGGCGACCGTGAGCCGGGCGGTCGCCGAAGTTAGCGATGCCCGCATAAGCTTCGTGGATGGCAGCGAGTATTCGGCGACGCTACTCGGGCGGGATTCCGAAGCGGACGTGGCCTTCTTTCGCATCGAAGGGGAGGATCGGCGGTTCGAACCTGTGGTTTTCGGGAGGCCACCCATGGCGTCGGTAGGACAAGAGGTTGTTGTCATCAGTCTCCTGCCAAAGCCGCTTGGACCCGCTCTGGCCGTGGAGCTCACTCGTGTCCAGGCCGTCGTCTCTAAGCCTTCGGAAGGCTTCGTGGTGGCTACCGGGGCTGCCGATCCAGTGGGTTCCTTAGTTTGCGATTTGGATGGTACGCCACTGGGCATGCTCGACGCGCTGACCGTGTCCATGCCCAGCGGGAGCATGAGAAATCCTTTGTCATTCCTGTCTGTGTTGCGAGGCTTACCGAAAGGCGTGGGGCGAGGGTTCGCGCGACCGGCCGAGCAATTCGCGGCCGCTGCCTCACGACCGCCCGAGACCACTCCCATGAGGAGAGGTTGGTTGGGGGTAGAAATGCAGGCGCTGACATCGGAGCTGGCGAGTCACCAGGGTCTGCCGGTCAAGGCGGGCATCGTTCTCGGCTATGTGTATCGTCAGTCTCCTGCCGAAGACGCCGGCCTCAAAACAGGAGATATTCTGATCGAGCTTCAGGGGCAGCCCATCGACGTGGACCGAGACGAAAAACTCGGAGCCTTCTCCGAGAAGCTCCTACGGGCCGGGGTCGGGACCGAGCTTTCGATTGGCTACCTGCGCGACGGTGAGCGTCGGGAGACGGTAGCCACTCTGGCAGCGGCACCCAAGACCGCCAGGGAAGCGGAAACCGTGGAAGTGGACGAGTTGGATCTGGCCGTACGCGAGGTGACGTTCGACTATCTGGCTACGCGCAACCTCGATCCGGATACCGAGGGCGTGGTCGTGAAACAGCCTCCGGTTGCCGTTCGTACGAATCCACATCGAGTGCGCCGGGGAGATCTCTTGGTCAAGCTCGGAGGGCAGAAGGTCGCAGACATCGCCTCCTTTCGGCGCGCCGTCGAGACACTCCGGCAGGACAAGCCCGGAGAAGTGGTCTTGTTCGTGGAACGCGGGAAGGAAAGCTTCTTCTTTGCCGTCAATCCAGATTGGCAATAGGCAACTGCACATGGAGCCGGACCGGCTGGTTGTCAAAGGGGCCCGGCAGCACAACCTCAAGAACGTTACCGTCGAGATCCCCAAGAAAAAGCTGGTGGTCTTCACCGGTGTGTCGGGGTCGGGAAAATCCTCGTTAGCCTTCGACACGCTCTACGCAGAGGGACAGCGGCGCTACGTGGAGTCGCTTTCCAGTTACGCCCGCCAATTCTTGGGCCAGATGGACAAACCCCTCTACGATACGATCCGCGGGCTTTCGCCGACGATCTCTGTCGATCAGAAATCCTCCGGACACAATCCTCGTTCGACGGTGGGAACGATCACCGAGATCTATGACTACCTCCGTGTTTTCTACGCGCGCATCGGCAAGCTTCATTGCCACCGTTGTGGGCGGGCGGTTGCGCAGCAGTCCTCACAACAGATCGGGGAGGAGATCCTTGCGTTCGAGCCCGGCACCCGCTTCCAGATTCTGGCCCCCCTCATTTCGGAACGAAAGGGTGAGCACCGGGAAGTACTCGAACAGGTAGGTCGTAGTGGCTTTACTCGAATTCGTCTCGACGGAAAGTTTCGTTCGCTCGACGAAGTTATCGAGCTGGATAAGAAAAAAAAGCACACTCTCGAATTAGTGGTAGACCGATTGGTTGCCAAGCCCGAGCCCGGGAGCCGCGTCGACGACTCGGTGGAGACCGCCCTCCGCTACGGCAGCGGGGTTCTGATCGTCGCTTTCGTAAAGGATTCGGGCGCGCCAGCCATCGAGGACCGGTTGTTCTCCGAGCACCGTGCTTGCCATTCCTGCGGGCTCAGCTTCCCGGAGCTCTCGCCACAGCTTTTTTCCTTCAACTCGCCTCAGGGTATGTGCACTGATTGCAACGGGCTGGGGACCAAGGCCGAAATGGATCCCGAGCTCTTGATACCCGACGACTCTTTGTCCATCAATCAGGGGGCGCTCAAGCCTTGGGGCATCATCAAGGAGAAGAAAGGTTGGACCGCCAATCTTTTGAGGCGAGTCGCTCGCAAGCACGGGATCGATCTCGATCGCCCGTGGACCAAGCTTCCGAAAGAGCACAAAGAGATCATCCTCTACGGCTTGGGAAAGAAGAAAGTACAGTTCCGTTGGAAAGGTGACTCGGGATCGGGTTTGTTTCGAATGCGTTTCGAAGGAATCGTCAACTCGCTATTCCGCCGCTTGAAAGAGACGCAATCGGAAACGGCTCGTAAGTACTACGCTCGGTACCTTTCCGACAAGTTGTGCTCGAGCTGCGAAGGTACACGGCTACGACCAGAGGCGCGCGCGGTGCGGGTCGCCGGCAAGAGCATCACCGAGATCTCGGCAATGACCATCGACGATGCTTATTTATTTGCCACCACCGCCGAACTAGAGGGCACAGACGCGATGATCGGAGCGGAGCTCCTGAAGGAGATTACGAATCGTCTCCGTTTCCTGCGCGACGTCGGATTGAACTACCTTTCGCTCAACCGTTTAGCCCCAACACTTTCCGGAGGCGAGTCGCAACGAATTCGCTTGGCCAGCCAAATAGGTTCCGAGCTCACCGGCGTGATCTATATCTTGGACGAGCCGTCCATCGGACTCCACTCGCGCGACAACGCCAAGCTCATTGGAGCGCTTCGTCATCTCAGGGACATCGGTAATAGCGTCATCGTGGTGGAGCACGATCGGGAGACCATCGAGGCGGCCGACTATTTGATCGACTTCGGCCCAGGGGCCGGGGTTCGGGGTGGGGAGATCGTGGCAACCGGAACCCCCGACGAGGTGCGTCGCAACACGGGCTCCCTCACCGGCCGTTATCTGTCCTGGGAGCTTTCGATCCCGGTTCCCGAGATCCGACGTCGGCCGGGCCGGCGTTTCGTGGAGGTCAAGGGGGCGCAAGAGAACAACCTTCAGAATATCGACGTGCGCATCCCCCTCGGGCTGTTGGTTGCCGTGACCGGTGTCTCGGGAGCGGGCAAGAGCACCCTAGTGAACCAGATTCTTTACCCGGCGCTGGCACGAGCCCTCTATCGCTCAGATGTCCACGTGGGAGAGCACCGGGCGATCCGCGGTCTCGAACATCTGGACAAAGTCATCGATATCGACCAGGCGCCCATCGGTCGCACCCCACGCTCCAATCCGGCTACCTACACCAAGGTCTTCGACGAGATCCGTAACCTGTTCGCAACCCTGCCCGAGTCTCGAATGCGCGGATATGCGCCCGGTCGGTTCTCCTTCAACGTGAAGGGCGGCCGCTGCGAGCAGTGTCAAGGAGACGGGGACATCAAAGTCGAGATGCACTTCTTGGCGGATGTCTACGTGCCTTGCGAGCTTTGCGGCGGAAGGCGTTTCAACGAGGCGACGCTCCAAGTGCGTTACAAGGGGCTTTCGATCGCCGATGTCCTCGATCTCACCGCGGCCGAAGCGGCCGAGCTCTTCCAGAACTATCCGTCCATTCACCGCATTCTGGGGACCGTCATCGATGTCGGCCTCGGTTACATCCGGCTCGGACAAAGCTCGCCCACGCTTTCGGGAGGCGAGGCACAACGCGTCAAGCTGTCCCGCGAGCTTGCCAAGCGGTCCACCGGTCGCACGCTCTACATATTGGATGAGCCCACGACCGGCCTCCATTTCGATGACATCGCCCGCCTACTGCGTGTATTGAATCGCTTGGTCGACGCCGGTAACTCGGTCGTGGTGATCGAGCACAATCTGGATGTGATCAAGACCGCCGATTATCTGATCGATCTAGGCCCAGAAGGTGGGGAACGTGGGGGAAGGGTCGTGGCAACCGGAACCCCCGAAGAGGTCGTGCAGGTCTCTACTTCTTATAGCGGTCAGGTCCTCGCCAAGATCCTCAAAGCGGCTGCCTGATACACCGCCAACCCACAAATACGGTCTCCTTGACCCATCCATCCGGAGTTGAGAGAATTCGAGCGAGGTAACAAATGGGACGTCCCTATCGCGGAGGAACCGCCAGCTGGTCTTTCGGAGGACCACTGACGACCGGCGTCAAATACTTACTTCTCGCGAATATCGGCATCTATGTGCTGCAACTTATTTTCGCGCCTACTTTCACCAATTGGTTCCGTCTCGACCCCTCGCAGGTTATAGGTGGGTTCCAGGTTTGGCGACTATTCACCTACGTGTTTCTTCACGATCCCAACGGCCTTTTCCACATTCTCATCAACATGCTCATCTTGTTCATGTTTGGCGGTGAGATGGAAAGGCTCTGGGGAACGCGCTTTTTCCTTCGCTATTACTTCATTTGCGGCGCAGGCGGTGGACTCTTTGCGCTAGCGGCAGGCTACCCGGTGATCGGCGCTTCGGGGGCGATTTACGGGCTCCTGGTCGCTTTCGCGATGTACTTTCCAACCCGCGTCGTGTACATGAATATCTTCTTCATCTTCTTTCTCCCTATCCAGGCGAAATATTTCGTGATCATCATGGGGCTGATCAGCTTCTTTTCCTCGTTCTTGGGAGGGCAGGGTGTCTCACACCTTGCTCATCTTGGCGGAATCGTCGCCGGTTACCTCTACCTTCGCTGGGGCGGTGTAAGGAGTGGAAGCGGAATCGGAAAAGAAAGAGTCGGCGGATTTATCCAAGATTCCTACCGTCGTTGGCGGATGAAGAGGCTGCGCAAGAAATTCGAGCAGTATTACGAAAAGCGCGGCGGCGGTGGTGGACCCACCATCCACTAGAACGAAGAAAATCTAGACAGGATGACAGGATAGAGGGGCAAGACCCCTTTTCCAATATCCCGTAAATCCTGTTAATCCTGTCTAATTTTTTCTCTTTCTTCGGCAGGGAGTTAAGCGAAGCGCGTGGCCGGTTGATCGAAAAACCCCATCAGGTCGTCTATCTTCATCGTTTCGCGCACGAAGAAAGCCTCCCCGAGCTTCACGTCGATAAGAGAACCGAAGTAGCGATGGATTCCCTCCATTCGCGCCAGGAAGTCCGGATGGCTGATGAACGTTTTGGGCTCGCGCGAGCTCGGATCGTGGAACTGGGAGCGGTACGCCTCGATCGCGCTTAGCTTCTTCTCGTAATAGTCGCTTACGTCGACCACGAACGAAGGCGCGACGCGGTGAGGAAGGAAATAGTAGAGCACGCGGTTGGGGCGGTGCGGCTCACCGCCAGCCTCGAGCTTGGTGAGTCCTGCCAGGTACGTGGCTTCCGCGACTAGCCGGCCGGAGACGGCGTGATCGGGGTGGTTGCTTTCCCAATAGTTGGTGATGACCAAGCGCGGTTTGAGCTCACGAATCGCTTCCGCGACCGCGATCTTGCTTGGCCAATCTGCGGCCAACCGGCCGTCGCCCAAATCGAGACCACGGCGGCTCGCAACACCTAATATTTTCGCCGCCTCCTCGGCCTCGGTCTCTCTCTCCTCTCGGGTGCCCCGGGTGCCCATCTCACCGGCGGTGAGATCGATAATAGCGGTGTGATGTCCCTGGGCGGCCAGGCGTAGTAGCGTCCCGCCCACAAACAGCTCGACATCATCCGGATGGGGGCCGAAAGCGAGTACATCGACGGTCATTCGAACCTCGAGGTCAGTCGATCGTCAGCTCGATCTCGGTTGCGGCTCGTCGCCCTAGACTAGGGCTCGCGACGCGTAGCACTACCCGGTAAGACCCCCTTGGCAGGTCCGAGGTTGGCAGCCTCAGCAGCACCGGGAAACCGGCATCCCCGAACCCGGAAAGTTGGAGTGACGATGCGTGCCTGCCAGAGCTCAATTCTCGATCTCCCTGGGAAATTACGTAAGTGAGTTTGGTGTCGTCCTCCGCCGCGGTGGCACCCTCGCCTGGAAAAACCCGGAAGAAAAGGAAGGCGTCCTCGCCCCGATTCAGGTTTGGCGTGGGTCGAATCTCGACCGACTGTGCGTCTCCCGAAGCACCAACTTTAGGCGGAAACACGGGAACGATGCTCGAGAAACCGAAACGTTTGCCGAATCCCTCAGGAACCTCGATAGCTGTGGAAGCTTGATAAACTTGTTTCCCGGAAGCTTCGACAGTGAGCTGTAGCAGGTAGAGGCCAGGGGCTAGTCGAGGCCTTTGAACCACGAAAAAATTGCGCGGGTCGACTTCGTCAGTGAACTCGGCCACCGTCCGCGCTTCGTCGGTGATCGTCAGTTTGAGTGTCCGCGTCGCCACTCCATCTTCCGAGGTCAGCATATCCAGCGGGAGGGCGACGGTGATCGGGACCTCGACTAGATCACCTGCAGGGAAGAGATACGTTGTGATCTCGACTTGTTGTGGGGGCGCGGGGCCATGGGGAAGCTCGCTTATCTCCTTGCTGGGCTCGGGGGTGGGAGCGGGCGTCGGCTCCGTTGCACTTGCCCGCGCGGGAGGAGGGGTCGGCTTCTCTGGAACTGCCTCCGCATCTACCGGTGCCGGTGCCTTTTTTGCGAAATAGCCGCGTCGCGCCACGACCTCTGCGTTCGGCCGGTCGACCTTCACCTGGATGCTGCGATACTTTCCATCGTAGTTCGTGTTGGTGGAAGTGTAAACGAGTTGATAGTACCGGCTGTTCTCGATGCCTATCTTTCGAAGTACCGGCTCGAACGTGTTGAGGTTGTAGTAGTATCTACCTCCGGTCTCGTTAGCGAGGGGGAAGAGCCCACCCATGCTAAACGCGTCCGCAGACGAGATCGGCGTCGCACTACTGGCGGGACCGAATCCCCTGACTCCGTTGATGTCAATCGAGTAGATGGTGGTGTTCGATTGGTTGAAGGCGTCGACGGTATCTTCGAGATAAGTGATTAGATTCTGAGTTCGCCCAAGCTCCGGTGACATGAAAATGACGATCTTGCGTCCGGGGAATTGTCCAAGGCCCTGTCCCAAACTCTCGAGTGTGTCGTACACATTGCGTGTGCCAAGATCGCTGCCCGTGCCTCGGTAGAGGTCGGCTTCCAAGAGGGAGATCTTACGGATCGTCTGGAGCGTCTCTTCTTTCGAGTCTTTGAACTGTTGGAGGACCTTCGTCGAAAGGCCCATGTCGAGGACGAGAGCCTCGTCCCCATCGGTCATGGATTCCACGACAAAGTTTTCCATGGCCAACTTGGCTCTTCTTATGAACCGCGTGCGGGCGTTCTGGCGGTTGATGATAAAGATGAACCGACGGGGGAAGGCGTTTACGACCGCTCCCGGCTCGGGGGTGGTGGGCTCGCCCTGCGGGGCCGCGCGGCCGACGTATGAGCTCCAATCGATGATGTCGAAATTTTCGATCTCCTGAAGCGCGCCGTCTTCTAGAACCCGAAAATCCTCTCGCCTAAGGCCGGCCATCGGTCGTCCCTGCTCATCCAGGACCAACACGTCCACCAAGACCGCTGCGACCTCGGTTCGAAATCGCGGCGGCGCCTGCGGTGTTTGCTCTTGCTCTTGAAACGACGAGGCCAGACTGGTCAACACGACCGCCGCTACGACCATGAGTAGGGTGCATACGCGAGAGCTAAGCATCGGTACTCCTTGCAGGAGCGTGGGATGTGGTCGCCGGCATCAAACCCAAGCGCATTATAGAGACGCCGCCGGTGCGCCACAAGCCAACGGTGCTGCACGGAGGACGCACGCTATTCGCTCGCGATCACGTGACTTCGGCCATGGTGCGCAAAGTGGTCGGGTCACTAGTAGTGCAGATCAAAGTCGTCACCCCGGCCTCCTTCCATGCCGACAACCTCTCCGCCAAGCGGGAACGGGATCCGCAAAGCGTCACCTCGTCGACGAGCTCGTTAGGGACGGCAGCAATAGCCTCCGCTTTCTTTCCACTTAGATAGAGCTCCTGTATTTTGGTGACCGCCTCTTCGTAGCCATAGCGACACGCGAGGTCGAAATAGAAGTTGCGTCCTTTGGCTCCCATTCCGCCGAAATATAGCGCCAACGTCGGCTTGTGAGAGTCCCAGCAACTGGCCAGGTCGTCGCCGAGAGTAATGCCCACCATAGGGGCGATATCGAAAGGTTGGTCCTTCCGATCAGCTGGGCGCTTGAGCCTTCCGGCGTCGAGATACTTTTCGAAGACTTCTCGGTGAAACGGTGAGAAGAAAATCGGCAACCATCCGTTTGCCACTTCCGCCGCAAGCGCTACATTTTGTGGACCGATCGCCGCCAGGTAGATCGGTATCTCGGCGCGGGTGGGACGGAGCATCATTTTTAACGCTTTGCCGAGCCCAGTGCCGCCGGGCAGTGGGATTTTGTAGTGACCGCCCTGATGCTCGAGAGGCGCTTCGCGTTTCAAGATGGCGCGAACGATCTCAATGTACTCCCTCGTGCGACCGAGGGGTTTGCCGTATGGCACGCCGTGCCATCCCTCTACTACCTGGGGCCCGGACATCCCGAGTCCGAGCAAGAACCGGCCGCCGCTCAAACCATCGATGGTGGCGGCGGTCATGGCAGTCATGGCCGGTGTGCGTGCCGGCATCTGGAGAATCGCGGAGCCCAGCGCGATGCGCTCGGTTCGCGCCCCCACCCACGCCAAAACGCTTACCGCGTCGGAGCCCCAGGCTTCTGCCGCCCACACCGAGTGATAACCGAGGCGCTCCGCTTCCAGCGCAAGCGGGACCGGATCTTGGATAGATATTTGGAATCCAAGGTTGAGACCGAGACGCATTTGTCAGCGCCTGCCGCTTTGGATGCGAGCGCGAAGTGACCGATGGGGTCCCGAACCTTGCTGGAGGCTCTTCGTCGTCTTCACCCCGATTCGCGGGCACAGCGCTTCTACCACGCACGCTTCACACTTGGGCTTGCGCGCGAAACAAGTGGTGCGTCCGTGGAGAATCAGTCGATTGCCCACGTTGACCCAGATTTTCTTAGGAAAGAGGGCCATCAGATCGTTCTCTACTTGGACGGGGTTCTTTCCCTTCGAAAACCCCATGCGATGGGAGAGTCGAAAGACGTGAGTGTCTACGACGACGCCGGCTGCTTTCCCGAAGCCGTTTCCCATCACGACGTTCGCCGTCTTTCGAGCCACACCCGGGAGACTGAGCAGCTCGTCCATTGTCTCGGGCACCCGACCTCCGAAGTCGTCAGTAATCTTTTGGGAGGCTCCTTGGATCGACTGCGCTTTGTTGCGGTAGAACCCGGTGGAGCGGATGAGCTCCTCCAACTCGTCCCGATTCGCATCGGCGAGATCGGATGGCTCGGGAAAACGAGCGAACAAGGAGGGCGTTACTTTGTTGACCCGCTCATCCGTGCATTGAGCGGACAGAATGGTTGCGACCAACAGTTCGAACGGAGACCGGTGATCGAGGGCGGTTCCAGCTCTAGGAAATTCCTTGCCGAGCTTGCCGACGATCTTGCTGGCGCGCTTCCTGCGCCCTTCCTTGGATTCACGGAGTGGCAACTTCGGGTCTTTCTGGCAGGCTGTCAGGGTGGTCGGCAATGGCTCGACAACGTCGACCTGGCTCGACCTAGCTGACCTTGCTTTCAGGCAACCTCGACCATCACGTCGTCCCCTTCGACCTTGACGGGATAGCAGGTGACACCCATGGCGGGGTTGACGGTGCTCTTTCCCGTCGTGACGTCCCATTGCCAGCCATGCCACGGACAAGTGAGAGTCGTGGTTTCCATAGAGCCTTCTCCCAGTGGTCCGCCCTGGTGGAGACAGGTATTGTCGATCGCGTAAAAAGTACCGTTCACGTTGCACAATGCGATGGATTTTCCGCCGGCATCGGCAACCTTGCATTGGCCCGGGGCCAGATCGCTGGTCGAGGCTACTTTGACGAATTCGGCCATTCTTCTCTACCTCCCTTACGTTTCGATCTCACGTTGGCTGGGTGCATCTTAGGCAAATGCATGCGAGGAGATCAATAGACCGGGGTCGAGCAAAGGCGGCTACTTGGTCGCGATCGCCGCGTAGTCCTGATCGCCGAAGAGAAAGGCGTTGAGCTTACGGAAGTTGTCATTCAGCGTGCGCGCACCGGCATTTTCCGGAGAAACGCTGAGAAGCTTGACGCGCTCACTGACCGGACTCCGATACTCGATGATGACATCGCTGAAACCGCAGGATTGCAAGAGAAAATCCAGCGTCTCCGGGTGCAACGGCTTCTGGTGGGTTAGGTCGCGGTAGAAGGACTCGATGAGGGCCAGAACACTCTTTATATTCACCGTCTCGAGAACGATTCTTCCACCCTTGCGCAAGGCTCGATGTGCGGCGGCCAGAGTTTCCCTGAGCATCGGCGGTGGTAGGTGCTCGACGACCTGAGCTGCGAAGATGCCGCCCAGCGAATCCGCTTCAACGGTCTTCAAATAGGTGAGAAGGTCTTGCTCCTCTACTGCCAGGCCTCGTTCCCGACAGGCGCTCACCATTTCGGCGTTATCGTCTACCCCGCGTGCGTCCAGCCCGACGTCACGAAGCAGCTCCAGGAACTCGCCCCCGCCGCAACCGAGCTCCACGATGGGGCCCTCACCGTTGAAGTGGCCTACGTACCCGGCAAGTCGATCCCGAATCTCCGTCGATTCCCCTCGGAAACGATGCTCGAAGGCCACATACTCGGGTGCTTCAAAAGGATCCGCTGGCTTGACCGCCGCCGCACGCCGTCCGCGTGTCTCGGCTGTCGGCTCCATGGAGCGTCTGAGAGACTCAACTTCGGTCCGCGCCAAGTCGACGCCTGACATCATCGACTCTAGTTTCGACTGCGCTCTCTTGAGGCCGAGAGTGAGCGTCTCGACGCGTTTGTCCATCGCCTCCAGCAGAAGATCGTTTCGTGTGTTCCCCAATTGTGCGTAGAGTCGATCCTTGGCATCGGCAAGCCGGTCTACCCGTTGCGCGTAGCGAACGAGCGCCGACGAAAACTCACCTAGTCGAACCGCGTGCTGGTGTGCGGCCTCCATGTAGCGGTTGAGAAACTGCACGGTTAAGGAATTGAATGCTTGCTGACGCGCGAGTGCTTCTCGGAGCGGCGCCAGCTCGGGCTCGACGAGCCTTCGGACCGTTCGACGCAGAAGTCTCTTGAGACCTCCTGGAACGGTTCGCTCGCCAGAGGGGCCGATCTCCCCGGTCTTTTCGACCTGGCCGATCTCCCCGATCTGCCACGACTCGCTCAGCTTGCTTAGCTGTGAAGGAATCTCGGGGTCCAAGCCGTATGGTAGATGGGCTTCTGCGAGCTCGTCGAGCCGCGCCAGGAGCTCGGCGTAGGTTCGTTCCTCCTCGGAAAGCTTCTGCTTTAGCTCACTGAGACCAGGAGCTTCTATCGAGGGCATACAGGGGCGTTTATGGGAGAAGCGCTCCTCATTGGTCGTCCTTTTTCTCCACCAGGTAATTGAGAATCACTTGATCTAGGCTCTGGTCCGACAAGACCGTATCATCCCGCAGAAGGTCGGTCGACTCGTCGAAGCGGCCTTGCCGGATCTCTTGGATCATCGTCTGGTGCTGGTCTTCCAAGAGCTTGACGATGGCCTTTTCGTCGTAGCCGTTTTTCATCATCTCCGAGTACGGAAGTCTGCGGCTGCCGAGGATCTCTCCTCCTTTGTATATCAGAGACTCGATGACAGGATTCTCGAGGCCTTTATCCTCGGTTTGGACATGAAATACTACACCCTTGTAGTTCACGTCGGTGTTGAAACCAGTGATCATGGCGTACGAACACTTTCGGATCGACCGAGGGAGCGCACTCCGTTGTAGGAAGACACGCACCAACGCCCAGTCGGCAGCGACCCACTAGGATCCTGGGCTAAATGAAGCCCCTTCATCATTTTGCAACCCGTCCCCGGTCGTGTCAAGTAGACCGTCACGCCTTGACACCCGCAGAACCCGTAGTCTATATTAGCCCGCTTCTTTCTGAATTGGCACATACTTACAGAGCCCTCAGCCAGCCGTCCCGCAGCCGCTTGTCGGCGGAGGGACCGAGCCGTGGGGGTGGGGCCCCGCAGCATTGATGTATGAGGGAGGCGCCAGGCGCGCGAGCGAGGAGTGAGCGCGCACTGATGCACTAGTTGTAAGGACATGACCTTCACTCCCGGGAATCAAGCGCGGTTCGAGAAGATTCTCGACCACTATCCCGCCGAGCATCGGCGCGCAGCACTGTTGCCCACGCTTTGGTTGGTTCAGGAACAGGAGGGTTACCTGAGCTCCTCGGCGATGGAGTACGTCGCTGGCCTGTTGGAGATTTCTCCCGTCCACGTATTAGAGACCGCCAGCTACTACGACATGTTCCGGTTCCAACCACCCGGACGCCACGACCTTCGTTTGTGCATCAACCTTTCCTGTTCACTTCTGGGCGCACCTCGGATCCTCGATTGGCTTCGAGAACGATTGGGTATCGAACCAGGGGAGACGACGGCGGACGGGCGGTTGTCGCTCACGCCGGCGCAGTGTCTCGGTGCGTGCGAAAAGGCGCCGATGATGCAGCTCAACGATCGCATCGAGGGTCATCTCAGCGAAGAGAAGCTGGCAGGTATTCTCTCCGAGCTCTCATGACTTCGTCGTTCGAGCCCGTCCTAACCCGCAACGCCGGAGTTCCCGATTCTCAGAACGTCGACGTCTATCTCTCGCGAGGAGGTTATCAGGCGCTCCGCCGCGCCTTGTCTCAGCTCAGCCCAAACGAGCTTATCGAATTGGTCGAGCGTTCCGAGCTGCGCGGTCGAGGCGGCGCCGGGTTTCCAACCGGCGTGAAGTGGAGGTTCCTACCCAAAGATGTCCGGCCCCACTACATGATCTGTAACGCCGACGAAAGTGAGCCTGGCACTTTCAAGGATCGCTACTTGATGGAGAACGACCCGCACCTGATCATCGAAGGTTGCCTCCTCGCCGCCTACGCGGTCGAGGCGCGGGTCTGCTACATCTATATACGTGGAGAGTTTCGAGAGCAGGAGCGAATCCTGGAACGAGCGCTGGCCGAGGCGCGAGATCGCGGCTACGTTGGAAAGAACATCGAACGCTCCGGATTCGACTGCGAGTTGTATATTCACCGCGGTGCCGGCTCGTACGGGTGCGGTGAGGAAACCGCTCTGTTGGAATCGCTGGAGGGCAAGCGGGGTCTTCCCAGGGTCAAGCCGCCGTACCCGGCGAGCGTCGGGCTCTTCGGTTGTCCCACCGCCATCAACAACGTGGAAACCTTGGCGAACTTGCCCTACATCGTGACACGGGGCGCCGACTGGTATCGTTCCATCGGCAGCAAGAAGAACACCGGCCCCAAGCTTTATTGCCTGAGCGGACACGTGCGGCGCCCGGGCGTTTACGAGCTGCCTCTCGGCGTGCCGATGCGAGAGCTCATCTTCGAGCATGGCGGAGGGATTCGGGGAGGCCATCGTCTCAAGGCGGTGGTCCCGGGAGGGTCTTCGGTTCCGGTGCTGACCGAGAAGCACTTGGACACCCGAATGGATTTCGACTCCTTGGTTGCGGCCGGTTCCATGCTGGGGTCGGCGGGAGTGATCGTCATGGACGAGACGACCTGCATGGTCTGGACCGCTGGGAAGCTCATGGAGTTCTATCGGCAGGAGTCCTGCGGTAAGTGCACGCCCTGCCGTGAAGGCACGGATTGGCTGGCGAGGATCTTGGATCGCATGGAAAAAGGTCAAGGACGGCCGGCAGACATCGCGCTTCTCTCGGATGTTTCCGATAACATCGCCGGCAAGTCGCTTTGTCCGTTCGGCGATGCCGCGGTTGCTCCGGTTATGAGCATGCTCGTACACTTCCGCGAAGAATACGAGCTGCACGTGCGGCGCCAGGGTTGCCCTGTCTCTGCGGTTCATTGAGGTCCCTGCTTTGGAAAGCGCCATCTTCTACTTCTGTTCCGCGGTCTCCGTTGTGACGGCTCTGATGGTCGCGGCAAGCCGCCGTCCCGCTTACGGCGCGCTGGCGCTCATCGTCTGCCTTCTTGGTGTTGCCGGTCTGTACGCCCAGCTAGGAGCCACTTTTGTGGCTGCGGTTCAGATCATCGTTTACGCGGGAGCGGTTTTGATCGTGTTCTTGCTGGCGATCATGTTGCTCGGTCTCGGTGGCGATACGCCGTTCAAAGATCGTCCACCACGACTCGGCTGGGTGGCATTGCCGGTTGGGCTGGTCCTGTTCGTGGTCTTGGGGACGATCGTTGCTCGGACTTCGCCCGCCGTCCCTGCTGAAACAATGGACGAAGCAATGAGGGGGACCGCGGCTCGCTTGGGTGAGTTCCTTCTCACCGACTACTTGGCGCCCTTCGAAGCGACCGCCATCCTTATTTTTGTGTCTCTGGTGGGTGCGACTTGGCTGGTGAGACGCTGATGGTTCCGGTCCAACATTACTTAATTGTTTCCGCACTCCTATTCGCAATCGGGGCGACCGGGCTTCTCTTCCACCGCAACCTGGTAAGCATCTTCCTCTGCATCGAGCTCATGTTGAACGCGGTCAACCTCACTTTCGTGGCGTACTCCCGGTTGGCCGGCAACTTGGAAGGCCAGGCAATTGCGCTCATCGTCATCGTGGTGGCGGCTGCCGAAGCGGCGGTGGGTTTGGCCATCCTCATCGCCTTGCATCGTCGACGGGAGACCCTGAACGTAGACGATCACGACCTTCTGAGGTACTGAGGAGCAAACCCGAGTGGGAACCGCCCTCCGCCTTCTTCCTCTGATCCCTCTTATCCCGGCTCTATCGGCGCTCGTTTTGGCAGTCGCCGGGCGCCGCCTTGGCCGTTCCTCATCGGGAAGACTCGCTTGCGGAGCGGTGGGGGCCTCGTTCGCACTAGCGGTGATCGGTTTCGCCAACATACTCAGCATGGCCGAAGGCGAGCGTTCGGTCACGGTGGAGATTTTCGCTTGGATAGCCGCGGGCTCGTTCACCGCGAAGGCTGCCCTGGTGCTCGATCCTCTCTCGGGCATCACCGCCCTGGTCGTGACCGGCGTGGGGCTACTGATTCACGTGTACTCGCTCGGGTATATGAGCGAAGACAAAGACTTCTCTCGTTTCTTCGCCTACCTCAACCTTTTCACAGCAAGCATGTTGTTGCTGGTATTGGCTGAGAATCTTCTCTTGATGTTCGTCGGTTGGGAGGGCGTAGGGCTTTGCTCCTATCTTCTCATCGGCTTTTGGTTCGAGAAGAAAGCGGCGGTGGATGCGGGCATGAAGGCTTTCATCGTGAACCGCATCGGTGATGTCGGCTTTCTCCTCGGCATCCTAATGACCTTCTTGGTGTTTGGAACGGTGAGCTTCGGGGAGTTCCTTCCTTTGGCTCCGACTCAGGATACGGTTGTTTTGAGCACCATCGGGATTCTCCTCTTCGTAGGGGCGATCGGAAAGTCAGCGCAGATCCCACTCTATGTCTGGCTACCCGACGCCATGGAAGGTCCTACACCAGTTTCTGCTTTCATCCACGCCGCCACCATGGTGACGGCGGGTGTCTACATGGTGGCGCGCACCGCGGCCTTGTACGCGGAGGCTCCATTGGCCCTTGCTCTCGTTGGTGCCATCGGAGCCGCCACCGCTCTGTACGCGGCGACCATCGCGCTCGCTCAGGATGACTTCAAGCGTATTCTCGCCTACTCCACGATTTCCCAGCTCGGCTACATGTTCCTCGCCTGCGGAGTGGGAGCGTTCGGCGCGGCCATGTTCCATCTCGTGACCCATGCCTTCTTCAAGGCGTTGTTGTTTCTCGTGGCGGGAAGCGTCATGCACGCGATGGCAGGCGAGAGCGATATTCGCAAGATGGGAGGACTCAAAGACAAGCTTCCCATCACTTACCGCACCTTCGTGATCGCAACGCTGGCCCTGGTGGGGATACCGCCGCTGGCGGGATTTTTCAGCAAAGACGCGGTGCTTTGGAGTGCATTCCGCGGGGGATACACGTTGTTGTGGGCGGCCGGTGTCGCCGGTGTTTTCCTGACCGCCTTCTACATGGGCCGTGTCTGGGCGTTGGTGTTCGAGGGCCGCTTTCGAGGCAGCGCGGAAGAGGCGCGGCGCCTTCACGAGTCACCTCCGTCCATGACTTGGCCCCTGCGGCTGCTGGCGGCGGGGACGGTAACCGTCGGGTTCATCGGTGTTCCTTACTACAGTTGGATCGAGGGGTTCCTGGCTCCTTATCTTGCGGTGAAGAGAGCGGAGTCGAGCTCCCTTGCGGCGGAAGTCGGCTTGACGCTCTTGAACGTTCTGGTCGCGGTAGGCGGACTACTGGTGGCTCGATACTTTTACTTAGTCGACCGCGCTCTTCCCGAGCGCGTGGCGTCGGGCGCGGGTTCCTTGTATCGACTTGTCAAGGGCAAGTTCTGGATCGACGAGCTCTACAACGTCTTGCTGGTGCGTCCGTTCCTCTTTCTGTCGCGAGTGGTGCTCTGGCGATCGGTGGACAAGGCAATCGTGGACGGTTTCTTCAATGGATCGGGTCGTGTTGTACGTCTGAGTAGCGAGGTCTTCAGGCTCTCACAAGTGGGCAGCTTGCGGCTTTATCTCTTTGTTCTTTTCGGCGCGGCGATGGCGCTCATGGGTTGGATGGTACTGGGGAGCGTATGAATCTCTTGACATTCCTCATCGTCACCCCGTTAGTCGGATCGATTGTCATTGGGATCCTCGGTCGATGGCCGGGCGCGGCCCGACGGGTCGCCCTAGTTTCTTCCCTTATCGTCTTTGCGTTGTCGCTACTATTGTGGGACCGATTCGATCCTTCCCGGGCCGACTACCAGTTCGTCGAGTCCTACCGATGGATTCCGAGCTTGGGAATTTCCTTTCTGTTGGGTGTCGATGGCGTGAGCTTGTTCATGGTGTTGCTCACGACGTTCCTGACGCCGCTCGCCATCCTTGCGAGCTGGGATTCGATCGAGGAGAAGGTCGGTGCATTCTATGGACTCGTGTTGATTCTGGAATCCTTGATGGTCGGAGTCTTCGTCGCGCTCGACGTTTTCTTGTTCTACGTGTTTTGGGAAGCGGTGTTGATTCCGATGTATCTCCTCATCGGAGTTTGGGGGGGAGAGCGCCGTATCTACGCAGCCATCAAGTTCTTCCTCTTCACGATGGGCGGGAGTGTCTTGATGCTGGTGGCGATTATGTACTGCTACCACGTTCACGACTTGCAAAGCGGCGGGGGCAGCTTCGACATCCGGCTCTGGCAAGGACTGGTATTGAGCAGCGGTTTGCAGCGTTGGTTGTTCCTTGCTTTTTTCGCCGCCTTCGCGGTCAAGATACCACTCATTCCACTTCACACTTGGCTTCCCGATGCCCACGTGGAAGCGCCCACCGCGGGGAGCGTCATACTGGCTGGCATTCTTCTCAAAATGGGTGCCTATGGTCTCTTGAGATTCGCGATTCCGTTGTTTCCAGAAGGTGCTCGAGCTTACGCCCCGGCGATCTTGACCATTGCGGTAATCGGTATCGTATATGGGGCTCTGATGGCCTTGGTGCAGTCGGACGTCAAGAGACTGGTGGCCTATTCGAGCGTGAGTCACTTGGGCTTCGTCGTGCTCGGCATCTTTTCGTTCAATGTCGCGGGCGTGGAAGGCGCGATTTTTCTAATGATGAGTCACGGGTTATCCACCGGTGCCCTCTTCCTCCTGGTGGGAATGATCTACGAGCGTCGACACACCCGCTTGCTCTCTGAGTTCGGGGGGCTGAAGCGAATCATGCCTTTGTACGCAAGCCTCTTCCTGGTCGTACTCCTTTCATCGATGGGGTTGCCCGGGCTCAGTGGTTTCGTGGGAGAGTTCCTGATATTGCTGGGGGCTTTCCAAACCGCCAGACCGTATGCCGTTGCCGGTGCGGCCGGATTGGTGCTAACCGCCATATACCTTCTTTGGATGTACAAGCGGATGATGTTGGGAGAGGTCGACAATCCGGCCAACCTTGGCCTCCGGGACTTGAGCCCTCGCGAGGTAGCTATCTTGCTTCCGATCGTGGTCCTCATCGTGTGGATGGGAGTCGTTCCAGGCAGCTTCCTCCGCTCACTCGACGGAACGGTGGAGCTTTTCGTTTCCCGGGCGATGGGCGTTTCCGGCATCGAATAAGAGGGATAGAGGGAATCCAACATGGCGGTGGGCGCACTGGTACCGGTTCTCATCTTGGTGGTCACGGCAGCGGTAATCGGAGTCGGGGGCGCCGGCCGCAGTCGTTTTCCCGCCGCCGGGCTTGCGTGGCTCGGTACCGTGGTCTGTATTCTGGCTGGCCTTCGTATGTGGGGTCACCGACTTCGCTCGTTCGGTATGGTGGACTCCGATGCCTTCAGTCTCTTCTTGAGTTTTATCGTATTAACCGCTCTGGTTCTGAGCATCCCGGTCGCCAAGGTTGCTCTTGACCGTCAGCAAGAGCAAGCGCCGGCGTTTTATACGTTGGCTCTCCTAAGCGCGGCGGGAATGTTGCTCCTGGTGTCGACGCGGAACCTGGTTTTGATGTTCGTGGCTCTCGAGACGATGTCGGTGGGGGTTTATGTGCTCACCGGTTGGTCACGCGAGCGGGGGTCGTCTGTCGAAGCCTCTTTGAAGTACTTCTTCTACGGAGTATTCGCCTCCTCTCTTTTCTTGTACGGCATCGCCCTTTTCTATGGGGCAGCGGGGAGTGCTGACCTCGCAAAGATCGAAGCCGCCCTCATCACCCGAGCTAGCCAAGCGGGGGTGCTTCCGGTTGTCGCTCTCGTGTTTCTACTGGTGGGCTTCGCGTACAAAGTCGCGGCGGTGCCGTTTCACATGTGGTCTCCGGACGTCTACCAGGGAGCCCCTACCGTGGTTACCGGCTTTATGGCGGTTGCGGTCAAGGCGGCTGCCTTCGGCGCCCTAATTCGTGTCACTGGCTCACTACTTTCTTTGAGCGATGAATGGAAGACCGTTCTGTGGTTGCTCGCGGTCCTCAGCATGACCGTCGGCAACTTGATAGCGATCGCGCAAGATAACATCAAACGCTTACTCGCTTACTCGGGCGTGGCGCATGCAGGCTACCTACTGGTAGGTCTGATCGCGGGCGGTGTAGCGGGTAGGACCGCGGTTCTCTTCTATCTGGTGGGGTACATGTTCATGACCTTTGGAGCCTTCGCGGTAGCGATTACTCTCGGGAAGAGCGGGGAGGACAACTTGTCCATTCGAGGCTGGGGTGGGCTCGGTTGGAAGTACCCGCTCACGGGATTCGCGATGAGTGTTTTCATGCTATCGCTGGCCGGCATTCCGGCCACCGCGGGTTTCGTGGGGAAGTTTTATTTGTTCAGCGCGGCGATCGATGAGGGCTATATCGCATTGGTGTTGATCGCGGTCATCAACACCCTCGTCAGCGTTTACTACTATCTGCGTGTGGTCATGGTTTTGTATATGGGCTCTCCAGTGCCCGATCCGGGACTCCATTCCAGTTGGAATTTAAGACTTCCGTTGTTGGTGAGCTCCTTGGCGGCGCTTGTCCTGGGGTTGTATCCGGGGCCGGTGATCTCTCTCGCTCGCCGCGCTGCCCTGGAGCTCTTTTAGATCCGCTACACCAGACCTCTCAACGCCGAGGTCAGCGTGTCCTCTTCTTCGGGAAGCACCGTTCGCAGATCTAGCAGCACCTGGTCGTCTGCGATGCGCGCGATCACGGGGGGATCGTGACCACGCAAGCGATCCAAGATCGCCTGCGCCGAAAGATTCTTCGCGCGAACGCCAACCAAAGAGGTTGGTATCTCGGCCTCCGGCGCAGAGCCTCCTCCGACTTTGGAAGATCCGTCGAGCAACGAAAGCTCGAGCCCCTTTACGTCGCCGAGAGATTTCGTCAGGCGGCGTCCGCGGGACTTTATTTCGGAGGCAGGTGTCGAGAGCATCTTGAGCACGGGAATGTCCTTCGCCGCGTTGCCTTGAACGAAGGCCGCGAGTGTCGCCTCGAGTGCCGCATAAGTGAGCTTGTCTACTCTCAGCGCACGCGCCAACGGATTCTCTCGGCACTTCTTCACGCTTTCTGCGCGCCCAACGAGGACTCCAGCTTGCGGACCACCGAGAAGCTTGTCGCCGGAGAAAGTGATCAAGTCCACACCGGCGGCAAGGCTGGCCTTTACCAGCGGCTCGTTCGGTAGACCGTAGGAGCCCAGGGCGAGAAGGTTGCCGCTTCCGACATCCTCGACCACCGGGACCCCCCGCTCCTTGCCCATCGCCACCAGTTCTTCGGTCGATGCGCTCTCGGTAAAGCCCACGATTCGAAAATTGGATGGGTGGACACGGAGGATGAGCGCGGTCTCCGGTCCGAACGCGGCTTGGTAGTCTTTGATTCGCGTCTTGTTGGTCGTTCCAACTTCGCGAAGCCGTGCGCCGCTTCTCTCCAAGATATCGGGAATTCGAAAGGAGCCGCCGATCTCTACAAGTTCGCCGCGTGAGACCAAGACCTCCTTGGAAACCGCGAAGCTATTGAGGGCGAGCAGTACTGCGGCGGCGTTATTGTTGACCACTAAGGCGTCGTATCCGGGGAACAGACGCTCGAGTGGTCGGACCGCGTGTTGCTCGCGTCGACCTCGCTTACCCGTCGTTAGATCGTACTCGAGGTTGTTGTAGGAGCTCGCCACGCGGCCGACCGCCGCGATAGCGGATGGTGAGAGGGGCGCTCGACCGAGGTTGGTGTGCACGATGATGCCGGTGGCATTGATCAGGGAGACCAAGGAAGGCGCGCTGGCCATGGCCAGTTGGCTTCTTATCGAGCTCTCCATCGACGCCAGCACTCGATCAAATCCATCCTGATCGATTTGCGCGTCACGTACCGCATCCCGGAGCCCCGCCAACGCGGCTCGAGTTGCGTGGACGAGCGGGTCTCGTCCGAACTCTGTCTCGAGCTTACGAAAACCAGCCTGGTCGAGGAGCTTCTCGACGCTCGGGAGGCGCCTCAAGAGCTGCCCGACGTCGCCGGTCGATGCGGTGCCCATAGTCGAGATCCGAGGGAACTGCTGTCGTTGACAATAGTTAGCGTTTCCAGGTAGCATTCTAACATAGCAAAAAGGATCATGGCCGAAGACCGGGCGAAGAATTACATCGAGAGACTTCCCGAGATCATCGAGCGTCGGGAGGAGGATATCTCCCATCTGGATCCACAGTCGGTGGAGATCCTCTACCCGGAAAGGGCCTCTCGCGACTTTTCACTCACCGTGGTTTTTGGTCCGTCGGATGAGCCGAAGTATCCGGAGGCCGTCACCCTTGCGGAGCGCGCCCTGAGGTATCGTAAGGAGGGTCGGGATCGATGGCTACGCCACTACGCGACCTACACCGTCAACGAGGTGGAGGAGCTTCATCGTTTGTTTGGATACGTCGGAGAATATCCTAGCTGCGAGATATTGGTGAAAGACAAGAAGGTGCCTTACGCTCGCGAGCTGTGGTTGCCTTTCTTCTGGTTCTTCCGGAAGGAAGAGAGCCAAACGTAGGAGGCGCACGTGGGTTTCTTGGAGGACATGGAAGCGCTCAAGCGGGGCATGAAGCAGCTCGAGACCGAGTACGAGCAGTGGTTCGCTGGAGCTCTCAGACAGCCACCTTGGGCGACCAAGAAGAAAGTCGAAGGCATCATTCGGAATTATTCCCGGACTCCTCCGCAAAATTTGGCCGAGCAAGCGGTGTTTCAAATGCACCAGGCCAAGTTCACGACCTACAGCGAAATGTGGAACCGCCGGATGCGGCTCCAAGAAGAGGAGCGACTCCTCACCGGTCGAGAGGAACGATCGAAGCGGGTCGCTGCGCCGTCACCCACTACACACGGGCCATCCCGTCGAGCCACCAAGGACAAGACGGGAGACGAGTTTCGGAAGATCTTCGACAAGTATGTTGCCGCCAAGCAGGAGGTGGGTCAGTCCACCAGGAACCTGAACTACGATAGCTTCCGTAAGGTCCTTTCCAAACAAGCCAAGCAGCTCAGAAGTGGCGGATACAAGAAAGTCGACTTCGGTGTCTCGATGAAAGGGGGAAAGGTCTCGGTGGTAGCCAGGCCTAAGAAGTGACCCGCGGTACTCCCCCCGGGTCTCTTTCGTCCTCGCTTTTTCCCCGCTTCCTCCTTCTCACGCTGTTGTTCGTCATGGTGCCCGGTTTCGTTGACGCGTGGCCCGCGCCCACCTACCGGAACATGGTCTACGACACCCTGCTCATCATGCCGCCGTCTCTCCGACGCGTCCTCTGGCGGAATGAAGCTTATTTGTTGAAGGGAGTCTTCGGGCTGGAGGGAGAGATGGCGTCGGCCCTGGCCCGCGACGGTTTAGCGGGCTCACTTTCTCAGGACACGGTCCGTGCTGTGGACCAGAGAGTGAACGGTGTGGCGGAGCAGGTGAATCAGCGCCGCCCGTTCCGTGAGATTGCGGTTGAGCTGGGAAAGCTCCTGCGCATTGCCGCCGACTTGGCCGATCCGACCGTGGTGGGTGCCTCGGATCCGCGACTCGCCCGTGCCAGCCGAGAGTTTCATCGTTTCGTCACCCTGCACCTGGAGGAGTTTCCCCTGGTCTACGACTGGAGACTGCCCTCGACATTAAAGGGCGGGGTCTCGGTCAATACATTACTACAACGGCTCTCGTCTGCCAGCAGGGCTTCCGTTCCCGACCTGGCGGATGCTTTTTGGAAGGCCGGCCGGTTGGTGCCCGCCACGGCCTTCGATTATCGTTCCGTGCCCTATGCGAAGGCGTCGTTGGGCTACTCGCGGGGGGTTACCGCGGCTTCTTATCTCTGGCTGGCGGCTTGGGAAAAAGCAAACGGCGATTTCACCGGTTACCGGTTCTTCGTGGAAGAAAAACCCGGCGTGACGAGGGCCCGCAAGAAGCCCGCATCGGAGTAACAAAGCCAAAGAAGGGACGACGATGAACGTTTCGCGAGACAAATCCAAGACTCGGGCACTACTGAGTGTAGCGAACAAGGAAGGGATTGTTTCGTTTGCCCGAGGTCTTGCGGAACGAGGCTATGAGGTTGTCTCGAGCGGTGGCACCGCGCACGTGCTCTCCCAAGAGGAGATTCCGGTTACTTCGGTGGCGGACGTAACCGGGTTTCCCCAAATACTTGGAGGTCGGGTGAAGACCCTTCATCCACTCATCCATGGCGGCATCTTGGCGCGCCGTAACTTGGCTTCTGATCTCGAGGAGCTCGAGCAGAACGAAATCATCCCGGTCGATATCGTTGCCGTGAACTTCTATCCCTTCGAGGCCAAAGTCGCGGAGAAGAGCGCCATCTCCGAGATCATAGAGAACATCGATATTGGCGGGCCGAGCATGCTGCGAGCGGCCGCCAAAAACTTCCAGCACGTGATCCCGGTCGTCGACCCAAGGGACTACCCGCTAGTTCTGGGAAAGCTGGACGAGGGCATGGACCTTGCGACTCGGCTCTACCTGGCGGTGAAAGCGTTCCGCGCCAGCGCTCGCTACGAGGCCGCAATTGGTTCCTACATGACGCAATTGGAAGCACGCAGGGAGGAATTGGTTGCGGCTGAGCTCGAGGCATCACTGCCCGCGACTCTCAGCGTTTCTTTCGAGAAGGTTCAAGATCTCCGCTACGGTGAAAACCCCCATCAATCCGCGGCTTTCTATCGCGAAGCGAGCGGAGTGCCGAAGGCGGTGGCGGGAGCGAGAAAGCTCCAGGGCAAGGAGCTCTCGTATAACAATATTTTGGACCTCGACGCCGCTTGGCGCCTTGCGTGTGAGTTCGAGGAAACGGCTGCGGTGGTGATCAAGCACGCCAACCCGTGCGGGGTCGCTCTCGGGGAAACGCTCTCGAGCGCCTACGTCAAGGCACGCGAAACCGATCCGGTCTCGGCCTTCGGGGGAATCGTCGGGCTCAGCCGGCCGGTGGACAAGAAAACCGCGAAGGAGTTGGCTTCGACGTTCATCGAGGCAGTCATTGCCCCGGGGTTCGAGCCGGATGCAATCGAGGAGCTCAGCGGAAAGAAAAAACTTCGGCTCTTGGCCATCGATGATCCACCCCGTTCGGCGTGGGAAGGGCACAACTTATGCCGCGTCGTGGGAGGGTTGCTGGTCCAGGATTGGGACAACTCGCCACTGGATCGGGAGCGCCTAGAGATCCCGACGAAACGCAAACCGACCGAACAAGAAATGGCGGCGCTTGAGTTCGCCTGGAAAGTGGCTAAGCACGTGAAGTCGAACGCCATCGTGATTGCCAAGGATCGCCACACTTTGGGTATCGGCGCAGGCCAAATGAGCCGGGTGGATTCTTGCCGCCTTGCGGTGACCAAGGCCCAGAGCTCGTTAGAGGGATCGGTGGCTGCTTCCGACGCGTTTTTTCCCTTTCGCGATGGACCCGATCAGCTGGCCGATGCCGGCGTCCGAGCGATCATCCAACCCGGCGGATCCATCAGGGACGAAGAAGTGATCGACGGAGCGGACGAAAGAGAGTTGGCGATGGTTTTTACCGGCGTGCGCCACTTCCGCCACTGAGCGAGGCTAGCAGTTCTTCCGGGTCCACCGCCGCCGTACCCAGTTTTCCGACCACGATTCCCGCCGCCTGATTGGCCAACCTCGCGGAGTCGGCGAGCGAGGCGCCGCCACTCAGCGCGAAAGCAATGGTGGCGATCACGGTATCGCCCGCTCCGGTGACGTCGAAGACCTCCCGTGCCGAGGCATCGATGTGCACCGGTGGCTTGCCCTTCTCGAACAAAGACATGCCTTGCTCACCACGAGTGATGAGGACTGCCTGACAGCCGAGCTTGCTGAGGATCGCTCGCGCGGCGCGACCCAGAGCGGACGCATCACTGATGCTCGTCTCGGTGACGCGCTCGGCTTCGTGGATATTTGGTGTCACCAGATTCACGTTTCGGTATTCACCGAAGCGGGCAAGCTTCGGGTCTACCAGAATCGGAATCTTCCGCCGTCGTGCGAGTCGAGTGCATTCCCGAAGGAGCCGAGTCGTCAGGGCACCCTTGCGGTAGTCGGAGAGAACCAAGGCGCGTGCTCGATCGAGGGCGGAGGCGACCTTGTCTAGAGCAAGCTGTTCGAGGGCTCGGGAAATGTCGTTCCGCGACTCGCGGTCGGCCCTCACGACTTGCTGGTTATGCGCGATGATTCGCGTTTTTAAAGTGGTCGGCCGGGTCGGATCGGTGAGCAGTCCTTCCTCAGAGATTCCCACCTCTTGAAGAACCACGCGCATGCGCCGTGCCGCATCGTCTTCTCCCAAGACACCGATGAGAAGAGGCTCGCTTCCCAAGCTGTGTAGATTGTGGGCGACGTTCGCGGCGCCACCAAGATGGAAGCTGTGGCCGGAGACCTCTACCACGGGCACCGGTGCTTCGGGCGAGATGCGAGACACGTTCCCACAAATGAACTCGTCGAGCATCAGGTCGCCCATGACCGCCACCTCCTTGCCGCGGGCGGCACGGAGAATGGCCGAGGCTCGTTTGGACGAGACGCCGCTCAAGGGACCACGTCCTCCGTCATTGCAGTTCGATTTCGTTCGAGCACGATGGGGATAGCCATCGCGAAAAGAAAGAGCATGAGAAACTCTGAATCGCCGAAGTTGTACTCGAAGAGCCCCGCGGTCAACCCCGCAACCATAAGTGCCAGGGCTCCAGCTGCCAATCCGCGGTCGCTTTTTTCGGGGGGCGCGCGCCCGCCTGTGGGAGCCGCCCGGTAGGACCGAATGCTTACCGTCAATCCAACTGCCATCAGCCATACCCAGGCCACCAGACATGGTAAACCACGCTCGGCTGCGATCTGAACGACATTATTATGAAGGTGAATATTCTGCAGGCGCGGAGCGCCCTCTAACCGGTAAATAGGATAGACCGACTCCACCATGTTGGGACCCACCCCGAACCATGGATGATTGGCGGTCATCTGGATGCCACTTTTAATCATGTACATACGGTCTCGGCTCGAGCGATCGGGTCGGACGAGCGATCGTACTCTCTTCTCGACATCGCTGGGCACGAGAAGCATCGCTCCGATCAGGAGGATGGGCATCCCAATCAACAGACGCCGGTCGCGCAGGAAGCACACCAAGCTGAACCCGACGAGCACGCCGAACCAGGCGCTGCGCGTCAGCGAGAGCGCCAAAGCGACCAAGATCGTCACCAGACTCGCCACGAGGAAAACGCGCCTTCGACGGCCAAAGAGTAGCTCGGCAAATGCGAGCACGCCGACACCCATGAGCAGGCCGGAGAACGTCATGTAGTGGCTCATGAATCCGCGAATCCGATGATTGATGTCGTCGCCCAACTCACTGAAAAAATACTGCCACAAGGCGAAAAGCGCGCCTAGGTCGGCCACGATGATCAAGACCAACACTAAACGCTCCAACGTCGAGGTTCGACGAACCACACTCACGATAACGTATGGAATAGCGAGGAGCGTCAGCTTCTTCATGCTGGCAAAGCTTTCTCCGGGGTCGAAAGAAAATCCGGCGGAGGCGATGCTGAGGACCGCGAACAGACCGAGCGGCCAATCCAAAGGCAGCCCGACCAGCTCCGCCTTGCCGGCCGCCAGCTGGTAGAGCCAGAGTAGCAGCACGAACGTCAGCACGATCTGGGAAGCGGCGATGGAGATCTGGATCAGGAAGAGCCAGAACCCGATGGCGAAGACCAGCGTTGGTTCTTGACCCGCGAGCTCAGCCAGCCGACCCGTCCCGGAGAGAGTAGCGGCAGCGGCCTTCACGTCATCCTTCCTTTCGCCCGGCCCTGCCCGGCAATGCCTGTGGGCATGAGCTCCAAAGCGGCATCGAGGATTCTTTCTACAGGGAGCTCCATGAGGCAGGCGAACTGTGCCGGGTTGACGCACCACTTGCCGTGGCACGGGCTGCATTCGAGACCGGCCGTGATCGCCCGGTGAGCGACGCCCCAGGGATGCCAGCGTTTGGGATCGGAGGAACCAAATATGCCCACCACGGGGGTACCCAGAGCGGCGGCGACGTGCATGGGGCCACCGTCGTTGCCGACGTAGAGCGAGGCGGACTCTATCAAGGCCATGAGCTCCCGGGATGTGAGGCCTGCGACCACCGGCAGCTCAGGTGAAAAAAACTCGGTGAGAGAGTGTTGTGGACCCGGCAAGCTGACCACTACCGGTCGCCCGGTGCGCTCTTTCAGAGCTTGACCGAGCTCTAGGAATCGCTTGGCGGGCCACTGTTTCGATGGAAAGCTGGCAGTGGGTTGAAACAATAGATAATCCTGACTAGAAACACCGAGCTCCCCGAGCCGTCGGCTCATTGGGGCGCGAGCTTCCGCAGGGGCTCGAAGACTGGGGAGCAGATCCGGCACCGGCACTCCCAACGCCGCCACTAATGAGGCTTGGTCATGAACGGTATGTGTGGCGGCGGGATCGGCGAAGACTTCTTCTGGTCGCCCAACACGTAGGTTGTAAGCCCAGTGGAACCTGTAGTTGTTCCGCCCGACCCGAAGCGGTGCTCCCGAAGCCGCGGTGAGCCAGGCGCTAGTCGGTCCACCGTGAAAGTTGATCACCGCATCGAAACCGATGCCCCGGAGCCTTTTCGCAAGGGAGAGCTTGTCGAAGCTATCCCGGCCGAGCGGGAGCACTTCGTCGACCGAACGGTGCCCCTCGAGAAGGTCGGCGAGCTCCTTGGCCAGCACCACGTAGAGCTTCGCGTTCGGCAAGGCGGAGCGAAGCGCATCCAGGGCCGGGGTCATGAGGACCGCGTCTCCCATGGAGCGAAGACGCAGGCACAGTATCTTGCGGAGTCCGCCGTAGACGAGTTGGCTCAAGTAGTCGACTTCGTGTCGGACTGCTCGATGGTGGCCTCGTCGACCAGCATGATCGGAATGTCGTCCCGGATCGGGTACACCCGGAAACATTTGCCGCACTTGAGAGCGGCGCCTTCTTTCACTAGCGTGACCGGTGTTTTGCAGACCGGGCAGGCCAGTATCTCTAGTAACTCAGGATGGATAGCCATAGAACAGTGTCTTTAGGTGCCTCAGTGCGCAGTTGAATTTCTTCAGCACCCTGCCTAGTAGAAAACCTTATAGCAGGCCGTTCATGGGGTGTCAATCTGACGTTACCGGCTCCCCTGGCGGGGATGTCCCGCCGGATGTTGAATTTGGGGTAGCGGCGGCTCCTTGGCCGGCCTAAGAATAGGTCTGCCAATAAACCGTCTCCAGAGGGGGACAAGGAGCCACCAATGCCTAGGAAATCAAAGAAGCCAGTAAGAAAGCAAACGCACTCGCCTACGGGCAAGGTAGTTGGCCAAGTCGGTCAGATACTGCTACCGATGATAGCTGGGATCGCGGCCACGAAGGCGGATCTGACGGAATGGGTGTACGAGCAAGGACTGACAGCTCTGCACCTACTGCTCAGAGAGGACGCCGAGGAGATCGCGGGGCTCAAGGGCAAGCACGAGAAGGAGTGAACTCATAACCACTGGGGGAGCACGAACGGAGAGCTGAGCTTCGGTGGTCGTCGCATCCAAGTGTCGCGACCTCGAGTTCGCTCGAAGTCGGGCGCGGAGGCGTCGCTTCCACACTTCGAAGCCTTCCGCGAAGAAGACCCGCTTCCAGAGCGAGTGTTGAATCAGATCTTGGTGGGCGTATCGACCCGAAATTACGAATCGAGTCTGGACAAACCCGCGGCCAAGTTGAAGTCTCGTGGCACGAGTAAGAGTGCCGCCAGCCGTCACCTCGTGAGCCAGACGACTAAGAAGCTCGAGGAATACCTGTCTCGGCGGCTAGAGGAGTTCGAGCTTGCGGCACTGATGCTGGATGGCCTTGAGGTGGCCGGACAGACCGTCGTCGTAACTCTAGGTATCACAATAGATGGAACGAAGGTGCCCCTGGGTATATGGCTGGGCTCGACGGAGAACTCTCGGGTGTGCACCGCGATGTTGCAGGACCTTCTCGAGCGAGGCTTGCGCGTCGATGAGTCGATTCTCTGCGTAGTGGACGGAGGCAAAGGCATCCGCAAGGCACTCGTCGACGTTTTGGGGGACCTCGCGGTCATCCAAAGGTGCCAGATCCATAAACTCCGAAATCTTCGCTCGTACCTTCCCAAGTCTCGTCACGCCTACGTGCTCCAGACGATGAAGGAAGCCTACAAGTGCAAGAGTGCCGACAAGGCGCGCAAGCGACTTCAGGCATTGGTGTCGTGGCTCGAGCGAAACGGCTACGACGAAGCTGCCGGAAGCCTTCGTGAAGGGATGGAAGAAACACTCACGGTCGTGAAGCTCGCGCCGCCCGCCTTACTTCGCCAGTCTCTTGCCACGACGAACGCCATTGAGAATCTCAACGGAACCATTCGCAGAGTATCGAGAAACGTCAAGCGTTGGAAGAGTCCTTCCATGGTTCGCCGATGGACCGCTCTTGGCGTCGTCACCGCGCAGAAAAAGTTCCGGCGTATCAAAGGCTATCGCCATATGGGCGCTCTCGTTCACGCGCTTAGAAGCAAACAGAAATCTCTTGACAGCGATGAGTTTGCTGCCTAAGAGTATTCACAGGTGCCGCCGCTACCCGACCAAATTCAACAGCGGCCGGGACATCCCCGGCGATCACGCAGGACTTCCAGCAGTATCTGGAAGCTAACCGCGACGAGCTCGAAGCCCTGACCATCTTCTACGCCCAACTACATCGGCGCAGTGAGCTGAGCTACGCGATGATCCGCTAAATCTTCGACAAGCTTAGAGCTGACAAGCCCCGGCTAGCCCCCTTACGCGTCTGGCAGGCCTACGCCCTGCTCGATGACTACAAGGGGCAGCAGCCCGCCACTGAACTAACGGCGCTCGTGGCGCTGATCCGCCGCGTCTGTGGCATTGATGCGAAGGTCTCGCCCTATTCAGAAACCGTGCGTCGCAACTTCCAGAACTGGATCATGGCGCGACATAGTGGCGGCGGACGGAAATTCAATGAGGAGCAGATGGAATGGCTGCGAATGATTCGCGACCACATCATCAGCTCCTTTCATCTGGATCGCGACGACCTCGACATGGCTCCGTTCGATGCCAAGGGCGGCATGGGGCAGATGTACAAGCTCTTCGGGGATCGAATGGATGATGTGATTGACGAACTTAACGAGGCATTGGCGGCATAACGTGAGAGAAGAACTACCGGTGCTTCCGCCATCAAGTGTTGCTACGCGGCTGCGGGCAGTGGTACAGGTGCGGAAGAGACCGGGTTGCGCGCCCTACTGAGCACGAAAACCTCGATCCGCGACCACAAAGGAATCGTCGTCGCCAAGAAGATGTCTCGAAAGGTGAGCCGTCGCGTGGTCAAACCAGCCTGCATAGCCGGAGTTCGGATCTCACGTCCGAACTTCAGAGCTCCGTGCGGTCGGACGAAGTTGTAATAGCAACGGAGCAACTCCAGGTGCTCATCGAGCCTCTCCGTCGAGCGAGCGTGGGAAAGCGTTCGTCTCGAAAGGTATGCCGAGCTTTGCCGGATGGTCAGATTCAACCGCTCGATGAACGACGTGTTCAATGTCGAGGAGTCCTCGGAGTTATTGAGTGCGTCATCAAATCGCCACGCGGCTCCGTGCAGCGCTCTGCGTTCGACCTTGATGATGCGATCGTTCCTGCGCGTTTTTAGGACCTGGCCGTAGAGACACGCTGGACCGAAGAAGCGACGGATGACCTTCTGGTAGAACTCGAATCCATCCGTGACGATCAAGGGAAGACGCTCGAAATTCATCCGTCTCGAAAGGTCGCGAAACAGAGCGTGAGTGTTCCGGTAGCTTCGCCTTCCCGTCACCGTCGATGGCCAGAGCCGAGACCAGACTTCGATTGTAACGAAGACCCAACTCGGTGTCTTCTTGTTGCCCGCGAACGTGCGAATCTCGTCGGCTTGAAGCTCTTCGGCAGCGAAGCCAGCGATCCTTCTGTGATTGAATCGACGACACACTTGGGCTGCCTTCTCGAGCCAGCGGGCGACGGTGTTCCAGGCAATCCCTTTGATCCGGGAAATCGCGGAAATGCTGACACCCTCGACTCTGAGAGCGATGACCACATCGAAAGTAGCTCTTCGATGTTGGAGACGGTAGTAGGGCGTGCCTTTCGTCGAGGAGAACGTCTTTCCGCACTCGCCGCACCGGTATCGACGGCGTTTCCAGGACCTGGTTCGGTAGAATCCGTGGCGAACGATGTTTCCGGAACTCACTTTGCCCCGCAACGGACATGCGCGATTGAGACATCTGCGATTCTTCACTTTGGCTCGGCCCTGACGATGAGAGAACTGTGTCTTCGGAATTCTGGTTCAAACTCTAGCACGCAGACCGGTTAGGGGCTGGCCGCCAACACTTAATTGCGGAAGCACCGATTCCCGAGCAGCGTGTAGTCGTGCCGGTTGTTCCCTTTGTGGATGTGTTGCTTGCCGTGAATCGCCCAGGCAAGACTATGAGTGTAGATGGAGCGATAGAAGCTCCTGATGTCCGCTTGCACGAGGTGGGTGTACCGATAGGCCGACGAGACCAAGTCCTCCTCAGTCATCTAGAGGAACTCGTAGATCATGCGGCCGATTCTAAGTTGCCCCACACGACCGTAGTGCTTCGAGTCGACTGGTACCGGAAAGCTGTAGCAGGTGACCTGGCTGTCCTTCGGAATCATGCAATCCACGACCTTCTTCCAGTTGCTGGCTATGTCGTACGCGATATCGTTGTGAAGCTCCGGATCCATGATCCCGAACGTGCGGTCCGTCAGGTCTGTCTTTGGGAGGTGGACATTGCAGGTTTCCTTCGGAACGAGTTTGAACTTTTGTTTCGTCGCGCAGACGAAGCGCCGTGGACGGTCAGGGCGCTGACTTACCCTGAAGCAGGGTGGCAGGACATAGCTCTCGGGAAAATATCCGTGCTCAATGAGCCAATAGTAGACATGCGTCCACTTCAAGTCCTTGGCGAGCTGTCTTGTAGTGGTCCGGTGCGCCTGCATTGGTGTGGTACTCATGAAGGCATTGTAGCTGGTCTTCCCGAAGATGCCGAGATCTACGCCTCGATGGCGAGAGCCTACGCCGCTGGGGGGCGATTAAAGAAGGCGCTCGAGATGTTCAGCAAGGCCGAATCGCTCGATCCCGTCGTGTCCGAAAATTCGAACTGAGCCGAAAGTCGGAATCCTAGAGGCGTTCTCGAAATTCGCGGAGACCCGCCGACAAGGCACGGGTTCTGCGATAGGCGAGCCCGAGCTGAAGCTCTCCTCCAGACCATCCGTTGCGTCCAGCTCGTGCGCCGGAACTCCTATGCGGCGGCGCGGTGGTAATAGCGGAGCAGCTTTCGCTTATACTCTCCTGCGCAAGCTCATCTCCGGCAATCTGCGCGTGGAGGATATCATTACATGAAAAGTATGGCCTATACGAAACACAAAGACATATCGCTCAAGAATCATCCCGAGTTCAATGAAAAATGGCTTCAGGAGCGGATTGCAGAAGATCCAACCATACTCGGCCTTGGCGACATCATTCTTCTCGACCAGGAACGCACTCAAGAGCGGGCCGGACGGCTCGATATCTTGTTATCCACCCCTGAGCAGGACCGTAGGTATGAAGTCGAGTTGATGTTAGGAGCAACCGACGAGTCCCACATCGTTCGGTGCATTGAGTACTGGGACATTGAACGGCGGCGCTATCCCGGTTACGAGCACTGCGCCGTGCTGGTAGCCGAGGACATTACTAGCCGTTTCCTGAACGCGTCGTGTCCAAAAACACGAATGAACTCAAGACCTGCATCAGCCGCGCACTGTCAAAAGCTGGCCGATGCCGGAGCTCTTGTCAATAGGTGTGTAAAAAAGTTCAGGCAGCAGCAACCTTCGACGACTCCGTTACCCTCTCTCCACCTTCGAATCGAACGCCCAGGTAAACCTCTCGCATCAGCTCCGGTGCGTTGAGCCGGCGGAAATTCTTCTCCGCAACCAGAAGCAGTTTGAAGATCACCGCCGTGGCGGACTCGACCTTCTTGAACCCGTCGTGTCCAAAAACACGAACGAACTCAAGACCTGCATCAGCCGGAGCGTTTCGGATAGACGCGTCTAGGCTTGCTTCGCCAATGGAAGCTAGAATGCGCGGTCATGAGCATGTCCGGCCCGAACTTAATGGACCAAAGTCGGACCGCTTCGTAAGAAACCGTGATGCCTCGCTGAGCGAGCAGCTCTTCGACGTCTCGGAAGCTCACGCAGAATCGGTGGTAGAGCCGGACGGCGTGGCTGATGATTTCCGGTGGAAATCGATAGCCGTGGTAGATTGGCGCATCGGCCTTCATTGGCCCATTCTGTCAGTCACCACCTCAATTTGACAATACCCGGGCCAGAGTTAGGCGCGTTCGCATCGAAGAGCGCCCAACTGATGCACCGCTCCGCGTCGGTTAGCCAGCTCTCCGCATCGGGATCCGCAAAGAGTGAGACTCCGGGCTGGACCAGGCAACAGGGCAAGCGGAGCTCCTCCAGTAGCACCGCGTCCGCTGATAGCCAAGTCAAGCCCTTCGTCACGCCCGTAACCGTCCATGCGCTCACGCAACGAACCATGACGCGGCGCTCGGCTCCTTCGATGAGCCAGCCTACCGCGCCGTGCCAGATGTTTCTGATGCTTAGCCGATGGTCGTGGAATCCAGGCAACGTCACTGCGTGGCCGCTGATGGCCGTCTCGATGACGGGACGCAACGAGGTCAGAATTTTAGGGCTAACATGCGAGCGTGGCGTCTTCGCCACGTGGCCCGTGGTTAGCGTGTAGTGGTGCAACACCGCGTCCGTGTTCATTCTGGGGCATCCTCGCCAGTAGCGGGGCCTGTTTGGGCGGCTTGTGTGCCGTCACCGTACCGTGTTTCGTGCAGGGATCCTCGCCGCCTGGCATCGAGCATGAAGGGGAGTCTCTGGGGCATCGCGCCCCTTGCCAACACCGATGCCGCTATCCCGTACCGGTCAGACGACGCTTGTAACTTCTCCCAAACCGCCGGTGTAATGCACAGCGTGAGTCGTTTTCCAAAGCGGCCATCCCTCTGTTTTCCTGTAGACATGCTCCCACTCCTTTATCAATGCCGCCGGTTAAGCAGACCAAATACAGGGATTTTTCCTGCAGCCCCTCGCCCGGTATTGTCAAGTTGAGGTCTCGAACTCGGAGCGGGCCGCAAAATAATGGGGCTCGAGCCCACCGCGTTGCCAACATTTTGGGGTCAGATCGGCCCTGAATGCCTCAACTTGACAGTACCCCACCAACACTTAATTTTTTTGCGGATCACAGGCCTGGGAAATGGAGATGCCCAGCTTCGCCAGCTCGCCATGCACGCGGGGAGCTCCCCAGAAAGGGTTGGCCCTGCTTATGTTCCGTATCAGCTCACGTATTTCGAGAGCGACGCTTGGTCGTCCAGGCCTACGCCGTCGGCTCTTCCAAGTCCAATATCGTCTGAACCCGGAACGGTGCCAGCGAACGACCGTCTCAGGTTTCACGATGACGAGGACACTCTCCCAGTCAGTCCAGATTCTGTGCAACAGCACCCAAAACTCGCGGTCGACATTCGAGAGCCGTGGCCGTTTCACCGAACGGTGGAGGACGGCGAGCTGCTGCCGAAGAGCGACATTCTCGAAAGCCAGCTCGCGACGAGCCTTGAAGGCAGAGATGAGAGCGCGAACAAACGACAAAATCATGCAGGCATGGTGCCGGCAGACCGGAGACTATTCAAGTTCGGTGCCCGCGCATGAATAAATAGAAGGCACAGGGTCAATCCCCTTGGGCGGCCCCCGTGGGTTTCGTACCGTCGTGGCATTGACCTCGGCTGCCCTTCGAGCGGCTCGAGCCGCTGACGCGGCCGCAGTCAGCGGACCGCTCCTCATCTCACCAACACTTAATGGCGGAAGCACCGCCAAGGCACTGGCGCAAACAAAAACGAGGGAGCAAATTGTGTTCCCCCTTGTCTTTGATTAGACGGAACTGGCTGGCGAACCGCCTGAAGCGATTTCGTTGACCGGGCGGTCTTACTTGGACTCGTCCTCCTGGGACTCCTCCTCCTCGGGCGCGGTGACTGCCGTTACCTTTATCGTGTTGGTCTCTTCGTCAAGCTCCCCAGCGATAACGACTTCGTGACCAAGGTTCTTCATGGCATCGTCCGCGCCGATGTCCAGAATGAAGTGGGCGTCCTTGGTTGCCAGTGCCCACTGGGCACCACGCTTCACGCAACTCTCCGCGCATCCTTGGTGCTCAGCCTTCGAGACCTTCGCATAGTCTTTGCCGCATTGCTCGTCTGCAATCCAGCCGCTCCATGTGCCATTCTCCTCGGATGCATTACCAAAGGCCACGAAACCGAAAAACAACAAAATAGCTGCCGCCACGCTTGTCCACTTCATCAATTGTTCCTCCAAGAACCGAACTCCAGCATACTCACACCCGATCATCGTGTCAATAGAGGGAGAGGGTAGGGGTGTGCGTCATAAATGTGGGGTGAGACTACCCGCAGCGGGCCTCCCAGAACTGCTCCCAGCGACGGCTGAGTTCGCAGCATCTGAGGGCGATGATGGCATTGGCACCGCGGACGGTCCAGCGCATTCCGGACTGCTTGAGCCGACGGCCGACGATGGTTTTGCATGCCGCCTCGACGACGCCGGAGCCGACGAACAAACCTTGTTCACGGAAGCGCTGGTAGCGCATCCGCTCCGTGTTGGTCTGGAAGTAAGCCGTTGCCTTTCTGAGCTCGTCCTTGACGAATTCGCTTTTGGGGCGCAAGCGAGCAAAGGTCGAGAGAAGCCCTTCAAGGTTGGCTTCATCAAGCAGTTGGATGGATGCCTCTGTCCACGCCTTGGCCTGGAGTGGTTCGTACAGCACCTTGGCAAGGTCTGAAACATGCTCGCGGGCATGGTAGAGGTCGAGGATCTCGGTGGCATCCGCAAAGTGCTCAACCGCAAGATTCCAGATCCAGGGCGCACCATCTCCGATGACAATGACCTGTTCGGCAAAGCGCAGGCCCCGCCGGATGGCCTCGGTAAAGATTCGTTGGCCGAACTCTTCGGCGGTTTCGATGGCGCCGACGTAAGTGGTGGAGTCCGGATCACGAAGAGCAAAGCCCTCGTCGTCCAAGCTTGTCTGCGTGAACACGCAACCGAGCTTGGCCTCCCTGCTCTTCGCCATGCCCGAGTCGTCTTTGCCTTGCCGTCCTTGTGTCTCATGTGGGACCATGGGCACTCCGGTGCCGTCGATGGCGATGTACATCTTGGGCACCGGTTTGATCCGAACTATTTTTCCGGACAACACCAGCTTACGCTCCTTGCCAGCGATAGCCTCGACCTGTTGCCCAAGTCTTTCTGAGACCCGTTCCACCTCTTTCGTATTGACCACGATTCCAGCTAGTAGTTCTAGATCTTGGCGCCCCTCGTCGAAGGGTTCCTTGCTGCCGACGCGTCCCATGAGGCGCCGCACGCCGGGAGAGAAGGAGGTTGCCACGATGTCCAGCTCACGGTCCCTGGGAATACTGCCCTGCTGGCAGTCTGGACAGTGGTAATAGGCCCTTCGAAGCTCGACCTTCGAGAGGACGGTCCGGAGCGTCTTGCTTCGGTGGTCCACGAACGTGGCCAGGTGACCCTTGCCGCAGTCGATCCGGTGACCTCGATACCCATCGTCCGCAGCGAGCAGCTTTTCCAGCAGGACACCACCCATCTCGTGCATCGAGTTCCGCACGGCCATCTCGGTTGCCTCGAGATCGACGCGGGCGGCTCGAGCGCTCCCGGGCACAACGCGTAAGAGCAAACGCTCTACTTCCCGTGCGAACTCCTCTTGGACGAGTTGCGTGAGGTTTTTTTTAACGCGGTCTTTTCCGAATCGGCTGCGGGCTCCTCGGGGCGCGCGTTGCAAATCCCCTCGTTGACTTGCAGCAGCTGCTGGGTGAGGAACCGGAAGCGCTTATAGGTCTCGACCTCCCGCTCGATCTTGGCGAGCCGCGGCCCGGGGCGGAGTTGCAAGGTTTTGGTCTTGCCCTCGACCTTGGTGGTGAAAGCGTAATAGGGACCGTGGCCAGGATGCTTGCGCTCGGAGCAACAACAGCCGGACTTTCCACAGGAGCGGAAGACCTCTGTGATAGTGCCTCGACGCATGTCACCGAGCTCAGCGATCTGGCAAAGGATGGCTTCGCGCTGGGTCAGGAGTGGGGGAAGCAGGTCTGGCATGGGCGGTCCTCCCTCTGATAGTTACAATACTATCAGAACATCGCGCCCCACATGCACCCTTCCAAATCTACCTACTTTCATGACGCACACCCAGAGGGTAGTGCCTGAACAGACACTACCAGGGAGAGCAAAATCCAACCAGTGAAAAAATCATTCCACAGGTTGTGCCTTCCCATTTATTCATCCGCGCGCACCGAATTTGATTAGTCTCCGTGTGATCCGCAAAAAAGAAAACCGGCCAGAAGCCGCCGACCATGTCAGGTCTAAAACGCGCAATCAACACTGGATAGACTTTTTGCGGAGCACAAGTGTCAGTTGGCCTGCGTGTGCCGGCAAACGCTATCGCTACTAATGAGGATGTCGGGGTGCCCACGAAGATGTCCCTGAACGTCAGGCACCGAGCTACCCCGTCCTGTGCCAAAACTCGGCCCTTTTGAAATAGGCCATAAATCAGCAACTTAGTGTCTGTGTTTGCGACCGGGCCAAGGGCCGTGGGCTTTACAATCGTCTTGGGCGGGCGGGTCGTCACCATGCAGATGACCACTTAGTCGAGAGCGAATATCGAAGCATGTTCCTGAAACTGTTTCCACGCTACGCCGGTCGAGCCCGCCGAGGGGCTACCGTCGCCGGCGACCATCTACGCGGCACGGCAGTAGTAGTTGAGAATGCCCCCAAGTCGCTCTCGCGACACGATGGGGCCAGTGTCATTCGCGCTTGCCGGCAGAGGTGTGAGGAGCTCGTTGCCGAGACCTTGGTGGTTTCGTTCTGTGTGATAGTGCACTACGTATTCGGTTACCGCTGTGCGCAGGTGTCGCGGGGATGTCCCGCCGATGTTGAATTTGGGGTAGCTGCGGCTCCTTGGCCGGCCTAAGAATAGGTCTGCCAATAAACCGTCTCCAGAGGGGGACAAGGAGCCACCAATGCCTAGGAAATCAAAAAAGCCAGTAAGAAAGCAAACGCACTCGCCTACGGGCAAGGTAGTTGGCCAAGTCGGTCAGATACTGCTACCGATGATAGCTGGGATCGCGGCCACGAAGGCGGATCTGACGGAATGGGTGTACGAGCAAGGACTGACAGCTCTGCACCTACTGCTCAGAGAGGACGCCGAGGAGATCGCGGGGCTCAAGGGCAAGCACGAGAAGGAGCGAACTCATAACCACTGGGGGAGCACGAACGGAGAGCTGAGCTTCGGTGGTCGTCGCATCCAAGTGTCGCGACCTCGAGTTCGCTCGAAGTCGGGCGCGGAGGCGTCGCTTCCACACTTCGAAGCCTTCCGCGAAGAAGACCCGCTTCCAGAGCGAGTGTTGAATCAGATTTTGGTGGGGGTATCGACCCGAAATTACGAATCGAGTCTGGACAAACCCGCGGCCAAGTTGAAGTCTCGTGGCACGAGTAAGAGTGCCGCCAGCCGTCACCTCGTGAGCCAGACGACTAAGAAGCTCGAGGAATACCTGTCTCGGCGGCTAGAGGAGTTCGAGCTTGCGGCACTGATGCTGGATGGCCTTGAGGTGGCCGGACAGACCGTCGTCGTAACTCTAGGTATTACAATAGATGGAACGAAGGTGCCCCTGGGTATATGGCTGGGCTCGACGGAGAACTCTCGGGTGTGCACCGCGATGTTGCAGGACCTTCTCGAGCGAGGCTTGCGCGTCGATGAGTCGATTCTCTGCGTAGTGGACGGAGGCAAAGGCATCCGCAAGGCACTCGTCGACGTTTTGGGGGACCTCGCGGTCATCCAAAGGTGCCAGATCCATAAACTCCGAAATCTTCGCTCGTACCTTCCCAAGTCTCGTCACGCCTACGTGCTCCAGACGATGAAGGAAGCCTACAAGTGCAAGAGTGCCGACAAGGCGCGCAAGCGACTTCAGGCATTGGTGTCGTGGCTCGAGCGAAACGGCTACGACGAAGCTGCCGGAAGCCTTCGTGAAGGGATGGAAGAAACACTCACGGTCGTGAAGCTCGCGCCGCCCGCCTTACTTCGCCAGTCTCTTGCCACGACGAACGCCATTGAGAATCTCAACGGAACCATTCGCAGAGTATCGAGAAACGTCAAGCGTTGGAAGAGTCCTTCCATGGTTCGCCGATGGACCGCTCTCGGCGTCGTCACCGCGCAGAAAAAGTTCCGGCGTATCAAAGGCTATCGCCATATGGGCGCTCTCGTTCACGCGCTTAGAAGCAAACAGAAATCTCTTGACAGCGATGAGTTTGCTGCCTAAGAGTATTCACAGGTGCCGCCGCTACCCGACCAAATTCAACAGCGGCCGGGACATCCCCGGTGTCGCTCACTGAGAGGTACGAAGCGGTCGAGACACTCTCGACGTATGGAGAGAACGAATCTTTCCGCGTATGCGTTCAGATTCGGACTATTCGCGGGAAGGCGAAGGGGCTTCACGCCTGAATCTCTCAACAGCCCACGTACCGCCTCGGTGAATAGCGGGTCCCGGTCGTGGATGAGGTATCGTTTGCCAAGGAGGAAACCATCCCACATGTCAGTGAGGTTTCTTGCCACCTGCTTCATCCACTCCCCGTTGGGGTCCGACGTTATCCCACCGATGCACACGCAGCGAGTGGCGATATCGATGACAAGCAGGACATGGTAGCGGACGAGCCCGAACGGGTTCACAACCTCGACGGTGAACAGGTCTGTCGCAGCGATAGCGCCCCAATGAGCCTTGATGAAGGTGCTCCACGACATGCTCTTGCCCCGCTCCGGAGCCGGCGCGATACCGTGCTCGGCGAGGATCCTCTTGATAGTGTTGCGTCCGAGTTCATGTCCTAGGTTCTTGAGTGCGCCTCGCAGGCGCGTATATCCCCACGTCGGGTTCTCTCGCGCCACGCGCACAATGAGCTCACGGATGTCCTTCGCCGTCGGAGGTCGGCCTGGGCTCCGGTTCTTGCTGCCATCGTACTTGGCTGCGATGAGGTGGCGGTACCAGCGCAGAAGCGTAGCGGGTGTGGCAACCGACGCAATCTGGGCCAGCACCTCGCGGCCCAAAGCCTGGGCCTTGACGGCGAGCCTGCGCCGCTCGTCGTCCGAGAGACTGAGACGCTTGCCCCGAAGCCCGGCTCGGAGCACACGGTTCTCCTCTTGCAGGTAGTCGATCACATCCTGCTGCTGGCGGTTGACCCAGCCAGCTAGAACGAGCAGTAGGAATTGCACGTGGTACGTCATCATGGGTCTGAAGATAACACCCTCGGGCCAGACGATTGTAAAGCCTACGGCCCTTGGCCCCGGCGCAAACACAGACACTAAGCTGCTGATTTATGGCCTATTTCAAAAGGGCCGAGTTTTGGCACAGGACGGGATGCGTCGTCAGGGCCTGTGACTTGTGATGATGACTAATTTAAATTATGTCGATGTAGTAGAAAACTATTATTGTAAATAACTTACAGAATTAGATATATTGAGGCAACAGGATGTGTAGCCAGACTATCTGATGAGGCACATCCCTCTGGCGGGGTGGTAGGGACAGCACGGTGATAAGGACATGCCAAGCAACGGTACCGTCGAGTTGGCGTCATTGTAGCCAGACTGATCCCGGTTGGCTGTTGCGCTTCGAGATTTCGTCAGGCACACGTTACCTCGTGCCAGGCGATGAAAGCGCGGTGCTTCCGCCATCAAGTGTTGGTGAGATGACGCTAAGACTTTACAGTGCATCAAATTACAGCCAAAATAGCGCTCGTGACCTTCGCTGCGAGCTAAATGGAGCGTAAGCGCCTTTTTTGCAAAGGGATGCGTACACATTACCAACAGTAAACAGCGCAAGCACCCTCCGAGCCGGGCTTCGGGGCAAGCGTCTCAGGCTCTCTGACGACGATCAGCGCAGGCTTGCCTCGCTCTCAGCCAAGAGCGGTGCAACAACGCCACTAAAATTGGTACACTTTTAGAAGTTCCCATGACCATTAGTACAGCAGTCAATTCAGCGAAAGGGAGCTTCTTCACATGAAGATGCCTCAGTCTCGCCGACAGTCAACCGTCTTGATCACCTGGGCGGTCCTCGCCGCGCTGGCCCTCGCCCCGAGCGTCAGCGCCCAGGAAGACGGGACCATTAGCGGCACGGTCAAAGACGCCACGGGTGCTGTGCTGCCCGGCGTGACCGTGGAGGTGCGGAGCACGGCGGCCGGCGGGGCGGTCCAGACCGCCATCACTGATGTCACCGGCATGTTCACCATCACCGCGCTTCAGTCCGGCACGTACAACGTGGCGTTAACCCTGCCCGGCTTTAGCACGTTCGTGCGCGACGGTGTGAAGATCAGTGCCGGGGCCACAGTTGCCCTCGATGTCGTGATGTCGGTGGAGGGAATCCAGCAGCACGTGGTTGTCGTCGGCAGCCGCGCACAGCCCCGGTCGGTGACCAAGTCTCCGGTGCCGATCGACGCCATCCCGTTCCAGGATATCGTCCGCCAGGGCGGCACCTCGCTCGACTACCAGTTGCGGACCCTCGTGCCCTCGTTCAACGTTGCGACGCATCCGATCAGCGATGCGGCGACGCTCGTGCGGCCGGCCAGCCTGCGCAACCTTGCCCACGACCATACTCTGGTCCTGGTGAACGGCAAGCGCCGTCACCGCTCGTCGGTCATCGCCTGGTTCGCCGGCGTGACGGACGGCTCGCAAGGTCCGGACATCTCGACCATTCCGTCGATCGCTCTGCGGCAGGTGGAGGTGCTGCGCGATGGCGCGTCGGCGCAGTACGGCTCCGACGCCATCGCCGGCGTCATGAATTTCCTGCTCAAGGACGACCGGGCGGGGGGGAGCCTCGAGTTCAACACCGGCACCTACCGCGCGGGCGACGGCGACGCGTACAACTTCGCCGGCAATGTCGGTCTGCCGCTGGGCCAGACCGGGTTCGCTAACCTAAGCCTCGAGTACGGCAACGCCGACCCGACGAACCGCAGCGTGCAGCGCGCCGACGCGGCGGCGCTCATCGCGGCCGGCAACACCGCCGTGGCCGACCCGGTGCAGATCTGGGGCAACCCGACGATCGAGGACGATCTAAAGCTATTTGGCAACTTCGGCTACCTGTTCGCGAGCGGCCTGCAAGTCTACGGCCATACCAATTACGCCGACAAGAAGGTGACGGAGGGGTTCTACTTCCGGAATCCCAACTCGCGGGCGAACATCTACAGTCTCGACGGCGGCCAGACGCTACTCATCGGCGACGTGCTCGCCGCGAACGGCAGGGGCTCCGCCAACTGTCCCACCGTGGCGATAGCCGACAACGTGCCGGATCAGGCAGCCCTCGCGCAGGTATTCGCCGACCCCGACTGCTTCTCCTTTCAAGAGATCGCTCCGGGCGGTTTCACGCCGCAGTTCGGGGGCGACGTGAGCGACATGTCGGCGGTTGTCGGCCTGCGCCGGCTTGCGACCAACGGTCTAACTTGGGACGCCAACGCCAGCTACGGCGCCCACCAGTCGGACTTCTTCTTCAACAACACCGTCAACGCGTCGCTCGGCCCCGACACCCCGCGCGACTTCGACCCGGGTCTGTACCGGCAGGAGGAGGTCAATCTGAACTTCGACGTCTCCTATGCCGCCACCGACATGATCAACATCGCCAGCGGCGCCGAGTGGCGTGACGAGCGCTTCACGATCGGCGCCGGGGGACGGCCATCGTGGGACGTCGGCCCGTACGCCGTGCAGGGCTTCGTCTCCGGCTCCAACGGCTTTCCCGGATTTCCAGACTATACGGCCGGCACCTGGACCCGCAGCAACGTCGCACTCTACGGCGACGTCGAGCTGCGGGACCCCGATGACCGGTGGACGGTCGGCGGTGCTGTCAGGTTCGAGCACTTCGACATCTTCGGCGCCACAACGAACGGCAAGCTGTCAGCCCGCTACGGACTGGGCGACGCCGTCTCGGTGCGTGGCGGCGTGAGCACCGGGTTCCGCGCGCCGACGCCCGGCCAGCAGAACACGCTCAACGTACAGACGACTATCGACCCTGAGACACTGGAACTGGTTGACAGCGCCAACGTGCCGTCCACTTTCAGGGCCGCGAAGTTGCGGGGCGGCCAGCCGCTCCAGCCCGAGACGTCGTTCAACTCGACGGTCGGGCTGGTCATTGATACTGGGCCGTTCACGTTGACCGCCGACTACTTCCGCGTCGATGTCTCCAATCGCCTCGCCCTGTCGCAGACCTTCACGCTCACGGCGGACGAACGCGCACTCCTTCTGTCAGAAGGTATCACCTCGGCGGGCACTCTGGCCTTCTTCCGGTTCTTCATCAACGACTTCTCGAGCCGGACGCAGGGGATTGACCTCGTCTCGACCTACACGCCCTCCGTGTTCGTCGGCGACACGGTCTTCAGCTTCACCATGAACTACACCGACACGGCGGTGACAAAGGAATCGGACCTGCTCAGCCCCGGCGATATTCTCGGTCTGACGCGAGGTGTGCCCAAGACCCGCTGGAACGTCGCCCTCAGTCAGCGCGTCGGGCGGGTGGGCTTGCTCAGTCGCCTGAACTATTACGGCTCCTGGGTCGACCACTTCGACGCACGGTTCGTCCGCGGCGCAGACTCGCCGGTCCTGGACGGCCGGTACATCGTCGACCTTGAGGCCAGCATCCCGATCGCCAACGAGGTGACGCTGGCGATCGGTGGCCAAAACATATTTGACGTCTTCTCGGACCGGATGGACCTTTTCGCTGCCGAGTTCGGCCTCCCCTACAGCCAGTTCACGCCTTGGGGTTTAAGTGGCGGGTACTACTACGCCCGCATCAACTACCAGTGGGGCCACTAGCTGCCATCACGGCCGATTCTTTCACTGTCCTTGGGGATACAGAGCCGGGCGAGGTTCCCGCCTAATCGACTTCTAGGCACCAGCCCTGAGCTAGTCTCGTGGGGGCTTCCTGGTCGTGCGACGGGCAGAATGAGAGGGGCGTTGCGCGTCGCGTCCGGCGCCAAAACTCGGCCCTTTTGAAATAGACCATAAATCAGCAGCTTAGTGTCTGTGTTTGCGACCGGCGGTAGGGTCGAGGGCTGGCGCGGTGCTCCGTAGGCGCGGCCTATCTGTTTCTCCCCGTTTCCTGTGGGAGTGCCTCACTAGCCGCACCGTAAGTCCGTTTCCAGCGGTGCTTCCGCCATTAAGTGTTGGCAAAATGACACTAAGATTTTACAGTGCATTAAATTACAGCCATGGTCTTTCAAAAGGGCCGAGTTTTGGCACAGGACGGGGTGGGCGGTGAGGGTCGCAAAGAAACCGACATCGATTTGTTCTTCAAGGCGCTGGGCGGAAAGAAAAGCGCCCGTATCAAGCTGGCCGCCATGGATATGTGGAAGCCCTTCCGGAACTCGGTGATTCACAACGCGCCTAATGCGCGGATCATCTTCGACAAGTTTCATATCATGCGTCATCTGTCAAAGGCCCTCGATGAGGTCCGGCGCGGTGAGTACAAACGCCTCAGCGGCAAGGACCGGTCGTACATCAAGGGGCAGCGTTACACTTTGCTTTTCCGGCGGGAGAACCTGAGCCTAGACGGTCGCCGCGCACTCAAAAAGTTGCTCCAGGCCAACCGGCGCCTGAACACCGCCTGTATTTTGAAGGAGGCCTTCGGGCAACTCTGGGATTACCGCACCGAACGCGGCGCTCGCGCCTTTCTCACTCGTTGGAAAGACAGCCTCAAATGGCAACGCCTGCATCCGTACCAGAAGTTCGCCGGTATGATTGAGTCCCATTGGGATGGTATCGCCTCCTACTGTCATCCGGAGAACAAAGTCAGTCTCGGCCTAGTTGAAGGGGTCAACAACAAAATCCGTGTTCTGCAACGACGCGCCTACGGCTATCGCGACGAGGAATATCTCAAGCTGAAGATCGTGGCGGCTTTCCTTCCGCCATTACCCAGAAATGCAGTTTTCAACCCACACGAATCCGCGTAGACCCAATAAATAGAAGGCGCACCCAAAAACACTAGGCTCGAGCCCGTCGTGAACCCGCCATGTCTGGCATCAAGAACGGCTGTCAGCCGGTGCTTCCGCCATTAAGTGTTGGTGATGTGTACGCATCCCTTTGCAAAAAAGGCGCTTACGCTCCATTTAGTGCGCAGCGAAGGTCACGAGAGCTATTTTGGATGTAACTTAATGCACTGTAAAGTCTTAGCGTCATCCCACCAACACTTGATGGCGGAAGCACCGTCCAGGTGCGCCTGGGCCTGGGGGTCAGGTTCCCGTGCCGTTCGTGGAGAGCATCGGGAAGGCGGAGAAAGCTCTCTTGCCTCGACTCCGACCGGAGCGGCGGCAATGCAAATAAGGGCAAGTATTTGCTTCGTGGTGAGATCAAGTGACATGGCATCACTCTACACTCCCGGACGGTATGACCTCTACACGCATATCAAGCCGCTTGTAGCCGGTGATGTTCCATAGCTACAAACTAGGTCAGCGTCTCCTCGTCGCTGTAATCCCAGGTGCGAAGTGTTCCCGGCTCGAGACGGATCATCGCAAAGTCGATTTCCTTCATACCGTCGGCATAATCGTTTCCTCGAGCCTCACCGAGATAGCGGATGGCAAGGCGCCGTAGGACGTCGAGGCCGTCAGTCGGGTGCGAAACCTTAGCCTCTCCTCGTATTTCAATGCCCCGATACGGCGGCTGGCTGTCGGCTACTACGACGGATGCCATGGGGTTATGGTCGAGGTGCCTGGTCTTCACATCCTTTGCGAAGGTCATCACCGTGAACCCGCCGTCCCTGAACTCGTGCCAGACCGGTGACAACAACGAGTGGCCGTTTTGCATGTGGGTCGCGAGAATCGCCACGGTCGAGCCGGTAAGCAGGTCGCCTAGCTCTTCGGGTTTGAGGTTCTTGCGCATGTCGCACCTCCTGGAAAAAGATAATCTACTCTGTCCTGTGCCAAAATTCGGCTCTTTTGAAATAGGCCATAAATCAGCAGCTTAGTGTCTGTGTTTGCGACCGGGCCAAGGCGGCCCAAGGGTCTTGAGTTCGTTTGTATTCTTGGACACGACGGCCACGTCAGGAACAATTCGGGCTTCATCTACCTTGCGCGTCGTGTCCAAAAACACAAACGCGTTGCCCAGCCCTTGATGGTTGTGCTCTCCATGATAATGATAGATGAACTCGGCGACGGCCCGGCGCGCGGGTCTTAGAGTTCGTTTGTATTTTTGGACACGACGCGGTCAATGCACTTTGTATTTCGGCGGATCGGGCTCGAAGCTCTCGGGTCGGCTGTCCACCACCGGGCCCGAGTCGGCGTCGAATCCCATCCCGGAGACGTGCACGTGCAATCGATTTTCTTCGACCGCTTTACGGAAGCGCGCCAGCAAGGTGTCTTTGATGAGGTTGCGGAAGCCGGGCACGAGCAACGAGAAGCCGAATGCGTCGGTGAAGATCCCCGGTGTCATCAGCAGTGCGCCCGCGACGAGGATCATGACGCCGTCCGCAAGCGAGCCCGCGGGGACCTCGCCACGGGCCATCTGCTTCTGAGCGCGGGTCAAAACCGAGAGACCTTGCCGCCGTGCCAGATACGCACCCACGATGCCGGTGAAGACGATCAAGGCGAGCGTCGGCCACGTACCGAGATAGATTCCCGCTTGGATGAGAAGGGCGAGCTCCGCGGCGGGGACGATGACGAACAGCAAAAGAAGCTTTCCCATACCGCCATTATAGGAACGTTTTCCGGCCGCCATTGTAAAAAAGAGCTACAGATGGATAACCCTTTGCAAAGTCTACGGTTTGACACCGGCGTCCGCCGCCAACGATGCGGATGGTGGAACCACGATGTTGGCGAGCTACCTCTCGGCACGCCGGGCGGCCAGTGTCGCTCCGGTCACCGCGCTTCGCTACGAGTAGGTCTAGAGCCTCATTTTGCCGTGGGAGCTCGACCATCCCCAGCTCCTCGGCTAGTGATTTCAGGGCCGGATCGACCATGAGCTGAGGAAGGCTCATATCCCGCCGTTGGTAGGAATCCTCCGCCATCCCGTCCTGTGCCAAGACTCGACTCTTTTGAAATAGACCACAAATCAGCAGCTTAGACGCCCTTGGGATCCGCGCAGAATCCAGAGTATTTCGCGCCAAGGCTGGCTTCCAACCCCTGGGCTACGGGTGGCGGGCGACAGGCCCACTGGGGTACGCACGGCTGGCTGGCTCAAATCGGCTGCAGGACGAGCTGCAGGCCGCGAACTGCGCACCAAGCGACGCTTCGCCGCGGATGGAACCCTAACGGGCGGGCTGCCGTTCCGTCGCGGACACCTCCACTGCCTGCTGACCAATCCTCTCTACGCCGGCCGCATCCGGCACCAGAGGCGTGTCTACGAGGGCCAGCATCCATCGATCATCGCTCCCGAGCTCTGGAGCGCGGTCCAGACGCAGCTGCAGGCAGGGGCTGCCAAACCAAGGAGACGCACGACGAAGGGCCGTGCAACCCGTTCCCCACTGGCAGGCAAGCTCTTCGATGAGACCGGGGACCGGCTGACGCCGAGCCACACCAAAAAGAAAAACGGGCAACGGCTCCGCTACTACGTCTCCCGGCGCCTCATCCAGCACAGTGGCCAAAAGGACCTCTCCGGCTGGCGACTGCCCGCCCCGATGCTGGAACAGACCGTCGTGCATCTCATCCGACAGCATGTGGATGCCACGACCTTCTCGGCCTCGTTGACTCATGCTCCGACGATGCAAGAGCTCGCCTCGGTGCGTCGCTTTTTAGACGGGCTGTGTTCCGGTAGTAATGATGATAGTGCCTCGGCAGCCAGCCTGCTCCGTTTCATCCGGCGGGTCGATATCAGCCCAGGCTCTGTGTCCATCCTGCTCGACCGAGATGCGTTCGCTGCTTGCCTGTCTATGGAGCCAGATCGCATTCGCGAGGACGCACTCCGCATCCACGCGCCGTTCCGCTTGCGTCGACGCGGCGTCGAGACCAAGCTCGTTCTGGGCAACCCCACGAAATCCGTTGACCGCACCCTCCTGCGCAATATCGCCAATGCCCTCTCCTGGCTCGACCGAATCAAAGCGGGCAAAACCTATGAGGAGATTGCCACCGAAGACGCCATCCCAAAGGCCCGCGTGCGCAAGGCCATCGGCTATGCCTTCATGGCCCCCGACATCGTCCGCGCCATTGTGGACGGCCGCCAGCCCGTTGGGCTGACATCGAGCTACCTGTGCATCGTCAAAATTGCTCCGCCCACGAAATCAAGGACTTACGCTCCGCTTGAATTCCGGGCCGAAGACGGCGAAACTCCGCCGCTATGCTCAACGTTGTTGTCTTCCTCGTCTCACTTGGCGTCCGTGCCATTCGGGCGATGTGTCGGCGCCGCGCCGACCTGGTGTTGGAGAACGTCGCTTTGCGGCAGCAAGTGACGGCGCTGAAGAAAGAGCGGTGCTTCCGCAATTAAGTGTTGGCGGCCAGCCCCTAACCGGTCTGCGTGCTAGAGTTTGAACCAGAATTCCGAAGACACAGTTCTCTCATCGTCAGGGCAGAGCCAAAGTGAAGAATAGCAGATGTCTCAATCTCGCATGTCCGTTGCGGGGCAAAGTGAGTTCCGGAAACATCGTTCGCCACGGATTCTACCAAACCAGGTCCGGGAAACGCCGTCGATACCGGTGCGGCGAGTGCGGAAAGACGTTTTCCTCGACGAAAGGCACGCCCTACTACCGTCTCCAACATCGAAGAGCTACTTTCGATGGGGTCATCGCTCTCAGAGTCGAGGGTGTCAGCATTTTCGCGATTTCTCGGATCAAAGGGATTGCCTGGAACACCGTCGCCCGCTGGCTCGAGAAGGCAGCCCAAGTGTGTCGTCGATTCAATCACAGAAGGATCGCTGGCTTCGCTGCCGAAGAGCTTCAAGTCGACGAGATTCGCACGTTCGCGGGCAACAAGAAGGCACCGAGTTGGGTCTTCGTTACAATCGAAGTCTGGTCTCGGCTCTGGCCATCGACGGTGACGGGAAGGCGAAGCTACCGGAACACTCACGCTCTGTTTCGCGACCTTTCGAGACGGATGAATTTCGAGCGTCTTCCCTTGATTGTCACGGATGGATTCGAATTCTACCAGAAGGTCATCCGTCGCTTTTTCGGTCCAGCGTGTCTCTACGGCCAGGTCCTAAAAACGCGCAGGAACGATCGCATCATCAAGGTCGAACGGAGAGCGCTGCACGGAGCCGCGTGACGATTCGAAGACGCGCTCAATAACTCCGAGGACTCTTCGACATTGAACACGTCGTTCATCGAGCGGTTGAATCTGACCATCCGGCAAAGCTCGGCATACCTTTCGAGACGAACGCTTTCCCACGCTCGCTCGACGGAGAGGCTCGATGAGCACCTGGAGTTGCTCCGTTGCTATTACAACTTCGTCCGACCGCACGGAGCTTTGAAGTTCGGACGTGAGATCCGAACTCCGGCTATGCAGGCTGGTCTGACCACGCGACGGCTCACCTTTCGAGACATCTTCTTGGCGACGACGATTCCTTTGTGGTCGCGGATCGAGGTTTTCGTGCTCAGTAGGGCGCGCAACCCGGTCTCTTCCGCACCTGTACCACTGCCCGCAGCCGCGTAGCAACACTTGATGGCGGAAGCACCTGTATTTGTTTCGAAACCTGCTTAGGGAGAGTTTGAGCCAGCCCGCGATGCGCTTGACCTCCGGTCGGCTCGGGTAGACGCCACCAGCTTGCGCGCCCCTACAGCAGTTGTGACACTGCTGGCAGTCAAAACGAAGTCCGCCCTGGTAGAAAAGCTCAGCTATGTTGTCAGTGAAAATACCACACTCCCAGGGTCCTAGGTATAATCGCCGCTCCTAGGGCATGACCAGCTATCTCCGGGCAACACTCGCCACCGCTTCCATTTTCGCGGCGCTCGGTTTCTCTCGATACCTGGACGGGTTCATTCGGGTTTTCCTCCGTCAGCAAACCGGCGAATCGTTCCTCACCGCAGCAGCCAGGAATCTTCGTGCCGGCGAGGCCATCGGAGAAGTCCTGACGGTGATGAGTTTCGGGCTCTTCCTCTGGCTGGCGATCTCGTTTCTTCTCGCCTGGCTCTCCGAGCAACCGATAGATCAACTGCTAATCCGGATCGGCCGCTCGATGGCGCCTCTTCTGCTCCCGGTCGGGCTCACACTCGTCTCTTGTCTATCACTTATCCTCTCGTCACAGTTTCCATACGGTTTGAACTTCATCTTAACGCTTAACTACGAAGGCTCCTTTGCTCCCGTGCTCACATGGACTCTCTTGGCTTTGTCTCTCGCCATTACGATCTGCCATGTCGCCGATCCGCGGACGCCACTCGCCTTTCTCAATGTGACCGGACGACACCATCGGCGGCTCGGAGGTGCTGCGATCGTGGTTCTCGCGATGACGATCTTTGCGTTGGCGACGCCGTCTTGGCTTTGGAAGGACGGTGAAGGTCAAGGGAACATGTTCAAGTATCTGCGCATGGCGGCGGCAGTTTCTGCATCAGGAACATTGGACATCGCGAAAGCGGAGGGGGCGGCCGAGAGTGCAAGCTTCCCCGGATTTCTATCACGACTTCCCAGGATCGCTTCGCGATGGGTGGGAGAAACGTTCGAGCTTGGGGGAGCGTTCCTCAGTTCGGCGAGCAAGGGAAAGCTCTACGTTGGAGAGGTCGTCGCCACCCGGGCCAACCGCTCGATGTTTCGAGGTCCGAACGGAGGGATTTATTACATCAACGCTCCTGGGCCGGGGGTCCTCTTAGTCCCACCCTACTTGCTGGATCGGGCGTTGAATCGATGGCTGGGGTGGGACCGTCAAGTCGCGGCCATCCTCTTCTGGAACTTCCTCGGTGCATTGTTGGTCTTTCAGATCTTCCGCGCCGCGCGCGAGGTGGACGTGGGGTGGGGAGCGGCCTTGATCATCGCCTTCGCCCTCGCGGTATCACCCCCGCTCCTTCTCTATACGTACCAAATTTATCCAGAGCTTCCCGCCGCGCTTCTCTTGCTTTATGCGTTTCGAAGGTTTTTCATCGAACCGGGCCCAAGCGGAAACGGATTGTTGTTCGGTGCGATGGCACTCGCCTTTCTGCCTTGGCTTCACCAGAAGTACTCGCTCACCGCCGCGGTCATGGGGCTCTTTGTCGCCTGGCGGATTCTCGGCTCGGCACCGAGCCGATGGGAGCGCAGCGTCCGTTGGGGTCTTCTCTTTGTGCCTCTTATCGTTTCCGCGCTTTCGATCACCGTCTATAACCATGCTTTGACAGGAAGCATTCTTCCCGATGCGACCTTCCGGGCGGCCGGACGAACCTCCTTCGAGCCGGGTAACGTGCTTTCCGGTTTTTTCGGGCTCTTCCTCGATAGGGAGAATGGACTCTTCGTCTACGCGCCCATTTATGCGCTGGCGCTCGCCGGGTTGGGGCGACTCGCGTTCCGCCACCGCGAGATCCGTTTCTACTTGGCGGTGGTGGTCTTGTCCTATGTTTTTGTGATCGCCTCCTTTCCTCACTGGCCGGGGGCGGTGAGCTCTGTCGCTCGCTACATCCTTAGTGTGACTCCGTTGGCCGCCCTGCCTCTGGTCTTGGTGGTGCGAAGGAGCACTTCCGATGGCGTCGTTGCGGGGGTGGCCATGGCGCTCTTTGCCGCCACGCTGTCATTCACGGTCGCGTTCCAGCAAGATATCGTTGCTAGCCATCTCACCAAGCTGCTACTCGACCGGACGCTCTTCAGCGATCCCTACCAGTACTTGCCTACCTTCTTGAGCGAAGGGCTGGTGGGATCGGGCCCCGCCCACTTGTCCAAGCTCGGTGCATGGGTTGTCCTACTGGTTTTCCTGGTGTACACGCTCTCGTCTCGCGTCGAGCACGAAGTACTCGAGCGCGGTCGCGATGCGGTGCTTTTTCCCTGGAGAGCGACACTCGGTGCTGCCGCCGCTGTCGGAGCTCTTGTGGTGGTGGCGGGAGTTTTGGAACACCTGCCCGGAAACGTCACGACCAAGACCGGCCCCGTCTTCAACGACACCCACGCGATCCGTCGCGCGGCACAAACGACCAGGTTCTGGACGGAGGGCGGCTATGAGTTCGAAAACCGAGGTGTTTGGGTGCCCGGCGGAGAAGAGACACGGTTCTTCGTGCAAGCGGACCATCCCCTCGATCGGCTTCAACTCGCCCTCACGAATACGCCAAGAGAGAACCGAGTGCAGATCAGGCAACGGGGTGCCGACCCTTTGGACAAGGTGCTCGCGCCCTCCGCCCGCGAGGCGATTGTTCTGCCTCTCCGTCGGCCGCAGGAGTTCCGGGGACCGTCCGGAAACCAGTGGGTCTACGAGATCACCGTACGCTCGCGAGGGAGTTACGTCCCTCGTCGAGAGGGGACGGGGGATGATCCACGTCGGCTTGGGTGCTTTGTCGTTCTTTCTGCTATGTAATTCTTGCCCTCTTGAGAAACCGTCAAAAGCCTTTCCTCATCAAACCGTTTATTTTTAAAGACTTATGTATTAACAGAGATTGGCACAGGCCTTGTGTGGCTCATGGCGGGAGTCGGGGGAAATGAAGTGAAAATTGGCACCCGGATCCGGTTATAGGAACCCCTCACGGATACCGGCCTTCCCCTCGGCTCCCCAGTTTTATACCACCCTCTCCCGGCGTCTGACTCCGTTGATAGCGGCACGGTATCGACCGACGCCCTCTTCTCCCTGAGGGAGAGGGAGTAAAGGAAAGGGAGCTTCTTTCCTCCCAAATTCCCCCGAAGCGTCATCTGTCCGGTATGATGGGCCGGCTCCTACATGAAAGAAATAACGGTTTTCACGGACGGCGCCTGTCAGGGCAATCCAGGCCCCGGCGGCTGGGCGGCCATCGTCGACGAGAACGGCGAGCGTCGCGAGCTCCATGGTGCCGAGGCCAGGACGACCAACAATCGCATGGAGCTCATGGCGGTCATCCGCGCTTTGGAATCTCTTTTGCAGCCTTCCGAGGTGCGAGTCGTCACCGACTCCCAGTACGTTGCCTTGGGCATGATACGTTGGATCCACTCCTGGCGAAGAAACGGCTGGAAGACGGCGAGTGGATCACCGGTGAAAAACCGGGACCTATGGCAGATGCTTTGGGATCGCGCAGAGAAACACCGGCTGACTTGGGAATGGGTCCGAGGTCACGATGGCCATCCGGAGAACGAAAGGGTGGATGCCCTCGCCAAAGAGGCAATCAAAGAGCTCAAAGTCGGCGACCACTAAGTACCGTTCGCATCCCTGACATCCCTGACATCCCTGACATCCCTGACATCCCTGACATCCCTGACATCCCTGACATCCCTGACATCCCTGACATCAATGTCGCTTGCTCTCTGCCGCTAGGCTCTCCCACTCTCTATAGAGGCGATCCAACTCTACTTTGAGGCTCTCGTGCGTGGCGACGACCTCGGCCGCCGCGCTTGCGTCGTCATAGAAGCCGGGCACCGCCATTCTTGCCTCAAGACTGGCTATCGCGGTCTCGACCTCGGTAATGCTGTCCTCGAGCTTCTGAGCTTTCGCTCGCCGCTTCCGCGCGCGGTTGGACTTTCCGGACTTTCCGTTCAGCGGTGCAGTCTTCGTCCCTTTTCTGCCTTTTCTGCCTTTCCTGGAAGATGGGCGGAGAGATTTCTTGGAGGCGACGTCGATTTCCTCGGGGACGGGTTCCGGGGGTGCGGTGGCGCGTACGAAATCCTCGTAGTTGCCCCAGTGAAGTCGCACGGTTCCGTTACCCACTTCGGCCACCTTGGTGGCGAGCTCGTCAATGAAGTAGCGGTCGTGGGAGACAAAGATCAGAGTTCCGGTGAATGCTCTGAGTGCGTTGAGAAGCACTTCCTTAGAGTCGAGATCGAGATGGTTGGTCGGCTCGTCCAACAAGAGCACGTTCGCGGGGTGCAACAACATTTTGGCAAGAGCGAGTCGGCTCTTCTCGCCGCCGGATAACACCTTGGCTTTCTTGTCCACATCATCGTTGCGAAAAAGAAAGGCCCCCAAGATATTCCGGAGCCGGGGAACGAGATCGACGGGAGCAACTTCCATCAAATTGGCAAGAACGGTCTTTTTTTCTTCGAGGTCGAAGGCCCGTTCCTGGCTGAAGTAGCCTCGGCTTACTTTGTGACCCGGCTCGATCTCACCGGAGTCCGGCGGCTCCACCCCGGCCAATAGGCGCATGAGGGTCGACTTACCGGCGCCGTTTGGACCCACTAACGCCACTCGCTCGCCGCGCTCCACCAGGAGATCGACACCGTTGAACACTTGCTTCTTACCGTATTTCTTGGTGACCCCCTTTAGCTCGAGAACGACCCGGCCGCTCCTTTCGGGCTGGGGCAGGCGCAGCTTCATGAGCTTTCTCTCCGGAGGGGCTTCGATCTGTTCCATCTTCTCGAGCATCTTCACCCGACTCTGCACCTGCTTAGCCTTGCTGGCTTTGGCGCGAAAACGATCGATGAATCTCTGGATGCGCTCCATCTCCTCTTGCTGGTGACGAGCACGCGCGCGGAGCTCGGCGATCGCCTTTTCCCGAACCTCGAGAAAGTTGGAATAGCTGCCCGGGTAATTTCGGAGTTGGCGTCGATCGATCTCGGTGATGCGGGTGACGACCCGATCCAAGAAGTAGCGATCATGGGAAACGAGGACCACCCCGTGCGGATACACGGCGAGGAATTCCTCCAGCCAGTTTCGTGCCTCGAGATCGAGGTGATTTGTAGGCTCGTCGAGCAGAAGAATGTCGGGGCGAGCGAGAAGCAGCTTAGCCAAGGCGATGCGCATCTGCCAACCGCCGCTGAAGGTCTCGGTAGGAGCTTCGAGCTCGTCACGTTGAAACCCCAGGCCGCGAAGTACCTCCCCGACCCGTGCTTCGACGGCGAAGCCCTCCTGCCGATCCCATTCTTCTTGGCATTCCCCGTATCGATTGAGCACCGCCTGATAGCCGGTACTTCCGGGGTCGAGCCGGCTCATCTCTTCCTCGAGCTCTCGCTGCTCGTCCCGTAATGCCAGGACATCGGCGAACACGGAGGTCGCTTCTTCTTTGAGTGTCCGGCCGCTATGGCTCAATCCATCCTGTGGGAGAAAGCCGATCCTCGTTCCCCGTGGCGCCGTGACGTCCCCCCTGTCAGGGGTCCCCGTTCCCGCCAGGATGCGAAGCAGCGTGGTCTTCCCGGAACCGTTGGGACCGGTGAGACCTACTCGGTCCCCTCCGGAAACATTCCAGGTGACGTTCTCAAAGAGGATTTGACCGCCGAAGCCCTTGGAGAGATTTTGGACTTGTTGCATGGCTTGGCCTTATCAATATCCATGAAAAGTGAAAGCCCGGCTCGTGGAAGCCGGGTGCGTAAAATTATAGCACGCACGCTTCGTGACATTGACACTCTCTCGACCCCGTGCTCATAATCGGGTCGTGATGAGAAAAATGAATCTAACCGTCGGTATCTATTTGGTTGTTTTGGTGTTTGGATTCCCTCGACACTCTCTACAGGGCTCTTCGTCACACCAGAAAACCCCAGCTAGTGCGCAGGTTCACGCCAACCGGGGCATCGCCCTTCTAGAGCAGTTTCGATTCGAGGAGGCTGCGGCTGAGTTCGAAGCGGTGGTCGCGTTAGAACCGGATTTGCTACCTGGCCAGGTGAACCTGGGCATCGCCTATTTCAACCAACGTGACTTCGAGAAAGCGCAAGTGGCGTTCGAGAGAGCGAAGGCCCTCGACCCCGACAACTCGCACGTTCACTACAACCTCGGGCTCATCTTCAAGCTCATGGGCAACACCGAGGACGCGGTGATCGCTTTCGAGAAGGTGGCCGCTCAAGAGCCGACGGACTCGATGACTCTTTATTACTTGGGGACCCTCTACGCCAACCTGAGGCGTCTGGAAGATGCGGAGGCGACGCTCAGAAAGACCCTTGAGCTTCGACCCAACAACGAATCGGCACACTTCAGCTTGGGAAATGTTCTCATTCGGCAGGGAAGAGCCGAGGAAGGGCGGAAGGAGCTCGAGATTTTCCGCACTCTCAAAGAGAGCTTTCCCGCCGAGGCCGCATCGGCCGGGCTCCAGTACACCGAGCTCGGACCTTACGCCGAAGCCATTGAAGAGTCATCGCCACCCCTGCAGGAAGCGCGGCCCGAGGTGACCGTGGAGTCCGCGGTTAGCTGGGTGGAAGCGACCCAGGAAGCCGGGCTCGAGCTTCCCGCCTTGCCATCACCGCCCGCCTGGCCCGATTCCGTCGCGGCTTCCAAGTTTGGACTGGATTTCATCGAGAGCCGGCTCCTGCCTCACTTGGGCACGGGGCTGGCGCTGCGCGATCTAGATGCCGATGGTGACGCGGATTTGATCTTCGTTCGCGACGGCGGAGCACTCGTCTTCGTCAACGAAGGGGGTCGGTTTCGCAAGCGTGCAACGGGAATCCCCGAAGTCGGGAAGTTCATAGGCGTCACTGTCGGTGACGTCGATGGCGACGGCGATGCGGATATGTATCTCGTTGGTTCGGGACCGAATGCGCTCTTCATCAATGACGGTGCGGGGCAATTCGCAAAATCGGACGTAGACGTCGGTGGCAGTGACGTCTCGGTGAGCGCGACCTTCGCCGACGTCGATCACGACGGGGATCTAGACATTTATGTCTCGAACTATGTCGATCCCGAAGCTCGTCCCGAGCGCGGGACGCTACGCGTGCCACAAGACCTGGTAGGTGCTCCGAATCGACTGTATCGAAATAATGGCGACGGTACGTTCACAGAGATCGGTGCGGCGAGTCGCACCGCGGGCGGGGCGTCCCGAAGTCTAGGCTCGATCTTCTCCGATTTGGACGACGACCGAGACATCGATTTATTGGTGGTGAACGATGGGCAACCGGTACAGGTTTTCTCGAACGATCGGGTCGGAACCTTTACCGAGAGCGCGGGCGCTTGGGGCATCGAAACCTCCGGAAGGACGCGGGGAGTGGATTCCGCCGATTTCGATCGAAATGGCGACTTCGATCTGTTCTTCACTGCCGAGGGTGCCGCCTTGAACTTGCTTCTGCGTGGGCCCGCGCAAACTGGTTTCACCCCCGATGTGGTGTCGCCCGGTCTGTTGGCGGCCGGAGTCCCGGGCGGTCGGTTCGGCACGGCATTTCTGGATGCCGACAACGATGCCGATTTGGATTTGCTCTTGGTGACGAACGAGCCCGGCGTGGTCGGCGCTTTCTATGAAAGCTCGCGCTCAGGATATCGACGTGCCGGCGTTCTAGCAACGTCTGGGGCGAATGTTGGTGGGGGACGAGCCCTGACGATCGCGGACGTCGATAGCGATGGCGATCTGGATGCGGTGGTCGGTACCGATCGCGGTCGGCTGTTGTTCTTCCGAAACGATGGCGGGAACTCGGGAGGGTGGATCAACGTCGTTGCGCAAGGACTAAGAAGCAATAAGGACGGCCTCGGCACCAAAATCGAAGTGAAAGCGGGCTCGGCGCGCCTCCGCCGCGAAGTCCGCTCCATCTCCGGTTACATGTCTCAGAACGAACTGCCTCTTCATTTCGGGCTGGGGCCACAAAAAACCGCCGACTACATTCGCTTTCTCTGGCCGGGAGGCGTCAAGCAGATCGAGATGGATGTCGAAGGCGGTCAAACCGTGACTTACGAAGAGCTCAATCGTAAAGGCACGTCTTGTCCGATTCTTTATACTTGGGACGGTAATCAGATTCGTTTCGTGACCGACTTTCTCGGTGGGGCCGCGGTCGGTTACCTCCACGCTCCCGGAAAGTACAACTATCCCGATACGGATGAGTACATAAAGCTCGAGCACTTCCCGCCGGTGCCGAAGGATGGCGCCTATGAGCTCCGGTGGGTAAACCAGCTGGAAGAAGTCCTCGGTTATGACAAGGCTTCGCTGATCGCGGTAGATCATCCCGCCGAGGTCGACGTGTTTCCCAACGAGCGTCTCCTGCCCGCACCGCCCTATCCCGAGCCGCGACTCTATCCAGTTCGGGATGCGCGCCCTCCGACCAAGGCGGTCGACCAACGAAGCAACGACGTCACGCAGTTGATCGCCGAGAAGGATCGACTTTATCCGAGCGAGCTCGTGATGTTGCCGTTCAAGGGCTACGCCGAGCCCCATTCTCTGACCCTCGATCTCGGCGAGATCGTCGACGGGGAACATGTGGTGTTGCTTCTTTACGGGTGGATCGACTACACCGATTCGAGCTCGAATCTCGCTGCCTGGCAGGCGGGGGTCTCGGTCAGGACACCGTATCTCGAGGTGGAAGACGGCGAGGGTGGTTTTCGCATGGCGATTGAGCAAATGGGCTTCCCAGCCGGTCTTCCGAAAACGATGTTGGTCGATCTGGAAGGGATGGTCGACGCAAAACATCGACGCGTGCGCATCACGACGAGCCAGAGGATCTACTGGGATCAGATCCTGGTGGCGACCGTCGCGCCCGACATCGATCTCCAAGTCACTGAACTGGCACCGGATCGTGCCGAGCTCGGGTTTCGAGGTTATCCGGCCTCGGTCAATCCCGATGGCCGCGCACCGAACATTTACGACTACTCACGAATCTCACCGACCGAAGTATGGGATCAGCACCAAGGCAACTACACTCGTTACGGGGATGTGAGGGAGCTGGTAGAAAACGTCGACGACCGCTACGTCATTACCAAGCACGGCGACGAGCTTACGCTTTCCTTTAACGCCGACCGTCTCCCGGCGTTGCCAGACGGTTGGACGCGGACTTTCCTGGTGTTCGCCGATGGCTTTGGGAAAGATATGGATCTCAACTCGGCCGATTCGAATACGGTTGAGCCACTACCGTTTCATGAAATGACGACTTATCCGTACCAAAACGGTATGTTCCCTGAGACGGAAGAGCACAAGCGCGATCGACAGACGTACCACACCCGTCGCGTCGAGCGACGGAAGGGATTGGCCGCTACGACTCCATAGTGCACCAGCCAACTCCCGGACAATTTTCATGGAAACGGTGAGTATCTCGAAATTCAAGGCAAGCTGCATTTAGCTGCTAGAGAAAGTTCAACGAACCGGAAAACTACCCCTGTTCCCTTGTCGGGTGCTCGTCCCCGCATGAGCCGCTCTCTTTGCGCATGAGCTGCTGTTTTTGGCGTATGAGGTGCTAATTTTCGGCATGAGCGGCACTCTCGCGGTGCCTTGGTGCATAAATACAGGTAAGTCATTGATTTCATTGACTCTGTGATTTTTTGCCCAAAAACGTAACCTGCTGATTCCTTTAGAGTTGTCCAGAGTAATGCACCAAGGCAGGTCTCCACCGCCTCTAGCATTCGCTGGCTGGGTCTAACTTGAGCGCGCGGGCGAACATCGTCCGGGCCCGGCTCGTCATGCCCGCCTCTTCGTAGAGCTCCCCGAGGCCCACCAGGCATTCCACGTCAAAAGCGTCGATTTCGAGCGCCGCTTGAAAGTGCTCCTCGGACCTTCTTCTCCACATAGGATTTTTTGCCAGCGCCAGCGCGAGTAGTTTGTGGTAGGACGCTTTGCTGGGATCGAAGCGAACCGACTCTTCCATCAGCTCGGTCGTCTCGTGGAAGTGCATGTCGCGGAAGTGTCGTTTCGCCTCCCGGTAGTAACGCGCGGAGATGTGCTCCACGGAGAACGGTGAACGTTTTCCGGGTTTTTTGTGGAGAAAGTCCCTAGGGCTCAGGTCCTCCCCACGAACCGCTTCGGTACGCAACGAATTATCAAAACGACGTCGCTCGAGCGCATTCGTGAGAATCTTGTGGGCTTCGTTCAACTTCGACAAGATCTCTTCGAGATCGCCCCGAAGGTAAGAACGGCGCATTGAACGAAGGCGATCCGGATGGTACCTCTTGACCATCGTGCGATAGGCCTTCCGGATCACTTCTTTCTCCGCACCACGCTTCACTCCCAGGCAATCGTAATACGTTCCGGAGGCAACCGCCGAACGCTTGGTCAGGATGTCGTCGCGAATCCACTCTTCCTCGGGTGAAAGCTTCAGTTCCCCCGGCTCAGTCTTTTTTTTCGGGCTTCGATTTGACCGCAGTTTGATGGAACGGGTCCTTGCGCTTCGAAGAGGGGGTCAGCTTACGACTCTGCCCCCCGAGCTCCAAGAAACCTCCGGAGACCAGCGCATATAAACAACGGAGCGACTCCTCACCGGTCAAAGGCGATATGGCCAAGATGGCCGCGATCGTCGACTGACCATCCACGCGAGATAGAACGCAACTCTCCTCCGGGGTCAGGGTGAAGTCCGGGGAAACCACCGAGAAGGTCTTCGCGTAGCTGACGACGCTCTTAGGATTTTCCAGAGCTCGTCGGATCACTGCGGGGTCGTTCATGTGGCGGACTTCTTCCAGGATGACAGGGATGGTCGGTAGCGTAAGCGCGAGGTCTTCAGCAATCGGGCTGGTGTGTTCGCTGAACCGGTACTCTCCGCTGGTCCAAGGGAAGACGGAGTGAATGATGGCAAGGACCTGCTCCGCCACCCTTACCTCCACCTCACTCTCGGTCATCAGCCCCATGTCGACGAAAGCCTTTCCCAGCCGCTGCCCCGTGACTTTCACCTTCTGAGAGGCGAGCGCCAAATGAGAGTTCGTCATCTTCTTGTTTCGGACAAGGAACTCTCCCAGTCTGTCGCCGCGGTTACTGGAATTGGGGAAGATCATCGTGCCCTCACCGAAATAGATCCGCTTGCTGATCTTGTCTCGAGAAAAGCTGAGAATCCCGGTCTCCCGAGAGTCGGTGATCGAGTGAATGATTTCGGGAACGAAATCTTTGTTCAGGCTTCCCCGCACGAAACACCTCCTGAGTGGCTACAACCCTTTTTCAGACGGCTCGTGAAGACGAGCCGAGACCATTGCGTTTTCGGGCAGATGAGATGATTTCCGGTCGAGGCACGATGTAACTTTCCATTGTTTGAAGAAATGGTAAGGGAGAAACGGGCGAAGCGGTATGCGTCGAAACACAGGGATTTTCCGACAGGAAATGTGGGGGAAATCCCACGGGTGTGGGAGAGACACCAAAGACAAGGGATTCTCCGGCCGGGACCGGAGAACCCCCAATGTGTTCTTAGGGAGCTGGCGCCACGAACGATCCCAGGAGTCGCACGGAAGAAATACCGCGCTTCGAGTCGCGTCGCGCTTCGATTTGTCGGAGAGGAGTCTCGAAGAAGAACTCTTCCTCACCGAAGGCGGGCTCGAGCTGGCCGAGCCAGGTAGCCTCGGGATCGAATCGGGCGAAGAAGGGCCGTCCGACCCAACGCGGATCTCGCGCTTGGATAAATTTGAGGACGATCACCTGCTCTCCATGAACGGCCGCGATGCCGTCTACGATGACCTTGCCCGGACTCGTGGACATCGATGGTCCTCGAACGGTGCGCGCCAGGCCGGAAACCTGTCGGTACGCGTCGTTGAAGATGTGAAACGCCTCGACGAGCGGAAGCTCGAAGTAGTTCTTGGCGCCAGTATCGCGTTCCACGAACATGTAGTAGGGAATCGCGCCCAACCGAACCTGTTTGCGCCACATCGTGGCCCAGGTGTCAGCATGGTCGTTGACCCGGCGAATCAGCGGTGCTTGGCAGCGAATGACGGCACCGGCGTTTCGGATCCGGCGCACCGCCTTCTCGGCGACCGGCGTCGCGAGCTCTTGCGGGTGGCTGTAGTGAGCCATCACAGCGACGCTCCGCCCGCTCTCGCGGATCTCCTCGAAGAGTTCGAGGAGCCCGTCCGCATCCTCGTTGCCAACGAATCGGTACGGCCAATAGGCGGGTGCCTTGGTGCCGAAGCGAATGCTGACCAGATTCTCGAGCGAGGGATCGAGCAGGGGCTCCACGTACCTCCTAAGGACCTGGGTCTTCATGACCATCGGGTCGCCGCCCGTGAACAGGACGTTGGTAACCTGAGGGTGCTCGCGGAGATAGCGCACCAGCGAGTCGGACTGCCGGGCCGCGAACTTGAGCTCGTCGATCCCGACGAACTGTGCCCAGCGGAAGCAGTACGTGCAGTAGGCGTGGCAGGTCTGGCCCGCCGCCGGAAAGAAAAGCACGGTTTCGCCGTACTTGTGCTGCAGCCCGGAGATGGGCTCGCCGTCGACGCGCGGCACGTTGAGCTCCATTTGGCCGGCCGGATGAGGATTCAACGTTTGCTGAATCTCGCGCGCTGCGGACTGAATCTCTTCTCCTGTTGCCCCACACCGCACCAGGGCGAACATTCTTTCGAAGTCCTCCCTCCTCAGCATCTCCGGCTGAGGAAAAGTGAGCTGATAGATGGGATCGTCGGGGATGTTCGACCAATCGATGAGATTTTCCAGGACGTAGTCATTGACTCGGAACGGAAGGACCGCGGATACGGCCTTCATCGAAGTGACTTGGGATGGAGAGAGGCTCTCTAGCTGTGGAATCTCGTCGATATGTCTGCGTGTGAACACGCGGAACTGGCGGTCCTCCAGGGCTTTGGCTTTCTGGGGGACTGAGTCGTTTTTATTTCTTCTTTCATTCGTGTTAATAACGTCCTCCTTTCTGCATTCCCGAAACCGACACAACTGTAGCGACACGCTTTCTAGTGCCTACCCATTGATGGTGGACCTGCTCGAAGGGAATCTCCAGCTTTCAGAATCCAACACCGGATGCCCACCAGGAGCGATGACAGCAGCTTTTCAAGAGGGGCCGGCGCGTGGCGCTGGATACCCTTCTCAATCGGGGAACTCCACTATACCAGAATCGCCGTAACTGTTCAAATACAAGAGCTTGGAGCGCGGCACACCCACTCCTTCCTCGACTGTGCTATCCTCCACAACCCCGTGGCCGCCTTTTCGGCCCTCACCGCTCTTGGAGGTAACGCACGCACCGTATCATATTCCTGGTTTTCTTGCTCTCAACCCTGGCCGCGAACTCGCCGGCGCACGCCTCCCCTCCGGGCGTTCACGATCTGGCCTTCGTCAACGAGGTCAAGGCGTCGGTCCACGATGCCAACGCGGTCTTCGCCGTTCTCGACAACCATAAGGTCGGGGACTTCAAGCCATATATCTTGAAGAGTGTGGACCGGGGGGCGACCTGGACTTCCATCTCGGGTGATATGCCGGCGCGCCACATCATTTGGTCCATCGTGCAGGACCATGTCGATGCGAACCTACTCTTCGCGGGCACGGAGTTCGGGATCTTTTTCACTGTCGACGGCGGTGCGCATTGGGTCCGGCTGGAAGGCGGAGTGCCGACGATTTCTTTCCGGGACCTCGAGATTCAGCGGCGGGAGAGCGACCTAGTGGGTGCGTCTTTCGGTCGCGGTTTCTATCTCTTGGACGATTACTCACCGCTTCGAGGGCTGAGCGCCGCCACTCTGGCTGCGGACGCCCTTCTCTTTCCGGTCAAGAACGCTCTGCTCTATGTCCCCTCGGCTCCTCTGGGGCAGAAAGACAAGGCGAGTCTGGGGGGGAGCCATTTCACGGCCCCTAACCCGCCCTTCGGCGCTGTTTTTACTTACCATTTGAAGGACTCACCAAAGTCCAGCAAGGAGCTTCGCAGAGACGAAGAAAAAGAAATTCGGGAGAAGGGTGGCGACGTTCCGTTTCCCGGATGGGAGACCCTCGAGAGAGAGGATCGCGAGGAGGAGCCTTCGATCATTCTGACCGTGAAGGACAACGACAGGAACGTCGTGCGACGAATCTCTGGACCGTCCGGTAAGGGCTTTCACCGGGTCGCGTGGAATTTGCGGCATCCCGCACCCAACCCGACAGACATCGATCCGCCCGCGGTGACCTCTCCCTGGCAAAGACGACCCACGGGCCCACTGGCTAAGACCGGGCAGTATTCGGTGGAGTCGAGCAAGCGGGTGGACGGCAGGCTCGAGCCATTGGCAGAAGCCCAGTCGTTCCAGATCGTTCCCTTGGAGAATTCGACCCTTCCACCGCAGAATCGCGAGACAGTTCGCGCTTTCGAGAAGAAGACGGCCGAGCTCGCTCGAAAGGCGATGGGTGCGGTCGATGCCACCGAGGAAGCGCTCAACCGGATCGAGCACTTGAAACAAGCCATCCTCGATACGCCGGGTTCGTTGCCGGAACTTCTGTCGCAGGCGCGGGATATTGAGCTGCGGCTGAAAGACGTGCAGAAGAAACTGCAGGGTGATCCGGTCGCCCGGGGGCTCCGAGCGCCGCAGCCGCCCTCAATCGTCGGGCGTATTTCCCGATCACCTACGGTTCGTGGAAATCAACTTACGGTCCCACCGAGACCCATCGGCAGAGCTTGGAGGTTGCGACCGAAGAATTCGCGGAGGCCAGCGCGCAGCTCCGACGACTGACCGAGACAGATATCAAACAACTAGAGGCAGCATTGGAGCAAGCCGGTGCACCTTGGACTCCCGGTCGAGCCGTTCCGCAAAACTAACGAGGTCGATTTCTAAATGGAAACTCTGAAGAACTTTCTCCTCACCTGGGGCATTCCGGGACTGTTTTTCATCGCGCTTCTAGACTCTGCAGGAGTGCCCCTGCCGGGTGGCCCCGATGCCGTGGTGATGCTGCTGAGCTGGCAGCGCCCCAACTTGATGGTTTTCATCGCACTTGCCGCGGCGGTCGGCTCTACGGTTGGAAATTGGCTCCTTTATCAAGTGGGGAGAAAGGGTGGCGGAGCTGCGCTCGCTCGCTTCGACCAAAAAAAAAGAGATTGGGTGACGGACAAGCTCCAGCGGAACGACTTCCTAGCGATCTTGATCGCTATGCTTGGCCCACCGCCGTTCCCCACCAAGATCTTCATCCTCATGGCCGGCGCTTTCAAGATGCGCATGAGACGGTTCCTGCTCGCGGTTTTCGGAGGACGGTTTATTCGCTACCTCTGCGAGGCTTATCTAGGGGCGCGATTCGGAGACGAGGCGGCCGAGATCCTCGCGAATCACTACGGGACGATCGCTCTCGCCTTGGTTGCGGTGGTCTTGGGTTTCCTGCTGGCGCGGCACTTTTGGTCTAGAAGGCAAGCGCCTGCGCCAACGCCTTGACGCCCTTCTTGGTGTCCCTTTCGACCAAGCCCGAGCGCTTGCGAGGACCGAGGTAGTAGCGGGACAAAGGAGCGACGTCTACCCCTAGCTCGACCGCTCTCTTCGAAACCCCCACGTCCCACGGCTCGGATTCCGCTCCACTTAGGGCGTCAGTTAGCGTGGTTGCTGCTTTGAGCCTCGCCAGACGCCGGTCAGATCCAATTTTGTGCATGCACAAAATTGGATCTGACACCCTGTGATAAAACTGGATCTGACCCCGGTGACCCCGGTTTGTGGAGCTGTGCGATGAGGTGCATTCCGACTTCGGCGGGTTGTACGGACAGGCGTCCTGCGAGGCGACTCCCCACTTTTTTCACTAGCATGGCCTGTCTCTCGCGGTAGAGCCGGCGCATGCGGCGGATGTGAGGTCCGAAATGACCGCCATTAATAAAGTCGGCGACGACGGATTGCGTCAGCGTGGCGCTGTGGCGGTCCACGAAGCTGCGGGCGGCGATGAGCGGTTCTACGAGATCCGGCGGTGCGACGAGATAGCCGAGCCTCAGCGAAGGGAACAGCACTTTCGTAAAGGTTCCGACATAGATCACGCGCGCCGCGTTGTCGAGACCTTGGAGCGCCGCCAGCGGCCGACCCTTGTAACGGTACTCGCTGTCGTAGTCGTCCTCGATGATCCACGCCCCTGCGGAGCGTGCCCAGTCGAGAAGCGCGAAGCGGCGGGCGAGGCTGAGTGTAGAGCCGAGCGGATATTGACGAGATGGAGTGACGTACGCCAAGCGCGCATCCGGAGCTGACTCGATTCCTGTTTTGACTTGCAGTCCGTCGTCGTCGACGGGAACCGGCACTAAGGAGAGTCCCGCCGCGGTGAAGGCCCCCCGTGCGCCGAGATAGCCGGGCTCCTCAAGCCAGACGGCGTCTCCGAGATCGGTTAGAACTCTGACCGCGATGTCGAGAGCTTGCTGGGAGCTCGTATTGATGATGATCTGATCCGGCTCACACTGAACCCCACGTGCCCCCGCCAAGTACGTCGCGATGGCTTCGCGAAGCGGTCGGTAGCCAGCCGGATCACCGTAACGAAGATTCTCGCGACTCACGCGACGACTGCGTCGAGAAAGCAGCCGATGCCATAGATCGACGGGAAACTGATCGACCGCCGGGACACCAGTAGCAAAAGGTCGTGGGTTCGTCGAGGATTGTATTGCGCGAAAGGCTCAAGTCATCGGCTAGAGTCCGGCTGGAGGGCAGCCGCGCTCCTCGTGGAAGCTTGCCCTCGAGGATAAGCTCGCGAATCCGCTGATAGACCTGTTGGTACAAGGGCTGGGGGGAGCTTGGATCCACCATGGGGGCCGCAAGGACTGCTCCCATTGGTCTTTTTGCCATCCCGAGCCTCCGGATCGCGGTGCCACAATTGGCACCGTCGTTCCCATAATCGCGGATCTTTAGAAGGTACCACTGGCAACGTATCCTTACCCTGGAGAAACCTGGGATGTCGACGATTTCACAAGGCCCTGCTGTCGGTGCCACCCCGCATGCTATCCTGACGTGTGCTGTCGACGCACCGACTCGCCCTAGCCTTCCTCGTCCCACTGATCAGCTTCTCCGAGACGGCCAGCGCTCAGGTCGAGCTTTCCACTCCACGAGATCGCTCGGTTCATGACTTCGCGGACGTCATCTCCCCGCAAGCGGTCCAAACGATGGAAAGACTCCACAAGGGGCTCTTCGACCAGACGGGGGTCGCAATCGTCGTGGTGACCGTTCCGCGACTTGAAGGCGAGCCCATCGCGGACTTCGCCGTACGTGTCGGCCAGGACTGGGGTGTCGGGCGGAGTGGCGAGGATCGCGGGATCGTCGTGGCTCTGGCTACCGAAGACCGGAAAGTGTTCATCGCCACCGGCTATGGCGTAGAGGGTTACCTCCCCGACGGTCGTGTTGGAAGGATCCTCGATCAGTTCGCGAGTCCCTCTCTAAGGGCAAACGATTGGTCCACCGCGATGCTCCAAACCAGCGCGGCGCTCGTTCAAGCAAGCGCGGCCGAGTATGGAGTGATCATTGAGGGAACCGCGGCGCTTACCGCTCCACCGCGCAGCCGTGAGCGAAGAGAGCCGGGGTTGCCCGGCAAAATTCTAGGCTTTCTTTTCTTTGTCATCATGGTGTACCTGTTCTTTCGTCATCCGATGCTTTTTTTCATGCTTGTTTTTTCCGGGCGTGGACGAGGGGGCGGATTCGGTGGTGGCGGAGGTTTTGGTGGTTTCGGAGGCGGCGGTTTCGGCGGAGGCGGTGCCGGAAGAAGTTTCTAAGGCTCAGGAGGAAACAGCATGGGTTCGGAATTGAAGGACCATCCCACACTAAAGAAGATGCTCGCCGATCTCGAGGAGTCCTTGGGTGACCGACTCCACAGCGTGGTGCTGTACGGATCGACGGCGCGGGGCGACTACGAGAAAGCCACCAGCGACCTGAACTTGCTCGTCGTGCTCGAGAACCTCGATCCTTCGACGCTCGAAACGCTGGAGCCTGCGTTCACTCACTGGCGCAAAGTGAATCAACCCGTTCCCCGAATCTTCTCCCCTACACTCCTCGCCGAGTCGGCCGACGTGTTCCCGATCGAGTTCCTCGACATCAGCCAGCGACGGATCGTCCTTCATGGGAAGGACCTTTTCGAAGAGCTGGAGATCCATGTGGACCACTTACGGCTCCAGTGCGAGAGGGAGCTTCGCGAAAAAATGATGCGCCTTAGAGAGGCCTTCATCGAAACCCGAGGCAAGTCGAAAGCCCTGAAGCGTCTGCTGACCGAGTCCTACCCCTCTTTCGTCGCCCTCTTCCGAGGCTGTCTCCATCTTATGGACCAGGAAGTACCCATCCACAACGAGGAAGTCGTCGCGGCCTTTGGCAAGCAGGCCGAACTCGATACGGCTCCCTTTCTCGAAATCGAGCGGCTGCGGGGCGGCGAAACCACCGATTCCGACCCCCGGGCCCTCTTCGATCGCTACTACCAAGAGCTCACCAAGGCCGTCCACCGCGTGGATCGTTTCTAAGCACCCGGCCAGTTCCTCTCCCATTGACAATTTACAGATCTCGGTCTACTCTCCTGTAGACCTTCTAGGAGAAAGACATGGCCGAAACCAAAAGCGACCTCTTGCAGGGCACCCTCGACATGCTGATTTTGAAGACCCTGAGTCTGGCCCCGATGCACGGCTGGGGCATCTCCCAGCGTATCCAGCAGATCTCCAAGGACGTGCTCCAGGTGAATCAAGGCTCGCTCTATCCCTCGCTGCATCGACTGGAACGCCGTGCCTGGATCACGTCGGAGTGGGGTACCTCGGAGAACAATCGCCGGGCCAAGTTCTATCGCGTCACGAGGGCAGGACGTAAACAGCTCGCCGAGGAAACGGAGAACTGGGAACGACTGTCCGCCGCCATCGCCCGCGTCATGCAGACCGCCCAGGCAACCCGATGATGTCATATCGAACGCGGTTTGGATCCCCGAAGAAGCTCACTATGCAGCCCGTCGGAGCTTTGGAGGGTTTGAGCAGGTGAAGGAAGAATGCCGAGACCTACGGGGCACCGGATTCATAGAAACCTTTTGGCAAGACACGCGGTTCGCGATCCGAACGTTGATGCAGCGGCCGGGCTTCACCGTCATCGTCGTGCTGACGCTCACTCTAGGCATCGGCGCCAACACTGCCATCTTTAGCGTCATCAACGGCGTCCTTTTACGTCCGCTCCCCTACGAAGGTGGCGAAAAGCTGGTCGTCTTGCGCCAGCAAGCTCCCTTGGCGGACGTCGACAACATGCCGTTCTCGGTCAAAGAGATCTTCGACTATCGCGAGCAGAACCAGACGTTGGAAGCGATCGTTGAATACCACACCATGCCTTTCATCCTGCTCGGGCGTGGGGAGCCGGAGCGCGTCCAAACCGGGGTCGTCTCCGCGGAATTTTTCGACGTTTTGAAGGTCCAACCCTACCTGGGACGGACCTTCCTGCAGGGAGAGGACGAGATCGGTGCCGATCCGGTCCTGGTGCTGAGCTACGAATTCTGGCAGAAAAACGGTGGCGATCCCGACATCGTGGGCCAGACATTCGAGATGAACGACAGAGTCCACACCATCATCGGCGTCCTTCCGCCGGTACCTCAGTTCCCCGACGAAAACGACATCTATATGGCGGTTTCGTCCTGCCCGTTCCGCTCCTCGGAGGCTCTGCGCGAGAACCGGAACGGCCGCATGATGCGGGTCTTCGGAAAGATCAAACCCGGCATCTCGTTGGAGGAGGCTCAAGCCGATCTCTCGACGATCGCCCGTCGGCTCGGAGAGGATTACCCAGAGTCCCATCCGAAGGCTCGAGGCTACGCTGTGGCCGCCAACTCCCTACAGGAAGAGCTCACACAGCAAGCACGGCCAACACTGCTCGTCCTTCTGGGTACGGTTGCCCTGGTTCTATTGATCGCCTGCGCCAATGTGACCAACCTCACCCTGTCTCGCCTTCTCCGTCGCGAACGCGAGCTTGCCGTCCGCTCGGCCATGGGCGCGAGCCGGGGTCGATTGCTGCGTCAACTAGTTACCGAGAGCAGCACATTGTTGGCGATCGTTGGCGGTGCCTTTGGGCTGCTTCTCGCCGCCGGCGCCCTCGATGTACTAGCCGCTTTTGCCGCCCGGTTCACAGCCCGCGCGGGCGAGATCGCCATCGACGGTCCGGTTCTACTTTTCACGGTCCTGGTGTCCATTGCCACCGGTGTCGTCTTCGGGTCGATTCCCGCGTTTTCCGCGAAACGAAACCTCGTGACGGCACTCAACGCGGGAAGCGGACGAACCACGAGCGGTGTGGGAAGCCATCGCGTTCGGAATTTGCTCGTGGTGTCGCAGATCGCGATTTCACTCATCTTGTTGACCGGTGCCGGGCTCATGATCCGCAGCTTCATCAAACTGCAGCAGGTGGACGGTGGTTTCCAGACCGAGCGAGTTCTAACCCTGCTGCTCGATCTCAACTGCTCCAAATACGACACTGCGGAAAAGCAGCGGGATTTTCAACGGTCTCTCCTCGCGAAAGTCCAATTCCTTCCTGGCGTAACGTCGGCCGCAATTACTCGGACCTTTCCACTGAACGAGATCGGCCCGTTCACTCGGAGGCTCCAAATCGAGGGTCGCTTCGTGGAAGAAGGACAATTGTTGCCGCAAGTCGACATCCACACCGCGAGCCCGGACTACTTCCAGGCGATCGAGATACCGTTGGTTACGGGACGAACTTTTACGTCACTTGATCATGCGGAGGCCCCGAGGGTCGCCATCATCAACCAATCGCTGGCCCGCCATGATTGGGAACGACAAGACCCGGTTGGCCGGCGTTTGTCGCTCGACGACGGGGAGACCTGGACGACGATCGTCGGGATTCTAGGCGACGTGAGACAGTACGGCCTGGATACCGATATCGAAGACGTCATCTACCTACCACTCGATCAATTCCCAAATCGTGTCACCAGCCTGGTGGTACGCACTGCCGCCAGCCCGCTCGCGATGGAGCGCCAGTTGACCAAGGCCGTCTACGACGTGGATCCGAACCAGCCGGTGGCAAGGGTGCGGACGCTGGAGCCAGTGAGAAGCGATTCGATCGCGGCGCCTCGCCTGACGACGATACTGCTTGGTCTCTTCGCGGGGTTGGCGCTCCTCATCACTGCCGCGGGCATCAGTGGAGTCTTGGCGCTTTCCGTCACCGAAAGGACGCAGGAGATTGGCATCCGCATGGCCTTCGGCGCCACGCGGGCGGATATGCTGAAGATGGTCCTGAAACAGGGAATCGTTCTCGTACTAATCGGACTGGCGTTCGGCATCGTGGGCGCCCTCGCCTTGGCTCAGCTCATGTCAGGGTTGCTCTTCGAAATCGAGCCTACCGACCCGATCACATTCCTCGCCGTGTCACTAGTGTTGGCGGCAGTAGCGATCATCGCTTCCGTCCTACCCGCGCGGCGTGCTACCGGGATCGATCCGATGAGCGCGCTCAGAAGTAACTAATATTCTCCCTCTCCCGACCGGGGAGATGAGGGCGTCAAAACATGGCGTGCCGCTGTCAACGTGGCCAGACGCCGGGTGAGGGTTCTAATACCACTCCCGTAACCGCACCTCGATCTCCGGCCGCTTCTTCAAGGGCGCGGTGAACTCGTCAGACCTTTTGGTGGCGGAGCTTCACCTCGACACCCGTGAGCGGCCAGCGCTTGCGATCCGCGTAGAGCGTCAACGTTATGGAGATGCAGGCACCGAGAGAGGCCAGAAGGAGGCCGTAAGGATACGGTCCTTGGCCTTCTCCACCGACCTCGCGCGGTTCGTCCGCAGTCAGATGATGCTCGCCAATCTCGATGTCGTTCTTGAACTTGCCGACTCGTCTCACCGTCACTTCGCTAGGCATTTCTTCCTCCCTATTCAATCCCCGCTACATTGCGCGGCTTCAGGCCACAGCCTATAATCGGTGTCCTTCGATCCAATGACCGTCGCCCTCCTCACTCTGAACGCGATCTCGCTCGCCACCATCGCAGCAACCGTCTTCTATGGCAACATCATTCCACAAGGAGGTGGGGCGCTCGGGCGGCATCTGACGCTGGGGCTCATCGCTATCCTCCTTGCCTTGTTCGCCCATACCATGACGTTTTTCTACTTCATCGGCGTCAGCACGTCGATTCGCAACGCGGTCCAAGACACCGGAGTCGGTGCCGACCAGCTAAAGCAAGTCCGGCGCCTCAGGAGCCAGGTGTTTCCATGGGCAGGCGGAGCCATGTCGACGCTCATGATCGCCACCATCCTGGGCGGTGGCGCACACACCATGGCGCTGCCGGCCTGGATCCATGGCGGGTTCGGGTACTTGGCGTTCATAAGCGGACTGGTCGCGTTCATCGTCGAAGCCCTCTACCTCATGCGCCAGAACCGAGCCGTGCACGACCTGGAGCAAAAGCTCCAATCCAGGCCGTCTCCTCCCGAGACCACCTAGTACTTCGACCGGAGGCAAGAACTACGTCCAAAGCTCCTCCTTCGCGAAGGATGAGCCCGTGGGCTCGCGCCAAGGAACTCGCCGCGAGAACTCCCGAGACGCGAAACCGGTATGTCGATTTCCTCCGAGCCGCCTCCATCACCGTCGTCGTCATCGGTCACTGGCTGATCGCCGCCGCGTACGTGGACGACGGCCAGCTCAAGTTGGGCGACATGTTGCGGGCACGGTTCCGGCACTTGGACGATCCGACCCACCAGGTGTTCGGATCCAATTTCGAGCGCGAGGAGCTTCTGACGGGCAAGCTCGAGGAGGTCGTTCGCTATCACTTCAGCATTCCGGCGATCGCCAACACCTTCAAGAAGGGCCATCGCATCCGGATCGCGGTCATGAACGCTCTAGACAACTATTACTTCCCCAACTCCAACACCGGGGGTGATGAAGGCACGGCCGCAGAGACAGTGACGGGTACGATGCGGATTCATCACAGCGCGGAGTATCCGAGCCATGTGAAGCTGTCTATTCTGTCGCAATGAAGAGGGGTCAGAGTGTGGGCTCTAGTTCGGGCCCGACTACGATTGGCGTGCCCTGGTGACCCGATGCGTCCCGAACTGGATGTCTAGAAAGGGAAGGCAGGACTGGACGAGTTGGGCAAGACGTGGCCTAGGCAGCGACTGACAAAAAGAATCACTCTGGGGTTGCCTGGCAACAAGAGGGAGGTTTGTCCATTGAGCTATTTCATGGTGGATATCGAAGCCGATGGGCCGATTCCGGGTGACTATTCGATGGTTTGCTTCGGGGCGGTCATCGTGGAACCGAGTCTGGAACGGACATTCTACGGCCGCCTCAAACTGACGACCGATTTGTGGATTCCCGAGGCGCTCAATGTAAGTGATTTTACTCGTGAAGAAACGCTGTCATTCGATGACCCGAAAGCCGTAATGCTTGAGTTCGGGGATTGGGTGAAAAAAGAGACCAAGGGACGCCCGATGTTCATCTCGGACAACAACGGCTTCGACTGGCAATTCATCAATTGGTACTTCCATCACTTCCTTGGAGAGAACCCCTTCGGACATAGCTCCGCCAACCTGGGTTCACTCTACAAGGGAGTCGAGAAAGACATGTTCAAGAACTTCAAACATCTTCGGCAGACGGAGCACACCCACGATCCGTTGGACGATGCCAAGGGAAATGCCGAGGCCCTGCTTGCGATAAAAGAACAGTACGGATTGCGGATCAGCCTATAAGGCTAAGGATGGAAGCCAACTTAACCCCTCACCCGGCGTCTGGCCACCTTGATACCGGCACGGGCGTTCCGTGACGCCATACTCTCCCCAAAGGGGAGAGGGAGTAAAGGACGAAGCCAACCATCGTTAGCCGTCGACCTCGACTTCCATGGATTGGAGCTCACGCAAAATCGTCTCCACCTTCTCGGCGGGCAGGCTGTGCCGCTCCGCGATTTCCTCGATCTGTTCCATCTTGATGCGTCGAGGAGAAAGAGGTGCGGTCGGTTCGAAGTCTTTGTCTCGGATCTGGAGAGAGACGACGTCCCATCGACTGTAATGTCCCATGCAATCGAAGACGTTCTTGGCCACGATACGATCAGCCAAATCCAACTCGGCGACGACCAACTCTTCGCGATGGAAAACCGGCTCCGCAGCATAGGCACCGAACGGGTTCACGATCGCGCTGCCACCCATCGCCCATTTCCAGCTCGCGGTCTTCTTATAGGGAAAGTCGTCCGGCACAGAGTCCTCCGGCAGGTAGAGGCTCGCGCTGACCACGAAGGTCTGGGTCTCGAAGGCGTACTCCCGAATCGCGCAGTCTTGATCCGATGCGTGCAGCGGTCCCTCGGAGCCCGTCATGTCCCGCACCGAGTTCCCCTCTCCGCCATAGCTCCACCAGCCGGGCCAAACCGCGGCGTGCAGCTCCTCCCCCTTCGTCGCCATCGCAGCCTTCAAGAGCGTCATGTGGTTCTCGAAACAGATGAGCCCGCCTAGGCGACCAAAGCTGGTATCGAAGACTCGAAGGTCGGATGCGTCACCTCGCCCCCAAAAGAAGCGCTCTTGGTGCGTGGGCATCAGCTTGCGATGGCGGCCCAGAATCTCGCCATTGGAGCCGATGAAGAGAAGAGTGTTGTACAACGTCGCCGAGCCTGCGCGGTCATCTTGTTCATTGAGGCCGATGACCGCGACAACCCCGGCGCTCGCCGCCGCCCGACAGAGAATATCGGTCTCCGGGCTAGGTATGCGGACCGACTGCTCGTAGAAGTCGAGCACCGTGTCCTTCCAAAGGACCGCCGACTCCGGTGAGGTGTAGCCGAAGTTGTTTCGCCAATATGGATAGGTCGGGATCCCGGTCTCGGGCGTTACCAGAAGTTTTACGCCTTGTCGTCCCGCCTCAACGATGGTCTCGGCGTACTTCTCAACCGACTCCCGTTTCTTCATGAAGACGGGAGAGATTTGTGCCGCCGCAACGCGAAGAGGCCGTTTCTTAGGCATGTTGCTTCTAGTACGTCTCCATAGGTGGGCACGTGCACATCAGATTGCGATCGCCGTAGGCGTTATCGATGCGGGCCACCGGAGGCCAGAATTTGTGCTCCCGAATCCAAGGCGCGGGAAAGGCGGCTTGCTCGCGGCTATAGGGGCGGTCCCAAACGTCCGCCGTTACGGCGCGCGCGGTATGGGGAGCGTTCTTGAGCACGTTGCTCTCTCGGTCGGCGCGGCCTTCTTCGATCGCACGGATCTCTTCGCGAATCCCGATCAGAGCATCACAATAGCGATCCAACTCGACCTTGGACTCGCTTTCAGTGGGCTCGATCATGAGCGTTCCCGGAACCGGCCAGGACATCGTCGGCGCATGGAATCCGTAATCCATCAGGCGCTTGGCGATGTCTTCGACCTCGACACCGGCGCTTTTCTTGAAGGGACGGCCATCAATGATGAACTCGTGCGCCACACGACCGTTCTTGCCGGTGTACAGAATCCCATAATGCCCTTCTAGACGCTTGGCCATGTAGTTCGCGTTCAAGATCGCGACCTGGGTCGCCTTAGTCAATCCTTTCGCACCCATCAGCGCGATATACGCCCAAGAGATCGGCAAAACGCTGGGACTACCGTATGGTGCCTCGGAAACCGGTCCGATCGCGTGCTCTCCCCCCATACTCATCATGGGATGTCCCGGTAGAAACGGCGCGATATGCTTCGCAACGCAGATCGGTCCCATGCCCGGCCCGCCGCCGCCGTGGGGGATACAAAACGTCTTATGGAGATTGAGGTGGCAGACATCGGCACCCATGTCGCCTGGCCGCGTCAATCCGACTTGAGCGTTCATGTTCGCGCCGTCCATGTAGACTTGCCCGCCGTGCGTATGGACGATCTCGCAGACTTCGCGGATGCTTTCCTCGAAGACACCGTGGGTCGATGGATAGGTAACCATCAACGCACCGAGCGAGTCGGCGTGCTGCGAAGCCTTGGTCTTCAGATCACCGACGTCGATGTTGCCCTGCTCGTCGCACGCCACCGGAACCACTTTGAATCCAGCCATCACCGCACTCGCTGGATTGGTTCCGTGCGCCGATACCGGTATCAAACAGACGTTCCGATGTCCTTCACCGCGGCTCTTGTGATAGCCATGGATGACGAGGAGACCCGTATACTCGCCTTGCGAGCCCGCATTAGGCTGTAACGAGACGGCACCGAGACCCGTGATCTCAGCAAGCCACTTCTCGATCTGAGCGAAGAGCTCCGCGTAGCCTTCCGCTTGATCGGCGGGCGCGAACGGGTGCAAGCCGGAAAACCCCGGCCAGGTGATGGGAGTCATCTCGGTCGTTCCGTTGAGCTTCATCGTGCAAGAGCCGAGAGGAATCATCGAGGTGGTCATGGACAAATCCCTGGCCTGCAGTCGGTGGATGTACCGCAAGAGCTCGTGCTCGGAGTGAAAGCGGTGGAAGACCTCGTGGGTCAGGAAAGCGCTGGTGCGTGTCAAATTAGCTGGAAGCGCGGGATCGATATCATCGGCGAGGTCCTCGATGGTGAACGGGATTGAGTCCGAGCTAGAGAACACTTCGAAAAGCGCCGACAAGTCGTGCGTCGTCGTCGTCTCGTCGAGGGAGACGCCGACCGATCCATCTTCGATACGGCGCAGGTTGATATGGCGGTCGCGGGCCGCTTGGTGAATCTTTTTGGAACGCTCCGGTGGCGACGTTACCTTCAACGTATCGAAGAATGGTCCGCTTCCCAAATCGAGCCCCAGACGTTCGAGCCCGCGGGCGAGTATCGCCGTCAGACCCTGAACGCGGCGAGCGATCGACAAGAGCCCTTCCGGACCGTGATAGACCGCGAACATGCTCGCCAGGATCGCTGGGAGAACCTGCGCGGTACAGATGTTGCTCGTGGCCCGGTCCCGGCGGATGTGCTGCTCGCGCGTCTGAAGCGCCAATCGAAAACCCGATTGCCCGTCGGCATCTTGCGAAACGCCTACGATACGTCCTGGCACCCGGCGCGCGTACTCTTCGCGAGTCGAGAGAAACGCCGCATGGGGTCCGCCGAATCCGAGCGGGACACCGAAGCGTTGGGTCGAGCCGACGGCGATGTCGGCGCCGAGCTCTCCGGGTGGGCGGATAAGGGTCAGCGCCAACAGGTCGGTCGCCACAACCACGGTGGCGTTTCCGGCATGTGCACGCTCGATCACGCCGGAATAGTCCGAAATCAATCCGTCCGTCCCCGGGTACTGGAGGAGTACTCCAAAGAGCTCGGGATCCCCGAAGTTGGCATCTTCCGGAGATCCCACCTGGATTCGAATGCCCAACGGTAAGCCACGGGTCCCGAGCACCGCGATCGTCTGAGGGTGGCAGTTCTTGGCAACGAAGAAGACCTTTTGCTTGGCACCGTGAATGGCCAGGCACATGCTCATGGCTTCCGCTGCTGCCGTCGCCTCGTCCAGCAAGGATGCGTTGGCCAACGGTAGTCCGGTGAGATCGGCGACCATGGTTTGGAAATTCAGAAGCGCTTCCAGTCGTCCTTGCGCAATCTCCGACTGATACGGTGTGTACTGCGTGTACCAGCCGGGATTCTCCAAGATGTTTCGCTGGATGACAGGCGGTGTTACGCAATCGTAGTAGCCCATCCCCAGGAACGAGCGGAACACTCGATTGCGGTCGGCCATCCGGCGCATCTCGCCCTGGAGCTCGTGTTCGCCGCGCTCCCCGGGGATATCCAGCTGGGCTCGAAGGCGAATACTTTCTGGAATCGTGGCGTCGATCAGCCCATCGAGCGAGGAGACACCCAGCGACCCCAGCATCGTCTCGATGTCCTTGTCGCTCGGACCGATGTGCCGCCGGGCGAACGTGTCGGTCGTGCTGAGCAGATCTTTCGCTTTGGAGGCCTTGATCATCAAGAATCCCTCCGCAATCTCAATCCGCCTCCTCCTTTTCTGTGAGCTCCTGGTACTGCGAAGCGGTGAGCAACTTCCCGAGCTCCGTCGTATCGTCGACTTTGATGACCACGAGCCAGGAGTTCCCGTGTGGATCTTTGTTCACCATCTCCGGTGAGTCCACGACGCTCTGGTTGACTTCCACGACTTCTCCCCCCACGGGGCTGAAGAGCTCGGAGACCGCTTTCACCGACTCGATGGTGCCGAAGACCTCGTTGGCGGCAAACTTGGCACCGACGTCGGGGAGCTCCACGTAGACCACATCACCGAGCTGCTTCTGGGCATAGTCGGTGATGCCGACGGTGCCACGGTCACCTTCCATCTTGATCCACTCGTGCTCTTTGGAATAACGGCGATCGTCAGGGTACATATCTGTCTCTCCTAGCCCTCGTCATAAATATTCCCGCTTCAATCTATTCTTGTTTGCCCCCCCGCGCCAGCGGCCTCAATGGGTGCCAGCGGGCACCTTCATTCGCTCGTAGAAAGGCGTGGGAACCACCCGTGCTCGGGCCCGGCGGCCCCGGATCTCGACATCGAGCTCGGTTCCGTCGGCCCAAGCCAAAGCTGGCAGATAGCAAAGCCCGATGGCTTTCTTTAAATAGGGAGCGAAACTGCCACTGGTTACAGCCCCCACCTCATCACCGTCGACGAAAACGGGATGGCCCTTTCGCGCGATCCCCCGGTCCACCATCTCGAAACCGACAAGTTTCCGCGAAACACCTTCCTCTTTTTGCCTTGCGAGGACCCCGCGGCCAAGGAAGTCGCCTTTGTCGAACTTGATCATCCAACCCAAGTCAGCTTCGAGCACGGTGCGCTTTTCGTCGATGTCGTTTCCATAGAGCGCCATTTTTGCTTCGAGCCGCAGCGTGTCGCGAGCCCCCAGGCCGGCAGGCTTTAGCCCCGATGATTGCCCTGCCTCCATCACTTTTTGCCACAATGGCGCCGCGTGCTCGGCTGGCACCAAGAGCTCGAAACCGTCCTCGCCCGTGTAGCCACTGCGAAAGATGGTGACGTCATGTCCGGCCACTTCGCCTCCGACGAAGTAGTAATACTTCAGCTCATCGAGCTTCTCGGTAGTCAAAGTGGAGAGAATGTCCTGAGCACGCGGCCCCTGAAGGGCGATCAACGCGTAATCGTCGCTCACGTTCTTCATGGCGCCCTCGCCACGTCGATGGGATTCGATCCAATCGACGTCCTTTTGGATATTCGAGGCGTTGACGATGGCCAGATAGCTCGAATCGCTCATACGAGAGATGATCAGATCGTCGATGAAACTTCCTTCGGGCGTTGTGAGGGCCGAGTAATGTGCTCTTCCCACCGTGAGACGCGACACGTCGTTGGGAGTCAGTCTCTGCAAAAGCTCAAGAGCTCCAGAGCCTTCGAAAAGGAGCTCGCCCATGTGGCTCACGTCGAACAACCCGGCGGCGTTGCGAACCGCAAGATGCTCGGCCACCACGGCGCCGTAGTCCACCGGCATCTCCCAGCCGGCGAAATCCACCAGTCGTGCGTTGAGCTCTCGATGTACGGAATAAAGCGGCGTTCTCTGAGGCGGGGAGCTAGGCATTCATATCGTGTAGGGGCGCTAAGACAGAAATGACCGGCCCCGTTGACCTCGCTGACAGACGGCCACGCTATCATAAGGCTCGCGACGCTGTCAAGGAAACGGCGCTTGCCGGCATGAGCAGAGCTTCTTATAATAGAGTAGGTTAGGGCATCTTCCTATAGTCAGTATCTCGACGGCAAAATGGCCAAAACCAGCCAAGCATACGTCGTTCGCTGCTGGAACTGTCTGAACGACTTCGAGGCGATCGAAGCCGTTTGGTGCAATTGCGATCCCCGCAATCCAACCAAGCTGTGTCCGTTCTGCCTCCAGTGTTTTTGCCCCGCGGACGACGACTACAAGACCAATTTCTGGGAGCTGGCTCCCGACTCGCTCAAGGAAGAAGTGGCGATTCTCGAGCGGAGCCAGGACCGCTTGGGCGAGATCCTCATCCGCAACCAGAAGCTCGCCACCCCCGAGCTGCTCCGCGCCTTGATGGAGCAGAAGCGGACCGGGGACTTGCTCGGCAAGATCTTGGTCGAGAAGGGGTGGGTGAGCCAGAGCGATATCGACGGAGGACTCCGCTACCAGGGCTACAAGCCGCTCGTCGATACGGACGGCGAGGAGATTCAGGCGGCCCCGGTCGCCGACCCATCGGTCCCTCAGGAAACGTTGAACTACCTTCTGACACTCGGGGCAAAGAAGGGTGCCTCCGACATCCATATCGAGCCGGCCGACGGAGAGCTGGGGGTCAAGTTCCGAATCGATGGGTACTTCTACAAACTGAAGCCCCTTCCGAGAAGCGCCCTCGAGCCCTTGTCGGCCAAGATTGGCTCTCTCTTCCGCCTCGATCCGACCCGCGAGGGTGTACCCCAAAAGGGCAGGGCGGTGACCGAGCTCATGGAGCGCGAGTACGAACTGCTTGCTCAGACTCTTCCGACCCAAAAAGGGACGAGCACGACCATAAAGCTCGTCGACCGCCGTTTCTTTCTGAAAAACTTCACCGCCTTGGGACTCACCCCGGCGAATCAGCTCCTCTTGGTCCGGGCGATGGACGCTGCCGCCGGCCTGGTACTCGTCTCTTCGCCTCCCTTCAACGGTGCCATGACGACGTGTTACTCGCTCATGGATCACCTGGCCAAATCGGAGCGAAAGGTCGTGAGTCTCGAACCGTCCATTCAGTGGCAGGTTCCTTACGTGAACCAGATAGAGGTAAACGAAGAACGGGGGTTCGGTTTCCAGGAGGCCATGCGCTCCCTCACGACTGTGAAGCCGGACGTGCTCTTCGCTCTGGACTTGTCGGATCGGCAAACCGCCACACAAGTCTGTCAGCTCGCGACGTCGGTTCTCGTGATCGCCACACTACCCGCTTTCAGCGCAGTCGAGGCGCTCTGGCGACTCTACGAGTACGGCGTGCCCCCTTCTCTCATCTCCCGGTCGCTATCCTTGGTCTTGAACCAGCGACTGGTTCGACGCATTTGTACGCATTGCCGCAAGGGAGGCAAACCCGCCGACCCGCAGAAGCTCGCTCCCCACGGTGTCAGCGAAGAGGAGGCCGCCGGCCTGAGGCTCTATCGCGGCAAGGGGCTGCGCGACCTGTAACCGCATCGGCTATCGACGCCGCAAGGGCATCTTCGAAGTCATGATCGTCGACGACGAGATGAGGCAACTACTCGCCACGCGCCCTACTCTACCGGACATCGAGGCTGCGGCGCGCCACTCCGGCATGGAGACCCTACGCGAGCGGGCCCTCCATGATGTGTCCGACGGTATTACGTCCATCGACGAGTTCATCCGTTGGAGGCTATGAAGCGGTGAAGATCGCTTTCATCGGCACGCATGGAGTCGGAAAAACCACGCTCTGCTATCACCTGGCGGGGATCCTCAAGAAGAAGCTTCCTAGCGTCGATATCGTCAAGGAGGTCGCGCGCGCCTGTCCCTTACCGATCAATCGCGACACGAACTTGGCAGCGCAGTCTTGGATTCTGCACTCACAGATCGCGATGGAGATCGCGGCACAAGATCGGCACCACACGGTGATCTGCGACCGCAGCGCTCTCGACAACTATGCGTACCTGGTGCAGGCGGAGGGGGTGCATCCGGTGCTCGACCAACTCGTGACCTACTGGATGGAGACCTACGATTACCTCTTCAAGGTCCCGGTGGGTTTCGTCCTTCAACGAGACGGTGTGCGCGACATGGACTCGGTGTTTCAACTCGAGATCGACCGACTGGTCAGCGACATGCTCAACGAACGGGGGCTACGCTATTACAACCTCTCGGGCAGTAACCGAGAAATATGGATTGCCTTCGTAGTGGGCGTCGTCGAACGAGGCGATTCTTCATCCAAGTCCACCCCCGCGCTGCCCGCTCCGCGCCAGATGCCGCTGCCCATGAAGCCCATGACGAATGACGGGTGAGTAGCACCGAACTCACTCCGCGCGCCTCCTGCGCTTTACCAAAACTTTACATGGCCGACAAACTCCTGCAAACACGCGTGGCTAATCTTGGAGTGTGAGGGTCGCAATGGAGCGAGACCTCACCAACGAAAGGGCACAAAATGAGTTCCGAGAATAATCATGAGGTTAGACGCACACACCGGAGATACTGAGCTTGCGCCGCTCAGATCGGATTGAGGTAGCTAGAAAGAGGGGTTTATGGTAAACTTCAAAGTGGTGTGTTGACTTTGGTAGGCCTTGGTTTGCCCAAGGGGCTCACCTAATCAATGGATGCACAAGACTCCGGAAACCTAAATCAGAAAACGTTCCTGGAGCTGCTCGTTGAGCTTCACCAGAAGAGCGCTACCGGTTCGCCGAAGCTCGAGCAGGCCCCCCTCCAAAAGGCAGTCTATTTCCGCGACGGCCAGATTCTCTTCGCCGCCTCGAACGATCCACAGGATCAGCTGGCGTCCATCCTGGTCGAGGAGGGGAAGCTCTCCAAGGATCAAATGCAGGTGGCACAAGCCCGCGTATCGGCCGGAAACCCGCTTGCCAAGGTTCTCACGGAGCTCGGTTACATCTCGCAAAGGGAACTGGCGGACGCAGCACGACTCAAGGTCGAGAAGATCCTCACCGATCTCTACGGTTGGAAAGAGGGCACCTTCCAGTTCGTGGAACGATCGCTGCCCAAGGGTGCGATCGACTTGGAGCTTTCCACGCCGCGCTTGATCTTCAACAGCGTGCGACGCATCCAGGACCGAGAGTGGGTCTTGGAACAGCTGGGCTCTTTGGATTCGGTTCTCTCTGCGACCCCTTCGCTCGATAGTTTCCTGGCCAAGACGACGCCGGATCCGGGCGCCAGCGAAGTGCTTCGCCTGGTCGATGGTGTGAAGTCCATCAAGCAGATCGGGGCACTCTCCGCTTTGGGCGAGTTCGAGGTCTGTAAGATCTTGGCTTCCGCTCTACTGTCTGGAGCGCTCGAAAAACCCGCGGCGGGAGACGCCTCAGCCGAGGAAGCCGCCTCTCCGCCCGTACCGCCACCGAGCGAGGCTTCCTTGCCTTTTCCCGCGGACGCCGCCGCAGAAACGACGGCCCTCAATATCGGAGAGGGCGGATCAGATTCCGCGGACGGGTACACCAACCCGCCGGCGGCGCCGTTAGCAAAGCTTGAGCAGGCAGCGGCCCCTCCGGCTAGCCAGCCGTCCGGAGATTTCGTCTTCGACGAACCCTCGAGCACCGCTTTGCCTGAGCACAAAAGAGTGCCTCCGCGTCCGCGAAGGATGAAGCGAGGAGGAGGAGGAGGAGGAGGCGTAAAGAAAGTCCTCGTGGCCGCGGCCGCGCTTGTGGCGATCGGAGGGATCGTCGGAGCCGCGTACTACTTCTTGTTGGGGCAAGAGGAACCGTCGCCGGGAGCCAAGGGGTCTTCAGCGACCGGCACTCCGCCGGTCGCTGGACAGGCGGGCCAAACTCCGAAGCCACCGCCGACGACCACCAAGAAGCCACCGCCGTCAACAACGGCTCCGCCAACGACGACGCCTCCTCCCTCGGCCCCGACTCCGACAAGCCCATCGACGACCCGACCTCTGGGTCCAACAACCGGCCCGACGACCACCACCAGTGCTCCACCGCGAACACCTCCTTCGTCGAGGCCGACACCAACGTCAGCCGGTAGCCGGCCGAGCACTTCTCCTGGACAGCCCTTGGCGCAAGGGCAACAACAGCTCAAGGGTGGCAACTATCCTCAAGCGGCAGCCACGTTTCTCGGCCATCTTCGAAACGTGGGTACTGACAAGTTCACGATTGCGGTGGGTGTTTTCTGCGATACGAGCAACCTGAGCCGCGTGGTCCAAAACTCGGGGGGCTCGAAGCAGCTACTCGTTCTTTCCTTCGATAACAAGGGGCGCTCGTGCTACCGTGTGCTCTGGGGAATCTTCGACTCGCGGGCGGAAGCCCAGGGGGCGATTGCATCCGTCCCGGCCAGCGTGAGAGCGCGTGACTCGGCTCCGGTCCCCATAGCCCGCCTCATTTCCTAGCTCAGGTTTCAGTATGGTGGTGACTCCTTTCCCCCGACACACCCTTCGCTGCCTTCGCGGAATGAAACTGGCGTCGCCGACAGCCCTTCTCATCGCTCTACTCGCCTCTCCTCTCGACGCGGAGACACTCTATTTGACGAACGGCCGGCAAATTCGAGTGGATCGTTATTGGGAAGAAGGCAGCCAGATCTATTACGAAAGAAACGGCAGCATCTTCGGTTTTCCTAACTCGCTCCTCGAGCGAGTCGAGCGCGGTGAGACGCGCCCCGCTTCTAAGAAGAAATCGGAAGCGGCGGAAGACGCCGAGATCGGCTTTCGGAACGAGCCCTACACAAAAGCGGTCGAGCAAGCGCGGGCCTCAACCGACGAAGGAGATATCGATAAAGCCTCTCATTACTACCGTCAAGCCTTGCGTGCCGCTCCAGAATCGGTGGTCGCCCGCGTCGAGCTTGGGGAGCTCTACCTGGCGCGCGGCGATCTCTCGGCGGCGCAGATCCAGCTGGAGCTGGCCAAACGCAGCGCCCCGGAAGACGCGACGGTTCGAGAGCTCTTGGGCGACGCCTACTATCGGCGAGGTCGTACCGCGCTCGCGATCCGAGAGTGGCAGAGGGCCCTCGAGCTCAAACCGGGAGCGAGCGTCTTGGACAAGCTGAAACAGGCCTTGCGGGAGAACGACCAGGATATCGACTTCGACGAGCTACGCCGCCCCCACTTCCTCCTCCGTTATGACGGCGCCGTCAACCAATCCATCGGGCAAGAGGTGGCCATGGCTCTCGAGTCGGAGTACGAAGAGCTAGTCCAGGAGTTTCACTTCACGCCACAGGCCCCGGTGAAAGTAACCCTTTACACGAACCGCGAGTTCAGCGAAGTAACACACGCCCCGTCCTGGGTCTCGGCCCTCAATGATGGCGAGATACGGATCCCCGTCGAAGGGCTCAACCAATTGAATCCCAAGGTGCGCCGGCTTTTGCGACACGAGCTGACTCACACCTTCATCAACGCGCGCACCGGAAACAACTGCCCGACTTGGTTTCACGAGGGCTACGCCCAGCTGCGAGCGAACCAAATGCCGGACGGAATGTACGGGTCTCTCAAGGAGGCGAAGGAGGCAGGAGGGTTGCTGCCGCTTTGGAGCCTGGAGGGCCCGCTCCTCAGCTACTCCACGGAACAGGCGAGGTTGGCCTACTACCAATCGCTGGCCGCAACTCAGTACTTGGTGAAGCGGAAGGGAAGAGATTCGTTGACCCGGATAATGGATCTATTGGCGCGGCGCTACACGATGAACGATGCGCTGAACAAAGTCATTGGCCTCGACTATCAAGAGCTTCAGACCGCCTGGGAAACGGACCTCGGCCGCTACCGTCCCGCGCTGCAATAGGTGTCGGGGTCCGCACTCGGTGCGTCGTCCGGCGAGTCGTGCTCGATGGCTCCATTCGTTCCGCCAGCTCTATCATTGTCTCCAGATACGCGCTCAAGTACTCGGCCGCCACCGGTGGGCCCGGAGGGAAGATCTGCTTCAGCGGATTCACCGGCTTCCCGTGACGAATGAGCCGGAAATCCAAATGAGGACCGGTCGCCAAACCGGTGGATCCGACATAGCCGACCACTTCTTTCTGGGCCACGCGCCTACCGACCCTGAGCCCCTTGGCGAAGCGAGACAGGTGCAGGTACTTGGACTGGTAGCCCATCGCGTGGCGAATGGTCACCATGCGGCCCGAACCTCCTTTGGTGGAGATACCGGTCACGGTCCCTGCCGCAACCGAATGCACAGGCGTTCCCGGCCGAGCCGCATAATCGACGCCGAGATGAGGCATGCGGCGTCGATGAACCGGATGAAGCCGACTATAAGAAAACCGCGAGCTGATTCGCTGAAACTTGAGCGGTGCGCGGAGGAAAGCCTTACGCATCGACTTACCGTTGGGGTCGTAGTAACCCTTCTTCTTACCGTCCGGATCCACGAAAAGAAAGGCGGAGAGATCCGTCTCCCCGGAAACGTAGCGGGCCGCGAGAAGGTCTCCGTAGCCGGCAAAACGGTCGTCGCGGTATAGCTTCTCTACAAGGAGTGAAAACCGATCCCCCGGCCGACTCTGCGTGTAGAAATCGAAATCCCAAGCGAAGACGTCCGCGAAGGCGATCACCAAGGGAGCCGACTCTCCTAAGGACTCTAGACTCGCGAAGAGACTCCCTCGGACCGAACCTTGGTGCGATATCTCTCGATGCTCGAAGACGATGGCGAGTTGGTCTCCCACCCAACCACCGTTCTCCGGGCGAACCTCACAAGTGTCGAGGGCTCCGCGATGGATCCAAATGGCTTCCACATCCCCACCGTTGGTGTAGCGGATCTCTACCTCGTCGCCAGGTCGGAGGTGGCGGGGATTGAAATGAGGGGTCAAGGCGGCCGCCATCTCGTGCACCTCGCGCGGAGTGAAACCGTTGCGCTGTAGGAGAGTGGCCAGGGTTTCCCCGCGACGCACGCGATCGGGTACGACCACCCACGGGTCATGGTCGAGTGGCTCGATGGGGGCGACTTTCCCTGCCAGGGGCGCTTCGTACCTAGGAAGGTCGAGAGGCGCCAAACGTTGCCATACCGCCAATCCGACGAAGCTCATTCCGTAGAGGCCCGCGGAGGCCAGCGAGAAATGGCGCACCAGGCGAAGTGTTTTTCTCAAGCGTGACTTCTTCACGCATGCCTTCCAGGAGCGGCGGGTGTACCGGCTGAACCTGCCGGAGAAGATCTGAGGGCTCCGTAGAAGGCCAAGCTTCTCTCGAGACCTTCGGAGAGAGAAAAGCGCGGCTTGTAATCGAGCTCGTCGGCAAGACGAGAGATATCGGCTTGCGAGTGGCGGACGTCGCCGGCGCGGACGGGCTCGTAGACAGGTTTCGCCTCGCTCCCGACCAGACTCGCCATCGTCGTCCACAGATCATTCAAGCAGATGCGATCTCCGTACCCAACGTTGTATACCCGACCCCTGGCATGCGGGGAGTGGCAAGCGGCCAGATTCACGTCCGCCACGTTGTCCACGTATGTGAAGTCGCGCGTCTGCTCACCATCGCCATAGATAGTGGGTGGCTTGCCCGATACGATGGAGTCGATGAAGCGACTGATGACCCCGGAATACGCGGATCTGGGATCTTGGCGCGGCCCGAACACGTTGAAGTATCGCAACGCCACCGTTTCCAAGCCGTACAGTCGGTGAAACACCATGCAGTATTGCTCCCCCGCCAGCTTCGAGACCGCATAGGGTGAGAGGGGCTCGGGCCGAACGCTTTCTCTCTTGGGAAGCTCCTCGCTGGCTCCGTACACTGAAGAAGAAGACGCGTAGACGACGCGGCGGACATCGGCTTGGCTAGCGGCGTGGAGCAGCACCAACGTACCGGTCGCATTGGCGGCATGTGACTCAAGGGGTCGCTCCATCGAGCGAGGAACCGAGGGGATAGCCCCTTCATGGAAGACATAGTCGACGCCAGTGACGGCCTTCTGGACATCCTCCGGGTCGCATAGATCGCCTCGCTGGAGCTCGATCTCGTCTCTTACCTCCTCTAAGTTCGCCTCTTTGCCGGTGGAGAAGTTGTCCAAAACGCGAACCTTCTCCCCTTCCTCGAGGAGTCGGCGCACTAGGTTCGAGCCGATGAACCCTGCACCTCCGGTCACCAGATAGAGCCCCACTGGCCTCCTCGAAAAAACATCGTTAGCTCAAATTGAACAACCATCAGTCTAGGGGAGCCGCATGTGCTTCGTCAACCGCAGCTTACGCGGTCGGGCCGGGGGGGGCCTTTTTCGGATACGCCCTCCTATGTTAAGATAAATTGTTGGGGAATACCTTCGCCAACGGACCCAGGAGCTATTTGTGCAGGGAAGCCTTAGCCAGGATAACCTCGCTGGGGTAATCCGCAGCCTGTACCTCGACCGCAAGAGTGGCATCTTGCATCTCGAGCGGGAGGGCATCAAGAAGCGGATTTACTTCAAGAAGGGGTCCATGATTTTCGCCAATTCGGACGTCAATGACGACCGGATCGGCGAGTTCCTGGTCCGCAACGACGCCATCGATCGGGACGACTTCGAGATGGCGGTGAAGGTCGCCAAAGATACCGGCAAGCGCTTCGGCAAGACCGTCGTAGAGATGGGTCACATGACAGCCGAAGAGATGCAAACCCAAGTCACCGGGCAAATCGAAGCCATTATTTACTCCTTGTTTCTGTGGGAGGCGGGTGACTGGAACGTAGAGCCGCATGAAGATCCTGTCGATGCGGATATCGTGCTAAACCTCTTCACCGCAGACATCATCCTGGAAGGCATCCGTCGGATGAATGATCTGGATGCGATCCGCCGGGGCCTGGGAGACGCGCACGCAATGTTGCGGCATTCCGACAACCCTCTTCTCCTCGACCAAAAGATCAGCCTGACGCCCTCGGAAGGATTCGTGCTGTCACGTGTGGACGGCGTATCCACGGTTTCAGATATTGCGGCTATTTCACCATTGGGCGACGAAGAAACATTTCGTTGTATCTATGGGCTCGTTTCGGCTGGGGTTCTCGATGTTGTGGGCAGTGGCGCACAGACAGCCGCGGCAACAGCGGCGGGGGACAAGGTTGATATCCCGATGCCCGAGGCCGAGACCTTGGAACACGGTGGGGATAAGGCGGCGGCTCCACCGGCACCATCTGGACCTACGCCCGACGAGCGGGCGATCCGAGACGACATCATGGCTCGGCACGCCTCGCTAGCGACCGCTACCCTCTACGACCTCCTCGGACTCCGCCAGAACGCGGGTGCCCCCGAGATCAAAAAAGCCTACTACAAGATGGCGAAGAAATACCATCCGGATCGCCATCACTCGCCGCATCTTCACGACGTCCACGGGCAGCTGGAGGAGCTCTTCGTGAAGACCACCAAGGCCTATCAGAAGCTCTCCGACCCCCTCGCTCGTCGACGCTATGACGCCTCGTTATGGACCGAGGCTCCGCGAGGCGAAGCCGTAGCCGGAGGGTCATTGGGAACGCCAATGGGCGACGACGGCGCGCCGTCCAAGCAGGACGGGCCGACTCCCCAAGAGAAAATGGCGGACATGTAATTCCGAGAGGGCCGACGACACTTCATGGAGATGCACTATTTCGACGCCATCCAGTGTTTGCGCGAGTCGGTCCGACTCGCTCCGCACAAAGGGCCGTACCACAAGCTTCTCGCGCAGGCCTTGATCAAAAATCCTCACTGGCGGAAGGAAGCCGAGGAGCACTTCCACGAAGCGCTCAAAACGAGTCAATTCGATGCGGAGTGTTTCGTCGGACTGGGTGAGATCTACGAGGGCGGAGGCATGACGAGCCGGGCCATGAAGATGTACCAACAGGCGCTCAACTACGATCCCAGCAACGAGTTCGCTCAGGAAAAACTCGATGCTCACAAACCCAAGGGAGCCGTGAGAGGGCTCAAAGGTATGCTCCGTCGAAAGAAGGACAAAGGAGAAAAGGAAGAAAAGATTTCCGGAGAATAACGCTCGCATTACGCCGCTTTACTCTAGTTTTCCCGCCTCCCTTTTGATCTCCTCGTTGAGCTCCAGAACGTCTCGCCGGATCTTCTCCACGTCCACCGTTCCTATCACGCGATTTTCCATAATGACGCGTTCGTGGATAACGGTGGTCGTCACGTTGGCAGCCGTCGCCGCATAAACCAACGCGGAGTAGACGTCATACATCGGGATCATGTTGACCGCATCCTTGTCGACGATGATGACGTCGGCGAGCTTACCGACCTCGAGGGAGCCGATCCGGTGCCCCATGTCGAGGGCTCTAGCACCCCCGATAGTCGCCATTTCGACAACGTCGACGGGCGGCATGACGGTACGGTCCTCGTTGACCAGCTTGTGTATCTTGGCCACGTAGCCCATCTGGGGCATGATATCGAGCGTGTTGCCACTCATGGCACCGTCGGTGCCCAAACCGACGTCGACTCCCCGATCGAGCATGGTCAGAACCGGCGCCACACCCTTTCCGGCCTTTACGTTGGAAACCATATTGTGACCGACGCCGACTCCACGGCGCTTCAGCAAGTCGATGTCCGACTCGGTGACGAAGATACAATGGGCTGCCACCAATCGAGAGTTCAATAGACCGACCGAGTCAAGGTACTCGACCGGCGTCTTGCCGAAATCGCGGCGGATTTGCTCGATCTCGGCTTTCGTCTCTGAGAGGTGGATCAGAACGGGTACGTCGAGCTTCTTGGCCCACTTGGCCACCAACGCCAGCTGCTCCTCGCCGACGGAGTAAGGCGCGTGCGGAGCCAAGGCAGGGGTGATTAGCTCGTTCCCATGGAACTCTTCGATAAACTTCAAGGCGTACTCGAGTCCGCCGTAGGGCTCTTTCGCGTCAGGGGCGGGATACTTGATCACCGTCTTGCCGGCGATCGCGCGCATGCCGACCTCGCTGGCCGCCCGCGCTACCTGATTTTCGAAGTAGTACATGTCGGCGAACGTTGTCACGCCACCTTGACGGCAGGCGCACCTGCTTGAGTCGTTTTCACGTTACGGGGGGCACAACGGGTATTCGAGTGGAGATTAGGGCCGTTGCTCAGCGATCCGCAGGCCGATCCAGACTGGGTTCGCCGAGCTCATCGGGAGGAGCTGGAAACTTGGAACGCATTTTACGATGTTTTGAATCACCTCGAGCAGGGGCTCGAGACCGAATCGGCGGGCGCCCGACGGCTCTCCCGTCGAGCCGACGATCTTGGAAGCGACGAAAGTCAACGTCTCCTGAAGATGAAGCTATTCTTCCGCCGCCAAGGCCAAAAGCCACGTTCGGATTTCGGCGGACCAGCCCGAGTGGGCTTCTAGGACGCGACCGGCCTCGTCGACGAGGAGAGTCAGCGGCACGGTGAGCTGCGGCGAAGCGTAGACCTTCTTGATGTCCTTCTCATCGAGTAGGACGTTCTTGTAGCGGATCGAACGCTCCTCGAGGTAGGAAAGTGCGGCATCCCGCTGCCCGAAATCCAGGCTGATGCCGAGAAGGTCGATGCCGGCGGCAGAGAGTTGGTCTTGAAGCCGTGACAACTCGGGCATCTCGACGGAGCACGGGACACACCAAGTCGCCCAGAAGTTCACGACGGTCTTTCGACCCGGCTTCAAAAGCGAACCGAGTGTGCCCGAGAACGATGACGACGACGAGAACGACAACGCAATCAGGGACAGCTCCGGCAGAACCTCGCCCTTTCGAAAGGCGAGACTGTGAAATAGTTGTTCCGACGCCGGCTCGGGGTCGGGCAACCTGTGGAGTCGCTCCGAAACCACCTCGACCGTCCCAGCGCCTTCCACGAGCCGCAGGCTCTGACCGGCGCGAACATCGCGGTAAGTCTCCACCAAGCCGGAAGGCCAAGTAACGGTAAGCTCGTAGCTTTCCGACTCGCCCGAGCGGGGACCGAGCCCGAAGACGAGCCGTGGATCGCTGGCAGAAACGAATCCACTACCCCCGGATTTGATCTTGGTTTGGGTACCTAGTGATGTTCGCAGGCGGACCACGGTCCCGAACGTATCTCGAGCCGACACCGTCCCTTCGAGACTCACGCGCAAGAAGCCGTTTTCTTGCCCGATATTGTTCCGATAGAGAAGCCGCCCCTCGTTCTGAACCGGCACCACCACGACATCCAGATCCCCGTCGTTGTCGAGGTCGGCGAAGGAGCAGCCCCTGCCATCGGAAATGGAGTCCAGACCCGAAACACCGGAGATCTCGACGTAGGTCCCGTCGCCCTGACTTAAGTACAGACCGTCGCGTTCGAAGCCACTGAATGACAGGCCCTTTTCGAAGAGCTCCGTCATGTGATGGTTCCGGTAATCAGGATTCCCCGCTTGCTCGACCTCGGCCGCGGCCGCCACCACGTGGCGCCAGAAGAGACTTCACGTGTCTTTCATGGTCTTTCCCGAGACGAAGCCGTTGACGGAGAAGGCATCTTCCCAGCCGTCGTTGTCGAAATCTAGAAAACCACCGCCATACGCCCAACCGGCGCTAAACCCTCCGGCACGTTGCGCGATGTTCTTGAACGTACCGTCACCCTGGTTTTCGAAGAGCGAGTTGCCGGCGGCGAGTTTCTTGAGAACCGCTCCATCCGGGCTGGCGTCTGGCATGACCCTTTTCAGAATCCGATTGCCCGCCGTCGAGGACATGTTGGTCACGTGGAGGTCCAAGTCACCATCGTTATCATGGTCCCCGAAGGAAACACCCATGCCGTTTCCTGGATCGACGACACCTCTTTGCACCGCCTCGTCGCGGAAGTGGTCGCCGTAGTTCATGAAGAGGGCGTTCTCACCGAAGTCGTTCGCCACGTATAGATCCTGGCGTCCATCCGCGTTCAGGTCGGCAAACGCGGCCGCGTAGCCCCAGCGTGAGTCATCGATCCCCCACTGCGTGCCTTCCTCTCGGAAACGGCCGTTGCCCTGATTGATGAACAGAAGATTAGGAGTACCGTTGGTCGCCTTGCTCCACGAGTTGGGCATCACCTGGCCGTAGAGGTTGTAGGAAGTGACATAGATGTCGGTCCAACCGTCTCCGTTTACGTCCGCCGCCGCGGCGCTGAAACCAACCGCTCGATGGTCGACGCCCGCCTCACTGGACACATCCAAGAAGCGCAGCTCACCGCTGGGCCGCAGCTGGTTTTGAAGCAAGCTCTGCTCTCCGACGGCGGCGAAGAAAATGTCCAGGTCTCCGTCGTTGTCGTAGTCGAGGAGGAGCACACCCGTTCCGTCCCGGCTATAGCCTACGAGCGTTTCGTCGGAGACATCGCGGAACGAACCTTCCCAACCATTTAGAAACAATCGATTTCCCAGCACCCCACTCGTCACGATGTCGAGCAAACCGTCGTCGTTGACATCGCCCACCGCCGCACCATGGGCCTTGAAGCCGTCGTTGGGAGGCTCGCCGAAGGCAGGCACGTCCTCCCACAGTCCGGCCGGTCGGGTCACATCGGAAAATAGATCCTCCTCGGACAGCATGCTTTCGAGCGACTCAAACGACCAGCTACGAACCCTCCATCGTTCTTCGGGTGCTCTCTCGATACGGAGCTGAATCCATCCACGTACCCATTCGCGCCGGCCCTCCCCGTCGCGGCCTACTACAGAGAAGAAGACGCGGCTTTCGCCGCGAGTCGGTGTACCGCCGTCGAACTCTGCCCCTTTCACTTTGAGGCGGACGTCCTCGATTTCGGTGAAATGAGACAGAAACGCTTCGACGCTTTGAAGGAAGTCGGCGCGGTCGGTTACCTTGGGAACCTTGTCTAGATCCCAGCCGTGCCGGCGGATCCATTTGATGTCGTGCTGAACAGCACCCGACCGAGTGGGAAATGAAGTGGCCTCGAACTCCTCGGGAAAGTATTTTGCGGCCTTCCCGAGATCTTGTCGCCGAAGCTCGACCGACAAGTCCAAGAGCTGGTTAGCCAGCGACTCTGAATCGTCTTCGACCTGCTCGAGCGCGGAGCGATCGAGCTCGAGAGAAGGCCGTTCCTGAGCCCCGACATCGCCGGAACGGAGGCAAACGAGGAAGGCAAGTGCTACCGCCGTCGGAACGGTGACGCGGCGTCTCCCACTCAACGATGCGCTAGCTAACACGGATGTTCGTCAGTTTAGACAATCCCCTTGTGTGTGCCAACAGAGAAGTAGTTTGGGGTTTTGACCCCGCCAGTGGCATCCGGACCGTGACAGGCTCTAATGAGCACCACCATACCCGCCCACGGTCATTGGTACTTCATTCTTTCTGCTCCTTTATTAGAAAAGATACGGCTCGCGTCGCATTCGGTCCGGTCAAAATTTGTAGTTAAAGTCGAATCGGAATCGGCTTCCATCTTGGATAGTGGTGATGGCATCTACAATGTACAGGCGCGCGAGCAAGAGCATGTTCTTCACCGGCGCATAGCCGCCGCGGATCTCGTGACCCTGGAAATCACTGGCCGCGGTCTGCATCGGATTTCCGAATCGAAGCCAGTCGTCTTCGGCATACGAGGCGTGCACGGAAAAAGTCTCTATCCACGCGTAGTAGTAGCCGATCACGAAACCTCCGGGCTTGCTAGGGTTGCCAAATCGGACCGACGCCACCGCCCCAGTCTTTTGATCATGGTTCGCCGCGGTGAAAGGATCCGGATCATCTGGAGAGTAGCTCTTGAGATTGTACGCCAGGTCGAGCCCCAGCGTCATTGGAATTCTGGTTCCGAATTTGGCTTGGACGTCACCCGTCCACAGGTAGTAGTCGCGCGCGCCGTTGCCGTCGAGCAGGTGTCGGGCGCCTTCCTCACCGAGTAGAAAAAAAAGTCCGGTCGCGAAGTTGAAGCTGACGCTGTTGCGCGTCCCGGTGTAAACAACCTGTCCCGCTACCATGTTCCCAACGAAATGATCCATGCCGTCGGCGTTAAAGTAGAAACCACCGATCAGAGAGAGTCGAGCGTTTTCGGGCTTGAAGTCATGCCGGCCGGTGAACCCCGCCACGGTGACGTCGTCGTCCCAGAAGAGCTCGTTCTGTTTCCAGAACGGGTAGCTATTTCGGCCTAACCAGGCCGAGCTCCGCTCGCCCTTGATCTGAAAGTAGTACTTGTCGAGGAGCAAGTCTCTCGGCCCTTTGGGGCTGCCTTCGAAATCGTGGATGGTGATATGGGGAGACTGCTGAATTTCCCAGGCACCCGTTCGGAACCGCACTCCAAAGGAGAACAAGGGAGCCGGTCGGTAGTCGAAGCCGATGCGAGCCCGAATCCGGAGACGCTGGCGATCCGCTCTCTCAACCCCACTCACGCGTTCGGAATCGAAATCGTCCTCGAACCGAAAACGAAAATCCCCATAGAGACCGAACTTGCCGCCTTCATCCAGCTTGATCTCGGCCAGAGCCGGGCCGGCCCTAAACAGGATCGACAGTAAAACGAGGCCCCTCGAGAACCCCGTCCAGAACATGGTTTGCCAGGCGGGTAAGATCTCAAACCCTCTTGTCTTCCCTGCAGTCTCCTTCACAAATGTGGCTCCTCCAGATAGTTGTTTGACTTTTCGAGGTGTCGCGGGCCTCTGCGGGTTAGCCTGTCACGCTTTGTCAGCCTTCGCCAATGAACAGGGCGACCGATAAGAGTCTGCTTGGACGAGACGCCGCCTTGAGTATTGTAGTCAGCGGCGCCCGAGACGTGAGACAATCCGCGGACTTGGATGTCTCATGTTCAGGAGGTGCCCCTGATGTTGCGCGCTCGTTCGAGCCATATCGCCCTCGGCGTCGGTCTTTTCCTTAGTTTGGCGCTCATTCCACCGGGCCTGGCACAGGAAACGCCGAAGGAAGAGCCGAAGGAAGAGAAAGAAGAGAGGGGCCTACCACTCGAACCGACCCGTAGGATCGAGTTCGTCACCGATGAGGCCACGTGGCTGTCTCTCGACGTCTCGCCGGACGGCCAGACGATCGTCCTCGAGCTGGTCGGGGACCTCTACACATTGCCAATCGAGGGTGGGGAGGCGAACCCCATTTCCAGCGGTCTCGCCTTCGATAGCCAGCCAAAGTATTCCCCGGAAGGGGACCGCATCGCGTTCCTGAGCGATCGCGACGGAGCGGAAAATGTTTGGATCTCTCGCGCCGACGGGAGCGAGCCCAAGAAGCTCAGCCAGGACACGCGCGCGGACTTCGCCTCTCCGACCTGGACGCCCGACGGCGAATGGGTCGTGGCGTCCCGCTCATCTTGGGGCCTCGGAACCTTCGAGATCTGGATGTACCACGTGAACGGCGGGGCCGGTGTGCAGATCACCAAGGCCAAGCCGAAGAAGGAGACTCCGCGCAACCAGCGGCACAATGCCATCGGAGTGACGGTCTCTCCGGACGGACGCCACTTCTATTACGCGCGGAAGATGGGCGGCTTCCAATACAACGCCAACTTCCCTCTTTGGCAGATCGCGCGCCGCGACCAAGTGACGGGCGACGAGGACATACTGACTCAATCTCAAGGCAGTGCCATCCGTCCGATCTTGTCTCCGGACGGAACCAAGCTGGTTTATGGTACGCGTTTCGATACCGAGACCGGTCTACGCCTACGAAATCTGGCCACGGGCGAGGACCGGTGGCTCATCCATCCTGTACAAAGAGACGACCAAGAGTCTCGGTTCACGCGCGACCTTCTTCCTGGTTACGCCTTCACTCCCGACGGAAGCGAGATCATCGTGACCATCGGCGGCAAGATCCGTCGCGTGGACGTCGAGACCGGTAACTCACGCGTCATTCCATTCAGCGCCAAGGTGTCTCAAGAACTGGGACCGAGACTTCATTTTCCGCGCCGCGTCGAGGAAGGGCCGGTACGTGCCCGCATCATCCAAGACCCGGCAACCTCGCCGGATGGAGAGCGTATCGCGTTCTCGGCGCTCACCCGGCTTTACGTCATGGAGCTTCCGGGCGGCTCTCCTCGCCTGCTCCTCCCCGATGGACCGCGCGGGTTTCAACCCGCGTGGTCTCCCGACGGAGAGTGGATCGCTTACGCCACCTGGTCCGGCGAACGAGGTGAGGGAGGACAAATCTGGAAAGTCCGTGCCGACGGAACGGGCAACCAACGATTGACGACCGTGCGGGCCTTTTACAGCGATCCGGTTTGGGCCCCGGACGGCTCGAGGATCGTTGCGCTCAGCAGCACGCTTCACGAGCGGCTCACAAGCCCCGTCGATTTTGGGCAGGTCACGGGATTGGACGTCATCTGGATTCCGGCCGACGGCGGTGATGCCAATCTCGTCATTCCCGCGCGGGGACTCGGCAAACCGCACTTCACGCGGGACCCCGAGCGGATCTACCTCTACTTCACGGGGAGCTTCGGGATGAACCAGAAACACGGTCTGGCCTCGCTCCGATTCGATGGCACCGACCGGCGTGAACATCTTCAGCTGACCGGGCCGGGACTCTACTTTGCCGAGGAGCCGGTGGGCGCCGACGACATGCGCATCAGCCCGGACGGACGTTGGGTTCTGGCGCGCGTGAGCAACCAGTTGTATCTCGTCGCAGTGCCGCCGGTTGGTGGCGAGACTCCGAAAGTAAACATTGAAAAACCCGCCGTGCCTTTGAAAAAACTCACCAACATGGGCGCCGATTACTTCGGTTGGTCCGACGACGGCAAGACCATCTCCTGGGCGATCGGATCTACGATGTTCCGCCGCGCCCTCGAGAGTGTCACCTTCGAACCTCCCAAGAAAGACGACGAAGACTCGGAGGATAAAGCCAAGGAGGAAGAGGAGGACGAGACACCAATGGAGGAGGAAAGCGACGCCGTCGACAGGATCGACATCGTCATCGAGCGGCCTCGACATGCTCCTCAGGGGATCGCGGTGCTACGCGGCGGCAACGTCGTCACGATGAATGGCGACGAGGTGATTCCCAATGCGGACATCGTGGTCCGCGACAATCGCATCGCCGTCGGAGCCAGCGGGGAGGTGGACATTCCCGCGGGTGCTCACACCATCGATGTGAGCGGCACGACGATCGTTCCAGGGTTCGTCGACACCCACGCCCATTGGTTCGAGATACGCCGCGGCGTGCTGGACGTTATGAACTACAGTTTGTTGGCCAATCTCGCCTATGGCGTGACCGCCGGACTCGATGTCCAAACGAGCTCGAACGATATGTTTGCCTATCAGGATCTCGTGGACATCGGAGAGGGCAAGGGCCCCCGTGCCTATTCTACCGGCCCCGGAATCTTCTCCAACAACGCCTTCAAAAGCGTGAAGGAGGCTCGGGGCGTCATCTCACGCTACAAAGACCATACCGCGACCGAGGTGCACGACGACGCGAAACTGCGCCGCTTCCTGCCGCACAACATCGTTGACGCCAAGAGCCGAAGGCGTCCGTGGTTTCGCCGTGATGAGCACGTCTATCCCAAGATCGCAGCGGCAGCGGCCGAGATCATCCGGGCGGGCGGCTACGTCGGTATGGGAAGCCATGGCCAACTCCAGGGCCTCGGCTACCACTGGGAAATGTGAGCGCTGGCGAGCGGTGGTTTGAAACCGATGGAGGTACTCCGTGCCGCAACGCTCCACGGTGCCAAGATCATTGGGTTATCGCAGGACCTGGGAAGCATCGAGCCGGGCAAGATGGCCGACCTGGTCGTGCTGAACAAAAATCCTCTCGAGGACAGCCAGAACACGAACAGCGTACGGTATGTCATGAAAAACGGCGAGCTCTTCGACGGTGACACGCTGGATCACATCTGGCCGGTAGAGCAGAAGCTGAACGCATTGTGGTGGTGGGACGCGGATCCCGCAACTAGGAATGGAGGGTCGCAATGAGCTTGGAGCCTAAGACGGATGCCGTTGGTTATCGTTGGGTCGTTATCTTTCTGATCTGGTTCGCCAATATTACGGGTGCCCTCACCCAGCTATCGGGCGGCCCGGTCCAACTGTCGGTGGCCAAAGAGTTCGGGCTGAGCGCTGCTCAGTTGGCCACCTGGATCAACTTGCCCTTGCTGGCCATTGGTCTCTTCTCGATTCCCGCCGGCATACTGGTCGATCGCTTCGGAGCTCGCGCCGGTGTGGGGTTCGGGCTGCTGCTGATGGCCGTGTTCGCCTTGGGGCGGGGAATCGCTCCTAGCTTTGGGTGGCTCTGTTTCGCCACTTTCGTCTTTGGAATCGGTTACGCGTTTCTGCTGAGCGGCATGCCCAAGGCAGTCTCCGAATGGTTCCCGCCTCAGGAATTGGGACGAGCCGTCGGGTTCTATACGTCTGGAGCTGCCGTTGGAGTGCTCACTGTCTTCTGGTTTGCGATACCTGTGTTCGGCGAGATATGGAAACACCTGTTTCTAGCGGCGGGTGCCCTGATGACGCTCGCCTTTCTCGCCTGGCTTGTCCTTGGCAAACGATCTTCCCGTGCTTTGTCCGGGCATGGCGCTCAGGGAGGAGTCGCCGACATGCTCCGAAGCTTTCGATCGGTGGCGAGCCAGCGAGACGTGAGGCTCTTGGTAGGGCTCTGCGCTATGACGCAGATCGGTGTCTTCGGTTGGTTGGCCTTCGGTTTTCCGTACCTGGTGATCGCTAAAGGGGCTCCGGAGGAAACGGCTGGCCAGGTAGTGGCCTTCACCATGGTGGGTTTCCTTTTTGGGGCACTCTCCGTATCCGGACTCTCCGATCGAGTCGGCAAGCGGCGGCCTTTTCTGATCGGCCCTGCGCTTCTCGCTTGCCTCCTTTTCTTCGGTCTGATCGTGGTTCCTCTGGGATGGCTTTTCTGGGCCATGGTCCTTTTGATCGGGTTTTGCCTTGCCGCCATTCAGGTCTTGCTATTCGCCTTGCCGCTCGAGCTACCGGGGGTCTCGAAGGACCAGGTCGGCGCGTGCGAGGGTCTTATCATCTCTGTTGGGTACTTCTTCGGGATCGCGGCGTCACCGGTCTTGGGATCCATCCTGGGAAGCTACGATACGACGACGCCCGACCAGTTCTTCGTGGTGGTGGGTTTCATGGGAACGGCTCTAGCCGTGGGGGCCGTCTTGGCCTTCTTGATGAGTGAGACCGGACCGGCCGGTCGAAAGGCGTCCGCATAGGTCCCACCATGGACCGTAGGCAGTTCCTGAAGGCCGGCGCTCTCGCCGGTGCAGGAGCCGCCTACTTCAGTGGCGCTCATCTTTATCTCTCGGACGAGCGGTGGACCCCGAACCGTTCGTACTGGGTGTCGCGTGGGCGCGCTCCCGTGAACCCTCCCCTGAAAGGTAATCACTCGGTCAACCTCGCGGTGATCGGTGGTGGCGTCACCGGTCTCTCCACCGCGATCCACGCGCGGGAAGTTATGCCGAAAATCAAAGTAGCGCTCCTCGAAGCCGAATACGTTGGCTACGAAGCTACCGGCCGAAGCGGCGGCATCCTGGCAAACGGCACCGAGATGGGAATCCGAGAAGGTACCGAAGACAACGTGGGTTTTGCGATCGACCTCATCGATCACCTCGGTATCGAATGTGATCTGCATCGAGAGATCGAGGAGTTGGATCCTTACAAGTACGCCGTGGGATTGAAGGCGGCGGCGGGACGCGCCGGCGTTCGCGTGTACGAGGGTACACGAGTGGCCGATATCGATAAGGGGAATCCCGTTCGGCTTGTGGGGAATGGTTGCAGTCTGAAGGCCCCGCGCGTTATCGTTGCTACGAACGGTTACCTGCCGAAACTCGGTGTCGCAGCCGAGCGTATCTTTCCCGTGCACACCGGCGTGGCGGTCACGACTCCGATGCCGGAGGAAGTGCTTTCCGGATTCCCCGCTAGCCTCCACATCATGACCAACGGAGAGATGTACGTGTGGGGTCGAAAGGCTCCTGGGAAGCGCATGCTCATGGGGTCCGGCGCGGAGTACTACTATGACAACGGCCTTTGCGACACGAGTGAGCGCTACTTGTTCGCGGCGCTAGAACGATTCACGAAAAAGAGGCGTCCCGAGCTGACTGATTATCCGTTCGAGTACACGTGGACCGGCCCGATGGGAGTGACCGGGGATCAAGAACCGGTGATGGGAACGGAGGGGAAAGAAGGCAATATCTTTTACTGTGGCGGGTACGCGGGTCTCGGGATCGCGATGGGCACGCGCGCCGGTCAGTGGCTGGCCGGCATGCTCGAAGGCACGGCCCCTCCCGACTGGCTCCTCCGCGATACGTTCCGCTTTCCCGGCGAGCCTTTGCGCTCATCGGCGTGAACGGCGTCATCAATCTCATGAACCTGATCCTACTGCGTATGAAGAAACATGAGTAGCAGAGAAGGCGTCCTTCGCGATGGGAAGGTTCCGCGAGTGGGCCCAACTTCCCTCGTCGTTCTCGGAGTCCTATCTATTCTGTTTTTCTGGGTACCGTTGGTTGCGCCATTGATTCAACTCGCCGCCTTAGTTCAGAGCCTCCGCACGGCGCAATGGGGATTGGCGGAACCGTGGAGCCTGGTCATCGGAGTCGGCGGAGCGTTGGTGGGGTTCGGTTTGTTTCTTGCGCTCGAGTACCTTTGGGTGATCTAGGCGGCGGCGCAACCCCTTCTTTTCCAGCAAATTACGGGCTGGCTTCTCTTCTATTCAACTAATATTTGCCCTCTAACCAACACATTTACAAGGGCTTACTGGGCAACGCTTACGATTTTCATCTAATATACACCTAGCTCTGCTGGGCGGAATCCCCGGAAACCATCTGGCCCGCAAACGCCTCATCCTGCCCGCGCGGCACGGAAAATAAGCTAGGAGCCCAGAGTACAAACCCTTTCCATGTTTGCGGAAGGACTGTCTTCCGCCCCCAGGAGGTGTGTGCCATGTCAGAAAAAGAAATGACCGTTCCCCAAGAGCTTTCGGTCGCGGAGCTCGATGAAAGACTCGAACGATCCGTGGAGGAGAACGAACGCTCGGAGAGACTCATCTGTGAGGACCTGTTCGAGATGCGCAAGCGTCGTGGACATGAGCAGTTCGGATTCGCCAGCATTTTCGACTACGCGGCGGAGCGATTCGGATTCTCCGCCCGGAAGACGTGCTATTTGCTAGGCCTCGCGTTCTCCCTGTGTTCGCTAGTCTGAATTGGCCCATTTCGCTCATTTGATTTGGCCCACCCCATCGAGACCGATACCCTGAGCCGGGGAAGAACCCGGAGAGGAGGGTCGGTTGAAAAGGGGTGCGAAAGTGCGATTGTTCGAGCAGATCCGTGGCGAGTACGAGCACGGAGTAGGAACGATAAAGGGAGTGGCGAAGGAGTTCGGAGTACACCGTCGGATGGTGCGTCAGGCGCTGGAGAGCGCGGTACCGCCGGAGCGTAAAGTCGCGGAGCGTGCGAGTCCGAAGCTTGAGGAAGTACGCGAGTTCATCGACGCGGTCCTGAAGGAGGACAAGCGAGCGCCTCGGAAGCAACGCCATACGGCTCGTCGTATCTGGTCCCGGTTGCGCGCCGAGCATCCGGAGCATGAGATTGGCGAATCAACGGTACGTCGCTACGTCGCTCGTCGGAAGAGCGAGCTCGGCCTGAAGGACACAGAGATTTTTGTTCCGCAGAGCTACGCGTGGGGCGATGAAGGGCAAGTGGACTGGTACGAGGCGTACGCGCGGATCGGAGGTGAGCTCGAGAAGGTCCACACGCTCGTAGTCCGAAGCATGGCGGGAGGAGGCGCGTTGCATCGCGGCTATCCGCGTCCGACGCAACAAGCATTTTTCGAAGCGCAGGAGCATGCGTTCGAGTTCTTTGGTGGCGTGTTCCGCCGCATGCGCTACGACAACCTGTCACTCGCGGTCACTAAGATTCTGCGTGGTTATCAACGAGAGCAGACGGAGCGATTCGTGGCGTTTCGCTCCCATTGGGGATTCGACTCGGAGTTTTGTAATCCGAGTCGAGGCAACGAGAAGGGCGGGGTGGAAAGCGAAGTCGGCTACTTCCGGCGCAACTATCTGACGCCGGTACCGGAGTTTTCGAACTGGGATGAGCTGAACGAGTATCTGCTCTCGTGCTGTCTCAAGGATGCGACGCGCCACATTAGCGGCAAGGAGCATGCTGTCGGAACAGCGATGGAGCTTGAACGGGAGCATCTGTTGCCATTGACCGTCGAGGGGTTCGATATCGAGGAGCGACGATTTGCAAAGGTGAACAAGAAAGGCTGCGTTCGAGTCGGCACGAACTGGTACTCGACTCCGTTGAAACGGGACCGGCGAGTTGTGGCCAAGCTACTGCCGTTGGAAGTTGAGATCTGGCACGAGGGCCACGTCGTGGCACGCCACGAGCGCTGCTACGGCCGCAGCCAGTCGATTTATGAACTCGAGCACTACTTGGATGTTCTGGTCAGGAAGCCTGGAGCGTTGGCCGGCTCGACGCCGCTCGCTCAATGGCGGGAGAAAGGTCGGTGGCCCACGAGCTACGACGAGTTGTGGTCCAAGCTGAATCGACGTCACGGGAAGCTCGAAGGAACCCGCCAGATGGTCGAGCTCGTGCAGCTCGGCCGCGAGCACGGCTACGACAAGCTGCGTGAGGCGGTGAGTCAAGCGCTCGAACTCGGCTGTACGGATGCTGAGGCGATCCGTCACCTCGTCGAATCATCAGTTCTTCGACGTGAGCAGGCGCAGGCTCTTGGCGATGTGGAGCTCGGAGAGCTCACGAAGTACGAACGTTCCTTGCCAGGTGTTGGCCATTACAACGCGCTGATCGGCGAGGTGAACTCGTGAACGCGAAGAGCATCGAGCTCCAGAGCATCCGTCAGCATTGCAAGACGCTTCGCATGCCGAGCGTGGCAACGCAGTTCCAGAAGATTGCCGAACAAGCGCAGCGCGACGAGCACAGCTATGTCCGCTACCTCGACGTGCTGCTCAGCGCCGAAGTCGAGGAGCGTGAACACCGCGCGGTTCAAAGACGACTGAAGGAAGCACAACTACCGAGAGCGAAGACGCTCGAGGAGTTCGACTTCTCGCAATCGCCGAAGGTCTCCGCCCGTCGGATACGAGAACTGGCCGAAGGCGACTACATCGACCATGCACGGCCGGTTCTGTTTCTCGGCGATGCCGGCACAGGCAAGACTCATCTGGCCACGGCATTGTGTGTAGCGGCGTGCCAGCAACGTCGCCGCGTTCGCTTCACGACGGCCTCGAGACTCGTCAACGAACTCGTTGAAGCTAGGGAGGAGCACGAACTCTCGCGAGTGATCCGTCGCTACGCCCGCTACGAGTTGTTGTGCATCGACGAGCTCGGCTACGTCCCACTCGCCGATGTCGGCGCCGAGCTTCTGTTCCAAGTGGTTTCGGAACGATGCGAAAGGGCGGCGCTCGTGATCACCACCAACCTGCCCTTCTCGGAGTGGACCCAGGTGTTCACGAACGTCCGCCTGTGCAAGGCACTGCTCGACCGAGTCACGGACCAGGCGCACATACTCGAAACCGGCACCGAATCCTATCGGTTCCGGCGCACCCTGAAGAGCGAGAAAAAGACCATAAAGGCATGAGTTCGTTGGGTTTCACTAGCCGCGGCCTGCACTTCGTTCCGGCCGCGGAATAAGGAAAGGGGCTTTCTTACAGCTCGTCTTTATTAATCAATAACTTAGGGTGGGCCAAATTAGATGAGCAAAGTGGGCCAGACCGAGTGGACAAACACACTCCCTTCAGAAACTTCCTGAGCTTCGGGCCGCGCTGGCCGACGGGCGTCTCGGTTGGAGCAAGGCAACGAAGATCGCTCAAGTCGCCACCCCGCAGGACGAGGTGCGGTGGCTCGACTCCGCGCTTTCCCTCTCTGTCCGGGAGCTGGAACAGAAGATTCGTGAGGACATGGGCCGCGACGGAGCGAGGATTCAAATGTGGCTTTCTGAGGGTCAAAACACAGTTCTAGAAAACGCTTTCGAAGTGTGCCGCCGCTTGAGTGGTGCACAACTGGAACCGGGCCAGTGCCACGATCTGATCTGCGGAGAATTTCTCGCCACGTACGCTTACTTGGCCCATCAAGAGGAGGTAAAAGCCGAGGAACCGGACGAGGAGAATACGGCTGAGGTCGAGAATGACGCCGCAACAGAGCGGATCGAACTGGTCATTTGCCCGAAAAACGATCGCTCTCCGTCACCCCACGTTGCGAGCTACGGCAAGACCTGGCGCGAGGTGTTGGAGCGGGACCGCTACCATTGTAATGTGGAGCGCATGATTATGTAGACTGAGGCGGCCTAGTTTACAGGTAACTCAAGAGGTTACGAGAAGTTGCCGGATGTACCGCTATTGAAGCACTCAACATAGTATTCGTGTCCTCAGAGGCTGGAGATGTCATGAAGCCAGCAAAAGGAGGATGCGATGATAGAAGCCTTTGTCCTAACTTCCGATCTTTGCAAGCGAATCCGTTCGGGGCCAGCGGGCCGGTATATCGATAGCTTTGCCGAGCATCTTCGCTGCTCGGGCTACCGGTCTCGAGTTGGTCTTAATCTACTCTACGTTGCCAAGCACTTCACGGGTTGGGCGCAGAATGAGGGCATCACGATCGCGGCGCTGGGTGAACTGGTACTGGAGCGATTTCAACAACATCTGCCGTCGTGCCGCTGCGTGCGCCCCAATGGTGGTAAAGGCAGGATTGCCAAGAACGGGTCCCGTCTTTTTCTCAACTTCCTCGTCAGATTCGGCGTTGTGCCGGGAGAGCAGGAAGAAGCCCCAAGATTTCCCCCTTTAGTGGCAAGCTTTCGCCATTGGATGGTTCAGCATCGTGGCATCAGCGAGGTAACCCTTAGCTTCTACAGCGAGCGGGTCGTTGCTCTACTCACCGAGTTTGGTGAAGACCCAGGTTGTTTTCATGCTCAAGATCTGCGTCATTTTGTTCTCAACTACGCTCGTGAGCACAAGATCGTGAGCACAAAGTACACGGTCACGGCAATACGTATGTTCTTGCGGTACTTGGCCACCGAGGGCAGGTGCGCCGCCGGTTTGGAGCATGCGATCCCCACGTTTGCTAACTGGCGCTTGTCCACTATTCCCCGTTACTGGCCCGCCTCAGATGTCGAACAAGTGGTCGACGTGTGTGACGACAGCACGGAAGTCGGTGCTCGAGACCGCGCCATCATGCTGCTTTTGTGGCGACTCGGACTTCGCTCGGGAGACATTCTCGGACTCCGACTGAGCGACATCGATTGGGCCAAGGGCAGCTTATTGGTTTCCGGTAAGAGCGCTCGTGAGAGCGACCTTCCCCTGACGCAGGAGGTCGGCGATGCACTCCTGACGTACCTGAGGTGTCGGACTGCTGTCGATACGGACAAAGTTTTTGTCCGCGTCATCGCTCCGATCAGGCCGTTAAAGGGACCTCAAAGCGTGGCGTCGATCGTGAGAAGAGCTCTTCAGAGCGCTGGTGTAGAAGCTCCCACGCAAGGAGCGCACCTGCTCCGCCATTCCGCAGCGACCGAGATGCTTCGTCAGGGTGTCTCCCTTCAGGACATCCAAACCGTGCTCCGTCACCGTTCCATCGAGACCACCACGATCTACGCGAAGGTAGACGTTCGTTTACTGAAGCAGATCGCACAACCCTGGCCGGAGGTGAGCTCATGTTGATGAAGGCGGTGGAATCTTATCTGGCGGTGCGGTGGGCAGCGGGCTACAAACTCGAGGGTGTTGGCAGGATGCTTCGACAGTTTGCTCGCTTCGCCATGGACAAGGGCGAGTGTTTCATTCGTTCTGAAACCGCCATCGAATGGGCGGGAACAGGACCGTCCCCCCACTCGCTTGACATTCGGTGGAAGTGACCTAAGGCCCGTTTGGGTGCAGGGCGGGAGCCGAATCGCTTTTTCCTCGACGCGAGCGGGTGGCCGGGATCTTTTCTGGATCCCATCTGACGGGAGCAGCTCCGAGCCGGAGCTACTTCTAAAGAATCCACACGCCAAATGGGCCTCAGCCTGGTCACACCAGACAAAAGAGCTCTTGTTCGACCAGATACACGCCGAGACAAAGACAGACATCCTGGCCGTTTCGATCGATGGTGATCGCGAGCCACGAGTCGTGGTTCAAACAAAGGGCGTCGATGGTCTGAGCACGATTTCGCACGATGGTCGAGGGCTCGCTTATGTGTCGACCGTGACCGATAGTTGGGAGGTGTGGGTCCGACCGTACCACGGACCAGGCGCGCCTACGAGAATCTCGCCCAACGGTGGAATGGAGCCGGTTTGGGGACCGGGGGACCGGGAGCTTTTCTATCGCGAGGGGAACAGGATGATGGCCGCGAACGTCTCTTCTGGGCCAGAGTTTCGTTTCCGGGCTCCGGAGATGTTGTTCGAGAGTGAGTACTTGCACGACCGGCGCATACCTTCCTATGATGTGGGACCCGACGGTCGGTTTCTCATGATCAAACCCTTGACGGGGGAAGGGGCAGCGCGGAGGGAGCTGATTGTCGTCCTCAACTGGTTCGAGGAGTTGAAACGCCTCGTGCCGACCGAGTAGACTCGCCGGCAATCAGGAGGTCTCTTGAGAAATGCAAACGGCATCGCAGTCGGACTCTCGTTCTTGTTCGCGTGTGCAGCGCCACCGGATTCCGTCGACGACGTCAGCGACCCCGTAGTCAAAGCTGACTCCGTTCCTCGCTTCGACGTGCGCGTCGGCTATTTCGATCGCACCTTGACCGGTAGGGATCCACGGCACCGCGATCTCGCCGAGCCCGCCCTCCAGTACGGCCAGCCAGAATGGAATGATGCCGCCCAAACAAAGCTCGACGCGCTTGCCCCCGGCGAACGATGGGCGCTTGGTCGCGACTTCTGGACCACTCTCGACATCAATTCTGATCTCACAGTTGGCGATGCCAAGCTCCCGCCCGGGAAGTATTACCTCGTCATGGAACGCTCCCCTGACAGTGAGGACGGCTTCGACCTCATACTTCTCGAGTCAGCCGAAGTTCGAGCCGCGGGTCTCGACATCAGTCAGATAAGCGAGACGACAGGCGGACATCGCGCCGCTCTTAACCACGCGCCGCTGGAAGTGCAGGCGGAGAAGCTAATGATTCAATTGCCCACCGCGGACACTCCTCCTGGGTTAGTCGATCTCCGGATCCGCTGGGGTTACGACCAATGGACCGTCGATCTCCTCGCCGAACCTGAGACCACGGGCAAAGACGTCGAAGCCCTGGGACTCGAGGCGCCCAGAAAGATGACGCGCTTTGTCCACAATGGGGGCCTCGTCACCGTCGCCTACGGACAGCCGGAATGGAAGCCAGAGTACGTCGAGCAGTTCGACGCGGTGACGAAAGGGAAGAGGTGGCGATTCGGCCGCAACTGGTGGACGACGTTGGATACGAACATCCCTTTGGTCCTGGGCGACGTCGCCATCGAGCCAGGAGACTATTACCTGGTCGTCGAACGGCCCACGGACTCGCCTGACAATGACGATTGGTACCTATTGGTGCTGGATCCCGCCCCCGTGCGGGCGCTACAGCTCGATCCGGTCATGGCGTTCGAGACCACCGGCGGGAGGCGAGTGAAACTGACTCATGAGCTGACGGAGAGCACGAACGAGCTCCTAACCATCGAGTTCTACCCCGACGAGGAAGACGGCCGCCGGGCGATGCTGGCCGCTTGGTGGGGCAACCATCGGCTGTCGGCGCCGCTCCGGATCGGCGAGTGGTAGAGCCGAAAACAGCATATTTTGCCGTCCAACCCCTCACCCTACCCTCTCCCTTTGTGTATAGACCGGAGAGAAAGGTAAGGTAACAATATACTTGACTAATACATTTGGGCGTGCGGTACTCTCCACATGAGGGAGCAAGAACCAAAAACACTCCAAGAAGCCATCCAATTTTAGGGAATTATGTAGCAAAATGCGCAAAGGCACACGGGCGCTTCGCGCTCGGGGTGAACTTACCTCTTCTCCCGAATTAGCCTGAGGCACATTGTCCGCTCCTTCTTCGTAGGCTCTCGCTTATCTGTAGATTTGTGCTGAGGGCCAGACATGATCGCGTTCGCCGCGTCGGACAGATCGTCTAGTGTCACATCGTCCCGATCCTTGCGTTTCGACGCCTCACGCTTGAATCGCTTCTTGTCCAACGGCTTAGTCATGTCAGTGGCTCCCTAGATCATACTATCGTGGCGGTTTGAAAGCGTCCAAAATCATTTCGGCACGTTCGTCGTTTTGCAACATCGTATCGCCTAGCGTTTTAGATGCCTTTCCTTCCTCGCGTAATGCCTTCGCCCTAGCATCATCAGCAGGGGGATGTCCCGGCCGCTGTTGAATTTGGTCGGGTAGCGGCGGCACCTGTGAATACTCTTAGGCAGCAAACTCATCGCTGTCAAGAGATTTCTGTTTGCTTCTAAGCGCGTGAACGAGAGCGCCCATATGGCGATAGCCTTTGATACGCCGGAACTTTTTCTGCGCGGTGACGACGCCAGGAGCGGTCCATCGGCGAACCATGGAAGGACTCTTCCAACGCTTGACGTTTCTCGATACTCTGCGAATGGTTCCGTTGAGATTCTCAATGGCGTTCGTCGTGGCAAGAGACTGGCGAAGTAAGGCGGGCGGCGCGAGCTTCACGACCGTGAGTGTTTCTTCCATCCCTTCACGAAGGCTTCCGGCAGCTTCGTCGTAGCCGTTTCGCTCGAGCCACGACACCAATGCCTGAAATCGCTTGCGCGCCTTGTCGGCACTCTTGCACTTGTAGGCTTCCTTCATCGTCTGGAGCACGTAGGCGTGACGAGACTTGGGAAGGTACGAGCGAAGATTTCGGAGTTTATGGATCTGGCACCTTTGGATGACCGCGAGGTCCCCCAAAACGTCAACGAGTGCCTTGCGGATGCCTTTGCCTCCGTCCACTACGCAGAGAATCGACTCATCGACGCGCAAGCCTCGCTCGAGAAGGTCCTGCAACATCGCGGTGCACACCCGAGAGTTCTCCGTCGAGCCCAGCCATATACCCAGGGGCACCTTCGTTCCATCTATTGTGATACCTAGAGTTACGACGACGGTCTGTCCGGCCACCTCAAGGCCATCCAGCATCAGTGCCGCAAGCTCGAACTCCTCTAGCCGCCGAGACAGGTATTCCTCGAGCTTCTTAGTCGTCTGGCTCACGAGGTGACGGCTGGCGGCACTCTTACTCGTGCCACGAGACTTCAACTTGGCCGCGGGTTTGTCCAGACTCGATTCGTAATTTCGGGTCGATACGCCCACCAAGATCTGATTCAACACTCGCTCTGGAAGCGGGTCTTCTTCGCGGAGGGCTTCGAAGTGTGGAAGCGACGCCTCCGCGCCCGACTTCGAGCGAACTCGAGGTCGCGACACTTGGATGCGACGACCACCGAAGCTCAGCTCTCCGTTCGTGCTCCCCCAGTGGTTATGAGTTCGCTCCTTCTCGTGCTTGCCCTTGAGCCCCGCGATCTCCTCGGCGTCCTCTCTGAGCAGTAGGTGCAGAGCTGTCAGTCCTTGCTCGTACACCCATTCCGTCAGATCCGCCTTCGTGGCCGCGATCCCAGCTATCATCGGTAGCAGTATCTGACCGACTTGGCCAACTACCTTGCCCGTAGGCGAGTGCGTTTGCTTTCTTACTGGCTTCTTTGATTTCCTAGGCATTGGTGGCTCCTTGTCCCCCTCTGGAGACGGTTTATTGGCAGACCTATTCTTAGGCCGGCCAAGGAGCCGCAGCTACCCCAAATTCAACATCCGGCGGGACATCCCCATGAATTGAATGAATTCTGACAGTCGGACCGCAACCGAGAAGTTCCTGGCTCTGCTCTCGAAACTCGCTAGAGTGCCAAAGGCCGAATTGGATGAGCAAGAACGGAAGTACCGGAAAGAGCGAGGCCGGACTATGGCGATGAAGGCCACTCCAAAACCCAAGCAAGAGAAGTAACGGAGCACCCACGCCGGTTTGTAATGACGGAGAAAACGGCATTCTAGGAGACTAGATTAGGCAAGTATATTATTACTAAAGGTAACAACCGTACGGAGACCTGGGTGACACTTTGGGGCATGCTACCACCTGGACAACAGGAGGTGGAATGCCCTGGAAAGTGTGTGACGCCATGAGTTTGCGACGAGAGTTTGTGGAGTTTGCCGAGTCTCCGGAGGTGAACTTCACGAAGTTGTGCCGTCGTTACGACATCAGTCGAAAGTGCGGCTACAAATGGATGGAGCGCTACCGGAAGTTCGGGTTGAAGGGCTTGGAGGATCACAGTCGTCGCCCCAGGATTAGTCCTCGGCGTAGTCCCGCGAAGCTGGAGAAAGCGGTGGTGGCGTTGAGAGGTCGGCATCCGTGCTGGGGTGGTCGGAAGATTCGTCGTCGGCTCTTGGATCAGGGCTGGCCGGAGGAGGAGTTGTGTGCGGCGAGCACGATCACGGAGATCTTGCGCCGCCACGGCTTGCTGGAAGCTCCATCGAGCTCGGCTCCGAGTAGTTGGAAGCGATTCGAGGCGTCTGAGCCGAACGAGCTTTGGCAGATGGATTTCAAGGGGCACTTCGAAACGGGGGAAGGTCGCTGCCATCCCTTGACGGTGCTGGACGATCGATCGCGGTTCTCGCTGAACTTGACGGCTTGCTCGAACGAGCAGCGCAAAACGGTCCAGCGTCGTCTGACACAAGTGTTTCGCTGCTATGGCTTGCCGTGGCGGATGCTGATGGACAACGGCTCGCCTTGGGGCTCCGATGCGCAGCGTCAATATACGCTGCTGACAGCCTGGCTGATATGTCTTGGTATCAAGCCGATTCATTCTCGGCCGTTTCATCCGCAAACGGTTGGAAAGGACGAACGGTTCCACCGAACGCTGAAGGCCGAGCTGGTAAGTCGTCGACGGTTCCGAAACCTTGACGATTGCCAGCAGCAGTTCGACTCCTGGCGGACGGTCTACAACTTCGAAAGACCACATGAGTCCTTGGACATGAGAACGCCCTCGGCAGTCTACGAACCCAGCCCAAGGAGCTTCCCCGAGACGCTTCCGCCCATCGAGTACGGGCCAGAAGATCATGTTCGGAAAGTCGACGTCCATGCTCGCGTATCTTTCAAGGGCAGGCTGGTCCGCATTGGCAGAGCCTTCATCGGCGAACACGTGGCGCAGAGACACACGACAACCGATGGGCTGTTCGACGTCTACTACTGTCATCACAGGATTCGGCAAGTGAACCTCACCACGGTCGATTTTGAGCCTGAGTGACACGAAAACCATGTCCGGGGCGATGTGCTGGGCAAACGGCTTGCGAGAATGCCTTCAGAGACGATCGTTCGGGGTGGGCCATACCTGGGGTACCCCCTCAAATGCCAACTTACGTCCGAGCAGAATCCTTCGCGAGCACAAACGAGGCTTCGCGTCTTCTTCACTTCACTCGCTCCGGCTCTGCTCGGACGAAATCCGAACCCTTGACCAGACAACCCAGGACTGTAACCTATGTGTCCGAACACCTGTCACCCATGTCTCCGGTCTATACAAAAGGGAGAGGGTATAAAGGCCTAAAGAGACCTCAATAAAGTCCTCATTCTTGGGTTGATTTTCGCCTCCCGGATGTGTTCCACTGAAGGCCCTTTGAAGAGCTGAGCACTGCGTTTTACGGGGCATTTCAGCCGATTTTCCGCCCCGTCGCCCAACTCGAAACCAATCAGGACAGGAGTGTTATGGCTGACAAGCAATCTGGGCCCCCGAGCGACGGTGGCCGCATCGAGATCAAAAACGGCCAGCTACAAGTTCCCGACCAGCCGATCCTTCCTTTTATCGAGGGAGATGGGACCGGCCGCGACATCTGGCGCGCGAGCCAGAGGGTCTTCGACGCGACGGTCGAGAAGACCTACGGCGGCAAGCGCCGCATCGCCTGGTACGAAGTCCTGGCCGGTGAGAAAGCCTTCAACGAAACCGGCGAGTGGCTTCCCGATAAGACCGTAGACGCTTTCAGGGAGTACCTGGTCGGCATCAAAGGGCCTCTGACCACGCCGATCGGCGGCGGCATCCGGTCGTTGAACGTCGCGCTCCGCCAGGAGTTAGATCTCTACGTTTGCCTGCGGCCGGTTCGGTATTTCCAAGGCGTCCCGAGTCCAGTCAAGCGTCCGCACGACGTCGACATGGTCATCTTCCGAGAGAACACCGAGGACATCTACGCCGGCATCGAGTATGCGGCCGAAACACCGGAAGCGAAGAAGATCATCTCTTTTCTCCAAAATGATATGGGTGTGAAAAACATCCGTTTCCCGAACACGAGCGGTATCGGTATCAAGCCGGTCAGCCGTGAAGGAAGCGAGCGTCTCGTGAGAGCGGCAATCCGCTACGGCCTGGACCACGGTCGCCGTAACGTGGCTCTGGTACACAAGGGCAACATCATGAAGTTCACCGAAGGCGCCTTTCGCGATTGGGGCTACGACCTGGCGGCTCGCGATTTCCGTCAGGAAACGGTGAGCGAGCGGGAGAGCTGGATTCTCGGTAACCGTGAGGACGACGCCAACATCTCGGCCGGGGACAACGCTCGAGCCGTCGAGCCCGGCTACGACTTGATGACGGAATCGCGCCAGGCCGAGGTGAAGAAGGAAGTCGAGAGCTGTCTCGATAGCCTCTGGGCGACGCACGGCGACGGGAAGTGGAAGAAGAAGCTTCTCGTTCGAGACGCCATCGCCGACATTACGCTCCAGCAGATCCTCACGCGCGCGAAATCGTTCGATATCATCGCCACCATGAACCTCAATGGCGACTACTTGTCGGATGCACTGGCCGCACAGATCGGCGGGATCGGAATCGCGCCCGGAGGCAACATCAACTACGACACCGGCCACGCCATCTTCGAGGCGACCCATGGGACGGCCCCCAAGTACGCCGACAAGGATCAGGTCAATCCGGGATCGGTCATCCTCTCGGGGGTCATGATGTTCCGTCATCTCCAATGGGATGAGGCGGCGGACGCGATCGAAAAGGCCATCGAGAAGACCATTTCTCAGAAGCGGGTCACCTACGATTTCCATCGCCTGATGGAAGGCGCGACCAAGCTCAAGACGTCGGAGTTCGCTTCGGCGATCATCGAGAACATGTAAGCGGCAGGAGTAATGAGATGAAAAAGACAACCGTTGTAGGCGCCGGCTTCGTGGGCGCCACCACCGCACAGCGTATCGTCGACGCCGAGCTCTCCGACGTGGTGATGATCGATATCCTCGAAGGCGTCCCCCAGGGCAGAGGACTCGACATGCTCGAGTCGGCTCCGGTGAGCGGGTCCGATTCCCACATCATCGGAACCAACGACTACAAGGACACCGCCGACTCCGACATCGTTGTCATCACCGCCGGCCTTCCGCGTAAGCCGGGAATGAGTCGCGATGATCTCCTGATGAAAAACTACAACATCGTGAAAGAGGTCACCGAGAACATCGTCAAGCACTCACCCGACGCCATCTTGATCGTGGTTTCCAACCCGCTCGACGCGATGGTGCAGACCGCCTTCAAGGTGAGTGGCTTCCCCAAGAACCGCGTCATCGGGATGGCCGGGATTCTTGACTCGGCTCGCATGAGGTCGTTTATCGCCGCTGAGCTCAATGTCTCCGTCGAAAATGTGCACGCCATCGTCCTAGGGGGACACGGGGACACCATGGTGCCCCTCGGGAAATATTCCACGGTTGCTGGAATTCCCATCACCGAGCTTCTGTCGGAAGAGGCGGTCGAGCGCATCTTCGAGCGTACCCGCAAGGGCGGCGGCGAGATCGTCGGTCTTCTCAAGTCGGGCTCGGCCTATTACGCACCTTCTGCTTCTGTCGTCGAGATGGTCGAGGCCATTTACAAAGACAAGAAGAAGATCCTTCCTTGTGCCGCTTATTTGGAAGGCGAGTACGGGATTCAGGGGCTGTACGTCGGAGTACCGGCGAAGCTCGGGGCCAACGGCGTCGAGCAAATCATCGAGATTCATCTAACGACCGACGAGCGAGCGGCGCTCCAGAAGTCCGCGGCCTCGGTGCAAGAGCTTGTAGGAAAAATCGGCGTCGGATGAACTTACACGAGTACCAATCCAAAGACCTTCTCGCCCGCTTCGGCGTGAAAGTGCCCCGCGGCAAGATGGTCGAGTCGGTTGCCGATGCCAGCACGGCAGCCGAGGAGCTCGGTCTCCCTGTCGTCGTCAAGGCTCAGATCCACGCCGGCGGCCGCGGTAAGGGAGGCGGCGTCAAGCTCGCCCGCACCGCAGAGGACGTCAAGAAAGTGGCGGGGGAGATTCTCGGGATGAACCTCGTCACCGCGCAAACCGGTCCCGAAGGTAAAGAAGTCCGGAAGGTTCTGATCGAAGAAGGTCTGGCCATCAAGACCGAGCTTTACGTGAGCTTCCTCGTGGATCGCTCTATCGGATGGCCGGTGTGCATCGCGAGCTCCGCGGGCGGGATGGAAATCGAGAAAGTCGCCGCCGAGACGCCGGAGAAGATTCTCCGCGCCGAAGTGGATCCGGCGGTGGGGTTGATGTTTTACCAAGCCCGCGAGATCGCGTTCGGTCTTGGCCTCGAGGGCGATGTTCACAAAAAGGCCGTCAAATTCCTCATGTCGGTCTACAAGGCCTTCCGCAGCCTCGATGCCTCGATGCTCGAGATCAATCCTTGTCTGATCACGGAAGACGGGGAGGTGCTGGCCCTCGATGCCAAGGTCAATCTCGACGACAATGCCCTCTTTCGCCACAAGGACTTGGTCGAGCTGCGCGACATCACCGAGGAAGCCCCCTTAGAAGTAGAAGCCTCCAATTTCGGCCTTAATTACATCAAGCTGGACGGCAACGTGGGCTGTATGGTCAACGGTGCCGGGTTGGCGATGGCCACCATGGACATCATCCAACTCGCTGGCAGCTCGCCGGCCAACTTCCTCGACGTGGGGGGGGGCGCGAGCGCCGAGCAGATCAAGAACGCGTTTCGCATCCTAACATCGGATCCACAGGTGAAGGCGGTGTTCATCAACATCTTCGGCGGCATCCTTCGGAACGACCGCCTCGCGGAAGGGTTGATCGCGGCGGTCGGAGAGCTAGGCGTCAAATTGCCCATCGTCATCCGCATGGAAGGGACCAACGTGGAGCTCGGCAGGAAGATGCTGTCCGAATCGGAACTCAATTTCACGACCGCCGACTCGATGAAAGACGGGGCAGAGAAAGTCGTCGCTTTGGCGGGAGGCGCCAAGTGAGCGTCCTCCTTGATCGCGACACCCGACTTGTCGTCCAGGGCATCACCGGGAAGGAAGGCCAGTTCCACACCCGCGGTGCCATCGACTACGGGACTAATGTCGTGGCCGGCGTGACGCCGGGAAAAGGTGGGACCACCACCGAAGGCGTTCCGGTCTTCAACACCGTCGCCCAGGCCGTTTCCGAGAGCGGTGCCAATGCTTCGGTCATCTTCGTGCCTCCTCCTTTCGCCGCTGATGCCATCCTGGAGGCGGTGGACGCGGGAATTGCCTTGGTCATCTGTATCACCGAGGGCATCCCGACGCTCGACATGGTCGAAGTCATGCGCGTCGTGCCGGGAAGCGGCTCGCGGCTCATCGGCCCCAACTGCCCGGGAATCATCTCGCCCGGCAAGGCGAAGATCGGAATCATGCCCGGGCACATCCACAAGGAAGGCCGTGTTGGCTGTGTCTCGCGAAGCGGAACACTGACTTACGAAGCCGTGCACCAGCTGACCCAGCGGGGAATCGGCCAGTCGACCTGTATCGGTATCGGCGGCGATCCGGTGAACGGTACCAACTTCGTCGACGCGCTGGAGCTCTTCGAGAATGATCCCGAGACCGATGCGGTGGTGATGATCGGTGAGATCGGGGGAAACGCCGAAGAAACCGCCGCCGAGTACATCAAGAAGTCGGTTACCAAGCCGGTCGTGTCGTTCATCGCCGGGCAGACGGCGCCCCCGGGCCGGCGTATGGGTCATGCCGGCGCCATCATCATGGGAGGGAAGGGCACCGCGGCCGACAAGATGGCGGCGCTCGAGGAGGCCGGGGTCAAGGTCATCAAGAGCCCGGCTGCAATCGGGGAAGCTATCGAGAGGGTTTTAGCTTCATGAGCCAAAAAACACTTTCCATCATCAAGCCAGACGGGGTTAGCCAAGGAGTCGCCGGCAAGGTCCTCGCCAGGCTCGAGGCCGAGGGGTTCACTATCCTCGGCATGAAGCTGATTCACATGACCAAGAAGGAGGCGGAGGGGTTCTACGCCGTCCATCGTGAGCGATCCTTTTTTGGAAGCCTGACCGACTTCATGTCTTCCGGACCTTCGATTGTTCTGGTTCTGGAACGAGACGACGCCATTGCTCGCCTCCGAGGCGTGATGGGGGCCACCGATCCGGCCAAGGCGGACGAGGGTTCGATTCGCAAAGATTTCGCAACCGGGATCGAAGCCAACATCATACATGGTTCCGACTCGCCGGAATCGGCCGCCATCGAGATCCCGTACTTCTTCAACGCATTGGAGATCCACTGGGGGTAAGCAATGGCTATCAAGCCTGATCATTGGATCAAGAAAATGGCGCTCGAGCACAAGATGATCGACCCGTTTGTCGACCACTCGGTGCGAGAGGGAGTCATCTCTTACGGCCTCTCCGCCTACGGTTACGACATCCGTGTGGCCGACGAGTTCAAGATCTTTACCAACGTCAACACCGCAGTCGTCGATCCCAAGAACTTCGACCCCAAGAGCTTCGTGGACTACAAGGGAGACGTCTGCACCATTCCGCCCAACTCGTTCGCGCTGTCCCGCACGGTCGAGGACTTCCGGATTCCGCGGAACGTGTATGGACTCACCATCGGTAAGTCCACCTACGCCCGCTGCGGCATCATCATTAATGTCACCGGTTTCGACGCGGAATGGGAGGGGAACGCCACTCTCGAGATCTCCAACACCACCCCGCTTCCTTGTCGCATCTACGCCAACGAAGGCATCGCGCAGGTCTTGTTTTTCGAAAGTGACGAGGTGTGCGAGCTCTCCTACAAGGATAAGGTTGGCAAATACCAAGGGCAGCAAGACATCACGCTGCCGAGGCTATAGTTACCCGTGCAACTAATCCACGGCCAAGAGCTCACGAAACGGCTTCAGGCAACTCCGCCTCTGATCGAGAATCTCCGCGATCCGGAAACTCAAATTCAGATGAACGGCGTCGACTTCACCCTGCGTGAAGTTGCCGCATTCGGAGATGAGCCGGGCAGCATCGATTTCGATAACTCGAATCGACGCACCCCCGACACCGAGCCGATCGAGCCCGACGGGGACGGGTGGTGGCACCTGGAGCGCGGCTTGTACTGGGTGGTTTATAACGAGGTCGTGAACATTCCTCCCGACGCGTTCGCGTTGGCACGCACGCGTTCTAGTGTTCTCCGGAGCGGCGCCAGCGTGAAGACCGCCCTGTGGGACTCCGGCTATTCGGGGCGGAGCGGATCGCTTCTGGTCGTGGAAAACCCCGCCGGCTTGCGGCTTCAAAGGGACGCCCGCATCATTCAGCTCGTGTTCTTCGGCCTTGATGCCCCGGCTGAGAAGACCTACGCCGGGCTTTACCAGAACGAGAATAAGTAAGGAACAAGCGCGTCGATCGAAGGGTCAATTCGGTGCAAGAGGATGCCGCCAGCGTAGATCCTCGAAGCGCGCAAAGTCGCTGTCCGTGGTAATTAGCTCGCAGCCATGCTCGATGGCGAGCGCAGCGATATAGGCATCTGTTACAAGTGCCCCCTTTATTTTGGCGCGGCGGCATAGCCGTGCGAAGATCTCCCAGTGGCGGGCGGTCGGCACAAGTAGTACAGAGCGTGGCCAATCTAGGAGGCGCTCACAGAACTGGAGCGCGGTCTCGGTGGGCGTCGCTGGGTCGAAGATCTTCGGATTCGTTACAATTCGAACGAAACTACTGAGCACAAGCTCTGAGAGCCCGAAAGGCTCGGGAGCGTTCAAGAAATTCCTCAGCCACTCCGCGAAACGCACGTGCTCGGGCGCGTCCTCTCGGTGAGCGTAAATCAGGACGTTGACGTCCGGAAACTGCATTAGTTGGGCGAACGGTCTTTCGGTCCGTACTTCTCGATGTCTTCGGCCGCAAGGAGAGCGCCGGTCTTGTCGAGCTCCTTGGTCGAGAACCGGCCGCCGGCTCCGAACGTCACCAGTTCGAATTCACCTTCGGGCTTGCTCGGCGTCGACTTACCGCTCAGCAACAACCTGACCGAATCCTCGATCAATCTGCTCACGGTTGACCCAGTCTGAGACGCGCGTCGCTTGAGCCGGGCTAGGAGACTATCGTTTATCGTAATCGTGGTTCTTATGATGCATCAGCATAACACGTTATCATCACTACATCAAGAGTTGGGACAGCCCAGCTCGGCATTACGACATCACCGCATCTTGACATCATTGTAGTGCGGGAGTATGATTTTCACATGAGGACAACGGTCAACATCGATGAGGATATCCTCCAGGCTGTACGGAGACTGGCGGCGGCTCAGGACAAGACCCTGGGCGAAGTGCTTTCCGAACTTGCCCGGAAGGGTTTGCGGCCCACCATGCCGCGTCGCTCGGACCGGGGATTCCCTGTATTCGACGTGTCGGAGGAGGCGCCGCCCATAACTCCCGAGATGGTACGTGAAGCTCTCGATGACTCCGGATGACCACACTTCTGGATGTCAATGTCCTCATTGCCCTGGCCTGGCCAAATCACATACACCACGAGGCGGCCCTGGAATGGTTCGAGAGGAACCGATCCGAGGACTGGGCGACCTGTCCCGTGATACAAAGCGGGTTCGTACGGGTCTCATCCGACCGTCGGATTATTCCGGAGGCCAAGTCCCCGGCGGAATCAATCTTATTGCTTCGGAGAATGACGGAGGTAGGAAGCCACTTCTTCTGGTCCGACGACACCTCTTTGCTCGACTCCGAGTTCATTTCCGCCCAGCGGATCATCGGATATCGGCAAGTAACCGATGCTCACCTTGTCGCATTAACTCTTCGCCGGCAAGGTCGGTTAGCGACATTCGACAAGGGCGTGGCTCAAGTAGTCCCACCGACCGTCAAACCGGAGGACGTTCTGATCTTTCTATCGGCGTAATGGGCACTTTCTGTCCGCCTGGCGCTATCACATTCCGACGACAGTTCCGTGTCTGGCGGCTAACCCCTACTGCCGGACCCGATCACGGCTTCCGCCTCTATTTCCAGCAAGAAGTCGTCGTCCACGAATCCCGTCAGTACCAGCGTGCTCGCCGGCCGGGTCTCCCCGAAGTACTCCGCGTGGGCCGGGGCGATCGCCATCAGGTCTTCCTTCATCTTCAGATAGACGCGGGTGAAGACGATATCCTCTCGCGTCCCCCCCAGCTCTTTAACTGCCTCTTCAATTTTTTGAAGAATGTGACGGGTTTGTCCGCCGGCATCTCCCTTAGCAACAATCCCCTCCGGTCCCGAGGCCGCGGTAGCAGACACTAGAATCCGGTCCCCCACCCGGGTTGCCCGTGAGTAGCCGAACATCTCCTCTGATTTGACCCCACTGCCTATCCATCGTCTGTCCGTGCTCATCTAGGTTCCTTTCTGCGTGATACTGAATGTGTGGGATGTTTAACACATTAAAGGGCGTTATTATCGGCAAAATGCGCTTGCACAGCCGGCGCGCAAAATGTTATTCCCTAGGGCTGGCTCTACGTAGAGAGCCATGATTTTACAGGGAGGTTTAGGATGTCGATGAGTGTTCAGGAAGCAGAGAAGGAGCGGGCAGATCTCGTCGCTCGCTACATCAAGGACAAGGCCTACACCGGGTTCGAGAGCGAGGCCGACGGAGTCAATCATTTGGCCTTCATTACCAGAGATATCGACAAAACCATTGAGTTTTACACGCAGGTGATCCGCTTGAAAATGCTGCGCGTCCGAGCGATGGACAACGACCCTCAATCCACCCAAGTCTTTTTCGATATGGGCCGTGGCGAGCTCCTGGCTTTCTTGCGTATCAACAACGTCAATGAACCCGCCAAGGTTGGAATCGGCGGGTACCACCACGCGGCCTTGACGGTTACCCGAGAACAGTATGGCGCGGCCGAGAAGCGCCTCAAGGAGCGGAACATCGCCTACTCCACGATCTCTCACGAGATCCTAGATACGATTACGTTGACCGACCCGAACGGGATCACTCTCGAGCTCTCGGTCTGGAACATCGACCCCAAAGACGTCCAGATGTAGTCTCCGACCTTCGCGGGTTTGGCGCGACCGCCGCGGGTGAGAGGACATCCATGCCGCTGAGCACCATCGGTCCCATTGTGTTCGCCGTCTACTTAGGGGCGATGGTCGCCATCGGCCTGGTAGCGTTCCGCTCTCAAAAGACCTCCGAGGACTTCTGGGTTGCCGGTCGTCGTTTCGGCGTCCCGATGATGGTCATGGCCAACGTGGCGGCCCTGGTGCATGGCGGTGCGGTCATGAGTCATCTGGCATTCGCCGGCCACATCGGTGGCGTGGCCATCACCACCAGTTTCGCGTACGTCCTCGGTTTTGCGGTGATCTTGTTTTTTTTCGCAAAAAAGCTGAGAGCGTCGGGTGGCTTCACGCTGCCCGACTACATGGGAGATCGGTTCGATAGCCAATTCCTCCGGGCCTGGAGCGCCTTCGTCGTGGCTCTCACCAGCGTGATTTATCTGATCGCGCAGATCCGAGGCATGGGATTCATTCTCGAAAGTCTATTGGGTATCGACGTGCTCTGGGGGCAGCTACTGGGGACGGTTATTTTCGTGTCGTACGTCGCCTTGGGTGGTCTGCTGGCCATCGTCTGGACGAACGCGGCGCAGTTCCTGATGATGTGGCTGGGGCTCGTCGTCGTGGCGGTGGGCGTGTCCAGCGCAGCAGGAGGATGGTTCGAGGTTCTGAGCGCGGTCGAAAAGGTCGCCCCCGGGTGGACCTCACCCACGGGTGTGACCTGGTCTTGGACGTTTCTCCTTTCCTGGTACATCTTGGTGTTCGTGGCTTACAGCACTCGACTCGAGTTGGTCACGAAGGTCTTCGCTACCCGTGACGACAAAGTCGCCCGCCGCGCCCTCCCATGGACGACCTTGATCGTCATGGGTTTGCTTGTCTTCACCGGCGTCTACTTGGGAGCGGCAGCGCGGGTCTTGGTCTGGGACTCGATCGCGACTCCCGATCAGGCGTTTCCGGCACTCGTGGCCCAGACGCTCACCCCGGCGCTAGCGGCGATCGCTCTGACCGGCGTCGCGTGTGCAATCATGTCAACGACCGATTCATTGCTCTTGATGTCGGGGGCCGCGATTGCCCACGATGTCGTGAGGAAGTGTGTGCACGAACCGCGAGGAATCGCCAAGGATGAGCGCTACTACCTGCGCATCTCTCGTTATGCGATTGTCGTCATCGGCGCGTTGGCGTTTTTCGGCTCGGTGCCGGATATCGCGCTAATATTGGAGCTGGTCGCCTATGCCCTTGGCATCGTGGGAGCCAGTTTCTTTTTCCCTCTGCTCGTCGGTTTGACCAGCCGACGCGTTTCCCGGCAAGCGGCGGTAGCGTCTTCGGTCTGGGGGGGACTCACGACGGCGGTGTGGACGGTACTGACCCTGACCGATGTGTCTTGGGCCAAGGTCGTGCACCCGATTCTGCCCGGACTCTTTATTTCCGGGTTGCTCATGTTTACCTTGACGCCGTTTGGGAAGCCGGTCTCCGGCGAAGCCCTGCGGCGGTTTTTTCCTGAAGAAGTTAACGGAGGATGAAGGAATGAAGGTTGGTATTGTTGTGTTCGACAAATTCTTGACGAGTGAAGTCACGGCGCCTATCGAGATCTTTGCCAAAGCGGGCAAGAAGGGATCGGTCCCATTCGAGCCCTTCCTGGTCGCGGAAGAAAAAAAAATCATCGTCAGCAAAGAGGGCCTGCGCATCGAGCCCGATTACGATTTCGCGAATTGCCCAGACATCGACGTTTTGGTCGTCCCAAGCGCCCTCGACGTGGATCCCTTGTTGGCGAACGAAAAGTTGATCGGATTCGTCAAGGACCGCGCCGAGAAAGCGAAGTACGTCGCCAGCAATTGCGCGGGTGCTTTCTTGCTCGGCAAGGCGTGCCTGCTCGAGGGGAAGCGAGTCACCACCTACATCGGTGGAACCGAAGACCTGGCCAAACGCTTCCCCGAGGCCAAGGTCGTCGACAACGAGCACATCGTCACCGACGGCAACATGATGAGCTCGATTGGAGAATTGCATACCTACGACGCGTCCCTGGCCCTGGTCGCTCAGATCGCGGGGAAGGAGACCGCCGACAAAACGGCCGAGGCTCTTTACTACTTTCCGTGGGGAAAGAGCGCGTAGCGTTCTTCGGCTCTAGTCCAGGGTTGCTGACCCAGCGCGTCTGCTGCTACGCTAGGCGTAGTATGAGCACCGAGCCACGTCCTATAGGCGAGACCGTCGACGCCTTGGTCGACGAATACCACCACAGGTGTCTCTGGTTTCTGCCACCCGATTTCTATCCCAAATCGTTCGCCGGCCGGCACCCCGCTTTCGTTTGCCAATCGGTTGAGCGCCGGAATCTCGTTGGACAGCATCTCGTCTAGGTTGGCGTACTGAGTCCGGATGCGGCTCATGAGGCTGTCGTAGACGTCGTACGACTGTTTCGTGGGAGCGCGGTCGGAGTTTGCGACGACACCTATGAGTAGAGAGAGCTTGTTGTCGAGCTTGATGGGATAGTGGAAGGCGTCGCCTCCTGCTCCGGAAGCGTCTCCTCCGGTCTGCATGCGAGGCTCGATCAGGCTTCCTTCGATCGCGGCCAGCTTTTCTTCGAGATTCTTGCTAGCACTGGCGACGCGCTCGGCGCCCAGCTTGGTAGCCCTTTGTTGAAGAGCCGCAAGCTCATCTTTCAAGCGCCGTATCTCGAGGACGGTTCGGGTGATGGTCGAGAGAGAGTCCACGAGCTGCTGATGGAAGTCGAACTGGGCGCGGAGCTCCTCGGCGTCAGTCAATACACGGGGATCTTGCTCGACCTCGAGGGGCGCATTCAACGAGACACCCTCGGCTTCGATGCGGACGGTGTAGCTGCCGGGCATGGCCAGCGCACCCACCGGTGGCGTCGGAGGCGGATGCATGAAGAGCACGTGCTCGGGAATGAGCTCCGGGCCTGCGTAGCGTAGGTCCCAGACGAAGCGGTTGAGGCCCGCGGCCGTACCGACGGGTGTCGTCTTGCTGAAGGGCTCTCCACTCGCCTCACTCGAAAAAATTTGCACCAGATTTCCGCGGCCATCCAAGATGGATATCTTCACCTCGCCACTGGGCTCACTTCCCAAGTTGTAATAGATGACAGCGCCCGGTGGAGGATTGTCGCCGTGAGGGAGTCGCTCGGTGCCGAATTCATCGCGCACTCTGTAGGCAGGGCTCGGCGCGAATAGGTGAATGGGTTTCCCCGCGATCTCAGCACTGAGAGTGCGGAGCGGGCCGACGTCATCCAGAACCCAGAAAGCACGCCCGTGGGTCGCGATGACGAGGTCGTTGTCCTTGATAGCCAGGTCCCAGATCGGGGTCACGGGCAAGTTGAGTTGCAAAGACTGCCAGTTCGCTCCGTCGTCGAAGGAAACGTAGATCCCGGTCTCGGTACCAGCGTAGAGCAATCCCCGGCGGACATCGTCTTCGCGCACCACGCGAACGAACGTTCCATCCGTAATGTCTTTGCCGATAACCTGCCATGTCGCACCGAAGTCATTGGTCTTATAGATGTACGGTTTGTAATCGTCGAGCTCGTGGCGATCGATGGCGAGGTAGGCCGCACCGGGCTCGTGGGGCGAGGCATCGATCATGGTAACGCGGCTCCACTCGGGCAGATTCGCCGGCGTCACATCGGACCAGTTTTCTCCACCGTCCCGGCTTAGGTGCACCAGGCCGTCATCGGTCCCCGCCCAGAGGAGTCCCTTTTGTAAGGGTGACTCGTCGAAAGCATAAATGGTCCCGTAGACTTCGGTGCCGACGTTGTCCCTGGTGATGGGTCCACCCGCTGGCTCCTGTTTAGTCTTGTCGTTGCGGCTGAGGTCGGGACTGATTACTTCCCAACTCATCCCTTCGTCGGTGGATCGATGGACGACGTTCGATGTCATGTAGAGCACGTTGGAATCGTGAGGTGAGATCAGAATCGGTGCCGTCCAATGGAATCGGTATTTGGCATCGGCTGCGCCATGGCCGATGTTGGTCTCCGGCCAGGGTTCGATGGACTGATTCCTTTGGGTTCGTCGGTCGAACCGACTGATACCTCCATCGGTGCATCCGGCATAGACGATGTCGGCGTTCCGCGGATCGGGCGCCGCCCATCCCATTTCGCATCCACCGACGGGGTACCAATCGGTTCGTACGATGCCGGCTCCGACTCCTCGGCTGGCGATGGCGAGCGTTCCCCAATCCTGTTGCCCGCCGTAGATATGGTAGGGGAATTCGTTATCGGTAATGACCCGATAGAACTGCCCGAGCGGTTGGTTGTCGTCGGAGCGGGTCCATGTCTGGCCATCGTTCACCGAAATATTGGCGCCTCCATCATTGCCGTTGATCAGGCGCTTCGGGTTCTGGGGATCGATCCAAAGCGCCATGTTGTCCACGTGGAACTGATCGACGCGCTCGAAGTGGAGCCCTCCATCCACCGATTTCATGAAGTAGATATTCATGACGTAGACGACGTCCCGATTCTGGGGGTCGGGGATGACGCGCATGAAGTACCAGGCTCGCTGGGTCAGGGCGTTATGTTCGTTGATGTTCTTCCAGGACTGTCCCCCATCGTCGGATCGGTAAAGCCCGCCATCTTCTGCTTCCGCTTCGATGAGCGCGAAGACACGGTTCGAATCGGCAGGGGAGACGGCGACCCCGATCTTGCCCAACACCCCTGCGGGAAGGCCGTTGCCTTCCAACTTCAACCACGTATCGCCTCCGTCATACGAGCGATAGAGACCGCTTCCCGGTCCGCCGCTCACGAAATTCCATGGCGTCCTGACGATTTGCCAGGTGGAGGCGAACAGGATCCGGGGGTTTCCCGGATCGAAGGCGACGTCGATGGCGCCGGTCTTGGAATCGACGTAGAGGATCTTCTCCCAAGTCTCGCCGCCATCTTGACTTCGAAAGAGGCCTCTCTCTTCGTTCTCCCCGTAGAAATGTCCAACGGCAGCGACGTAAACCAGATCTGGATCTCGCGGGTGGACGATGACGTGACCAATGTGGCGGGTGTCCGAGAGCCCCATGTTTTTCCACGTTTTGCCGGCGTCGGTCGACTTGTACACGCCGTCGCCGTGGGAGACGTTGCCGCGAATCCGCGGGTCGCCGGAGCCTACATAGAGGATGTTGGGATCGGAGGGTGCGATGGCTATCGAGCCGATCGCCGAGACCGGCTGCCCGTCGAAAATCGGATTCCAGGTAGCCCCGGCGTCGGTGGTCTTCCAAACGCCTCCACCTGGAGTGCCGAAGTAGTAAGTCGTCGGATCGCCTGGAATCCCGGCGACGGTGTTGACGCGTCCTCCGCGGAAGGGCCCTACCAAACGATATCGGAGTCCTCGTAGAGCGTTTTCGTGTACAGGTGCCGAAAAAACAAGAGGCGTTGCCATGCAGACGAAGCTGCACAGCAACGCCCCGAGGACTCGCAGCGACGGCATCGTTTTCTAATCGTCCGAGGCCGTGCTCCCCACGACTTCCGGCCACAACTCCATGACTTCGTCGTCGAGGCCGGTCATCTCCCAACGGATCAAGGTAACCGGAATGACTCCTCTGGACAGGAAATCGTCGTGGAACTCACCCAGATCGAACTTGTCACCCAGTTGGAACGCCCGCTCCGAAACGAGCTGCTCGATTTGGATTTTGCCCATGAGGTAGGAGCTTCCAGACCCCGGCCTCCTCAAATAGTTCTTGAGGTCGTAGCGTCCCAGGTTCTTCTCCATGAAGGGCACGAATCGGACCATGTACTCGTTGGCCTCGTCGAGCGTCATCTCGCCGCTGTGCATCCCGGTCTCTGCGAAGACGCGGCTTCCCCTCTTGATGAGAGCGATATAGTTCAACTCCTTGGCACGGGGGTTGTTGTCCGTGATTCCAGCCTGAATGAACAACTCCTCTAAGTAGGTTCCCCACCCTTCTCCGCGAGGTGTGTCACGGTAGGTCTTGCGAATCGGATTGGTGATTCGCGCACGCATCTCGTTGTCGAAACGGTGTCCCGGGATCGAAGCGTGGACATGGTTGTTGATAGCGTTCCGGAACTGGAGCTCTTCCCAAAAGTGCCGCCTGGTCTCCGCTCTCGGGCTCCAGTAAGTGTCGGTCTCGAACTCGGACGGCATGTAGTCGGGGATGGTCATGAGGTTCAGTTGCTCGATGGTGGTGCGGATTTGCATCTCCGCCAGCCGAGTCCTTGCCTCGTGCTCTTCGGCGTTTTGGGTCAGATCGAGCTCGGGCAAGTGCTGGTTCTTGGCTCGATCGACGATGTAGGCCCACCGGAAGCGATCGAGCTCTCGTTTTCCGAGAAGCTTCAGGTCATCAATCGTATAGGGCAAGAGGCGGACGTTGCGGATATACCAGTTGAAGTTGTCGTTGCCGACGGCCGCGGAGAAAGGCATTTTGTCGAAGTTGGCCTTGAGCCAATTGCGGTACCCCGCGACGGCGGTGGACGCCTTTTGGCAGTCGTCGACCAGGTCGGAACCATCTTGTTGTAAGCGTGCGCAAAGGTCCTTGTACCAGCCGATGGTGCCGTCCGGGGGGGTGGCGCGGAATGGCTCGCGTTGTCCGACGCCATCGAAGTTCTCCAGATGGAAGATGGCTAGAGCGGCCAGCTCGCCCCGAGGCTCGGTCAGGTTGGTTTCGGCCTCTTTCATGATGCTCGGAACTGCCTTGAGTCTCGCTCCGAACCCTGCCTGCTCGGCTAAGGGTATCGGAACTTCCGTAAAGGGGAGACGGCTCACGCGGTCGTAGTACCTCATCGGGTCTCGGACCCATGGTTTGAGGACCCGGTGCGCGAAATCCAGCTGGTTGAGCCTTGCCCAAACCAGCAGGTAGTCCACTTTTTCGGGGACCGACCACGAGCTCGTATCCATAGCACGCAGACGCTGCCTGAATTTTTCGAGGCCTGCTTTCTGTGCCTGCATTTCGGCGGTGCTCTTAAGATTGGGGTCGCCGTAATTTGGCCTCGTACCCCGCATCCTAGGTTTCGCGAACTCCAAAAAATCTTGGTCGAATTTTAAGAGGTCGTCGTAGCTGCTCTGCGCAAAAACCGGTAGGCAGATGACAATCATCGCAATCGTGAGTGGGAAAACTCTAAACCGTTTCATTGTTCAATCCTCCAAGCTTGGCCCTTTGCCCAAATACTTCTCGAAATGTCCAACGAGTTTGTTGAAAGCGAAAATGGTTTGATAGTTCCCTTCGGTGTCCCAACCGTGATGAGAGTCGGGGAGCGCAACGAGATCCACATCTTTGCCGAGCAACATCAACCGCTGCACGAGCGCGACGGAATCTCGAAACAAGACGCCGCGGTCTCTCATGCCGTGAATGATCATCAGGTGGTCTTCGAGTCCTTCCGCCTTCGTAAAAGCCGACGCGTTGGCGTACTCCTCGGGCTGGTCTTGGGGGGCCATCATCACCCGCATCTCCCCCGTCGTTGCGTGCCACACGTTCGTAGCCGGGGCGCCGGCTACGCCGGCCTTGTAAACACCCGGCTTCTTGAAGAGCGACATGCACGTGAGGAGGCCACCGTAGCTCGAGCCCCAAATGCCGACGCGATCCATATCGACGAAGCCGAGTGTCTCGAGGTATTCCACGCCGCTATAGATGTCTTCGGTGTCGATGCCGCCGTAGTCGAGCTGAATGCCGCGCCGGAACTTTTTCCCATGTCCCCAGCTTCCGCGGAAGTTGACGTTGAGGAGGATGTAGCCTTCCTGGGCCAAGTACTGATCGAGCCCCCAGGTGGGGTGCGCGGTACGGCCGCCCCATTGGTTGCGGACCGTGTTGTTGTAGACGGAGCCGAGTATCGCGGGATGTTTTTTGGTGCGGTCCAAGTTCGCGGGCAGAGTGAGTCGCCCGGTTAGGGTGACGCCGTCCACCACGCTGGGGAACGTGACGTATTCGGGTGTCACCCAGCGATACCGGGAAAACTGCTCGACGGGAGAGTGCGTGACTTGGCGCTCCTTTTCCGATTTCCCTGGGTCGAGCTCGGTGACCAGGAGATCGTAGGGCGTCCCATCGCTCGAGAAGTAATCGGCTGCGAAGCGGCCGTCGGGAGAGTAGCTAGGCTCGTGCGTGCCGGCGCGATGACTCAGCTGCTGGGGCTCGCCGCCGTCGAGATCGGCGCGAAAGATCTGGCGTTCTTCGGGACGGCCCTTGTTCGCTAGGAAATAAATGCCGTGATCGAAAACCGCGAACTGTGCCACCGCCCAATCGCCCTGGGTGATTCTCTTCGGCACGTCAGCGCTCGGCGCAAGGTGGTAGATGTGGTAGTCCTCGTCGCGATCGGAGATGAAGTACACGCCCTCATCGTCAGGGGCCCACTCGACCTGCCAGTAAGCTTGAATGTTGTTCGGATCTTGCTCTCGGTAAAGAAGGTCCGCGGCACCGGTTTGCGCGTCCACGCTCAGGATGCGCCGATCCTTCACATACAGATCGCTGGTGTCGACGAGCAAGCGGCTATTGTCGGGAGACCAGCGGTAACCGAAAATCGGATCCACGCGGCGAGGGCCGAGCTCCATCCACACGATATCGCCACCATCGACCGGGACCACCCCCAGCCGACGGCTGGCTGGTTCCTCCCCCGGAAGTGCGCGGTAAACGGTGTCCATTTCGGCATCTTCTGGAAGATAGTCCGGGATGCCGCGGCGTGGGACATTGGTTTGGTCGATTTCCATGAAGGCCACCGAGCTCCCGTCGGGAGAGAACGCGAAGCCTCGCACCGAGACGTGCTCGCTCGCGAGATTAGTTGTGTTCTTCGGGCCTTCATAGCTCGCGGCATCCATCCAGAGATCGCCGCCCGACACATACCCTAGATACTTCCCGTCGGGAGAGTACGCAGCGTGCGACTCCGCTTCCGGCGGCGATCGAACCTCTTGCGCCTCTCCACCGAGCGCTACTCGGTAGAGGTCACCACGGAAGATCACCATGAGGTGCTGCCCGTTCGGATGCCACGTCACCTCTGACACGCCACGATCGCGCTCGATTCGCACTTCTTGCTCGAGTCTCTCGACCTCACCTTCGCTGTCCGAGGGGGTGTCTTTGGGCTCGAGGTGCGGCATCCTGGTCACCCGCACCGGCTCGCCACCCGGGACGTCCACCGTCCAAACGTCGCGGAAGTTGTAACCCTCGTCGTTCCATAGAAAGGCCAAACGCTTGCTGTCCGGTGACCAGGCGAAGCCACTCGGCGTGGTACCGATGAGGCGGGGCATCGAGTAGAGCCGCTCGATGGTCATCCGCTCCGGCTCTTGGGCGGCGACCCCGGTTGTGGCGGCAAGAATTAGCGAAATGCTTAGCGCTCTTTTCATACGTTTCCTCAAATCACTAGCTTGTCCTGCGATTGCGGCTTCTTGAAGCGATCGAACGAGAATGGCTCCATCGGCAAGGACGGTTTTTTTCCTAGGATCGTTTCCGCCATGACTTTCCCGACGGATGGCGAAAGCATGTAGCCGTGACCGCTGAACCCTACCGCTTGGTAATAGCCCTCGATGCCCGACACCGCCCCGAGGAAAGGGTGCGCATCGGGTGTCGAATCGTAATAGCCATCCACCAGGCGTTTGATGCCCATCTCGGAGAGTGTCGGCATCGCGTCGACGAAGAGCTCCGCAACTTGTTCTGTATAGGCCCAGTCGTCTTTATTCTCCGTGGCCTCCCGCAAGTAGCCCATGTAGACGACGCCATCAACCAGCTGCTTCCCGGCCCATCCGACATCCATGGCCGCGACCAGTGGCTCGAGCACTCTTCTTTCGAGCCGGTCGGTGTAGAGCATGCGGCGCCGTTCCACCGTGATCGGAAGCTCGAGCCCGAGAGGTTTGGCTAGGCCGGGACTGTCGCATCCCGCGGCCAAGACGGTGTTAGCGGCTTCGATCACGCCCGAGGCGGTCTTGACGCCGGTCACGCGATCGCCCTTGTGCTCGATGCTCACCACGGGCTCGAGGACGACGCGAGCCCCTTCGTCTTTAGCCCGTTGAGCGAACACTTGCGTGAGGCCGTCCGAGTCCTCGATGAAGCCGTCTTTCTTGCAGAAGGAGCCACCCACGACGCCCTCGGTGTTGTACTCGGGGACGATCTTCTTGATGTCATCCGGGCTCAGGATCTCGGAGGGAATGTCCAGGCTATTTTGGAGCGCCACGTTCTTCTTGAAGATCTCGAGGGTCTCCGGCTTGTGGGCGATGAAGAGATAACCGTGTTGGTAGAAGGGGAGCGGGAAGTCTGGATGCAGCTCTTCGTCCAAGTTCTCGAAGAACTTGACGGCTTCCCGCGCGTAGAGGCACGCCGCCTCGTCCTGCCACTGAGATCTAATCCCTCCTGGACAGACGCTTGTTGCTTTGGATGCGAGGTAGTCTTTCTCCAGCAGCACCACATCGGTGCATCCCATCTTAGTAAGGTGATAGGCGATGGACGCGCCGGTGATGCCGCCGCCGATGATGACGCAATCTGTTTTTTCGCTCATTCGGGTGACCTTTCATTCGGGGGGTAGCGTCGAGTAGAGCTCTTCGAGATCGATACTTTTTCGCCGAAGCTCCTTCCATCGGATCAAGAACAACAGTGACACCGCCGCCACGGCGACCAAGTAAACCCATGTGGAGCGGTAATACCAGGCGTCCACATCCGCGCTCAAGTCCTTGATGGTTTGTGCCACAAGCAAGACGCCGAGTATGAGAGCCCCACTCCCGCCCAACAGAATCTGCGCGGAACGGTTTTTCATGAAACGTAGGCCTTCCGCCAACTTCGGATTGCGTTTGGCGAGAAACACGACCGACAAGCACACCAGCGAGAAGTTCACCAACATGCCAATTACCAGGACGTCCACGCCGAGAAAAAAGTCGCCGGCGAAGTGACATCCCAAGATACCCAGGGTGGCGATGAAACTGCTCAGCAAGATAGCGACATGCGGTGTGCGCCACCGGGGATGGATGGCGGCGACCGATCGGAAGAAAATGCCGTCCTCCGCCCAAGCGAACATAAGGCGGGAAACGGCGAGCATCATCCCGGGGAGGCTGTTGAAGAGGGCAAAAGTAGCTGCCCCCAGAATGAGCACCGACCATGTCGGAGAAAGAAGGTAGCTCAGAAGTCCCGGGGCGGTGAGATCGGTTGCGCCGGCGCGTTCCGCGATGAAGTACCAAGGAACGGCGTGATAGACAGCGGCGGTGAACAGCAAGTAGAACGCGCCGACGCCCACTACCGCGATTCCGATGGCCAGTGGCAGTGTGACATTGGGGTTCTTCGCTTCGCTTCCGGCCTGCGCTATGGAGTCGAATCCTATGAAGGAGGAGAAGAGCAAAGCCGTTGCTGCTAGAAGGAGATAGAGATCCAGTGGGGTTGCGGCCACCGGCGTGACGGTCACTCCTTCTGCGTGTTGAACGGCGGCGATGAAATCAGCGTGGTCGAACATGAAGCCGGTGGGAATCACGATGGCTCCACCGACGAAGCCGAGGATCATCAAGGTGATCATCGCGCGCTCGAAGGTTTTGATCCCGAACAGATTGATCAAGCTGGCCGCCCAGACGAATACGAGAGCGAGCGTCACCCGTATGAAGCCGGTCTCTAGCGCCGCGGCTGCCCCTTGGAGCTTGAGCGCAATGACGATGTCGCGCGTGAAGGGTACGAGCACATAACCCACGACCCCCATGGCGACCGAGAGGCCGAACCATTGAGAGAAGCTCGCCAAGAGCCCGAAATAAGGGTGAATGCTTCGGCTCGCATACACGTAGCTTCCACCCGCCCGCGGCATCCCGGAGGCCATGGCCGCATAAGCGAGGGCCGCCAGAATCGCCGGCACCATGGCGAGTGCGAAAGCAGGTAGGACGTTGGGGCCGATCCCCGGAATGCTCCGCTGGATCATGACCGGGAGGACATTGATGGCCGCGCCCACCATGGAGCAGATGCCGGTGGCGACGAGGCCCAGGAGGCTCATCTCCCGCGCGAGCGTGACGGCGCCTGGTCGTGTATTCGCCTCGGCCAATGTTCTGTCCTTTCTCGCTGGCTTCGTTGAGCCTCTTGACGCCAACGACGGTTGCGAAGTATACCGCATGCAGAGACGGTCGAGAAGCACGGGTCAGTGGGCCCTACATTACATTACATTACATTACATTACATTACATTACATTAGTAGGAGGTGGATAGTGTCGCTAAGTTTCAAGCCTCTCGCGCTCCCTTGGGCGCTCGCGGTGGTCTTCCTAATCAGTGGGGGGTCAGACCTTGCAATGGGCCAGGAGTTGACCATCGAGCGCATCACGTCTTTTCCGAGACTCACGGGCACACCGCCGTCCCGTCCGGCGTGGTCACCAGATAGCGATCGAATCGCGTTTCTTTGGAACGATAGCGGTTACCCCTTTCGGGACGTTTGGGTGGCCTCGGCTGCCGGGGGAGAGCCGACTCGAATCACGGCCTTGAAACGAGTTGCGCCCGCTGAAGGAGAAGGTCCCGCCGAAGACTCTCTCGCTCCCTTGACGAGGGCATTTCACGAACGTACCCGAAGCGGAGTCTCGGACGTTGCGTGGACGCCCGGCGGCGACGGGCTCGTTTTCAGCTACGACGGACAACTCTTCCGCGTAAATGCCAGCGGCGGCGAGCTCCAGCAAATGACTCGGACCCGGGCCGGGCGGCGCGGGCTCGCCTTTTCTCCCGACGGGCGTTTCTTGTCCTGGCTCCAAGACGGCGACCTTTGGCTCTGGGATCAGGAGAGCAATGAGAGCGTGCAAGCGACCGACATTGGCGAGCCGCCGATCGGCATCGTCCCCGGCGCCCGCTATACGCGGCTCGACCGAGAGTTCAGCTCGTACAAATGGTCGCCGGACAGCCAGTACGTCGCACTCCATCTCGACGACCGACGCAACGTCCGCAAGGAAGCGATACCGAACTACATCGGTGAGGCGACCGAGACGCGGTATCTGCGGCGCGACTATCCGGGAGACCGCGACTACGTTCGAAAGATCGTGATCTACTCCGCTACGAGAGGTCGTCTGCGACCAGTGGAGCTCGAAGAAAAGACCGTCCACACGTTTAACGGTTACAGCTGGTCGAGCGGTCGGCCACGGCTTCTCATCGACCAGATCTCCGAGAACGCGGTCCATCGATGGCTCTGGGTAGTAACGCCCGGGGACGGCGCCATCAAGAACATATGGCACGACGAACGCTGGAGCCGAAACACCAGGCAGTTGGGCCGATCAGTGTGGCGAAGCGATGGCGGCGCGGTTCTCGCGGTCGCGGATCTCGACGGCTATCACCATCTCTACTCGGTGGCACTCGAGGACGGAAAGCGTACGCAGCTGACCAAGGGCGATTGGGGGATCGTGGGACCCCGTGCCGGGGCGTATCTCGAGGTCAACGAGGAGACCGAGGAGGTCTTCTTCGAATCCACGAAGGCGAATCCATACGGGCGACAGATCTATCGGATGTCGGAAAAGGGGGGTTCGATTACCCGAATCACGTCTCTGCCCGGGCTCCATCGCCCCATGTTGTCGCCAGACGGCCGCAAGCTTTCACTTCTTCACACCAACGACACGTCGCCGACGGAACTTCATATCGTAGCCGCCGAGGGTGGAGCCGCGGAGGTTCGGTTGACGCATTCTCCGCCCGAGGAATTCGATCGCTTCGAATGGGTCACTCCGAAATATGTGACCTTCCCGAGCCGCACCGACGGGGCCACTATCCATGGCCGTCTACTGGAACCGGCCGACCTCGATCGGTCGAAAAAGCACGCGGCCATCTTGGGGCCGGTGTACTCGAACACCGTCCGGAACCAGTGGCGCGGTATGACCGCGACCTTTCAGCAATATCAAGCGATGCACGGCTATCTTGTTCTCTATGTCGATATTCGAGGGAGCAATGGATATGGCCGCAAGTTCCGCGAGGACGGTCTCTTCCTCGACTACGGCGGGATCGATATCGAAGACCTTGCGAGCGGCGCCGAGTACTTGAAGTCACTCCCCTACGTCGATCCGGATCGAGTGGGAATCTGGGGATGGAGCTATGGAGGGCTGCTCACCGCGCACTCGCTGTTCAAGAAGCCGGGAGTTTACGCCGCCGGAGTCGCCGGGGCGCCAGCCACGAGCGTCTGGCATGCGACCACCGGGGAAGTGGTCAACATTCGCATGCCGGACACGCATCCAGAGGTTTATCGCAAGAGCTCTGCCCACTCGTTCGGGGAGGATCTCGAGGATCCCCTGATGTTCATCCACGGACTTCAAGACGCGGTCGTGCTGTTCAAGGATTCCGTCACCCTGGCCGAGAAGCTGATGATGTTGAATAAGAATTTCGACTTCGTCATTCTCCCGTCGTCGACGCATGGTTTTTCACGGAAGGACTACGTGGCCCGCTTCGTATTCACGAAGATCGACGAGTACTTCGGACGCCATCTGGGGCGTGGCCCGCGGCCGTCCGGTGGTGCGACCGCCGATGAGGTTACGGGAGGGCAGAATTGAAAAAACCAGCCGCTCACTTTCTCACGTTGGTTTCTCTGATGCTGGCGCTCGGCGGCCTCGTCTCGGTTCCCGCGCCGGCCCAGGAGCTAACCATTGAGCGGATCACGTCTTTTCCAAGACTCACGGGAACCCCGCCGTCCCGTCCGGTCTGGTCACCGGATAGTAGCCCGGCGAGACTACCATCTTACCCAGTTAGGGACATCTGTGGGTCCGGCCGGTCCGATCCGTCCCTCGGCGGAAGCAAGGAGCTCTTTCGGGTCATAAGGCACTCCCGCCTTGACGACGAGACGAACGTTTCGGGTATTGCGGATATCCTCGAGTGGATTTCCTCGAACCACAACCAGGTCGGCGAGCTTTCCCGTCTCGATCGTGCCAAGTAAGCTTTCGACACCGAGCGCCCGGGCAGCGTTGCGCGTCGCGAACTTGAGCACGGCCGCGTTAGGAATTCCTGCCCGCGCCAAAGCATGAATCTCCCGGTGAATGTGGAAGCCGGAAAGATACTGTCCCCGGCTGCGATCGGTACCGACCGTGATGAGGTCTCCACCTCCCGCCTCGTAGAAAGCTCGAACCGTCGACCGCTTCACGCGATACAGGTTGGCATAGAGCTCCTTCGGCTGGCTGTGTGGAGTCACTTCGAAGTCCTTTCGCATGTAGGGCGTCAGGTACTTCTGCTCGTCTACATACGAAGCACAGACTTCTGGGTCCGCGCGGCCGGCGCAGGCGTAAGTGGCGAGGGTCGCGTCGAAGAAAACCCGGTGCTGCAGGTACAGTCGCACGATCGATGCGATCTCCGGGGCGTCGGCCGCAACGTCAACCAACGAGGAGTACCAAGGTTTGTCTGGGGACAGAACGTCTCCGCCTAGAAAATGCTCCACCCTATCGATCCCCATGAGGATCGCGTCCCGGGGATTCACGCTGCCATCAAAGCCAGAATCCAGATGCCCGGTGACGGTCAGCCCGTGTCGATGGGCTTGATCGATCAAAGCCTCGAGCTGCCGCGGCTTGATGCCTTTCGCCTTGAAGCCACGGACTCCCTTGGCAACCCATGCGTCGACTTCGCCGCGGATCTCCTCCGGTGTCATCTCCGAGTTCCAGTCGTAGCGCGCGTTTCCAAAGTAAGGCCCCGAGTTGAAGAGGCGAGGTCCGGGTAACTCGCCCCGATCTATCCGCAAGCGAAGCTCACGCATTCGGTCCGGGTTCATCTCCCCGGCGGGAAAAGTCGAGGTCACGCCGTTGGCGAGAAAGATGGCCGGATAGGCACGGGTATCATCGACGCGACCACGCCCGAAAAGGTCGAGCGCATAGTGTGCGTGGAGGTCGAAAAATCCTGGCAGAATGTAGTCGCTCTCACTAAGGGTGATAACTTCATCGTCGCTCGCCGGTATCTCGCGCCCGACACCGATGAGCTTCCCGCCTCGAATCCATATGCCACGGTTTGCCTGTAGCGAGTCGCCCGTTCCATCGAAGAGCCACCCTTCCCGAATCACAAGCCCGGTGGGCTGCTGGACAGGGATGAGCTGAGGAGGCAGGAGCGCCAGAAGAAGTAGGGTCGAAGAAGCGAGCACTTTCATTTCTCTCGTTTCCCCTCGAAACGGGAGAGCCGGAAGTCCTTCAGTAAATCCACACGCACGTCGTCCAGGACCTCCATGGCGACGAGCCGGCCCATGATTGGCGCTTGCGTGACTCCGCTGTGCATGACGACGATGTAGACGTCGGGAGCGCCGTCGCTGAAGCCGACGATCGGACGATCATCCTCGGGAAGTGGGCGCCATCCGAGGGTGACCCGCTCGAGCTCCGCTCCGGCAAGCCGGGGGAGGAACTGCTCGGCCTCTTCGAGGATCCGCTCGACCTGCTCTCTCGAGGTATCCGTAGTAGGGGTGCCCCCGAAGCTGGTCCCAGTGACGACGCGTCCGTCGAGTTTCTGCTTCATATGGGCGCCGGGAGCGAGAACGACCCGGCCGATGAGCTCAGCGGTGGGCTTCGTGTGGGCGAGAAGGCCGGGAGAATCTTTCAGCGGCACGCGGAGTCCCGCCATCGCCGCTACCTTCGGCGTGTCCACCCCCGCCGCCACGACGAGTACGTCGAGCTCGAAGTTACCGATCGAGGTCTTGACGCTGCGCAGCTCACCCCAACGCAAGTCGAGCTCACGAACCTCACAGGGAGACTCCATGCGGGCACCGAGCTCGAGCGCCTTATTCCAAAGCGCTCGAGTCGCCGCCACCGGGTCGATGCTCCCCTCCTGTTCGGAGTGGACCGCCGCCAAGACCGGCCCCGGCTCGACCTCGGGTTCGAGAGACCGAAATTCCTTCTCGTCGACGAGGTGGACGGGATAGCCCCAGGCTTGATGGTGCGACACCTGCTCCCGAAGCTTTCGGGCCCTCTCGACATCCCCGAACCACTCGAGGCTTCCGCCCCATTTCACACGAAGCTCGCCGTGGAGCTCGCGCTCCAAGTGGCGATAGCCAAGGGCGCCGAGCCGATTGAGCTGGTAGTACGAATAGGGTCTTTTCGAGAACCCCGCATTGATCCAAGCGAAGGAGTTTCCAGTGGCGCCGCTTGCCAGACCTATCTTTTCGAAGAGCGTAACTTCTGCGCCGCGCTTCGCGAGATGGTAGGCGATGGAGCTCCCTAGAATCCCTCCTCCGACGATGCCGATGCGATCGCGGCGCCTTGGCGGGACACGGAGCCCCGGAAGCGCGCTCACTGCGACCCCGCCGAAGAGCTTCAGGACCTGTCGCCGGCCAACGATTGGAACTTTCATGAGCCGTGTGTGGCGGACTGTCTCGAAGGTTGTGTAGTTGCCCGTTCAGACGAATTGGAGCGTATCATGGGCGATTGTGGAGAGGCAAGAACGGCGCAAAACACAATGCCTTGAGTTATCCCTGGTCGTCAAGGCCCAGTGGGAGTGTAGAATGCCGCTAGGATAGTAGCGGATAATGAGGTTATCGAATGTTCCTTCCGCACGCGTACCCATACCTAAAAAGCTCGACCGCCGTCGGGGTCATCGCCGCGGTTAGCTTCACCTCATGTGCCACAGGGGGCCAGGAAAGTTTCCCGTCCCGACCGATCGATGTGATTACCCACGCGTCTCCGGGAGGCGGAACCGATACCACGGCGCGGGCTATGTTGGTAGGTGCAGAGCTGGCATTCGGCGTCGACATGGCGGTGGTTCCAAAAGTCGGCGGCGGGGGGATAGTGTCCATGAGCTACTTTGCCACGCAGCCTCGAGACGGCTACAGCATGATGGGCATTACACCGACCCACCTTTTTGCGCTCGCTCGCAGCCAGGGTCCGCTCCGCATCGAAGACTTGGTCGGAGTCGCACGCGCGGCGGACGACCCAATCGTGGTGATGGTCCGCGCGTCCAGCGACACGAAGACGCTAGCCAATCTCATTGCCCTTGGCCAGCAGCGACCCATCAAGTGGGGCGCGACGCAAATCGGCGGCGTTGACCACGTGGCGGGGGCGACTCTCGCTCGGGTGGCCCATACCCAGTTGAGCGTCGTACCCTTCGGCGGCGGCGGCGAGGTGGTCACCAACCTCATGGGCGGAAGCATCGATGCCGCGGGGCTCAATCTGACCGAGGGGCTCGATCGAATCCGACGCGGTGATTTCCGAGCCCTGGCCGTCATGGCCGAACAGCGAATGGATGCGATCCAGGACGTCCCAACCACCGTGGAGCTCGGATACGATGTCACGTTCTCGACGGTTCGTGGATACGTCGTCCTCAAAGGCACACCCGAGGATCGCATTCGCATCCTGGAACAGGGCCTGCTCGAGGGGATGCGGCACCCCCGTTATCAGAACTACCTCAAAGGCTCGGGGCTCGACATCCGATCCGTTGCGGGCAGCGAGATCTGGAATGCGCAAATCTTGCGCCTGTATCGTGACGCCCGCCAAGCGATGATCGACCTGGGCATCATTAAAAAGTAGGGCTCGGTCAGGCATCGTGGCACCCACAACTCGAAGGTGGAACGTCCTGGTGGCCTACCCGGACGCGCTCGTCGGCGTCGGATTGGTGGCCATCTGCGGCGTCGTGTTCTGGATAACGAGGGGTTTTCCCGAAGTGCCCGCGATGCTTTCTCAGAACGTGCCTCCCACGTTCTTTCCACGGCTGGTCCTGGGGTGCATCACTCTCTTGAGCATGGGCCTCATTGCCAAGGGGCTAACCAAGACCCATCGCGCCAAAGAAAGAATAGGACCAACCGTTTTTCTGACCGCCGGCATCATCACGCTTTCGGTGCTCCTGCTGCGACCGCTCGGCATGCTGCTCACCGTTGCGCTTTTGGCGATCCTCATGCCGTTGTCTTGGGGCGAGAGGCGGTTCCACCGGATCGCCATCCTGGCGGTCGTACTGCCCTTGGCCATTCATGCGATCTTCACGCTGGCGCTGGGCATACGCTTTCCCCTCGGCGTGCTGGCAGCGTTGTTCTCCTGAGAAACGATGGAGGCGTCCGGGCTAGAAATCGCTTTACGGATGGTGGCAGATCCTTTTGTCATCTTTCTGATCGTCGCCGGAACCATCGGTGGCGTCCTGGTGGGTGCGCTGCCCGGATTGTCCTCGTCGATGGCGGTGGCACTCCTTCTCCCGTTCTCCCTGTACTTGGACCCCGTCCCCGCCATCGCATTGCTCTCGGCACTGTACTGCGCCGGAACGTTCGGGGGCTCGATCACGGCCATCTTGATCAACGCGCCCGGAGCGCCTCCCGCTGCCGCCACTGCGTTCGACGGGTATCCGATGGCGGTCAAGGGTGAGGCCGGACGAGCGCTGGGTATGGCCGCGGTTTCATCCGTGGTCGGCGGTATCTTCAGCATTTTGGTCCTTCTGGTCGCTGCCCCCCCATTGGCGCGCATCGCCTATAGCTTTGGACCGCCTGAATACTTGGCGCTGGCCATCTTTGGGCTCTCCATGCTCGCTTCCCTGAGCGGAGAGGTTCCGCTCAAGAACCTCATCGGCGGCTGCCTGGGATTGATGATCGCCACGGTGGGCGTGGATCTCACAACCGGTGTGGAGCGCTTCACCTTCGGCTTCCCCGAGCTCTACGAGGGCATCGACTTCATCCCCGTCCTCATCGGCCTCTTCGCCGTGACCGAGTTGTTGGAACAAGCGCAAAAGCTGGGACTCGAGGTCAAAAGCGTCGGTCTCTCCGCCCTCAAGCTTCCCTCTCGCGAAGACTTCCGGAAAGTGCGGGGTACCATGCTGCGCTCGTGCGTGATCGGCACGTTCGTCGGCATCCTGCCGGTGGAAGGCAGCACCATGGCGGCCATGATTGGATACAGCGAAGCCAAACGCTGGTCCAAGTCGCCGGAAGAGTTCGGTCATGGAGCCATCGAAGGTATCGCCGGCCCCGAGACCGCGAACAACGCCGCCACCGGCGGTTCCATGGTGCCCACACTCGCCCTCGGCATCCCCGGTAGTGCAACCGCCGCGGTGATCCTGGCGGGACTGCAGGTCCACGGGCTGCACCCCGGGCCTCATCTCTTTCAAGAACAGCCCGCGTTGCTGTATTCCATTTTCTTCGCGATGTTCCTAGCCAACCTCCTTTTTCTCTTCGTCGGGCTGGCTGGGGCCAAGATCTTCTCCCGCATCAGCCTCGTTCCCAAGACTCTGTTATGGCCCACGGTGTTCGTGCTCTGCTTCGTAGGCTCCTATGGTCTCAAACAATCGATGGTCGATGTCTGGGTCATGTTGGCAGCGGGCTTAGCGGGATTCGGCCTCAAACGGCACGGTTTTGGTCCCGCACCCATCATCATGGGATTGGTGCTCGGTGGGCTAGTCGAGACATCGCTCGCTCAATCCATGATCATCTTCGATCAGAAGTGGACCGGGTTTCTGGGCCGACCCGTTGCGCTCACGTTCTTCGCGTTCGCCGCGGCCAGCGTCTTATACTTTCCCCTGCGCGTTTTTCTCGAGGCGTCGCTCAAACGATTCCGTTCTACAGACCGATGAGGAAAATCATCTATGACCGCCGACCCCAAGTTTGAGCACTTTACCCCCGACATCGATTCGCGTCGTGGCGAAGGCCTGACGCGCGAAGTGGGTTCTTTCATCGTCCAGACCGGCTATAACGCCCTGCCAGTCGAACTGGTCGACCTCGGCAAGAAATCCATCTTGGACGGTTTGGGGCTCGCGTTATCGGGTTCGGTCGCGGAAAGTGGGCGTATCGTTCAGGAGTACCTGCGATCGCAGAAACTCGGTGGGCAGGCAACCGTCATCGGTACGAATTTCCAGGCCCGAGAACGGTTTGCGGCATTCGCGAACGGTGTGGCCATGCATGCCGACGACTACGATGATACGCAGCTCGCGGTGGGGTCGGACCGGGTGTACGGCTTGCTGACCCATCCCACCGCACCTTGTCTGCCGGCCGCGCTGGCGGTCGCGGAGTGTCAAGATCTTTCTGGTCGCGAACTCATGCTTGCCTATCACATAGGAGTCGAGGTCGAGACCAAGATCTCGGAAGCCATGTCGCCGCGTCACTACCAGCACGGATTCCACTCCACGGCCACCTGCGGAACGCTCGCTTCGGCTTCAGCAACCGCGAAGCTTTATCAGCTCGACTTGGAGAGAACGTTGCGAGCCCTCGCCATCGCGGCAAGCCAGTCGGCTGGACTACGCGAGAACTTCGGCACCATGACCAAGCCGTTCCACGCCGGCCGAGCCGCCGAATCGGGTCTGGTGGCCGCCGAGTTCGCCCGCAGCGGCTGGACCGCCACCGACCGAATCCTCGAATCGCCGCGCGGCTTCTTCCAGGCACACGGAGGTGGTTACCAGTTAGAGGCCATTCAGGGTAAACTGGGAGACCCTTGGACCTTCGTCGATCCCGGCGTGTCCATTAAGCCGCACCCCTCCGGATCCCTAACGCATCCGGGCATGACGAAGATGCTCGAGCTGATACGCAAGCACGACATCAAATCGGAACAGGTCAGCCGCATCGAGGTGGGCACGAACCACAACATGCCCAACGCTCTCATCCACCACCGCCCCACCAACGAGCTTCAGGCGAAGTTCTCGATGGAGTTTTGCATGGCCATCCTGCTCTTGGAGCGACGGGGCGGCCTGCCGGAGTTCACGGACGAAGTCGTCAACCGTGCCGATGTGCAGGAAATGATCGGCAAAGTGCATTTCGGCGTCCATCCCGAAGCGGAAGAGGCTGGCTATGACAAGATGACCACCATCATCGACATCCACCTGAAGGACGGCGGTACGATCTCGGGTCGTTCGGATTTCGGAAAAGGCAGCCCGTCCGACCCCATGAGCTATGACGAAGCGGCGGACAAGTTCCGTGAGTGCGCCTCGTTCGCGAGCTGGGACGGCTCTCACGCCGATCGGATTATCGAGAGGGTTCGCAAACTGGAGGCGCTCGCTTCAGTGCGCGAGCTCACCTCTCTTCTGACGTCGCATTAGCCGTAGCCGAGCAAGGGGATTTTATGGAATGGAATGTTGACCTTCATGCGGAGACGGCGCTGGTTACCGGCGGGACCCGCAACATCGGCCTGGCGATTGCCGAGGCGTTGCGCGCCGCCGGGGCCCGCGTTTGCGTCATCGGTGCTTCCGATCAGAACGCGCTCGATGAAGCCGTCCACCGCCTGGCCGCAAATGGAAGCGAGGCGATGGGAATGCTGGCCCAGGTGGCCGACGAGGCAGCCGTCATCGATGCTTTCGATCGTGTCGAGTCCGAGCTGGGCAAAGTTTCCATACTGATCAACGGTGCCGCTCGCCGCATCCACCAATCATTCACCAGCATTACACGCCAGCAATGGTCACAAGTGGTCGACGTTATTCTCACCGGTGCCTTTCTCACCTCCCGAGAGATGTTCCGGCGGCTTCCCGCTGATCGGCGCGGCGCCATCGTCAACATCGGAGGTCTGAGCGCTCATCGCCCCGCCAGGGAGAGAGCTCACGTCATCGCTGCCAAGTCGGGTCTGGTTGGGCTCACCCGTGCACTTGCCGAAGAGGGGCTCGGTCGCATTCGAGCGAACTGTCTCGTTCCGGGCGTGATCGAGACGACGCGCGCACCCGGCCAGACGGAACCTCACTTTGCCGGCGACGAGAAGGACCGCCCGCGGGGCACTCTTCAGGATGTGGCGCGGGCCGCGCTCCCTCTAGCGGATCCGCGGGACACCTACGTTACCGGCCAAACCTTGCACGTGAACGGTGGCCGGTTCATGACTTGAGCCGGGGGGACAGCCTTCAGATTGAGTTGTTTTGGTGGCGAGGAGATAAACGAGGAGCGTTGGGTGATGGAGACCGGCGGGAGCTATGACGTACTAGTCGTAGGTGGGGGCAACGCGGCCCTTTGCGCCGCCCTCAGCGCACGCCTCGCCGGCGCCAGCGTTCTCGTTCTCGAAGCCGCCCCTCGTCATTCTCGCGGCGGTAACAGCAGGCACACCCGTAACCTGCGATGCATGCATGACGCTCCCACCGACGTGCTGACCGACTCCTACTCAGAATCGGACTATTGGAAGGATCTGCTCGACGTAACGGATGGGCATACCAATGAACAGCTCGCCCGCATGACCGTTCGGGAGTCGGCAAGCTGCCAGGAGTGGATGATGCGGCACGGCGTTCGGTTTCAGCCATCGCTCGGTGGGACGCTGCACCTGTCTCGCACGAACGCGTTCTTTCTGGGGGGTGGAAAGGCCCTTCTGAACGCGTACTACCGGACGGCAGAGAAGATGGGTGTCGACATTGAATACAGTGCGGAGGTTCGTGAGCTCAACATCGACGACGCCCGTTTCACGTCGGCGGTCATCATCGACAATGGGGTTCGTCGCGAGATTCCCGCCAAGACCTTGGTTGCCGCCTCGGGCGGGATCCAAGCCAATCTGGATTGGCTGAAAGAGACTTGGGGCGTAGCCGCCGACAACTTCATCATTCGCGGCACGCCCTATGCCACGGGAACGGTTCTACGCATCCTTATCGATCAGGGAGCCAAGACGGTCAGCGATGCGACCGAGTGCCACGCGATAGCGGTCGACGCGCGGTCGCCACGATTCGATGGAGGCATCGTGACCCGAGTCGACTCTGTTTCCTTCGGAATCGTCGTCAACCGGGACGCTCAGCGTTTTTACGACGAGGGCGAGGATTTCTGGCCGAAGCGCTACGCCATCTGGGGGAGGCTCATCGCGCAACAACCGGAACAGATCGCTTACTCCATCATCGATGCGAAATCGGCCGGCATGTTCGTGCCGCCCGTTTTCCCTCCTTGGAAGGCAGATTCGATCCGTGACCTGGCCGCCCGGTTGCCGGTCGATCCCGCGGCGCTCGAACGCTCTGTCGCCGCCTTCAACGCTTCCGTACGGCCAGGGACTTTCAACCACGCGGTCCTCGACGACTGCAGAACGGATGGACTGACGCCATCGAAGTCTCACTGGGCGCGGCCGTTGGACATGCCGCCGTTTTTCGCTTACCCCTTGCGGCCCGGAATCACGTTTACTTACTTCGGCGTCGCGGTGAACGAGAAGGCCCAAGTCATCTTCCACGATGAGCCGGCGGAGAACATTTTCGCAGCGGGCGAGATCATGGCGGGCAACATTTTGGGCAAAGGCTACCTGGCGGGATTGGGAATGACAATTGGAACGGTCTTTGGCCGGACCGCCGGTCGGGAGGCGGCGGAGCATGTCGTCGGCTGAGTCGGTTCTCCTGGGAGCTCCTTCAAGAAGGAGATCGGGTCTTCAAGATCTGCAACGCCTGCCGCTACTGCGAGGGTTTCTGCGCCGTGTTCCCCGCGATGGAAAGGCGGCTCGAGTTATCACCGGGGGACGTGAACTACCTGGCCCACCTGTGCCACGACTGCGGCGAGTGTTACTACTCGTGTCCGTATGCACCGCCACACGAGTTCGATTTGAATCTTCCGCGTGTCCTCGCCGAGGTGAGGCGGGAATCGTACAAGCGATTCGCTTGGCCCAACCTTCTGTCGGAGTGGCTCAACCGCACCGGCCCCGCGCTCAGTCTCGCTCTCGTCGGGGTCCCCGCGTTATTCCTGATCGGAGCGCTGTGGTTCACTCAGCCTGCGGTCTTCTTCTCGTCACATTCCGTCTCCGAGGGCTCTTTCTACAGGATCATTCCTCACACAGTTATGGTCTCAGGCTTCGGTTTGGTCGGACTTTTCGTGCTTTTCGCTCTGGCGTTGGGCTTTGCCGCCTTCTGGCGCGACATCGGCGAAGGATGGAGGACTTTTCTCAATCTTCCGGTGCTGGGTCAAGCGGTATTTGATGCCCTGCGTTTGAGGTATCTCGATGGGGGAGGGGAGGGCTGCGCGTATCCCGACGAAGTCCCTTCTCACGCACGTCGCGGTTTTCACCATTTGACCTTTTACGGTTTCGCCTTGTGCTTCGCCGCGACCACGGTGGCGGCGCTCTACCACAACGTTCTCGGCTGGCAGGCACCTTACCCCTTCTTCAGCGTTCCCGTGCTGCTGGGCACGGTTGGCGGCGTGGGGTTACTCATCGGGCCGGTGGGTCTGCTCTGGTTGAAGTCGGTTCGCAACCCCGACACGAGTAACGAAGGGCAAACCGGTATGGACGTCGCCTTTCTGGTGCTCTTGTTTCTAACGAGCCTCACCGGCATGTTGCTGCTCGCGCTCCGCGAGACGGCGGCCATGAGCGTCACACTGGTCGTGCACCTTGGCATCGTGATGGGACTGTTCCTGACGATGCCTTATGGTAAGTTCGTGCACGGCATCTATCGTCTCGGAGCTCTCGTGCGGAACGCAAGGGAAGAGCGCATGTGAGCCTGTGAGGATGAGAAACCATACGATCCGGCCTGTGCTTGGTTTGCTGGTAGCGCTCTCTCTCGGGATCGGACTCTGGCACTGTGCCGACTCGGCCGACTCGGATAGGCGGACGCTGACCATCCTAGCTCCCGCGGCGCCGGGCGGCGGCTGGGATCAGACGTCGCGGGCCATGCAACAGGTGCTCCGAGACACCGCGCTGGTTCCGTCCGTTCAAGTCTTGAACGTCCCGGGTGCCGGTGGAGTCATCGGACTGGCACAATTGGTGGAAACCAACCAGGGCGATCCGGACATCCTGATGGCCACCGGTTTGATCATGGTGGGGGCCATCCTGACCAACAAATCGCCGGTGACTTTAGATCAGGTCACACCGATCGCTCGGCTGACCGGTGAGTACGAGGTCCTGGTCGTGCCAGCCGCGTCGCCGCACCAAACCTTGTCGGAATTCATCGACTCGTGGAGGGACGCGCCGGGGGATTGGGCGATTGCGGGAGGTTCGGCGGGCGGCACCGACCACATGCTGGCCGGATTGTTGGCCAAGGCGGTCGGCGTCGAAGTCGGCAAGGTCAACTACCTGCCTCACTCGGGAGGAGGCGAGTCCATGGCCTTGTTGCTCGGAGGTCATGTGGCAGCAGGGATCAACGGCTACGCCGAGCTCATCCCGTTCATCGAGGCCGGTAGCTTGAGGCCGCTGGCCATCTCCAGCGAGGAGCGCCTCCCGGGTGTGGACATTCCGACGTTTCTTGAAGAGGGTGTCGAGCTCTCGCTGACCAATTGGCGCGGCGTCGCGGCGGCTCCAGGCATCACGAGCAAGCAGCGTGCCGATTTGGTTTCTCTCGTTGGCCGAATGCACGCGTCGGAGGAATGGAAGACGGTGTTGGAGAAGAACAGCTGGATCGATATGTATCTAGTGGGCCTTGAGCTCGACGCTTTTCTCGAACAGGAACATACCCGCGTGACGGGTGTGCTTCAATCGATCGGTCTCGTAGACTAATCACGTCGATTCGTTTTGGCGGATTTCGCGGTAGGGCTCGTGGCAGTCGGGCTCGGGATCTATTTGGCCGTCGGAAGCTTTACTATTCAACTCGGATCCGGCTACGACCGGTTCGGGCCTCGGTTCTTTCCATACCTCGTAGCTGCCGGCCTGATTTTGTCGGGGAGCTGGCTCGCGCTGGCCGCCCGGCGGCGTAGGAGCACCGGGCACGACGAAGGCGTCGTCGCTCGCACGGACTGGTCGCCGCTCGGCTGGCTGAGCCTCGGCTTGCTGCTTAGTTTCGTTCTCTTCGAGATCGCCGGGTTCGTTCTGAGCTCGAGCGTTCTTTTCTGGATGGCGGCTCGCTCCTTTCAGAGCAAGCGTCCCATTCGCGATGCCGTCGTGGCGCTCGTGCTGTCGACGCTGGTCTACTTCACGTTTACGAAGGGCCTCGGACTCGTTCTCCCCGCGGGCGTTCTCGGCTGGTTGTCCTGAAGATATCGGACTGAGTCCTGATGGATTCCCTTCTTCTGCTCGTGCAAGGATTCGGCACGGCGCTGCAACCGGAGAATCTTCTGTGGGCTTTCTTCGGCGTCCTGCTGGGAACGGCGGTCGGTATTCTTCCGGGCATCGGCCCCGCGCTGACGGTGGCGCTCCTCCTACCGGTTACTTACGAGCTCGAGCCCGTGAGCGCCTTCATCATGTTCGCCGGTATCTACTACGGGGCCATGTACGGGGGTTCGACGACGTCGATTCTCATGAACACGCCCGGCGAGAGCGGTAGCATCATCACCGCGCTCGAAGGGAACAAGATGGCGCGCGCCGGGCGCGCCTCGGCGGCGCTCGCCACCGCCGCGATCGGGTCCTTCGTCGCCGGAACGCTGGGCACCATCGGGCTCACCTTCGCGGCTCCGGTGCTGGCCCGCTTCGCGCTCGCCTTCGGTCCGGCAGACTACTTCGCGCTCATGGTGCTGGGCTTCACGACGATCTCGGCGGTGCTGGGAGACTCGACGATCAAAGGACTCGTGAGTCTTTTTTTTGGCCTCGCTCTGGGACTGGTGGGTATCGATCTGCAAACGGGTCAGGCTCGTTACACGCTCGGTCTGCCGCAGCTGCTCGACGGCATTCACGTGGTGGTGGTGGTCGGCCTGCTCGCGGTGGGCGAGACACTCTACATGGCATCGCGGCTTCGAGACGAGGGCACGATCTTGAAGGTCGCGGTTGGACCTGGATGACACGGAGCGACTGGGTCCGTTCCTGGAAACCGTGGCTTCGTGGCACGGCCCTGGGCTTTCCCCTCGGGGCTCTGCCGACGGGAGGCGCGGAAGTCCCGACGTTCCTTTCTTACTTGGTGGAGAAGCGGCTCAGCAAGAAACCGGAGGAGTTCGGTAAGGGGGCCATCGAGGGCGTCGCCGGGCCCGAGGCGGCCAACAACGCCGCCGCAGCAAGCGTGCTCGTTCCCTTGCTGACGCTCGGCCTGCCCACATCCTCGACCGCCGCCATCTTGTTGGCAGCCTTCCAGCAGTTCAACCTTCAGCCCGGTCCTCTTATCTTCACGACGAATCCTTCTCTGGTCTGGGGACTGATCGCGAGTCTCTACGTGGGCAACCTGATGTTGTTGCTCCTGAATCTACCGCTCGCGCCCGTCTGGGCTCGGCTGCTGGAGATTCCGCAGCCTCTCCTCTATGGAGGCATCCTCGTCTTCGCCACGCTGGGGACGTACAGCTTGAACAACTCCGTTTTCGACGTCGGCCTCATGTACCTCATTGGAGTGGTCGGTTTCGTCATGCGTCGCGTCGAGATTCCGGTTGCTCCGGCGATCATCGGTATGATTCTGGGACCTTTGGCCGAGCAACAATTCCGGCGCGCGCTGGCGATCTCTCAGGGTGATGCGCTCGTTTTCCTCACCCGCCCACTGTCTGCGACGCTCCTGTTGCTGGCCATATCGGTTCTGATCCTTATCCCTCTATATCGTCGGCATAAATGACATGAATCGATTGAGCAATTTTTTGCTG
>CBDCTW010000003.1:0-24836 GCA_965222425.1 Candidatus Marinacidobacterales bacterium
CGAAGAACTGATGATTCGACGAGGTGACGGATCGCCTCAGCATCCGTACAGCCGAGTTCGAGCGCTTGACTCACCGCCTCACGCAGCTTGTCGTAGCCGTGCTCGCGGCCGAGCTGCACGAGCTCGACCATCTGGCGGGTTCCTTCGAGCTTCCCGTGACGTCGATTCAGCTTGGACCACAACTCGTCGTAGCTCGTGGGCCACCGACCTTTCTCCCGCCATTGAGCGAGCGGCGTCGAGCCGGCCAACGCTCCAGGCTTCCTGACCAGAACATCCAAGTAGTGCTCGAGTTCATAAATCGACTGGCTGCGGCCGTAGCAGCGCTCGTGGCGTGCCACGACGTGGCCCTCGTGCCAGATCTCAACTTCCAACGGCAGTAGCTTGGCCACAACTCGCCGGTCCCGTTTCAACGGAGTCGAGTACCAGTTCGTGCCGACTCGAACGCAGCCTTTCTTGTTCACCTTTGCAAATCGTCGCTCCTCGATATCGAACCCCTCGACGGTCAATGGCAACAGATGCTCCCGTTCAAGCTCCATCGCTGTTCCGACAGCATGCTCCTTGCCGCTAATGTGGCGCGTCGCATCCTTGAGACAGCACGAGAGCAGATACTCGTTCAGCTCATCCCAGTTCGAAAACTCCGGTACCGGCGTCAGATAGTTGCGCCGGAAGTAGCCGACTTCGCTTTCCACCCCGCCCTTCTCGTTGCCTCGACTCGGATTACAAAACTCCGAGTCGAATCCCCAATGGGAGCGAAACGCCACGAATCGCTCCGTCTGCTCTCGTTGATAACCACGCAGAATCTTAGTGACCGCGAGTGACAGGTTGTCGTAGCGCATGCGGCGGAACACGCCACCAAAGAACTCGAACGCATGCTCCTGCGCTTCGAAAAATGCTTGTTGCGTCGGACGCGGATAGCCGCGATGCAACGCGCCTCCTCCCGCCATGCTTCGGACTACGAGCGTGTGGACCTTCTCGAGCTCACCTCCGATCCGCGCGTACGCCTCGTACCAGTCCACTTGCCCTTCATCGCCCCACGCGTAGCTCTGCGGAACAAAAATCTCTGTGTCCTTCAGGCCGAGCTCGCTCTTCCGACGAGCGACGTAGCGACGTACCGTTGATTCGCCAATCTCATGCTCCGGATGCTCGGCGCGCAACCGGGACCAGATACGACGAGCCGTATGGCGTTGCTTCCGAGGCGCTCGCTTGTCCTCCTTCAGGACCGCGTCGATGAACTCGCGTACTTCCTCAAGCTTCGGACTCGCACGCTCCGCGACCTTACGCTCCGGCGGTACCGCGCTCTCCAGCGCCTGACGCACCATCCGACGGTGTACTCCGAACTCCTTCGCCACTCCCTTTATCGTTCCTACTCCGTGCTCGTACTCGCCACGGATCTGCTCGAACAATCGCACTTTCGCACCCCTTTTCAACCGACCCTCCTCTCCGGGTTCTTCCCCGGCTCAGGGTATCGGTCTCGATGGGGTGGGCCAAATCAAATGAGCGAAATGGGCCAATTCAGACTAGCGAACACAGAAGCTCTTGAAGTAGAACTTGCTCGGGAACCTATCGAAGCGTTCCTCTTCGATCCCGGCAAGATACCAGGTGATGATTCTCTTCTCCTCCGAAATCCAACGAAGCTTGAGGTTCTTTTACTCGCGCAACTCCTTGAGGGACTTCCCTCGGTACCGTTGAGCCATGGGCAACCTCCCCTTCTCGTTCTCCCTCGGGTGGGATACGGCGGAGTCTCTCGATGAGGTGATCGGTTCTAGGTTATTTCGGCGCGACGAACGGGAGCGGGGAGCCTATTAGAGAACTCTCCAGTCGCGATCAGTCTCACGGAGAAAAAATAACAGACGAGAGTTACTGTGTCAAAATTTAAGTGATGAAAAGTTGTGGAAAACCCGGCTTGAACGATGTCAGGAGGTTTCGAGCTCGTTCAGAATCCGTCGCAGGACGCGAATGACCTCGTGCTTTTCCACCCTGGCTTTACGGAAGGTCAGATGCAAGCGAAATGGGCTTCCCTTGGGGCCATACTTGAACACGAAGTTCGATGGGCGGCCTCGAGCCGGCGCGCGTGATACCTTCCTAACCTGATCACGACTCAAGCCCTCGCGGGAAATCTGCTCTACCATCTCCATCATTTTCTCGGGGTGATCCTGTCTAACTATCTGCAATAACAATGACTTAGAGTTTATGTCGGCGAGCCGACATAAGTTTTTGATCTCGTCCGGCATGGCGTTGAGGCTCAACATTTCGGTGACACTGGTCCTCGACTTCCCTAGCCGGCTGGCGAGTGCCTCGTGCGTATACTCGTAGTTCGAGACCAAGTGCCCGAGAGCTTCCGATTCTTCGAACGGCGTTAGGTCCTTCCGTTGAAGGTTCTCGACGAGTGCCACCTCGACGGTCTCTCGATCGTCGATATCCCTCTCCACGCACGGGAGCTCAGTGAGGCCTGCTTGCATGGCAGCCTGGTATCGCCTCTCGCCGGAGATGATTTGAAACTTATCCCCCAGCCGCCGGACGATCAGCGGCTGCAAGACACCCTTCTCTCGGATCGAAGCGGTGAGCTCGCTGAGGTTCCCCATCTGCTGTCGCGGTTGATGTGGGTTGGGCTCGATGTGATCCATGGACACCATGCGTCCTATGGGTGTGCCCTGACGACTGCTGAGCTCCTCAACGAAGTGGATGTCGCGATCCAAGTGGCGAAGCCTGACGGAACTGGGTAGGCCGGCTTTTCTAGACACGGGCGATCACCTCCTCTGAAAGGCTGTAGTACTCGTAGGCTCCGCGGGAGCGTGGGGCGAAACTGAAAATGGCCTCCTTGTGGGCTGGGCTCTCCTCGAGTCGGACGTTCTTGTTGATGACGGTCTTGAATACCTTCTCGCCAAAGCTTTCCCTGATCTTCTTACGCACGTCCCGGGAGAGCGTGGTGCGCCGATCGTGAAGCGTGATCAGAATCCCGAGAAGTCGAAGGTCGGGGTTGGCTCGCGCCTTCACCTTGTCCATGGTCTCCAGAAGATCTCCCGTACCCTCCAGAGCGTAGTAAGACGACTGTATCGGGATGAGTAGGTGGCTCGCCGCGACCAACGCGTTGACGGTGATCAGCCCCAGCATCGGAGGGGTATCAATGATGATGTACTTGTACCGACTCCGAAGCATCGAGAGCCGATCACGTAGGCGAAAGTGACCATCGATCTCACCGAGGAGCTTGCTCTCTAGCTTCGCCAAGGAGATCTTGGAGGGGATGAGATGCAGATTCTCGATCGGAGTCTCGTAGATGGCGTCCTTCAACTCGGTCGGGGGGTCGATGAGCGCGTCATAGACGGAGATTTCGACCGTTTCCAGATCCATCAGGGATATGGAGGTGTTGGACTGCGGATCCATGTCGATAATGAGGGTGGCCTGCTTCTTCATGGCGAGAGCTGCGGCTAAATTCACCGCGGTCGTGGTCTTCCCTACCCCACCTTTTTGGTTTGCGATAGTTATAACGGTAGCCAAGCTTCCCACTCCTATGTTTTTGATTTTGAGGGAAAGGAATCGGTAAGCGGGAACCAAGCAGATTGGGCCCTGTCGTAGCGGCATTCAGCGTGTCATCAATTAAGAATTACGTCTGGTTAGGCAGTATGTCTCCAGCTCACATCTTGTACCTCCCGAGATCCTCAGGATCGAGGTTCTCGAGCCACTTCTGGAGCTTCTCGGAGTTCGTCGTATCCTTGGCCAAATCCATTCCTTTAGCGCCCTCCACGACACTTTCCTCGACGAAGATGGGTGCCTTCGTGCGAAGCGCGAGAGCGATCGCATCACTCGGGCGTGAGTCTACCGCGATCACCTCGCCGTTTCGGCTCAAATGGATCCTCGCGTAGAACGTGTTGTCCTTGAGCTCGCAGACCACGATCTTTTGTACGTTGGCCTCGAGATCGCCCAAGACGTTCTTCAGGAGATCGTGGGTCATCGGGCGCGGTGTCGCAATATTTTCAATCTGAAGCGCGATGGCATTGGCCTCGAAGATGCCGATCCAGATGGGAAGGATCCGGTTACCTTCTTTGTCTTTGAGAATCACGATGGGCATGTTGGTGATGGGATCGATCATCAAACCCTTGATGGTCATCTCGATTTCCATTACCGGTCCCCCCGCCCCGTGACTGACTCCAATATACACAATATAGAGGGGTAGAGATTGAAAGTCAACAACCTTTAGTAGGTCTAGCTACATCTCCTTGCCGACAAGGCTGTACGGTCCCGCCGATGTGATGCGAACGTGCACTATTTTGCCGATACGATCCTCGCTTCCGAGAAAATTGACGACGCGATTGTGCGGATTTCTTCCCGAGAGAACGCCGGCGCTTTTCTTGCGGGCGCCATCCACCAATACTTCGACCTCGCTGCCGATATGTGCGAGGTTCTTTCGCTCCTGGATTCGGCGCTGCGCGTCCTGCAACCGGGACAAGCGCTCGCTCTTGACATGGGCCGGCACGTCATCCGGTAGCTCCTTCAAAGCTGAGGTGTAGGGGCGTGGCGAATATTTGAAAGAAAAGATCGCGTCGTACCCGACGGTTTGAATCAACGTCATCGTGTCCTCGAACTCGGCATCAGTCTCTCCCGGAAAGCCGACGATGAGATCCGTTGACAAGGCAATGTCGGGCACCAGTTGTCTCGCGAGCTCGATGCGGTGCAGGTATTCCTCGCGAGTGTGGCCTCGCTTCATGCGTGCCAAGACCGTCGTGGAACCAGACTGTGCGGGGAGGTGCATGTGAGGGCAAAGCTTCCGCAGGTCACGAAAACGTTCCATCAAGGCACGGTCGAAGTCCTTGGGGTGCGGGCTCGTAAACCGTATTCTTTCAATACCTTCGACGGCGTCGACGCGGTCCAACAACTCCGCGAAAGAACGACCCGCTTCGGGGTCTACATAAGAGTTTACGTTCTGCCCGAGAAGCTGAATTTCCTTGACGCCCTGCTTGGCCGTCACTTCAGCTTCGTTGACGATCGCCTCTAGCGGTCGACACCTCTCACGTCCCCGAGTAAACGGAACAATGCAAAAAGAACAGAAGTTGTCGCAGCCCTCCATGATCGTCGTGAAAGCCCTCACGCCCGGGACGCGCTCTATCTGCTCCGGCGGGAAGTCGAGGTTCTCGGGATGTCTGCCGACCTCGACGACTTTCTCTCCATGGCGAAGGACTCGCTCCAGGATCTCGGGAAGCATGACCAGGCTTTGCGTGCCCAAGACGAAGTCCACATGCGGGGCGCGCGCGAAGATGGCTTCGCCTTGTTGCTGCGCGACACAGCCGGCGAGGCCGATAATCGGTTGCTTCCCGCCGGACCTCAACTTGAAACGCTTAAGTCGGCCGAGGTGGTCGAAGACTTTTTCTTCCGCCTTCTCACGAACGCTGCAGGTATTGAGGACGATGAGGTCCGCTTCTTCTTCGACAGGCGCCGGGAGAAAGCCGATCTGTTTGAGGCTTCCCGCAATTTTCTCCGAGTCGTGAACGTTCATCTGACACCCCCAGGTGTCGATGAAGTAACGTCGCGAGCCTCCTTGTTTGATAATTGGTTTCATTTAAAAGCTCAAGTAATACTTTAGCTCAGGTCTTTCCAGCTACCAACTGCTCCGCATGCTTGCGCGCGGTATCCGTCACCACCGAGCCGGCGAGCATACGAGCGATTTCGTCTACGCGACCCTCGCGGTCAAGCCTTCGGATGCGGGTCACGGTCCTTCCCCCGTCCTGTGCTTTTTCAATACGAAAATGCACATCCGCGAAGCTCGCGATCTGAGGGAGGTGGGTGACGCAGATGACTTGATGAGACTGTGACAGCGCTTTGAGCTTCTCCCCGACCACGTCCGCCACGCGGCCGCCGATCCCGGCGTCCACCTCGTCGAAGACGAGGGTCTTCGAGCCCCCTCCTTCTGCCCCCACAGATTTGAGGGCGAGCATGAAACGCGAGAGCTCTCCCCCGGAGGCGACGCGCGAAAGGGGTCGAAGCGCCTCGCCAGGGTTCGCTGAGAAGAGAAGCTCCACCGTATCGAGCCCAGTATCACGCCAGCAGGAGCGGTCCTGGACCGCGTGCTCCGGAGTGCTGACTTGGATCGAAAGTCGAGCCTTCTCCATCGCGAGCTCGCGGAGTTCCTGAACGACCTTCGACTGCAGACTTTTCGCACCCACAGTGCGTTGCTTGGAAAGCTCCCTCGTTGCGGCCAGGTACTGCTTGCCCGCGTCCTCCTTCCTCTCCCGGACTTCGGCGAGCAGGTGACTCGAGCTCGCAAGCCGGTCGAGGTCCTTCTGGCATTGGTCTCGATGGGCCAGAACCGCCGCGAGGCTCCCGCCGAATTTCTTCTTCAGCCTTTCGAGCTCCGCAAGCCTGTTCTCTACTTCGTCCAGCCTTCCGGGCGCAGAACGAATCTGCTCCCGGTAGTCACGGAGGAAGAGCGCCAAGTCGTCCAGCTGAGACTCCACCGTCTCGCGGCTTCCGAGGTAGGGTTTGAGGCGGCCATCGATCTCTGCCAGCGCCCCCACTTGCTTCCAAACCTGGGCCAGCCGGGCCAAAACCGAGCCCTCGTCATCGTAAAGCGCGCCGTAAGCCTCATCGGTCAAGGTGCGAAGCCGCTCTCCGTGTGCAAGGAGCCGACGCTCCTCTTCGAGCTCGGTGTCCTCCCCTCCCCTCGGCTTCCCTCTCTGGATCTCCTCGAGCTGGAAGGTCAAGAACTCCCGACGGGTCTCGGTGCCCTTCGCTTCGCCGGCGAGCCCCGACTCCTCCTGCTCGAGCTCCGCGAAGCGGCGATAGGCATCGAAGACTTTCCGCTTCTGGCCACGGTAATCGACCGATTGATCGAGGAGATCCAGCCCGGACTCGGCCTTCGCCAGCGTTCCGGTCTCGCCTTGTCCGTGCATATTGACCAAGAAGGGAGCGATGTCGCGGAGCAAGGCCGTCGCTCCCGCGGCACCGTTGATGGCGACGCGGCTCTTTCCTCCCCTCTTACTGCGCCGGCTGTGTTGGCTTTTTGGGCCCTTTTGGCTGGCTGCGACTTCTCGCCGCACGACGATCTGCTCGCCTTCCACGTCGATCCCCGCCGCGCCCAATCGCTGCTCCAATGGCTTTGGAAGCTCCGGGAGCTCGAACCCCGCCTCAACCGTCGCCTGCTCCGTACCGGTACGGACGAGATCGGTCGAGGCCCGAGAGCCAAGAATGAGACTCAGCGCGTCGATGAGGATGGTCTTGCCGGCTCCGGTTTCCCCGGTGAGCAGGTTCAGGCCGGGGTCGAAATCGACCTGGAGCTCGTCGATCACGGCGATATTGCGAACGTGGATCCAACCCAGCATGGATGTGTGGCTTTCCGAGGCCAATGTACCACAGCGCTCGGGGCCCGAGAAGGCTCGGGGACTCGGAGCCCCTCAATGTTCGTTAGCGGTAATTAGGACGAGATTCCGCCCGATCATCCTCATTTCGATCGGCGGACGCCCGAAAGGTCCAGATGCCCAAATTCTTTGACAGGCCCAAGTCCTTGTGGTAGTGTGACCTCTAGACGTCACCATATAGTGGTCGGAGGCCACTTGGAGCCAGTCCAAGAAATCACGGCGATACCGATTCAGAGTTCAGAAGGCCTCGATCCGTTTCAGCTCGTCGCTGACTCGGGTCCGGTTATCATCGCCGTGCTCATCGCGCTCGCCCTATTCTCTCTCGTCTCTTGGGCCATCATCCTGAGCAAGTGGATGGTGCTGCGCCGCGCGCAGGCGCACTCCAGCACTTTCCTGGAAATCTTTCGTCGCAGTAAGAAGTTCTCTGAAGTTCATTCCGTGTGTCACGATCTGCGTTCGAGTCCCTTAGTGGGGATGTTTCTGTCGGGTTACAATGAGCTTCGCTATCAGCTGCGATCGTCGAAGAAGAACGGTCCCCAATCGGAGTCCGAAGGCGACGGGTCACAGATCAGGAGCCTCGATAGCGTCGCGCGCTCGCTGGTACGAGCATCCAATGGGGAGATGGCAAAACTCGAACGGCGACTCGGCTTCCTCGCTACCACCGGCAGCGCCACGCCGTTCATCGGACTCTTCGGCACGGTCTGGGGAATCATGAACGCCTTTCAACGAATCGGCGCGGTGCAAGCCGCGAACATCAGTGTCGTCGCGCCGGGCGTCAGCGAAGCGCTCATCGCGACTGCCGCCGGTCTTGCCGCCGCCATCCCCGCGGTGATCTTCTATAACTACTTCGTCAATTGGGTGAAACTTCTTTCTACAGAAATGGACGACTTCGCGCTCGAGTACCTGTCGATCATCGAAAAGAATTTTACGTAGATCGTGATGACGAGCGGAGCTGGCAGCGGACATACTGGCCAGGCCGGCTCCGCCCTTGAGATTTATCTCAGCTCTCGCGCACGCCGGGATTCCATCCAGGCGATCTCCGATATCAACGTCACGCCCTTTGTCGACGTCGTTCTCGTCTTGCTCATCATCTTCATGATCACCGCGCCGATGTTGCTCCGTGCGATGGATGTGAATCTTCCCGCTGCCGGAATGCGACAAGATCAAGCGAGCGAGAGACTCATCGTGACTATCGACAGCCAGGGGCGTACCTACATGGATGACAAAGCGGTCAACATGGCGTTGCTCGAGCAAAGGGTCAAGGACGCGGTCGAGCTTCGTGGGCTGCGCGTCGCCTATCTGAGAGCGGATGAGGAGTTACGCTACAAACAGATCATCACCGTCATGGATCTCATGAAACGGGCGGGCGTGGACACCATCGGCCTGGTATACATCTATCCCGAGGAGAAAAAATCGCGGTGACTGCGATCGCTGCCATCAGAAACGCACGGGATCCGTTCGGATCCATGTTGTGGTGGTCCGGAGCCATGCACATGGGACTGTTCGCCCTACTTTTGATCGCATCCCGCTTCTCGCCCGAACCGTCGCCGCTATCGCAGGCCGTGGCGTGGGTCGTCCCGGGCGTTCCGGGTCCCACTCAGGGGATGGGTGGAGGTCCCTCACCGAGAGAGGAACTAGCAGCTCCGGAACCGCCTAAGAAAGAGGCGCGAGTGGTTCGCCCCACCAAGGAAGATCGCGAACAGCTACCCATGCCTGATGCTAAGACGAGGCGGCGCAAAGCAAGACCGAAGAAACCGGCGTCCGGATTGATCGGGCGCGATGCAGCGAGCGCGGATTCGGCTCAGCTGAAGGCGGGGACGGCAACGCCCGGTCTCGGGTTGGGCGGCGTCGGAGGCTCGGCCTTCGACCAAGATTTCGAGTACAGCTACTACGTGCAACAGATGTTCGGGCGGATCTTTCAGCACTGGCAGCGTGTGCCGGTTCGGGGCACTGCCTTCACCATCATCCGCTTCACGATTCTGAAGGATGGCCGCCTACAAGATGTCCAGGTCGAGAAATCGAGCGGAGTTCCCCAGCTGGATAGGGCGGCTTCGCGGGCCGTGTACCTGTCCGACCCCATGCCACCCCTTCCCCAATCCTATCTGCGGGACCGCGTGGGTGTGCACCTTAGATTCGAGCACTCCGACCAACAATGAGGACCACAAATAAATGAGAGCCTTTCTTCTCGGTTTCACGATTCTGGCCGGGCTTGCGGTGATTGGTCCTATCCAGGAAGCGCAAGAGTCCGGACAAATCGAGCAGGCTACGAACGACGCGGACTGGTATCTTCGCGTCGCTCGACCGGGTCGGCCCATCTATATGGCGCTTCCGACGTTCGATCTCCGGGGGAGTGACGCCAAACAAGCGGCAGACACGCTATCCGATGTCGTGTGGAAGGATTTGGAATACGCTTCCCTCTATCGGCTGGTGCCTAAACGGCTGTACTCGATCATCGCCGGCAAGGTCACGCCCGGAACCATCAACTACTATCAGTGGGAGTCCATCGGGACCGACATCTTGGTCGTCGGGACCGCCGAGATCCAGCGCGATCGTTTGGTATCGGAAGTGCGGCTCTACGCGGTCCAGGCGCAACAACTGGTGTTCGGCAAACGTTACGAAGGCCCAGTCTCCGCGGCTCGCACGATGGCCCACCGGATCTCCGATGACATTCTGCTTCAGGCCGGGAACTACCATGGTGTGGCGCGAACGAAGATCGCCTTCTCCAGCGACCGCCGCGGCGAGAACAATAAAGAGATCTACGTGATGGATTATGACGGACAGAATCAGCGGCCTCTGACCGCTAACCGCTCTCTGAACATGACTCCTACGTGGTCTCCCGATGGCGACGCCTTGGGTTACATCTCCTATCGCCGAGGGAGTCCGGATCTCTTTCTCGCTTTCATCCATGAGGGACGTGGAGAAGCTCTGGTGAACGGGCCCGGTATGACGTTTACTCCCGCCTGGTCACCGGACGGCCGGAAGATCGCGTTCACCTCGACTCGCGACGGCAATTCGGAAATCTACTTCATCAACACCGATGGGTCGGGACTGAGGAGGCTGACCGAGCATCCATCGATCGATACGTCTCCCTGTTGGTCTCCCAACGGCCGGGAGATCGCCTTTACCTCCGATCGTTCCGGGGCGCCGCAGATCTACGTGATGGATGCCGATGGCCTCAATCTCAGGCGCATCTCCTACGAAGGTTCTTACAACGACTCGTCGACCTGGTCTCCCTCCCGTGGATTCAGCGAGATTGCATACTCATCGAGAATCGAACGCGGTCCCTTCGACATTGTCGTCTATAACTTCGAAAGCAAACAGGTTCGCCAGCTAACAACCGGAAGAGGAAGCAACGAGAGCCCTACCTGGTCTCCGAACGGTCTGCATCTGACGTTTACGTCTACCCGTACCGGGTCAGCTCATATCTACACCATGAACCGGGACGGCTCGAACCAACGACGTCTGACGTCGGTCGGAAACAACACGACTCCCAAGTGGGGGCCGGCGCGCGTCGCCGTCTCCAAGTGAAGAATGAAACCATGATCAACCCATGTTTGACCGAGACCCCGCCCAGGGGTATATCGAGAGAGAGGAGGGAGCGCCCGTGAAACCTGCCAGCCCTGCCGTCACGTTTGCCGCGCTTCTGATCGCCATCACGGTAACCGCTGTAACCACTTTGACCACTGTCGCGTGCGGCACCAAGACCACGCGGCCGCCTGCAACACACAGTCCGCCACCTCAGCAAGTCGAAACGCCACCCCGCGAGCCGGAACCGCAACCGGAACCAACGGAGCCCGATTTGACTCGCCTTGATGCGGGAGACGACATTGTTTCGATGAGCCTCGAAGACATCAACGCGCAGGCCCCGCTTGCAGACATTGAGTTCGACTACGACAGCGCTCACCTTTCGAACGACGCACGCGTCCGCTTGGACGTCAACGCCAAGTGGCTGCTAGATCGACCGAGCGTCATGATCTTGATCGAGGGACATTGCGATGAGAGAGGGACGGTGGAGTACAACCTCCCGCTCGGCGAACGGCGCGCGACGGCAACGTATAACTTTCTCTTGAATCTCGGTGTCCCTGCCGGCCGCATGAAGACCATCAGCTATGGGAAGGAGTTCCCCGTCGACCCGGGACACAACGAAACAGCCTGGGCTAGCAATCGGCGCGCTCACTTCGTGATTACATCAAAGTGAAGGGGTAGGAACCGTGAATGGCAATCGATTATCGTCTCTTTTCTTGGTAGCGACGCTCGCCGCTCCTGTGGCAGCGCTCGCCAATAAGGAGCACGAGCAGATCTTGGCGGAGTTGCGACAACTTCAAATACAGCTCAGTGTATTGCACACCAACCAGGGGCGACTGGAACAATCGCTCGAAAAAATGTCCAACCTTCTTATCGAGCAGGACTCTTCCATCCGCCGCACGCTGGTGGATACCGGAACGACGTTGGACTCTGTCCACGAGAATCTGATGGTTCTCTCTGAACAATTGGAGGAAACCAATGGGCGATTTGCTAACCTACGCCGCGCAGTGGCCTCTCTCCGTCCGACCCAGCCGATTGTGATACCCGAAACGCCGGAGGGCGGGAGCCCACCGCCCTCCGGCGCGGCCACCCTCCCTCCGACGACAACCCCCCTTCCCGTTCCATCGGGAGGCTCGGCGAATCTCTACCAACAAGCTTATTCCGACTACACGCAAGGGCGTTACCCGCTTGCGATCTCGGGTTTCAAGGAGCTCATCGCCACCGATCCCGACAGCGAGTTAGCCGACAACGCCCAGTATTGGATCGGTGAATGCCTGTTGGCGCAGAGGCGGAATCGAGAGGCACTGGAAGCGTTCGACGCGGTCCTGAGTCTCTATCCGGACAGCAACAAACTGCCGGAGGCGACGTATAAGAAAGCCGTGGCGCTCGAGGCGTTGGGCAGTCGGGCGGATGCCATCGCGCAGTTGGAGCTCGTTATCGAGTATTTTCCGCGGAGTCCGGCCACCCGCGCCGCCAAGGGAATGTTGCGGAGCCTACGGCAATAAAGCCTAGATTTAGAGAGAAGGAGCTTAAATATGCGAGGAGTGAATAAAGTCATTTTAGTGGGCAATCTAGGACGGGATCCTGAGGTGCGGTACATCAAGGACGGCACAGCGGTTGCCAACCTGAGGCTCGCGACCAGCGAAACCTGGAACGATCAGAACGGCCAGAAACAGGAACGAACCGAGTGGCATCGGATCGTGGCCTGGGGAAAGCTCGCGGAGATCGCCAAGGAATACATGTCGAAGGGGCGGCAGATCTACGTGGAGGGAAAACTCCAGACGCGCTCGTGGGACGATCGTGACGGCAACAAGAGGTACACCACGGAGGTCAAGGCCGAACAGATGATCATGCTCGGTACGCGCGGAGACTCGGCGGTCGGTCGGGACACTCCCACGCCGCCTCCGGAACCGGCCGCAGCTCCGTTCGAGGCGAAAGAGGACGACGTACCTTTTTAGGACTAGTGGGCTGTAACAGCAGCTCGAGGCAGCGGTGACCTCTGCTCCGGCACTTCCCGACGCCCCCGTTTACTCGCGCGGAGGAGCCGCTGGTCTTTCTTTCGTTCGCGCTGCGCTCGGGCTCAGGACTGCTACGCCTCGCTGCTTCCCTCGCGTCCATACCGATCTTCTAGGCGCACCACATCGTCCAGCTCGGGGGTCGAGACTTCGAGCACGTCGCAGGTTTCCTCCGCGATCATGCGGTGAATCGTGCCCGGCCGAATGTGAAAGCTGTCTCCGGGCAATAGCTCGATCGTCCGGCGCTCCGTCCCCTCTTCCTCGACTTCCAGCACAAGTTTGCCGGAGCTCAACCGAATCGTCTCTTCTTTTACCTTGTGATACTGCAAGGAGAGCGCGTGTCCTGCCTCGATGTGAAGAATTTTTCCAACATAGCGGTCCGTTTTCGCCCAGATGATTTCGTAGCCCCAGGGCTTATTCACTCGATCCGTCACGTTCGCGACCCCCTCCAGTTACCAGTAAAGTCCGCTGCGAATCCTTTTCGCCATGCGTTCCCGCACGTAATCTGCAATGTCTCCCGCGGTTGAGAGCTCGAGGGCTTCCTTCGCGATCTCGCGGGCCTCCTTGAGCGAAAGCTTTCGGATAACGTCCTTCACCGATCCAATGGACAAGACGTTCATCGAGAGCTCGTCGAGGCCGAGTCCCACTAGAATTACAACCAGTAATGGATCGGCCGCCATCTCTCCGCAGATGCCCACCGGGATTCCTGCTTGATGAGCGCTTCGGATCACGAAGCTAATCGTGCGCAACATGGCAGGATGGAGCGGCTCGTAGAGGTAAGAGACGGTCTCGTTTTCTCGATCCACCGCCAAGAAGTACTGAATGAGATCGTTGCTCCCGATGCTAAAGAAATCCGCGTACCGCGCCAAAAGATCGGCCGTGGTGGCTGCAGAGGGTACCTCGATGGTGACGCCGGCTGGGAGGTCCGGGGCGAAGTGCTGCCCGGCTGCCCGAAGCTCCTCCTTCGCTTCCTCGAGAACGGATCGCGCGTCACGCAACTCATCCACCCCACCGATCATGGGGAACATGACTTTCACGTTTCCCCGCGTGCGGGCACGGAGCAAGGCACGGAGCTGCGTTTTGAACAGGCTCCGATAACGGTCGTCGCGGAGCAAGAGCCGGGTAGCCCTCAGACCGAGGGCGGGGTTGGCCTCGGTGGCCCCCGCCCAAAGCATCGGCTCCGGAGTCAGGTCAAAGGTTCTCACGATCACCGGGAGCGGTTTCATTTGTTCGGCCAGGTTTCGGTAGACGTCGTACTGCTCGTCTTCTTCGGGAAACCTTCCCCCAAACTGCTTCAAGAACCACTCGGAGCGGAAAAGGCCGATGCCGTCGGCGGATTGTTCCACCGCTGACGCACACTCCTCCGGAGCGTCGACGTTGGCTTGGATGACCACCCGATGCCCGTCCACGGTTTCGGCGGGCAGGCGTTGCAGTCGTTTCCACTTCCGTTCCAGCGTTCGATACTTTCGCCGTTTGGAGCGATACTCTCGGAGCAACTGTCGATCCGGATTGACGATGACCAAACCCTCGCCGCCATCGACCACCAACGCCGCGCCGGGTCCGACGTGGTCCATGAGATTGTGGACGCCCACCACGCACGGGATGCCCAGCGAGCGCGCGAGGATCGCGGTGTGGTAAGTGCGGCTTCCGCCTTCCATTGCCAAGCCGGCTATGTGCTCCCACTCCAGCTGACTCGGATCGGAAGGTCGCACGATGTCGGATACCAGGACGTAGTCGCGCTCCAATTTCCCCTGCGGTCTTTGGTGCCCACCCGTCAAGTTGCTCAACAGCCTCCCCGCGACGTCGAAGATGTCTCCTTTACGCTCGCGGAGGTAGTCGTCCTTGAGGCTGTCGAACACCGCCGCCAGCTCACCGAGCGTCGTTTTGAGGGCCCACTCGGCGTTGACGCGCTCCTTGCGTACAACGTCCAGCACTCGATCGATCAGCAACGGGTCGTCCAACATCAAGATCTGGGCATCGAAAATGTAACCGTGCTCTTCGCCCAAACGGTCGACGGTGCGAGCTTTCATCTCTTCCAGCTGACGCCTGGTCAAACGTTTGGCGGCTTGGACTCGGTCGCACTCGGTCGTCACCTCTTGGCGGGCGATGGGAATGCGGAAGATGGGAACCTCTTCGTGTTGCAGAACCAGCGCGCGCGCCACCGCGATACCGGGTGCACCACCGACCCCTTGCAGAAAGACCGGGCGCGGCCGACCGGCTCGACCGGATGCGCTCGGGGTAGGCACAACCACACTCATCTCGACGTCACCGGGGAGACTATTTACCGTTTCCGAAGCCATCGCTCACGAGGTTGGCCAACGCTTCCACCGCCTGCTGCTCGTCTTCGCCGGATGCCGTGATCGTGAGCTCGCTGCCCGAAGTTGCGGCGAGAAAGAGAATTCCGAGAATGCTCTTCCCGTTAATGGTGGTCCCTCCTTTGCTGATCGTCACCTTGGACGAGAACTGAGCCGCCCTCCTGACGAAACGTGCCGCCGCTCTCGCGTGGAGTCCGAGGGGATTCATGATCTCGACCGTGCGTTCAACCACCCGGCTCTTCCTCCGGTTTTTTCTCTTTCTTGGCTGCCAGCAGATCGCTGGCAAGGTAAATGCTCTCCTTGCCTTGCGCGCTGATTTGTTGGGCCACCGCACCCAGATCGACTTGCTCGCCCTCCCGCAAGCTAACCAACTTGATCAGCATGGGTAAGTTTACGCCCGTGATCACTTCGACCCGATCTTTTTCCAAGAACGCGAGGCTCAGGTTCGATGGCGTTCCCCCGAACATGTCGGTGAGCACGACCGTCCCCCGGCTTCCTCCCACGCGCTGGATGCCGTTCCGAATCTCCTCTTGAGCCTCGCCAGGGTCGTCGTGCCACCCGATGGAGACAGCCGTGACATTTGGAATCTCTCCAACGATCATCTCTGCGGCGGTCACCAGCTCGCTCGCCAGTCGTCCGTGAGTCACCACCAGGATCCCAATCAACTGCTACCCTCCACGTCGCGGTGCGTCACAGTCACCGAAAAACTCTGCTTCTTCAACCTGCCGGCCATTTCCTTAGCCACCATCACCGAGCGATGCCTTCCGCCGGTACAACCGATGGCGATGGTCAGATAGCTCTTTCCCTCCGACGTATACTGCGGAATCAAGTAATTGAGAAACGACTCCAACCTCTGAATGAATTCGTTGGTGGCGGGAAAAGATAGGAGGAAACGCTCTACGGCGGGGTGATTGCCGTCCTTGGCCCGCAAGTCTTTCTCGAAAAAAGGGTTCGGAAGGAAGCGCACGTCGAAGACGAGATCCGCATCGTGAGGTACGCCGAACTTATAGCCGAAGGACACCACATTCATGGCCGGCCCGCGGCGGCCCTCGATATCCTGAAACTGTTCGAGGAGATACCGTCGCAGCTTGTGCACGGTCATCTCCGACGTGTCCAGAATCTGATCCGCTAGCCGCCGGATGGCGGACAATTTACGGCGCTCCTTGCGCACTGCCTCCAAGACTGAGCCCTTGCGCACCGCAAGCGGGTGCGGTCGCCGACTCTCGCTGAACCGGCGAACAACAACTTCGTCGCGCGCTTCGAGAAAAATCAGCGTCGTTTCGAAACCGCGCTTCCGAAGACGCCCGAAAACCTCAGGAAAATCTTTGAGGAAACCACGTTCCCGAATATCCACCACCACCGCAACCCGTTCGATGCTTTCGCCGCCCTTTGCGGTGAGCTCGGCGAAAGGACCCAGTAGCTTGGGGGGAAGGTTGTCCACGCAGAAGAAGCCCGCATCCTCGAGGGCCTTCATCGCTAAGGTCTTGCCAGAACCGGAGAGACCGGTGATGAAAACGAAACGAGCGGGCGTCTTCCCGGTCTTCGTGACATGTCTCACAGGGGTCACGTGGGTCACCTACCTCCCTTCGATCGCCGACGCGCCGCGGTCGAGACGCTCCGGGCGAGAAGGCGCGCGGGGTTCCGTCCGCTGACGCTCATCAAGTGATTACGAGCCGCCACCTCGATGAGCATCGCCAGATTTCGACCCGGCCCCACCGGCATCGTCACCAGCGGCAGGTCCACGCCGAGGACTGTGTAAGTGCGCACTTCGAGACCCAATCTCTCGACCTCGGTGGCCTTGTCCCACCGTTCGAGCCGAACCACAAGCTGGAGAGGCATCGAAAGCTGGATGGCATTAGCGCCAAAGAGATCTTTGACGTTGATGACTCCGAGCCCGCGAAGCTCCATGTAATGTCGCACTATCTTCGGACTGCGTCCCACCAGGCCCTGCGCGCTCTTCTCGAGCTCCACCACGTCGTCGGCGACCAGTCGATGGCCGCGCTCGATCAGCTCGATGGCCGATTCGCTCTTTCCGACGCCGCTCTCGCCGACGATGAGGATCCCCAAGCCGTGGACCTCCATCAGAACGCCATGGATCACCTCACGTTCGGCGAGCCTTTCTTCGAGCATGCGACCGATCCGTTTCGAGGCCACCGACGCCTTGAGGCCGGTAGCGAAAACCGCAACCCGGCGGCGCCGCGCGATCGAATAGAGCTCTCTAGGAGCCGCTTCTCGAGAAGATATCACGACCGCTGCAACGGGAAGACCGATCCAGGATTCCAAGAGCCGGCGGCGCCGCACCGCCGGTAGGACGGCGAGGTGCGCAAGCACCGGGGAATCGAGCAACAATACCCCTCCCGGCTGCAGCCGGTTGTTGATCCTCGGTCCCGGGCGCTGGACGATGGAGGTAAGAACACGCCGGGAGAGGCCGCTCTTTCCCGCGATCAACTCGAGACCGAGAGCGCGGCTTGATTCCTCCAACAGCGCTCGAACTTGGAGGGGCCGTGACTTCCCTTTTAGCTGCCCGCTACGACCTACCGTCGCCCGCAAAGGGACCCTTTCCTTCCTGGCGTTTCAGAAGGGCTATTGCCCTCCCGGATCGATGAGACCGTAATTCCCATCTGGCCGCCGATAGAGCACGTTGACTCGCTCGTTGACGGCATTACGGAAGACGAGGAACTCCGCATGGCTGCCGTCGATCTCGGCGACCGCATCTTCGACCGAAAGAGGCTTGATGACGAACCGATGGCTCTCCACCACGCGGGGGCGGCTGTCTTCGTCCGGTGCTTCGCCACCGTCTCTCGCGATGACATCGAAGGTCCCCTCCTGTCGCGAGCCACGCCGATGTTTCTCCTCGACCGCGGTTAGATAAGTGTTACCCCGGCTATGGACGTTCACCTCCGCCCGTTGCCGGTATTTTTCCACCGACAAGGTCACGTGAATATCCGTAATGCCGTCGATAAATCGCTCCAGTTTTTGTATTTTGGACTCGGTAAACGCTTTCAATGGAGCAGTGATGTCGATGTGCCGCCCAGTGATGTGGATGTTCATTAACTCCTCCGCCAGACGCCGGGTGAGGGTCGCACCGTCCGACAGTACTTACTTGGCGAAAGGACTGCTATAAAGATTCTTCCGCTGGTTCGAAGGAGGGATACGCAGCTCGTCGCGATATTTCGCGATTGTCCTTCGTGCCAGCCTCAATCCTTCTCGCTCGAGGATGGTGACGATTTTGGAATCGGAAAGTGGCCGCTTGGGGTTTTCCTCCTCGACGACCTTCTTGATTCTCTGCTTGATGGTGACCGAGGAAACGTTGTCGCCATACGTGCTGGCGATTCCGCTATGAAAGAAGTACTTCATCGCGACGACACCCTGCGGGGTGTGCATGTACTTGTTGCTGACCACTCGGGACACCGTGGATTCGTGCATATCGATGTCCGTCGCCACATTTCTAAGCACCAGCGGACGCAAGTGCTCCAGCCCGTTATCCAAGAACTCTTTCTGCTGCCGTACGATGCTTGCCGAGACTTTGCAGATCGTCTTCTGCCGCTGATCCACCGACTTGATGAGCCACAGCGCGTTTCGCAACTTCCCCTTGACGTACGACCGTGTCGCCTCGTTGTCCGGTGATTTGTTCTCCAGCATACGCCGGTAAACGGAGTTGATGCGGAGCTGCGGCAAACGATCCTCGTTCAAAACGATCTCATATTTGTCGTCCACCTTGACCACATAAACATCTGGAGTGACGTACTGACTCTTCTTGGGGTTGTACTTCGAGCCCGGTTTCGGATCCAGCCGCCGGATGATCTCGCAATGGTCCAACACTTCATCCAGCGGAAGCCCCACGACCTTGGCGAGGTCGTTGAAACGGTGGCTCTGCAGTAAGTCCAAATGGTTGGCGACCATCGTCTCTACCATCGTCCTACCAATGTTCAGGTGTCGGATCTGAATCAAGAGGCACTCACGTAGGTTTCTCGCGGCGACACCGATGGGATCGAAACCCTGAACGATCTCCAGAGCCTTTTCGACATCCTCCAGCTTGTAGTTGGCCATGGCGCAGATCTCCTCTACCGTGGCCCGTAGGTATCCATCGTCGTCGACGTTGCCGATAATCGCCTGGCCGATCTCCAGAATGAGAGGCTCAGCGCTTGACATGCGAAGCTGCCAATCCAAGTGATCGGCTAACGAGGAAGTGGTGGCGAGTGTATTCTCGATGGGAGGAAGCTCGGGGATCTCGTACGGGGTGCGCGGTCGGTACCCGTCGTCGAGATAGTCGCTGAAGAACGACTCGTAGTCTATCTCCGAGAACGAGTCGTCTTTGTCATCCGCTTTCTGTTCATTCTCTTGGGTCTCGGCCGATTCCGTCTTTTCCTCGTTGCTGCTCGCTTCTTCTTTTTCGTTCTCGGCGTCGTCTTCGAGTAGCGGATTCTCGGTGAGCTCGTCGTTGAGCATCTCGGCAAGCTCGAGGGTCGTCATGGGCAGCAGCTTGATCGCCTGCAGCAACGAGGGGGTGAGGATGAGCCTTTGCGAGAGCTTGACTTGTAGAACTAGCTTCTGTTGCATCGCCATAGCCTGAAACTCCCGCCGCTAGTTGAGTCGGAATTCATCCCCCAAATACACTCGGCGGACTTCTTCATCGGTCGCAAGCTCCGACGGAGAGCCCGCCCGGAAGATACGCCCTTCGTTCATGATGTAGGCACGGTCGGTGATTTGGAGTGTTTCCCTCACGTTATGGTCCGTTATCAGGATTCCAATGCCGCGTGACTTGAGATGTTGAATGATCTTTTGAATGTCCCCTACTGCAATGGGATCGATGCCGGCAAAAGGTTCGTCGAGAAGCATGAAGGATGGGGAGGTGACGAGGGCGCGCGTAATCTCGGCACGTCGCCGCTCACCGCCAGATAAGGTATATGCCTTGGCCTTGGCCTTGCTGGTGAGGCCGAGCTCACCGAGGAGCGCACCCAAACGCTGCTGTTTCTCGCCCGGCTGGAGGGGAAGGGTCTCCAGGATGGCGAGAATGTTTTCCTCGACGGTGAGCTTGCGAAATATGGATGGCTCCTGCGGAAGGTAATTGATGCCACTGCGAGCCCGCAGATACATCGGGAGCAGCGTGATGTCCTGGTCGTTGAGATAGACACTTCCTTCATCGGGTTGAGTTAATCCAACTACCATATGGAAGGTCGTGGTCTTCCCAGCACCATTCGGTCCCAGGAGGCCTACGACCTCACCCTCGTGAACCTCGAGGCTTACGTTGTCGACCACTTTTCGTCGACGGAACGACTTTGTTAGCGACCGTGCCCGCAATACTCGCATCAGTTACGGGCGCGACCCAGAATATGTGGTCTTTGTACGGCGCTCTTCCCTACCGTCGATAAAAATCTTATCATCAGTCAAAAAGAAAGTCAACTCCTTGCCTTCAGTGAGTTTATCGACATCTTCGAGGGTCGCGAGCTCGCCGCTGATGTGTACTTCTTCGCGGTCTGGCACGTATGTTGCTTTCTTTCCACGAGCCTTCCCGGTAGTCGATTCGATCTCCACATCCCCCTCCGCGTCGATCCGCTTGACGCCGTCGCCTCCCTCCTTGAGTTTCACATCGATCTTCTCGCCTCGCAGCACGAAGTCCCCCGACCTCATCTGAACTTCCTTGGTGTAGGTCAGCAGCCGGTTTTTTGACCGGTAGAGGAGATGTCCGGCCCGGGTGTGGGTCACCTGCAGCTTCGTCTCTTTGCGGCCCCCGCCATCTTGGTCACCTTCGTCATCTTCGCCATCTGAGCCCCCTTGATGACCCAAACTCGGAGACCGCTTTTGCGGAAAAGTGGTGCGGACCGAGTCGGTTGCCTCTAGCTCTCCTTTGGCTTGAGCCACCGCGATACGTTCCGCCTCCAGACGGCTGCTCCCCCGGAAGCCCAGCGCCCGTCCGGTGTAGATCGCCAGGTCCTGGACCCGGTCGTACATGAGGTGCTCCGCCAAGAAATAGACCGCGTCGTCCTTCTCGCCAGGCAAGAAACCGATGCTGTCCGATGACGCCGAGGTCATCGTCGAGCGCACCTTACCGATGGCTTCGACCCCGCCGGTGACGACTTGAATCCGCACTTCTTCGGCTTCTAGTTCCGCACTCGCATCCCATAGTCGCGGTGACTCGGTGAGGATCAAAAGCTCCCGCTGCGCGCGGTAGAGTCCTTCCTCGGCTTCGGCGTGCAGATCTCCATGAGAAAACTTCACCTGGTGTGAGCATTTGGCCATGCGAAGCTCTCCGGTCTCGGGATCGAATCGGCTCTCGAGCTCCCGGGCCGTGACCCGCCGCACCTCTTCGGGTTTACCTCCTTCAGGCTGGAGCGTGAGCGCGACATTACCCTTTCCAAGAAGGACCTTAAGTCGTCCCTCGTCGTCGAACTGGAAGACGAGCGTATTTCCCTCCAGCTGCCGTCTCATGCCCGGTTTTTTGTCGGAAGAAACAGGCGGCTCCAATGCAAGCTTCGCACCGTTCATAGCACGCATACGCTTCATCGTGCTTCCATCGGGGTAAAACTCCACTTCGAGTCTCTCGCTGGTCAAGCGTTTTCGGCCGGGCTCGTCGACAGGACGCACCCCGCGTTCCGGCTCGGCGTCGTCATGGGGAGGCTCCGGTGGAGCATCGAACACCATCCGGACGTTGCGATCAGCGATGAGCCGCTCGACTCCGCTTGCGTCCTCCGTCATGTGGATCCGAAGAAAGCCGCTTCTCAGCCGATATGGGCCTTGGCGAACTCTCACGTCGTCGATGAATCGAACTAATCGCTCGCGCCGTCGGATCTTGGCCCGGATGCTCTCCACATAAACGGGTAAACCGCCGTCATCGGGGGTGAAGGTCATGGCGACGCCTTCTCCGAGCTCGAAGGAATTGCCGGCCACTTGATACACCAGCCCACCCGCTTCACCCGAAAGGCCGCGATGGTAATACTTGATCGGATCGTCCGTCCAAACCCGTTTCGGCTTGGGGCGGTAATTCAGAGTCGGCGCTTCGATACGCAAGTGCTCCCCGTCTACGATGACGACGTTGCCCTCTAGATGCACCGCCGAGGACTCGACATCGTATTCACAGAGATCGGCCGTCACCGTAAGTGGAACCGGTTCGGTCTTGCCAGCCTCGAATAGGATCTCGACATCGCGAAATGTCTGGGTTCCCTCGGTTCGCCCGACGCTCTCGGCGGCTCTCAGCTTGAACACTTTCTCGCCATCCGCGTCGAGACGGGAGATCTCTACGCCGCGCGCCATCGGATCCTTTCGATTGGTCGGAAGGGCTGCGGAGGAGGGGCGCTTCGAAGCGTTGTAATAAGCTAGGAACTGATACGCCAAAAGGGCGCTAAAGCTCACCAGAACCACGGCCAGCAGGCGCTTGACCAGGCGAATATGGTTGAGAGTCATTAGCCGCTTTCTTGTTCAAGACTCACGCTGCCCATTTGTCGAAACTTCTGGTAGCGCGCCTCGCGCCGCTCCTCAGGGGTCATCTTCTCCACCCGCGTTAGGCTTCGCGTAAGGTAGTCGTCGAGAATCTCCGCGGTGCGACGATGATCGGTGTGGGCGCCGCCGAGCGGCTCGGGAACGATCTCATCGATCAATCCGAAAGACAGGAGGTCTTGAGCGGACAGTCTCAAACCGTTCGCCGCCGTCTCCGCTTTCCCGGCCTGCTTCCACAGAATGGCCGCACAGCCTTCCGGGGAAATCACGGAGTAGATGGAATGCTCGAGCATGAGGATCTCATCACCAATGGCGATGGCCAATGCGCCTCCGCTTCCCCCTTCTCCCGCCACCGTCACCACGATGGGTGTATCGAGTCGAGAGATCTCGCGCATGTTGTAGGCGATGGCCTCCGCCTGCCCGCGTTCCTCGGCCTCCAGGCCGGGGTAGGCTCCCGGTGTATCGATGAACGCAAAGATCGGGCGGCGAAACTTCTCCGCCAAGCGCATCACACGGAGCGCCTTGCGATAACCTTCCGGTTTGGACATCCCAAAGTTGCGAAAGATCTTCTGGTTGGTGTCCCGCCCCTTTTGGTGCCCCACTACGAAGACCGGGCGGTCGTGATACCAAGCCATTCCGGCCACGATCGCCGGATCGTCGGCGAAGCGGCGATCGCCGTGGATCTCCGTGAAATCACGAAAAAGCAGCTGAATAAAATCCCGTAGATAGGGTCGCTGCGGGTGCCGGGCTACCTGCACCTTTTGCCAGGGGGTGAGCCGCGAATAAATATCCCGACGCTTCTGCTCCAGTTTTTTCTGCAGTCGGGCGACCTCCTGCTGCTTGTTGGCCCCTTCCGGATAGCCGGTGAGCGACTCGATCTCCCTCTGAAGTGCCACCAGGGGTGTTTCGAACCCAAACGGTTCCGCTGCCATAACGGCCCAGTTTAGCAGGAAACCTCGAGGCTCTGGAAGGGTGCGCCCCCGATAGGCATCGAAGCCCGTTACCCGGACCGATGGTAGTTGCCTCGGCGAAACACGGGAACTACTATTGGCGCCGCGGAATGTGTCAATGATTTTGAGACACCAAGATCGTGCATTTAGTGAGCCACCGCTTGTGTGTCGACGTGCGTGAAGGGAGCTTCGTTCGACGGGCGGCAGACGGTCGTCACGCCCAGTTTTTCGTGAGTTCCGGCTTGGATCTGTTCAGCGCAGGTCACCGAGTCGCCCGAGGCTAGGACGACGGGACCCCCGTAAGTGATGCAAATGGGGGGTACCTGGGGGTCGTCCGAGGCCTCGAACGTGGCTCCTGAGCCAATTTGACGCGTCGTTTTCGTCTCCGGCGGATTGATCCACGCCGCCGAGGGTATTTCGGACGATTTCGCCGGTCCCTCCACAAAACGCTCTGGATGGGCTTCGAAGAAGTCCAAGAGCACCTGTTGGCGACGTGCGACAATGGTCGCTGCCCGGCCGTAGTGCACCGACTCGGGTGTGAGCAGGCCTATGCCGGAGTGATAGTGGGCGTCGTTGTACCAGCCGAAGAAATCTCGACAAACGTCGCGAGCGTGTTGGGCCGAACCGCGTTGTGTGTGTACAGGTAGACGTTGTCCGCCAGCTTATCGACTTTGATGGTCGGTTCTTCTTGGGCGGGCTGAGCCGACACCAAAAGCCAACTGCTCAGAATCAATGTATTCATCATACTAACCTCCTGACGTCTCGCTTTCCGCTGCCGACTGGCGGAAGAGCTGAACAGAGCCTGGGCCGCACATGGCCTCGAGGCTGGAGACGAACTCCGGGCTGGGTCGTACTCTTAAGAATGGATGGGGCTTCATGGCCATGGAGAACTCATGGTCGCGAAAGAGCTCGAACCGGATCGGACACTCACCCCGATTGGCCTCCAGTAGCTCCCGTAGGTGCGGGAGAGTATCTTCCAAGAACGACTCGATGGGGACACGCACGGTCATGGAGGAGGCTTCTCTCTGGGCCACCTCCTCGAGCAATATGAGCTCGCTCGCCAGGATCTTGGGCACGTCTTCCCCGCCTTCCGGCTTACCTTTGACGAGCACTTCTGTATCGTTACTCAAGAGCCCATAATACTCTTTGTAGGCGTCTGGAAAGACGACGACCTCGACCGCGCCCTCTTGGTCTTCCAGTCGCACGATGGCCATCGGGTCTCCCTTGCGGGTACGGAGAGTCTTCACGCTC
>CBDCTW010000004.1:0-35138 GCA_965222425.1 Candidatus Marinacidobacterales bacterium
TTGTACTCCGGAGTCCCCGAATTGGGATCGAAAACCGAGGGCGTGAGATGTTCACCAGGGGCCCTTTGACCTTGCCGACGAAACCCCAATGAATGGGTAGCCCGATCTGATAAATCGCTCGTCCGTTGACCCGCAGTGTGCGTATACGTTTAGTCACCATGGCTGGGCCTTCAACCGATCCGCGTGCAGAGCTGACACGTACGAGGTCGCCGTTCTCAATTCCCTTGTCGCGTGCGAGATCCGCCGGCACCTCGATGAAAAAAGTCGGTTGAAGCTGGGAGCTCGAGCTCACGTGCTTCGTCCAATAATGAAAGTGCTCCGTCAAACGATAGGTGATCGCGACGTAAGGGAACTCGTCGGCGGATCCCATTGAATCGAGCTCACCGGTCAGGATGGTAGCCATGGGGTTCGAGCTCACCCCGGGATGCATCGGGTTCTTGACCGGCGACTCCACCGGCTCATAGTGCTCGGGAAAAGGACCTTCCACAAAATCCGAGGCGAACAATTTAGCCACACCTTCCGGAAGCATGATGAAAGAGCCCAAGCTCTCAGGCGGGCCGTCGGCCTTGTAGTCAGGCACATCGCCCACCCATCGGCCATCGGCCCACCGGATGGGCGCTCGCGTCGGATCCCACGGCTTGCCTTTCTCATCGGCGGAAGCGCGGTTATAAAGGATGCGGCGGTTGGCCGGCCAGCTCCAGCTCCAGTTCGCATAGAGTCCGAGCCCGGTGGGGTCTTCTTGGCCGCGGCGAGCCATTTGATTGCCGGCTTCCGGGAAAGACCCAGAATAAAGCCAGTTGCCGCAAAGTGTCGACCCGTCGTCTCGCAGTTCGCCGAAACCGGAGACTTGGCGGCCGCTTGCAACCTCACGCCCGTTGATCTCTTTCGCCACCTCGGTGAGATCGGGGGAAGTCGGGTTGGAGTAGTCCCATGCGATGGAGAGCACCGGTTCGGGCGCGGTACCGCCTTCGGCTTCATAGAGCCTTCGGATGGCCAGGAACAATCGGGCGATGATCTCTTGATCGTTCCGTGCGTCTCCGGGCGGGGGGAGAGCGACGTTTTTCCACTGGAGCCAGCGAGACGAGTTCACGAACGTTCCGTCTTTTTCCGCGAAGCAGGAAGCGGGGAGTAAAAACACTTCCGTCTCGATGGCATCGGGGTTCTTCGCGGACGGATAGTTCTTTTCGGCGAGCTTCCGAGCGTTCCAAAAAGACGACGTTTCGGTATCGAAGTTGTCGACAACGATGAGCCACTTCAGCTTTTCCAAAGCGCCAATCATCTTCAGCGTGTTAGGACCATTCGCCACCGGGTTCATGCCGAACGCGATCATGCCCTCGATCTCGCCAACCGCCATCCGATCGAAGAAGTGGCCCCAACTATAGTTCGCCCCTTCGCCAATTTTGGGCAGGTACTGGTAGCCGAACTGGTTTCGGGATGTCGCTGCTTTCCCGTAGTATGCCTTGAGCAGGCTCACGAGGAACTTGGGCGTGTTCGCCCAATAGTTGAGCGACTTCGGACGTTTCGCACGAGGGGAGTTCGCCTGATTGTAGGCCGCCAGGGAAGTCCACTCCGCGCGAGGAACCTTGAGATAGCCGGGCAACATGTCCCACGCGCCCATATCGGTTGCACCTTGGATGTTGGAATGTCCACGTTGCGCGTTGACACCACCGCCCGGCATTCCGACATTGCCCAGTAACAGCTGAAGCATCGCCGCGCCATGGATGAGCTGCACCGAGTGGCTGTGCTGCGTCCATCCGAGGGCGTAGAGAATCGTACCCGAGCGTCCGGCACGACCGGTGGAGCAGATGATCTCCGCCGCCCCTTGAAATTCCTTTGCGGAACAACCGCAAACCGAAGCGACGGTTTCAGGCGTGTAGCGTGAGTAGTGTTTCTTCAGAAGCTGGAACACCGAGCGCGGATGCTCGAGGCTCGGGTCGACTTTCGCGTGGTCGCGAGCATCGTTCTCATAATCCCAAGTGGATTTGTCGTAGGACTTCTTGTCTGCGTCCCATCCCGAGAAGTATCCGTCCTCGAACGAGAAACCGCCTTTGACGATGAAAGGTGCGTTAGTGTGAAGCTTGACGTAGTCCTCGTGGTAGAGCCCGTTCTCGAGCGCGTAGTTAATCAGTCCACCGAGAAACGCAATGTCGGTACCGGCACGAATCGGCACGTAAGCATCGGACACCGCGGCGGTGCGGTTGAAACGGGGATCGATGCAGACCAGCTTCGCTTTTCTACGCCGCTTGGCTTCCATGACGAAACGGAAGCCCACCGGATGGTTCTCGGCCGGGTTTCCGCCCATGACCAGAACGACGTCCGTATTGGCGACATCCGTCCAGCCGTTGGTCATCGCTCCCCGGCCGAAGGTGGCGGCCAGACTGGCCACCGTGGGGCCGTGTCAGAGTCGGGCCTGGTTTTCGTAGGTGACGATGCCGAGACCGAAACGGAATTTCCCGAGGAGGTAGTTGATCTCGTTGGTATCGGTGCAGCCGCCGATGAGAGCAATGTTCTCCAGCCGATTCACGGTGCGGCCGGCAGCGTCCTTCTCTTCGAAGCCAGCGTCGCGGGTGTCTTTGATCCGCCGAGCCATGCGCTCGATGGTGTCCTCCCACGAGATGGTCTGCCACTCCGCCGAGCCCGGGGCTCGATAGAGCGGCCGCGTGAGTCGCCTATCGTTGACGACGAATTCCTTGAGAGAGATTCCCTTTGAGCAGAGGGTCCCTCGATTGATGGGGCTGGCGGTGTCACCCTCGATATGAACGACCGTAGGCTTGACGTTCTTCGCTCGATCCCCGAGCGTGTGGATGACAACGCTGCAGCCGACCGCGCAATAGGGACAAACACTCGTGGTTTGGGTCGTGCGGGCGATCTTCAGTTCACGTGCGGCCGCGGCGGCTGGGCGGAGATCGAAGCCAAACGCAGTGGTGAGAAGGGTAGCGGTACTCGTCTGAAGGAAACGCCGACGGGATAGATCGCTGGCCATTGGCTCTCAGGCGCGCTTGTACCACGCCTGTCGGGGCGTTGTCAACGTACGGCAGTTGCGTGGGTGTGCGTCATAAATGTGGGGTGAGACTACCCGCAGCGGGCCTCCCAGAACTGCTCCCAGCGACGGCTGAGTTCGCAGCATCTGAGGGCGATGATGGCATTGGCACCGCGGACGGTCCAGCGCATTCCGGATTGCTTGAGCCGACGGCCGACGATGGTTTTGCATGCCGCCTCGACGACGCCGGAGCCGACGAACAAACCTTGTTCACGGAAGCGCTGGTAGCGCATCCGCTCCGTGTTGGTCTGGAAGTAAGCCGTTGCCTTTCTGAGCTCGTCCTTGACGAATTCGCTTTTGGGGCGCAAGCGAGCAAAGGTCGAGAGAAGCCCTTCAAGGTTGGCTTCATCAAGCAGTTGGATGGATGCCTCTGTCCACGCCTTGGCCTGGAGTGGTTCGTACAGCACCTTGGCAAGGTCTGAAACATGCTCGCGGGCATGGTAGAGGTCGAGGATCTCGGTGGCATCCGCAAAGTGCTCAGCCGCAAGATTCCAGATCCAGGGCGCACCATCTCCGATGACAATGACCTGTTCGGCAAAGCGCAGGCCCCGCCGGATGGCCTCGGTAAAGATTCGTTGGCCGAACTCTTCGGCGGTTTCGATGGCGCCGACGTAAGTGGTGGAGTCCGGATCACGAAGAGCAAAGCCCTCGTCGTCCAAGCTTGTCTGCGTGAACACGCAACCGAGCTTGGCCTCCCTGCTCTTCGCCATGCCCGAGTCGTCTTTGCCTTGCCGTCCTTGTGTCTCATGTGGGACCATGGGCACTCCGGTGCCGTCGATGGCGATGTACATCTTGGGCACCGGTTTGATCCGAACTATTTTTCCGGACAACACCAGCTTACGCTCCTTGCCAGCGATAGCCTCGACCTGTTGCCCAAGTCTTTCTGAGACCCGTTCCACCTCTTTCGTATTGACCACGATTCCAGCTAATAGTTCTAGATCTTGGCGCCCCTCGTCGAAGGGTTCCTTGCTGCCGACGCGTCCCATGAGGCGCCGCACGCCGGGAGAGAAGGAGGTTGCCACGATGTCCAGCTCACGGTCCCTGGGAATACTGCCCTGCTGGCAGTCTGGACAGTGGTAATAGGCCCTTCGAAGCTCGACCTTCGAGAGGACGGTCCGGAGCGTCTTGCTTCGGTGGTCCACGAACGTGGCCAGGTGACCCTTGCCGCAGTCGATCCGGTGACCTCGATACCCATCGTCCGCAGCGAGCAGCTTTTCCAGCAGGACACCACCCATCTCGTGCATCGAGTTCCGCACGGCCATCTCGGTTGCCTCGAGATCGACGCGGGCGGCTCGAGCGCTCCCGGGCACAACGCGTAAGAGCAAACGCTCTACTTCCCGTGCGAACTCCTCTTGGACGAGTTGCGTGAGGTTTTTTTTAACGCGGTCTTTTCCGAATCGGCTGCGGGCTCCTCGGGGCGCGCGTTGCAAATCCCCTCGTTGACTTGCAGCAGCTGCTGGGTGAGGAACCGGAAGCGCTTATAGGTCTCGACCTCCCGCTCGATCTTGGCGAGCCGCGGCCCGGGGCGGAGTTGCAAGGTTTTGGTCTTGCCCTCGACCTTGGTGGTGAAAGCGTAATAGGGACCGTGGCCAGGATGCTTGCGCTCGGAGCAACAACAGCCGGACTTTCCACAGGAGCGGAAGACCTCTGTGATAGTGCCTCGACGCATGTCACCGAGCTCAGCGATCTGGCAAAGGATGGCTTCGCGCTGGGTCAGGAGTGGGGGAAGCAGGTCTGGCATGGGCGGTCCTCCCTCTGATAGTTACAATACTATCAGAACATCGCGCCTCACATGCACCCTTCCAAATCTACCTACTTTCATGACGCACACCCCAGTTGCGTGGGTGTGCGTCATAAATGTGGGGTGAGACTACCCGCAGCGGGCCTCCCAGAACTGCTCCCAGCGACGGCTGAGTTCGCAGCATCTGAGGGCGATGATGGCATTGGCACCGCGGACGGTCCAGCGCATTCCGGACTGCTTGAGCCGACGGCCGACGATGGTTTTGCATGCCGCCTCGACGACGCCGGAGCCGACGAACAAACTTTGTTCACGGAAGCGTTGGTAGCGCATCCGCTCCGTGTTGGTCTGGAAGTAAGCCGTTGCCTTTCTGAGCTCGTCCTTGACGAATTCGCTTTTGGGGCGCAAGCGAGCAAAGGTCGAGAGAAGCCCTTCAAGGTTGGCTTCATCAAGCAGTTGGATGGATGCCTCTGTCCACGCCTTGGCCTGGAGTGGTTCGTACAGCACCTTGGCAAGGTCTGAAACATGCTCGCGGGCATGGTAGAGGTCGAGGATCTCGGTGGCATCCGCAAAGTGCTCAGCCGCAAGATTCCAGATCCAGGGCGCACCATCTCCGATGACAATGACCTGTTCGGCAAAGCGCAGGCCCCGCCGGATGGCCTCGGTAAAGATTCGTTGGCCGAACTCTTCGGCGGTTTCGATGGCGCCGACGTAAGTGGTGGAGTCCGGATCACGAAGAGCAAAGCCCTCGTCGTCCAAGCTTGTCTGCGTGAACACGCAACCGAGCTTGGCCTCCCTGCTCTTCGCCATGCCCGAGTCGTCTTTGCCTTGCCGTCCTTGTGTCTCATGTGGGACCATGGGCACTCCGGTGCCGTCGATGGCGATGTACATCTTGGGCACCGGTTTGATCCGAACTATTTTTCCGGACAACACCAGCTTACGCTCCTTGCCAGCGATAGCCTCGACCTGTTGCCCAAGTCTTTCTGAGACCCGTTCCACCTCTTTCGTATTGACCACGATTCCAGCTAATAGTTCTAGATCTTGGCGCCCCTCGTCGAAGGGTTCCTTGCTGCCGACGCGTCCCATGAGGCGCCGCACGCCGGGAGAGAAGGAGGTTGCCACGATGTCCAGCTCACGGTCCCTGGGAATACTGCCCTGCTGGCAGTCTGGACAGTGGTAATAGGCCCTTCGAAGCTCGACCTTCGAGAGGACGGTCCGGAGCGTCTTGCTTCGGTGGTCCACGAACGTGGCCAGGTGACCCTTGCCGCAGTCGATCCGGTGACCTCGATACCCATCGTCCGCAGCGAGCAGCTTTTCCAGCAGGACACCACCCATCTCGTGCATCGAGTTCCGCACGGCCATCTCGGTTGCCTCGAGATCGACGCGGGCGGCTCGAGCGCTCCCGGGCACAACGCGTAAGAGCAAACGCTCTACTTCCCGTGCGAACTCCTCTTGGACGAGTTGCGTGAGGTTTTTTTTAACGCGGTCTTTTCCGAATCGGCTGCGGGCTCCTCGGGGCGCGCGTTGCAAATCCCCTCGTTGACTTGCAGCAGCTGCTGGGTGAGGAACCGGAAGCGCTTATAGGTCTCGACCTCCCGCTCGATCTTGGCGAGCCGCGGCCCGGGGCGGAGTTGCAAGGTTTTGGTCTTGCCCTCGACCTTGGTGGTGAAAGCGTAATAGGGACCGTGGCCAGGATGCTTGCGCTCGGAGCAACAACAGCCGGACTTTCCACAGGAGCGGAAGACCTCTGTGATAGTGCCTCGACGCATGTCACCGAGCTCAGCGATCTGGCAAAGGATGGCTTCGCGCTGGGTCAGGAGTGGGGGAAGCAGGTCTGGCATGGGCGGTCCTCCCTCTGATAGTTACAATACTATCAGAACATCGCGCCTCACATGCACCCTTCCAAATCTACCTACTTTCATGACGCACACCCCAGTTGCGTCCAGTTTGCTGTCATAAGCAAGCGACCAACTGTACTGATTTGTTCGTGAAGGACAAACCTTTCCCGGCGGCGTCCCATTTGCTCCTTCGGACCCATCACCATAGAATCCGCCCCGTCGGAGAGGGAGGATGTGCGCATGACAGAGAGGGTGCTCGTTATGATGGCGCTTGTCGTTTCGGTGGTAGCCGGGGCTTGTCAATCGGTCGAAGAATCGAGTCCCGCGGGCTCTGCGAAGCTAGACGCACTGATCGAGCAGTACGTTAGCATGAAACGGAATGATTACCAGTGGAGAGGAGCGGACAATCCATCTCCTCCCGATTTGTCGACGGAAGGGTTTGCCCAGCGAATCGACCAACAGCGAAGGCTCCTAGCTGCAGTCCGCGGAGTCGATCCGGCGGAGCTTTCGCCGGAGCCGAGGATCGATCGGCTCCTTCTTATCAGCCAGCTGGACTCTGCGATCTACGAGGCCGAGGCACGCAAGCCGTGGGAAAACGATCCCACCACCTACGTCCCGTTCCAGTCCATTTCCAGCATTTTTGGGAGAGAGTCGCTTACGGTCGAGGAGCGGGCACGGCGATTGACCCATTGGCTCGCTGCGTTGTCGGGAATGGTCGCGGAGGGCAAGAAGAACCTAAAGAACCCACCCGAACGGTTCACGCGTGCGGCCATGTTTCAGACGGCGGGCACGATTCGTTTTTTGGAGCAAGAGGTCAGTGAGCTCGCCGCCGATGCCGGCGAGGAGGGGCTGCAGGAAGCCGCTGCTAACGCGGTCGCGTCGCTGCGAGAATACCAGTCTTTCTTGGAGGACGACCTGCTGGCTCGGTCGACCGGGACCTGGGAGTTGGGAACCGAGACTTACAACTACCTTCTCAAGCATCGTTGGTTCCTAGACGACGACGCCGAGTCCATACGCGAACGGGGACTGAAGGCCTTCGAAGAAATCAAGGTTGAGCTCCAGGAGGTTGCGGAGGGCATCGATCCCGGAAAGCACTGGGTGGAGGTCTACGAATCCCTTAAGGACGACCATCCTTCCGCCGACAAGCTCAAACAGGCCTATCGCACGCAACTAGACGCCGCGCAGAAGTTTCTCATCGAGAACGAAGTCGTCACCCTTACGGCTGGAGAAACCGTTGTCATCGAGGATACACCGGAGGCGATGCGGCGCTCTTCTCCGTTCGGCACCTTCAGCTCGGTGGGTCCTTTCGATGGTCACTTTCAGGGCAGGTTTATCCTCACGCCTATCGACGATTCGATGAGTCGTGAGCAACAGCAGCAGCGTTTGCGATCACACCACCTCTCGTGGGTTCCTATCATCGCGGTTCACGAGGCGTATCCGGGACATCATGTCGCGGCCCTGAAGGCGAACGAGAACCCGCGTGTGCTCCGTGGTGTCGTGCGAGAGTCCATCTTCGGCGAGGGTTGGGGTCTCTACACGGAACAGCTCATGTGGGATCTCGGGTTCCTTCAAGGTGACGACGTCCGGCTAACGGTGCTCAGGAACCGGCTCTGGCGAGCCGCTCGCGTCATCATCGACTCCGGCATGCACACCGGCCAAATGAGCTTCGAGGAGGGCGTCGACCTGCTTGCCGACAAAGTGCGTTTCGAACGCTATGCGGCGGAGCTCGAGGTCGGCATGTACGTCAGGATGCCTACGATGGTCCTGGGTTATCTCATCGGCATGATGGAGATTGAAAAGATTCGCGACGAGTATTATGAGCGATTCGGTGTGCCGGAGAAGCCGAAGGAGCTCTACGACAAGCTTCTCCATTCCGGGCAGATTCCTCCCGCATTAATAAGGCTTGAGCTCCTCGGCGGGGAGCCAACGGCTTGGGAGTCCGCGACTGAGTGACATCTCTGGACTCTTCCTGGAACTTTTGCCCTGCATGACTTTGGCACATCGATGCCGACTAAGTCACAGGAGGAGTTCGTTTAAGAGTCGCGCAGGCGATCCCACAAGCTGCTGCATTCGGGCGGCAGACGAGACACCGTCCCATCGACCTCCATGCGGATGGCTTTGGCGCGCTCGTGGCTCTCTAACAGTGAGCGGACGTCCCACGCGTCTTTCGGGCCACCTGCATAGAGCTTCAGCAGTACAAGGCCTGCCGGTCGGGCCACTCGTACCGTTACCTCTCCGATCGATAGTCGTTCGGAGGAGTCGATGATCTCTCGCTGCCACGCGTGGCGGCCGACAACGACGTCAACGATTTCCTCGTCCCCGACCGACAGGCGTACGTTTCCTGCAAGTGGATCGTCGCTATTACCTTTCAATAGCCGCAGGTTTGCCCCCTGGGATTCGAGCGCGTTCCAGAGCTTCTTATCCAGCACCTTCGTGTCCACCGTAAAAAAGTCGACGTCGGCAGTGGCGCGGCTGACCCCGTGCACCGCCATGGCCGCTGCACCGATGAGGGCGTAGTCGATTCTCGCCACCGGCTTCACTACGTCCGCTCCGGCTACGGCGTGAATCACCGGGAGAAGAAGAGCCTTCGTGGGTGCCTGCCCGATCAGTCCGTCAGTGCGTCGGCCAACACGTCGAGGAAGATCGGACCGTACTTTTCGAGCTTTGCTTCGCCGACGCCGGTGATTTCGGCGAGGGCTTCCCGCGAGCGTGGCTGCTCCCGCGCCATCTCGACCAGCGTCCGGTCGTGGAAGATGACGTACGGAGGCACGTTTTGCTTGCGGGCGAGCTCCATGCGTGTTTTCCGCAGTCTATCGAATAGCTCCAACTCTCGGGGGGACGACAACACCTGATCGATGGAGCGGTTCGCGGGAGCCTTCGCGCGAGCTTTCACCGGAGCCGGGTCCACGCGCAAGCGGAGCCCTCTCTCTCCTTTCAGCACGGGCCACGCCGCCTCCGACAGGCGGAGGCCGCCGTGCTCAGGCTCAACCTCGAGGAGTCCCGCGGCCACGAGCTGTCGGTAGACGCTCAGCCATCCATTCTTGTCGCGCTCTTCGCCGATACCGAAGGTGGAAACGCTTTCATGGGCGTTGCGGTGTATGCGCGCATCGGTGCTGCCCAACAGCACGTCCGTCAGGTAGGCTGCGCCGAAACGCTGACCGGTACGGTACACGTTGGATAGCGCTTTCTTGACCTCGATGCTTCCGTCGTAGGTCTCGACCGGGTTCGAGCACGTATCGCAGCGGCCACAGCCGCCGGGATGCGTTTCGCCGAAGTAGCGCAAGAGCACCGCGCGGCGGCACTCCGCCGTCTCGCAGTAGCCGAGAAGGGCGTTGAGCTTTCGCTGTTCGATCCGTTTGCGCGCCTCGGGCGCGTCGGACCGCTCCACGAGCTGGCGGATTGCAATCGCGTCTCCATACCCGTAGCACATCCAGGCGTCCGACGGGAGGCCGTCACGCCCGGCGCGGCCGGTCTCCTGATAATAAGCCTCGAGGCTCTTGGGAAGATCCAGGTGGGCGACGAAGCGCACGTCGGGCTTGTCGATTCCCATGCCGAAGGCGATGGTGGCCACGATGACGACACCGTTCTGTTTTGCGAAACGCTGCTGGTGGTCGGACCGGACGCGTTTTTCGAGCCCGGCGTGGTAGGCGAGCGCCTGGATACCGTGATCGTGGAGCCACGATGTGGTCTTCTCGACTTTCTTACGGCTCATGCAGTACACGATGCCGCTCTCTCCCGCGTGGTGGGAACGAACGAAGGCGAGAAGCTGCTGTCGTCCGTTGGATTTCGGGACCACGCGGTAGTGGACGTTCTCGCGGTCGAATCCCGAGACGAACAGACCGGATTCCGGGATTGCGAGATGGCTCGAGATCTCCTGCCGCGTGGGGGCGTCGGCGGTGGCCGTGAGCGCGATGCGGGGGACGTTGGGATAACGCGTTGGGAGGACATCCAGCTTGCGGTATTCGGGCCGGAAGTCGTGGCCCCACTGGCTGACGCAGTGGGCCTCGTCGATGGCGAAAAGAGCGAGCTCGGTGCGATCGAGCTTGTCGAGAAACGAGGGCGTCGTGAGCCGCTCGGGAGCGACGTAGAGAAGGTCGAGCTCGCCGTCCATCATGCGGTTTTCGACGGCCCGTGCCTCGTCCGGGGGTAAGGTCGAGTTCACGAAGGCCGCACACACCCCGAGCTCACGAAGGGCTTCCACCTGATCCTGCATGAGGGCGATCAGAGGGGAGACGACGACTCCGACGCCGTCGCAGGTGATGGCGGGAATCTGGTAACAGAGACTCTTGCCGGCCCCGGTCGGCATGAGGACGAGGGCATCCTGGCCACCGGCGACGTGGTGGATGATCCGCTCCTGGGGACCGCGGAAGCCCCGATAGCCGAAGACTTTCTGCAGAATCTCGACTATACGCTCGTCTTTTTCTGCGACCATCATGTCTTGATATTTCGTGTTGCTGCGGTCCCGTTGACCTCTCTATCATAGAAGACGCGTTTTATCGGGGGAATCCTCCCTAGCAGGACTTTGGCCCGACGGCTCCGACGACTCCGACCAATGGCCACCGAACCGCAACCAGTACACCTCACCCCGCCTCACTCCCACTCCTCGTCTTTCTGTCATACCGCACTTCGAAGGTGCCTCCCAGGGTTTCCTGATTTGGGGACCCATGGCGTCAATTGAGGCAGCAACGCTTGTATTTCTTCCCGCTGCCGCACGGACAAGGGTCGTTGCGACCGCTCTTCGGTCTCTCGCCAAGCGGGATTACCGACGCCGCTAGGTGCAGCCATTCATCGGGATCATGCCCTGCCGCGGCGCACTCGGGACAAAAGACTTCATCGGATCCGTCATCGTCGATGAGCTCGCTTTCGGTCTCGTCCTCATTCGCCCCGAGAGCCAGGAGCGGCGTACGGAGAACAAGAATCTTACCTTTCGGGATGGGTCCATCCGCCGCGTCGTCGACGGCGCGTAGCCGGGACTCGATGTAGGGCTGTCCGTTGCGCCAAATAGTCCGGACCGACGCATGACTATCGGTATTCGCCATGTTCACCTCCTATTCGATAGGAGACGATTTCTAGGCGAAAAACCTCCTTATTGCATAGAAATTTTCGATTCAGCGAGGTGGAGCCCGCACGAAGGGCGGAATCCACTGATACAGGACATTAGAATTAGATTCCCGCGAAATCACGAATCTCTTCTTCGGAGGGGATGGGTGCCCGTCCGGTCATGCCCCGACATTTCAGGGCGGCAGCCGCGTTGGCGAACCGTACGGCCACGTCAGGAGCGTCGTCGGCGAGCAGTGAATGGACGAACGCCCCGTGAAATACGTCGCCGGCTCCAGTCGAGTCCATGGCTTCGACCTTGTGGCCCGGAATCCAAAGTGTCGACGCGCCCGGGGCCTGAATCACGCAGCCCTCGGGTCCGAGGGTGAGCCCAGCGATGCGTCGACCCTCTGGGGGGAGATGACTCTGGAACTCGACCAAGAACTTGGCAGCATCGTAGCCTTCTCCCAGAAGGGTCCGCGGGTAAGTGTGGGACAAGATTGCGACGTCGGTGAGCCCCAAGATCTCCTCGACACCCGGCCTGGGGTGACCGCAGTCCAAGACGACGGTGGTGCCGGCACGACGCGCACGAGTTGCCCAATCGATTTGGATATCGGGCAGGCGAGCATCCACTAACAGAACACGACAAGAATCCAGGTGCACGTCACCGGACGACAGTGGGAGATCCGTTTGCCAACCCTCGAAGATAGTACGCCGCCCGCCGTCGACAAGGATGACGCTGCTCGGAGACGGAAGGCCCTTCCTGCGGACGACCTGCGAAACGTCCACGCCCTCGCGGCGGAGATCTTCGATAATGAACTCGCCCACCGCATCGTCACCTACCACGCCGCGGAACGCGACACGACGGCCGAGTCGGGCGAGGGCCACCAGGGCGGTAGGTACCGGCCCTCCGCTTGATTCGAAGAATCCCTTGGCGCGGTATTTCTCATCAGGAGTCGGAAACGTGTCGAGTAACACGGTGACGTCTCTTACCGCGACACCGAGTCCGAGAACGTCGAAATCCGCCATCTGTGGGACTTTCTTCCGCAGCGGTAGAATAGCAGACAGTGAGCAGAACCAAGCCGCCCCCGCGTGGGCGAGGCGCCGTCAGCAATCCGGAGGGCCGGTTCGAGCCCTATCAGAGTGAGGCGTTTGATGACGGCTGGCCAGGACTGGATTGGGAGCCGACGCCGATCTCGACCACGGTCACACCCGAGAAGAGCCGGACGATCATCACTCGAAACGACTCGCCCGACGTGCCGTTCGACCTCTCCATCAATCCCTATAAGGGTTGCGAGCACGGTTGCATCTATTGTTTCGCACGACCAACGCACGCCTACCTTGGCCTTTCCCCGGGTCTGGACTTCGAAAGCCGAATCTTCTCGAAACCCGACGCGGCGAAAAGATTACGAGAGCAGCTCTCCAAGCGGGGATATCGCCCTCAGGTGATCGCCTTGGGTGCCAACACCGATCCGTATCAACCGGCGGAGAGAGAGCTCAAAATCACTCGGTCAATCCTCGAGGTCATGGAGGAATTCCAACATCCGGTTGGCATCGTCACGAAGTCGAATCTTGTGCTGCGAGATCTGGATCTGTTGCGTGCGCTCGCGGCAGATAACCTCATCAACGTCATGGTCTCGATCACCACACTTGATCGGGAGCTTGCCCGGCGTATGGAGCCGCGCGCCCCAACACCGGAGCGCCGGCTCGAAGCCATGAGTGATCTCGCGGAGGCTGGCGTTCCAGTATGCGTTCTTGCCTCGCCGATGATCCCTGGCCTCAACGACTCGGAGTTGGAGAGCATTCTGAAATCGGCGTCCGAAGCCGGAGCCCGCTCGGCGGGCTACGTATTGATCCGGCTTCCTTTGGAAGTGAAGGAGCTCTTCACGGAATGGCTCGAGACCCACTATCCGACGAAGGCGTCTCACGTGCTGAATCTCATCCGCGGAGCGCGAGAAGGTAAGCTCTACGACCCGGCGTTCGGCACCCGCATGCGCGGCACCGGCCAGTACGCGGACATGCTCGAGCGCCGATTCGAGGTCGCTCGACGCCGGTTCGGTTTGGACAACAAGCCAGCACCCCTCGAAGTCGCCCGCTTCCGCGTGCCGGCACGCCCCGGGGATCAAATGACGCTGTTCGAGTAGGTCGAGTGGCCGGGCTGAGGGGACCCGCCGTAACCTCACGATAAGGGTTCTCTAGTACTTCAATGATCGGTTTTTTTGTGAGTTTCTCTTTGCTTTGTTAAGAGGGTTTGACTTCGATGTATAGCTCTTCACTGTCTGTTTCGTAAGAGGTGATGTCCCAGCCCGGAGTTTTTTACTTTTCAGGGTCTACGCGGATTCGTGTGGGTAAGTCCTGACGGAAAACAGTGTAACTCATTGTGTGGAAAAGGTATCCAGACTTCATCAGGTGCTGAAAAGTGGTCCATTTTTCGGATAGGCTAACCGAGTGAAAAATTCCCAGTCGATCCGCTCGCTGTTTGCGCTGCCAGGTTTCGTGGCTGGTGCCGGATTGAAGGGTGTATTCGATGACCGATACGCCCACGTCATCCAGCTCAAGAGGCGAAAAAAACAGCTGTTTGCTCTTACTGTGGGCAACGGTGCCGGGGGCGCTATGACAAGCAAGTGTGCCGGGTCCGCGACCTGTCGTTGGCAGGCTGGCGGATCTCTCTGGAATACGAGCGTTGGCGCGTCAACTGTCCTGGGTGCGGCGGTTTGCATGTAGAACACCTGGACTGGCTGGCGAACAACTCGCGCTACACCTAGCGTTTTGCGACGCATGTGGGCAAGCTGTGCCGGGATATGCCGGACAAGGCGGTGGCCGAGATGGAACGTCTGCGCCTCCTAGTTGAAGGGGTCAACAACAAAATCCGTGTGCTGCAACGACGCGCCTACGGCTATCGCGACGAGGAATATCTCAAGCTGAAGATCGTGGCGGCATTCCTTCCGCCATTACCCAGAAATGCCGTCTTCAACCCACACGAATCCGCGTAGACCCACTTTTCAGTGAGCGTCTTCTTCTTATGCAGGCGAGCTAGGGCGTTGCTCAGTACTGGCAACGGACGACGAAGGCCGCGACTCCTCCCACCATTTCACGTGCCCACGCGGCCATAGAGTGAACCGTGTATTGTCCGCCATGCGAAGGAGGGTCCGCCGATCGAGAAAGCCGCCGGCGATGATATCCAGCCGGGTGTCCCGTTCGACTCCGCTAGACAGGGTTACCTGACCGTTCTCGTTCGTTTCGTAGGGCGTACCCCGGACCATCACCTCGGCGCCCTCCACGGCCGCCCCACCCGCACCGGAGACGAACCGCAGAACCGTACCGGCCGGGAAGGCGACGCTGGGAAGTGGACTGGGTGTACCGGGGGACGTAAGGGTCGGCGTCGTTGGAGTTTCGTCGCTGCAGCTCACCACGAGGGCGAGGATGAGCAGGAGCGTTGCCTTTCGGGCCATTCCGACGACGGCCACCTTTCTTGACCGAATCATGCATAACGCAAACCCGATCGTCGTGCAACTGTTGAGGCGAATCTTTTGAGTTGTCGAACGGCAACGGCTCGAAGCGCGCAAAGCCGCGTGTAGAAGAAGTGTTGGCGGAAACTAGCGAGCTCTCAGTTACTTAAGATCAAAATTGACGGTCACCGTCATGACGATGGGGACCGGAACGCCATCCAAGAGAGCGGGTTCGTACTTCCACTGGGCGACAACAAGAAGGGCTGCTGCCTCCAACCTCTCGTCACCCTGGCGGATGGTCCGGATGGACTTCACACACCCCGTTCTAGTTATGATCGCCTCGAAAATAATGAAACCCTTCACCCTATCCTGTCTGGCACTGTCCGGGTACACCGGGTTCACGTTTTTGACCTTCTTCGGAGGTTCGATCTTTCCCGACGGAGTCGATAGCTCACCGGGTTTAAAGAGTCGCTCGTCGATCGCGTGCTCCTCTTCGAGACAGGAAAAGAAGTCGGGTAAGTGGAGTACCACATTCCGCTCACGGCTCGACTCTGATGACCTCGCGTCCGGCTGACGGATGCTCGAAAGGATTAGAGCTCTCGATGCGTCGGCGCATTGTTCCTGTGCCCGCGTGACGGACGAGGTGTGGCTTTGGTGGCTTTTGCCTCGCCTTCCGCCGATACGAGTAGCGCCGGAACCGTCGGGCTCTCTTCATCCGATATCGAGCACCATCCCGTCCTCGGCCAAAACGACCGGTCCGTTGTAGTTCGCGCGAATTTGGTGGGTCAGCTCCATCCAAATCTCCGGGCCCACCGGCTCGCCGAAATACTGCCTGGACATCTCGATGGCCGCCTCCCCGCTGGTGAAGGGGCCCACGTGTGTGGCAACCACTTTCTTGACGCCCGCTTTTTGGGCGAGCTCGCCGAGCTCATTAGGCGCGGTATGGCCGATGCTCGGCTTCTTCCGGGAGTTGAAACTTCCGCCCACTGTCATCCCGTCGGGCGCGAACGTGCATTCGTGGATCAGCATGTCGGCGTCTTTCGCGAGCTCGATCACGCTGTCGTTGGGGCCGGTGTCTCCGCTGATCACGACCGATCCGTAGCTCGAGTCGACGCGATAGGCGTAGCTTTCTTTGCCCATTGAGGTTAAGTGCGGAGTCAGAGCAGCCGTCACTTTGAATCTATCCGTTTCGACGACGACGCCATTGGATACATGGCTCACCTCGACCGGAGGCTCCGGCTCGGCTTTCATAGGAACCGGATCTCGCACTCTCTTTTTCACGAACTCCACGTCCATCTGATGCATGCCGTAGAGGGCTCCGTCCGACATGGCCTTGGTGCCCGGGGGTCCAAACACCTTGAACGCTCCTCGTCGACCCGCAATCCAACACGAAACGACGAAGTAGCCGTAGGTGGCGATGTGATCGAAGTGCAGGTGGGTGAAGAAAACGTAATCCACGTCGACGGGATTGATACCGGCTGCGGCCAGATTGTCCATGGCTCTTCGACCGCAGTCGAACTGCAGGATCGTACCATCTACGAGAACGGCCTGGCTGGCACCGCCACGCTTCGGGTCGATGAGTGCCGAGCCCGAGCCAGTGATGACGACCTGCATGCCCTGGTCGCGGATCGGGCTTTCACCAACACTTGCCGCTCCTAATCGAAATCGCGCCGCCGCGGTTGCCGATGTGGTGATGCCCAGGAGCGTTCCCAAAACGCCCCGCCGTGTCCATTTCGATCGACTCGCCTTGCTCATGGTGATCTCCCTTCTCTATGAGTTCCCTGGAATGGTCAACCTTATAGATCCACCCCCCCGAGTCAAGCTCATCCATTCGGCGAGTAGAGATCTGGTCCGTCGATCGGGTATACAAAGATGGTGCCGGAGTCGTCTCACGAAATCGTTGGGTTGGTCATGGCGGCAGGGGAGTCGACGCGCTTCGGATCGCCCAAACAACTACTTCCTTTTGGAGACACCGCCCTCCTCGGTCACGTGGTGCGAAACGTGGCCACCTCCAGGCTCGACAGGGTCATCGTTGTTCTAGGTCGTTCTGCTGATGAATTGAAGGCCGCGGTGGTGGACAATCGAGCCTATCGTTCTGGCTGTGCTTCTTCTCTTCTCGCCGGTTTGGATACCCTAATTGAGAATGCTGAGTGTGCTGCGGTCATGCTCGTTCTAGGTGATCAGCCCGGCGTCGGGACCGCGGTCATCGACGACGTCTGCAACGACTGGCGCGAGCACCGGCCCTGGGTGGCGGTCACGTCTTATCGCGGCAGTTAGGCCATCCCTTTGTCTTCGCCCGTTCGGCGTTCGAAGAGCTCCGTGGGCTTCATGGGGACAAAGCGATATGGAAGCTCATCGAGGCGTATCCAGAACGGGTCCGGCGCGTAGAAATGGACATCGAGCTTCCTCCGGACATCGATACTCCCGAAGACTACCAGCGGGTCCGCACGACCTGGCAGAGCAGTGGTTGACGACTGCGTCAGTCGTCGAGAATCGCTTCCGCATCGACTCTGATCAGGACGTCGCTGCCGACGACCACCCCGCCGTTCTCGAGATCCCCGTTCCAGCTGATGCCGAAGTCGTGACGGTTGATAACGGTATCGGTGACGAACCCGGCGCGCATCTTGGGTCCTAGGTCTTTACCGCCTACCCACCACGGAGTCGGCCATTGTCCGAGGTATCTCACGTCCATCTGCACCTCGCGCGTGACGCCTTTAATCGCGAGATCACCCTTGACCTTGAACTCGTTCGGGCCGATGCGTTCAATGAACTTTCCCCGATAGGTAATGGTCGGATGCTTCTCGACGTCGAGAAACTCTGCAGCGCGAAGGTGCCCGTCGCGACCCGCCTCTCCCGTCCAGATCTTGCTCGCGTCGATGTCAACTTTGAGGGAGCCGTCCAATGGATGGTCCAGGTCGAAGTCCAAGGTTCCATGCGCGTTCGGAAAAAGTCCTCGGACCCACGTCACCATCATGTGACGAACCGAGAACTCTGCGGCGCTATGACCAGGCTCGAATGTCCACTTTGGCATTAACTTTTTTCCTCCGACCCACCATTAGCACGTACCGGGCAAGCCGGCCAAGGGTGCGGACGAAGTGTCGCCACAACAATCTGCTTGACTTTGTGCAATCCTCGGGGGTAACGTCGCGCCCGTAAACCGCTCCTGCGGCGAACGGGCCTGTTCAGAGCCGCAGGAAACGAAGCGAGCCGTTTGAAACCTGCGGCTTGAGCCGGTTTGATATGACGCTTACTCATGTTCTCGTCGCCCCCGGTTTCGCCACGGCGCAATGTACATATCTCTTAGAAGGAGGTTTCAATGATCCCCCCTCCCTTGGACTACGCGGTACCGAAAACGCTTTCCGAGGCGGTCGCGCTCTTGGGAAAAACCCGGAGGCCAAGATCCTGTCAGGCGGACATAGTCTCCTTCCCATGATGAAGTTTCGCCTTGCATCCCCGCCCCTGCTGGTGGATATCAACCGGGTGGATGGTCTGAGCTACATACGTGAGGAAGGAGATTGGTTGAAGATCGGAGCGCTCACACGGGAGTCAGATCTGGAGGCCTCCGAAATCGTGCAGAAAAAGTATCCCCTTCTTGCGGATACTGCTCGAGTCATCGCCGATCCCCTCGTTCGCAACATGGCAACGGTGGCGGGCAATCTCGCTCACGCCGACCCGGCGAACGACCACCCGGCTACGATGCTCGCCTACGGTGCCCAGATTGTCGCGACCGGTCCAAAGGGCGAGCGCGAGATCGCGATCAGTATTCTTGCGGAGCTGGTCTTGATCCGGCGCCGCAGCCTAATCCCGGGCATGAGTGTCGAGACGCCTGCCCCCCCTGTTAGGGAAGCCGGGGAAGCCGCGGCAACCGATCCAGTTTGCGGTATGTCCGTGGAGGTGGGGTCCGCGCAACACCTCTCCGACCATGCGGGTCAGATTTACTATTTCTGTTGCTCTGGTTGTAAGCGGTCCTTTGACCGGGAACCAACAACCTATTTGGTGAAGCCGTAGCCGATGCATTTCGAAGGAAAGGTCAACATCAAGCAGTCGCGCTCGGAGGTTTGGGCGTTTCTGACCGATGCCGAGGCGGTGAGTCAATGCATGCCCGGGCTCGAGTCCATCGAGATCGTCACCCCTAACAAGAAATTCCGCGCGCTTGGTGCGCTGGGCCTCGGCACGGTCAAGGTCAAGATGGATACCGATGTGGAATGGGTAGAGCTCGATGCTCCTAATCGGGCGACTATGAAAATGAATGGCACGGCGCCAGGAAGCGCGATCGATGTTGCCAGCGAAATTCGGTTGGCCGATAGTGCCGACGGTTCTACCGACATGGAGTGGTCGGCGGAGGTGAAAGTGCTGGGGACAATCGCCAGCCTCGCCGCGCGACTCATGAAACCCGTCACCAAGAAACTCACCGGTCAGTTCTTCGCTTGCGTTAAAAAGAAACTCGAAAAATGAAGTTCGGTCCTGTTCCTTTGGAAAGGGCCGAAGGCAAGATTCTGGGGCACAACGTTGCCGGTCGCGACGGGCGGCGGTTGCTCCGGAAGGGGAAAGCTCTCACCGCGGAGCAGGTGGCGGTGCTCCGTGAGATGGGGCGCAACGTGGTTTACGTCGCCGAGCTCGAGCCCGGTGACGTAGGAGAGGACGTTGCCGCGCGTCGAGTGGCAGAGGCGGCGAACGGTGAAGGCCTTCGCCTCTTGGGCTCCGCCACCGGTCGGGTCAACGTTCTAGCTACCGCCCAGGGATTGTTCCGGGTGAATACCGGTCGGCTCGTTCGACTCAACGAGTGTGAAGGTGTCACCCTCGCGGCGCTCGCTACTCACACTGCCGTGGGCCCCGGTCAGGCAGTAGCCACCATCAAGGTCATTCCCTACGCGGTGCCGGAACCAACCGTCGCGCGTGCCGAGGCGATCGCGGCGGAGGGGGAACCTCTAATCCGCGTGGACGCGCTCCCGTCGCGCGCAGTGGGGATGATCCTGTCGGGATCGCCGTCGGTTCGCAACAAGCTCTTCGAAGACTTCTCTCCGTTAGAGGAAAGGGTGCGAAGCCTGGGCTCTCATATTTCGAAACGCGACTACGTCACACTAGACGATGATTCGGGAGAGGCAGCCTTGGCCTCGGTGATCGGACAGCAGCGAGACGCCGGCGTCCATCTGATCCTCCTTGCCGGAGAGACCGCGATCATGGACGCACGAGACATTATGCCGCGTGCGCTAGAGCGGGCGGGGGGACGACTAACGTGTGTCGGTGCGCCGGTGGATCCGGGCAACCTCCTCATGCTGGGCTATATTGGTGATGTGCCGGTGCTTGGTGCACCGGGTTGCGCCAGGAGCAGGAAAGTCAACGTTGTGGATTGGGTGCTTCCTCGACTGCTGGTCGGAGATCGTTTGACGCGCGCGGATATAGTGGCTCTAGGACACGGTGGTCTTTTGGAGGACGTGCCGGAACGACCCCTGCCGCGTAGCCGCATCGACTGAGCAGAGGAGATGACATTGAAAAAAGACACCGTGGCCGTGGCCCATACGGCGTCTGCCGCACTTGTTGCCCTGGTCGTCATGGCGGCTCCTTCCGTTTTGGGACAGAGTTGTCCGCCGTGTGGGGATTACGAGACCGTCATCGAAAAGCGGCGACAATTGGAACAGGCCTTCAGCCTTTCACTCACCATCCCTGACTGTTTAGGAGTTTCCCACCTCAATATCTGCCGGAAGATCGAAGAGATCTTGGAGAACGTGACGCAGGGTATCGATTCCATCATGACGCGCAACATTCCGGAGGGGGAGCGCGGGTGTGTGAGCTGCGATCCGCGGCCCAACTTGATTTCGCTCACCCATGGTCTCAACTCGTTGACCTATTTTCTATTGGACAATGGCTATGGGGACCCGAATTCCTCGCACGAAAACAGGCTAGCGAATCTGAAAAAGTGGAGGGACTATCGATGTCCTTGCTCAGCGTCATCATCTGACGGAGCGGCGCCGGAATCGATTGATGATCCCGAGGACACCGCACGCGCGGAGCTATTGAGGAAGTGTGGCCCCAACTTCACAAAAAGGAGAAAAGGGCTGCGTCAGGTGCTTCGGGTGCCGGACGATCGTAGTGGATGCTACCAGTCTCGGAAGTGTCGCGGCACTACGTCTTACAAGGGCTTCGACGTCGAGCCAGGCTTCTGGTCTTATGACGGCGAGTACTGGTACATCTGGGCCGAGCGGTTGGGTACCGACGGAGAATGGGGCGAATGCCTTCCCGAGATCGAGCTTTCACTCGCCGCAATCACGTCCTGAACCGTATGTACCAAGAGGGTTTCGTTCTCACTCATCAACACTTATCCAGGGCGGCGAGCATCCGCTTCTAGCCATCGCTATTTTTTCTTTCGCGCCGCCTGCGTCCGGCGCTTCTTCGGTGGTCTATCGGTGCCGAACCAGTCGAGCCATTCCCCGGTCACCGATTGTAGTCTCCGAGTGTTCAGATGGTAGATACGTTCTCGCCCACGCCGTTCGACATCGACCAGCCCCGCGCCCTCGAGCTCTCGCAGGTGACGCGTTGTAGTCGGCCAGCGGCAAGAGAAGCGCTCGGCGATCTCTCCCGCCATCATCTCACCACCGCGAAATCGCAGCACGAGCAGGATGTGCCGTCGCGAAGGGTGCGCCAGGGCGCGGAAGACGGCGTTCGTATCGGCTAACCGAGCTTGCGCGGTCCTAGTGGGGCTCGACCCGTTCGACATGCGGAAACTCCATGGCCGGCCGGCCCCCTCTCTCGGCGCAATGTTTACCCATGGGCTCCCAAATCGCCATGACTTCCGGGAGCTGGTGGGCGGTGTCGACCGCGGCCTGATCCCGTCAAGCGAATACCTCCACGTAGAACGGCTCCTGACCCTCGTCTTCTCCGCGGAAGATAAGAGGGGGATCCTCGGTCGCGAGATCGTGCTCCCGTAGGGTGGGCCAGTGCTTCGCGAGGTACGCCCGGAAGGCGTCTTCTTCTCCTTTCTTGACTCGATAGGTGGCGATGACGGTTATCGGTTTGGACATGACTCCTCATTAATTAGCTATTTAGCTAAATATATAACAGTCAGCCAGCCCATTGCAAGTCTTTTTGAGGATTCACCCCCTTGAACTCTCGACGTCATTTATGGTTTTTGGGAGTCGTTGCCCAATGGCGGAAACGGTTGACACGCGCCTCATTTGTAGTAGTCTCAAGCGTGCCAGTCGCAGGAGCTTCGCGCTCTGAGGGGTTCCCCAAGCTGCCTCTGTTAGAGGGGAGTCAGCAAGGCGCCTGACCCCAAGCGCGCGAGAGCCTTCTCGCGGCGGCTCGAACTCATTCGCTAGCGGAGGCACCCATTATGAAGGAAGCGCTATCCATTACCGTCAACCGGACCGACCGATCTCACGAAGTCGAGCCGCGCACGCTGCTTGTGCACTACCTCCGGGACGTGCTCGGATTGACCGGCACCAACGTTGGTTGCGACACCAGCCAGTGCGGCGCTTGCACGGTACTGATGGACGGTATGGCGGTCAAGTCCTGCACCCTGCTTGCGCTACAAGCGGACGGGAGCGACGTCACCACCATCGAGGGGCTCGCAACTAACGGTAAGCTTCATCCACTCCAAGAGGCGTTTTGGGAGTACCACGGTTTGCAATGCGGATACTGTACTCCTGGAATGATCATGACCGCGGTCGAGCTCCTCAAGCGTCACCCGAAGGCAAGCGAGGAAGACATCCGGGCTGGTCTGGAAGGTAACGTGTGTCGCTGCACGGGTTATCAGAACATTGTGCGGTCGATTGCAGCGGTGGCAGTCGGCAAGAAGGGAGGCGCGTGATGTCCAAGTACGTCGGTAAGCGCGTCAAGCGAGTAGAAGACCCCCGGTTCATCCAAGGCAAAGGGAATTACGTTGCGAACATCTCCCTGCCGAACATGGTTCATCTGGCTATCAAACGAAGTCCCTACGGGCACGCCAAGGTCAAGAAGATCAATACTAAGGAAGCACAGGCGCTCGAAGGTGTCGTGGGAGTCTTCACCGGCCAGGATTTGATCGACGGTGGCTGCAACCCGTTGCCCTGCGCCTTCAACGTTCCCGACATCAAAGTACCCACTCACCATGCGTTGACCGTCGACAAGGTTCGGCACGTCGGCGACGGAGTCGCGGTGGTGGCGGCGGAAGATCCATACATCGCCAACGACGCACTAGATTTAATCAAAGTGGACTACGATACGCTGCCGGCGGTGATCGATGCCCGCGGAACGACCGAGAAGAACGCACCGCAGCTCCACGATGACGTACCCGACAACACCGCCTTCGAGTGGTCCCTCGGGGACAAGGAAGCCTGTGAAGCTGCCTTCGCCGAAGCCGAACACATTGTCGAGCTGGATATCGTCAATCAAAGGTTGATCGCCAACGCGGTAGAGCCTCGCGCCGCGGTAGCTCAGTGGAACGGCGGAACCGAGGAGATGACTCTTTGGCTCGCCAGCCAGAATCCCCATATTGTCCGCCTTTTGATGAGCGCCTTTACGATGGATATTCCCGAGCACAAGCTCCGGGTGATCTCACCCGACGTGGGTGGCGGGTTCGGGAGCAAGATCCCGCACTACCCGGAGGACATCATTACCGCCTGGGTGGCGAGGAAACTGGACCGGCCGGCGAAGTGGGTTTGCACGCGTAGCGAATCCTACGTGACCGACGCGCAGGGCCGCGACCATGTGACGTCCTGCAAGATGGCGCTCAAGAACGATGGAACCATCACCGGAATCCGGGTTTCGACGTGGGCAAACATGGGCGCCTACATGTCGACGCTGGGCTCGCTTATCCCGACTGCCCTTTACCTGACGCTACTGTCCGGCGTCTACAAGGTAAAGGGCCTCTTCGGTACAGTATGGGGCACGTATACCAACACGGTTCCGACCGATGCTTACCGGGGCGCGGGTCGACCCGAGATGTCCTATCTCCTCGAGCGGTTGGTCGACCTGGCGGCGCGCGATCTGGGAATGGATCCTTTGGAGATACGGCGCAAGAACCTGATCGCGTCCGCGGATCAACCCTACCAGACTCCCGTTGCCTTCCTTTACGACAGCGGCAATTACGAGAAACTCCTCGATACCGCGGTCAAGCTTTCGGGCTATCACAGACTGCGGAAGTCACAAGAAAAGGCACGCCGGGAGGGTCGGCTTGTTGGCATCGGTCTCAGCAGCTGCATCGAAGCGAGTGGTCCCGCGCCTTCGGCGGCGGTAGGGTCGCTCGGACTCGCGGTCGGTCTTTGGGAAGCGGGCTCGATCCGTGTGCACCCGACTGGCAAGGTCACCGCTTTCACTGGCTCACAGGCGCACGGCCAGGGACATGAGACGACATTCGCGCAAGTGATTGCCGATCAGCTCGGGATTGACTTTGAAGACGTCGAGGTCGTCCACGGTGATACCGGACGCATCCCGTTCGGTCTGGGAACCTACGGGAGCCGGAGCGCTGCGGTGGGTGGCAGTGCTCTCGTGCGGAGCGCCGAAAAGATCCGGGCCAAAGCCATCAAGCTCGCGGCTCATCTGCTCGAGGCTGCGGAAGAGGACATCGTCTACGACCAGGATTCGGGAAAGATCTATGTGAAGGGATCGCCCGACAAATCAAAGGAGTTCGGGGAGGTGGCGTTCGCCGCGTACACCGCTCACAGTCTTCCCGAGGGGATGGAGCCCGGATTGGAAGAGACATCCTTCTACGATCCCACCAACTTCACGTTTCCTAACAGCGCACACGTCGCTCAAATTGAGATCGATCCCGACACCGGCGAGGTCACGGTTCAGAAGTATTACGCGGTCGACGATGTGGGTAACGTCATCAATCCAACAATCGTCGAAGGGCAGATCCAAGGCGGTATTGTGCAGGGCGTGGGGCAAGCCTTGTGGGAGCACGGCATCTATGACGAAGACGGTCAGCTCCTCACCGGCTCGTTGATGGAGTACGCGGTACCTCGTGCCGACAGTTTTCCCAAGTTCGAGATCGATCGCATCGAGACTCCGTCCCCCCACAATCCGCTCGGCGTCAAGGGGGCGGGCGAGATGGGTACGATTGCGGCGACCATCACCGTGGCGAACGCCGTGCTGGACGCCTTGGCACCACTTGGTATCAAGCACATCGACATGCCACTCACTCCGGAGCGAATCTGGCGAGCCATGGAATCGGCTCGGAAGTTACAGGAGACGGCTTAGGCCACGGAAGGGAGACAAGAGATGTACGCCGCAAGTTTCGACTACTACCGTCCCAAGAATTTGAAACAGGCCGTGCAGCTTCTACGTAAGCACAAAGACGCGAAAATCCTCGCGGGTGGACACAGCCTCCTCCCGGCGATGAAGCTTCGGGTGAGCGCTCGGTCGGCTTTGATCGATATTGGGCGAATCAAAGGATTGTCCGGGGTCAAGGCGTCGGCGAGATCCGTCCAGCTGGGTGCCATGACGACTCATGCGACCCTCGCTTCGTCGAAGGCTCTGAGAAAAGCGTGTCCGGTCCTCGCCGAAGCAGCGGCCCAAATCGGGGATACTCAAGTACGAAACCGCGGCACGATTGGTGGTAGCTTGGCGCACGCCGACCCTGCGGCCGACTTCCCGACCGTTATCGTTGCCCTCGGTGGGAAGCTGGTGGCCACCGGTTCTCGAGGAAAGCGTCAGATTCCAGCGGGGAAATTCTTCAAGGACTTTTTCACGACCGCGCTCAAGAGGTCAGAGGTTTTGACGAGTATTCAAATTCCGGCAATGAAGTCGGGGATGGCGGGCGTCTACCTGAAGCACCGGCATCCCGCGTCAAGCTACGCGGTGATTGGCGTCGCAGCCGTCGTGACCGTGAAGAAGGGCGTGTGCACACAGGTGAAGCTGGTCATAGGCGGCGCGAACCCCAATCCGGTCGTGGTCTCGGCTGCGGAGAAGCTCTTGGTCGGCCAAGCGCCGAGCGCCGGGGCTATCGCCGAAGCAGCGAGGAGCGTTGCCGAAGCGCTCGGCGAGCCACTCAGTGACTCCTACGCCTCGGCGGAGTATCGTTCCCATCTAGCGACGGTGCTGGCCGAGCGGGCGCTTAGGGCGGCGGCGGCCAAGGCGAAACGCAAGAAGTAGAAAAGCCAATCGACCTGCCCTTCTCGTTCACTCCTCGCCTTGATTTGTATCGAGGTGCGCGTCTATTCTGGATCAAGCAAGGAAGACGACGAACTTGAACATTCAGTCCATTGACGAGCTTCAAGCTGGCCTCCGTGAGCACCTCTATATAGCCGATCGGGGCTTGGCGACAGCAATTTACCTGTCCCTCAAGCTCGGGCGGCCGCTGTTTCTGGAAGGTGAGGCGGGTGTGGGGAAGACCGAAGTGGCCAAGGTAGTGGCTCGGCTTCTCGACACCGAACTCATCCGGCTTCAGTGCTACGAGGGCTTGGACGTGCACCATGCCATCTACGAGTGGAACTACTCTCGGCAAATGATGCACATTCGACTGGGAGAGTCCCGCAAGGAAAAGCCCGACGAGGCAGAGCTCTTCGGTCCCGAGTTTCTGTTGAAGAGACCGCTGCTGCAGGCCATCGAGCATTCGCAAGACAAAGCTCCGGTGCTGCTCGTCGACGAGGTCGATCGCAGCGACGAGGAGTTCGAAGCCTACCTGCTCGAGATCCTTTCTGATTATCAGATCACCATCCCCGAGATCGGGACCATCACCGCAACTCATCGTCCCATTGTGACGGTCACGTCCAACCGTACGAGGGAGGTTCACGACGCGCTCAAGCGCCGGTGCTTCTACTATTGGATCGACTACCCGTCGTTCCAGAAAGAGCTCGATATCGTACGTACCAAGCTACCCGATGCACCGGATCAATTGGCTCGTCAAGTGACACACTTCATTCAAGAGGTGCGTCGTGGCGACCTTTACAAGCTCCCGGGCGTGTCCGAGACCCTGGACTGGACCGAGGCGCTGATCGCGCTCGACAAGAAGGCGCTCGATGAAAGTGTCGTGGAGGAGACCCTGGGCGTCATACTCAAGTACCAGGATGACGTAGAGAAGATCAGCGGTGAGAACGCGCGCGCGATTTTGGAGCGCGTCCGGGCTACCGGCTAGCGCTCGCCGAGGTTCATCGCCTGTGCCATCAATTTCGCGATCGATTGCGCCATTAATTCCAGAAGACCCGCCTCAGGCAAGCAACTTCTTTCACAATTTGATTTTGTTCGGTCGCTTGTTGCGCGGACTCGGCTTGGACGTCAATCCGGGACGGATGATGGATCTCGTGCACGCTCTAGGACACATCGACATAGCAAGGCGCGACGATTTTTATCACGCGGCGCGAAGCCTCTTGGTTCACCGACGAGAGGACCTGAAACTCTTCGACGAGGCCTTCGAGATGTTTTGGCAAAAGTCGGTGGACGAGTGGAAGACGGTGGAGTTGAGTCTTGGCGTAAAGAAGTCGCGTCGTCGTCCACTCGTCGCTTCGCGGCCCCTGCAGAAAGCGGACGAAGACGAGGGCAAGGACGCGGGGGACGATGCGCCACCAGTTCTCGAGACCACCCGCACCTACGTCGCTCAGGAAGTCTTGAGGCAAAGAGACTTCGCCGATCTATCCGGCGAAGAATTGGAAAACATCAAGCGCCTCATGGCCGAGCTCATCTGGCAACTGGGAGAGCGACGCACTCGGCGGCAAAGACCAGGGCATGGGAATCGACTCGATTTGAGGCGTACCATCCGGCAAAGTCTCAAGCAGGGGGGAGAGATCGTCGAGTGGGCTCGACGGGAGCCTCGATTCAAACCGCGCCCGCTGGTGGTCTTGGCAGACATCAGCGGCTCGATGGAGCGCTACACGCGTTTGCTGCTGCACTTCATCTACAGCCTGACGCGAGGGCTCGTTCAGAGGGTCGAGGCGTTTCTTTTCGGTACGCGCCTTACGTATATTAGCCGGGAGATGAGGGAACGAGAAATCGAACGCGCGCTTAGCGAGGTCTCGCAGTCGGTCCGCGATTGGTCGGGTGGCACCAGAATCGGGCAGTCGCTCAAGGACTTCAATTTCAACTGGGCGCGGCGGGTCCTGGGGAGCGGCGCGGTCGTTCTCCTTATCAGTGACGGGTGGGATCGGGGCGATCCCGAGCTGCTCAAGAGCGAGATGGGAAGGCTTTCGCGAAGTTGCTACCGTTTGGTTTGGCTCAACCCGTTGCTGGGCTCCCCCGAGTACGAACCGTTGACACGTGGCATGCAGGCGGCGCTACCTTATGTCGACGACTTTCTGCCGGTGCACAATTTGGCTAGTTTGGAGGAGCTGGCGTTACATCTCGCGAACTTGGATCGGCGAAAGGCTCGGAGAGCCCCGAGAGGTGGTCCGCTTCGAAGACAGGCAAGCTGAGGTGCTTATGTTCGACGTTCTGGAAGACATCGAGCGATGGAGGGCCGAGGATCGGCCAGTCGCCTTGGCCACCGTGATCCAGACCTGGGGCTCCGCGCCGCGCGGAGTAGGAGCCAAAATGGCCATGATGTCAGACGCTCGGATCGCGGGCTCTGTGAGCGGAGGTTGTGTTGAGGCGGCGGTGGTCGAGGCGGGCACGGAAGTATTGAAGAGTGGCAAACCGCGCCTGTTGCACTTCGGCGTCAGTGATGAGACGGCTTGGGAAGTCGGTTTGGCGTGTGGAGGCAAGATCGAAGTCTTCGTGGCTGTCCTTAACAACGAAGCGCACCAGCGGATCAAGGAGTCGCTTGAGGAGGATCGTGCCATCGCGTCCATCACCGTCGTAGACGGAGCCGCGACCGGTCACACGATCATGCTCGAGGAAGACGGGACGGTCGTCGGTTCTCCTGGGGATGTGATCGATGAGACGGTGATCGGGGAGGCCGAGAGCGCGCTTTCCGAAGGGGTTCCGCGTCGGTTCCGCCAGGGTGACACCGACGCCTTCATCGATGTCATCCTGCCCGCGCCCACAATGGTCGCGGTCGGGGGAGTCCATATCGCGATCGCGCTCACTTCCCTCGCCAAGACGCTCGGTTACCGTACGGTGGTCGTCGATCCTCGCGACGTCTTCGGCAGCGAAGAAAGATTTCCGCACGCCGATCGCCTCATCTCCGAATGGCCATCGGAAGCGCTTCAAGAGATCGGGCTGAACCGCTCGACCGCGGTGGCCACCCTCACTCACGATCCGAAGTTGGACGATCCGGCGCTGCAGACCGCGCTCCGAAGCAAGGCCTTCTATGTCGGAGCGCTCGGCAGTCGAAAGACGCAGGAGAAACGGGGCAAGCGACTGGTCGAGGCCGGACTGTCCGAAGAGCAAATCGGCCGGCTGTGGGCCCCCATCGGTCTCGACATCGGTTCCAGAACCCCGGAGGAGATCGCCCTGGCGGTGATGGCACAGGTCGTGGCGGCGCGAAACGGCAAGCTTCCCCAGTAAGAGCGCTCTCCTTTCATGAATAACGGTCACCCGGCGCTGGTCTTTCAAGACGTCTCGAAAACGTACCGGCAAGCGAGCGGTACCGTTCTCCACGCGCTCCAACATGTCTCGATTCACGTGCCGGTGGGTAAAAAGGTCGCGATCGTCGGCCGGAGTGGAAGCGGAAAGTCGACTTTGCTTCATCTCGCAGCAGGGATCGATGTTCCAACCGAAGGTGAGGTGTTGTTGCTCGGGCGCAACTTGGCCGGGCTATCGGAACGCGAGCGTACGCTTACCAGGCGGGAAAAGATCGGACTCGTTTTTCAGTTCTTTCATCTCATTCCGCATCTTACCGTCTGGGAGAACGTCGTGCTGCCGGGTTGGATCGCCTCTGACCCTCAGGAAGAGAACGACGCTCGTGCACGCGATCTTCTCGGACGTGTCGATCTGCTTGACCGAGCCGGAGATGCCGCTCAGAAGCTGAGCGGAGGCGAGATGCAGAGGGTGGCCATTTGCCGGGCGTTGCTTCGTCGTCCGCGTTTCCTTCTCGCCGACGAGCCCACGGGAAACCTGGACGATAAAAATTCGGTTAAGGTCATGGAGCTTCTGGTTCGCTTGGTGGAAGAAGAGAAGAGCACCTTGCTCTATGTCACTCACAGCCTAGAGCTTGCCGCCCTGGCCGATGAGATCTGGCGTCTCCATAGCGGCATTCTCGAGTGATCCGTTACTTCCTTCGGGACCTGCTCGCACAATTCCGCAGCGGGCGGAGTCTCTTCGTGCTGAGTCTCCTCGGCGTTGCGCTGGGCGTCGCCTCCGTTCTGTCCATACAGATCATCAACCTCAATGCTCTGGGGACCTTCAAGGGAAGCGTGCGCGCGATCAGTGGAGAGGCGGACCTGAGCATCGTGGGACGAACGCCGTCTCTTTCTGAAGAGATCTACCCCGAGGTCCTGGCCACCGAGGGCGTGAACGCCGCGTGGCCTCTTTTTCGTTTGGAGGTGGTGCTCGCCGAAGACGACGAGGTTCTGCTTGACGTGCTCGGCTTTGATCTTTTCGCACCCTTGAAATTACCTTGGAAATCCCCGCCCGCGGAGCTTTCGGCGACCTTGGGCGAGAGTGGTTGGATCGCAGTGTCGCTCGGTTTTGCGGAGGAAAGAGGTTGGGAAGTCGGCGACCGCTTCGAAGTCTTCAGTGGATCGCGCCGGGTCGAGCTTCGTGTCGGAGCCTTGGTGGACTTCAAGAAGGCTACTCCTCTGGCGAGCCGCAAGCTGGCAGTGATGGACATCGCGCAGGCGCAGAGTCTTTTCGGCAACGTCGGGGAGATTCACCAGATCGATCTGAAAGTAGGGGAGGACCCGGAGAGGGTCGCAGCGGCGCTCCAAGAGAGACTCGGCCCGTCGGTACGTGTTCTCACGCCCGCACAACGCGAAAACCAGGCGGCGAATCTGCTGAGCGCCTTTCGACTCAATCTCACCGCTCTGAGTCTGATCAGCTTGCTGGTGGGCGCTTTTCTCGTCTTTGCGACCACGCAGGCCTCGCTCGTCCGGCGACGGGTAGGGTTCGGACTTCTCCGGTCGCTCGGTGCGACACGCGGCCAGCTCTTGGGGCTCATTCTTGCAGAAACAGGGTTCCTCGCGTTGCTCGGAGTGGCGCTTGGGATCCCGTTGGGTTACGCCGGGGCCGTCGCCTACGTCGAACAAGTAAGCGCCACGCTGACCAACGTGTATCTTCTCGAGCAGATCGAGTCGCTGGTGATCCCCGCCTGGTTATTTCCATTGGCCATTCTAGTGGGTTTGTCGGGAGCGTTCCTCGGTGCGATCTTTCCTGCCTTGGACATTAGCCGCAAAGACACGCGGGCTTTGCTGGCGGCGTTCACGCTTCACGAAAGAATTGGCGCCGCTGCGCTCCCGCTTTTCTTTGGGGGTGTGGCGCTCCTCGTGGGCGCCGGAGCGATCTACCGGCTCGCCGGAGAAGGATGGCGCCCCGGTGGTTTCGTTTTGGCGCTGGGGCTCATTCTGTCCATTCCTTTGATCACACCGTTGCTGGTGCAGCAGGGGGCTCGGCACATTCGAAATCGAGGTTTCGGATTCGCGTTTGGGTTGAGGGGACTGGGTCAACAGCTGCAGACGACGCCCTTCGCCATTGCCGCGGTTGCGGTGGCGGTGTGCATGATGGTCGGCGTTACGGTGATGGTCGGGAGCTTTCGACAAACGCTCGAGATCATGGTGGACTCCACGGTACGCGCGGACATCTACATCACGAGTAAATCTTGGACGCGCGGTCGTACCGAGGCGACGCTCGATCCGCAGCTCGTATCGGCTCTCGCGTCTCACCCGGGTGTTCGGGCCATCGACCGCCTTCGGCAGCTTTTCGTCTATCCCCCCGGCTATCCCCATGACCGGCGCATCTCCCTCGCCGGCGTCGACATAGGGCTCGAGCTTAGTGAGGCCCGTTTCTTTCTCCTCGAGGGTGAGCGCGAGCAGGCGCTCGGCGAAGTTCGCAAGGAAGCCGCGGTGATCATTAGCGAGCCCCTGTCACGAAAATTTGGACTCGCGACCGACGACCGTTTGGCACTCTACACAAAGAGCGATGAGGTCGAGTTTCCCATTGCCGGTGTCTACTACGATTTCAGCACCGAAGGCGGCTCTGCGTTCATGGATCTCGCGACCATGGAAGCGCATTTCGGTCCGGGGGAAGTCAGTAACTTGGCTCTCTACCTCGACCCCGGAATCGACTCCGAGCACGCGGTCGATGAGTTGAGGGCTCGCTTCTCCAATCGGCCGCTCGAGATCCGGAGCAATCGGCTCCTTCGCGAAGAAATCTTCAGCATCTTCGACCAAACGTTCGCGGTGACACAGTTGCTCCAGGCGATGAGCCTCATGATCGCGGTCTGCGGTATCACGCTGACCCTGCTGGTTATGGCGCGGGAGCGCGTTTCGGAGCTAGCGCTCTATCGCGCGCTCGGGGCGGAGCGACAGCAGATCTTTCGCACTTACCTGGGAAAGGGAGTGGGGATGGCCGCTTATGGTTTGGGCCTGGGCGGAGCCGGGGGCGTCCTACTAGGGCTCATCCTGATCTTCATTATTAACCGCACGTACTTCGGCTGGACCCTCGCGCTTCATTGGCCGTGGGCAAGTTTGGGGAGCGAGGCGGCGGTCATTCTCATCGCCGCGGCGGTGGCCAGCATCTATCCGGCGTTGCGGGCAGCGCGAACTCCAGCCACCGAGCTGAGAAGAGAGGACATTTGAGAGCTACCTTGGCCTTTCTGCTTTCGTTGCTCACGGCGACCCTGCTGTTCGCGAGTGACTGGAAGTTTGCGGAGCCCGACTATCCATGGTCTTTTCCGAGGGATCACTGGTCCCATCGGGAGTACCGCACGGAATGGTGGTATTTCACCGGGCACCTCGTCACGACCTCCCCGCCGCAACGCCGTTTTGGTTATCAATTCACTTTGTTTCGGATCGGTTTGCTGACCGAGCGGCCTAACTTGGATTCGAATTGGGCCACCGACGGCCTCATCATGGGACACGCGGCGGTCACCGATCTGGCGCAGAAAGAGCATCGCTTCAGCGAGCTGCTCTATCGCGAGATTCCCCTCCTTGGTGAGTTCCGAGGGTTCCCCGACCCACTGGTGGCCTGGGTGCGGGGCCCGGTGGGCTCTGCCGACAGGTGGACGCTTCGGTGGAACGGCCGGTCGTTCGATTTTGCGATGTCCGACGATACAAAAGGTTTCGCGTTCGACTTGCGCACTGAGCCCACCAAGCCCTTGGTGCTGCAAGGACCGAACGGTTTCAGTCGAAAGGGGAACGAGCCCGGAGCCGCGAGTCTCTACTACAGCTTCACCCGACTGGCGACACAAGGGACGCTCCGCTTGGATGGCGAGACGTTTGGAGTCCGCGGAGAGAGCTGGATGGATAAAGAGTTCTCTTCGTCTCAACTCACCGAAAGCCAGGTCGGTTGGGACTGGTTCAGCTTCCAGCTCCGTGACGGCCGCGAGCTCATGCTCTACGTGCTGCGGCGCAATGACGGAGCCGCCGATTTTCGGCATGCCACGCTGGTGAGTAAGGAAGGAGAAGTTCGATACCTCGACCCTGGGGAGTGGAGCGTGCGGGTCTTGGATTCCTGGAAGAGTGAGGACACGGGAGCCGTCTATCCCAGTCGCTGGTTCATCGATGCCCCCGAGGAGGGACTGGCGCTCGATGTAAGACCGGTTTTTTCCGATCAAGAGAACCGGAGCGGACTGCCCGGCAGCGTGTATTACTGGGAGGGCGCGGTCATTATTCAGGGCCCAGCGGGAGAAGAGCTAGGGCAGGGCTACGTGGAGCTCACCGGATACGGCGAAGACAACAAGCCTCCTGTTTAAGGCGCAATCGGCGGTATAGACAATCCCAGGGGGCGGTGTTAGACTCCGGCCGCTTGGCAGGTAGTCTCGCGCTTCAAACCAACAACAGGCCGGCAGCCAGCGAGCAGTCGGCCGTGTTCGTATGCGGGTAGGAGGGGGCGAATATGGTTTCCGTCGATTTGGAAGGATTTTCCGCCGCTTTGGATGCAATCTTTCGATGGATGCACGTCTTCGTTGGGATCATCTGGATCGGCCATCTGTATTTCTTCAATTGGGTGAACGGGCCCTTTGCGGCAAAACTAGACGGGGCAACGAAGAAAACCGTGGTTCCCGAGCTCATGCCTCGGGCTTTGTTCTGGTTCCGATGGGGAGCCGCTTGGACCTGGATCACTGGTGTCCTGCTTTTGATGCTCGTTTATTACATGCACAACAACACGACCACCGGCGAGTGGACCACAGGCGCGATAGTCATGATCTTCGTGGCTTTCCTGGCTGTGTTCATATACGACTTCTTGTGGAAGACATCGCTGGCCAAAAACGTTCGGCTCGCGTTCGGAGTTTCCTACATATTGTTGGCCATCGTCGTGTATCTCTTCGTGCACGTCGGCGGGTTCAGCTATCGAGGCACGCTGATCCACACTGGCGCCTTGTTTGGAACGATCATGGCGTTCAACGTCTGGTTCCGAATTTGGCCTGCCCAACAGAAGATCATCAGAGCGATCAAAGAGGGCAACGCGCCCGACGGCGACCTCGTGAAATTGGCGGGTCTCCGGTCCAAGCACAATACGTATTTGTCACTGCCTTTGCTGTGGGCTATGGTCGGCCAGCATACTACCTACTTCTCGGGCGCCAACCTCGGGCTCACCGAAAACACCTGGTGGATCGGTTGGCTCGTCATGATTGCGATCGGCTTACACATCATCTTCCAATGCTACAAGAAAGCCGGTAAGGCCCAAGGCTTCTAGCTCTATTGCGGGGGCAGGTTATCTAATTAGGTAACCTGTCCCCGAAACTCTTAGCCGCCTGGCCCCCTATGACGGGCGAGACCGAAGAACTTCTTCGCATTAGCGAAGAGATCCTCCACGCCATCCCCTCCCGTAACCCGGAGGCCTTCAACACATGATTCGGCCGACTCGCCGTGAATTTCTAAATAGTCTCGGGGCCTTCGCCTCTGACGCGATGACATGCAGCGGCGTGACATATCACGGCGAGAAAATGGTCCACTACGGTGCCGAGCGGCTGAATTCCATGTTTGCGGTGAGAAGTTTTCTCGATGCCGGCATCAAAGTGACGCAGCCTCCGATTATCCTCCTGGTCCGTTCGAACCCATGATGGCGCTTCAATCGAGCGTCACGCGAAC
>CBDCTW010000005.1:0-194987 GCA_965222425.1 Candidatus Marinacidobacterales bacterium
GGTTATCCAATCCAAAACGGAAGGCTCTCTCATCCGGTACACCACAGACGGTAGCCTCCCCAGACCCGACCATGGCAAGGGCGGGGTTAACCCGGTCTCGGTCGACGTAGCCAAGACGACCGTGCTTCGTGCGGTCGCCTACGCCCCGGGCAAAGTGCCAAGCAACGTAGATACCCAAACCTACATCTTCTTGGACGACGTCATCCGGCAGCCCAAGCAGATCGCGGGCTATCCCAACCCGGTGCTCAACGCGGGAAGGGACACCATGGTCGAGCTCGACTACGAGATGGACCCCCGCATCGTCAATGAGCCAAGTCAGAGGGCGGCGCTCATTCGAGGCTTGAAAGCCATCCCGACGCTGTCCTTGGCGGTTAACCGGAGAGCTATGTTCGGGGCGAACGGGATCTACTTCGCGAGCGGGGGCGTCGGGCCCACGCGAAAGGCGTCTGTGGAGTTCATCTATCCCGACCGGTCAGAGCGAAGCTTCCAAACGAATTGTGCGCTTGAGTCCCACGCCGACGCAGCGGTGAAACGTTCTTTGAAGCTCAAGTTCCAGAGAGAGTTCGGGTCGGCGAAGCTGAAGACGACTTTCTTCCAGGACTACGCGGTGTGGAACCGTGACTCGGCGACCGACACCTTGGACCGAATCATTTTACGCTCCGGAACCATCCGTTCGTTCGCCATGCATTTCATGCCACACCGGACAACGTATGTCCGAGACCAGTGGGCTCGCGACTCCCAGATCGCGATGTCTGGGGCCGGTTCACACGGGACATTCGTGCATCTGTATATCAACGGTCTTTACTGGGGACTTTATAACGCCTGCGAGCGGCCGGACGCCTGGTTCACGTCGGCAACGTTCGGAGGCGCCAAAGACGATTGGTTCGCGGTCAACCATCGCGGGCCCTTCCAAGGGGACCCAAGTCGGTGGGATTACCTTCGGGGAACGCTCAAGGACAAGGATCTTCGTAACCCGGCCAACTATCAGGAGATGCAAGGGTATCTCGATCTCGAGTGGTTCGCGGACTACATGATTCTGGCGTTCATGGCCGGCTTCGGCGACTGGCCGAGGAACAACTGGTACGGAGGCAATCGAAATCACCCCAGTTCGCCGTTTCGATTCTTCGTATGGGATGCGGAGGTGAGCTGGGTGGGTGCGCGCCGCCCCGATGGCGCTCGCCGCGACCCTGGCTCCGCCTGGAACCTTCAGAAACCGTTTCGCTCGTCGGAGGATCGGCATGACCGGGCGATGGTAGGAATCTGGCACGGACTCAGAAAGAGTTCAGAGTACATGACCCTTTTCATCGATCGAGTTTTCAAACACTGCTTTCGCGATGGCGCCCTCACCGAGGAGAATTCGATAGTGAGGTGGCGGGCTCTCAACGATTTCATCGAGGACGCGGTTGTAGCGGAATCCGCTCGTTGGGGAGATGCGCGAAGTGCGCTGGGCGCGACGGTGCGTACTCGAGAGAACACTTTCTACCCGGAGGTCGAGAAGGTCGAAAAGATGATGGATGGAAGCGTCGAACGATTCATTGCATCGCTGCGCCGGGAAGGCTATTATCCGCGCCTCGATCCGCCCGAGTTCGATACCCCCCGTCCAGGATTTCTGAACACTCCCTCGACTCGCCTACGCAATCCCAATCCGAGAGGGCGGATCTTCTATACCGTCAACGGGGGCGATCCTCGTTTACCGGGAGGAGAAGTGGCCCCGACGGCTTATCTCGCTAAAGAGGTAGAAGAGATCAAGCTTCGGGGATCTCGAACGACGATCAAGGCGCGGGTGAAGGCGGGCGGTAAATGGAGCGCCCTCCATGAACGCGCGTGGTGCATGAACGCGTCGTGTGATGAGGGGCCGAACCGATAGTGTTCATCTCCTACTCCCACGATTCTCTGGAACACAAAGCCTGGGTTCTCAAGCTCGCACGTCGGTACTGTCAAGTTGAGGCTGACAGCCGTTCCTGATGCCCAACATGGCGGGTTCACGACGGGCTCGAACACAGTATCTTGAGGGTCGGTCAGCTAGTTTTTCGTCAACTTGACAGTACCAGGCTGAGGGCGAAAAGGTCCGGACACTCTATGCGCTGTACCGGAAGCACGGAACGCTCCGGCAGGTGAAGGCCGAGGCGGACCGTCTGGGACTGCGCACCAAGCAACGGCTTGCCGCTGATGGAACGCGGACAGGTGGTCTGCCGTTCCGCCGCGGACACCTCCACTGCCCGCTGAGCAATCCCGTCCTGTGCCAAAACTCGGCCCTTTTGAAATAGGCCATAAATCAGCAACTTAGTGTCTGTGTTTGCGACCGGGCCAAGGGCCGTGGGCTTGGTGCTTCCGCCATGAAGTGTTGGTGGCTGCCGCGTAACCCGTTCGCGTGCTAGAGTTTGAACCAGAATTCTGAAGACACAGTTCTCTCATCGTAAGGGCCGAGCAGAAGTGAAGAATCGCAGATGTCTCAATCCCGCATGTGCGTTGCGGGGCAAAGTCAGTTCCGGAAACATCGTTCGCCACGGATTCTACCGAACCAGGTCTGGGAAACGCCGTCGATACCGGTGCGGCGAGTGCGGAAAGACGTTCTCCTCGACGAAAGGCACGCCCTACTACCGTCTCCAACATCGAAGAGCTACTTTCGACGGGGTCATCGCTCTCAGAGTCGAGGGTGTCAGCATTTTCTCGATTTCCCGGATCGAAGGGATTGCCTGGAACACCGTCGCCCGCTGGCTTGAGAAGGCAGCCCAAGTGTGTCGTCGATTCAACCACACAAGGATCGCCGGCTTCGCTGCCGAAGAGCTTCAAGCCGACGAGATTCGCACGTTCGCGGGCAACAAGAAGACGCCGAGTTGGGTCTTCGTTACGATCGAGGTCTGGTCTCGGCTCTGGCCATCGACGGTGACGGGAAGGCGAAGCTACCGGAACACTCACGCTCTGTTTCACGACCTTTCGAGGCGGATGAATTTCGAGCGTCTTCCCCTGATCGTTACGGATGGATTCGAATTCTACCGGAAGGTCATCCGTCGCTTCTTCGGGCCAGCGTGTCTTTACGGCCAAGTCCTCAAAACTCGCAGGAACGGTCGTATCATCAAGGTCGAACGGAGAGCGCTGCACGGAGCCGCGTGGCGATTCGAAGACGCGCTCAATAACTCCGAGGACTCCTCAACATTGAACACGTCGTTCATCGAGCGGTTAAATCTGACCATCCGGCAAAGCTCGGCATACCTTTCGAGACGAACGCTTTCCCACGCTCGCTCGACGGAGAGGCTCGATGAGCACCTGGAGTTGCTCCGTTGCTATTACAACTTCGTCCGACCGCACGGAGCCCTGAAGTTCGGACGTGAGATCCGAACTCCGGCTATGCAGGCCGGTCTGACCACGCGACGGCTCACCTTTCGAGACATCTTCTTGGCGACGACGATTCCTTTGTGGGCGCGGACCGAGATTTTCCTGCTCAGTAGGGCGCGCAACCCGGTCTCTTCCGCACCTGTACCACTGCCCGCAGCCGCGTAGCAACACTTGATGGCGGAAGCACCGAATGGAGTATAATTGGTGGCTCGATGGGAAAGCATAGCCCATCTCCGGAGTGTTGATCTTTGCTCAAGCGCGCGGCACGGACGTTAAAGAACCAGGCAACCCGCACGGTTCAGCGTTACCGTACCAATCGAATCGTCAAGCAGGGCGACGGCCGAGCTCCCGAAGTTCCCCACTTCATGGTTTACGAGCCGACGCTGCTCTGCAATCTCCACTGCAGCTTTTGCTACGTCGCGGACATCCTCAATCCTTCGGATTGGCGGTCCCGCGAGCTCAGCCTGGAGGAGCTCGACGGTATTTTCTTCGAAAACGGACTGAAGGCCGTCAACATCACCGGCGGCGAGCCGTTTGTACGCAAGAACCTCCTTTCGATATTCGAGCTGTTGCAAAAAAAGGGGATGCACTGCGATTACATCACCACCAACGCAACGATGTTGACCGAGGAGAAGATACAATCTCTGGGGGCACTGGCGGCGTCGGGTTTCCTGCGGCATATCAGCGTTTCCATCGACGGCCCGGAGGAGTTCCACGACGAGGTACGCGGGCTGAAGGGAGCCTTCCAGAAAACCACCACCAACATCAAACGCCTTCGCAAGGCGTTTCGCGAAAATGGCGTCCCGCCCCGTATCTCGGTAAACACCACGCTCAATCAGGGCAATGTCCATCTCTTCCCCCGGATCATCGACGCGGTCGCCGAGTTAGGGGTGACGCTCATCGGCGTCAATCACCTGATGTTTGCCACTCACCAGGAGATAAACGACACACTGGCCATACTCGGCGAGACCGATCCGGAGCTCATCAGCACTCTGGTCACCGATGACCCGGGGATCGAGCCTCGGGCCGTGCCCAAAGTGCTCGAAGAAGCAGTGGCCTACGGCAAGAGCAAGGGAGTGACCATCAACTGGCGGCCGGCCCAGTCATTTTCCGCCATGGAGAACTACTACACTCCCAACTACCCGCTCAAAGGCCAGTGCTTTTATCCGTTTTTTGGCGGGAGGATCACCTACGACGGCAAGGTCCAATTCTGTCCGTTCATTCGCACCGAGATGGGCGATCTGCGCAAGCAGAGCCTCGCCGAGATCTGGAACGGACCGAAGTTCGTGGACTACCGGAAGAAGCTTCTCGATCACGGCATCTTCCCCGCTTGCCGTCGATGTTGTAAAGTCGAGCTCACTCCTATCTCGGTGGACTGAGGCTCGGAGCCAATGCTCTGGGCAGTGCCCGCCAAGAGCCCCGTCGCGCCAAGGGCGCTCGCCGTACTTGCTTTTTTTCTGCTCCTGACGCTCTATCTGGTGCTGTGCCAAAACTCGGCCCACCCGCGTCGTGTCCAAAAACACAAACCAACTTAGGACCCGCGCGCCGGGACGTTTCGGATTAGAGGTGTTTAGGCTTGGTTAGCCAATGGAAGCTGAAATCCTCGGTCATGAGAACGCCGATCCAGCCTTTGATATGGTTGGTGGTCGTCATCGCTGGTTGGGTCCAGCGTGACCAACAGGCCGCTATCGTCTACTTGCTTGAGAAGAACAGAGTCCTCAAAGCTCGGCTTCGCGGGAAGAAGCTTTGCTCAAGCCTTGGCGGACCCTGATTGAGGCCCAATTCGAGAGAAATAAAGATATTAAGGATGTCCAGGCGAACATGGAACAGAACGTGCTCGCTGGCTACGCGACGGTAGCCCTGGCCTCGATTCTGGACCCCTCGGGTGGCCTCTTTTCCGACGCTGCACTGCCTTGGTGCACAACTCCGATAGAGGCCGAGAGCTCGCTTGGCCCCGACTCCCATCATCCGATCATCTTGCTATCAGGCATCCCGAGCGCCGTCATGGTGTTGAGAATCTTGCACCCGATCCTTGCCTCAACTCTCTGTGCCGCCAACCCTCTCGCTCGCATCGCTGAGCCCACGATAGCCTTGTAGCGATGGAACGTTGTCTCGACTTTGCTCCGTTTGCTGTAGCCCGATTCTGTGTGCCACTTTCGTTTGCCGAGCCGAGCTTGTGCTGCAATGTTGCGATTGCGCTGTCGGCTGCTCGCCGGCCCCGATGCGAGCAGGGCGCCCTTGCGCGGCGGTATCAGCACCCTCGGCGAGCGATGAGCGCTGTGATTCTCGATCGCCTCATAGACGCCGCTGGCGTCGTATGCGGTGTCAGCTCTGGCCGATGAGATGGGACTGTCGATCTGTCCGACAAGCGATGCAACCCGCGATGAATCGCGGGCTCTTTTGCTCGTCAGCTCGCCGGCGACGACTTCGCCACTCTGCTCGTCGACACACAGATGGAGCTTGCGATAGTCCCTGCTCTTTGGTGCTCTGCGCAGCTGGCCGGCGTGGACAGCGAGACCGCTGCTGTCGATCAAGATGTGCAACGGCGTCTTCTGCTTGTCTTGGTAGAAGGGGACCTTACCCAGCTTCGCCTTGCGCCTCGAAATCGTGGTGTGATCGGGCACATCATTGTCTAGCTTCATCAGAGCGAACAACGACCGCAGCAATCCCTCGCTCTGCCTAGATGACAGATGAAACACCATGCCCGGGGTGACAGCCGTCTCGATGGCGTGGTTCGAGTACTTGCGTTGACGGCCCGGTTTCCTCCTCCTTGGCCGGGGCGCGTCCCAGTTCACAAGCTTGCCGGCGGTGAGCGAGATCCAGACGGTCAGGCTCCCGCGGTTGCGTAGACCCGACTCATATTCACGCCAATTCCTCACGCGATAGGCCTTCTTCACATACTTCCGCTGAGTGCGTTTGAAAATGCTCATGGGGAACCTCGAATCCGTGAGTACAGGACAATTGTGGACCGAGATCGCGAGTTGTGCACCAAGGCACATTGCCGGAATCACTCCGGGCCCGGATGGCTCGTTCATGATGCAGGTCGGTCGGAATCTCACCGACCCGCTCGACGGCTTTCTGCGCGGCAAGCGATTCCTCATCCTGGACCGCGACAAGAAGTTCACCACGGAGTTTCGCGATTTGCTCGAGCACGCCGGAACGGACGTCATTCGGCTGCCGCACCGTTCGCCGAATCTGAACGCTTATGTCGAAAGGTTTGTTTTGTCGATCAAGAGCGAGTGCTTGGAGCGGATGATCTTTTTCAGTGAGCAATCGCTGCGTCGTGCCGTCGCTGAGTTCATCCATCATTATCACGGAGAGCGCAACCATCAAGGGCTCTGGAACGCATTGCTCGAAGCGGAAGAATGGGTCGGCAGTCTCCACGGGACGGTGCGATGTCGTAAGCGATTGGGCGGCTTGCTCAGCTATTACCACCGCGCCGCTGCATAGGAGTTCGGGCGCGCCAGCTGGACGGAACGGATGGTCTGCAGGAGAGGTCTGCTCGGGGTCGCCTATCGCAGAGCCAGTGCCGCCATCGGCTGGTCTCCGCGAATTTCGGTGCTTCCGCCATTAAGTGTTGGTGAGATGACGCTAAGACTTTACGCTGCATTAAATTACAGCTAAAATAGCACCCGCGACCTTCGCCGCGCGCTAAATGGAGCATACGCGCTTTTTTTGCAAAGGGATACGTACACATCACCAGCAGCAAACAGCGCAAGCACCACGCGATCCTCCTTTTTGCGGATCACACGTGTACCAACGCTTGATGGCAGAAGCACCGATTAGAGCCTGTCCTATCTTCGGCGGGCAAGGTCTTCGTCGAGCCAACTCATTCGTTCGACGATCCACTGTTTCAGGTAGTCGACTTCCTGTTGGTAGGACACCAAGCCCACGAGGCCCGGAGGTTCGCGCCATATCTTGTCGCCGATGGTGGGCCAATACCCGAAGTTTCTCTTCTGTGCCTCCTGTAAATCTTGAGCCATCTCATCCACGCTTTGGAGAAGGGTCCTGGTTCGAAAATGGCTCTTCCTCAAGTCGAACCACCGCTTGTTCAAAATCCGTTGAAAATCGGCGTCTTCGAAGAGGACGCGCCAAAAGAGGTCATGTTTCTTGACAAACCACCCACCGGCCAGATCCCCCCTCCACTTTGTGGAGTTCCCAAAGGATTGGTCGAAATCCCATGCCGGTCCAGCTTTCAATTTCGCGGAGCGATCCTTGTGGAAAAAACTGCTATAGACGTACGCGTCGACATTTTTCGTTACCTCCTGGATGAGCATTTCATCCACGAAACCGTCGATGTCGATCCATCCTGAATACTGCATGATGGGAGCCCCAGAGTTGCTCTGACGCATGAACTCCCGGAAACGGCCATCGTACGTTTTGATGTACTCGACCTGCTCGTTGCGGGCCCGGTCGGGTCGGGGATAAATCAAGTTGAGAGCATTCTGGCCCGAGACGCCACCACGTTTACTGTACTCGTAGATATATCCTCCGGTCACTGCCTCGCCAGAAACGTCAGCCGAACTAAGAGGCGACACATTCACGCGATTCTGATCTCGCTTGATCTTCTCCATGAAAACGTACAAGCCCTGGTACAGTCCGTTGACGATCAACTCACAGTGGACGGTGCGGCTCGAATAGTGACCCATCATTCGCGACATCTGATGGGCAAGCGAGTTACGTAGAAAAGTACGATCGTAGTAAGATGCGTTTAGGATCCAGTCGTTATCTTTAGGAAGGCCGAGCACCGAGATATTTAGGTTGTTTCCATCTTGGTCTGTGGTTTCAACAGCATACGACTTCTTCGGAAAGTACATTTGGGACGAGTATCCACGGGTTTCGATCCCGATGAATCCGTCGTATCCGTTGTAAGAGTTCGTTAAGTAATTACGTCGTCCGTTCTGGTTGTTGACAATGCCCATGTGCGCGGAAACCTTGGGCTCGTCAAGAATGTCGGCACTGTTCTCGGTGGTGATGACGACGATCGGGAGATTCGACCCTGCCACTTCGATGGTACTTGCTAGCCACTCCGGCAAAGGAAAAAAGTCCTGGCCATCATCCATCATCTCGGCAATGAGGTAAGCATTGGAGGAGAGATCGGTTGAACTCTCACTTACGTTGTGAACCTGCAGAGCCAAGACGTTATCATCGGGCTGGAGCACATTCAGGGGGACATCACTACTTTCTGGGATCCCACCTTCATAGAGCAACGCTTCGTGCGAAACGCTCGATGGTTGATTGTGCGCAGGATGCGCCCCGCGCAAGCCTGTAGACCGCGCGATCTCGACGTTGTTTATATAAGCGACAAAAGCGTCGTCGTAATCCACGTAGAGCTCCATGGACGTGAGTTGGCTCGGATCCGGAAGTGAGAAGGTACGTCGAAGATAAACAGAGATGGTGTGATCGATCACGGTACCATCGTCGGAGTCCCCGTAGCCGATGCCACCAGTGCCTTCGGCCCAATGGCTGTCGTCGAAGGAGTGCTTGCGCCAGTCGGCAGTCGGCTTGGAATTGCCGATAAAGTATCGCCAGCTCATATCAGGACCGACCACGATTCTCTTGTGAGGGTTGCCTGATTGGGGGAATAGACAAGCCTGGAGTCCCGCCAGCACGAGCAAAGATGGGAGCCAACACGTCGAAAGTCCCTGCCTCATTCCGACCGCCTTTTTGCCGATTGCTGCAGAGCCTCTAGCTCTCGCGGCAAGATGGCAAAAAGCACGACCATCACGACCGTGTTGATCACCGCCAGGAGGAGGGTAAGATCGAAACCGGCCGCCATACGCAGCTCTGATAGGCCCGAGGCAAGGCGCTCCAAGAGCATGTAGCGAGTACCGTACAAGCGTCCCAGACCGGAACGCAGGAGAAGATTCAAGATGTAGCTCGTCATGGCCCCGGCACAGAGGATCTTCAACCCTCGCGAGCCCAGACCGGTGCCGAAAAGAAGCGGGAACGCAACGTGCGGATGATTTCCGAAAACGCCAACCGAGAATGTGGCATAGGCAAGAAAAACGGTAGCGCTGGAGAGCAGTGCCGGGAGGGTTCCGGGAAACCGATACTGCTGCCAGCAAATCCATGCCAAGACTAAAGCAAAGATCGCGGTTCCGACAGAGCCTGCCGCGAAAGAAACGTCGCTGAGTAAGAGACGGGAAACGGGGCCAGCGATCGAATCCGTTACCACCGTTGCCAAGTTCGCCAGGTGGCCATAGATCCACCAAGGGTTGGGGTACCCGCTCGATAGATTTCCAGGAACGAGTTGACGAACGAGCTGCGCAACCATGGCAGGGAGGGTCCCTGCGATGGTGAAAGGGAGTAGAACGATCAGTGTCACACCTGCCGCGCCCGCGATCGCCCTCCCGATCGTCTTCCTAAGACGCGCTTGGTTCGCCAGCAATGCGACCAACACGCTGGGTGTCGCGACCGCACCCAGGAGTTTCGTCATCGAAGCCATGACCAGAAGTGCTCCGGCCGAGAGGGCGTGAGATCGACCCGCCGCAATGACCGCTCCCATGACGAGAGGTGAGTAGGTCTGGTCCTGAAAACCGAGGACGGCACTGCTCAGCCAGGAAATGGGGAGCGCCCAAAAGAGCGCGGCCAGGACCGCAGCACGGCGTGGTCGGTGCCGGAAGAGCCACAGCAAGATAGCGACGATCGCAACGTCTCCCGCTACGGCGGGCAGCTTGGCCGCCACGTTGCGCGCCTCGGCTTGGTCGAGAGGAAGCGGTAGGCTCTGTACGAAGCTCCAGGAGAGGTGCCAGGCGACCATGGCAAGTGGGGGATAGTCGATCAAGAAGCTCCGGTCGCGGCTTTGTACTTCCCACAGAGGTTCTTCTCCGCGAAGCTGGGAAAGGAAATGCCCTGGAGGAACCGCGTCCGGATCGCCGTAGACTCTTGTGATGCCGTGAGAGGTAGCGCGGGCGGTCCAAGCTTGCCAGAACTCCACATCCCAAGAGCCGGCAGAGGGCAGAAAGTACACCCGAACCCAAGATCCGAAAACGGCCGCGATCAGAAGGGCTACCGCCAACCAATAAGACGGCCGAGCGCCCGTTTCGAGACGGCGCCCGGCCTCGAAGCCCGCGAGCAGCAGCCCGCCAATGAGGAGCACACGTAGAGAGGAGGGCCGGTCCGGGAAGAGCAAGAAAACCATGGCCGGCGAGTAAGCGAGAGTGAGGAGGCCTGCAGAGCAGAGTCCAAGACCGGTCGCCACAGCACGCCCCCTCCACACGAGAAAGACAAGCGTCAGAGCGCTGGCAAGGCCGCTTGCAGCAAGGATGGAGTTCCAAGCCGGACTGGCCGTGGGAGTGACCGAGAGAGACCGAAGCCGGATTGCGGGAGTCCCTTCGAGGCGGAAGATGTCCAGGCGCGCTCCGGGGTTGGTAGCACGGGGCAGCGTGAGACTTGCCGTTCCGCCGCTGTCTGATGGGAGTTGGTACACCGGACCCTGATCCACCGAGACGGCTAGCGTGGCTCGGGCGAGAGGCTCCTGCTCGAAGTTGATGAAGATGTTGGGAGCAGAGCGTTGCCTTGGTGCACAACTCGCGATCTCGGTCCACAATTGTCCTGTACTCACGGATTCGAGGTTCCCCATGAGCATTTTCAAACGCACTCAGCGGAAGTATGTGAAGAAGGCCTATCGCGTGAGGAATTGGCGTGAATATGAGGCGGGTCTACGCAACCGTGGGAGCCTGACCGTCTGGATCTCGCTCACCGCCGGCAAGCTTGTGAACTGGGACGCGCCCCGGCCGAGGAGGAGGAAACCGGGCCGTCAACGCAAGTACTCGAACCACGCCATCGAGACGGCTGTCACCCTGGGCATGGTGTTTCATCTGTCATCTAGGCAGAGCGAGGGATTGCTGCGGTCGTTGTTCGCTCTGATGAAGCTAGACAATGATGTGCCCGATCACACCACGATTTCGAGGCGCAAGGCGAAGCTGGGTAAGGTCCCCTTCTACCAAGACAAGCAGAAGACGCCGTTGCACATCTTGATCGACAGCAGCGGTCTCGCTGTCCACGCCGGCCAGCTGCGCAGAGCACCAAAGAGCAGGGACTATCGCAAGCTCCATCTGTGTGTCGACGAGCAGACTGGCGAAGTCGTCGCCAGCGAGCTGACGAGCAAAAGAGCCCGCGATTCATCGCGGGTTGCATCGCTTGTCGGACAGATCGACAGTCCCATCTCATCGGCCAGAGCTGACACCGCATACGACGCCAGCGGCGTCTATGAGGCGATCGAGAATCACAGCGCTCATCGCTCGCCGAGGGTGCTGATACCGCCGCGCAAGGGCGCCCAGCTCGCATCGGGACCGGCGAGCAGCCGACAGCGCAATCGCAACATTGCAGCACAAGCTCGGCTCGGCAAACGAAAGTGGCACACAGAATCGGGCTACAGCAAACGGAGCAAAGTCGAGACAACGTTCCATCGCTACAAGGCTATCGTGGGCTCAGCGATGCGAGCGAGAGGGTTGGCGGCACAGAGAGTCGAGGCAAGGATCGGGTGCAAGATTCTCAACACCATGACGGCGCTCGGGATGCCTGATAGCAAGATGATCGGATGATGGGAGTCGGGGCCAAGCGAGCTCTCGGCCTCTATCGGAGTTGTGCACCAAGGCACCAACATGGAGGAGGTGGTCCGCGACTTCGGCGACCGCAACCCCCAGGAAGACCCGGTCATTCACTTCTACGAGCACTTCCTCGCCGCCTACGACAAGAAGCAGAAGGTGAGCCGCGGCGTCTTCTACACCCCGCGCCCCGTGGTCTCCTACATCGTGCGCTCGGTGGACGAGCTGCTGCGCACAGAGTTTGGGCTAGAGGATGGCCTCGCCGACACCACGACCTGGAGCGAGATGGCGAGGCGCCACGAAGATCTGGAAATCCCGGAAGGCACCTCGCCCGATCAGGCCTTTGTCCAGATCCTCGACCCGGCCACCGGAACCGGCACTTTCCTCGTCGAGGTCATCGACCTCATCCACGACACGATGGTCGAGAAGTGGAAGGCCCAGGGTCACGGCGAGAAGAAGATCCAGGCGCTCTGGAACGAGTACGTCCCGAGGCACCTCTTGCCGCGCCTGCACGGCTACGAGCTGCTGATGGCACCCTACGCCATCGCGCACCTCAAGATCGGCCTCAAGCTCTACGAGACCGGCTACCGCTTCGAGAGCGACGAGCGAGCGCGGGTGTATCTGACGAATGCGCTGGAGCCGGCGGACAGCACGCAGCTCACGCTCGACTTTCTTCCGGCGTTGGCGCACGAGGCGCAGGCAGTCAACGAGATCAAGCGAAAGCAGCGCTTCACGGTAGTGATCGGGAACCCGCCCTACTCGGGCCTCTCTTCTAACATGGGGCCGTGGATTGATGGCCTCCTGAAGGGGCGGCTACCCGACGGGACGGCGACGGCGAGCTACTACCACGTCGACGGCGAGCCGCTCGGCGAACGAAAGGTGTGGCTCCAGGATGACTACGTGAAGTTCATCCGCCTCTCGCAGTGGCTGCTCGACAGCACGGGTGCAGGCATCCACGGATACATCAGCAACCACGGCTACCTCGACAACCCCACGTTTCGCGGGATGCGCTGGTCGCTCATGCAGTCCTTCCGCCGGATCCGTGTGCTCGACCTTCACGGGAACCTCAAGAAGAAGGAGGCTCCGCCGGGGGGCGGCCGCGATGTCAACGTGTTCGACATCCAGCAGAGCGTGGCCATCGGGCTCTTCACGAAGGCTGCTGCAGCCAGATCTGTCTGCCACGCCGATCTCTGGGGTGAACGGGAAAGCAAGTACAGATGGCTACTGGAGCACGTGTCCTTAGCCACCGAATGGGCGCAACTGGAACCAGCTCCACCGTTCTATCTGTTCGAGCCCTTCGACGAATCCGGTGCGGACAGCTACTCCGACTGGCCTGCGATCAACGAGGTCATGCCCGTGAACGTGACCGGAATCGTCACGGCACGGGACGGTTTTGTAATCGACTTGGACCCGGAATCTCTTCGAAGTCGTATCGTGAACCTCCGTTCCAAGTCCCTGTCCGACGACGCGATCCGGAAGAAATACTTCGCCGGAAAGGGCTCCAAGAAGTATCCGCCAGGGGATTCCAGGGGTTGGAAACTACCCGAGGCGCGGCGGAAGATCCGCAAAGACCGCCAGTGGGACCGACGGTATGTCCCGGTGCTTTATCGCCCGTTCGACATCCGTGAGATGTACTACGTTCCCTGGATGGTCGATTGGCCTCGGACCGAGGCCATGCCACACATGCTCGCGGGGGAGAATGTCGGCTTTATCACGACGAGGCAGACGAAAGACGAGTGGGGCGCGCTAGCGACGTCGAGCATCATCGCGCACAAGACCTGCTCGGCCTACGACATCAACTCGCTCTTTCCCCTGTATCTCTATCCCGGAGTCGGCAAGGCCGACGGGTCGCTGTTCAGCCAGTGGCCCAAGGGTAAGGGCGGCCGCACGCCGAACCTGGACTTGGGGTTTGTCGAGCAGCTAGCAGCCGCCACCGAACTGCGATTCGTCAGCGATGGCCGCGGCGATCTAGGGAAGACCTTCGGCCCCGAGGACGTTGTTGCCTACATCTATGCGGTGTTCCACAGTCCCGGTTACCGCGAGCGCTACGAGGCCCTACTCAAGCTCGACTTTCCCCGGGTACCGCTGCCCGAAAGTGTCGACCTCTTCCGAAGGCTGGCGGAGACCGGCCATGACCTGCTGGCCCTCCACCTGCTCGAATCTCCGAAGCTCGGTAAGCCCATCACCAGCTGCGCCGGCCCCAGGAACCCAGAAGTCGGACGCGTCGGCTGGTCGGACGGCACCGTCTGGCTCGACGCCGGCAAGACCAGTGCGCGCGAGGGCCACCGCGCGACGAAGCCCGGCACGATAGGTTTCCAGGGCGTGCCCGAGGAGGTCTGGGACTTCCACATCGGCGGCTACCAGGTTTGCCACAAGTGGCTCAAGGACCGGAAGGGCCGCACGCTCTCGGACGAGGATGTCGCCCACTACCAGAAGATCGTCGTCACCCTGAATGAGACCATCCGCATCATGGCCGAGGTCGACGAGGTCATCGAAGCCCAAGGTGGCTGGCCCGACGCGTTCTCAAGAGCTTACACGTTGCGGTCGGTGTGACTGGGGCTGTGACAGTGGCTGTGATTGGGGCCGATCGGAAATGTCTCCCCCGGCGAGTACGAGATGAACTACTATCGGTCGCAGGAAGGCTCGCAAGAGATGGCGAGACTCAACTAAAACAGTCTCCGGAAAACCCGGGGCGGTTCAGACTCACTGCTGCACGAAACGCTGTCGCTGAGCGAGGAGAAAATCGGGCAGGATATCTCCACGATCACTCAAGAACTGCCGGACGAACCGCCCGGATCGCCCGAAGCGCTGACCGAACCAACGTCGGCAGGGGCGTCATCTGAATGAGCCTTCCAGACATCAGTTTTGAGAATATTCGCCCGGTTGATGGGAGCCGCCATTACGGTTTTGAGGAAATGTGTTGCCAACTCGCCTCTTTGGAACCCGCATCTTCGGGAGAAAATTTCTATCGGAAAGGTCACGGCGGGGACGGAGGTGTCGAATGCTACCGTCGCCGTGCAGACGAAACGGAAGTCGGATGGCAGGCCAAGTATCTCTGGTGCTTCCGCCATCAAGTGTTGCTACGCCGTGTTTGAATGCTAGTGTCAGTTGGCCTGCCTGTGTCGGCGAACGCCATTAATAAGGATGTCGGCGTGCACACGAAGGAGTCTCCGAACGTCAGGCACCGTGTGGTCAGCCCAGCCCGCATCGCCGAAAGAACTGCGTCTCTCGAAATCAGGCTCAAACTCTAGCACACGAGCGGGTTACGCGGCAGCCACCAACACTTGATGGCGGAAGCACCCGCTCGCAACCGCTCAGACAGATCTTGAAGACGCATCGGGAGGTGTGGGATTGCGACGAGGCCCGTCCTTCGGTGCGGGAGGCGTTTTCCAAGGTGATCGACTGCGGCACCAAGGCCTTAGGCGCGGAGGTCTTTGCGTCCGACCGTGAAGAGCGGGTTGTCTATCACACCTGTAAATCACGGGCCTGTCCCAGCTGCGGGTATCAGGCAACCCGCGCTTGGCAGCGAAACCAGTGGCGGGAGCTACCCGATATCCCCTACGCCCACGTCTGCTTGACCATGCCGGATGTGCTCTGGCCGCTGTTTCAGCAGAACCGCCATCTCTTGCATGATCTGCCTATCCTAGGCGCGCAGGTGCTGCAGCAGTGGGCGCGGCAAAAATACCGCGTCCGACTCATGATTGTCGTGATTCCTCACACCTACGGCCGTCATCTGAATTTCAACAGCCACTTGCACATCCTGGTCTCCGAGGGCGGTCTCCATGAAGATGGAGCCCGATGGCCTAAGAGAGCTTCATTGGACGAGGAGGCGCTGATGCCGATGTGGCGCTACGCCATCATCACGCTCCTGCGTGAAGCCGTTCGGGTCAGCGTCCTGGACACCGACATGCCTCGCCGCGCGTTGCTGCAATTGCTCACGGCACAGTACGAACGGTGGTGGAACATCAACATCCAGCGGTTTCGGAGCAAGAAGCAGTTTTTGGGATATGCAGGCCGCTACGCCCGACGCCCCCCGATTGCACAACACCGGTTCCGGAAGATTGACGGTCAAGAAATCCGATTTGTGACGAAGGACACGCGCACGAAACAGATGGTCGAGACCACCTACACGCCGGCTGAATTCCTGACCACCCTGGCCGATCACATCCCCGACCGCTACCGGCACAGCATTCGGTACTTCGGTCTGCTGTCACCTCGCGTAAAGAGCCAGACCCACGACTTGATTTTCGCGCTACTGGGTCACCAACGGCTGGGGAAGCCTCGGCGACTGCGGTGGGCGACATCCCTGCAAAAGAGCTTCGGGGTCGACCCCCTCCTTGACCACCACGGACAGCGGATGCGTTGGGCCCGGCGGATACCGCCGGCACCATCCCCCAGAGCCATGGGCTCACGAAGCCGGCCATAGCGTCGCCGTAACGTCGCTCTGGCGGCCGATCCCAAACGGATTGCGGCTGTTGTGTTCGCTAGTCTGAATTGGCCCATTTCGCTCATTTGATTTGGCCCACCCCATCGAGACCGATACCCTGAGCCGGGGAAGAACCCGGAGAGGAGGGTCGGTTGAAAAGGGGTGCGAAAGTGCGATTGTTCGAGCAGATCCGTGGCGAGTACGAGCACGGAGTAGGAACGATAAAGGGAGTGGCGAAGGAGTTCGGAGTACACCGTCGGATGGTGCGTCAGGCGCTGGAGAGCGCGGTACCGCCGGAGCGTAAAGTCGCGGAGCGTGCGAGTCCGAAGCTTGAGGAAGTACGCGAGTTCATCGACGCGGTCCTGAAGGAGGACAAGCGAGCGCCTCGGAAGCAACGCCATACGGCTCGTCGTATCTGGTCCCGGTTGCGCGCCGAGCATCCGGAGCATGAGATTGGCGAATCAACGGTACGTCGCTACGTCGCTCGTCGGAAGAGCGAGCTCGGCCTGAAGGACACAGAGATTTTTGTTCCGCAGAGCTACGCGTGGGGCGATGAAGGGCAAGTGGACTGGTACGAGGCGTACGCGCGGATCGGAGGTGAGCTCGAGAAGGTCCACACGCTCGTAGTCCGAAGCATGGCGGGAGGAGGCGCGTTGCATCGCGGCTATCCGCGTCCGACGCAACAAGCATTTTTCGAAGCGCAGGAGCATGCGTTCGAGTTCTTTGGTGGCGTGTTCCGCCGCATGCGCTACGACAACCTGTCACTCGCGGTCACTAAGATTCTGCGTGGTTATCAACGAGAGCAGACGGAGCGATTCGTGGCGTTTCGCTCCCATTGGGGATTCGACTCGGAGTTTTGTAATCCGAGTCGAGGCAACGAGAAGGGCGGGGTGGAAAGCGAAGTCGGCTACTTCCGGCGCAACTATCTGACGCCGGTACCGGAGTTTTCGAACTGGGATGAGCTGAACGAGTATCTGCTCTCGTGCTGTCTCAAGGATGCGACGCGCCACATTAGCGGCAAGGAGCATGCTGTCGGAACAGCGATGGAGCTTGAACGGGAGCATCTGTTGCCATTGACCGTCGAGGGGTTCGATATCGAGGAGCGACGATTTGCAAAGGTGAACAAGAAAGGCTGCGTTCGAGTCGGCACGAACTGGTACTCGACTCCGTTGAAACGGGACCGGCGAGTTGTGGCCAAGCTACTGCCGTTGGAAGTTGAGATCTGGCACGAGGGCCACGTCGTGGCACGCCACGAGCGCTGCTACGGCCGCAGCCAGTCGATTTATGAACTCGAGCACTACTTGGATGTTCTGGTCAGGAAGCCTGGAGCGTTGGCCGGCTCGACGCCGCTCGCTCAATGGCGGGAGAAAGGTCGGTGGCCCACGAGCTACGACGAGTTGTGGTCCAAGCTGAATCGACGTCACGGGAAGCTCGAAGGAACCCGCCAGATGGTCGAGCTCGTGCAGCTCGGCCGCGAGCACGGCTACGACAAGCTGCGTGAGGCGGTGAGTCAAGCGCTCGAACTCGGCTGTACGGATGCTGAGGCGATCCGTCACCTCGTCGAATCATCAGTTCTTCGACGTGAGCAGGCGCAGGCTCTTGGCGATGTGGAGCTCGGAGAGCTCACGAAGTACGAACGTTCCTTGCCAGGTGTTGGCCATTACAACGCGCTGATCGGCGAGGTGAACTCGTGAACGCGAAGAGCATCGAGCTCCAGAGCATCCGTCAGCATTGCAAGACGCTTCGCATGCCGAGCGTGGCAACGCAGTTCCAGAAGATTGCCGAACAAGCGCAGCGCGACGAGCACAGCTATGTCCGCTACCTCGACGTGCTGCTCAGCGCCGAAGTCGAGGAGCGTGAACACCGCGCGGTTCAAAGACGACTGAAGGAAGCACAACTACCGAGAGCGAAGACGCTCGAGGAGTTCGACTTCTCGCAATCGCCGAAGGTCTCCGCCCGTCGGATACGAGAACTGGCCGAAGGCGACTACATCGACCATGCACGGCCGGTTCTGTTTCTCGGCGATGCCGGCACAGGCAAGACTCATCTGGCCACGGCATTGTGTGTAGCGGCGTGCCAGCAACGTCGCCGCGTTCGCTTCACGACGGCCTCGAGACTCGTCAACGAACTCGTTGAAGCTAGGGAGGAGCACGAACTCTCGCGAGTGATCCGTCGCTACGCCCGCTACGAGTTGTTGTGCATCGACGAGCTCGGCTACGTCCCACTCGCCGATGTCGGCGCCGAGCTTCTGTTCCAAGTGGTTTCGGAACGATGCGAAAGGGCGGCGCTCGTGATCACCACCAACCTGCCCTTCTCGGAGTGGACCCAGGTGTTCACGAACGTCCGCCTGTGCAAGGCACTGCTCGACCGAGTCACGGACCAGGCGCACATACTCGAAACCGGCACCGAATCCTATCGGTTCCGGCGCACCCTGAAGAGCGAGAAAAAGACCATAAAGGCATGAGTTCGTTGGGTTTCACTAGCCGCGGCCTGCACTTCGTTCCGGCCGCGGAATAAGGAAAGGGGCTTTCTTACAGCTCGTCTTTATTAATCAATAACTTAGGGTGGGCCAAATTAGATGAGCAAAGTGGGCCAGACCGAGTGGACAAACACAGCTGTACTTCAGACGTGGAAGTGGCGTCATCTTGACCGCCATCCCACGCACTCGAACGCTCGATTCGTCCGCCCATACAGGGTCATCCCCCCTCCCCTCAGCAGGATCTAAGAAAAACGCGGATTATGCGGCCCCCCCCCAGGGGGAGAGACCACAGGTAAAACGGGGTTAGGTCCCCTCCCTGCACGACTGTGGGCGCTCGCTTTGGCGCGCATCAGAAATGAGATTTTGATTTTCCTAAAGATTGAAGAGTTCGGTGAGCTATTGATGAAGTATGGCGGTTTTCTATCCATTGCGAACAGCTCTGTCGGCCAAGCTGCAGAACAAATGGGAGAACAGTTGTCGGCAGTCGCGCTTGACGATTGCAGGGACCGTATTGCGAAGATTCTCGCGGACCTCGATCACCGGGTGATCGTCCTCATCGATGATATCGACAGACTTGAACGACGGGAAATCCAAGCGGTCTTCAAGCTCGTGAAACTGTCCGCTGGATTCTCAAATATATCCTACGTACTAGCTTTCGACGACAATGTCGTTGCGGATTCGCTAGCAGAGCGATACGGCGGAGGACGTCCAGTGCCAAAACTCGGCCCTCTTGCAAACACAGACACTAAAGTTGCTGATTTATCATCTATTTCAAAAGGTCCGAATTTTGGCACTGGACGGGCTCCGTCAAAGGTACGCTCACGGCACGCGGGCATGTCTCCTGGAAGCGGTCTGTTCCGTGACACTTGATCTCCGGTCCGAAGGTATCTCAGCGATATCCCGAATGTGCACCCTTCAGATCAACGGGTGGAGTCTTGCCAGGAAGACGAGAATAGGTCGTTACGCTCTAGCAGTTTTGTCGTCCATAAAAAGCACCGGGTTGCAAGACTCCTCGACTTGGTGAGTGAACCCTATGGTGACCCTTACGAGAAGCGTGCCGTTAGCACCAGAGTGAAAGCGTCAAGAACGATGCTCCGGACATTAGAAACTTGCCCCCAGGCCGGAGACAGACCTCTTAGGACCGGAGGGAACGGCCCGGCCCGCGGGTCTTGAGTTCATTTGTATTTTTTGGACACGACGCGATGCTCGTTTGTCGGGCCCGTTTCGAACGGAATATTCCGGACTCGCGACGATCTCGGAGCGGCCGTACTATAAAGGCAGGATGACCGAGGATCCGATGGAACGCGTCGCCCGGTTCTTGGACCGGGGACAATTTAGTGACGCGCTGCAGTCCGCGAAAGAAGCGGTCGGTAGGGTGCCGGAAAGCGCGCGGTCTCACTACGCGCTCGGCCTCGTCCTCACTCAGTTAGACCGTATTCCCGAAGCCGATCGCTCTTTTGCTCGCGCCGCTGAGCTCGTCCCGGAGTACGTCCTCCCTTGTCGCATGGAGCGTTCAGAGTTCGAGAGTGTGGTGGAAGGGGTCTTGGCGTCGTTGCCGACCGAGTTCGCAAGCTATCTGCAGAACGTGGAGGTCGCGGTGGAGGCGGCGCCGTGTCGAGACCTTCTTCAAGAGGCAGACATCGAGCACGACCTCCTCGGCTTCTATCAAGGCAATACGATTCAGAATAGTGAGTGGGGTCTTCCCGACCGGATTGTCCTTTATCAGAGAAATTTGGAGAATATCTCGTCCGATCGCGCGAGCCTGATCAGAGAAGTTCGGGACACCGTCTTGCACGAGGTGGGCCACCACCTCGGGATGGAGGAAGATCAGCTCGAGGAAATCGAAAAGGAGTTCGATGATCTGGATGATAAGGGATCGAGCTCTTAATCACTATTGACCTCCTGTGCTCCGTAAAAAGTCGATCCAGCGTTGATTGCACGGTTTAGACCTGCCATGATCGGCTGCTTCGCGCCGCTCGACCGGTGGGCTCCATCACGATTACCGGTTGTCACGCATCGCCTGATGGTCTATTTCAAAAGGGCCTCGTGTCCAAAAACACAAACGAACTGAAGACCGGCGCGCCGGGCCGTTTCGGATTGGAGGTGTCTACACTTGGTTCGTCCATGGAAGCGAGAATTCTCGGTCATGAGCACGCCGATCCAGCCCTTGACATGGTTGGTCGTCGCCATCGCTGGTTGGGTCCAGCGTGACCAACAGGCCGCTATCGTCTACTTGCTTGAGGAGAGCAGAGGGTACTGTCAAGTTGGCGTCATTGTAGCCAGACTGGTCCCGGTTGGCCGTTGCGCTTCGAGATTTCATCAGGCACACGTTACCTCGTGCCAGGCGATGAAAGCGCGACCTCTTAGCTCCCGATGATAGCGGGCTTGCAACAAATGCCGTCCAACGCGAAAGAGATTTTGCACGAGTCCATGCACGGTCAAGAATTGTTGCGCTTGTCCCGGAGATTTAAACTTTCGCATCTGTCGTTCCCGATGTCGCGTCGGCTCATGCGAGACTTCGGCTCTATTGTTTCCGTACTGGTCGGTGTCGTGGACGACGGAGGGCATGACCTCGCGGTGAGCGGCGCTGTAGCTTTTCAGCTTGTCGGTGACCAACCGCTAGGGCGAGCGAGCTTGCCCCTTCAACAGCTTGCGGAAGAATCGTTTGGCGGCTTTCCGATCACGGCGAGGCTGGACGAGGATATCGAGCACATCACCATCTTGATCTACCGCGCGCCAGAGGTATTGGCGTTTGCCTTGTATCTTTATGAAAACCTCGTCCAGGTGCCACGTGTCACCGAGACAACCCCGTCCTGTGCCAAAACTCGGCCCTTTTGAAATAGGCCATAAATCAGCAGCTTAGTGTCTGTGTTTGCGCCGGGGCCAAGGGCCGTAGGCTTTACAATCGTCTGGCCCGAGGGTGTTATCTTCAGATCCATGATGACGTACCACGTGCAATTCCTACTGCTCGTTCTAGCTGGCTGGGTCAACCGCCAGCAGCAGGATGTGATCGACTACCTGCAAGAGGAGAACCGTGTGCTCCGAGCCGGGCTTCGGGGCAAGCGTCTCAGGCTCTCGGACGACGAGCGGCGCAGGCTCGCCGTCAAGGCCCAGGCTTTGGGCCGCGAGGCGCTGGCCCAGATTGCGTCCGTTGCCACACCCGCTACGCTTCTGCGCTGGTACCGCTGCCTCATCGCAGCCAAGTACGATGGCAGCAAGAACCGGAGCCCAGGCCGACCTCCGACGGCGAAGGATATCCGTGAACTCATTGTGCGCGTGGCGCGGGAGAACCCGACGTGGGGATATACGCGCCTGCGAGGCGCTGTCCCTTCCATAAACTCGAGCTTTCATGAGATTGGCAAACTGCCTGCAACTAGAACGCTTTGGTCGTCTTCTAGGACGTCTTGAGAGCCGACGTCGGCTCTACTCAGGGGTAGAGGTGTAACCTGGTCCGAAATCCCGCAGCCGACTTTTCACGGAGCACAACCGTCACGCTTTCGGTTTGCACCCTTCCGCCTTCCTCAACCTCTCCAGCCGGTCTAGGCTCATCCACTTGATGCCCTTGTCGTGTCTGTGCCGCTCTGCAACGTCACTGGTGAAGAGCTGAACAATCGTTCCTTTTTCGACTCTCATCCTGCGTTGGCCTTCGGGTGACAGTTCCACATACACGGTCTCGCCGCTTGCAAGCTTCATAGAAGCGAGCACCGGAGGCTCGTCGTTCGCGGCTATTGAATGTTCAGGCTGTTCTTGCATTCGCCCTGGTCTTCCGGTGCGCGAACGGGCTTCAATGGTCTCGCTGTTATTTTTGCGTTCCTGGTCGGGTGCCTTCGGCATGGTGGTGTCTCCTTCCCCTCGGCTTGCCAGCGAATGCACCATTGTAGCGAGGCTGCAGACTCAGAGGGATGTAGGTGTCCTTCATCATCATCATAGTCGGCACCCTGGGCATCAGCGGGGGAAGGCATGCGAAGCGGCATTGTCGTTCCCTAGTGTCGCCGTGTGGATATCCCCGAAGCCATCGCTAAGCTACGTGGCTATCCGAAACAGATCGTGGCCGACAACGGCCCCGATTTCGCTGGTCGACGGCTCGATTACCTTGCCCTACGAAAAGGGCGTCGAGCTCCAATTCATGAAGCCCGGCAAATCGTCACAGAACGCATTCGTCGAAAGCTTCAACGGTCGTTTCCGCGACGAATGCCTCAACCAGCACTGGTTCATCACCCTGGCGGACACCCAGTGCATCATCGAGCAATGGCGTCAGGACTACAACACGGTTCTACTGAACCGCCCCGGGTTTTCCGGAGACTGTTTTAGTTGAGTCTCGCCATCTCTAGCGGGTGCTTCCGTCATCAAGTGTTGGTGAGATGACGCTAAAACTTTACGGTGCATTAAGTTAAAGCCAAAATTGCCTTGGTGCACAACTCGCGATCTCGGTCCACAATTGTCCTGTACTCGCGGATACGAGGTTCCCCATGAGCATTTTCAAACGCACTCAGCGGAAGTATGTGAAGAAGGCCTATCGCGTGAGGAATTGGCGTGAATATGAGTCGGGTCTACGCAACCGCGGGAGCCTGACCGTCTGGATCTCGCTCACCGCCGGCAAGCTTGTGAACTGGGACGCGCCCCGGCCAAGGAGGAGGAAACCGGGCCGTCAACGCAAGTACTCGAACCACGCCATCGAGACGGCTGTCACCCTGGGCATGGTGTTTCATCTGTCATCTAGGCAGAGCGAGGGATTGCTGCGGTCGTTGTTCGCTCTGATGAAGCTAGACAATGATGTGCCCGATCACACCACGATCTCGAGGCGCAAGCCGAAGCTGGGTAAGGTCCCCTTCTACCAATACAAGCAGAAGACGCCGTTGCACATCTTGATCGACAGCAGCGGTCTCGCTGTCCACGCCGGCCAGCTGCGCAGAGCACAAAAGAGCAGGGACTATCGCAAGCTCCATCTGTGTGTCGACGAGCAGAGTGGCGAAGTCGTCGCCGGCGAGCTGACGAGCAAAAGAGCCCGCGATTCATCGCGGGTTGCATCGCTTGTCGGACAGATCGACAGTCCCATCTCATCGGCCAGAGCTGACACCGCATACGACGCCGGCGGCGTCTATGAGGCAATCGAGAATCACAGCGCTCATCGCTCGCCGAGGGTGCTGATACCGCCGCGCAAGGGCGCCCTGCTCGCATCGGGGCCGGCGAGCAGCCGACAGCGCAATCGCAACATTGCAGCACAAGCTCGGCTCGGCAAACGAAAGTGGCACACAGAATCGGGCTACAGCAAACGGAGCAAAGTCGAGACAACGTTCCATCGCTACAAGGCTATCGTGGGCTCAGCGATGCGAGCGAGAGGGTTGGCGGCACAGAGAGTCGAGGCAAGGATCGGGTGCAAGATTCTCAACACTATGACGGCGCTCGGGATGCCTGATAGCGAGATGATCGGATGATGGGAGTCGGGGCCAAGCGAGCTCTCGGCCTCTATCGGAGTTGTGCACCAAGGCAAAAAAAGGCTTCCCATTGACGCGTCACTTTGAGAGAATCCGCCGATCCAGCGAGAGAGAGGAGTTTGAAAAGAGTTCTTTTGTCCATGTGCGCCCTGCTCACTCTGGGCAGCTCTCTATTCGCGCAGTCCCAAGACTCTGAAGACTCCCCTAAAAACCCGCCCAAACAGTGGTACGAGAAGGTCGACTTTTACGCCGATTTGCGCCTCCGTTATGACGCGAGCAAGCGGGAAGAATTCGAAGACGATTTTCGATATCGCTTAAGAGCCGGCTTCGAGGCCGAAGCGGCAGATTTCCTCACCGCCGGTTTCGAGTTCCGGAGTGGGAATCCGAGAAACCCCGTCTCGGACAACCAGAGCTTTGGCGGCGGCCTCGGCAAAAAGGACTTCAAGCTAGCCGAAGTCTACGCAGACTTCCGACTCGCCAAGAGCTTTTATGTCGTCGCCGGCAAATTCGAGCATCGCCGGTACTGGGTGGTCTCGGACATGCAATGGGACGACGACGTGACCACGGAAGGCTTCATGGAGCGGTTAAGGCTGGAGAGCAAAGGCGACGGGATCCTGGAGCGTCTCGGAGCGAGCGTCTACCAGATCATTCTCCAGCAGAACGACGAGCAGTCTGCGTGGCTGCTCGGAGCTCAGGTTCGACCCCGGTTTGAGATCGGAGAACATGACGCGCTTCTCGTTGGTATGGGTTACGACTATTACGTCGACCCTCAACTCGTTGTGGACCTGACTCTCGAGGGTGAGCTCCGGGGGAACCGAGTGAGCAACCTGCTGGATGACTCCGGGAAGCTGGTTAGCGACTTCCGCATTCTGACTGCCTTCGCCGACTGGCGGAACAACTCGTTCGAGGACTGGCCTTTGACCTTCCGCTTCTTCTATTACAAGAACACCGGTGCCAAGAACCGGCTCGGCACCGAGATCGGCACCGGGGCCAAGGGAACGGGAACCGATAACGACACCGGCTTTTTCCTTCGCGCCGATGTCGGAGGTGGAAGAAACTTCGGAGATCTCGCACTTCGCTTCTCCTACTACTACTCCCAGCCCGACGCGATTCTCTATGCCTACACCCAGTCCGATACCCGCCGCGCATCCAATTTGAACGGCACCCGAGTCGATTTCCGCATCGCCATGCCGGCGGGGCAATCTCTGAACTTCACGTGGTACCGAACCAAGCCCCAGCTTGGCGAGGCCGCGACGATGAATCGCCTGTTCGTCGACTACGTCCTCGGCTTCTGAGCGAGGTAGCCCATGGGGGCTATCTCGATCGCTTTTTTCCAAGCTCACCCAATCCATCACGAACCACCCGCCCCGTCGCTGGCCAGACTTGCACTTTGGGCTGACTAAGGAAAGTGACGGTCCAGCTTCGGACTGATGATGCCTCGAGAAGAGTGGTCTGAGTGTTGATCGAGGACGTGAATCACTTCATGGGAGATGACCCTAGCCACCGCGCGTGCTACCGCCCGCCGGTCTTCTGGGCTCAATCGCTGATCTCCCTCTAGGTCGAATCCAAGCACTCGCAGAATGCTCCCCAGAAAGACGTAGATCGATGCGCCCGACCCGCCCGCGCGTGGCGCCACTCCCATCGTCTCTTCCCCGAGACCGAAGGTCGATGGCTCATCCGAAGTGAGGACGACTCGTAGTGTTGGGACGTCCTGGTCGAGAAGGGCGGAGCTTGTATCGCTCCAAACCACCTCGACGTCCATTCCGGCAAAAACGAAACCGACGTCCCCGGCCATGAGGTCGAAAGCCAAAGGGAATTCCGGAACCATATTGACCCACACCAATTTGAGCTCGAGATCCTCGTCCGCTCGAGCAGCCCGAGAATGGAAAAACACGCCCAGGCCCACTAAAAAAAGAACCGCTAACCGCTGAAGTCCGTTTCCTGCTCGATATTTCCTGTCCATGGTTGACCTCCTCTGAACTGAGGCCAATGTCGGACAGGGGCGGGCGGGTATAAATGGACGGGCAGCGATCCGTCGGTAAATTGCAGATAACTGCCTAAGCAGTTAGAAAAAAGTGGGTTGCGGCTTCGGGGAGACTGCCAGTTGAGTGCGAGTTGAGATTTTCAATCAGCCTGACAGGCTCTAGAACCTCAGTAATGCTTTAAGCAACTTGGTCCGGACGAGTCCGTTCAGCTGGGGTAAAGCGCTCGACGGTGAGCGACGCGGACGCGGGGGAAACCCTCCTCAGGAGACGGTCGCGACGATATCGGCGTCGATGATCCTTTGACTTTGCGTGAGAATCGTAGCTCCGATGACGCGTGCCGCGGCCACGATGATGCGATCGGCGGGGTCGCGATGAAAGTGCTCGGGCAACAGAGCGACTTCACTTGCAATGGCCGGCGGAATGGGGACTCGGCGCATCAAGGTTGGAGCGGTAGCCCGCTCCAACCAATCACGGAGCGGCAAATTCAACTTGATCCGTCCCAAGCTGGAGAGAGTGGCAACCTCCCAAAGCGTGATGTCCGAGAGCCAGAGCGGATTTTCGGCGTCCGCGGACCGGATTATCTGTGCATGTTTCTTGGCAAGACGCGGACCAGTCCCCAGCCAATAGAGGAGGACATGAGTGTCGATTGGTGACTCTCGACGGGCACCCGAAAATCATGGACTTTGGCATCGCACATGTGGTTGATTCCGGATTCACAGAGCCCGAAGAGATTGTCGGGAGCCTTGACTACATGGCTCCAGAGCAGCTTTCGAAAGGACCTATCGACCAGCGAGCCGACCTTTTCGCCTTCGGTGTCGTTCTTTACCGGATGCTCACCGGCAAACTACCGTTCGTAGGAGATTCCTTTGCGGCGATCGCTCAAGCGATTCTTTCCGACAAGCCGGAGCCCCCCGACCGACTCAATCCCGAAGTTTCTCCCGAGCTTGCGCGGATCGTGCTTCGTCTGCTGGCCAAGGATCCGACACAGAGGTTTTCCAGGGCGGAAGAAGTCACCAAGGCTCTGAACTCCCTGACGTTGGCAGGTCGCGGTGGCATTCCGTTCTCGCCTATCCAGGGACTTAGAACCCGGGTCAGATATCTCTACGGTGCGATGGAAACTATGGGCTTGCTAGGAGCTTCGTTGGCCCTCTTTTTTTTTCGCGGAGGGAAACACGCTCGTGCAGCCAAGGTCTCCGGCCAATGCCTCGCCATTGCCAAGCGACGAGCCAAAGCCAGTCGCAGAAGAAGGCCCAAGCGAAACCGCTCTCTTCGATGAGGCTCGGGCCGCACTGTCGAGGGGAGACCTCGAGGTGAGTAAGGCGAGGTTGGAGGCATTGCTTCAAAGAAACCCCGGCTATGCCGGCGTATCGGAGTTACTCCTAGAGTTAAACGACCAGCAGTGGAAGAAAGCAAACTTGCCAATGTCTTTCCGAGCGACACACGATCACCGGATTGGAGAATGCTCCGGTACGCTCACTCTGGAAGACTGAGGAATTCGCTATCATTCAGAGAAGCATGAGTGGCGATGGCACCTCGACCAGATTCGCCTATTGGAAAGAGTAAATCGAAGGCATCTCAACGTTGAGACGCATGACAAGGACATCTTGGTGCTGGGTAAACCCAAGAGGTACAGGTTTTCCCTTAGCACGTCGCTCAAGGACGACGCCTGGAGCCGATATCAGAGACTCGCCCAGTAATGCCGGTCGGGTTCAGACCCGCTCAATGATCGTCGCGACGCCCTGACCACCACCGATACACAGCGTAACAAGTGCCGTCGAGAGGTTGGCCCGCTCGAGCTCGTCGAGCGCGGTGCCGAGCAAGATCGCGCCCGTCCCACCTAGCGGGTGACCCAAGGCGATGGCGCCGCCGTTCACATTTACCCGCTCGTGGTCGATCCCGAGCTCTTTCATCGTCTGAAGCGGCACGGTGGCGAAGGCCTCGTTTATCTCCCAGAGATCAATGTCCGATGCCTTCATCCCGGCTTTAGCGAGTGCTTTTTTCGAGGTCGGGGCCGGCGCGGTCAGCATGATGATCGGCTCGCTGCCCTGTGCAGCGATGGCGCGGATCTTCGCGCGCGGCTTCAGTCCATGCGCCTTGACGTAATCCTCGGACGCCAGCATCACGACACCCGCACCGTCGACGATCCCGCTCGAGTTCCCCGCGGTGTGCACGTGGCGCATCTTCCTCACTTCTGGATAGACGGCCAGAGCGATCTCGTCCACGGTCTCGCCGTTGGGGCCGACCGGCTTGCTTCCCAGCTTGGCAAACGCCGGGTCGAGGCTCGCCAAGCCCTCTAATGTCGCCTCCGGCCGAGGATGCTCATCGACGTCCAATACCACTTTCCCGTTTTCCGGATCTTTGACCGGGAAGAGACTCTTGCTGAAGCGGCAATCTTTCTGCGCCGCCGCCGCCCTCTTCTGAGACTCGAGAGCGAACCGATCGATGTCCTCTCGGCTGAAGCCCTCCCTACTCGCAATGAGATCCGCACTGATCCCTTGCGGAACCTGAAAGTGCTTCTCTCTCAGCCGGATATTGTTCCCGTCCACTCCCCCCCCGTCCGATCCCATGGGAGCCCGCGACATGCTCTCGACACCGCCCGCCACGACCACATCCTGGGCACCCGATGCGACGCCCATCGCGGCAAAATTCACCGCTTGCAGACCCGATGCGCAAAAACGATTGAGCGAGACCGCCGAGATCTCGAGCGGCCAACCCGAAGCGAGCACCGCGTTACGTGCCACGTTGGCACCTTGCTCGCCGGCCTGCGAGACGCAGCCGATGACGACGTCTTCCACCTCGCCCGGATCAACTCCGGTTCGCGTAGCGATTTGCTGAAGCGTCTGGGCGAGTAGCTCCTGGGGATGAATCCCCGTTAAAGCCCCCTTCCCGGGCTTCCCGCGCCCACGCGGCGTTCGGACGGCATCAATAATATAGGCTACGTTCATCGAATCTCTCCCTTTCCGAAGATTAGACCGATCGATCTTATTCTCGCTCACAGCTCGGAAAGCGGCAAACCCTCGAGGCCACTGGCTTCCCGACGGCGCCCGCATCATTTTCGACGTCGACGAGAATTTCTTCATTCCGCACGAGCCCTTGAACAACCCGCACGTTCTGGAAAGGCCGCCAACCAGAAGAAGGAAGAAAAAGAAGTAGGACTGCGTCGCCTACGGACTCACCCTGAACTCGCCGTTTGCAGGCGGGATGACCGCCTCTTCCACCGGCCTCTCGAGCTGCGGCACCCAATCATAAGGAAGTCGATACGCCCGGTAGATGTAATTTGTGAAGGGCTCGCCTTCATTGCGGTTGAACGGATTGATGTATTCCCAGACGATTTCGCTCTCCGGTGTGACTTCGAAACTGCGACCGTAAGCGGTCTCCACGATCAGCGTGTTTCCGTTGGGAAGACGTTGGGCACCGCTCGCAAAGTGACTGAAGAACTTGGAGTCCTCCGCTACCGGGATGAACCCTGCGGTCCGAGCCGTGTATTGCCAAACGATCTCGAGCGTGACCGGATTGATCTCCAGCACTCGGGAATAATCCCGTAGCGCGTTCCACTCACCGGTCGGGGAGCCAGGGTTGGGAAGGCCGAACCCCGCAGCGCCGCCATTATCGAAGACGAGAATGTTACCCGCTCCTGGAAGCCCCTTCGGAATCATGTGTGTGTTGTGAGGGCCGATGATTGGCTCCAGGGCTCGAAGCTCCGGAGTCGATGTGTACTCCGGGCCGACTTTCCACACGATCTCGCCGGTTTCTTTCGAGATAATGAAAAGGATCGTGCCGCGGTCGTCACTAATAATGTTGTCGGGATGAAACCGCTCGTCCCCCGCCTCGTACCATTTGTTCGGGCCGACGTAGGCCGCGGCGTTCAAGAATACGCAATGTTGATTCTTGCAGCCGCGCATGATGGTATTCTTGGCCGCTTCGCTATGCCCAAACTCCTCGAAGTGCTCCGCCGGCATCCAGTCCCAGACGATCTCGCCCTCCCAGGTGACTTCGATGATGCGGGCCGCCCGAGGCAAGTAGCCCTGAGTGACCTCGGGCCAACGGCCGCTTTTCTGGCTGAGTATTAGTGTCTTCCCCCGATCCACGAGCGGGGCCATCCCCGGTACGTAGTAGCCAACGGGTGCCCCTTCCCTCACGAAATCGTGATTCTGTCTGGCCGACCACACGGTCTTACCTTCGACTTCGATCTGGTCCGCCCGGCCGAAACTCCAGACGACGTTGCCGTCCCAGTCTTCCTGAATCACATCGTCCGAGCCGAGGTGATGGGTGTACTTTCCCGTAGCCCGATCGACGGTCCCGCCCATGATGTACCCGCCCGGAAGCATGGTGACCGGAAAGCCCACGATGTGCTCCCAGTTGCGGAGGACGTTTCCGTTCATGTCGATGAGGACCGCTCCCGGTGACACCTCCGTTTGGTAAATCGTGTAGCCGCTCCAGGCCTTATCTGGCTCATAGATTGTCGTTCCGGTGGGATACACGGTGGGACCGGCAAGGAATGTCGCCGGCACGAAGGCCGAAGCGGCGACCGCTATCAGCATTCCAAAAATTTTCATCGGTTCCTCCCTCCCTCGACGGATGACTATATAACAAAGTTGCTTTCCATCCACCCCGCCACTATCCTCACCGCGCGGAGGTAGATGATGAAGGAGTCGAGTACCGAGCTCTCCCGACGGGAGGTGTTGTCACTCTTGGGCGCGGGCGTCGCCCATTCTGCTCTCGCTGGCTGCTCGATTCCGGCGCCGGCCACCACGGCAGCGCCAACGCAACTTGCGGACCCGCTAACGTACTCGTCCACGGAAGCGCTCGCCGACGCCATCCGAACGAAACGGGTGTCGTCGGAAGAAGTCGTGAAGGCCCATCTCGAACGCATCGAGGCGGTGAACCCGAAGCTGAACGCCGTCGTCCAGATGGCGGCCGAGCGAGCGCTCGACGAAGCTCGCGAAGCGGACGCCGCCCTGGCGAAGGGAGAGCTCAAGGGTCCCCTGCATGGCGTTCCGATGACCATCAAGGATTCTTTCGATACCGCGGGTGTCATCTCCACCGGCGGTACGACCGGGCGCGCGGAGTTCGTCCCGAAGAAGGATGCGACCGTCGTGGCTCGGCTGCGCGAAGCGGGCGCGATCCTGCTTGGAAAAACCAATACGCCCGAGTTGACGCTTTCCTTCGAGACGAATAATCTTATCTACGGACGGACCAGCAATCCCTACGACGTTAATAGAACCAGCGGAGGAAGTAGCGGTGGTGCCGCCGCCATCATTGCCGCGGGGGGCGCTCCCTTCGACATCGGTAGCGACTTCGGCGGAAGCATTCGCCTTCCTGCCAACTGGAACGGCATCGCGGGCATCAAACCGAGCGCCGGCCGAGTTCCCCGCACCGGACACATAATCCCTTTCGGCGGAATGCTCGACTCCCTTCAGCAGATCGGCCCCCTCGCCCGCTACGTCGACGATCTGGGGTTGACTCTTCCCATCATCGCCGGGCCCGATTGGATCGATCCAGGCGTCGTCGAGATGCCGTTCGGCGACCCCAAGGATGTCGACCTTAGGAAACTCCGCGTCTCGTTCCACACCGATAACGGTATCGCCACGCCTACCCCAGAGGTCATCGAGGTCGTCCGGTCGGCGGCCAAGGCTCTCTCGGACGGCCAAACCCGCGTCGACGAAATTCGCCCTCCGGGCCTCGAGCAGGGTTACGATTTCCTCGCTCTTTACTTCGTGGAGCTCCGGGTCGCGGTCCCACGGCTTCTCAAAATGTATGGGACCATCGAGCACACTCTCGAGGACTTTCTAGTGAGCCCGGCCCCTTCGCCCGCAGAGCTCGACGTCTTGATCACCTGCTGGTACGACTTCCGGAGCCGCTTGACCACCTTTCTCGGGGACTACGATGTGATCGTATGTCCGGTAAATTCAGATGTCGCGGTCACTCACGGGTCCATGACCACCGATGAGTTCTTCCTCGGCTTTAGCTATACGTTCATCTACAACCTCACCGGATGGCCGGGCACAGTAGTGCGGGGAGGGACGTCTCCCGAGGGAATGCCCATTGGCGTCCAGATCCTCGGTCGCCCGGGACGCGAGGATGTCACCCTCGCCGTGGCAAAATATCTAGAGACCGCCCTGGGCGGGTTTCAACCACCGAGCATCTAATTCCTTTCTTTCCACCGCTGGGAGACGGACAAGCAGAAACCTCATCCTATCTAGGGAGGAGTGTGTGCGCTGGGTGAGTCGATCTTGCTCGCAACTTTCGACCGTCAATTGAAGAGGGCAGAGCAACAAGCCTGCATCGCGGTGTGCCTAACTGACCAGGCGTTTGCTCCAGCGCGATAACAAAAGTTAACTTGGAAGCCACATCCACATGGCAGAGCTCGTCCCCTTCATCCGCGGAATCCCAAAAGTCGAGCTCCATCTCCACATCGAAGGTACGCTCGAACCGGAGCTCATGTTCGAGCTCGAGCAACGAAACCACATCCAGCTCCCCTACGACTCAATCGAGGAGGTCCGTCGCGCCTATGATTTCCGTGACCTTCAGTCCTTTCTCGACATCTACTATCAAGGCGCCCGGGTGCTTCGAGAGGAACAGGACTTCTTCGAGCTGACATGGGCGTATCTCGAGCGGGTCCACCTGGACAACGTCCGCCATGCCGAGATCTTCTTCGACCCCCAAGCACATACGATCGAAGGCGTTCCGTTCGAGACCATCGTGACCGGAATTCAGCGCGCCCTGACCGATGGGAAAACACAATTCGGCATATCGAGCGGGCTCATCATGTGCTTCCTCCGCGATCTAAGTGTTGAGGAGGCGATGGAGACGCTCGAGCAGGCGCTCGACTTCAAAGACCAAATCGTCGGCGTGGGTCTCGACTCCGCCGAAGCCGGTAATCCCCCGGTAAAATTCGCAGACGTCTTCGACCGAGCGCGGGTCGAAGGGTTTCGCGTCGTCGCTCATGCGGGGGAAGAAGGCCCGTCGGAGTACGTGTGGCAGGCCCTCCATAATTTGGGGGCGGAGCGAATCGACCACGGTGTCCGCGCCGTCGATGACGATGAGCTCGTCGAACGCCTACGCGTGGATCGGATACCCCTCACCGTCTGTCCCCTCTCAAACGTGAAGCTCCGCGTCTTCGACAAGTTGGAGGATCACAACCTCAAGGCTTTGTTGGATCTCGGACTCCGGGCCACGGTGAACTCCGACGACCCGTCTTACTTCGGCGGCTACATTGGTGACAATTTCCTTGCCGTCGCCGACGCGCTTGGCCTTGGACCCGACGAGATCGAGCGCTTGGTGAGGAATTCCATCAACGTCGCGTTCGTCGATGCCGCGCGCAAGGACGAGCTCCACAAAGAGGTCGATGCCTTGCTAGCCCAGCACTAGTTCCCCCCTCTATCATGTTCCGGATTCGCGTCATCCTGATCCTGGTTATGGTCGCCGGTCTCGTCTACTGGCTGATGCCGGCGAGTCGCAAGGAGCGCCTCCGCGGAAAGCTGCGGGAGATCGTGCGCGCCACCGTACTGGCCATCATCCTTTACTGGATCTACATGGTTGGAGCACTCGCTTGGAAACAATGGGGAAGCTAGATGGCAGAGCTCAGAAAACCCCTCGGCGTCACCTTGGGCACCCGCGGCGATTTCGCGGCGGCGGTGAAGAGCACCCCGACGTCGCGTGGAGCAAGTACAACTACGCGAGCTTCCTCCATCTCCGCGACAACTATGAGCAGTCGGACAGGCTGAGCCGCCAGATTTTGGAGCTGCGTGGAACGACGCTCCCCGACTCGCACGCGATCATTGGAGCTACCCTTTTGATGCTCGGACAGAACCTGATGGCAATGGGAAATGCCGCCGAGGCGGAGCCTTGGATTCGGGAGAGCATTGCGGTGCGACGTCGCGTGTTGGCAGCTGACCATTGGATGATCGCTTCGGCCAAGAGCAGCCTGGGTGAATGCCTCACAAAGCTCGGCCGGTTCGGAGATGCCGAGCCCCTTCTACTGTCTAGCGCCGATACTCTCGAAGAGAAACTCGGCGAGAATCACGCCCGCACGCTCCAGGCCCTCGAGGCGATCGGGAAGCTCTACGAAGCGTGGCAAAAGCCAGACAAGGCCGCTCCTTATCGAGCGCGTTCGTCACAACCCGGCAAGGGTTCGCGTTGAGCTAGCCTCTCAGCGCTTGGGAGCTACAAACGCGCGCCGCAGTTCTTGCAGAACTTGGCGTCCGCATCGTGTCCCTCGCTAGAACAGCTCGGACAGGCCTGCGTGCTGATGGTGCGCTTCGAAGCCGCGTGCAGCTCTACGCTTACGATTCCCGTCGGTACGGCGATGATCCCGTAGCCCAGGATCATAATGACGGTGGCGAGGAACTTTCCCCAGACCGTTTGCGGCGCGATGTCTCCATAGCCCACGGTGGTCATCGTCACGATGGCCCAGTACATTGCCTGGGGGATGCTCGTGAAACCGCTCTCTTCCCCTTCGATGAGATAAATGAGGGCCCCGACAATGAGCGCCACGGTCAGGACCACGCCGATGAAGATGATGATCATTCGGGTGCTGGCACGAAGCCCCACTCGAAGCTGTTCCGCCCTCTCCTGCGAACCTGACCAGCTTCAGTACGCGAAAGACCCGAAGGAGTCGAAGAGCCCGAATGACCAGGAGCGACTGAGCTCCCGTGAAGACGAGGCTCAGGTACGTGGGCAAAATGGCGAGAAAATCGACAACGCCAAAGAAGCTACGCGCATAAGCGAGAGGCCTTCCCACCGAGTAGAGACGAAGAACGTACTCAATAGTGAAGAGGATAGTGACCAGCCACTCGATTCCTCGGATCACGACCCCATAGCGCTCGCGGATGGAGATCACGCTCTCCAGCATCACGGCGAGAACGCTCGCCAGAATGAGGACCAGGAGAGCGACGTCGAAGGCCTTTCCCGCAGGAGTATCGGCCTCGAAGATGATCTCGTGGAGCCTGGCTCGATGGGGGGATTGGAGAGCGTTCTCGGTCACGCCTCGGGCATGCTATCGCAGCATCAACTGCACAACAATGCTGCCAGCCCGGGGCGTATTTCTGGAAAGCAGGAATCGCACATTAGGCGCTTCAGGAATGCCCCGCCGCCCTCTTTCTGATAGGATGGGCCACCCCACGGGAGTGTACGGTATGCAGATAAGTGGCGCCGCAGCCAAGAGAATCGCTAGCTATATCGATGAGCATCGGGACGCGCTGGTGTCCCTATTCAGCGACCTCGTACGCATACCCAGCGTCTTCCCCCCTGGCGAGTACGAAGCCCTCTCGGAGCGGATGAAGAAGGAGCTCGAAGCCGCCGGCGTCCGGACCGAATTCATCTGCGCCCCAAAGGAAAAGGTCGAAAAGGTGGGCCTCGAATATCCCCGACCCAACGTCGTGGCTATGATCGAGGGCGCGGAAAAGAGCCCGGTCTTGATGTTGGGAACCCACATGGACGTCGTCGATGTCGACAATCCCGACGACTGGCAATTCGATCCCTTTGGCGGCACCGTTGACGGTGGGAGAGTTTGGGGGCGAGGAACCTGCGACGCAAAGGCGGCGATGGCGGCCCAGGTGTTCACCGCGAAAGCCATCCGGGACCTGGGGATCCGACTCAAGGGCAGTCTCATGCTGGTGTCCTCGGTCGACGACGAAGGACGCTTCGATCACCTCAAGTGGCCCGGGACGACGTTCTTGGCGGAGCAAGGTCTCGAGGACGCCGGCTATCCCTTACCGGACATGGTCATCAACGGTGAAGCGTCGGGATTGGAGAATATCTGCGGCTCTTTCAAGGGCAGGCTCATCTTAGAGTTCGAGATCGTCGGCGAGACCGCTCACGCGGCCACGCCCTACGGCGTCAATGCCATCGACAAAGCGGTGAAGTTCATCGACGCCTTGAAGGGGGTCGAGCTCAAGGAAGGACCGCTACAGGGAAAAGAGAGTCTCAATGTCGTTGCTGTCACAGGCGTGGCCAAACGATTTGGGGACATTCCGGATATCTGTAAGGTGGGTCTCGAGATTCGGGTGGTGGCTCCTTACTCGACCGAGAGAATGCGTGGCGAGATCGACCGGACGATCGAGGAGCTTCAGAAGTCGGATCCGAACTTCAAGATCGGTAACGTGACGGTCTTCAGCGATCGGCAGCCCTTCGAGATCAAGGAAGACGAACTCTTGGTGACGTCGATCAAGGACGCCGCGAAAGTCGTGGGCATCGACGCCGAGTATGGCCCGATCGTCGGCTCCGGCGAACTACAGGCGTTCCTCGTGCGAGGCATTCCCGGCGTCACTTACGGGCCCGGCCATATCTCTCGAGTCCACAGGGCAAACGAGTACCTGACGATCGAAGAGCTGGTGAATCAGACGAAGATCTATGCTATTGCTGCGTTGAATGTGTGTGAGTTCGAATCCTCCTAGAAAGTGATGTCCCCATGTGGCGGGCGAACGCGACCATCCTGTTCGTTCTCGCGGGTATCATCACCGCTATCGGGCTCGACACGAAGCCCTGGCCTTTCAACAACTATCCGATGTTTGCTCACACCGTGCGGTCCTGGCCGGTGTACTGGGCGCGAGGAGACGTCGCCGCACACCTGGCTCTGATCCCCCTCGGCGTCGACGGCGAAGACCCTCAGCGCGAGCACGCCTTGGAGACGAGGCACCTGTCACCCCAAGCGACGGTCGGGATAATGATGACTTTCAACAAGATACTGGGCAATTGGAATGGGTCTATCTTTCCGGGCTCGCCGGCGGAGCCCGGCGTGGACGACCTTCGGGCGAGGGCGACCGGAAGGAAGGCGGTCCTGCGCAAGGCGCTGCTCGACCTGAAGAAACGATACAACCGGCGTCGCCAGCGCGAGGAACCTCACCTGGTCGGTATGAGGCTCTATCTCATGAAACGCGACTACTCGAAGCCCGAAACTCTCTCCTTGAGTGATGCGATGAAGCGGGGGCCAACACTCCCGCACCGCGTGCTTATCTTTGAGGTCATGCCCGCTCCGTGATTGCGATGATGAGGCGAACCTGGAACAACCTATGGTTCCAGCCCTGGGGGCCCGAAAATCTGGGCCTCTCTAGGTTGCTGGTTTCGGGCCTTTTTCTCTGGTCTCATCTATCCTGGGATCTCTCGGTTTGGACGGAGGTGTCCGACGCGTTCTGGATGCCTATCCCTCTCTTTCGTCCGCTCGGGCTCGAGATCCCATCGGCTGCATTCGTAAAGTTCGTTCAGCGCATCTTCCTTGTTTCGCTGACCCTCGGCTTTGTCGGCCTCTTTACGCGAACCGCCTTCGCCGTCTCGTTTTTCTCCTGGCTCTATGTCTTCGGACTGCGCCAGTCGTTCGGCTCCATCGCGCCGGCGGAAGGACACTTCATCCTCATGTTCGGCGTCTTCGCCATGTCGCGGTGCGGCGACGCGTTTTCTATCGACAGCCTGATCCGGCGGGTGCGAGACCGGCCCGACCACGTCGCCGAGGAGGTGAAGCGGGGAAGCTACTCCTGGCCGGTGCGCCTGATGCAATTGCTATTCGTGTCGGTGTTCTTTGCGAGTGGTGTCGCGAAAGTGCGTCTGGGCGGCCTCGACTGGATCTTCTCGGACAACCTCGCGCTCACCGTGCAGGTCGTCGACTTGGGACCGCTCTCGCACTGGCTCGCCGGAAAAGTACTCATCGGCCAACTCCTCGGCGTTTCGGCGGTGGCCCTCGAGCTGCTCTCCGTTCTTGCGTTCTTCAGTCGGCGCGCCCGCATCGTGATCGTGCCGTGCTTGTTGCTTCTCCAGGTGGGTTTCGCGGTGACCATGCGTGCACTCTTTCAGACGTTTTTTCTGACCTATGCGTTTTGGATTCCCTGGGATCGGCTCCTCGATATGGCTCATCGCGAGCGCTCGGGGCGCAAGACTGTGGCACAGGTTGTACTAATCGTCCTGATAGCCACATTCGTGGGTTGGACGGCGGTTCTTCCCTGGGTGTTGCATTGATCCTCGTCGGCTAACGGAGTTCACTTCTCCCACGGTTAAAGGGTATAACCAAGTCTCATGTGGCGGGCGAACGCGACCATCCTGATCGTTCTCGCGGGCGTCATCACCGCCATCGGCCTCGACGCGAAGCCCTGGCCTTTCAACAACTATCCGATGTTTGCCTGCACGGTGCAGTCGTGGTCCACCTACTGGTCGAGGGGCGACGTGGCGGCCCATCTGGCTCTGTTCTCGGTCGGGGTCGACGGCGATGGAAAAGAGCACGTCGTGGAATCAAGGCACGTAACACCCCAGTACCCGGTGTCGATGATGATGGCGTTCAACAAGATGCTTGGGAATCGACGGTCGGGCTCCATGTTCGCAGGGGGCCCGGCGGAACCGGGAGTGGCTGACTTGAGGCAACGAGCGAAAGACAAACAAGTCACAGTTCGAAAGGCGTTGCAGGACATCACAGCTCGCTACAACCAGAATCGGCAGCCAGATGAGGTCCCTCTGGTTGGGATGAGGCTCTACCTTATGAAGCGGGATTTCTCGGATCCGGCCACGCTCTCCTTGACCGATGCGATGACCCGTGCGCCCTCACTCACGCACCGCGAGCTCATTTTCGAGGTCATGCCCGATGGTTATTTTGAAGATGATCCGTAGGGGTTGGAACAATTTCTGGTTTGAACCGTGGGGACCCGAAAATTTGGGGCTCACGCGGGCGCTCGTATCCGGCTTGTTCTTGTGGTCTCACCTGTCCTGGGATTTCTCACAATGGCTCCAAGTCTCTGACGCATTCTGGATGCCAGTTCCGCTCATCCATGCACTCGGAATCGATATCCCGTCGACCCCGTTCGTCCAGTCGCTCCAGCGCGTTTTCTTTGTAGCCTTGGCCTTCGGGTTCATCGGCCTCTTTTCGCGAACCGCCTTCGCCGTCACGTTTCTCAGCGGACTTTATCTTTTTGGAATGCGTCAATCCTTCGGTTTCGTCGAGCCAGCGGAAGGACACTTCTTCATCATGTTCGGCATCTTCGCGATGTCTCGCTGCGGGGACGCGTTCTCGATCGACAGCCTGGTGAGACGACTGCGAGGCCGCACCGATCAAGTTTCCGAAGAAGGGGCGCGGGGGACCTACTCGTGGCCGGTGCGTTTGATGCAGCTGGTGTTCGTGTCCGTCTTTTTCGGCGGTGGCATTGCGAAGCTTCGTTTGGGCGGGCTCGAGTGGTTTCTGTCGGACAACCTGGCCCTCACCGTGCAAGTCATTGATTTGGGGCCGCTTTCCCATCGGCTAGCCGGCAACGTATTGCTCGGTCAGGTGCTGGCCGTCGGCGCCCTGGCTCTCGAGCTCCTCTCCCCGCTTGCGCTTTTCAGCCGTCGCGCCCAGACCGTGATCCTCCCGTGCCTCTTCTTTATGCAGGTGGGATTCGCGGTAACGATGAGGGCTACGTTTCGCACGTTTTTTCTGACGTATGCGTTTTGGATCCCTTGGGATCGGCTGCTGGAGCTTGCAGGGGTCGAGAGCGGGCAGCGGCGGCTGGTGGCGCGTGCCGCGCTTTTCGGCATCGTGGCGGCGTTCGTGGGCTGGACGGTCGTGATCTCGCCCTTCGAAAGCAGTGTAATTCCTCTGCTGTTGCGTTAGAGTGGCAGGGTGAATCTTGCCACCGTTCTCGAAGCGGCTTCCTTCGCAGCGACAAGGCACCGCGATTAACGCCGGAAGGACGAGGAGGCGTCCCCGTACATCAACCATCCACTCGCGGTCGCCAATGCCCTGGCATCCGAAGCAGGAGTGACCGATCACACGCTTCTTACCGCGGCCTTGTTACACGATACCGTCGAAGATACGGAAACAACCTTCGAGGAATTGGAAGAGCGGTTTGGCTCCGAAGTCCGGAGTCTGGTCGAAGAGGTGTCCGACGACAAATCGCTCGCTAAGTCCGCCCGAAATGAACTTCAGGCCACGTCTGCGCCGACGATGTCCGACGCGGCCAAGCAACTGGAGATCGCCGACAAGACATGTAATATCCGCGACATTGCGAACGGCCCACCGGCAGGATGGTCTCGGGAGAGGCAAGCGGAGTACGTAGAATTTGCAACTCGGGTCGTGGCCGGGTGTCGTGGCATCAATGCCAAGCTAGACCGCGCTTTTGATGAGGCGGCCGCGAATGCGCGGCGGAGACTCGGGGTTAAGTAATCGAAGGAGTAGTCACCATGATGGAGTATGTCGACGACTTCATCATATTCCTCGTCTCGCTCTTCGCCATCGCAAACCCGTTCTTTACCGTCCCCGTCTTCATTAGCCTCACTCGCGACCAGGGAAGAGGAGGAAGAAGCGGAGCATGCAGGGACTGGCGATAGTGCGGCCATCGTGCCGCTCGCTATCCCTCTCTTGGCCGGCCCCGGAGCGATCAGTCTGATGATCCTTGCCGCAGCGGAAACCCAGAACCGCCTCGAGGACGCCACCGCGATATTCGCCGCCTTTTATGGGGCTCATCCTGGCGGCGCTAGCCGTCGAGCTTACTTGCAACGGCTTAATAGAGAAATTCCCTGGACTGGCGCTATAGCAATAGCGTTCTTGGCTGGCAGGAACCTTTCGAATATGCCACGTAGGACTTCGGTGTTGAGAGTCTCGTCGAGCCCGATTTCCGGAAGGTGGGTCGTGCGAGTGGCCGTAGACGAAGGCTTGGAAGGGGCGCTCCATTAGAGCGATCGCCCCCATCCCGCCGCCTCGGTAGGGACATCCGCGGCTACTCCTTGGCCAGAGAAGCCTTGAGGATCTCCTCGTCGTTGCGAGCAAAGATGTGTCGGTTGGCGTAGGCCGGATGGGCCCAGCTCACGGCTCCAAGCTCTCGGCGGGCGGTGGTGGCCGAGGTGGGCTTGAGGAGCTCGGTACGACTCACCTCTTCATAGCCTTCCGGCCGAAATCGGGCGATGATGAGCTCCCCCCGGTCGTTGCTGATGAAGTACCGATCCCCGTTGCGGACGAAGTGTGCGGCGGCATGGCGCGCTTTCTCTTTCGTCACCGAGAGACTCTCCCAAAGACGCTTGCCGGTTTTCGCTTCGAGGCAGCGGAGCTGTCCGTAGGCATCGATTCCGTAGAGATAGCCCTCCTGAATGACCGCGGTGTTGATAAGCGTGTGTATGCGGGTCGTCTTGATCTCGCTCTCACCGGTGCTTTTCCAGACCACGGTCACGCCGGCATTATCTTCGTTTACTCTCAACATCCGCGCCCCGTCGTAGAACGAGGAGACGAAGAGATACGGGCCCTTCACGACCGGCGTCGAGACGGTCATTCCCATGGTAACGTTGAAGAGCTCCTCCCAGTAGATCTCGCCGGTTTCCGGGTCGAGGGAGCTGATGGCTCGGGGATGCCAAATGATGAGCTGGCGCTGGCCGGCGATCTCGGCAATGGTGGGCTGAGCGTAACCGGGCTCCCAGTCCGATGAGAGAGCCCGCCAGATCTCTTTACCGGTGTGTTTGTCGAAGGCCACCACCTTGGCGTCGGGCTCCCCCGCCACCAGACAGATGACCTTTTCTCCGTCGACGAGCGGTGCGCCCGCCATACCCCAAAACGGAATCGAGGCCGCGTAGTCTTTAACGAAATCCTTTTGCCAAAGGATGTGGCCCGACTCCACGTCCAGGACAACTAGCTTGCCCATGGCTCCCAACACGTAGACACGGTTTCCGTCCACGGTCGGGGTGGCGCGCGGGCCAATAGCAAAGATCTCGTGGAGTCCGGTGTAGTCGGCCTCCCACTCCCTTTCCCACAGAACCTCGCCGCTCCGCTCGTCCAGGCAGAGAATCCGCTCGAAGCCACGATTGCGTTCGACGCGATTGAAGTCGGTCACGAAGACCCGTCCATCGGCAACCGCCGGCCCTGAATAGCCACTTCGTATGGGAGTTCTCCAGATCACCTTGAGCCCCTGGCCGGGGAAGCTCTCAAGGATGCCGTCCTCGTTCCAAACTCCCCGCCGACCCTTTCCGCGCCACTCGGGCCAGTCCTCGCCCGAAACCACGACCGCCGTTCCGAAGAAGAGGAAAAGGAGTGCGAGCCAAAAAACGGTACGGAATCCGCGGAACCGCTCTGAGTTTAGGACTATTTGCATCATTTTTCGACAATTCGCTCGGGCGGAAGAAGTTTCTGCCGCATGAAAAGTACTCTAGAGGAGTTCTCGAAGCAAGTTTTCCAGGCCTGTCAGTCGTTCTGATAAGATGCGAGGTCACTCAGTGAGTTCACAGATGCCTGGAAACGGTGCGACGCGGAGAAGAGTTGTCGAGTACGTAGACCAGCACCGAGACGAGTTGTTAAGCTTCTTCCGCGAGCTCGTCCGCATACCCAGCGTGTTCCCCCATGGCGAGTACGAGGCGATTTCTCAGAGGATGAAGCAAGAATTCAACGCCCTCGGAGTACGAGCCGATCTCGTATCCGCCCCAAAGGAAAAGGTCGAGAAGGTAGGTCTCGAGTATCCGCGACCCAACGTTGTGGCGCTCATCGAAGGGTCCGAGAAGAAACCCATCCTTATGATCGGCACCCACATGGATGTCGTCGGTGTGGGAGACCCCGACGAGTGGCGGTTCGACCCCTTCGGCGCCGAGATCAGCGATGGCAAGGTCTTGGGGAGAGGCACCTGTGACGCCAAGTGCGCCATGGCGGCGCAGGTCTTCGTCGCCAAGGCGATCCAAGATCTGGGAATCGGGCTGAAGGGCAGCTTGATGTTCGTTGCGTCGGTGGACGACGAAGGACGACTGGAGCATCTCAAGTGGCCCGGTATGACCTTCCTGGTCGAGCAAGGCTTCGAAGAGGCAGGTTATTCTCTTCCCAATATGGTGATCAATGGAGAAGCCTCCGGCCTCGAGAGCATTTGCGGCTCGTTCAACGGCAGACTGCTACTCGAGCTCGAAATCGTCGGCGAAAGAGGACACGTGGCGACTCGGCCGGGCGTCAACGCCATCAAACAAGCGATGAAATTTATCGAAGCCCTGGACGGCGTCGAGCTGAAACAGGGGCATTTACAGGGGCGAGAAAGTCTGAATGTCTGTGCCATCGAAGGCCTGGCGGAGAAATTCGGAGACATCCCGCAAGCCTGCAAGGTGGGTTTGGGGATTCGAGTGGCGGCGCCCTATTCCACCCAGAGAATCATTGACGAGCTCGAGCGAATAATCGGAGGTCTCAAAGAGACCAATCCAGACTTCCGCGTCGGAAATATCAACGTCTTGAGTAACCGGGAGCCGATCGAAATATACCCGCGTGAGCCCATCGTGACCGCGATCCAGGAAGCCGCAGAATCGATCGGTACCGAGGCTCGCTTTTCTCCCATCGGGGGGACCGGAGAGCTCCAAGCCTTCTTGACCCGCGGAATTCCAGGCGTGACGTACGGACCGGGTTCCATCTCGAGGGTTCACAAAGCGAACGAGTTTCTCGAGATCGATGGGCTCGTGAAGCAAACCAAGATCTACGCGCTCACCGCACTCATCGCCTGCGGGTTCCAGGAAACCTGAATCGTTCTGCTCACCGAATGTCGGACACGCCCGCCAAGTACCCCGACCTCACCGCTGAGCTTCGCGATCGCTCCCTGCTCGGAGCACTGAAGATCTTCGGGCCTGGTGCCATCATCGCTTCCGTCACCATCGGCAACGGGGAGACCATCTTCGCATCTCGCGGTGGCGCCATCTTCGGCTACACATTGATGTGGTGCTTCGTTCTCGGCGCCGCCATTAAGTTCTTTCAGGTCTACAGCGGCGCGCGGTTCATCACGTTGACCGGGAGGCATCCGCTCGAGAGCTGGGCTCAGCTTCCCGGGCTCCGGGGTTGGTTCGTTCCGGTCATGACCGTCTTGACGTTGATCTGCATGCCACTTTTCTTAGGCGGCGGACTCCCGAGGATACTGGGCGATTTCACGAACTCGATCTTCGGGATCGTCATCACTCCAGAATCCGCAGAAGTTTCCGCGATGGCCGTGTACGAGTCGAAGGTGAGGTTCGACACGTTCGCCCGTATCTGGGGATCACTCTATATCCTGGTGGCGATCGGCCTCACTTTGTACCAGACATACGGGTTCCTGGAGAGGGTGCAAACCTTCGTCATCGGACTACTCTTGTTCTCCATGTTCGTCGCCGTCGTCGCATCGAGGCCGGACCTGATGGCGTTAGTCCAAGGCATCTTTATACCCACCATCCCCCAATACGAGCCATGGATCATGGAAACGATCACCCTGGCAACTCGGGACCCGTGGGTCGAAGTCATCGTCTACCTCGGCGTCATCGGTGGTGGCACGGTGGATTATTTCGGCTACCTCGGCACACTGCGCGAGAAAGGCTGGGGACTGCTGTCTCGAACGTTCGGCTCGCGCGATCCAATCCAGGGGAGCGTCGATGGGTCTCCGAAGAACGCGTCCCTCGGCCGTTCCTGGCTACGAGCTCCTCTGATCGACGTCAGCATCTCGTTCGCCGCGGTCATCGCGTTCACCCTGTTTTTCGCGACCCTTGGCGCTGCAATCCTCCATCCGGAGCATGTTGTCCCTGAGGCAAGTGAGCTGGTGACCAAGCAGCAGGCGTTTATGGTCAGGGAGAGCCAACACCCAAGTATTCAGTGGCTTCTCGGGCTCCTCTACAAGACAGGGATCTTCTTCGCGTTCTTCGGGACGATGTACGGTGGGTACGAGCTCTATTCCCGTTCGGTCTACGAGTGCCTCACCGCCGCCGTCCCGAAGTGGAAGACGGTGCCGCTGCGCGTCTTCCGACTCTGGACCTGCGTCGTCTGCGGCGTCATCGGGTTGGCTCTTCTATGGTGGAACTTGGATCCCGTCGCCGTGGTCACGCCCGCGGCGATTATTTCGGCGACTTTCACCTGCGGGATGTGGTGCTTCGCGATGCTCGGGAGCGATCGGCTACACGTGCCAGAAGGTCTCCGAATGGGTCCTTTTCTCGTGACTGGCCTTGTCGTTTCGGGACTGGCACTGACCTTCTTTGGTGTGATGGGCTTTTATTTGGCGTACTTTGCGGGTAGCGCCGGTAACTAGACGATCTAGGTGGTCCATCGAACTCGGCCCCGACGAGTTCGGCCGCTTTAGTCCCTCGCGAACCCGTGTTAGACTATTCGTAAGAAATTCCAATTCCAATCTGACTTCGTTTAGCGGTCCGCCGAGCTATTTCCGCTCGACGACAATCAAGGAGGTCGCCGATGTCCACACCGATCGGTTCGAACCGAGTAGGGTTTTTCTGCTTTCTAGCGGTCTTCACAGTTGGGCTTCTCTCAACCTCGGCTTGCACGAGTGACAAGCTCGACCCGCGCTGCAGACTCGCCGCCCCGTATGAGTACCGAGGCCAGATCGCCCAGTTCATCAACGGCTCGCCCCTGTGGGGGGCCTTTCTGGACTGCCTGTCTCCGGTCAAGGAGGGGGCCAAGCCCGTTGTCGAGATCGATTTGACCTTCGATAGAGAAGTAACGTGGGAAACGAACGACGGGGATTACGATCCCGGTATCGTACACGCCAGGCTCGAGGTGAAGAATCTCGTCTCAGGCCAAACCGTCCTAAGCGACTACGACAAGTTTGCGATCAAGGATTTCGTCTTCGGCGGATTCGACAACGCCACGCGAGAAGAGATACAGGCAGCGGCGTTTGCGTCCACCGAGAAAACAGCGGTGCGGTTCGTCCTCTACTCGTTGGAGGTGGGAGTCATCAAAGGGATGCGCGACGAGGGGGCGGCAGGGTCAGTCTTCATCCCCGTTCTCGAGGAGAAGATGGCAGATCAGTGGTCCGGCGACATGGGGGGAGAGGCCAAGCTCGCCATCAGGGCCATTCGCGCTCCGCTCCAGTAAGTAGACCAAAGAGCTACTCCCGCGCGCCCTGCTTCCATCCCACCGTGGCGTAGTTCTCGCCCCAGCTCGAGGGGCCCATTGGTATCCCGACGAGATCGCGGTTGTAGGCGGTGGGATTTGGAAAGTCATAGAGCCAGATCACAGGGATATCCCGCGCGAGAATCTCCTGAATCTCGTAGAACATCTCTCGGCGGGTTTCGGGATCGGTCTCGATTCTGACCTTGGCGAAGAGCTCGTCGACCCGTGCGTTGCTGTAACCTCCGCCATTGGTGAACGGAACCTTCCCGGCCTGCTCGGTGGTCAGGTAGCGGGCACCTCCGAGGGCCGGATCGAACTGGATTCCGTGCCCTGCCACGGCGAGGTCGAAATTCCACTTGTTGTAAACGGTGTCGAGGTGACTCCCCACGTCGCGCATATTGAGGACCATGTCGATGCCGACTTTCTTGAGCTGCTCTTTAGCGACCTCGCAGTTCCGGATGTGAGTGAGATGGCCGGCCGCGAGCTCGGTCTGGAGCTCGAAGCGAATGCCTCCTGCGCCTTTCGGGAAACCGGCTTCATCTAGAAGCTGGTTGGCCTTTCCGATGTCGTGCTCGTAGGTCGTCTGGTCCTCGTTATACCAATCGCGAATGCCCCGTGGGATAAATCCGTCGGTACGACGTCGGTAGCCGTAGCCGGCGAGCTTGTGGATCACATCCTTGTCGAGGGCGTAGCTCAAAGCCTGACGGACTTTGAGATCGCTCAAGGGTTTTCGTCGCAAATTGAGTTTGAGCATGCAGACCCCGGCGCCCCCCTCATAACCTCCCGCGGTTACGGCGAACTTCGGGTTCTTCTCGACGCGCGGGATCTCGTGAACCGGCAGGTAGATGGGAATGAGATCGACTTCACCGTTTTCGAGAGCCGCGATCCGGGCCGCGGCGTTGGGAACCACCCTGCTCACGATGCGGTCTAGGTAAGGTAGACCCTTCTTCCAGTAGTTTGGATTTCTCTCGACGATGAGGTAGCTCCCGCGGCGATGCTCACGAAACTTGAAGGGGCCGGTTCCGACCGGCCGGCGGTTAGCGGGATGTCGAAGGAAACTCTTACCCTGGTAGATGTGCTGGGGCATGATCTTGGCGTGATAAGGTCCAAGGATCTTGATGAACACCGCCGACGGCTGGGCGAGCTTGAAGACGACGGTATGGGGATCTGGGGTTTCGATGCTGTCGATGTTCGCCCACAAGACCGCACCCGAAGGATGGTACTTGCGAAGGATCTGCTCAATGGTGAACTTCACGTCGGCCGCGGTGAAGGGCTCTCCGTCGTGCCAGGTCACGTGCCGCTCCAGCTCGAAGGTGTACGTGCGGCCGTCCTCCGAGACCGTCCAGGACTTGGCGAGCCAAGGCTTGGGCTCGAGGTCTCGGTCGTACGTCAGAAGCGCGTCGTGCATGGGACCGGCGGCGATCAGATCCGGGTGATGCGTCGTTGCCGCGGTCAGAGATTGAATGGGGCTGCTGAGCGCGATGTTGAGCACGCCCCCGCGCTGGGGTGTCTCCCGAGACATTCCTAGCAGGCCTAGAAGGCCTAGCAGGCCTAGAAGAACGACCCGCGCTAAAGGCGTCATTCGCGTAACCATGGCGCCCATAGCATTCCACATATTTTGGTAAGATGCTCGGGTCTTGCTGATTCGATCGAAACTTGGCCGCTACGTGGCCGCGCGGTTGCTGCAGATCGTTCCGGTCACCCTCGTCGTCCTGACTCTGGTTTTTCTCCTTTGCCGCCTCGCGCCGGGCGATCCGGTCTACTTCATCGGAGGGGCCTCGATCACCGAGGAGTACTACCAGGAGATACGGACCGAGTTCGGCCTCGACCAGCCGCTCCACACCCAATACATCATCTATATCAAGAAGCTCCTGGTGGGAGATCTCGGGTTTTCGACGTTCTTTCAGGAACCGGTCCTAGCCGTCGTTTTGGACCGCCTGCCCAATACGCTGCTCCTGACGTTCAGTGCGCTCTTTTGCGCCGCGGTTGCCGGCATCACGCTTGGCGTGATCGCGGCCAAGAAGGCCCGTTCCTCCTGGGACCATGCGATCTCGGTCATCTCGCTGGTGGGCTATTCGCAGCCCATGTTTTGGACCGGGATGATCCTCATCCTGGTCTTTTCCGGAAGCGGAATTCCGCTGTTGGGTATGACCACCATCGGGGCCGACTTGACGGGATTCGCCTATCTCTGGGATCTGCTGAGCCACCTCTTGCTTCCCGCGTTCACTTTGGGCTTTCACCAGATGGCCCTTTTTTCGAGGCTAACCCGCTCCAGCATGATCGACGTGCTCTCGCTGGATTTCATCACCGCGGCGCGATCCAAGGGGGTAACCGAGGGAGCGCTCCTGGTGCGCCACGGGCTCCGCAACGCCCTGATCCCGATCGTCACACTCTTCGGCCACCAGATCGGTTTCATGTTCGCGGCCTCGGCCCTCATCGAGATCGTCTTTGCCTGGCCGGGAATGGGAAGCTTGATGTTGGATGCGGTTCTGTCGCGGGACTACGCGCTCCTGAGCGGCATCTTCCTGGTCGTCTCGCTGACCGTCATCGTCACCAACCTCGTCACCGACCTGCTCTATTTTCGGCTGGACCCGAGGATCACATCACCATGAGCGAGATATCGCTTTGGCGTGAGTTCAAGTCGAATCGTCCCGCGGTGGCGGGCTTGTCGATTGGATTCCTGCTGATCGTAGCCGCGCTTCTGGCGCCGGTGCTGACATCGTTCGAGCCGTTCGAGCTCGGTGGTGAGCCCTTTCTCCCTCCCGAGGGTGCGCACCTTATGGGCACCGACAACATGGGGCGGGACGTGATGAGCGGGATTCTCTACGGGGCGCGGACGTCGATCGCGGTGGGATTGTTCGCCGCTCTGACCTCGGCGGCGGTGGGAGTCTTTCTCGGCGCGATCGCTGGATTCTATGGAGGCAGAGTCGACGGCTTCGTCATGAGAGTAACCGATATCTTCATGACCATTCCGCCCTTTTTCCTCGCGGTCTTGGTGGTCGCCTTCGTCGGCGCCGAGATTCGGAACCTGGTCCTCGTGATCGGGCTTCTCGCCTGGCCGGCCATCGCGCGGCTCCTTCGCGCCGAGTTTCTCAAGTGGAAGGAAATGGAGTTTGTCGACGCGGCCCGGCTCGGAGGCGCCGGCAATCTCCGCTTGGCGTTCAAGGAAATACTTCCCAACGCCATACCGCCGGTGGTGGCGGTGGCGACGCTCCAAGTTGGATACGCCATCCTCGCCGAGGCCTCGCTGAGCTTCGTCGGTCTCGGAGATCCCAATGTCATGAGCTGGGGTTACATGCTCCGGAATGCTCAGGCCTATCTGCGAAGCGGCTGGTGGATCGCGACGTTTCCCGGGCTGGCGGTATTGATGACGGTGCTGGCCATCAATCTCATTGGGGATGGCCTCAGCGACGCGCTCAATCCGAGAAGTAAGAAATGGCTGCGGAGTTAAACTGTTACTTTTGGTTACTCGTTCCGGACCGAGTTATTTGGGTAGAATCGAAACGCGAGTGTGACATAATCCTGGCAAACGCTTGCCAAACCGGGATTCCGTGAAGAAAAGAAACAAGTCCAACGCCTCGCGGCCCTCAGCCATTCTGCTCTTCCCTTTCCTCGAGCTTCAAATCACCTGGGCTCAACACGGGTCTCACCCCCTCCTGTAGTGGTGGCCCACGATGCCACGCCCGGGGACTATAATGATCCGCCATGCGTGACCGAGTAGCTACCGACATCGGAGGCACCTTCACCGATTTCGTTGCCTTGGAAGAAGGCACCGGTCGGCTCACGCTCACCAAAGTCTCGAGCACGCCGGACGCACCCGAGAGGGCCGTACGCGAGTGCGTTGAGAAGGTCGAGCACGATCTTTCCAACACGCAGTACCTGATTCACGGAACCACCATCGCGATCAATACTCTCCTAGAGCTCAAGGGGGCCAAGACGGCCCTTCTGACCACTAAAGGATTCCGAGATGTCTACGAGATCGGTCGCGCGAATCGACTCGATATGTACGACTGCCTCTACAACAAACCCAAGCCCCTGGTTCCTCGGGAGCTGCGGTTCGAAGTTACCGAGCGGGTCCGATCCTCGGGGGACATCTTGGAACCGCTCGATCGCGATGAAGCGGCGTCGGTTCTAAAGAAACTCAAGGACCTCGGTGTTGAGTCCTTGGCGGTGTGTCTCATCAACGCTTACGTGAACCCTGTCCACGAGAAGGAACTGGGGGAGCTCGCCAGGAAGATTTGCCCCGACCTACCGGTCACGCTCTCACACGAAGTGTTGAGAGAGTATCGAGAGTACGAACGAACGAGCACGACGTGTGTCAACGCGTACGTGGCCCCAAGGGTGACGAAGTACCTTCGGGATTTAGAAGCAGGGATCCGAAGGAAAGACTTTCGGGGCTCTTTGCTGATCATGCAGTCGAACGGCGGCGTCATGAGCCCGGAGCTTGCCACCCAAAAACCGGTGACGCTGATGGAGTCCGGTCCTGCCGGGGGCGTCGTGGGAGCGATCGGAATCGGAGAGCTTCTCGGCCACCGCAACGTGATCTCCTTCGATATGGGGGGCACCACGGCCAAGGCTTGCTTAGTAGAAGACGGCCGGGCCGAAGTCACCAACCAATACCGCGTGGGTGGTAAGAAAGGTCATCCCATCGTCATGCCGGTCACCGATCTGGTGGAAGTCGGAGCGGGTGGTGGAAGTCTCGCTTGGATCGACGACGCGGGAGCTCTTATGGTAGGGCCCCGAAGTGCGGGTTCCGATCCCGGGCCGGCCTGCTATGGGTGGGGCGGTCACGAGCCCACGGTGACGGATGCGAATCTCCTCACCGGCAGGCTCAACCCAGAGAACTTTCTCGGAGGAGAGATGCCGCTCGACCCCAAGGCAGCAGAAAAGGCGATCTTGCAGGTCGCAACCCGGTTTGATTTCACTTCATCGGAGATGGCGCTCGGCATCCTCAAGATCGTGAACACGAACATGCTTCATGCGTTGAGGGCGGTCACCGTCGAGCGAGGACACGATCCCAGGGATTTCGTCCTGGTCGCCTTCGGAGGCGCCGGCCCAGTCCACGCCACGGCGCTGGCGCGGGAGCTCGAGATCCCCCAAGTCATCGTCCCTCTTTATCCAGGAAATTTCTCCGCATTCGCTATGCTACTCACCGATCTGAAGCACGACTACGTTCAAACGCTCGCGGTAGACTTCGCGGTGGCGGAACCGTCCGAAGTCGAACGGGTGTTCGCCTCCATGGAGGCCAAAGGGAAAGAACATTTGACCGCCGAGGGCGTGACCGACAAATCCGTCTCCGTGCTGCGATTCATGGACATGAGGTACGTGGGACAGGAACACAGCGTCTCGGTCCCGATTCCCGTAGAGAAATTCTGCGAAGACATGAAATCGCAGATCAAAAAAAGCTTCGACAAACTCCACCAGACGCACTACGGGGTTTCGGAACCGGACTCCCCTGCGCAGATCGTGAACCTCCGCGTCACCGTGGTCGGCAAGGTGGAACGCCCAGAATTCCAAAAACTAGAAGCGGGAAAGAAGACCGTGCACCGGGAAGCGATGGCCGGGTCCCGCAAGGTTTTGCTGGAAGAGGGCGCGGATTGGATCGAGTGCCCTATCTACCTCCGATCCGAGCTACGAGCGAGGAATCGATTCACCGGCCCAGCCATCGTGGAGGAGTATGCTTCGACCACCGTGCTTCATGAGAGCGACGAGGCCACGGTGACTGAGCACGGTCACATCGTGATCGAGATCGGAGCCTAGAAATGGCGAAGAAACCAGACCCGGTCACTCAGGAGATTCTCCGCTCGAGCCTGAACGCGGCCGCGGAAGAAATGAAGCTCAACCTCATCCGGACCTCTCACAGCACGCTGATCTACGAGATCCTGGACTTCGCGGTCGGGCTCTTCGACGCCGATGGTCGGACGCTCGCCCAGGCTTCCGGGCTTCCCATCTTCTTGGGGAACTTGGGCGCTTCCATCACCGACGCCGTCAAGACCTACGGCCTAGACGGAATCGAGCCCGGTGACTTGATCATCACCAACGATCCTTACACCACCGGAACGCATCTTGGCGACATGAGCGTCTGCTCCCCGATCTTCTTCGAAGGAAAGTTGGTCGCCTTCGCGGCCGGACGAGGGCATCTCCTCGACCTGGGGGGAAAGGCCCCAGGAGGAGGCTGGTTCTTCGACACCACCGACGTTCACCAGGAAGGCATCCGGTTCAAGTCGCTCAAGCTTTTCAAGGCCGGAGAGGTGAACCAAGACATTATCTCCATCTTCCGCACCAACACGCGGTTTACTGACGTCGTTCTAGGAGATCTCTTCGCCCTGGTGGCCGCTTGCCGAACCGGAGAAAAACGCTTCTCGCAGATCTTGTCCAAGCTGGGCGTCGAGGAGACCTTTTCCTACGTCGAGCGGCTCATGGATCACAACGAGCGGATCGCGCGGGCGGAGATCGGGCAAATCCCCGATGGAGAATACGAGGCGAGCGCCTTTCTCGACAACGACGGCATCGACCTCGACCAGAACGTGCCGATCAAGATCAAGGTCCGGGTCTCCGGGGATGAAATGACATTCGATTTCTCCGAGATGCCCCCGATGGTCAAGGGTCCCATCAACTGCGGGGCGCCGTGTGCGGTGTCGGTCGCTCGGGTAGCCGCGGTCTCCCTCACCACGCCGTTTCTCTTGGTCAACGAAGGAAACTTCCGGCCCATCAAGACGATTATTCCACCGGGAACCCTCGTGAGTGCCATCGAGCCCGCGCCGGTAGCCGCTTACGCGATGCCGCTCGTCGTTCTCGTGGATCTGACGTACAAAGCACTATCCGAAGCGATTCCCGACCGAGTCCCCGCCGGCCACTACGGTGCCATTTCCTCCATCATCGCTTACGGCCGGGACGAAAGAACCGGCAGGAACTTCATCCACATCGAAGGGATTCAGGGAGGATGGGGTGGACGCTCGTTCGAAGACGGAGAGAGTGTCGTGACGTCCCTCATGAACGGCGATACGCGGAACGTACCGGTCGAGGTCCTTGAGGCTAAGTCGCCGCTGGTGATGGAGAGCTTCGGCTTCCGACAGGATTCGGCGGGGCCGGGGAAATTTCGTGGTGGGCTGGGGTATGAGAGGGTTCATCGTGTCCTCGACCAAGAAGCTCAGGTCAATATCTTCTTCGAAAGAAACCAATGCCCGCCATGGGGATTGTTTGGCGGAAAACCCGGCCAGACCAACAAGTGCTCCGTCGCGACCGAAGAGGGCGCGCCCGAAGAAGTATTACTCAAGACGGTCGGATTGAAACTCAAGCCGGGAGCGCGGATACGCATGATGACCGGTGGCGGCGGCGGTCATGGCGATCCTTTGGAACGCGATCCGGAGCTCGTGGAGCGGGACGTCGTCAGAGGTTACGTATCGCCCGAAGCGGCTCTTAGGGATTACGGAGCGGTGTTCGACGACGAGACCGGGAAACTCGATCCGAAACGGACCGAGGAGGAACGACAGAAGCGGAGACCTACGCCATGAAACGCCGCGACTTCATGCAAGCGAGTCTGCTTGGTGTACCCGCGGCCGCGTTGGGAACTCTAGGCAGTAGGTTCGGCGCTACGCCGCAGTCTACTCGCCCTAAATTCGAGATGACGACAGAAAAAGCCTTCGACGCCGCGGAGATTCCAGCGTACGAAGGAAACCATCCAGCGGTGTATCGAGACATCGACCGGAATCGAGACGCTCATCTGGACCACATCCGCCGATGGTTGCGCCAGCCTTCGGACAGTGCACAAGGCACTGGGATCGAGGAAATGGCGACGATGGTCCGTGATGACTTCCGTCAGCTGGGATTCAAGGAGGCCGAGCTAGTGCCGACCACCGGACATCCGGGTGTCTGGGGTTACTACGATGCCGGAGCGGAGAGAACGCTGGCCGTTTACATGATGTATGACGTCGTCCCGGCTGTTGTCGAAGAGTGGAGGGTAGCTCCTTTCGCCGCGGAGCTCGTCGAGATGGAGGGGCTGGGCACGGCGATCATGGCACGTGGAGCGGCGAATCAAAAAGGACCAGAGCGGGCCTTCTTGAACGCGGTGGAATCGGTCATCGCGGCCGAGGGCAACCTTCCCGTCAACCTGATGATCGTCGCCGAAGGTGAGGAGGAGATAGGTTCCCGTAGCTACGCGCAGATCATCGACCGTTACGGGGATCGACTCCGTGACGCCGCAGGTGTGATTTGCCCTCATAATTCCCAAAACGCGGAAGGGGCCGCGACACTGAGCTTGGGGATGAAGGGATGGCTCTACCTCGAGCTCGAGGCGACCGGTAACGCTCAGGGAGGCCCAGCCGTTGACGACATTGGCGGTTGGTTCAAATCGATCGTCGATTCGCCAGTGTGGCGGCTGGTGCAAGCGCTCTCGACACTGACGTCGCCCGACGGAAACACCATTACGGTCCCCGGCTACTATGATCCGATCCGGCCTCCCAATGAAGAACAACAGCGTCTGATCAACAGTCCTCAGCTAGACGGCTTTTTCGGTCCCAAGGGTGAGTTTATTCAGTACACCGACCTGGGAGTGAAGCGGTGGATCGGCGGGAGTCGAGGGAAGGACACGTTCGTACGGTTTCTTTGCGACACTACCCTCAACATCGACGGTATCTCGTCCGGTTACGTAGGCCCGGGAGCCAATTGCATCTTGCCCCGCCGAGCCGTGGCAAAGATCGATTCGATGCTCGTGCCAAATCAACGCCCGGAGCTCGCTTTGAAGATGATCCGTCAACACTTTGATGCCCACGGCTTCGGCGATATCGAAATCAGAACCCTCGCCTCGTATCCGCCGTCGCAGACGACGGTCGAAGCCCCCCTGGTTAAAAAAGCGATCTCCGTCTATAACAAATACGCCGTCACTCCAGCGGTGTGGCCACGCTTCGGGGCGAATGCGCCGTTTTATCAGTTCACCGAAAGACTCGAGCTACCTTTGATTCTGATGGGCCTCGGACACGGAGGCAATCTGCATGCGCCGAACGAGTACATGTTGGTCGACCCGAAGCCGTCGTCTGTTGTAGGACTCCCAGAAATTGAAAAGGTTTATGCCGATCTGCTCTACGCGATGAGCGAAGCGTAGCTCCCCCCCTTGGCCAGGCCGCCGCATCGTCGGAGCCAGCATCGCGGGCTGCACCGTCACCACCTTCCTCGCCCGGCGCAGCGCCACAGCACCCTCAAGATCTTGAAGGAGAAAATCGTACGCTCTGGAGAGCCAAGATCGATCCCTGTCGTTGTTACGTCAAAAACTGACGTTCAGAGTTTGAGCGAACGGCGCAGTTCGCGATCGACGCTTTTCACATCTGCTGCCGGCATGGCGCCGAGCTTGCGTTCGATCATCCCCTGCTTGATGGTCCGAAAGACGCCGGTTGCGACGGAAGGGAAGAGCAATCCCGCCCCCTTCCAATCAGCGATCAGGTGGTCGCCGAAGAGGCGTCGTCTCACTTTGCTTGTGATAGCTGACACGATGACTTCCTGCCGCGATTGGGAAGATCTCGTGGGGCGCATCGGTGAGTTTGGCCGAGCCGTGGCGTTCGACATGCCAGGATTCGGACGTGCCAGCAAGCGGCCGGACTTCGACTACACCGTCGCGGGCTACGCTCGCTTTCTCGCACGCGCCTTGGTCGACTTTGGCATCGAGAAAGTCCGCCTCGTGCTGCACGACTTCGGCGGTCCCTTCGGGCTTGCCTGGGCTGCGCAGCACCCTGACGCCTTCGCGAGCGTCGTCCTGATCAACACCGGCGTTCTGATCGGTTATCGCTGGCACTACCTGGCGAAGATCTGGCGGAGCCCCATCCTCGGTGAGCTCTTCCAGGTGACAGCCACTCGCCCGGCCTTCCGTCTCCTACTCAAACACGGAAACCCGCGCGGTCTTCCGCCAGAGTTCGTCGACAGAATGTACGACGACTACGACCGGGGAACACGCCGGGCCGTGCTCAAGCTTTACCGGGCCACTTCGCCGGGCGGCTTCGGCGGACTCGTGCCGGTTCTGCGCGAGCTCGACCGGCCGGCCCTGGTGATCTGGGGAAAGCACGACCCCTACATCCCACTCGAGCAAGCCGAACGCCAGAAACAGGTCTTTCCTCACGCCGAAATCACTGTGCTCGACGAGAGCGGACATTGGCCGTTTGCCGACGATCCGGGCCGGGTCGCTGAGCTCGTCGTGCCGTTCCTACGACGACAGTTCGGCGCTTCGTAGCGTGGTCGGCGTCAACTCTCGTTAGGCCAAAACGGGCGCCACTTCTCTTCCGGAGACGGGGACGTCGCCAGGCTCACTACCACCAGGGAGATCACCGAAGCAGCAACGGCCGGATAAATAATGTAGCTGTACCCGAAGTTCGTGACCCCCAACGTATCGAGCACGGCGTAACTGATCGTCACCGCCATACCCGCCCCTACCGACACCGTGCCCCCCAGAGCCGTCACCCGGCGCCAAAGGAAGGCCGCCAGGAGTGCCGGGGTGACTGCGGCACCCACCATCGTATAGGCGTAAAGCGCCATATCCAGGATGCTGTCGAAGAAAGACGCTATCGAGAAAGAGATGGCGGCGAGCACAACGATGATCACCCTTTGGACGAGAACGATCCTCCGCTGACTCGCTTGGGGGTTCACGAACCGCTGGTAGACATCCCGTGCCAAATTAGTCGACGGGATCATCAACATCGTGTTGGCGGTCGAGAAAATCATGGCGGCGGCGGCACACAGGAGAGCCACGCCAAGCACGACCGGTAAGTCGAAGCGGCCAACCTGAAGCACGATGGTCTCCGTCGCCGCGGCGTCGAAGCCACCATTCGTTTTCACGAAGGCGGGATCGGACCAGTAGATGGCGGCCCCGATCACGCCAATGGCGGCCAACGCGGACTGGATCGGAATCACGCCCACGAGCATACCGAGTACCCCGCGTCGTGCCGATTTGGGATCCTTGGCGGACATGAGCTTCTGGTACATGCCACTGTCCCCGACGATCTGGAGAAACAAAGGAAAGAACAAGCCGAGAGTGGAAAGTAGGCCGAGGGATCCGAACGAGTAGAAGTGGGATTCTGGCAGCGCTGCCTGCATCGAGCTCCACCCGCCGGCGGCCTTCAGCACGAAGGGGACGGCCAGCAGCGCGCTTCCAGCAATCAGTACCCCGTTGAAGATATCGAGCGCAACGATGGACAGCATCCCGGCGAGGCCGGTGTATAGCGCCGCCAGGACGCAGGTGATAACTTGCCCGTAAATCGGATCGAGACCGGTCAAGACGTGGAGGAGACGACCTCCGCCCCTGAACTGATAGCTCGCGATGGTCAGGTAAGCCATGACGACGGCACCCGTACCGAGTAGCCGGGCCGTCGCGGTGTATCGCATTTCGAGAATGTCCGGCGCGGTGTATTGCGCGATCCGCTGCACCCGCTGCGCGAGAAAGTAGAGCCCCAGCATGCCGGCCCAGCCGCCAAGGTTCATCCACATCGCGGAAAAGCCGTCCCGAAAGGCTCGGCCGGCACCACCGAACAAAATGCCAGAACCCACCGACGTACAAATGAGCGTGCTGGCTAGGAACAAGGCAGAGACACTTCGGCTGGCCACCATGAAATCGTCTTGAGTCTTGACGACACGGCTCTTGTAGACTCCGATGCCGATTAGAAAGATGAGGTATAGAACGATACCGACGAGGTAGATCATGGGCGCGGGATAGCCGTGGGGTCCTTAACGCATGGACAAGGGTCAAGCGTTCTCTATGGTTTCCTCGTACTCCCCCAGGATCGTCGCAAACTCTCCTGGGAAGCTCAGGCAATCATAGTGAAGGCCCAGGACGAGCGCGTCCATCGGTGCTTCGATCACCTGCAAGTCGTCACCAAAGAGGTCGGTGAGACGTCCGAGAACGGTGCCCTTCTTGACCGAATCCTCGATGTTGACCTCGGGAACGAAGAGCCCGCCGGCCTTGAGTCGAACATAGGACAGCGGGGGCTCGGCAATCGTGCGGGTGACGATCTGTTTCGGGGGCAATTGGGGCTCGCCTTCCAGCATACCCAGCTGCCTCATGCCCCCCACGGTGCCGTTCACGAGAGCATCGACGTTCTCCCAGAAGGTCTTCTTGCTTCGATCGACTCCCCCGGCCTCCGGGTTGAGCGTGACGATACCGCGCTTCCACGTTTCCTTGACCAGGGCTCCATCGAAGGGAGTCCAGCGAGTGAGGTACTTCGTGCCGAACGCTCGGGCGAGCTCTCGGGACTTTTTTCCCATCTCGTCCCCTTCGTCCTGGAATGCCACCAAAGGAGGATGTTGCAGATCCCTTCCCCCGCTGTGATGAGTCACGACGTAGTTCGCCTTCTCTACGACCTCCCGAAAGTAGTGAAACGCGATCTGGTAGGAGATGGTTCGGGTTTCATCGCCCGGCCAGATACGGTTGATGTTGACGCCGTCGATCGACGATTCCCGTCTGCCCTCTTCAAACGAGGGCAGATTCACGACGGGGACGGCGATGACGGTGCCTCGGAGCTTCGACGGGTCCAGAGATCGGGCGATTCGGATGACGGCGGGTGGACCTTCGTACTCACTGCCGTGGTGGCACGCGTCCACCAGAAGCACCGGTCCGTCTTCGACGCCTTTGATGAGGAAAAACGGAATCTTGAGCGGTGCCCCGCCCGGTCTCGTACCGACTTGGAGCCAGCCTCTCAATGTCTGCCCAGACTGAGCGGTCAGATCGCCAATCTTGAGACCATTTTTGAGAGATGACAAGAGGTGTCCTTAACGTTTGGGATTAATCTGCGGCACGACGTCCCACCTCGCCCCTCCCCCGCCGGCCTCGTCCCGGTGGCTGGGGTGGTTGGACTTGCACTAGCGTTTTCGACCGGTCGGTGCTATACTCTGTCCCGTAAAGTGTAGTTGTTCTCTTGCTTAGGAAACGAAACACGAGTCACGGGAAGGACTGAAAACGCCCGTGGCTTTTTTTGTTTTGCCATTGCAGAGTCTACACCTTACCCCAACCAAGTTGGGAGAATCTTGAAAGAAAGGAGGTAGACCCGGCATGGCAACTGGTTCAGTGAAGTGGTTCAACGACAGCAAGGGTTTCGGCTTCATTCAGCGTGAAGACGGTCCCGACGTGTTTGTCCATTTTTCAGCGATCTCGGGCGACGGTTTCCGTTCGCTCCAGGAAGGTCAAAAGGTCGAGTTCGAGGTGACGCAGGGCCCGAAAGGCCCCCAGGCTTCGAACGTGAAACCTGTCTAACTGACTGACCCTCTTAAGGATCGAGGCCCCGCCAGCTGCAACAAAAGCAGGCTGGGGGGGCCTTTTTTCTTGGGATACCGACGCCCTTTTCTTGCTCGATGGGTCGACCCATTTGACCAGCCGCACCCGATTCTGTTAATCTTCTCCACATAATTTCCTTGCCTCCCCCAGGCAATTAATAAGGGAGTTCCAATGCTGCCCATCCTTCGAACCGTCCGGTTGACGTGTATGCAGATAGCAAACGGCTTGGTTTCCGGTACGGCCGCCGCTTTTCTTCTGCTCTTGTTCTATCCGGCCCCGGAGACCCTGTTGCCGCTCGTCTTCCCTGGATTCCTGCTGTTCGCCTTGGTTGCCCTAGTGGTGGCGTTGGTCGGGGCCCGCATGGCATCGGACCTTCCCACCCAGAGCCGCCAATCCTTCTAACGCCCTTTTCGGGTCCGAAGCAGGAGTCATACAAATGAAGACGTGCGCATTAATCTATCTGTCGATATTTCTATGGGGCGCTAGGCGTTCTCCCAGTTCTAGCGAACGGCGTCGACGTCCGTAACTCTGTGGTCAAGGTCTACGTCGTCAAGAGCGAAACCGATTATTTCAGCCCCTGGGATTCCTACTTTCCCGGTCAGTCGACAGGCTCCGGTTTCGTGATCGAAGGGCACCGCATTCTAACCGACGCCCATGTCGTAGCCGACCAGACCTTTCTTCAGGTGCGGCTTAACGGGCGGGACAAAAAGCATGTCGCGCGGGTCCTGTTCGTATCGCACGAGGCCGATCTCGCCCTTCTGACGGTCAAGACACCTTCTTTCTTCAAGGACATCACCCCGCTTCGATTCCGGGAGCTTCCGGCACTCGGGGAAGACGTGGTGATCTATGGATTTCCCGGAGGAAAGGAAGCGCTGAGCGCCACGCGCGAAACCGTGACCGCGATCGAGGAACAAACCTACGTCCACAGCGATACCGCTCTACAAACCTTCAAGTTGAACGGGGCGATACGCAAGGGAAACAGCGGCGCGCCCGCGTTGGTCGACGGTCAAGTTATAGGAGTTGCGATGCAGTCGCAGATGAACGGAGACCTCGGCCATATCGTGCCTATGCCCATCGTGAGGCAGTTCCTAGCCGATGTGGAAGACGGCCGGTTCGAGGGCATCCCCTCGCTGGGGATTCGCTGGCAGCCCCTGAAAAACGAAGGACTCCGAAAGATGTGCGGTCTCGAAGCGAACCAGTCCGGTGTGATCATCGCATCGGTCGTGCCCGGCATGCCCGCGGACGGCCACCTTCGTGAGCGGGATGTGGTGCTTACGATGAACGACCGGCCCTTGGACGATGACGGCACCATCGAAATGCGGGGCGGTGAACGTGCTCCCTTGAATCACTTCGTGCGGCTTCACCAACTGGATGACGAGATCCGAGTTGGGATCCTGCGTGACGGGGAGGAACTCCTAGTCTCGGTGACGCTAGACCAACCCATGAACCATTAGAGGCTCGTTCCAGCTGGCCACCGCGCCCCGCCGGCCTACTACGTCTACGGTGGGCAGTGTTCAGCGGTTTGACCGTCAATCACCTCAAGGCCTGGGGTAAGCAGTGGTACGACGACGCACCCGAACGCCTCCTTGCCCTTCGTCACGAGTACCGGAGCTCAGAAAAGGAGCAGGTCGTGGTCCTGGACCATGTTCTTCCCTCCGACGTGAACGTGGGTTACCACACTCTGGGGGACCGGCGGATCATCGAAGTCGACGACAATAAAGTGAACAATCTAGCCGAGCTGATCCGGTTAGTGGAGGCCGGTGCCGACAAGCGGTTCGTCGTCTTCAAGGACGACCAAGACGGGCTCATCGTTCTCGACCGGCAGCAGGTTCAGTTGGAGAACAAAACGATTCTGAAGGATTACGGCGTTCCCGCCGACCGGTCGGAGGGCTTGAGATGAGAAACTTTCGACAGACCCGGGAAGCCCCGACGTTTCGACCCAGATCGACAATTGGTCAACGCTTGCTTATACGCGCCGTGGCTCCTCAGTTGGCCACGGTCGCTGTGATTTCTTGGGGGAGGAAACGGCGAGCGGACGGGACACGCCCTAAGACGGCCCGCTAGACTTCAATTCTGCACTCAGAGACTGGTGGGTCCGCCGTCCACCCGCCGTTCTCCCGGGAGGAGCTTGATTAGCTTCGCCTCGGCACCCGACCTATCGACGGTAATCTCCAAATCCTCCGGCTTCGTCTCCGGAGAGAGCTCCGTTAGGAACGATATGCGGTAGACCGGTTGTAGCTCTTCTTCGGCGACACGGGTCAGAGTGCTACCGATCGCGTTAGCCGACAAGATCCGCTTCTGCGAGCCCCCGGTCTCTCTGCTCAAGTCGTCCAGAACGCGATCGACCCTCGCCCTTTGCATAAAGTTACCGCCCTGACCTATCGCGTCGTAAATGACGACATGGTACACCGCACCGGTCTTACTGCCCGCGCTCTCCGCGGCTCGATCGTTGATGTGGGATAACTCAGGGCCGGAGGCGGTGAAAATCACGACGATTACCGGAGGGGTGTCTTCTGCGCGCTCGGTATCGCGTATTTTCTTACTGGTCTCGGAAATGGCGTCCAGGAGGTAAGCTCCTTCAGCGGACTGGGCAATTAGTCTCGACGCTGCGATCGAAAGCGCGGCCCGGTCGTTGGTAGGACCGGCCAGCTTTCGCGGCCTCATTCCGAACTCATAGAGCGTAACCTCGAAACGGCTGCCAATGGCGTCGATGAATTGCCGAACACCGCTCCTCAGCTGCTGGACGTAGCGCCGCATGGCGACGCTGGTGTCGATCAAGAGATAGAGCTCGACGCCTTTCTCCTCATCCAGCACTTCCGTGACGTCTCGCTCGATACCGCGCTCTACAAGCTTGAAGTCCTCCTCAGAGAGCTCCTCGATGCGTGCGCCGCTCGAGTCGGTCACCGACACCAGCGCGGTGCGAATGGCGAATGCGTCTTCCTGGGAATAAGCACTTTGGCCCGTGAGACCCAAGAGCATCACCGAGCTCAACGTCAACAACGGCAGTTCTCTCATCGTATCCACCTCCGGCGTGAGATCATTGGCCTCCTGGAGTAGGTTGTGAGGCGGTAACGTGCCTTTCGTACGGGAGCAACTGAAGTAGAAGGGTCGTAACATGTTCTCGGAAGACCGTGATCTTCAGATCTTCCATCAGGGTTCGTGGTTCGACTTCGGTCAAGAAAGATATTCGATAGCGTGGCTGTAGCAGCCGCGTCGCCAAATGGCCGAGCGTGTTCTCCAAAGCACCAGCAGACAGGATCCTCGTGAATGCACCGCCGCTCCGCTCGCAGAGACGCCGGAGGGCATTTTCCACTTGTGCAGAATTGAGGGAGCCTCGGAACCCACCTTCGTACCGCACGACATAGAACTCGGCTCTGGATTGAACGGCGAGATCGTAGGCCTCACTGAATTGTCGTGACGAGAAGTCCGGTGTGAGAGAGGCCACAATGACAATCATCGGCGGTTGTGTCTCGGCTTGCTTGGCGGCGGTGATCCCACTCGCAACATAGGCGATCGCATCCGCCAAGTAAGCGCCTTCGGTACGAACGATGACCTTTCCTGCCGCCCGGTCGAGGTGGTAGCGATCGCTGGTGGGCCCGGCCAAGTGCTTGGGCCGACCACCAAACTCCACCAATATGATCTCGTGAGGCTCCCGGAGCGCCGCGGCGAATGCCTGGAGCCCTCGTCGCAACGAAGGGATCTCTCCCCGAAAGCCCACACTCGTATCGACAAGCAAAAATATCTCCCGCCCCTCATCGTCTCCTATGACCTCGATGATATCGCGCGGGACTTCCGTCTCCAAGACCTCGAAGTCTTCTGCCTCCAATCCGGTCAGGGGAAATCCGTTCTCGTTGGTGACCGTCACCACCGCGGTACGGATGGCGAAGACATCGTCTTCCGGAGAAAAGATCGAGTCGGCGGGGATGGGCGATTGCCCCTGCAAGCCCAAGAGGACCGGCAAGCCTACGATTACGAGAACTAACCTCTTCACAACCCTAGATTAGCCGGCGCGAGTGGAGTGCGTCAAAGTGGGGCAAGCGGAGAAAAAAAGGCGACTCGAGCATCGGCATGGGTGCGGCTGCTGTATGGGCGCCGGTTTCAGGTCGACACCCTCGCACGTGACGGGCCTGGCTTACTAGAGGAACATGGGATCGACGAGCTCTCCCCTTGCATGGCGCCCGATCGAAATGGGGAGCGAATGGCCGTCGCCGGCAGCGGGCCGACGGGGGCGCTCATCCTTATCTTCTCAGAGGCCGGACTCCTATAGACCTTGGTGCCGAAGCTCCCTGTCGAACAGTACGTATTGGGACATCTCGATTGGTCGCCGGATGGAGAGACTCTCTATGCGGCGGCATTCAGTCCCGCCAAATCTTCGGGCTTCTGGATCTTCCAAGGGGACAGGATGATGTTCTCTATCGCCGAAATACCGATGGGCACTGCCCCACCACGGCTTACCGCGGTCGCGCGGATGTCGGGGAAGTTCGATGATTGGCCTCATGCTTATGGCACGCGAATTGCGGCCTCACCCGATGGCTCCGCCCTAGCCGCGTCCACCGTGGTTTTCGAACTCGGGGATGTCAAAGAGAAGGACCGTGCTCCTTATTTGGTAGACTTGAAGGACCCCATGCGACCGGTGACCAAGTTCCCTCTGCATTTCCGGCCTAACGAGCCTATTGTCGCAGTCCGCCGTACATGATTTACGATTCGTCTGCAGACGGTCCGTACATGGCAGGAAGCGGGACATCGTTCAGTCGCAGATAGACCGAAAGCTGTCCGCGGTGATGGATGGTGTGATTCAAAACGAAACCCCGAAGCGCTGCGATGCGCGGGAGGTCGACCGCAACGTGGTCGCCGTGCTTTAGCTGCCACTCCGTCAGAATCAACGGGTCGTCCTTCCCCTTCACGATCTCCGCAAACTGCACCACGTTCTTCTGGAGAAGACCCAGAACCTCCTGGCGACTTCCGAGCTCCAGGGGCTTCCGGTCGGGATCGACGCTGGCCATGTCGAAGCTCTCGTGTTGCACGATGGTCTCCCCCCATTCGGGGATCTGAGCAATGTGGGTCGCGAGCCGACTGAGGCTCATCGACTTCTCGTGAGGCTTCCAGGAGAGTTTGTCTTCGGGAAGCCGCTCCATGAGCTTCTTGGTCGTTTCAGACTCGAAGGAAAACTCTGCGGTCAAGGCATCGGCTAGCAGCATGGGGCTATCTCCTTAAGGAAAGGCGTAATCCGGATCTCTAAAAACAACTTGGCCCCCTACCATGGTGAGCAGAGGGCGGATATCTTTGATCTCGTCCGCCTCGACGCCGAGGTAATCGTTGTCGAGTACGGCAAGATCGGCGAATTTCCCGGGCTCTAACGAACCCTTCAGGTCTTCTTCGAAAGTCGAATACGCGGCCCACACGGTATGGAAGCGCAGCGCCTCTTCGCGCGTTAGGGCTTGATCGGGACCTACCACTTCTCCGTCCAGCGTCTTTCGCGTGATGGCGACCCACATGAAGAAGAAGTAATCGTGCGGAGCGACCCTCCAATCCATCCCGCCGGCGATGGGAATCCCCTGATCCACCAGATCGCGGTACGGATGCGTCATATCGGCATACTCCGGTCCGTAGTTCTCGACGAAGTTTCTTCTTAGGTGGTAGAGATGCCAGGTTTGAGGATGAATGATGAGCCCGAGGCGCTTCATCCGCGGGTACTGCCCAGGTTGAATGAGGTAGCCGTGCTCGATGGACCAGCGTTTGTCTGCTATCGAGCTTTCCGCGTCGGCGACTTCGTAGGCGTCGAGGGTGAAATCGATGGCCGCGTCACCGAGCGCGTGAATCCCCACTCGCCGTCCGTATCGATTGCTGAGAGAAACAGCGGTCGTGAAGTTTTCCAATGATCCGCCCAACTGACCCCTGAAACCTGGACGGTTCGCATAGTCCCGCCGGAGATAAGCGAGATCCGAGCCTCCGTCGGCCGTCATCTTGATTCCCCAAACCTGGAACGTGTCGCCCGGTTCGGAAACGGGCGGTAGCCGCTGCAACCATTCTTCAATTTGGTCACTGGATTGATTGGGATTCAGGTAGGCGGTGACGCTGGTGCGAAGCGGTAGCTTCCCGCGATCGTTTAACTCAGCGTAGGCGGCAATGCTTTCGATAGGACTTCCGCCCGAACGCACACTCGTCGCGCCGGCCGCTGCCATTTCTTTGTAGGTTTGGAGAATGGCACCCATCCTCTGCTCGTGAGTCGGCTTGGGAACGGCTTCGTGCACCGGATCGAGGGCCCTCTCGTACAAACGGCCGGTGATGCGACCTTTCTCATCGCGTTCTATCGTCCCACCCGGTGGGCTGGCCGTGTCCTCGTCCATACCCAGCACTTCCATCGCCTTTGTATTGATGATGCCCAGATGCCCGCGGCCTAGGTAAACCGGGTTATCGGGAGAGATGGGATCGATATCGAAGCGGGTTGGGTTGCGGCGCTCCTCCAGCTTGGTCTCGTTCCAGAAACCGGAATTCGTAACCCATTCTCCGGGCTGACTCTCCTTAATCTTGGCTTCTACCACGGACATCATTTCCGCGACGCTACCCACCTTCGAAAGATCGGGGCGATAGATGTGCATCCCGTAGCCGTCCTGATGGGAGTGAGAATCGACGATCCCAGGGATTACGGTCCGGCCCTCCAGATCAAAGACCGTAGTGTCCGCCCCCGCTAGAGACTCGATCTCGTCATCGGTTCCGACGGCCGCGATGTTTCCGTCCGTGATCGCGATCGCCTCCGCGATCCAGAACCCATCGTTCACGGTGAGGATCTTGCCCGAATGCAGGATGAGGTCCGGAGCATCCGTCGATTGTGAGCTGCCGCAACCGGCAATGAACAAAGCCGCCATACCGATCGCGGCCTTCCGAGTCACTTCGAACAAATGTTTCTTAGTCGTCACGACTGTCTCCTGGCACCCAGCTGGGCTTTCGCTTCTCTATCAGCGCAGCTAGTCCCTCCCGGCCTTCGTCTGTTTCCCTGAGCCTCGTCACGATCTCGACCAGTTCCATTCTCAAAGCCTCCGAGCCACCCTGGACGATGTCCGGGAGTCGTTTCGCAACGGCCAGCGCTCCAGGAGCTCCCATGAGACAAGAACCGATCATTTCGTCCACCGCGGCGTCGAGGTCGTCCTTGGGAACCACCCGATGAACCAGCCCGATCTCGCTAGCTCTTCGTGCGGAGAATTTCTCGCAGCTGATAAAGGCCGCGCGCGCGAAAGAGGGCCCGACCTTCCGAACGAAGTACGGCGCCACGACGGTGGGAGCTATTCCAACGCGCACGTCTGAGAATCCAAACCGGGCTTCCTCGACGGCAATGGCGATGTCGCACGTCGTGGTTAAGCCGGTGCCGCCCCCGATGGCGTCACCATTGATCCGTCCGATCAGCGGTTTTGGAAGTCCCGAGAGGGTCGCGTACATGCGATCGAGCTGCCCTCCTAGGTTGAGGTTCTTCGCAAAGCTGAAATTTCTGAGCTTCTCGAGAAAAGCCGGCTTGCCGCCAGCACAGAAGACGTCTCCCTCCCCGGTCAAGACAACGACCCGCACACTGTCGTCTTCGCCGAGCCGGCCGGCGACGAGCGTCAGCTCGCGAATCGATGTTTCGTCCATGGGATTACCGTCAGCCGGCCGGTCCATGGTGATGGTGGCAACACCACGCTGGTCTCGGTCGAGACGAATCGTCTCGAAATCACTGTCCTTGCTCATTGGATCCATCCTCCACCCCAGGCGGGGCTGAGTGTACCAGCACCGTCTCTCCCGTCAAATTCTCTCCTGCCGGTTGACCATGAAACCTTGGACCACTTAGAATTCAGGTATTCAGATCTAGGAGGCAAGCGAGCATGAAAAACTTCGATGGGTCGAGCTCCTCAAACTATCACACCGTCACGCATCCAGAAGAGTTTCACATCAACTGGAAGGCTTTTTATGAGAAGGCAGATGAACTGACTACAGCGGCTCGGGAGTCCTTACCTCATGAGTTGGATATACCGTTCGGCGACCACCCTAAGCAGAGGCTCGACCTGTACGCCCCCGAGGAAAAGTCTTCCGGATGGCCTGTTTTCGTCTTTTTTCACGGTGGTGGCTTCCGGGAAGGGGACCGCGCCGACTACGGTTTCGTTGCCTCTCCGTTTGTTCACCACAATATCCTAACCGTCGTCGCCGGCTACCGACTCACGCCGAGTTTCCGCTACCCGGACGCGCACGATGATGCCCGACAGGCATTGGCCTGGGTGTTCCAGAATATCGCCTCCCATGGGGGGGATACTGAACGAATCTATGTGGGCGGCCATTCCTCGGGCGCCAATCTTTCTGCCTTCGTCAGCGTCAAAACCGACTGGCTCGAGCAGATGTCTCTACCGACGGACTTGATCAAGGGCTGCGCGCCGGTCAGTACGTCGTACGACCTCAGGATCCCGACCTGGGTGCGCGAATATCTTCCGGACCCGGAGCTTCGGGGCGAGGCCAGCCCGATCCTGAATATCCAGACGGTCCCACGTAAGACGGTGGTCGGCGTCGGGTCTCTCGAAGAAAAAGCGGGGCGAGTGAAATCATCCAAGGAGTTCGTTCGGACGTTGAAGGAGAGAGGCGGAGAAGCGGAGCTCGTACTGTTGGAAGGATGCGAACACGATGTCACCGCCCTCGCCACTGCCGACGAGGGTAGTGAGCTGTTTCAGAAGATTCGGAGGATGTTCGACTAGCAATCTCCGACGACGTCGGTTACGATGAAGCGACTCACCGCTCTTTTCCTCCTACTCCTAGTTGCCATCGTTATTTTCTGGCGTGGGTCACCACCATCTAAGGACGCCCTGACCGTCGCGGTGACCACCGACATGAAGGGCTTGTCTCCACTGTTGGCATTCAACGTGACCGGCGTCATGATGCAGCGGCATGTGTACGATAGCCTCGTTCACTTCGGCCCCGACGGTAAGATCAACCCTCGCCTGGCGGTTTCCTGGGAGTTACTCGACGATAAGACCTGGCGTTTCCATCTTCGCGAGGGAGTGAAGTTTCACAACGGATACGCCTTTACCGCAGCGGACGTTAAGTTCACGCTCGAGTGGTTACTGGACGCGCGAAACAGGTGGAACTTTAGATCCTACTTCGCTAGCTACGACAAGATAGAAGTCGTTGATAGCTACACCTTAGATATCAAGACCAAAATTCCGGATCCGCTCCTACCCAATGTGCTGGCAGCCTTCGTGGGGATTGTGTCGAAACAGACCTTCGAAGAAAACGAAAGGCAAGGCATGCGACATCAGGCCATCGGGACCGGACCCTTCGAGCTCGTTTCCTGGGTACCTAATGACCGCTTGACGCTGACCGCGGTTTTCGACTGGTATCTCCCTCCCCCGAGGGTCAAGACGCTGGTCTTTCGCATCATCCCGGAAATGGGGACCCGGGTCGCGGAGCTGCAGACCGGGGGTGTGGACATCATCACCGACGTGCCACCTTTCATGGTGGCGACGCTCGAAGACGATGACGAAATAGAGGTCCAATCGGTCGAGAGTCTACGTGCGATGCATATCATTATGGATTCAACGAAAGTCGCCGCACTCCGCGACAAACGCGTACGCCAGGCCCTCAACTACGCCGTGGACAAAGAGGCGATCGTCGAGGGTGTGCTGGGCGGGATGGGCACGCCTCTCGGCACGCACGTCCCCCTGCGGATCGCCGAGCGCAGTGGCCCGCTGATAGAACCGTATCCGTACGATCTGAAGAAGGCGCGAGCCCTCCTGAAGGAGGCCGGCTATCCGAACGGGTTTCCGTTGAACCTCTACACCCCGAACGGCCGATACCCGATGGACAGGCAAGTGACCCTCGCGGTGGCGGACCAACTTTCCAAGGCAGGGATCGACACGAAGGTTCATGTCATGGAAAGCGGCACTTACATCAGCAAGCTCATCGGTCGCGATTTCGAAGGAATCTACCTTATTGGGATGGCCTCTAGGGATTGGGACATATCGCATTCTTTGAACGAGCTGGACCCGAGCTCCCTCCTTTGCTTCCATCCGGACCAAGCGTTGTGGGAGATGGTCAAGAAAACCAAGGCCACGATGGATACGCGCCAGAGAAGTGACGCGGCCTACGAAATCGGTAATATCGTCCATGACGATGCGATTTATCTGTTCCTCTACAACGTGAAGGGGATCTATGCCGTTTCCAAGAAGGTGGTCGGCTTTAGGGCTCCCAGTGACGAAATGATGGATCTATGGACTGTCAGCGTAACGCAATAGCCAGGTGTCGATGATGGCGAAGACACAGTGCCGACATTCATACTGAGACGGTTCTTTCATTCCCTCCTGATGATTGTGGGGATCACAATCATCGTTTTTCTCATAACAAACGTTTTCGGCGATCCAGTAGCACTTCTGCTGGACCCCCTGGCCACCAGAGAAGAAGCCGACATACTGCGGAAAGAGCTCGGACTCGACCGCCCCTTTTACATTCAATACCTCACCTTCTTCGGCAACGTGCTTCGGGGAGACTTTGGCGAATCTCTTCAGGCAAGAGCTCCGGCGATGGGTTTGGTGCTTCAGCACTTGCCGGCAACGATCGAGCTGACCGTGGCATCCATGGCCTTCATGCTCCTGGTGGGGCTACCCATGGGAGTCCTTTCGGCAACGAGACCTTCGTCCTCAATAGATCGAGCAGGTCAGATGATCGCTTTGGTCGGACAGGCAGCGCCCAATTACTGGCTGGGTGTCATGGCAATACTCGTCTTCGGAGTCAAGCTAAAGATGCTGCCGATTTCTGGACGAGGGGGACTGGAGCACCTCGTCTTGCCGGCGCTGACCTTAGGAACCTTCGGGATGGCCGCAGTAATGCGTCTCACGCGCTCGGCGATGCTCGACGTCTTGGGAAGGGAATACGTCAGCGCCGCCCGCACGAGAGGATTTCCTGAGCATCTGGTGGTCTTGAAACACGCCCTCCGAAACGCCCTCATCCCGGTGTTGACCTACGTCGGCCAGCTGCTCGCTACTTTGTTAGGTGGCGCGGTCATCACCGAAACCATCTTCGCATGGCCGGGTATAGGTCGTCTTGCCGTACAGGCCATTTCATCCAATGACTTCCGTGTCGTGCAGGCGGTGGTCGTCGTCGCGTCCGGCATATTCATCGTGGTCAATCTGCTGGTCGAGATTCTCTACTCCTGGATCGATCCGCGAATAAGCCATAACTGAATCGGTAAGATGGGCTGGGTTAAAGACACGCGAATGCTTCTCCTCCGGAAGCTCCCGATCTTGAGCGGCGGCATCTTGCTGGCGTTCTTGCTGACGGCGATCGCCGCGCCCTTCGTGACGAGCCATGATCCGATCCGACAAGATCTCGCGAGTACCTTGCTCCCGCCTGCCTGGGAAGAGGGAGGAGAATCGGACCATCTCTTGGGAACCGACAGTTTGGGACGAGACGTTCTTAGTCGTCTGGTCTACGGCTCGAGAGTATCTCTCTCGGTCGGCTTCTTTTCCGTTTTCATCGGGCTTGCCTTCGGGACGTGGTTGGGCTTGCTGGCGGGATTCTTCGGCGGTTGGTTAGAGACTTTGATCATGAGAATCGCCGATATGCAGCTCGCGATGCCGTTCATGTTGATGGCCATTGCTGCCATTGGGGCCTTCGGCCCTAGCATGTTGAGCGTTATCATCGTCCTGGCTCTTGGCATCTGGCCCGGCTACGCGCGGATGGTCCGCGGCGAAGTGCTGAGCGTCAAGCAGAGCGAGTTTATCGAGGCGGCGCGTGTGGCGGGATGCCGGCCGGTGCGATTGATTCTGCGGCATATCCTCCCCAACGTTCTCAACACGATCGTCGTCATGGCTACCCTCAACTTTGGCATGATGATCATCTTCGAAGGGGGCCTCAGTTTCTTGGGGATCGGAGTTCAGCCGCCCACCCCTTCTTGGGGCGGAATGCTCGCGGACGGACGGGCCTATGTGACCGTAGCGTGGCACCTCGCGGTCTTTCCGGGCCTTGCCATCATGCTGGTTGTTCTGGGGACGAACGTGTTCGGTGATTGGCTGAGGGATGTGCTGGACCCCAAGCGGAAGGCTTCGTCATTACGCGGCTAGGAACGCGAACCCCTCTCGCCTAGCCATTCCGTCGATTGCCAGGACGGCCCGACGCCACGTTGGGCCAACAATGCTAAAATGGGTTAACGGAGGTGCGCATTTAAGCTGAAGGTCGTACTGGAGCCAAGCGACGAGGGTGGGTACACAGTGCATGTGCCCTCGCTCCTCGGTTGTATCAGTGAGGGCGAAACGGTCGACGAGGCGATGAAGAATGGACGCGAAGCGATCGAGCTCTACACCGACCAAGCGGATGAACAACCATCGGCCGATCCCCCGAAATCGTGAGCTCGGCGGGGCATTATTAGAAAGCGATCCTTCTCTCCGCGTCTGCGAAACCCAAGGAGATGGAAGAGCTCCATCGCGAGCCATCGGGCCGTCCCTTGGTCCACGACGAACGCTCCTGGAATGTCGGGGTGGCGGCGAACCCCCGGCATCCAATGCAGGAATCGCTCGAACCCAAACTGTCTGAGCTTTGCAGACAACGCCAGCCACAAGGCGCGTATCGGGCACGAGGACTCATCTACTACTTTGGCCATTCGGATCACGATCGTGCGATGAGGGAGTTGACACTGGCCGCGAAGGGTCTGCCCAATGACTCCTTGGTCCGACAGCTCATGGGCTCCGTGAAGAGAAGCCGCGGCGACTTCGAAGGGTCATGGGCGCAGATGAAAGAAGCCTTCGCACTGAACCCCAGAAATAGCCTTCTGGCGTGGGATATAGGGCAAACGCTCATCTTCCTTCGACGATAGGCAGAGGCCGACCGACACTTGAAACTGTCCATCGCCATCACTCCTGATCAAACGCGCGCCTACCACTTCCTCGCTCTGAATGAATGGCTGTGGGAAGGCGACTTGGACAACGCGCGCAAGGCGCTCGAGTCGATGCCCGATCAGAGCGATCCGCAAACAGCACTCCTCTGGGCCCACCAATTGACGCTGGAGAGAAGCTATGAAGAGGCCCTGGAAAAACTGAGCTCGTTGCCAGGAGATGTTTGGTTGCTCCATATCGGCGACTCCGCTGCGTTACAAAAAGCGAAGCTCTACCGGTTGTTGGGCAACCCGGACGCTGCTCGCGCTGCGTGCGGCGAGGCAAGCACCCGCATTGAAAGTGAGTTGGAGGACCTCCCTGACGGTTCCCCGCTACATGGACACCTGGCGATCGCGTACGCATGCCTTGGACGCCGGCCGGAGGCCGTCGATTTAGCCGAGACCCACATGGATCTTACGCCGTTCACTATCGAGGCCGTGGGCGAACTCTGGCGAACTAGAACTCTGGCACTGGTCTACACGATGGTGGGCGAGCACGACGCGGCCTTGGATCAGATCGAGGTTATCCTCTCCATTCCCGCCCCGTTTTCAGTCCCTTTGCTCGAGCTCGACCCCATTTGGGACCCCTTGCGCGATCACCCGCGCTATCAAGAGATCGTCGAGAAGTACGCTCTCCCCTCTGAAGGAACGAGCTAGAGCGAGCACATGGTCGGGCAAACACTTTCCCACTACAAGATCCTGGCGGAGATCAGCCGCGGGGGGATGGGGATCGTCTATCGCGCGATGGACACCAAGCTCGACCGGGAAGTTGCGATCAAGGTGCTTCCTCAGGAACTGGTCTCGGACTCGGAACGCCGCCGCCGTTTCGTGCAGGAAGCCAAGGCCGCAGCGGCGCTCCACCACCCCCACATCGCCACCGTCTTCGAGATCGACGAAGTCGATGGGGTGACCTTCATCGCCATGGAGCTCATCGAAGGCGAAAAACTCCGCGACGTCTTGCAGCAGGAACGACTACCCGTGGCTCGCACTTTGGAGCTGGTCACGGAAGTGGCGGAAGGCCTTGCTCTCGCACACGAAAAGGGTGTCGTGCACCGCGATCTCAAGCCGGGCAACATCATGGTGACCAAGCAGGGACACGCGAAGATCATCGACTTCGAGCTTGCCAAGCTGGTGGAACCGCTGGGAGGTAGCGACGCGGAAGCCGCGACGGCGGCCCGGGCGGAGACGGATCCCGGGAAAGTCATGGGGACGCTCTCGTACATGTCTCCGGAGCAGGCGCGCGGCAGTCGGGTGGATCACCGGAGCGACATCTTCAGCTTGGGGGTCGTCCTCCACGAGATGCTGACCGGACAGCCTCCCTTCCAGGGGGCCACCGGAGCGGACACGCTCTCCGCTATTCTGAAAGAGCCGGTCCCACGCTTACCCGCTTTGGGAGCGGAGATCTCGCCGGAAGCGGCTTCGGAACTTCAGAGAGCGATGGACAAGTGTCTCGCCAAGGATCCCGGAAAACGTTACCAGACGATGAGCGACCTTGTCGTGGATCTCCGGGCGCTGTGGCGACGGGTGGAGTCCGGGTCGATGGCAAGCGTGGCCGCCGCTCCGGTCCAAGCCCCGTCCGAAAGAGAGTCGTCTTCGCAATCGCCGCGATCGCTGTTGCAGCAGTGCTTTCACTTGCAGGGTATTCGTTGCTCTCTCGTCAGTCTACGAGCACGGAAGGGGCAACGCCGGTCGCCCAGAGAAAGAAGACCGCGGTCCTTCCATTCGAGAACCTGGGGCCTCCCGAAGACGAGTATTTCGCGGACGGGATGACGGAGGAGATCACGAGTCGACTCGCCAGGGTGAGTGGCCTCGGCGTCATCTCCCGCAACAGTACGAGGCAGTACAAAGATACGGACAAACCGACTCAACAGATCGGAGAGGAGCTTGGAATCGAGTACCTGTTGGAAGGCACGGTGCGATGGCAGAAAGGCTCGGATGGAAGTCCGGGGCGGGTGCGGGTCATCCCCCAGCTCATCCGTGTCGCCGACGACACGCACCTATGGTCCGACGTGTACGATCGGGTCACGGAAGATCTCTTTGAGGTTCAGTCTGAAATCGCCCATGCAGTGATCCAACAATTGGACGTCACGCTGCTGGCGCCAGAACGCGAGGCGCTCACGCTGAAGCCTACGGATAACATGGAGTCTCTTCAAGCCTATCAGCGGGGCCGAAGCTACCTATTTAGTCAGGGTGGGCCCTCCAAGGAAGACTTGGATCTCGCGGAGCACATGCTCGACCGGGCGACGAGACTAGATCCGAACTTCGCCGCTGCTCACGCCGATCTCGCTACTGCTCACGTTTGGTTGTGGTTCCACGGCTACGACCGCTCCGAAGAACGCGTGGAACGGGCGAGAGAAACTTTGGAACGAGCACGCGAGCTCCAGCCGGATCTCCCGGCGGTGCACCAAAGCACCGGAGTGTACGCGTACATGGTGGAAAGAGACTACGATCGCGCCCTCAGCGAGCCCGCGACCGCCGCCAAAGGGCTGCCCAATGACCCCCTCGCCCCCCTCCTCGCCGGCGCCGTGTTCCGTCGCCGCGGCGATTGGCAGCACGCTATCGATGAAATGGAAACGGCACTCGAGCTGGATCCCCGAAACGCAGTCGTGGCGGGAGGGCTCGGGATGACGTACCTTTGGGCCGGGAGGCACCAGGACGCGGATCGAGTCTTGAGCCTAGCTCTTTCCCTGGCCCCCGATCACCCGGGCAATTATTCGTCCAAGGCGCTTAACTACTGGTGCTGGAAAAGCGAACCAATAGAGGCACGGCGGATACTCGATGAGATGCCATATCGGACGGATGCCGGATTTCCGGTCTATGTATGGTTTTTGCAGGAAACACTTGAGCGGAACTTCGAGGCAGCACTAAGCCGCCTGCAGTCGACGCCGCTCGCGTCGTTCGAGGGTCACCATTGGCTTTACCCGAAGGCGCTACTGTCGGCGCTCACCTTGCGTGAGCTCGACCGGACCGAGGAGGCACGTGCCGCATTTGAAGATGCTCGGGGAATTCTGGAGGAGCGGGTACAACAAAGTCCCGAAGACCATCGCCTCCACTCTGCTCTCGGTATCGCCTATGCCGGCGTCGGACGCGAGGAGGAAGCAGTCGCCGCTGGAAAACGAGGCGTGGAGCTTATGCCGGTTTCGAAGGATGCATTCGTGGGGCCAGTGCGGCTCGCAGATTTGGCTCTCATCTACACGATGTGGGCGAGTACGAGGCGGCATTGGAGCAAATCGAGCGGGTCCTTTCCGTTCCCTCGATTTTCTCGGTCCCCCTGCTCGAGCTCGACCCGAAGTGGGATCCCTTGCGCGATCACCCGCGCTATCAGAAGCTCATCGAAAAATATCGCTAGCGCCTCGACTGTTACCATTTGACCCAGATTCGGCTTTGGCACACGTGTGCCAAACCTGGTTGCGCTTCAGCGCCTTCTCCATCAGCGACGGCCGACGCCACTCGAGCTCGGAGGGCGCTCGACCCTTCAGGCCAATCGTTCCCACGTGAATCATGCGGTGGTGAAAAACGCAGACCGAGATCAGATTCGGCGGTGAGTTACTTTCGGCGCGATTCTTTCGCCCGCTGCGGCTCCGGAACCTGATGTGATGCACGTGTAGCTGAGCCCGTGCACCACAATCGGGATATTGGCAACGGTTATGTGGAGCTCCACATTACAATGAGATTCGTCTCGGCTACGACATCGGAGACGTGGATTTCGGCCTCCGCGTCGGAGATCCTCTCTTTGAGGAAATTCAGGAAAAAGAAGAGCGGGCTCGGCTCCGCTGGATCTATGATGGGCAGGATCGCGCGCTCATCCCCACGCCAGGTCTTCCCGTCCTCTCCAGTACCCGCTGGTTCCTAGACGCGCCCACGGCCACAACCGACTTCGGCTTGTCGGAAGCGAGGGTGTCGGTCTTCTGGCCAATTGCCAAGACCCATCGTCTCGCTTTCGTCGGCGCCGGGGGGTCTTCGTTCAATCAACCGGTCCCGACACTCTATGACTTCACGTTGGGCGGTTCACTTCGGTTGACCGCCTACGACGACGATGAGTTTCGCGGAGATAAGTTCCTTCTCGGGAGCGTGGCCTACTTGAAACAAATCTCTCGACTTCCTGATTTCGTCGGCGCGGCGGTCTATCTGACCGGACTGGCGGAGTTCGGGAGTGTGTTCGACGATTTCGATAACGCGGAGGTGCGGAGCAGCTATAGCGGCGGCCTGCTAATGGAGACCGGCGTGGGCCTCGTGGCGGCGGTGTTGGCGTTTGGCGACGACGGTTCCGCGCGGTTCGTGTTTTCTTTGGGTCGGAGCTTCCGCTAGCCCGATACATCTAGGTCACAGCCAAAGTACAATGTGACCCGACTACGATGAAGGCTTAGGATGAAAGTACGTATGGCCCGTATCGGCAACTCGTGGGTAGTCCGGATCCCCAGAACGCTCATTGACCAAGCCGGCTTGGGCGAGGACGTCGGGATCAACGTTCAGGGTGAGTCGGCGATCGTGGGTCCCCCGCGGCGCGCGCGTCAGGGCTGGGCAGTCGCATTCCAGGCAATGGCCCGTCGAGGGGACGACGCGCTGCCGGGCGCCGGTTCGCTTCCTCCTACGCGCTGGGAAAGAGAAGAGTGGGAGTGGTGAACGGACGCGGGTGAGTTTGGCCGCACGCCAGTGACCGTTACCGTTCTACGAACGGGGCCGAAGTTCTTCTACGGCATCGCCTAGACGTTTGTCGAGCGTCACAAGCTCGGCTTTCAACCGAGTCGCCAACCAGAGATACGTCGCGTCATAGCAAATAAAGTTGGTTTGCTCCGCAAGCGTCACTACCGCGTCTAGCGCTACCTCCACCTCCTCGACTCCAACTCTTTCCCTGCGAGCGTATGCATCGAGCATCTGCTGTCGCATTTCGGGACGGCGTTGGATCTTCTTGAGGCAGACGCTCGCCACTTCAAAATGCACGAGCGCGGGCGCAACGAGCCGACTTTGTCCCAGACGCTGCACCACCTCCTCTGCTTCGGGCTCCCCGAACAGGAGAGCGGCGAGAGCCGAGGCGTCGATAACCTTAACGGGCATCTCGGTCGGCCCGGATCATCGCGGCCGCTTCCGACGGCGTCGAGACACCCCGACTTCGAATCTCTTCGAGCAGTTCCTCAACCGTCCGTCGCTTTTCCGGCTCCAGCGTCAACTCTAAGATGCTCATCAGCTCACCTTGAAGAGACCGGTGGTGTCGATCGGCACGCTCACGGAGGCGCTCCACCCAGTCGTCCGGAACATTCTTAATAGAAAGGCTGACGCCCATATGGCGGCTCCATTATAGCTCTATATTAGCTATTTTTTAGCTTTGTTATAGCATTATAACAACTCCACAAAAAGCTAGTGGAAACCACCCCGAAAACTATGTTAGGAACAACGGCGTGAGCAGCGTCTACCTCTGGGCCATCGTCAGCTATTTCCTCTTGCTCGTCATCGTCGCGGTGCGTGGAAGCCGCGGCGTCTCCACTCAGGAGGATTTCTCGGTCGCCGGCCGGCGGCTGGGAACCTTCGTTCTCTCCTTCACCATGATCGCGACCTGGATCGGGAGCGGAAGCTTTTTCGGGAACTCCGAAAAGACGTACGAAATCGGCCTTTCGGCTTGGATTCTTCCGGTCGCGTCCATCATGTCGATATTCTTTCTGAGCTTGGTAGCCGGCCGGGCACGAGCGCTCCAGCAGATTACGATTCCCGATTTGCTCGAACGCCGCTACAACTTGGCGGCCCGACTCTTCGGAACTCTCGCCCTCCTCATGGCCTACTGCACGATCCTTTCTTATCAGTTCCGGGCTGCGGGAACCGTCTTGAACCTCGCACTTCCCGAGCTTCCCTACCAGCCGGCCGTCGTCTTGACCGCGATCTTCATCGTGCTCTACACGACGTTCGGAGGCATGGTCTCTGTCGCCCACATCGGTGTCGTCTCCGGCATCACGATGATCGCCGGCATGTCGATCACTTTCGTCATGTTGTTCATGCGCACCGGCGGCATGGAAGGAATGCGCGAAGTCCTGGATCCGTCGCACTTCCAACTCATCGGTCCCATCGGATTGGTAGAAGCCATCGGTTTGTCGCTCCCCACCGGCCTTCTCATCTTGGCCGAAGCGAATCTCTACCAGAGGTTTTTCTCCGCCCGGACGCCGCTCGTCGCGAAGAAGGCGGCGCTTTGGACGGCATTGGGTGTGAGCTTCCTGGAGGCGATGATCATCTTGAACGCGTGGGTTGGCTCCTCGCTGATACCCGAAATGGATATTCCCGGACGGGTCATCCCGTATGCCGCCCGTGACTTTCTTCCGGTGGGACTCGGCGCGCTGATGCTCACGACGGTGATGGCGATCGTCTTATCGACCGCGACGAGCTGCCTGCTAGTACCGGCGACTACCTTGGTGCGGGACATCTACCAGAGATTCATCAACCCCAACGCGAGCGGGCGCACGCTCGTCATCCGTTTGAGAATGGCGACAATTCTTCTGGGGCTGGTGGCTTACTATTTGTCGACCTTGTCCGATCGGTTCCTCTCCGTCGCGCTCTTGGCCTATACGATATGGGGGACGTCGATCGCTCCATCCCTGATCGCGACCTTCTTCTGGAAGAGAGCCACCGGAGCGGGCGCGGTCGCGTCGATCGCCACGGGTACGACGACGACGCTGCTTTGGAATCTGCTCTACACCGGCCCAGTGAAAGCCGTCATACCTGCGATCACACTTTCGGTCGCGGCTCTCGTCGTGGTCTCGCTTCTCACCGAACCGACCCCGCCCGAGAAAGTGGAGCCGTTCTTCAATAAGGAAGCGCTCGACTCTTGAATTGCAGAAACTTCTCGCCGGCCTGTCTGGTCCGGACTTCGTTCGATCCGATGGTCCGTGGATTCTCGGGGAAGAACTTGTGCTCGTCTACCCCTCTGACCAACGTCGCGCCGTGACTGGGGGACGTGGTTTGCTTTGTCGAGGTCGCGATATAGCCGGTCGCAAAGCCGATGCGAAGGTCGTCGGACAAGTTGGGACCGGAGCCATGGATCGTGCGGGGATGATGAAAGGACATCTCGCCGGCGCGAAGCTCGAGGTCCACTGCCTGCGATTCATCGAACGGAACCATCACTTGAGGCCCGCGACTCGAGCACGTTGACACCAGCAAGCTCGAAGACCCTGAAGAATGGCGCAAGATACCCATACTCGACAAAGAGATGCTTCGGGCACTTTCGGACCAGGAATTCTACGAGGACTTCTGCCTCCCTGCCGAAGGCCAAATTGCCGAATACTGGCGCTCGGGTGACATGACGGGCAAGCCGTTGTTCTATCCGAGGTCGTTCGAAGACATCCGTTACGCGATGATGGGTTTCGCTCGGTCCTTCATGTGCATGGACGTGGGGGCCGGCGAGCGCGCTCACCTGTCTTTCCCCCTCGGCATTCATCCGGCCGGTCATATGTGGGCCCGGGCGGGAGAGATGATGGGAATCGGCATGAGTTGGGTGGGCTCCGGTGCCGCGGCGCCGTCCACGGTTCAGCTCGACCTCATCGAGATGTTGAACCCGACGATATGGATGGGAATGCCGAGCTATGGTCTTCACTTGACCAATCTCGCCGAAGCGAGGGGGATCGATCTCACCCAGAGCTCAGTGAAGAAGATCCTTTGCACCGCCGAGCCACTATCCGCGGCCAAGCGAGAGAAGCTCGAACGCGTGTGGGGAGCCAAGGTGTACGACGCCTTCGGGATGACCGAGGTCTCAATGATGGCCGCGGAGGGAGAGATTGCCGACGGGTTCCACATTTGGACGGATATCGCTTACATCGAGGTCGTCGATCCGGAAACGCACGAACCGGTGGCACAGGGAGACCCGGGTGCGCTGGTGGTCACTTCGTTGTTCACCAACAACGTCACACCATTTCTGCGATGGTATTCGGGCGACATCGTGACCTATCGGGGGAGATCTTCGAACACCGAGCCTCTTTCGGTGTTTCCAGTGATTAAGCACGCCCACCGCACCGCGGGCTTTTTCAAGATCCGCGGCGTGAACATCAACCACACCGAGCTCGAAGATTTCATGTTCTCCAACCGATGGATCAATAATTTCAAGGCCGAAGTTCTGACGGTCGACGACCTGGACGTGCCACGTTTGTCGAGCGAGGTACCGCGTCACGTCGACACGGACGTCGTTGGGAAAGAGCTCGAGTCCGAAACGAAGCGGGTGTTCGAGATCACTCCCCAGGTGACGATTCTCGAGGTCGGCACACTGGCTAGGGAGTTCGAGAACAGTGTCAAGGCGCCGCGTTTCGTGGACCGAAGACTCTAGTCCCTGTATCGGCGGACGAAATGCCAGACCCCAAGCCCGGACAACTACATCGAGAGCTTGGGGTTGCCTCCGCTGTCATGATGGGGCTCGGCTCCATCGTGGGCACGGGGGTCTTCGTCAGTATCGGCATCGCGGCCGGGGTGAGCGGCGGTTCGGTCATTCTGGCGATCCCTTTGGCGGCCCTGGTCGCAACCTGCAACGCACTTTCGAGCGCTCAGCTGGCGGCGAGCCATCCGGTGAGCGGCGGCACCTATGAGTACGGATATCACTTCTTGAAACCCTGGCTCGGGTTTTCCGCGGGGTGGATGTTTCTTTCCGCCAAGTCGGCGTCCGCCGCGACCGCGGCCCTCGGCTTTTCAGGCTATCTCTTGCATACCCTGGGGGCAGACGCCGCTGGATGGCTCGTTCTCGTCGCGGCGCTGACGACGCTCGTGCTGACCACGATTGTTCTCATGGGGCTCCGGAAAGCGAACTGGACGAATATTTTCATTGTCACGCTGACGTGGTTCGCGCTCGGTCTCTTCGTGCTCGTCGGTGTCGTCCACTTGCTGCGAACCGGAACCGGGAATCTCCTGCCCCTCCTCCCCCGAGACACGTTAGGCGGGTGGCCGGGGTTTCTCGAAGCCTCCGCTCTCATGTTCGTCGCGTTCACCGGATATGGACGCATTGCGACGCTCGGAGAAGAAGTGCGCGACCCGCGACGCACCATCCCGCGCGCCATCGTCATGACGCTCGTCTTGTCGGCCTCGCTTTATGTGGCGGTCGGGATCGTCGCGGTAGCCGCCGAGGGTCCGGAGGCGCTCGCGGCTGCCACGATCGGCGAAGCGGCACCCCTCGAGATCGTGGCCGAAAGGTTCCGCGTGCCGGGCGTTCCCTCGATCGTCGCCATTGGCGCCATGACCGCCATGCTCGGGGTTCTCTTGAATCTCATCCTCGGTCTCTCGCGCGTTCTCCTCGCGATGGGACGTCGGGGAGATATGCCGCAAGCGGTCGCTATCTTGAACGCGTCTCGAACGACGCCGTACGTCGCGGTGGCGGTGGTCTGTCTCCTCATCACCGGTCTCGTCACCATCGGGAACGTCAAAACGACTTGGTCCTTCAGCGCCTTCACCGTTTTGGTGTACTACGCGATCACGAATGTCGCCGCGCTGGCGCTTCCGCCGACTGAACGCCTCTACCCGCGAGCATTCGCTTGGGGCGGTCTTGCCGCCTGTCTCTTTCTCGCCTTTTGGGTGGATCGGTCGGTCTGGCTTTCGGGGCTTGCTCTACTTGGAGTCGGGCTCCTCTGGCACGTTTTTTCTAGGAGACAAAAATGAAAACAGGTGTGGTAGCAGGCATCTTGACGATCCTCCTCTCCGGAACAGCCGGGGCCGAGGATGCCAAGGATCAGGTCACGGGCTTTCTCGACGGTCATCAAAAAGAGTTTTCGGAAGTTGCAATGGATATTTGGAACTACGCTGAGGTCGGCTACCAAGAGGAAAGATCCTCGGCGCTTCTGCAATCCAAACTCCAGGCGGCCGGCTTCGATGTGGAGTCGGGCGTCGCCGGCATGCCGACCGCCTTCATCGCGAGCTGGGGTGAAGGCACGCCGGTGATCGCAATCCTGGCCGAGTACGACGCCTTGCCTGGCCTATCGCAACTAGTTGCGACCGAGCGAAAAGACGCTGGCGGCCCGGCCGGGCATGCGTGCGGGCATCATCTCTCTGGTACCGCCTCGACGGCGGCCGCTGTCGCAGTCAAAGAGTGGTTACAAAAGTCAGGTACCAGAGGGACCGTCCGCCTCTACGGCACACCGGCGGAAGAGGGTGGAGCCGGCAAGGTCTACATGGTTCGCGAAGGTCTCTTCGAAGACGTCGACGTCTCCATCGGGTGGCACCCGGGTGATGAAAATGACGCCAGCCCCGTTACCTCGCTCGCCAACATCTCCACCAAGTTCCGATTCTATGGCCGCTCGGCTCACGCCGCCGGGGCTCCCGAACAGGGTCGATCGGCTCTAGACGCCGTCGAGTCGCTGAACTACATGGTCAATCTGATGCGGGAGCACGTCGACTCGACCACCCGGATTCACTACGTCATCACTCGCGGCGGCGAGGCCCGAATGTCGTGCCTGATTTCGCCGAGGTCTATTACTACACCCGTCATCCCGATGTAGTAGCTTTGCGGGGGATCTGGGGAAGAGTTCACAAGGCTGCCGAAGGAGCCGTCCTCGGTACGGGAACGAGAATGGAATACGAGATCATCCACGGCACTCCCCAACGAGACCGTGCACCGACTCCTCGACAAAAATCGACGCGCCTCCGCGGAAATGGTCTATACCGAAGAATAAGCCGCCTTCGCCGAGAAGATCCACGCCACGCTCGCCAAGCCCAAACCGATCGGCTCCCAGTCCGAAGTGCTGCCTTGGAAACCGTCGATGGTGTCCGCTTCTTCCGACGTTGCGGACGTGAGCTGGGTGGTTCCCTACGCTGAATTCAGCGGCGCCACTTGGGTGCCCGGAACACCGTCCCACAGTTGGCAAGCGGTGGCGTGTAGCGGCATGAGCATCGGTCTCAGAGGTATGGCGGTGGCGGCGAAGACGCTGGCCATGACCGCAGTCGATCTCTTCGAAGATCCGTCGCTCGCTGAAAGAGCGAAGGAGGAGCTTCAGAAGGCTCAGGGGCCCGATTTCGAATACGAGCCGTTGGTAGGCGATCGGAAACCGCCGCTCGACTATCGAAATTAGACTTAGTCGGCGCGTAGCCGGACTACCCTCTGACCGGCTCTCGTTTCCTGGCCGATTCCTACCTCGATGCGTTCGACGATGCACGCGGAGGGGGCGGTGACCGACGTTTCCATCTTCATGGCTTCGAGGACCAGCAAACCATCACCGGGCTCCACCGCATCTCCGACCTTGCAGAGAATCCGAAGCACCTTACCAGGCATGCTGGCACCGACATCGAGCGGATCCGCGGGATCGGCCATCGGCGCAACCTCTTCGGAGATCGCAACGCTCAGGTCGCGCACCACGACCTCACGGGGCTGACCGTTGAGCTCGAAGTACACCATGCGGCGTCCGTCGGCGGTCGAGCCCCCAATGGCAACGAGCTTAACAATCAAGGTCTTTCCCAGCTCGATGTCCACGCTGACCTCTTCACCCACTTGAAGCCCGTAAAGGAACGAGGGCGTCGGGAGAATAGACGGATCGCCGAACGTGTCGTTGTGTTTGAGGTAATCTTCGAACACGTCCGGGTAAAGCGCATCGCTCAAGAGCGATTTCTCGGTGGGCTCACGGCCCAGCCGCTTTTGTAATCGCGTCTTGGCGGCATCGAAATCGTGGGGATCCAAATGCTCGCCGGCGCGATCCGTGATCGCCGGGCGTCCCTTCAGGATCGCTTTCTGCACGCGCTCCGGGAACCCGCCATAGGGCTGACCAAGCCTTCCGGCGAGGAAGTCCACGACCGATCGAGGAAAATCCAAGCGGCTGGCCTGGGATATCGCTTCTTCGGCGGTCAGCTCGTTCTGAACCAGAAACATCGCGAAGTCGGCCACGACCTTGGACGTCGGTGTTACCTTAATGATGTCGCCGAGGACGAGGTTGACCTCCTGGTACTTCTTTTTGAGCTCCCCCCAACGCTCCCCCAAGCCAAGCTGGTCGGCGCGTCGAAGCAGGTTCGAGTATTGGCCACCGGGAATCTCATGTTCGTAGACCTCCGTGGTGCTGGCCTTCAGGCCGGACTCGAAGGTGTAATAAAGGTTACGAACCCGTTCCCAATAGAGGTCGAGCCGATTCATCGCGTCCAGATCGAGAGCCGGCCGCCTCTCGTTGGTGGCGAGGGCAGCGCAAACCGCGTTCAAGGAAGGCTGGCTGGTGAGCCCCGACATGCTCGCGACGGCGCAATCGATGGCATCGACGCCTGCTTCGCTCGCCATGAGATAGGTCGCAACACCGTTGCCACTCGTATCGTGGGTGTGGAGATGGACGGGAAGCCCGGTCTCCTCGCGAAGGGCAGGGATGAGCTGGCGCGCAGCCGCGGGTTTGAGAAGTCCCGCCATGTCTTTGATCGCGAGTATGTGCGCCCCGCGCTTGGTAAGCTCTTTCGCGAGACCCACGTAGTAATCGAGATCATATTTCTTGCGACTCGGATCCGAGACGTCGCCGGTGTAACAGATAGCGGCTTCGGCAACTTTGCCAACTCTTCCCACCTCTTCGATGGCGAGCGTCATGTTCGGCACCCAGTTGAGTGCATCGAAGATGCGGAAGATATCGATCCCCGCCTCGGCCGCACAACCAACGAAGCGTCGGATGACGTTATCCGGATAGTTCGTGTACCCGACGGCGTTCGCACCCCGGAGCAGCATTTGGAAAAGAATGTTGGGCATCGCTGCCCGCAAACGGCTGAGTCGCTCCCAGGGATCTTCGTTCAGAAAACGATAGGCAACATCGAAGGTCGCGCCTCCCCACATTTCGACGCTGAAGAGATTTCTCGCGATGCGGGCGGTAACAGGCGCGATGGTTTCCATGTCCGCGGTACGAACGCGTGTCGACAGCAGCGACTGATGCGCGTCTCGAAACGTGGTGTCGGTCACCCAGAGACGCGACTCTTCGCGGAGCCAGCTCGCCAAGCCTTCCGGGCCCTTATCGCGAAAGACCGCCATTGCCTCTCCATCTTCGGGCGCCTTGCGCAACTGGTCGCGTTCGAGCCCCGGCACCTGAGGGAGAAAGAGAGGTGTCGGTCGTTTCAGAGGGCCTTTCGCCCCTGGCGGTCCATTCACAACCGCGTCCGCGAGCGACCTCAGGAGCTTGGTGCCTCGGTCACGACCCGGCGGAAACTCGAAAAGCTCCGGCGTCTCATCGATGAAACGTGTGTCGACGTCCCCAGACAGGAACCGGGGATGGGAAATCACATTCTCCAGGAATCGCGTGTTGGTCTTGACGCCACGAATCCGAAATTCACGAAGAGAACGTAGCAACTTGGCACGCGCGCCCTTGAAGTCGAGAGCGGTGGCGATCACCTTGACGATGAGGCTGTCGTAGTAGCTCGAAATGATGGTTCCTGCTCCGGCGGTCCCGTCGTCGAGCCGAATCCCAAAACCTCCGGCAGCGCGATAGGCGCGAACCTTTCCGGTGCTCGGTGCAAACTCCGCCTGGGGATCTTCCGCGGTGATCCGGCATTGCACCGCGAAACCGTTCTTCGTGATGGCGGCCTGACTCGAGATCCCGATCTCGGAGTCTCGCAATCGATAACCTTCGGCGACTCGGATTTGCGCCTGGACGAGATCGCGGCCGGTGATGCACTCGGTTATGGTGTGCTCGACCTGGATCCGTGGATTGACCTCGATGAAGTAGTAGCCTCCGTCGTCGACGAGGAATTCGACCGTTCCCGCATTGTTGTAGCCCGCGGTGGTGACGATGCGCAGTGCCGCCTGGTAAAGCTCCGAACGCACCTGGTCGCCAATTGAAATCGCGGGCGCGAACTCGACGACCTTCTGGTGGCGGCGCTGCACCGAACAATCGCGTTCGAACAAATGGACGCACTGGCCGTGCTCGTCGGCCAGGATTTGTATCTCGATATGTTTCACCCGCTGGAGAAGCTTCTCGCAGTACACGTCCTCGCGACCGAACGCGGCCTTCGCCTCGCTACGCGCCTGCTCGAAAGCCTGCTCCATCTCTTCGTCCGAGCGTACGATGCGTATGCCCCGACCGCCGCCGCCGAAAGAAGCCTTGAGAAGGATGGGGTAACCGTGCTCGGAAGCAAACCTGCGCACCTGCTTAGTCGAGGTCATGGGCTCTTCGGTTCCTGGCACCACCGGAACTCCGGCATCCAGCGCGAGCTTGCGTGCCGATGTCTTGCTGCCGAAAACCTCGAGGACCTCCGGGCGCGGGCCGATGAAGACGACTCCGACATCGGCACATCGGCGGGCGAACTCCGCATTCTCCGCCAAGAAGCCGTATCCGGGATGAATCGCATCTACTTCCTGGGCGAGGGCAATGTCGAGGATGGCTTCCTGATCCAAGTAGGCTCCTACCGGCTCGTCGGGCGAGCCGACGGGAAACGCCTCGTCCGCCTTATAGCGATGGATGGAGAGCTGATCGGCGTGAGCGTAGATGGCGAGCGTCCGGATCCCGAGCTCCGTACACGCGCGGAAGATCCGGATGGCGATCTCCCCGCGGTTGGCCGCCATGACCTTAGAGAACAGTCGTTTTTCGTTCACAAGAGGGCACATTGTGACGCCTCACTTCACCGCGCGCAAGACGACGTCGGAGTGTTAGGATCCAGCCATGAGCGAGCGAGTTGCATTAATCACGGGTGGCGCGCGCGGTATTGGTCGGGCCGTCGCCTTAGACCTGGCCACCCAGGGGTGGTCGCTCGCGATCTGCTATAGGACCAGTGCGAAGGAAGCAGACGAGACCAAGGCGCAAATCGAAAAAAATGGAGGTCGTGGGCTAGCGGAGCAATGTGATGTGTCCGATCCCGGGGCCGCCGAAGGGTTCGTGCGCCTGGTCGAAAAAGAGTGGGGCCGCATCGACGCGCTCATCAACGGAGCGGGTCCTTACCAGCGAAAGAATCTATTGGAAGTGAGCATCGAGGACTGGCACTCGATGTTTGATAACAACCTGCACCCCTTGTTCTATCTCGGTCGCGCCGTGGCCCCGGGCATGAAAGAGCGCAAGTGGGGGCGGATCATCAGCTTCAGCATGGCCAACGCCGACCGTCTCTTGGCGCAGCCCCAACTGACGGCGCACTACATCTCAAAAGTCGGCGTGCTCATCTTCACGCGCTCCTTGGCGCGCCTACTGGCGCCTCACGGCATCACCGTCAACGCGATCTCACCCGGATTCATCGACTCTGGCAGCGCCCCGCCCGAGGAGCTCGAGTCCATGGCCAAGAAGATTCCTGCGGGATACATCGGTGAGACTCAGGACGTGGTGGGCTTGGTGCGCTATCTTCTCTCCGATGATGCCCGTTACATCAACGGAGCGAATGTTCAGGTCAGCGGGGCCTGGGGAATATAGATTTGTTTGAAGAAAACGCTCTCTCCCGGCGAGAGATGCTCTCTCTCCTCGGAAGTGCCGCCGTCTTGCCTCTGACCGTGGCCTGGTCCCCCGTTTCCCTTCGTGACCCGTTAATCCATTCCTCCGCCTCGTCGTTGGCCAAGGCGATCCGGGCGAAACGAGTCTCTTCGGTCGAGGTTGTCCGGGCGTACCTGGATCGCATCGAAGAGGTCAACGCTAAACTGAACGCGGTTGTACAGCTCGTGTCCGACCGAGCTCTCGATGAAGCACGACGAGCGGACGCCGATTTAGCGCGGGGCGAGATAAAGGGCCCGCTGCATGGCGTGCCGATGACGTTGAAGGATTCGCTAGACACCGCAGGGGTGATCAGTACCGCGGGCAGCTTGGGAAGAAGAGACTATGTCCCGCCCTCCGACGCCACGGTAGTGGCGCGCATGAGGGACGCGGGAGCTATCTTGTTAGGGAAGACAAACACTCCTGAGTTTACTCACTGGGGTGACACCGACAACCTGGTGTACGGTAAGACCAGCAATCCGTACGACCTTTCTCGTAGCCCGGGTGGGAGTAGCGGTGGCGCGGCCGCCATCGTGGCCGCTGCCGGTTCACCGTTAGATCTGGGAAGCGACACCGGCGGCAGCATTCGATGGCCGTCTCATTTCTGCGGCATCGCCGGACTGAAACCCACCAACGGGCGGGTACCCCGAACCGGACACTTTATCTCGTTCGATGCCGGGCTGGCTTCGCACGAAACCACCGTTGGGCCTATTGCCAGATACGTCGAGGACTTGATCCTCGCGTTGCCCATCATTTCGGGTCCGGATGGGCAAGATCCCGACGTGGTCCCCATGCCCGTTCCCGACCCGGCGGCCATCGATCTGCGACAATTGCGCGCGGCTTATTACAACGAAGATGGTGTACTGTCCTCTTTCCCCCCCACGCCGGAGACGAAAGCGACGGTCACGCGCGCCGTCGAAGCACTGTCGGAGACCGGCGTGAAAGTCGAAGAGCGACGACCAGAGGCGCTCGACCGATTGCGGGACCTGAGCGGGTACTCGGACGGCGGGGCGTCGCTCGCTCGATCGATCGAGAAAGCCGGCACCGATCAACTCTCGCCGCCGATCCAGCTACAGTACGAAGGCGGGCAGAATTCCACGTTATCGCTCCGCGAGGCCGGCGAAAAGCTCATCGCACGCCAGAGGTTTCGAGGTGAGATGTTGCGATTCATGGAGCACTACGACCTGATCGTCTGCCCGGTCGCTCCGTTCCCCGCGTTCCTTCACGGCGCGTTGGATGAAATGGTGGCGAAGTCCCTCTCCGCCGATGGATTCGTGCCGGATACCTATACATCGGTGTTCAACATCACGGGTTGGCCCGCCGCGGTCGTTCGCGGCGGGACTTCACCGGAGGGCTTGCCCATCGGAGTCCAAGTCGTGGGTCGTCCTTGGCGGGAAGACACGGTGCTGGCAGCCGCCCAGTTCTTGGAAAAGGAGTTGGGGGGGTGGCAGCCGCCTCCAATCTGATAGTGAATGTGCGACTCATTCCGCTGCGTCCTCAACCGCCACCGCCCCGCGATGAGTCGTCCAGGGGTCGCCCGAAGCTAGCAGGCGCTGGCTACCCAAGTAAGTTTCAAGAAGTCTCCACTCCCGCAAGTCTTTGGCGCCTTGCAAAAGCTCTTGGCAACAGCTCACGGGCAGGTAGAAAGGGATATCGTCCTTCTCCACTTGACGGAGTCGTTTCACCGCCGCGGTTGACCGTCCGCGGAAGAAATCCACGAGAACGGACGAGTCCACGATCCCTTTGAGCTCATCCGCTGGCTAGCACTCAGCCAACCCGATCCGAGAAAGGCACTCGCCGAGCTCGTCCCAAATAGCCTAACGCCGGGGATCGCTCGATTCGTGTCACACGGCTGCGCGAAAAGGGCGTGCCTTGTCTCAAGATTCTCGACGACGGGGAGGGCGTCATTCCCGAGATGGACCGTCCCGATGCCCTGCGGTACATCGCCACTCACATCGGCCACAGTCGAAAGCAATCCCTGTCGCCGCAGCAACGACTCGAGCTCATGACCCAGGGGCAGTATGGCATCGGACTGCTAGGTTTTTGGAGCTTGGGTGAGATGCTCGAGATACGCAGTTACTTCGGCGGTCACAAACCCCATCGCTTGATCCTGTATCGGGACTGGCCCCAGTACGCTATTGAGCCGCTGAGGGGCAAATTGACTTTCGGAGAGCGCTCGACCGAAGTGGTGGTGGTGGGGCTTCACCGAGCGGCGATGAGCAGCTTGGTGGCTCGGCGGGCCGCGGACTACTTGGCTTCCGAACTGCGCGGGCAGCTACTGGAGCGAGGGGTCGATCTGGTCGCGGACGATCGGATGGCGCGTGGTCGGGCCCGAAAGTCCATCACCGTGAAACCACCTCGCTTCCTCGGCCAACGTCTGGCGGGATTCGGACCGCTGCCGGTAGAGGGCTACCCTCCCATCCGCCTGGAGATCTATCTCACCGTAGAGGAAAAAAACGGCCCCGAGCCGCGAGGAGTCGCCCTGTACACAGCCGGCACTTTGGTTACGGAAGGATTCGACGAGCTTGCCCCGCTTGGGCTCGATCACGTTCCTTGGACGGACAGCCGCTTGACCGGGCTCGTCGACTTTCCGGTGCTTCGCGTGGCTCCCGGCAGCCGGCGCGGCGTCGTGCCCGACGAAGCGGCGGGAGCGTTCGCCAAGGCATTGGTCGAGGTCGAGCCCCAGCTCATGGAGCTACTCGAAGAAAGGGAGAAGGAACGAGCCGAACAGCTCGATCGACAACTGATCCGAGATCTACAACGTGCGTTTCGAGACTTCTACCGCCAGCGCCCGCGCTACACCATGCTTCCCGTTCGCTCGGAACAAGATGAAGAACGCGGCCCAGGAACCGCGGGCGACGAAAAGGCGGACCCAGGAGAAACGGAGGCACCGCCTGGATTGGCCGCTCACGAGCCATCGGCCGGCGAGAGCTCGACGCCGGTTGCCGAGCTCTTCCCTCCCGGTCCCCTGGCATCGATTCGCGTCATCCCATCCCGCGTTCTGATGGAGTGCGGCGCAACGAAACAAGTGCGGGCTCGGGCCACGGACGCCGAAGGCCGCGTGATCCCAACCGGCGTGGAGTTTTCTTGGGAGCTCTCCGGTCCCGGTCGGAGCACTCACTGACGTCGAACCTGCCGCCCCAACAGGTGGCCTTGACCGCCGCCGACCAGCCGGGGCAGGGGAGCCTTTCGGTGCGAGCACGCGCGGCCGGCCGCGAGGCAGGTGTGGTCGTCGCCGTCGAAGTTGTGGAGGAGTTACCGGGGGGGGGCCGTCCGACGAGGGGATTCCCGAGCCCGAGCTGGTCGACCATCCCGGTGCCTCATGGCGCTCTCGCTTTTTCGAGGGCCGCTGGGAGGTCAACAGCGGACATCGTGACTATCAAGCCATCGCCGATCGCCCCGCCCTCCAGCTCCGTTATCTAGCACTCCTCTTCGCGAAAGAAGTCGTGCTTCGCAGCAGTCAGGATCCCCGATTGGAGCAGCCGCTGGGGCAGCTCGCCGAAGTCGCGGCCTATGCTGACCGTAGCCTCGCTGACCGGCGCCCTGGCCGACGACGCCGCGAGACAGAAAGATAGCTGAAATTATGCTATAATACTTATATTAGATCGTAATAGTTTGGCGGAAAAATGAGCAAGAAAAACATCAGCGCCACCGTGAGCGAGGATCTCTTGGAGCGGCTGGACGCGGTCGCAAAGGAGACGGAGCGAAATCGATCCTGGCTCGTCTCGAAGGCCATCGAAGCTTATCTCGAAGAGTTGGAGGACGTTCGAATCGCCAAGCAGAGGCTGCACGAGGAGCGATTGAGCCCTTCCGAGATGAGAAAGAAGCTCGGTGTTTAGAGTCGAGTATGCGAAGAGCGTCGCCAAGGATCTGAAGTCGTTACCTAAATCGCTCCGGGCTCGAGCACTCGACGTCGCGGAGGACATCCTCGCACCGGATCCCTACCAGGGAAAACCACTCGCCGGACCCTACAAAGGCCTCTACCGGTTTCGCGTCGGCGAGTATCGGATCGTTTACTCCATCGAAAAAAAGCGGCTCGTTGTCCTCGTGCTTCGCATTCGCCACCGGAAGGACGTCTACCGAGGCCTTGTGTAACATTACTTATACCGAACGCCACTCTTAATCGTCACGTAAACGCGCTTCATGATGTTCATGTCGAGAAGCGGGTTGCCGGGCACGACAATCACATCGGCGAGCTTACCTTCTTCGAGCGTTCCCACCTCGTCGAGTACGCCAAGCGCTTCGGCACCGTTGCGGGTTGCCGACAGGATTGCCTGCATCGGTGTCATCCCGAGCTCGACCATCGATCGCATCTCGTTGACGTCGGGGTTGTCCTGCTGGAAGTTCAGAAACGCTCCGGTGTCGGTGGCCATGAAAAACTTCACCCCCGCCTTGATGAATCGTCGCATGTTCTCCTTGGCGATTCGCATGCCTTCCTGTTGCTCGTTGAAAGTCCGCCGGCCACGAGTCGCAAAGGGCTGTGGATCACCGATGAGTAGCATCGGCTCGTCAGGATGATTCTTGTTCCAGAGCATCCGGTCGCGGTAGCGGATGAGGGTGCGGTACTCGACGGCGGTGAGGGAGGTCGAATAGAGGGTCTCGTTCAGCCGATGAGGGTCCGCCGTCATCCCCGCCCGCACCAGGGCGTTGGCCAGGCAAGTCGAAGCAAAAACACCCTTGCGAGCAAAGTTCTCGACGATGTCCCACTCGACGAGCTCGCGACTAGAAAAAGGATGCTGCACCGTGTCGACCCCTAGCTCGACGGCTCGGCCCATGTGAACGCCGCAGTGAGCGTCAATGCGAATTCCGTTCTTGTGAGCCTTGTCGATGATGAACTTTACTTCTTCGTCCGAGAAATCGTTCTTTCCGTCCCAGGTCTCGTTCGAGAAGTAGAATTTCCAGTAATCGATATCGTCTGCCACGAGCGGGTCGGTGTCTTTGTCCACGTCACGAACGACCGTGAAGGCGAAGTCATTTCGCATCCATTCGACGGCGGCCGGGTCGGGCGTGTTTCGGGTCCAGAACTTGAAGTGAGGCTCGCTGAATATGAGGGTCCCACCCAAGTAGACACGAGGTCCGGCGACCTCTCCCCTCTCGATCGCATGCTTCCATGCCCGCACCTTCTCTAGGGGTCCGCTGGTATTCCTGATGCCGGTGACTCCTCGCATCAACCATGTGAAGGCCCTCTTCTTCCAGGTGGACCAGGTCTCTTCCCAACGGGCCTGGAACTCCTCGAGCGTGAGATCGGCCGCCGGGGCCGGGTAAATCGCTCTCAACTGGATATAGGCGTTGCCGTTGATGAGACCGGGCATGATGGTCATGCCTTTCGCATCGATGACCTCGGCGCCCTCCGGAATCTGGATTTCCTCCATGGGACCAATCCAATCGATGCGCTCTCCGACAACGAGGACCGCTTGATCGTGCTGCGGCGATCGGCCGGTGCCATCTATGAGAAGCCCTCCGACGATGGCGATCGGCCGAGTTGGTCTATACGGAGGCCCCTGAAGCTCGGGTAGCTCTTGTGCGTGGCCTCGGTTAACGGCCAGACCAGTCGCCACAACGAGGAGTAGGACGACCAGAATTCTTTTGCAGTAAGCGGGGTTTTTCATCTTGGATTATCCCGCCCGAAGATACCACGGCGGTACTTGCAACGCGGGAGGTGCCGGGTGTATCCTCCGCGGAGTGCCGGGGGTGAGCCTAGGCCCCAACCCACCTTTTCACTCACCGCAGCATCAATCTCGTCATGGCCAAGAAGAAGAAGTTCGGACGCTACGAAATCCTTGGTGAAATCGGCCAGGGGGCCATGGGCAAGGTCTACAAGGCACGGGACCCGCTAGTCGATAGGGTCGTCGCGGTAAAGGCCATCAAAGCCGACGTAAACCGGCCAACATCATGGTTCTCGAGGACGGCCGCCCGAAGATCATGGACTTCGGCCTCGCTCATTTGGAGTCTACGGTGATGACGTCGGCGGGGCAATTCCTCGGCTCGCCATCTTACATGGCCCCGGAGCAGGTCGAGCACGGAGAAGTTAACGCGCAGGTGGATTGGTACTCGCTCTCGGTCGTTACGTACGAGATGCTGACCGGGAAGAAACCGTTTCCCGGTGAAAGCATTACGACCGTCCTCTATAAGGCAGTCAACGCTCCTCCTATCCCGCCGCATGAGCTAAAAGCAGAGCTTCCTCGCGAGTACGAGGACATCTTCCGCTGCGCCCTTGCGAAGAAACCGTCGGAACGATTCACGAGTTTCTCGGAGTTTGTGTCGGCGCTCAATCTAAAACAGTTCGATCAGCTTGAGATCCCGGTCGTGTCGACACCCGGGGAGCCAGCGGAGACGCCAGCTTCGCCTGACGTCAGTCACGAGGAGCAGCAGACACTCGTGCTCGACAGTATCGCGGAGGCGCGGAGTGCGGAGTCGAAACCCAGTATCACCGGCCGGGCCAAGGGGGGTGGACGAAATCGTATTCTCGGCATGGCGGCCGCTGCGTTGGTAGGGATCCTTGCGGTGGGTTGGGCGGCCTTGAGCCTTTTCACTTCCGGTTCGTATGCCCCCCAGGTGGAAACTTACCCGCGTGGTGCAGAGGTTTGGATCGATGGCACGCTCGTCGGAACGGGGCCCCTGGGGCTTTCCACGCTCGATAGCGGTGAACACGATGTACGGGTCGTGATGGCCGGATTTCTCGACTATGAATCGGTCATCACCATTCCCGGAGAAGAAACGCTGATCTTCGCGCTAGCACGCGCAGATTTGACTCTGTTCCTCGAATCCCAACCCGAAGGAGCGCAGGTCACCATTGACGGTGAAGTGATCGGAACGTCCCCCATCCTAGACCTGACCCTCGAGCCTGGCCAGCACGAAATCCTCGTGGAAAAGCGAGGCTACGATCCCTGGCGCTCGATCGTCTCCGCGGGCGCTGGAGAAAGCTTGAACGTCGAGGCCAGATTGCGGCGGCGCAAGACGGCGCCGGCTCCAAAGGTCGCTGCGGTCGCTGCGGCTGAACCACCGCGCAAGGAATCGGCGAACGAGATCTCCGAAGCCGAGACGCCCCCGACCGCAGGATGGCTCGTCACGCTCGGACCGGACGACAGGGCACCGAAGAGAATTTTCGGAGGTCCTCCCTCGTATCCCGCCCTCGCGCGCAAGTTGAGACAGCAGGGCCGCGTGGTGGTCGAGTTCATTGTGACCGAGGAAGGCATCCCCATCGACATCCGCATCGTCGAGTCTGCGAGTTCGGTCCTAGACAGGGCGGTGCTCGATGCCATTGCGGAATGGCAATACGAGCCGGCGGAAAAAGATGGCGTCAAGGTCCGCGTCCAGATGCGGTTTCGCCAGAAGTTCACGTTGGGCTCCTGAAGGAAAAACACATGAAACAGATTTTTCCAATTCTCGTCTTCCTTGGCATCGCATCGGTGCTGGCGTCTCAATCGAACGAGCCCACGGTCATGGATCGGGTGTCCCCGTTTGCAAGCTATGGGCACGTCTACGATGGCGACAACTTCGAGTCGATGCGCCCCCGGATCATGGGGAGTCGCGGTGTTATTGCGACTGGACACTATCTGGCAACTCTGGCCGGAATCGAGGCGCTTCGCAATGGTGGGAACGCCTTCGATGCCGGCGTGACCGCAGCGATGGCCCTCAAGGTTACCAAGATGGGCTTCGCCGGGTGGAACGGCGTGGCCCCCCTCGTTCTCTATAGCGCTTCCGAGGACGCCGTGATCACCCGCGTGGGAGCCGGCACCGCACCGGCGAAGGCAACGCTCGAGTATTTCCAAAAGCACGAGAAGAACCATTTTAACACCGCGCTCATACCCGCCGACGTCGATGTTTGGCTTGCGGCACTCGATCGGTTCGGCACCATCAGTTTCGGCGAAGCGGTAGAGCCCGCGCTCGAGATCGCCGAGGAGGGGTACCACCTCTACAAGATGCAGAAATGGCTCCTCACGTTCTTTGGGGAAGACCTCCAGAAATATCCCTACAACGTGAAATTTTGGTTCCCCCGTGGCGTCGGCAACGAGCGTTTAGGCGACCTCGTGGTAAACCGCGACCTCGGCCGTCTCATGAGACTGATGATGGACGCCGAAAAGAAAACGCTTGCCCGAGGGGGAGATCGATCGAAAGGGATTCGGGCGGCGAGAGATGCTTTCTATAAAGGCGACGCGGCGCGCGACGCGGCGAAGTTCTACGCGGAGAACAACGGCATTCTAAGTTACGACGATCTCGCCAGCTATGAAGGTAAGTGGATGGCTCCCCTCCACACCACCTTCATGGGCTTCGACGTTTACGCATGCGACGGCTGGTCTCAGGGGCCGCGGCTCATCCTGATGCTAAACATGCTGGAAGCCTTCGACCTCGAGTCTCTCGGTTACAACTCCGCCGACTACATTCACGTCCTTTCTCAAGTCATCAACCTGGCGATGGCCGACAGCTACAAGTACGTGGGGGACCCGGACGTCAACGACACCCCCGAGGCCCTCTATTCGAAGGCCTACGGGAGGGCGCGGGCGAAGCTCATCGACATGAACAAGGCGTTCAAGGACATGCCCCCGTGGGGCGATCCTGGGTCGATGGAGGGTCGTGCGAGCGATGCGACTCTTAGCTTCGCGGGTTCGGCCGGGGACGGCATCCCGGTGCTCGACACATCTTCTCTAAATGTCATGGACGGCGAGGGGAATGTTTTTTCTATGACCGAGAGCGACGGCCACATGATGACGCCTATGGTCCCCGGTTGGGGCTTTGGCCTCAGCAACCGCATGGGCCAATTCGATCTTGATCCCGCGCTCGCCAACGTCGTCGCACCGGGAAAACGGCCCCGCAACACCAACACCCCCTTCCTAATAATGAAGGACGGCAAGCCCTTCATGGGGCTTTCCACTCCCGGTGGTGATCAGCAGGCGCAATCCCTCTTACAGGTGCTCTTGAACGTCGTGCTATGGGGCATGTCGCCTGAGCAAGCCCTCGACCAACCGCGCTTCGGAAGCTACAACTTCCCCGCGACCGGGACCGACAAGAACGAGCATCCAGGCGTCTTGAAGCTCGAGACTCGAATCCCCGACTACACCGCCGAGGTATTGCGAGGCCGCGGACACGACGTGCAGTCGTGGGGCCGCTGGAACTGGCTGGCCTGCGCCCCGACCGTCACCTATCGGGATCCCGAGACCGGAGTCCTCATCGCTGCTGGCGACGTGCGGCGGGAGACATCGGCGATGGGTTTCTGACCGTCCCACCTTTTGACTTTTCGGCTTACCAGACGTTATGGTCTTCGTGCCTACGGCCCTTGATCCCGGCACGAAGTTAGGTCCCTACGAGATTGTGTCCTCTCTCGGAGCGGGAGGGATGGGCGAGGTCTATAAGGCCAAGGACACGCGGCTCGATCGCACCGTCGCGGTCAAGGTTCTTCCTTCGCATCTCTCCGGAAGCCCCTAGCTCCGCGAGCGGTTCGAGCGCGAAGCCCGTGCCGTCTCCAGTCTGAACCACCCTCACATCTGCACGCTTCACGACATTGGCCGGGCAGGTAAGACCGACTTCCTGGTCATGGAGCACATCGAAGGTGAGTCCCTGGCCGATCGATTGAAGAAGGGGGCCCTTCCTTTCGAAGAAGCGCTGACCTACGCGACCCACATCGCGGACGCCCTGGACAAGGCGCACCGGGCCGGCGTGGTGCACCGCGATTTGAAACCCGGCAATATCATGATCACCAAGACCGGGGCGAAGCTTTTGGACTTCGGCTTGGCCAAGTTCGCCAGCTCCACCGCACCGACTCCGGAACTGTCGACCCTTTCCGCCTTGCCTACCGAACAGAGATCGCTGACCGCTGCAGGGACCATCCTCGGCACATTCCAATACATGGCTCCCGAGCAGCTGGAAGGCGGAGAGATCGACGCTCGAACCGATATCTTTGCGTTCGGTGCCGTCATCTACGAGATGGTGACCGGCAAGAAAGCGTTCGAGGGTAAGAGCCAAGCGAGCTTGATCTCGGCCATCATGTCGGCCAATCCGGAACCAATTTCTGCTGTGACCCCACTCTCCCCGGTCGCGCTGGAACATGTGATCCGAAGATGTCTGGCGAAAGATCCCGACCAACGCTGGCAGAGCGCCGGTGACGTGGCGCGGGAGCTCGAATGGATCTCCGAGGCGGGCCCGCAAGCCGGGGTGGGTGCGGCTCGTGCGCTCGGCCGCGAGCGACTCACGTGGAGCGCGGTGAGCTTCGTTGTGGGTATCGCGGCAGCCGCCATCTTGGGCTGGACTCTCTTTAGCACACCACCTGCATCGAGGCCGGTCACGCGTTTTGAAATTGATTTCCCGATCAACGAACGATGGATTCCCACTCGTATCGCTCTCTCTCCCGATAGCTCGCACATCGCATACGTCTCGTTCGGTCAGGATGGTCAACACCTCTATCTCCGCCGGATGGATCAGGTCGCGCGGACACGGGTTCAAGGCACGGAGAATGCGAGTCAGCCTTTCTTTTCCTCGGATGGGCAGTGGATCGGGTTCTGGGCGGACAGCAAGCTGCAGAGGGTATCGGTCAGCGGTGGATTGCCGGTCACGCTGTGCGACTGTCCGACCCTGCGAGGGGGCAGTTGGGGCGAGGACGACGTCATCGTTTTCGGAACCACAGTCGCGGAGGGGCTGGGTCTATCGATGATCCCAACCGGGGCCGGTACACCGGAACCCTTAACCGAGCTCGACAAGGAGAAGGGTGAGGTATCCCACCGCCATCCGGACGTAGTGCCGGGAGGCAAGGCAGTGGTGTCCACGGTCATTACTAATGCCTCCGCCAACGTCGTTGCGCTCAACCGGGAGACCGGTGAGATACACACTCTGATCGAAGGTGCCGGCGGAGGCCGGTATGCTCCCACCGGTCACCTAGTCTACTCACAAGGGAATCAGCTGCTCGGAAATCGCTGAGGAGTTAGGCGTCGATGCGGTCATCGAGGGGTCGGTACTCCGAGCTGGGGATGAAGTGCGCATCACGGTTCAGCTCATCGACGCCCACTCTGACGAGCACTTGTGGTCCGAAAGCTATCACCGCGAGCTTCGAAACATCTTGCAGCTGCAAGGCGAAGTCGCGCGCGCCGTCGCTCAAAAGATGCGGGTTTCTCTGACGCCCGCGGAACGAGAGCGGCTGACAAAGGAGCGCCCGGTCAAGCCGGAAGCGCACGAAGCCTACCTCAACGGCCGCTTCTCGGCTCACCGAGGCCGGGGCAGCCTGACCTCGACAGAGTTTTTCGAGAAAGCCGTCGAGCTAGATCCGGGCTACGCGGAGGCCTATGCGGCTCTTGCCGCGAGCCACATCCTCAGCTTCCCAACTCACAACTTCATGCCCCAGGCGAGGACCGCGGCGCTCAGAGCTCTCGAGCTCGATGACACATTGGCTGAAGGCCATGCCGCGCTGGCAATGGTTAAGTTTTTCTACGATTAGGATTGGTCGGGTGCTGAAAAACACTTCTTGCGAGCGATCGAGTTGGACCCTGGTTCTTCGGCCGCACGACATCGATATGCGAACTACTTATGGGCGATGGAACGGCTGGACGAAGCCACCGAGCAGTTGGAAAAGGCCCAAGACTCGGATCCGCTGTCACTCTTGATCGGCGTCAGTCGGGCTCGGACACATTACTTTGCCAGAAGATTCTAGAAAGCTATCGAAGGGTATCAACGGTTACTGGATTTGAATCCGAATTTTTTTCGTGCGCGTCTGCTTCTTGGTATCTCGTACGAGCACCTCGAGATGTTTGAGAAAGCGATTGCCGAGACTGCCACCGCATATCGGCGTGCGGGGTTGACCGAGCGTGCCTCCGCAATGGAGAAGGCCTACGCCGAATCAGGTTACCCGGCGGCGTTGAGAACGTGGGCCGATTCCTACACTAAAGCTCTTCCACGCGGTGGGGACGCAACCGACGAGCGTCGCGATGATCTACTGCCGCCTTGCCAACAAGGAACGGGCGTTCGAGTTCCTCGAACGAGGCTACCAAGAACGACCCCGCGGCCTAGTGTATCTTCAGGTAGAATTGCAGTACGATCCGATCCGCAGCGATCCAAGATTCCAGGACATGCTAGCTCAAATGAATTTCCAGAAGTGATATCAAGAAAGGAGCAGGGCCAGTGATGAAAAGAATTCAAGTGTTGGGGGCAGTCGCTTTCCTCCTCGGACTCGTTTCGTGTCAGCCGGTACAGCAAGCTTCGGAGGCCAGACAATCTAAACAGGCTAAGCCTCCCGTAGTGGAAGAACCCGTTAAGCTCTCACCTGCCGAGCAAATGGAGAAAATCAATGCAGCGCTCGACGACGTGAAGTCCGAGCTGGCCAATGCGGGCAAGTACAGCTGTTGCACCTTCCCGACCTGCAATTGGTGCGCCCTCCACGAAGGGGAATGCTCGTGCTACGCGAACGTCGAGGCGAAAAAAGAAGTCTGTCCGGACTGTGGCCTCGGCTGGCACAACGGCAATGGCATGGTCGAAGGCTTCGAGGCGAGCCAGGTGAAGTGGAACATCACGCACGAGCATCCTGCCGAGCACACCCATTGACGAGAGTAGTGCGCGGGTTAACCCTAATCGCAAAATCTTCGAAGCACGAAAACGCGAAACAGCCGCACTGGGCGCAGGCGAGAAGCTCGTGCTGGGGCACCCGCTCGCCGCCACTATAGGTGATTCTGCACGGTGTATGCAGAACCTGGAAAAGGTGCTATTCACGGGGCCAAAGACCTCAGACACGGTGACGTTTATTTGCGATTAGGGTTAACAGTTCGGACTGGGTGCTTACCATGGCAAAGAACAGAGTAGAAAACAAGATAAGAGGCGACAACCCGGACATCAGTCAACCGAAACGCGAAAAGCTGAAAAGGAAGGTCTATGAGAAGGTCCTCGCCAACTTCCAAGTCGAGTTGGTCAAACTTCAGAAGTGGATCAAAGACAGGGGCCTCAAGGTCGTCGTGATCTTCGAGGGGCGAGATGCTGCGGGCAAGGGCGGCACCATCCGACGCATCACCCAGAGTCTCAATCCACGCATCTGTCGCGTCGTGGCACTCGGGACGCCCACCGAGCGAGAGAAGAGCCAGTGGTACTTCCAACGCTACGTCGCGCACCTCCCCGCCGCCGGCAAAATGGTCCTCTTCGATCGAAGCTGGTACAACCGGGCTGGTGTTGAGCGGGTCATGGGGTTCTGCACCGAAGAGGAGTATCGAGAGTTCCTCCGATCGGTACCCGAATTCGAGCGAACGCTGGTTCGTTCGAACATACAGATCATCAAGTATTGGTTCTCGGCGAGCGATGAAGAACAAGAGCGTCGGTTCAAGCAGCGCATCAAGGACCCCGTTCGCCGCTGGAAGATCGGCGAGATGGACCTGAAATCACGCGAAAAGTGGGTCGAGTACTCGATGGCCAAGGACGAGATGTTCAAACACACCGACATCAAACAAACACCCTGGTTCGTCGTGCGAGCGGACGACAAGAAACGGGCCCGACTCAATGTGCTCGCTCACTTACTGAGTCAGATTCCCTACGATGAGCTCAAGGACCCCAAGATCAAATTGCCAGACCGCCAAGAGAACGTCGGTTACGTACGACCACCGATCACGGAGCAAACGTTTGTTCCCGAGGTGTATTGATAAAGGAAGAAGAAAACATGCAAAAGTCTCTCGTGCTGGTAGCCCTGCTTGTAGCGACACCTTCCTTCGCCGGCGAAGGCGAAATCACCGGCTTCATCGGAGGACTCCTCGGCGGCGATCTCAATGCCCTCGAGCGCGGAGATATCACGAGTCCGTTCCAGAACGGTCTCGTCTACGGAGTCCGGGGAGGCTGGTACGGACACCCATTGGCGGTGGAGGGAAGCTTTGCGTACGCACCAAACGGATTGACCGGCGAGGTCGAAGACGATGTCTTCACCGTGGACACACGCGTGACCTATCTCGACGCGAACCTTCTCCTCATCATCCTACCGACTGCCGTCTCGCCTTTCGTGACCGGTGGCGTCGGCCTACAGACATTCGATTTCCAGGGGGACATCGCGCCGGTCGCCCTGTTCGATGTAAATCTGGCGACGGTCAACAAGTTCGGCTTCAACTTCGGTGGCAGCATCAAGGCGAATATCCAACGAGTCACACTGCGACTCGACATCCGAGATCACCTGACGATTTTTACGCAGGATGACTTTGGCCTGCTCGGGGAGATCGGCGAGATCGCAGGAATAACCTTCGAAGAGACCGTTCACAACGTGGAGGTATCGTTCGGAGTGGGGATTCGGTTCTAGATCCCGCGGCTCGGTGCTATCCTAATGAAAACCCGTGTTCTCCAAATTACTCAGGGATCAGTCCGGCCGGATGATCGAGCCCTTGCTGTTCTTGGTGTTCCTAGCCATCGCAGCGACGGCCGCCATTCCCTATGCCCTCCGTGCAAAGGACCGCCAACGGCACTCGGGGTCGGCAGAATGCATCCAGAACCTCCTACTCATCGAGGAAGGGCATGATCCATCTCAATTCGTGTGCCCGATCGCTAACCGGCCTTACGTGTCGCAGATCCAAGAAGACGATCAAACCCTTTCTTGCCCCGATCCCGATAGGCACCTGCGCGTCGACCTAAGTTTGGTGCGTCACGACGAGTCGTGGGAGAGGCGCCGATGGCTCTTCGAGAAGACGATGCCGCCCGGCGGTGTTGTCGAGCTCGAGAACACACGCACCTATTTGGAAGACCGGCCTGAGGCGTTGATCATCCAGAATCCACCGCCCCGGCGCTTGGTGCGATATTTTCTACTACCCATAGCAACTGTTGGTTCTTTCTGCGTTTTTCTACTTCGGCCGGATTCTTGGTGGACTCCTTTCGCTCGGGAAGGCTGGGCCTCGGCGACCTGGTGGCGCTGGTCTTCCTAGTGGTGGGCCTGGCCGGCACCTCCAGATGGATCCACGAAGGAATACACCGCCAGGAAATCACGGCCTACAAGCAAGACCGGACGCTCATCGTTCAGAACTATTATTTAGGTAGGGCTTCAAAGAATCCGCAGGTGCTCCGATCGGTTCGCGGCATCTTCCCGGTTTTCTCGGGAGAGAACTTCTCAGTGATTGCCATTTACGGAGACCAGGGCCAGTTGGCCCGACGAACGCTCTTCGAGTCATCCGGCCCCGACTGGGATGCGGTTGCGATCCTGAACGAGCCTTTCCTGCCTGGGCAGCCCGATTAAGGTACTACGGCTTCTCCGAGGAGAAGACAGCGTGCGCGAGTGACGCTCTCTGCCACTCGTGCCGGGGGCCGGAAAACAGCACTCGAGCCCGGATCTCTCCATCGGTCTCGTAGAACAACATGGCCTTGAAGCTTCTCTCGCCCAACACCTGGAAAACACCGACCACCTTGTCGATGCGCGTCGGAGCGCTCCACGCCATGCCCACCCAGTAGGTCTGGATTACGACTCCGTCTTTCTGGGAGAGCGTTACCCGTTCGCCTGTTAAGGCTCCGACCCCAAGACGGTACAGGATCAGCAGCCCGATCAAGAAGAGTACGAGAATCACTGGAATCTTCGCGAGAACCTTGAACCAACCCCACGCCGATGGCTTAGCGTTCTCGAAGAGATTCACGGACAAGGAAAGAACTGGAAAGAAGAGGAAAACAACGCTAAACAAAATGCCGATGGGAAGCGCGATGTACCGCGGCCAATCTGGCATACTCTCAATCGTGACCGAGTCTGCGGAGGCTCGAAGGATGGTCTTGGCGCCGCTGACTTCTAGAGCAACGTTCTCGGGGTGAGGGAAGTCGGGAAGAATCGCATCGAGCTTCCACTACTCACCACCTTTGACGAGCTGGAAGACGAAACCGAGGTGCTGGTCTGGGTCGGGACAGGAAAGAACTTCTCCACCCTCCCGTTGTGTGATGCGATAGGGCTTCTCGACGACCGGACAGACGAGCTTCCCGAAATCGGACCCCTGCTGCAGCTGCCGAATGAGGAGCAGTTTCTTCATGCATTGGAGCGAGCCGCCCAGTTGATTGCTGTCAACCCAGTCCTTTTTGGCCGACGTGATCCCGATGACCGCCCCGACCGCCATGGCCGTGATGACCACGACGCAAATGAGCGGTTCGATGTTCACACCGAAATCGGAACGGTCCCGGAGAAGAGTGGAATGCATTTTTCTTTTAGTGTAGCAGCGGTTGGAACTTCTTACGAGCCTTAGGCGTTATAAGTAATGTTATGGAAAACCTCGTGAAAGACCTCAAATGCGGCTTTAGAATGTTGGTTGCCCACCCGGGCTTTTCCGCGGTGGCGGTGCTCTCGTTGGCCTCCGGTATCGGCCTCAATACGACCATCTTCAGCCTCGTCAACTCGGTGCTGCTCCGGCCGGCGCCGGTGGAGAAACCGGACGAGTTCGTCGAGATCTACTCAAGCGTTCCCGAGGGGTTCGATTACTCGACGACCTCCTATCCCGACTATTTGGATTTCCAAGCGCAGGCGATGTCTTTTTCCTGGATATTGGGCTACACCTTGATGGGGGTAAGCCTCAGCCAGAAGGGCAGCTCGGAGCTCATCATCGGAGAAATCGTCACCGGGAATTATTTCCAGGTGTTGGGCGTCGATGCCTTGCTCGGAAGAACGTTTCTTCCCGAACAAAACAAGACCCCAGGCAGCCACCCGGTGGTCGTGCTCGGGCACGGGTTCTGGCAGCGGCAGTTCGCAAGCGATTCCGACGCTCTCGGTCAAACGCTCAAGCTGAATGGGGTCCAGTATACGGTGGTCGGCGTTCTTCCGCCCAGCTACCCGGGCTCGTTTCCAGGGTTTTCGCCCGAGCTTTGGGTACCGACGATGATGGCACGGGAAGTCGAGCCGATGGGAATCCAAGACGTCCAGGGAGACACGACCGGAGATAACCGGCTCGACCAGCGGGGACGTCGCTGGATGTTCGTGAAAGGACGGCTCGCCCCGGGTGTCACGTTGGAGCAAGCCAGGGCCGAGATGACGACTATTGCGGGGCGACTAGCGAGCGAGTACATCGAGTCGAACGAGAAGCGAGGCGTGGCGCTCTTGCTCGCAGAAAACGTCCGATTCCATCCCATGCTGGATAAGCCGTTGACTCCCGTCGCGCTCCTACTCCTCAGCGTCGTTGGTATCGTATTGCTCATTGCCTGCGCCAATGTGGCGAACATGTTGCTAGCGCGGGCAACCACAAGGCGATGGGAGATTGCGGTGCGGCTCGCCGTTGGCGCCTCTCGCGCTCGATTGATCCGCCAGCTCCTGGCGGAATCCCTCGTCCTCTCGGGAGTGGGAGGTGGGCTCGGACTTCTCCTCGCTGCCTGGGCCAGCGCTCTTCTCAACAACTATCGACCAGATTTCGGACTGCCGATCGCACTCGATCTTGGTCTGGACATCCGGGTGCTGGTTTTCACGATCGGACTATCGATTCTGACTGGCCTGCTCTTCGGCCTGGCGCCGGCCTTACAGGCCTCGCGGGCGGACCTGATATCGGCGCTCAAGGAATCCTCCACCGATCAAAAGGCGGCGGGACATTTCCACCTCGGTAACTTGCTCGTCGTGGGACAGGTGGCCTTGTCGCTCGTTCTCTTGATCGGTGCGGGGCTCCTCGTCCGGAGTCTCATCGCCTCGCGGGCCGCGGAGATCGGATTCTCGCCCGATCCGCTCGGCGTCGTTACGCTGAACTTGGACATGAACGGTTACGAGGAGGAGCAAGGAAAGAACTTCTACCGACAGGCCCTCGAGCGCATACGAGCATTGCAAGAAGTGGAGTCGGCTTCCATCGCTGCACGTTTTCCCTTCGACATAAATATCAACATGACTGACATCTCCGTCGACGGCCACGAGCTGACCTCGCACGAGGAAAAACCCTTCGTTGTCGACGTGACCTTCGTGGGGGTTGACTATTTCCGCACCATGGGAATCCCCCTCCTCGAGGGGCGGCCCTTCCGCGAGAGTGATACTGAGGATGCTCCCGGCGTCGTCATCGTCAACGAGAAGTTAGCGCGCACTCTCTGGCCGGAGGCAAGTGCAATCTGAAAACGCATTCGTAGAGACCCGGATAGTCCCCCCCTGGAGATCATGGGGGTGGCATCGAATCACCAGGTGCGGACGGTGGGGAAAATCCGCGGCCGTATCTTCACTTCGCTCGTGCTCAGAACTACAACGGGTACGGGAGTCTCCTTATCCGCAGCGGGGGCGATCCTGCCGCCACGGTGGAGACCGTGCGGCGGGAGCTGCTTCAGATGAACCCGGAGTTGACGATCATGGATGCGACGAGCTTCAACGAACAGTTCGCGGTCAGCCTCTATCCGATCCGTATGGGATCTCGGCTTCTCGGCGGATTCAGCTTGCTGGCGGTACTGCTCGCCGCCATCGGCCTCTACGGCCTCATCGCCTACTGGGTCAGTTAAAGGACCCGCGAGGTCGGGATTCGCATCGCTTTAGGCGCGGAGACGCACCGCGTCATGGTGTTGGTCTTGAAGCAAGGCATGATCCTTGCTGGGTTGGGCGTCGCGATGGGGCTCGTCGCATCGATGCTGGTCAACAAAGCCTTGGCCGAAGTTCTATTCGGAATCCCGGCCGTGGACTTCTTAAACGCTAGCCGTCAGCGCCTTCATCCTCTTGGTCGCCGCGCTGGTGGCCAACGCGGTCCCTGCTTGGCGAGCATCGCAGGTGAACCCGATGGTGGCCCTTCGTTACGAGTGAGAGACGTGTGGAGCTTCCATGATATCGTCGCATTCGAAGGAGGGGCTCGCAGTGGCTCATAGGGGCGACACACATTTCAAATCCATCGGCTACATCCTATGGACGCTCTATGGGCGGGCGTCCCGCGTTGGGGTCTGTGTTGGGGTAATATAGGTGCCGAGGTAACTGCAATGAAAAAGGTCCTCATCCCGCTTGGTTTCCTCCTGGTCTTGAACCTGGCTTTAGTAGCTTGCAATAGCAGCAGCTCGAATCAGTTCGTCTCGCCTGGCGACCAAGTCTTCGATCTCGCGGACTTCGCTGAGATCTTGTTCATCAACCGCGTCCCCGTTGAGCTGGGCTCCGAGGAAGTTTTCGGTTTTCTCCCCATTCCCGCTCTGCACTTCACTATCCAAGGGGCGGACGTCCTTGTCTTCGAGTTCATCGGACCCGGCACCGCCATCTCGACAGCGGCCGCGATCTCCGAAGATGGAGTCACGATCAATGGTGAGACCATCCCCTGGCCTGCTACGCCGCATTTCTTTTTCGAGGGCCGGATCATCGTTCTCTATCTCGGAGACGACCTGCAGGTGCTGGCGATCTTAGAGGCTTTCTTGGGGCCGCAGATCGCGGGCGGTGAGGTTCGACCGCAGCCGACCGAACCAGACCCTGCTTCTTGACGCCCTCTTGACGGCTGCTTGAGGGTGTGCGTCATAAATGTGGGGTGAGACTACCCGCAGCGGGCCTCCCAGAACTGCTCCCAGCGACGGCTGAGTTCGCAGCATCTGAGGGCGATGATGGCATTGGCACCGCGGACGGTCCAGCGCATTCCGGATTGCTTGAGCCGACGGCCGACGATGGTTTTGCATGCCGCCTCGACGACGCCGGAGCCGACGAACAAACCTTGTTCACGGAAGCGCTGGTAGCGCATCCGCTCCGTGTTGGTCTGGAAGTAAGCCGTTGCCTTTCTGAGCTCGTCCTTGACGAATTCGCTTTTGGGGCGCAAGCGAGCAAAGGTCGAGAGAAGCCCTTCAAGGTTGGCTTCATCAAGCAGTTGGATGGATGCCTCTGTCCACGCCTTGGCCTGGAGTGGTTCGTACAGCACCTTGGCAAGGTCTGAAACATGCTCGCGGGCATGGTAGAGGTCGAGGATCTCGGTGGCATCCGCAAAGTGCTCAGCCGCAAGATTCCAGATCCAGGGCGCACCATCTCCGATGACAATGACCTGTTCGGCAAAGCGCAGGCCCCGCCGGATGGCCTCGGTAAAGATTCGTTGGCCGAACTCTTCGGCGGTTTCGATGGCGCCGACGTAAGTGGTGGAGTCCGGATCACGAAGAGCAAAGCCCTCGTCGTCCAAGCTTGTCTGCGTGAACACGCAACCGAGCTTGGCCTCCCTGCTCTTCGCCATGCCCGAGTCGTCTTTGCCTTGCCGTCCTTGTGTCTCATGTGGGACCATGGGCACTCCGGTGCCGTCGATGGCGATGTACATCTTGGGCACCGGTTTGATCCGAACTATTTTTCCGGACAACACCAGCTTACGCTCCTTGCCAGCGATAGCCTCGACCTGTTGCCCAAGTCTTTCTGAGACCCGTTCCACCTCTTTCGTATTGACCACGATTCCAGCTAGTAGTTCTAGATCTTGGCGCCCCTCGTCGAAGGGTTCCTTGCTGCCGACGCGTCCCATGAGGCGCCGCACGCCGGGAGAGAAGGAGGTTGCCACGATGTCCAGCTCACGGTCCCTGGGAATATTGCCCTGCTGGCAGTCTGGACAGTGGTAATAGGCCCTTCGAAGCTCGACCTTCGAGAGGACGGTCCGGAGCGTCTTGCTTCGGTGGTCCACGAACGTGGCCAGGTGACCCTTGCCGCAGTCGATCCGGTGACCTCGATACCCATCGTCCGCAGCGAGCAGCTTTTCCAGCAGGACACCACCCATCTCGTGCATCGAGTTCCGCACGGCCATCTCGGTTGCCTCGAGATCGACGCGGGCGGCTCGGGCGCTCCCGGGCACAACGCGTAAGAGCAAACGCTCTACTTCCCGTGCGAACTCCTCTTGGACGAGTTGCGTGAGGTTTTTTTTAACGCGGTCTTTTCCGAATCGGCTGCGGGCTCCTCGGGGCGCGCGTTGCAAATCCCCTCGTTGACTTGCAGCAGCTGCTGGGTGAGGAACCGGAAGCGCTTATAGGTCTCGACCTCCCGCTCGATCTTGGCGAGCCGCGGCCCGGGGCGGAGTTGCAAGGTTTTGGTCTTGCCCTCGACCTTGGTGGTGAAAGCGTAATAGGGACCGTGGCCAGGATGCTTGCGCTCGGAGCAACAACAGCCGGACTTTCCACAGGAGCGGAAGACCTCTGTGATAGTGCCTCGACGCATGTCACCGAGCTCAGCGATCTGGCAAAGGATGGCTTCGCGCTGGGTCAGGAGTGGGGGAAGCAGGTCTGGCATGGGCGGTCCTCCCTCTGATAGTTACAATACTATCAGAACATCGCGCCTCACATGCACCCTTCCAAATCTACCTACTTTCATGACGCACACCCGCTGCTTGACGGCTTCTTGACAAAGGGGGGGCCGCCTCCCTACCCTAGGCATCGCAGAAAGGGGGGAGTTACCCTTGGCCTTCGACTTCACCGCTTACCTTCCCGCAGCGGCTCTCATACCGCCACGCCAGGCGCATGGAGTCACGGTCGAAATTCCGTCACGACTCAACCTGGCCGACGAGCTACTGCGTCGTGTGATGGATTCCGGTCTCGCCGAAACGCCCGCCATCTACTACAAGGACGAGATCATCAGCTACCGGGAGCTCGACGAGAGGGCCAGTCGGCTCGCGGGGGGGCTTCGTAGCCTAGGCGTTGAGCCGACCGATCGAGTTCTCCTTCGTTTTCCTAATCGACCCGAGTTCGTCGTCGCCTGGTTCGCCCTTCAAAAGCTCGGAGCGGTCGTGCTGGCTACCATGCCGCTGCTTCGCGCTCGGGAGTTGGAATACGTTGCCAACGACTCACGAGTAAAGGTGGCCCTGGTCTCTTCTGACCTTTACGAAGAGTTGGAGAAAGCACGACCCAAGCTCGAGACTGTTCAAAAAATCGTTGTATCGGGAGACGGAGCGTCAGGCTCGACAAGCTCACCCGGCTCAACAGGCTCGCCGACCTTCGAGGAGCTCGCGGCGTCCGAACCCGTGCACTCGGTGGAGATCGGTCGGGACGATCCGGCGCTCATCGCTTACACATCGGGAAGCACCGGTGTTCCCAAGGGCTGTGTCCACTTCCCGAGCGACGTACTCGCTTCCGCGGACACGTATGGCAAGAAAGTCCTCGCCCCGGAGCCGGGAGATATCTTCACCGGTCATCCGCCCCTCGCCTTCACCTTCGGACTCGGCGGGTTGCTGGTCTATCCGCTTCGGTTCGGTGCTGCGACATGTCTCATCGAGCGGTTTACGCCCGAGACGATGTTAGAAACCATCACTCGGTACCGCGCGACCGTCGCGTTCTGCGCACCGACTTCCTACAAACTCATGATGCAGGTCGAGGACGCACGGCAACGGTTCGATCTCTCGAGCCTTCGTGCGCCGGTGAGCGCCGGGGAGACTCTGCCAGCGATTACCTTCGAACAATGGAAGGAGATGTTCGACATGGAGCTCCTCGACGGGATCGGGAGCACCGAGTTGTTTCACATCTTCATTTCCTCTCAGCCGGGTCGTGCGCGGGCCGGAGCGACGGGCGAGGTCGTTCCGGGCTATCAGGCAAGAGTAGTGGACGAAGAAATGCGGGATCTTCCCGACGGAGAGCCGGGGATGCTCGCCGTTTCCGGACCCACGGGTTGCAAGTACTGGAACAAGCCGGAGCGTCAGAAGCGGTATGTCCGCGAAGGCTGGAATTTACCCGGGGACATCTATACGCGCGACTCAGAAGGCTACTTCCACTACCAATGCCGCGGCGACGACCTGATTATCACTTCCGGCTATAACATCGCCGGCCCGGAGGTGGAGAACGTTCTGATGGAGCACGCGGCGGTTGCGGAAACGGCGGTCGTCGCTTCACCGGACGAGCTTCGCGGGCACATCGTGAAGGCCTTCATCGTGCTGAACAAGGGCTTCGACGCCGGGGCCGAGCTCACCGAAGAGCTCCAAAACCATGTCCGCGGGCAGCTCGCGCCGTACAAGTATCCTCGCGAAGTCGAGTTCGTATCCGAGCTTCCTCGCACCCAAACCGGCAAGATCCGTCGGGTGGAACTGCGACAGCAGGAATTGGAAAGAAAAAAGACAAAAGACTAGACAGTATTGACAGGATGACAGGACTTGGTCCCTATCTTGTTAATCCTGTTATCCTGTCTGATCTTCAGACCTTGAAGGACTTGGGCCAGGGCTTGCGGTAGGCAACCTCTCCGATCCAGCGGCGTTGGGCTTGGTAGGCGCCGGGCGGGATTTCCCTTTTTTCGACCTCCAGCATCTCGAGGAGACGTTTCGTCTTCTCGGGGGTGCCTTCGGGAATGTCCTCCAGAGCATCCTCGAGAGCGGCGTAGTCTTCGCCCACCGGGCAGACGTCCTGGCAGCGGCGGCAGCCGGTAATGACGCCGGCCCCTCGCAAAATACTCTGCCAAAGGTTGAAGCTATCCTCCGAGCGGATCATCTCCTTCTGTTTGGCGACGTCGGTCTCATCCAAGATGTTGACCAGATGGTCGGTGAGTTGGGCGAAACCGTGCGGCGAGCGGTAACGATCGCAAGCCTCCCAGTCTCGATTCCAATGTTGGACGACGTCTCCCGGGCACGTCTCGAGGCACCGCCCGCACTCGGGCCCGAGACAGAGCGCTTCTTCGATGCGTCTGTCTGCTTCACAGCCCACCGAGCACAACACCGCGGTGAGGATCACCCGCGGTCCGTACTCGGGTGTAAGCAGTTGCAAGTTTAGGCCGAGGGTTCCCAAGCCCGCTTCGACCGCAGCATGGGTTAGCGATAAAAGCGTCTTTTGATGCTCCTCCGGTTTGTCCTGGTAGCGCCACGCGTCGACGTGGGTGGGAGGAATAATGACCGACGGATAGCCCTTGTCCTCGAGCCAGTAAACGAGCTCGATCGAGGCTTCCTCCAAGAGCGTCAATGTCAGCTCGTCGTTGTAGTACTTGTGGCGGTCGTTCCAGGGAAGGATACGAGAAGTGCCACTTGTATATTTCTTCGCCATGACGATGACGCGATCGCTGTCATAGTCGGTGATATCGGACGGTCGGCGCGGATCGCTCGGATCGGGAGGGTGTTCCTCCATCAACTTACCGTCGGCGATACCGGCCAGGTCGGCACCGAGCTCTCGTGCCTTCGCCTTGATTTCTTGGGCGGTGAGCGGTGCTTGGTAGATTTCGACCATACCGCGGAAACTATCCCTTCGCGGACCGTGCCAAAAGCTCTTTTTGTTTGTCGCGGAATTTCTTAACGTGCCGTGCGACGAGTCCTTGATACCCTTCCGGCCCCACCCATCGGACGTTCCATTCATTGAGACCTTCGATGTGATCTCCACGCTTGCGGGCAGCCTTGAACCCCTTCGCCTTGGCGATCTTTTCGTCAGTCGTTTCGGGAATGAACTTCTGTATCTCTACCAAGTGCGCGTAGTAGTCATCTCCGACCGGGCAGACCGCGAGGCATCTCGGACAATCCCCGAAGGAGCCGACCACCCGGAGCAACCCCTGCCAGAATCCGTACAAGTCACGCGACTTCAGCATTGCCGTCTTGGCCTCGCGGGGCGACGCGACGAACCGCTCGAAATACTTGAGGATGGTGATGAAGCCAAACTCTTGCGCTTCTTTCGCGCAATCGCGTTTGTCGATGTCGAAATGCCCGATGGCATCGGTTGGACAACTGTAAAGACAACGGCTGCAGGACTCGCCGATACACACCTGCTCAGTGATGGGTGCATCGGGCTTGAGCTCGAGCTCGGTCAAGATTCCGGTGAGGTATACGCGCGGCCCGTACTCCGGTGTCAGGATGTTTACTTCTAGACCGAACGTGCCGAGCCCCGCCTCGATCCCGAGATGACGGGTGCTGAGCCTTCCGTAACTGGCTCGTTTGTAGTTCCAGTCCGTCTCCTGGGCAGCGGTCACAAACGAGGGGTAGCCGGCACGCTCCAGGTGCTCGGCCAACCGGTAGGCAACCTTGTCCATCTTCCGAAGCACCAGCATGTCCAGGTACTGAACCGGCACATTGGACTTGCAGCGGAAGGCACCGACCGGGATGCGTTGCACGACGACGATGACGCTCTTGCAATGGGGGGAAATGCGCTCCGGCGTCTGCGGATACTTAGGATCGGGAGGGAACGCGTTGAGCGTCTTAGCGCTCGCGATGCCGACGAGGTCGGCCCCCAGCTCAAGGGCAAGTTCTTTGACTCTCGCGGCATCGATAGTTTGCGTAGCGGCCACTAGTGGTCTGTCGCGCCCCTTCCCGCCAAACGCTCTTCCAGGTAGCTTTCCACCTCCTCCGGCTTGAATCCGAAAGGCCCCATGTCTCCCTTGTAGGCGATCGTGCCATCGGTGTCGATGACGTAGAACCTTTCCGGCCACGCTGCGTAACAAGCCATGGCGGTGTTCTGGATGTCGTCGACGAGCGTCGGAGTCTCCACATCCATCTTGTCGATGAAAGTCTTGGCGAGATCCATCCGCGCCTCGAAAGAATTTGGTTGGTTATAGACGATGTCCCCCTCGGTGTTGCTATCCACTTGCCACTCGTCCCCGGGATGAGCCTCTTTGATGTAAACGATGGCGAACTCGGCGTCGTTTCGATATTTTTTCCTCAGCTCTTCGACTTCGGCCAAACTGGCTCGAAAAGGCGGTCAGGTGTAGCTCCCGAAGATGAGAACCAATGGCTTCTGTTTGAACAGATCGGATAACTTTTGGGTCCCACCGTCCGCACTCGCGAGCTCCAAGTCCGGAGCCAGATCGCCCACCCGCAGCGTGCCTTCTGAACGGATGTCGTACTCGTTGTAGAGGATCCATGCCTTCCCGAGAGCGTAGTAGTAGCCCTGGCTGGCGAGCGCTGCAACCGCTACTAGCACCGCCATTCCAATCAGCCACTTCTTCATGGTCCCTCCTTCCGGTTCAGCTCGGATCGGGCGCCGGAGATGTGTCGACCGGTGCGATGTCACCCATGTCGGGATCGAGCTGAAGGGTATCCGCAATCTTCGTGTAGCTCGAGAACATCTGAGTCATCCCCAAGACCTCCATGACTCCTTTGTTGCCGACTCCCAGCCGGCGCATCTCGGCAAGGTGAAAGGCGGTGCCGAATCGGGAGCTCGTCGTGACCGACACCGCGAATGCCAGCGCCTCCTTGAAACGTCTGGTGAGCCGCCTATCGCTGAACGCGTGTCGGACCGTCTCCCAAAGGTCACCCAGATAGCCCGGGTCATGCGCCGCGATTCGAAATGGCAGCGGCACCTTCTTGCTCTGGTAGAAGTCCCGGATATCCGCGAAACAGAGAGCGGTACGCTCATCGTCGGTCTCCTCGTCTATCGGCTCGATAAGATGGGTATTGACGTCGGGAGACAGAGAATCGGTGACCACGTTCAGCGCGTTGGTGATGCCCACCGTGTTCGCCGCCTCGTACCAGAGCGCGTCTTCTTTCATCCCTTGCAGCTTCCCGGCCGCAGTATGCGCCTTCACTCAATACTCGCAGGCGTTCACGCCACTGACGACGGAGGCCACCATCTCCTTTTCGGCGCGCGTGAACTCTCCAGGTTCGGCGGCCCGCTTCATGGCGCGGCCATGGGGAGCGCCGAACCCCGGGTCCCACGCCATGACCAAGCTCATCGCCGGGGGTGTCTTGAAATCGTAGTTGAACCACTCCTTGGCCACCTCGAAGCGCTTCTGCAACTTCTCGGGATACTCGGAGACGTTTCTCAATCGGACCGTCGGCATGGGTTCCTCCTTTATTAGTATCAAAGATCGAGACCGAACTCCAGGCGAGGAGCCTCGGCATTCAGAACGACATGGTGTTGCGGAGCGGTCCAAGACTCCGTCAACAACTCAGCCAGCGCATCGAGTAGTGCGGGTACGTCCTGGGAAGCCGAATCATGCAAACCTTCGGCGACGATCAGCGCACGTGTCGTCCCCGGTCCCACCGCCGATCTCTTGCTCTGGCGAAACGTCCACCGGCGAGCGTGAGCTTGGTTCGACGCGTCGGCGAAAATCACTTCCCCTTGAGGTGGGGTCTCGATTTCCCCGGAGAAAGTGAGGAATTGCTCGACACCTTTCGAGTGTCGGACCTCGAGATGCCGATCCACTTTGACGAGATCGAAGACGGCAACCGGAAGGGCGAAAGCCAATGAGACCGCATTACAGAGATCGACCAGAGGATGAAGACGAGGCAAATCGCCTTCCATACGGAGGCGACGGAGAAGGGCCTCGGCGGCGGAGCGATACTGGGTAGGCTTCATTCCCATCTGAGCGTAGGCGCGGCGCCAGGCAACGATCTCCGGGAGCTGCGACTCCGGGCCCTCTTTTGACCGTTCTCGGGCGCGGTCGAACCAGGGCGCGAGGCTCACGTCGGCATCGGCATGCACCCCGGAAACGACCAGCACTCCGGGGACGAGCTGTGGAAACTTCCGCCACAATTCGTCGGAATGGCAGAAATACATGGTTAGTTCGCTCCAACGAGACTCTGGTACTTTGCCACGAAACGGCGATCGATCCAATCCTTGATCCACCAGGCGGGATGACTATGCGTGATGTAGGACTTGTATCGCAACAGGGCCTTTCCGTCGGCAGTATTAAGGATGGAAAGAAAACCTTCTTGGGGTCGGTAGCTAGGCCGGGACCCCTGGCCGATCGCCGAAAGAAGGCTCTCCCAAAGTACCGGGGCCTCTCGCACCGCATAGACCCCCGCCTTCGGTGTCGCCGGATAGTTAGCCAGCGTGACACAGTCGCCGACGCCAAACACATTGGCATCGCTCAACGAGCGAAGGGAGTCGTCGACGAGAAGGAATCCGCGACCGTCGAGCTGGAGCTTCGAGCCTTCAAATATCCCGGGGCCGGCCGGTCCGGTGAGCCACACGGTCAGGTCACTCTCGACGCGAGAAGCGTCCTCGAGCTCGACCGTGTCCGGGTAGACCTTGACGACTCTCCGGCCGGTACGCGCGTTGATCTTCTGGTCCTTCAGGATACTTTCGGCGCGTTCTCGAAACCGCTCCGAGTACCCCGGGAGAATCCCGTCTGAACCCTCGAGGATCTTTATCTCCCGACGGCCACCGGCGTCGTCGAGCACTGCGGCCATTGCACAGGCTATCTCCACGCCGGCCGGCCCGCCGCCTACGACGGCGGCATGTCGCGTTTTGCTCCCGTCCCGATGAGCGAGCTCGAGTATGCGGCGATGGAGTTCGACCGCCCGGGAAATGGGTTTCACGAGCGCCGCGTGCGGCCCTGCGGAATCCCCTGCGATGGTCCGGGATCCCACGTTGAAGGAAACGACATCGTATTCGATCTCCTCACCGCCTTCCAAGCGAACGATCCGGCAGGTGGGATCGAGGCCGATCGCTCGCTTGCAGATGAACTCACCCCCTGCCGCGGTGATCAGAGATGGCAGGTCGAAGGCGATCTCTTCCTCCAGGTAGCTTCCACGGAGATACCCCGGCACCATTCCCGAGTAGTGGTGCTTGTCGAATTGGGACACCACGGTTAGCTTCGCCCACGAACCGGACGTCAGCCTGGACATGAGAATGAGACGTCGGATCACCTCCATGTGCCCGTGCCCCGCTCCAACCAGAACCAGTCGTACTTTGCCCCCTGCTTCCACCATTTGGTCTATTTAGCCAAGAAAACTGCGTTGATCCACCCATCCCCGGGGCGACCTCCCGGTAAGTCCGGTGAAGAGCTTATATCCGATCCACCGGAAAGGCTCGGGAGGGATCCATTCCGGCTCCCGACAATAGAACGGTAACGTGCGCCAACGGTCATCGTCATCGCTGTAGATATCGCAAAGTATCTTGCCGGCGAGGTTCGACATCGTGATTCCGAACCCGCTGTACCCCACTGCATAGTAGACGTTGCGGTGCGAACCGCGGACGCCGATCGTGGGCACCCGGTTGAAGGTCATGCCAATCGCTCCGCTCCATCGTTGACGAACACCAACCAGGCGAGCCCTCGGAAAATAGCGGCCAGCTGTTTGTATACGGCGTTCGTCGCCCGTTCTCTCCTTCCGAAAAGTCCCGCCCTGCTGCCAAAGAGATAGTCGTAGGAAGCGTTACTGCCGCCTCCAAAGACCATTTGTCCCTGCGCAGTCATCGCGCCATAGGCTAAGCGGCTTCAATCATCGGTGAACCCACAGCCTCTTCGCCAGCCGATCTCGCCCCATTCCTCATTGGAAAGAGGTTCGGTCGCGAGGACGTGAGAATGTATCGGGATGAGCTGGTTCTTGAAGTAGCCGAGGCGTGGCGTGTAGGCATTAGTCGCCAAGACGACGGCTCGAGCCCTGACCTCGCCGGCCACTGTTTCGAGCCTCACCTCGGAGCCTTCTTGAATCGAGATCACCGGTGTTCGCTCGTAAATCTCGACACCTCGGTTCGCCAAGACCGGGCGCAAACTCCGAACGAACCGAGCGCCGTTCAGCTGCCCGGCGGTGGGGTCAAGAATGGCACCCTTGACGCCCCGCATGTGAATCCAATCGTCCAACACTTCTCCGGCGAGGAACTCCTCCGGAACACCCGCCGCATGACGCCTTTCGGTCTCGGCGGCGGCGATATCGGCTCGTCTCTGGCTGGTAAAGACTCTGAGACAGCCCTCACGCCGAAACGGAACGGGCAGTTTGTTTTCTTTAATGATCGATTCGATGAGATCGATTCCCTCACGGCTCATCTCGTAATGTTCGCGGTACTCGTCGGGGTCCTTTGGGTGAAGACCGGGTAGCCCGTTGAGGACTAATCCCCCGTTACGACCACTTGCACCGGAAGCGAGCTCATGGGCTTCCAGGATCAGGATTCGTTTGTCCGGGTGTTGCTTCGACAGGTGACAGGCGGTGGACACGCCGGTGAACCCGCCTCCGATGATGGCCACATCGCAACGGCGCACTCCGGCCAATCGGGCGGCTGGCTCATAGTCGGCCCCGGCGGCGAACCAGACCGAGTCGACGGGGCCTTCGTGAACAGCTTGTCGATCCATGGCCCTCGATGAGACTCTCGATAAAACAACACCTAGCTTGTTGGGGCTCCCGGGCCATCGAGCTCTTCGATAGTTGCTGGGGAAGCGGGCCGCGACTCGCGAAGCCTTTTCGCTGTTGCCTCGGCTTGACGAAATGCCCGCAGGAAATTCTCTCCCGCCAGCTTTCTGAGATCCGCATCGCTCCAGCCTCGGCGGACGAGCTCGGCGAATAGGTAGGGGAATTTGGATACGTCCTCCAGGCCGACCGGCATGTCTTCTCCTCCCCAGAAGTCGCTTCCCATGCCGACGTGATCGACGCCTGCGACCTTGGCGACGTGCTCGATGTGATCGGCGACCTGCCCGAGTGTCGCACGGGGCATCGGATGCTCGGCAGCGTACTCCTTGCGAATGCGGTCGTACTCTCCGCTCGAGAGCGTTCCGGTGAGACGATCCGCGAAAGGAGCTTCCCATGCCGCCACTTCTTTTGATATGAAGCCCGGAACGAAGTTCACCATCACCACGCCTCCGTTCTTAGGCATGCACTCGAAAATCGCGTCGGGAACGTTTCGGGGATGATCGATCAAAGCGCGAGCAGAAGAATGGGAAAAAATCACCGGAGCCTCACTGACGTCGAGAGCATCGTTCATGACCTCGGGTGTGACATGCGAAAGATCGATCAACATGCCGAGCCGATTCATCTCTCGAATGACCTCTCTTCCGAAACGGGTGAGACCCTTGTGTCTCGGCTCGTCCAATGCCGCATCGGCCCAATCCAATGTGACGTTGTGAGTCAGGGTCATGTAGCGAGCGCCCAGAGCGTAGAAGGCTCGGAGTGCCCCTAGGGAATTCTCGATCACGTGACCGCCTTCCATGCCCAGGAGTGAGGCAATGCGCCCTTGTTCGAAAGCGGCTTCGATGTCCGACGCGGTGAGCGCTAAGGCCAGGCTCTCCGGATAGCGGGCGATCATTCGTCGCGCGATGTCGATCTGCTCGAGCTGCACCTTGGCATAGCCTTCCTTGATCTCGCCCGGGACCCACACCGACCTGAACTGGGCACTGACTTGGCCGGCTCGTAGCTTCGGAATGTCGGTATCGCCCGTTGTTTCTTCCCGAATGTCGTAGGCTTCGACGTCCCGCGGGGCCTCGGCCTGCTCTCGTATCGTCCACGGCAGGTCATTGTGTCCATCGATGAGAGGCGTGGTGCGGAGAATCTCTCTGGCGCGTCGGAGCGCCTCGTCTTCACTTTCCGCCCCGGACTGAGCCTCCACCGGGCTGACGACTACGAAGCTTGTCAGGAGGACCGACAAAAGTAGGATCTTGGTCACGTTACAGTCCTTTCGAATGGAGCCCTAAGCTACCACATAACCTTGACGCCTACCGGGGCGCCGCCGGCTCAGGCATTGCGACGTTTTCTTTCGAGAAGGGGACTTACCTAAGACTGACCGACTTCGGCGACTGGGCAGAGTGGCTGGCCGACAGCCAGACGCTCCTCGTCGGTAACGAAGGCAAGATCTTCACGCTGGATACACGATCGAAGGAGACTCGGGAGTTGTTGTCCCTTCCCGACGGTGCCGCGGACACGCCGACACTCTCCAGGGACAATCGCACCATGTACTTCACACTTGTGACCGAAGAAGCCGACATCTGGCTCCTGGATCTCAAGTAAACCGAAGTCCAAGCGGGACCTTCCCACCCCTATTCCCGCTATCGCGATCCTATGGCCGTCCTCCGCTACGAGTAAGACTGTCATCGTGTTAGCCTATTGGGAGTGTCAACGGAACCGGTCCACCTGACAATCGATTCCGAGCGGCTCGCCCGCCGCGTCCTTATCTTCTGCCTTCTCGCCGAGATCGTCTTCGTATTCCTCGACTACCACATCAACTATGGGGAGTGGACGTACATCGGGGCCATGCGCCGCATGTTCAATACCGCGAGGGAGGATGGATTGGCCTCTTGGTTCGCCATGACCCAGACGCTATTGGCGGGCCTTACCTTGGGGTTGATTTACCTTTCGGTCAAGAATAGACCCGGGCCGCGGCGGAAGGCGACGGGATGGCTGGTCCTAACGATCTTCTTCCTCTACATGGCTATCGACGACGGTGCGCAGTTTCACGAGCGTTTCGGTAGCACCTTCAAGGCGATCAGGGAGGACGCGGGTGGCTCCTTCGATTTCTTCCCGAGCTACACCTGGCAGATTCTCTTTCTGCCCATATTCGCGGTGGGTTTTTTCATGTTCGGTTTCCTTTGGCACGAGATCGATGCGAAGTCGTCGCGCATTCTCTTGGTGACCGCCATTGCTTTACAGGTGCTCGCAGTGGGCATGGACTTTGTCGAAGGGCTCGATGACGATCACCGCTGGAACCTTTACGCGGTTATCGCGAATCGGTATGACCTGGAACCCTGGACCGAGGCGAGATTCGGCGAGACCGCGTTCGACACGCTCCGCCATTTTTCAAAATCGATCGAGGAAGCAATCGAGATGGCGGCAATGTCGATTCTATGGTTCTTGTTTTTGAGGCACCTGAGTCACGTGCCGGACGATCTCAGGGTCCGCTTCGTCCGAGACGAAGCCGGCTAGACGGAACGCTTGCTCGGTCGCTCGAACCTCTCGTACTCCTCGATCGGTCCGGTCTCCTTCAAACGAGCCTTGCTGACCCGCTCCATACCGGTCCGAGGCAAGTCCCGACACAGATGGATCGAGCGGGGGACCTTGTGAGGAGTCAGCTCGCTCGCGCAGTGGTTGTATAGAGCTTCGCCGGTCGCCGTCCCCTCTCCACTCAAAACGACATACGCTTGGAGCTCCACCCCATAGATCTCATTGGGCACCGCGATCAGTGCGGCCTCGGAGACCGCCGGGTGCGATCGCAGTACGACTTCCACCTCGCGTAGTGAAATGTTCTCTCCCGACCGGCGAACGATCTCCCCTCCGCGAGCCGCGAAGTGCAGATAGCCTTCGGCATCGATATGACCCACGTCGCTCGTGCGGAGCCATCCCTGCTCGGGAAGAGCCTCTGCCGTCGCCTCCGGGTTGCCGAGATAGCCGGACATCAATCCTTCTCCCCCGATCCAGATCACACCATCCTCGGCCGGTTCCGAGCGGCGCCCATCCGAGTCGCGGATCTCGACCGTTTTTCCGCGTACCGACCGTCCCACCGAGCCGGGAAGATGGGGCTCCCCGAGTCGTTCCATCGTCACTACGCCGCCCTCGGTTAGACCGTACCCCTCGACCATCTGGAATCCGAAGAGCTCCTCGCATTTGGCCCGCAGATCATCTTGCAAACCCGCACACGCCACTTTGCGAAGGCTGCTAGGACGCTTGCCCTCTTGCTCGCGGGCGAGCAGGACCGGAATGGCACCGATCAGAAACGCCTGGCTCGGTCGCAACGAATCCACTTGACTCCAGAAGCGCGAGAGGCTGAATCGCTCTACCCAAACGATGGTCGCCCCGGACAGGAGCGCGCCGTAGACGCTCGTAACCTGAGCGTTCATATGAAAAAGCGGAAGCATCATCAGAAGTCGGTCCGCCGCCGACAGCTCCATCGACTCGACCCAAACCCGCCCGCCGATTTCGTAATAATCGTGCGAAAGCATGCAGCCCTTGGGTTTCCCGGTAGACCCGGAGGTATAGAGAACCGCGGCGGTATCCTCTGGCAAAGCCACCGTGCTTTGATGCTCGGCACACTCACTCATTCCCTCGGGATCGACCAACAGGCTGGCGCCCGAGTGCTCGGCCAACCAGCCCACCTCCGTTGGTGTTGACGCGGGATTGATCGGAACCATGACCGCGCCCTCGCGGGCCAGGCCGAACCAAATGCCGAGGAACTCGGGGGAATTTGGAAGCTTGAGGAGGATCCGGTCGCCGGGCTGAACGCCGGCGCTCTGGAAGCGGTCACCCCACTCGTCGCTCGAGGCGAGTATTTCGGAAGCCGACAGAGTGCGGTCTAGACCGACCAGGAACGGTTGGTCGCCACGGTCTCTGGCCCGCCGCTCGAGCAGCTCGTAGACGGTAAACCTCTAGGCCTGCTTCTTTAGGTAGTCCTCGATGCGGTTCATCGCCTCTTCCAGCTTCTCATAGGGTTCGGAGCCGAAACAGATTCTCAGATGACCTTCGCCCGTCGCTCCGTAGAACGTGCCCGACTCGGTAGCCACATGAATTTCCTCCAAAAGCTCCGTGGCGAGCTCGTCGGAAGTCTTTCCCAAGCCCCCAAAGTCCGGAAAGCAGTAGATCGTGGCGTGCGGCTTGTCGCATTTCACGTTGGGCATCGCGTTCAACCGGTCGTACACTAGATCCCTCCGCCGTCGGTCCTCTTTGACCATTTCCGCGACGCTGTCTTGCGGGCTGACGACGGCGGCCAGTGCTCCCTCTTGGGCGAAGACATTGGGATGGGTAGTCTCGTTCAAGACGACCTTATAGACCGCATCCACGAATTCCTTCTTCGCCGCAACGTAGCCCAACCGCCAACCATCCATCGCGTACGCCTTGGTGAAGGCGAACGTGCTGATGGTTCGGTCCCGCATGCCGGGAAGGCTTGCCACGCTGAGGTGTTTGTGATCGTCGTAGAGAACGTACTCATAAACCTCGTCCGTCAAAACGAGCAGGTCATGCTTGGTCGCAATCTCCGCCAGAGCCGAGACTTCATCTTGAGTAAAGACTCTTCCCACCGGGTTGGCGGGGTTGACGAAGACGATCATGCGCGTCTTGGGTGTGATCGCCTTGGTGAGTGCGTCCGGGTCCAGCCGGTACCCTTTCGACTTCGTGAGCGGGACGGTGACCACTTTGGCCCCCAAGAGCTCGATCTTCTTGTTGTGCTGAGGATAGTAGGGCTCGAAGACGATCACCTCGTCTCCTTCATCGAGCCCCGCCATGAAAGTAGCGAAAGAGGCTTGCGTCAGCCCATTGGTCATCAAGACCTCGTCCGGTGTCACTTCGATTCCGTTGTAATCCTTGAGCTTCTTTGCCAGTGCCTCGCGGAGCTTGGTGTTGCCCCGGAGGTCACCGTAGTGCACGACGCCGTTGTCGAGAGCCTTCTTCGAAGCGTCCTTGATGTGGGCCGGCGTGTCGAACGAGGGTCGGCCTACCTCCAAGTGGATGATGTCATCCACGCCCTTCTTCTCCATCTCATGGGCGACCTCGAACATTCCAAAGTTCTTGTCGATTTGAGTTGCCAATCGATTCGCGGGCCATTTCATCGTTTCTATGCTCCCCAGCTTGGCTAGTGCCTAGGTGTAGACTCAGGCTCCAGCTCGAAGTACGGCAAGTGCGTTCCTTCGATCTCTTCGAACCGGACTCGCACTCTCGAGCCGATGCTTGCAGTGCGATCTCCGGCAACGATCTTGCCCACGATGCGTGGGCCTTTATCCAAATCGATCAGTCCGACGGTGTAGGGCACTTTGTCTTCAAGGTTCGGCCGAAACGCGTGGTGTACCACCGTAAAACTCCACACCGTACCGCGCCCCGAGAGCTCCTCCCACTGGTAATCACGAGAGTGGCACTCCGGGCAGGCGGGCAAAGGCGGCAGGCGCACCTTGCCACAGCCGCCACAGACCTGCGCAACGAACCTCTTTTCCTGGCACGCCTGCCAAAAGGGCCGGCTGTCGGGATCGGGAATAGGCAAAGAAGCGCGTTTCTCCATCTCAGTCACGTCCAAGGATCAAGCTACTATGCGTTGCAAAGATACCACCGCTTCCGCTCACCAGCGCCACCTCCGCGCCCTCGACCTGCCGCTCGCCACAGGTGCCTCGAAGCTGCTTGACCGCCTCGGTCAGATGAAGGATTCCGTCCGCGTGGGCCTGCGAGAGGAGCCCACCGTGAGTGTTCACTGGTAGTTTACCTCCGACCGCAGTGCCGACGCTCTCGACGTAAGGTCCGACTTCTCCCTTCTTGCAGAACCCATAATCCTCCAACTGGACGAGCGTCGTATAAGTAAAGGAATCATAGAGCTCGGCGACATCTACGTCCTTCGGTGTGAGCCCCGCCATTTTGAAGGCCCGCGGCCCCGCTTTAGCCGCGCCACACTGGGTAAGCTCCGCGGAGGCCACGAAACGGTGCGTATGTTGCTGCGCGGCGCCGAGGATAATGGCGGGTCGGTTCGCGAGATCTCGAGCCCGTTCCAAAGACGTGATGATGAAGGCACCCCCGAAGTCGGAAATGAGCGAACAGTCGAACAGGCGAAAGGGCTCTGCTATCCATCGCGATCGAAGATAATCGTCCATGGTGATCGATTTGCTCATCTGAGCGTTGTCATTCATCGTGGCGTGACGACGGGTCGTGACCGCGATAGCTCCCAGCTGCTCGTGGGTCGTACCGAACTCGTGCATGTGTCTACGTGCGAAGAGCGCGTAGGCCGGGGCCGCCTCGACGAGGCCGAAGGGCTCTTCGAAGTCTTCATATCCCCATCGAAACTTGCCGTGAGTGGGGCGACGCTCCTTGTACTGTGACCACATCGCCTCGGCACCGACGTAGAGGACCATCTGACACAAGCCGGCCTCGATGGCTCCCGCGGCCACCGCCGCCGCTGCACACGGTGTCGCACCGCCGATATGCAGGTCGAACGCGAACGAGGGTTGGATGCCGAGTGCCCCGGCGAGCTTGATCGTATGTAGAAATTCGGGGTCTCCGTAGGGTGCGTGACTCAGGATCCCGTCGATGTCACCGTAGGACAAGCCGGCGTCTCTGACGGCATTGTCCGCCGCTTCGACGGCAAGCCGGATATTCGTGAGGTCCTCTCGCTTCCCGATGCGGGCCTCGCCGATACCGACGACCGCGCAGCGCTTACTAGGGTTGAACACCGAGGGAAGATATCAATAATTGTGCGGCTTATCAAAGCCTCTGGGAATCTCGGGGCAGGAACTTCGAGCCGGTCGTGGCCAGCTTGGTCCCTGCGCTCCGGGCGGCGCGGATCGACCCGATCATCACTCTTCGTTACGAGTAGGAGATCGTGCATCGACTCCCCAACTCCCAAATTATCGAGGGACTGGCGATCGAGCGGGCGCCCTAGCCGGGTGTCCGATTCCGGACAGGGTGACTCCCGTTCAGGGAAGCTGGTGGGATCCCGGCTGCTTTTGATCTCTCGCCATCTGGCGTGATAAACGCACCGGTCTTGGGAGCTTTGTCTCTGATCCCGGCGGCGTGCTCTCTTTCACGTCTATCTAAATCGAGCTATGCCTAGACCGCCGAATAGGTTGGGACGGATGGGTGTCTTCGCAGTTAGCCCGCACGCAAGGCCGGTCTACACGACGGCGAAGGTCAACGGCGCTCTCGTTGACTTTGCCGACCACCCTCCCATTGGTACGCTCCCGAACCACTGCCGAGCTAAAGGCGCCCACCTGGTAGCCGTTTCCCGTTGCCGCACGTCATCGGTGGCTTGAGGCAAGGCGATGGACAAAATCGGTAAATACGAGGTTCTTGGAAAGCTCGGCGAAGGTGCCATGGGGGTGGTTTACAAAGCCCTCGACCCCTTGATGGAGCGCGTGGTCGCGATCAAGACCATGTCCGGCGACCTAGACAACGAGCCTGAGCTCAAGACCCGGTTTCTGCGCGAGACCCGATCGGCAGGCAAGCTCTCCCACAAGAACATCATTACTATTTATGAACTCTTCGAGGAAAACGGCCGTGTCTACATCGCGATGGAATACCTTGATGGTGAGGAGATCAAGGCCAAGATCGCACGCCGTGACCAGATTCCACTGGAGCACAAGCTGCGGTTCATGACCGAGATCTGTGAGGGGCTCCACCACGCCCACCAGATGGAAATCATTCATCGAGACATCAAGCCAGGAAACATCCACGTCACCCGTGCCGGCCACGTCAAGATACTCGACTTCGGCCTGGCCCGTATCGCCTGTACGTCGTCTTCGAAGGCCACCCTCCGACCGTTGGGCGGCACCACGCCTTGTTCGATCGAGAGCACCATCCGCGCCTGAAGAGTTCTTGACTAATCGTTCCACAATGGCTACAATGCGGGTCCGTCGAGGTAGCTATGGCGAGGCCTAGAGAGTTCGACCGCGAAGAGGTCCTGGATCACGCCATCGAGGTGTTCTGGCAGCACGGGTACGAGGGGACCTCGGTACAAGACCTGGTCGATCACATGGGGATTAACCGGGGCAGCCTCTACGGTGCCTTCGGTGATAAGCACCGGCTGTTCCTTGCCGCGCTGCATCGTTATGAACAGACCTTCCACTCGACGATCTTGGAGAGGTTGGCGCAAGGCGGATCGGCGATGCGAGCTGTCCGGCGCGTCTTTGAAGATGTGGTTCGAGAGTGTTCGTGCGACGAAGGTCGAAAGGGCTGCCTGATGACGAACTCCGCTATCGAGCTCGCCGCACACGATCGCGACACCGCCGCGCTGGTCGCGGCGAATTTCTCACGGCTCGAAGAGACCTTTCTAAGCGCGCTTCGCACCGCGCAGTCCGACGGCGAGCTCTGTGAAAAACAAGACCCCAGGGCGCTGGCACGTTTCCTTACCAGCAGCCTTCAGGGTCTACGAGTCATGGGGAAGGCGTGCCCGGATCGGGTGCTTCTCCGTGACGTGGTACGAGTGACTCTTTCCGTTCTGGAAGAGACTCAAGGAGATAAGTGATGGCAGAGAATGCGAAATACGTGACCTTGACCGAGGAGAACTTCAAGAGCGAAGTGCTCGAAAGCGGAAAGCCGGTGCTGGTGGATTTCTGGGCTAGCTGGTGTGGCCCTTGCCACATGATCGCACCCGCCATCGAAGAGCTGGCTTCCGAGTTCGACGGGCAGGCTACGGTGGGAAAGCTCAATGTCGACGAGCAGCCCGGTGTCGCCGCGCAGTACGGGATTCGATCGATTCCTTCCTTGCTGTTCTTCCAGGACGGCAAGGTCGTGGATCAAGTCGTAGGAGCCGCTCGCAAGAAGGCGCTGGCCGATAAGTTAACCCGCTTAATCCCGGTCGCCTAGTAAGACAATTCAATGCGCAAGTATGCTGAGTCGCAATGAAGATTGCCATCTACGGAGCAGGCGGCGTGGGAGGATACTATGGGGCTCGCCTGGCTCAGGCGGGGGCGGACGTTCATCTGATTGCGCGGGGAGCCCACCTTCGCGCGCTCAAAGAAGAAGGTCTCAGAATCCGTAGTCCCAAGGGAGACGCCGAGCTTCGGCTACCCGCAACCGAGAACGCAGAGGATATCGGTCCGTCGGACTATGTCCTGTTCTGCGTCAAGTCCTTCGACACCGAGAAGGCTGCGGCCCGGTTGCCATCCCTCCTCAAAGCCGACACCGCGGTGATATCTCTCCAAAACAGCGTGGACAACGAGGAAAAGATCGGCGCTGCGGTCGGCCTCGATTACGTAATGGGCGGAGCATCATTTATCATGTCGACGATCTCCGAGCCGGGTGTCATCGAGCACGTCGGGGAGCTATCGCGCATGGTTTTCGGCGAGCTGGACGGAAAACCGAGTGATAGAGCCGAACGGTGGCTGGCCCTGTGCCAGGAGGCAGGAATCGAAGCCGAGCTCTCCTTAAACGTTCGCTCCGTGCTGTGGAACAAGTTCGCCTTCATCTGCGCCTTCGCAGGGATGACCGCTGCGACCCGCCTTCCGGTTGGCTCGATCCGGGAAGACGAACATGCTATGAAGCTCGCCAGGGGCACTATGGAAGAGGTCGTCGCCGTGGCTCGAGCGGAAGGCGTCGGCCTTCCAGAGGACGTGGTCGACAAGTTGCACGAATTGGCCATGCAGCTGGACCCGGAATCCTATTCGTCCCTTCATTATGATCTGACGCACGGAAAACCGATGGAACTCGAAGCCCTACATGGCACCGCCCTACGGCTGGCGAGAAAGCACGGAATCGATACACTCCGGTTGGAGATCGTCTACGCAATACTGAAACCATGGGCGGTGCGTAACCAAGGTTGATCCGGCGATCAAGCTCGCCGGTCAGGCGGTCAACGGTCTTGAGAGGAAGCCTCGCTATTCCCGCCGAATGACCTCGCCGGGAAACCGGCCGGTCGTCTGGCCCTCATCGTAGACCACTTCGCCACTGACCCAGACTCGCTCGATACCGGTGGAGAAGAAATTCGCGAGCGGAAAGGGCGATTCTCCGTCCTGACCCACGACCACCGTGGTGATCCCCTGGCTGACTGCGGCCAAAGCATCCGGGCGCTCGAAGATGTCGCTGTCCGCGTACGAGTGGGTATCGATGAAGCCCGGAGCGAGCGTCAGCCCGGTGTTGACGATGAGCGTCGACCTGGGCGCCGGTTCTCGAGACCCACAGGAAATAACGGATTAGCCCTAAGAGGCTGGCGATCAGCCCGGCGCTCGTCTTCATAGTGTCTTAATTAGAGAGGGCAGTCTGGAAGTCAAGGGATACACCGGTGTGCTCCTGCGAGGACACTGTCACCTGGATGCTCCGAGTGGCTTTTCATCCGAAGCGCTTGATACACAGCGCCTTATCCTTCCCGGCGGTAACTGGCATGGTTGCTGCAAAACTCAAGGACCGAAGGTAGGTCCGGCCCGGGAAGCGGGAGGGATGGCTTACACGGGGGCTCGCTCTCGTTTCCCGGCCGGCCCTTAACGTTACCCCCTCTTCTTCCACCGGCGCCCTCCCGTTCCAAATGCTACGGTGGATCTTCCACTCACCGTCTTCCTGACGCTTCAGTATTCGAACCATGTGGTAAGTCGAGTGGACCTCTTGTCCTTCCGGAGTCCGCATGGTGCCCGAAACGGTTCCCCACTCGAACGCATAGTCGCCAACAACCTGAACCTCTTCGAAATCCTGGACGTACTCGAGGATATCCACTCCCGTCAACTGGGTGGAAATTTTCTCGAAGTTCTTGTCCAGCTCCTCCTTGCCGCGAATCCACTCGCTTCCTGGGGGCATCATGACCGCGTCATCACTCATGAGCGAGCGCAGCACCGGTGCGTCTCTCGCCTTGGCAGCGCGGCCATATCCCGTTGGTGAAGCCGCTCGATGGCCGCTAAGTCCACCTCCCGCCTATCCTCCTCTGTTGTATCGGGTTTCGCTCCGCCGCATGACATGAGTAGTCCCGCCACGATTAACCCCGCTGAAGAAAATCGCTTCAGCCTGCTGCTCCCCGCTTGCCCTTTCTTCCCGCTCTGCCTAAACTACCCACCGTGAGCATACCAAAGCCGCCGACCGACTCTTTCGGTCGGCCGATGCGCAATTTGAGGCTATCGGTGACCGACCGATGTAACCTCCGCTGCCAGTACTGTATGCCGGAGGCCGAGTACGTCTGGCTTCCCCGAGAAGACCTCCTCACGTTCGAGGAGATGGGCCGCCTGGTGGATGTCTTTACTGATCTCGGCGTAGAAAAGCTGCGACTCACCGGCGGAGAGCCGCTGCTCAGAAAAGACCTCCCCGTGCTCGTGAGTCTATTGACCCAAAATGCCCGCATCAAAGACTTGGCCATCACGACCAATGGCGTACAGCTAGCCGGACAGGCTCGTGCGCTTTTCGAGGCCGGACTCAGCCGTGTGACGATCAGTCTGGATACCCTCCGCCGTTCGCGTTTCCAGGCCATGAACAACCGAGATTATCTCGACGAAGTTCAAATGGGAATCCGCGCCACCAAGGATGCGGGATTCAAGATTTTGAAGATCGACACCGTCGTCATCCGCGGAACAAACGAGGACGAACTCGTCGACTTGATCGAGTACGGCAAAGAAGTCGGCGCGGAGGTACGCTTCATCGAGTACATGGATGTCGGTGGAGCAACGAAGTGGTCGATGGAACAAGTTTTCTCTCGATCCGAAATCCTGCAGTCACTCGAGCAACGATACGGCTCAGTCGAGCGCCTGACCAAAGGGCAGGACCCCTCCGCTCCCGCCGAGAGGTATGCTTTACCCGATGGGACGGTTTTCGGGATCATCTCCTCCACGACACGCCCCTTTTGCCAAAGCTGTGACCGAAGTCGGCTCACCGCGGATGGCCAATGGTATCTCTGTCTCTACTCCCACCAGGGCATTGACTTGCGACGGCCGCTCCGGCAAAATGCTTCCGGGGAAGAGCTCCGAAGCATCATCGAGTCCAACTGGTTTCGGCGGAACGATCGCGGCGCGGAGGAACGTCTGGGGATTGCGGCGAGGGCTCCTCTCGTCGAAGCGGACGGGCTGCGAAAAAACCCGCATTTGGAAATGCATACCCGCGGGGGCTGAGACCTCTTTAACTGTTGAGCCCCAATGCCTTCCGGGGATCTCCTCAACTTGTTAGCTTCTTCATACCGGAACGCTTAGCGGTTCCCTATCCTGGCGGTAGTTATGACGTACCGACCGAGCGGTTGTGGAATCGGTCTCCGCAAAGAGCATTACGATTTCGTCCTTTCCGAGCGACCGTCGATACCTTGGTTCGAGGTCATCTCCTAGAATTTTATGGGAGCGGGTGGACGTCCGCGACATATATTCTCGAGCGAGTGCGGCGTGACCGTCCGATGGCCATTCACGGCGTTTCTCTTTCGATCGGTACGGCGTCGCCGCCCGATCCCGATTACTTGAAACACCTCAAGGAGCTCGTCGGCTGGCTCGAGCCGGGCTTGGTGTCCGATCACCTTTGTTGGACCGGTATCGGTGGTCACAACAGTCACGACCTGCTGCCGCTTCCGTTCACCGCCGAAGCGGTTCGGAACGTTGCCAGGAACATTCGCGTGGTTCAAGAGACGCTAGGACGCCGGATACTCCTCGAGCACATCTCCACCTACATCGAGTTCAATCATTCGCAAATGAGTGAGTGGGAGTTCACTCGCGCGGTGCTGGAAGCGGCCGACTGCCATCTCTTACTCGACGTGAACAACATCTACGTGAACGCGCACAATCACGGGATCGATCCCCACCTTTACCTCGAGGGTATTCCGGACGACCGTATCCGCCAGTTTCACCTCGCCGGACACGAAGACCATGGAGATTTCGTCATCGACACGCATGACCATCCGGCCTGCGACGAAGTTTGGGCGCTGTACCGAAAAGCAGTGGCCCGTTTCGGCCCTCAACCGACGCTCATCGAGCGCGACGCGCATATCCCCGAGTTCCAGATGTTGCAACGAGAAGCCCAGCAGGCGCAGCTCATATTGGAGACGACCCGTGCCGTTCCCGCCATCATCTGATAGCCCTCCTCTAGAAACTCTCCAGGCCGCGATGCTCGGCGAGCTAACGGGCGAGCAGACGTTTGGACCCCAGGCCCGCGCTCGCCACATCTGCAAACCTCCGCAGGGCACGGTGGAGAGCCGCTGGCACATCTATGCGTCCGGATATCTCGCCGGCATCGTCGAAGCCTTGGAGCACGACTACCCCGCGGTGAAGCGGGTAGTGGGAAGCGGTCACTTCGAGGCCCTGACCGAACGGTACTTCACCGCTCATTCACCACGGTCTTTCGATCTTCGGCACGCGGGAGACCGTCTTGCTCTTTTCTTAGAGCAAGATCCGTTGACCGAGAAGCTCCCTTTCCTACCAGATCTCGCCAAGCTCGAGCGGCTGCTTTCGGAGGCGTTCGTCGCGAAGGATCCGAAGCCTCTCCTCTGGAGCGAGCCCCAGGCGATGGCGCCAGAAGCGGTGTCCGATCTGCCGCTGGTATTGAACCCGGGGACGGCGGTCATTCGATCGGCTTGGCCGATCATCGATATTCGCAATCTGAAGGACGAGAGCGATGAGAAGGTTTCCCTTACGGTCGAGGAATGTCCATCGATCGTCCTCGTTTATCGCTATGAGTTGCAAGCCCGCTGCCGGACCCTCGATGAAGAGGACGCCCGATTCATCGAGGTAGCGGCCGAGGGCGCGATCCTGGCGGAGATCCAAACCGCCCCCTTGAAGAACGACGAGGACGACGACAACCTCGTCACCGTCCAGAAACTCCTGGAGTGCTTTTGTCGACTGGTTGACGAAGGCCTTTTCTTGAAAGCCGGGAGGTCGCATGGTGCGGCCTTCTAACTCGTGGAGGATTCAACTGAAGAAGCCCAGTCCAAGATCACTTCTGGTTGCCTCTCTGGCCGGTGTTCTCGCCGTGCCGTTGGCGATGGCAACCTTCGGCGGCACTACCGCTGCCCATGAGATTGAGGAAGTCCTTTGTTACGGCGTGAACAAATGTAAGGCTACCGGCGACTGCGGTGGCAAGGGACACTCCTGCGCCAATCAAAATGGCTGCAAGCGTCAAGAGTACCTTGACATGGACAAGGAGCTCTGCCTGAAGATAGACGGTGGACGCCTGACTTCGGGAGCAGAGTAGGCTCAAGTACAAACTCCAAAGGAAGAGGCCGGCGAGGCCATAATTCCTCGCCGGTCTGTCCATACAAAGGATAGATGATGCAGAGAATGAATGCCAAATACGTCGTGCCGGCAGCCCTTGTCGCGAGTCTGATCATAGGCGCCGCGATTGCACAGGGCGGGTCGCTGAAGATCGATGCAGAACACTCCTCCGTCACCTTTCAGGTGACGCATCTCATGTTCACGAAAGTCGACGGTTAGTTTCGCGAGTTCGAGGGGACTTTCGACCTCGATGAAGACACCAACACGATCTCGAATGTCGTGGTGACGATCCAGACTGCCAGCGTCGATACCAACGTCGAGGCAAGAGACAAGGACTTGCGCAGCAAGCGCTTTTTCAACGTGGAGAAGTACCCTACCCTCACCTTCAAGAGCACCGCTCCTGCCAAACTGAACGGCAAGAAGGGGAAGATGAAAGGCACCCTAACCATGCATGGTGTGGAGAAAGAAGCGGTTCTGGATGCCGAGCTTCTCGGAAAAGGCAAGGATCCCTGGGGCAATTTGAAGTATGGATTCCAAGCTACCACCGTTATCAACCGGAAGGACTTCGGTATGACGTGGAACGAGGCCCTCGAAGCCGGTGGAATCTTGGTTGGCGAAGAAGTGACGGTGAGGATCAATCTCGAGGCCGCGCCCGAATCCTGAGGACCGGGTGTCCACTTGACCGAGGGTGTGCCTCCCGGTGGAGTTCGGGAGTGGCGCCTGGCTAGGTACCTCGAGGCAACCCCATATTTTGGCGCCAATCGCGAGGTGCAAGGCACACCTTTTGTTTTTGGCCTTACAATGTGCCCGATGCCGCGCTCGCTCCGCTACGTACTCTCCATCTTAGTAATCCTTCTGGTCGTCTTCTTCCTCATCGATCTAGAACCCACTCCCCGATACCCACCTCCCGCGGTGGAGCCGGGTCCAGCGGCGATTCGAATTCACCGCGAGGCCATCGTGATCGACCTTCATGTGGACTCCCTCCTCTGGCCACGTGATCTCGACCTCCCACCCTCTGGTGGACACGTGGATTTTTCGCGCATGCGGAAGGGGGCTTGGACGCTGCTGCTTTCACCCACGCCACCCACTTTTTCGGCATGGCGGAGCTCAAGGCCTTCCATGATTTCTGGCCACCCGCGACTTGGATCTCTCCTTGGGAGCGGCTTCAATATCAGCTCGCACGCATGCGGGATTTCGTCGCTCAATCGGATGGCCGCGTGCGGGAGGTCGAGACCGCCGCGGCCATTCTGGAAAACCATCGACGAGGCGTTCTCTCAGTCTTTCACGGCATTGAAGGCGCCCATGCTCTGGGCACTGACCTCTCGCGAGTCGAGGACGTGAAACGCCAAGGCGTGCTCTTCATCGGGCCGGTGCACTTGGCCGACAATGAGTACGGTGGGAGCTCCCAGGGCTCGAACCAGGGGCTCACCGATCGGGGTCGGCAATTGATTCGCGAGATGAATCGGCACCGCATCCTGGTCGATCTCTCGCATGCCGGTCCGAAGAGTTTCGAACAATCACTCGCACTTACCACTTTGCCTCCCCTCGTCAGTCACGCCGGCGCGCGCGCGGTCCACGGTACGCCGCGGAACCTCAGCGATGATCAGATCCGTGCGATAGCCGCCAGGAACGGAGTGATCGGCGTCATGCTGGCCCCACCGGCCACGGAGCAATCGGATCTACTCGAAGTGATGGCTCACTTCCGGCATATGGTCTCCGTTGGAGGAGAGGATGTAGTGGCGCTTGGAAGTGACTTCGATGGTTTCGTGCAAACACCAATCGATGCCACCGGGCTTCCGCAGCTGACCCAGCTCATGCTCGATGCCGCGTGGAGCGAAGAAAGAATCCGCAAGATCTTGGGGGAAAACGTCCTTCGTGTGCTCGAAGAGCGGGTACACAAAGGGGTATCCAATCATTGAAGCTCGTATATACCTTGGCCGCCGAAGCCACAGTTCTATTGCACTTCGCCTGGATCGTTTTCGTCGTCACCGGGGTGTTTTGGTTACGTCACCACCCACGTTTACGACGGAGCCACTTGCTTACGGTCACCTACAGTCTGGCGACCGAAGTCTTCCGTTGGATCTGCCCGTTGACTCACCTCGAGCAAGCATTGTGGAGGCGAGCCGGTTCTTCGGCCTACCAGGGAGCCTTCCTGATTCACTACGTGGAGAAGTTGATCTATTTCCGTGCTCCGCAATGGCTCTTGGTGAGTCTAGCGGCGCTTCTACTCGCCGTCACGCTGGTGTTCTACTTCCGTCCTCTCCCGCCTCGGAGCACCGAGCGGACGGGTTAGACATGCTTAGATAGGCGAGGGTGCGAAACTGTCTTCTTCTTCCGGTAGCCGACAGGTCGACTCTGTGAAGTAGTCTTCGAACACGTCAGTAACTTCCGGAAGTGTCTTCGAAGCGTAGATGTTCCGTCTAAGGGCTGCGCCTCCCGGGAGACCCTTCGAGATCCACCCTATCAGAGCCTTCACACGATTCACTACCAGCTTATCCGGCAAATACTCCTTCAGACTCTGCGTGAAAAACGAGATGGCCTGCAGGTAGTCGTTTATCGTCGGAGGGGACGATTCCCTACCGCCAAGCTCGTCGCTCACTTGGCGGAACACCCAAGGATTCTCGAGGGCGCCGCGGCCGATCATGATCGCGTCCACACCGGTCTCGGCGACCATCGCACGGGCATCTTCCGCGGAGCGCACGTCTCCATTTCCGATGACGGGAATCTTTACCGCTTCCTTGACATCTCGAATGACACGCCAGGCGGCCTTCCCGCCGTGTCGTTCACTGCGACATCGCGGGTGCACGGTGATGGCGGCGGCACCGGCATCTTCGAGCGCGCAGGCCACCTCTCGAGCGTTGATGGAATCATAATCCCAGCCAGAACGGATCTTCGCCGTCACCGGGATGCTGGCCGACTTCACCATCCGAGAAATGAGCTGGCTCGCTCGCTCCACATCACGCATCAAGGCCGCTCCTGCGCCGAGCCGCGTCACTTTGGGAACTGGGCACCCCATGTTGACGTCGACCAGGTCAGCGCCGAACTCGCCAACCATGTTGGCCGCCTCGGCGAGTCGGTCAGGATCAGTTCCGAATACCTGGACGCCTACCGGTCGTTCTTCGTGCGTCACGGCCGCGATCTCTCGTGAAGCCTGGCTACCACGAGTCAACCCCTCGGAGCTCACCATCTCGGTCACCACCAGACCGCAGCCACCGAGCCGCCTTACCAAGCCACGGAAGGCTCGATCGGTATGCCCGGCAAGTGGAGCGAGTACCAAGGGCGGATTCACCTCGAGACTATCCCCGAGACTATTGTTAATGACCAGGGGTTTCATACCTACGGTTCCTCGACCCGACTCTCCTCTACTATCCTGTACAGCTTTCGGGCTTCCACCGCCGACGGAGCCCTTTCTGGAATCTGCTCGACCTCGATCGTAAGCCGCCTGTTCCAAAGCCTCAAACCGAGCCGATCTCCCGGTGCGACTTCCTTGCCCGCCCGCGCCGGCCTCCCGTTCAAGGTCACCGCCCCCTCCTCACAAAGCTCCTTGGCAAGCGTTCGACGCTTCACCAGCCGCGATTGCCTGAGGAAGTTATCTACTCGCAATCGCGAATCCGTCAATTACTGGGCCTTACCGGCCCTTACTAGCTTGGGCTCTCGCCTGGAGCTTGCGCTTCCGTAGCCGGCTCAGCGGGCGCAGCGGGGTCCTTGGATTTCGGGTCCAGCTGGATCTCGATGATGGCTTGCTCCCGGAGTTTACTGATGTACTTCTTGCTTTGTTCCTGCACCTTTTCTTGATAGATGGAGTCGGCGATCGTTTTGCGGACGTCGTCGATCGGCGGGGTCTGCTCCTCCGTCCTTTCCTCCACCTTCACGATGTAGAACGCGGCACCCATGCGGAGCACCCCACTAATTTCACCCGGCGCGAGGTTGAAAGTCACCTCGTTCAGGGGCTCGGTGAGCTCACCCTTTTCGAAGAAACCTAGATCGCCGCCCGCGTCGCGCGATGAAGAATCCGAATGAAGTCGGGCCACTTCGGCAAAGCTCGCTCCCTGTAGTAGATCTTGATGCATGCGCTTCGCTTTGTCCACGGCGTCGAACTCGGTGCTCGCCTCGAATCGCACGACGATCTCACGAAGCCGAACCTTGGCCGGCTCTGTGTATTCGGTGATGTGCTCTTGATAGTACTTTTCGATCTCTGGCTCGCTGACAGCAACCTTGTTGTCTACCTCGATGCGGCGGATCTCTTGAATCAGCAGACCATGTTCCCACTGTTTCTTGAAGTCGCTCATGCTCATCCCCTGCAGCTCCATCTGCCGGGTCAGCTCCGCGTCAGACTCGAGGTTCATCTCCTCCATGACGTTGGCCTTCCACTCTTCGAAATAGCGGGCCGGTACCTCGAGGCCCCTTTCGACGGCGAGCTGAAGGACGAGTATGTTGTCGACCATGCTCTCGAGGATGTCGGGACGCATCTCGACCATCCGGCGTCGCTGCTCTTCCACGCTAGCGTCCGGTCCCATCTGTTCGAGGACGCGCTGGACTTCGCGATCGAGCTCGGTCTTAGTGATGATCTTACCGTTCACTTTGGCCACCACCCGCTCTATTACTTCCCGCTGTGAAGGGCCGAGCGCCCCGATTAACGTGATTGCGATGAGTGTGTGTATCATGTTTTTTCTAGCCTCTGACGACTGATGACTACTGTTCGCTGGCCGACGCGTCGTCGCGCGGCCGAATGTCATACCCATTCCGACTCATGAACGGGAAGTCCAATTGCTCGGTATCGACCCAGACCGGGTAACGCTGCTGCAAATCTTCCATAAACAGTGCTAGCGCTTCGTCGCTCTTCTTGCGCAGCAACTCCACCCGGATGGCATCTTCCACCTCTTTCAGTAGCAAGTCCCGCGCCGGGTACGTTTCATCGACGCGGAAAATGTGAAACCCAAAGTCCGTCTTGACGACAGGAGACAAATTTCCCTTCTTGATGGCGAACACTTCTCTCTCGAAAGATGCCGGCAGCTCGCCACGGCGAAACGCGCCGAGGTGACCACCGTTTTCGGCCTCGGGTCCTACCGAATGCGCTCGAGCCAGTTCGTCGAAGCGAGATTTGTCGGCGGTCAGCTCCGCGTGCAGCCGGTTCGCCGCCTCTTCTTCCCCGACGAGTATCTGGGAGATCGCAACCGCCTCGGGCCGTTTGTAAAAAGTGCGGTTGGCCTCATAGTAAGCGGCGATCTCTTCTTCGGTGACCGCGACGTCTTTCAAGATTTTACCATCCATGAGTTTCTTGAGCGTCAGGTGAGCCGTTAAGTCGCGCGGATTGCGACGCGGCCGCCCCTCCTGCTCAGCCCGTTGAGCTTGCGAACTCTGTCCCGCTCCCGGCACCGACACCAGCAGCTGGGCACTGAGCGCTTCGAGTTCACCTAGAGCGACTTCGATTCCTGCATCCTCGGCGGCCCGCAACAACAGCAACTCCTCGATGAGCTGTTCCAACAAAGCCGATTTCAGCTCGCCTCCGACAAGCGGAACGTCTTCCTCGCTGACCGCACGGACGTAGCCCTCGAACTCCGAACGTCTCACGACGTCGTTGCCGACCTGCGCGATGACCGGATCGGCAGGGGGCGGCGTGCAACCCATCATCACCACAAGTCCCACAGCCGAGGCCGCTTGCGGCCACCTCACGTTCTGACCTCCTCCTTCGGGCTAGTTCCTTCCATCTTAGAGTAGGGAGAGAGCTCGAGCAAAACCTCCCGCACCCGGAGGAGAATGTCGTCGGGCCCGGTTCGAGTCAGCGGCAGCTTGAGGACTCCCCCCGGCGTCATCCGTGCGTTCGGAAGCTCCTCGGCGAGCTTGACCAGGCTCGTGGGGTCGACCGGAGACGCGGCGTCGAATCGAAAAGCCAGCAGATCGTCATCGCGTTCGATCGCCACCACCAGTAAACGCTCCGCCAAGAGTCTGAGGCGAGCGTACTCGAAGAGCCTTCCGACCGAGTGCGGAATCGTGCCGTAGCGATCGCCCATCTCCGCCGCCAACCCTTCGATGGCTTCAGCGTCGCTGGCAGTGGAAACTCGCTTGTAGACCGACATGCGTTGATTGATATCGGCAACAAACGACTCTGGGATCTTCAGATCGATCTTGAGATTCAAGGTGGATCGAGCGAGCTCTGCCTCTTCCCCGGACAGCTCCCGAATCGTCTGCTCCAAGAGCTTGCAGTAAAGATCGAATCCCACCGCATCGATGTGCCCGTGTTGTTCGCCGCCGAGTAAATTGCCCGCGCCCCGCAACTCGAGATCCAGCGCCGCGATGCGAAAGCCGGCGCCGAGGTCGCTGAACTCGCGGATCGCGGCGAGCCGGCGCCGGGCAATGGGGGTCATGGCGTTCTCATCGGGAACGAGGAAATAGGCATAGGCTCGCCGGTTAGAGCGGCCGACGCGTCCGCGGAGCTGATAGAGCTGGGAGAGGCCAAAGCTGTCGGCACGATGGACGATCAGTGTATTAACGAGCGGTATGTCCAGACCGTTCTCGATTATGGTCGTGCTAACCAACACGTCGAACTCCTGTCGGATGAATCGAAGCATGGTCCGCTCGAGGTCCGACTCTTTCATCTGGCCGTGGCCGACTCCGATCCGGGCCTCGGGCACGAGCCGCTGCAGAAAAGATGCCATCGAATAAATGGAACTTACCCGATTGTGAACGAAGTACACCTGACCACCTCGCCCCAGCTCATAGCGAAGGGCCTCGGCCAAGATCTTCGGGTTCAGGCGGGTGACGTAGGTCTGAATCGCCATCCGATCCTTCGGCGGTGTCTCGATAACGGAAAGATCGCGAATGCCAGAAAGGGACATATGGAGCGTGCGCGGGATAGGGGTAGCGGTCATCGTCACGCAGTCTACTTCCTTGCGTAGCCTCTTCAATCGCTCTTTATGCCCTACGCCGAATCGCTGCTCTTCGTCCACCACGAGAAGGCCCAGGTCTTTGAACTGGACGTCCTTGGAAAAGAGACGGTGTGTTCCGATGACCACGTCGACGGCACCGGCGGCGAGCTTCTTGACGATCGCTTTTTGCTCCTTCGGTGTGCGAAACCTAGAGAGCATCTCCACTCGAACCGGGAAAGCGATGAAACGGGACCGGAAGGTATGAAGATGTTGAAAAGCTAAGACGGTAGTGGGCACAAGAACCGCCACTTGTTTTCCATCCATCACCGTCTTGAACGCGGCACGCATCGCGACTTCCGTCTTCCCATAACCCACGTCGCCGCAGAGGAGTCGATCCATCGGGAAAGGCGCCTCCATGTCACGCTTGACATCTTCGATAGCCTGCGCTTGATCCACCGTCTCCTCATACTCGAATTGATCCTCGAGCTCGCGCTGCCAATGAGTATCGGGAGCGCAGGAGTGACCGGGCATGGACTTGCGCGCCGCGTACAACTTCAGGAGCTCCTGCGCCATGTCCCGCATCGATTTTTTCACCCGGCGCTTGACCCGTTCCCACCCCGTACCGCCCAGTTTGTCGATACGCGGCTTCTGGCTTTCGGCGCTCGAGTACTTCTCGAGCAGTTCGAGCTTCTCTACCGGAACGTAAAGCTTGTCCGCTCCCAAGTACTCGAGAAGGACGAACTCACTACTTCCCGACTGCTCCGCAATCTGACGCAGTCCGGCGAAAACACCGATCCCATGATCGGCGTGAACGACGTAGTCGCCGACCTTCAAGTCCCGAAAGTCGGAAAGAAAGCGACCGAGCTTGCGCGACCGCCTCCGCTCCGGCCGTGGAGGCTCGTCGAAGACGTCTCTACCCGCAAACACCGCCTGCCCGAGCGAAGGAAGAAGGAATCCATGCGAGAGATTACCGATATGAAGCACAACCGTCCCGGGCGCTTGTGACTCTTCGGAAGCCATCGTGGCGGAGATCTTCGTTTCCTCAAGAATCTCCACCAGACGTTCTGCCAGCCCTCGGTTCGCGACGAAAACGTGAACGTGTCTTTGATTATCGAGCTGTCGTCGGATCTCGGTGAGGAAATCCTTGATCCTTCCACGAAAGGAGGGAAGCAGTTGGCTCGGAAGGTGAAGCGAGTTAGCTGCGCCTGCGGTCTGATCCATGACATCCATCTCTTGGATGGTGACCGAACGGTTGCCGAGGTGAGCGAAAAGGTCCTCTGGAGTCAGGAGAAGCTCTGCCGGCCGTGGATAAGCTGTCTCGTCGGTGGCCGCGATTTCCCCGTAGCTCTCGAGGACGCGCTCCCATTCCGACGCCACCTGCCGGGAGATTTCTGCCGGCTCCTCGACCAGGAGCATGCCTTCCCGTAAATAGTCGAAAAGCGTCGCGCGATACTCTGCGAGGTGGGGAAGAACAAAAGAAGTTCCGGGGGGAAAGCTTTCTCGCTCGAGCCTGGCCTTCAATTCAAGGTCGCTTTCCCTCTCCTCGCTCAACCGATCCAAAAGACGCTGGCGCTCGCCTTCCGTGAAGATCCACTCTCGAGCCGGATAGATCTCGGCCGATTCGAGCGAGACGGTCGTACGCTGGCTCTCTGGGTCAAAACTCCGGATTTCTTCCAGCGTGTCACCCACGAACTCGAGCCTCAGCGGCTCGGTGCGCGAAGGCGGATAGATATCCAGAATCCCTCCACGTCGTGCAAAATCGCCGGGGCTGACCACGGGGTCCTCATGAAGATAGCCGGAGTCGACGAGCGTCCGCTCGATGTCACTGGGCTCGATAACTTGCCCGCCACGAAGAGAAATGATCCCCTCCGCAAAGATCTCAGGAGACGCCATTCGAAAGAGAAGTGCCGCAGCCGGTGCGATGAATAGCGCCGGTGTCTTTTGCAGTAAGGCGGCCAGCGCACGCGCACGCGCTGCCATGATGTCGAAATGTGGAGAGAGCCCGCGGTAAGGGTCAACCGAAAGCGCAGGAAAAGGGAATATCTCTCGATCGATCCTCATCGACGCGAAAAAAGCCGCCACGTCGGAGGAGACTTCCGCGACCCGCCTTTCGTGTGAAACGACCAGGAGGACGGGGCCTTGCTGTGGGGCCGCGAGAATGGCTTCGACCAACGTGCGAGCCGGCCCCATGAGCCCGCTGACTCGTCGGCCTCGTCGACCTTCAGGGGGAGTCGCGAGGTCGGAGCGGATCTCGCCAAGCCCCGCGTCCTCCAGAACGCGCGCCAGCTCGTGGGTCAGAAACATCAACTTCACCCGTCTTCTGCAAGTTTGTCCTGGCCCCTGACGACCATGTCAATGAGACTAGAAGTGGAATACCCGAGCGAGAAAGGGAGCGACAGGACGCGCCCACCCGAGGCTTCGACCGTGTCCCGGCCTACGATCTGATCGGTCGACCAATCTCCCCCCTTCACCAGAACGTCCGGCGTCAGCTCCTGAATCACTCGCGCCGGTGTCACTTCATCGAACGCGACGACGTAATCCACCGCCTCGAGGGCAGCCAAGATCTCCATCCGTTCCGCAAGCGGCAGAATGGGGCGTCCCTCGCCCTTCAGCGCGGTGACCGTTCGGTCCGCATTGACCGCCACCAAGAGTCGATCTCCTTGGGCTCCCGCCTCCGCTAGGTAACGAACGTGTCCAGGGTGCAGCAGGTCGAAGCAACCGTTCGTAAAGACCAGCCCGATACCCGCGGCGCGGAGCTTTTCCCGCTCCTCTCTCATGGCCTCCACGTCGAGGAGCTTCGCGGCGCTCATTCGACTTCCGGCGGCTTCATGACGATGCTGGAAGAGAACTCCCAACGGTGCTTCGGTCGATAGATCCCAGTATCCTTGACGCGCGAGTTCACGCGGAACGTATGGAGGGCGCGGTGGTAGTCGAAGGGGTAACCGTCTCGTTGATGAGCGGCCACATCCAGGAAGTAGGTCCCTTCCACGAGATCCAACCGATCGAGGGCTAGCCTCACTTCCCCGTCCCCCGACAGCGAGACGGGCGTGAACTCCTCGATGTGAGTATTGGTTCCATAGCAGCAAATACCGTCGGTGTTGAAGATCCCTACCCCGAACACGAAATCCTTGATGGTTCCGGTGCTCTTGATTTTCAACCGGATACTTACCGGCTCTCCGGTGTCAAACACGTGACGGGGCTGGCCGTTTTCTCCGATCAATGCGGCGTCGCTGATCTCCACTTCGCGAGAGCCCCAACGGCCCTTCTCCCTCTTGGAAGAACCTTCCTTGTCGGTATCGGAAACTTCCGACTCCTGCTGCGGCTCGGCGAATTCGGCGACCGCCTGATCCTCCGCAGCAGCCATCGCTCCCTCTTCGAACGACGTGACCTGTGCCAAGTACGCATCCACCACCTTCTTCGGATCGCCTCGCGACTGAATCTTCCCCCCGTCCAGCCACAATGCCTCGTCGGCCAGTTTCTCCACCAATCCCAGACTGTGCGTGACCAACAAGATCGTCTTCCCCCTCCGACGAAACTCGCTAATTTTGTCGAGGCACTTGTGCACAAATGCTTGGTCTCCCACCGCAAGCACTTCGTCGATGATCAGCACGTCGGGGTTCACGTGGATGGCAACCGCGAAGCCGAGCCTCATATACATACCGGACGAGTAGGTCTTGACGGGAGCGTCGATGAACTCCTCGAGGTCGGCGAACTCCACCATCTCCGAGAAGCGCTCGGTGATCTCACGCTTGCTGAGCCCGAGCATGATCCCGTTGATGAAAACGTTCTCCCGACCCGTTATCTCGGGATGGAAACCGGCTCCCAGCTCGATGAGCGCGGAGACCCGTCCGTGGACTTCGACTTCTCCCGACGTCGCCTTGGTGATTCCGGCGAGGACTTTCAGCAACGAGCTCTTTCCCGACCCGTTCCGGCCGATGATGGCGAACGTCGATCCTTCCCATACGTTGAAGGTTACGCCGGACAAGGCCGAGAAAGTCTCTTCCGGTTTGAGGTCGTCGATCAAGCTGCCTGTGAGCAGCGCGCTCTTCAGCGTGCGGAACTGCTTGCGGTGTGCATAGCGCTGATAGACCTTCGTCAGATCGGAAACGCGGACCGCTATGCCCATTTGTTCATACCTCGTCCGCGTAGGTGTCCCGCAAGCGGTCAAAAAAGGCGTACCCGACCAAGAAGGTCACGACCGATCCCACCGACACTGCCAAGAGCCACGGCCAATGTCCGAGGCTGCCGGTAAAGAGGGTCTGATGATAACCCACCAGAATGTGGGTCATCGGGTTGTAGTTGAGCCAGCGCTGAATGTTGGGAGAGATATCCAGGTACGGGTAGATGACCGGGCTTGAGAAAAACCATAACATCATTAAATTCGCCAAAATGTTCTGAACGTCTCGAAAGTGAACGGATAGCGCCGAGAAGAAGAGACATACGCCAAGAGTGAAGACCAGTTGAATGAGAACTACCCCAGGCAAGAACACGAGCGTCGCATGGATCTTCCCGAAGTAGATCAGGAAGATGAATAGGATCGGAAGCCCGAGAAAAAACTGCACCATGTTCGAGAGCACGACGACGAACACCAGCACTTCTGCCGGGAAGAGGATCTTCTTGATGAGGTTTCCGCTGGTAATGAGAACGTTCGAGGACTCCAGAACCGACGCGCTGAACCACGTCCAGGGGAGGATACCGGTAAAGAGAAAGAGCGGATACGGCTCGACCTGGAAGCGACCGGGCAGCACGTAGGCGAAGACGAACGTATAGATGAGTAGCTGGAGAAGCGGATTAATGAAGGACCAGAAAAAGCCCAGGACCGAACCGCGATAGCGGGCCGTCAGCTCGCGCACCACGAGGCTCTCGATGAGCACGCGATAGCGGATGAGGTTCTTGAGGTTAGTGAGCAAGATTGTAAGAGTTTAGCTCAAAGGCGAACTGCAATCTGTAGCATCCCAGCAACTCCTTGTCAAACCAGCAACTTAGAGGAGGAAGAGGGTCGATGCGTAAGAGCGACACACACGGCGCCTTGACCTCCGCCCGGGAAGGCGCTATACCCGACGGGAGCCAATTAGCCGAAGAGACGCATGGGGGTCCAGCCGTGAAGCTCACTCGCAAACAGTTCCTCGAACTCTCGAGCCGGGCGGCGATGGGGGCGGCCGCCTACTCTGCTTTTCCGTTCGTGACCAACCCCGCCTATGCGCAAGATGTCCTGAGCTCGGACGGCGTCCGCCGCGCCCATCGGTACATCGCCGCGCACAAAGAGGAGCACATCGCCAAGCTACAGGCCGACCTGCGACAGGCCTCGGTGAGCTCCTGGAACATGGGTATCCGTGAGATGGCGGATCGCATGGTGGAATCGTTCCGCACGTTGGGTTGCCAGGAAGTGAAGCTCATCGAAACCAAAGGGTACCCGGGTATCTGGGCCTACTACGATGCGGGAGCCCCCAAGACCGTCGTGACTTACATGATGTATGACACTCAACCTTTCGAAAAGGAACGGTGGATGGCAGATCCCCTGGCCGCCGAAAGAATGTCGATGGCTCCCTTCGAGGAAATCATCCTCGCCCGAGGAGCGTACAACTCCAAAGGACCGAACCGCTTCTTCTTGAACGCTTGCGAAGCCATCATCGCCAGCGGCGGTAAGCTCCCGGTCAACATCATGTTCACCTGTGACGGCGAAGAGGAACAAGGCTCTCCAAACTTCCATCAAGTGCTGGACCCTTACCGTGAACGATTGAAGACCGCGGACGCCATGCTTCAAGCCGGACCAGGGCAGCAGCCGGATGGTTCGGTCGAAATGCGCCTCGGCACCAAGGGTATTCTCTATCTCGAGCTCGAGGTGAGTGGTGTGAGATGGGGACGCGGCCCTCAAAACATGCCGATCCATTCCAGCCGCAAGGCCGTTCTGGACAGCCCGGTCTGGCGGTTGGTGGACGCACTTCGCAGCATGTACGCCCCGGCGGAGAATAAGATTCTTATCGATGGCTGGTACGACGACATCCGGCCCCCTAATGAAGAAGAGCTGATGCTTTACAACGAGCTCGTCACCCAGCACGCCGATCGACTATTCGTATCCGAATCGGAAAACGTTGAACGATGGATAAACGATTGGTCCGACGTCGAAGCAGCCGAGCATCTCATCTTCGACACGTCATTCAACCTCGACGGCATCTGGGGCGGGTATACCGGACCGGGCTCGGCAACCATCCTTCCCGAAAAGGCCGCGGTAAAGTTGGACAGCCGCCTCGTTCCCGATCAAGAAATCGCGAAGCAGAAGCAGCTGTTCTTGGAACACTTGGAGCGACATGGCTACGACGACATCGAAGTGAAACAGCTTGGCGGAGGAGACGAATGGTCTCAGACAAGCGTCAAGGCTCCGGTGGTCCAGGCGATGTTGTCGGTCTATCGTCATTACGGCATCGAGCCCGCCATCTGGCCGCGCTCCCCGACCTCCAGCCCCAGGTGGGAGTTCACGCGGAAATTAGGTCTGCGGGACGTCAGAGGTGGGCTCGGACATGGCGGTCGCGCGCACGCGGTGGACGAGTACATCGTCATCGAGGGAAACGAGAAAGTGGCCGGGATCGTAAAGGCGGAGCAATCCTTGGTAGATCTCCTCTTCGCCTACGCGGACTATCCGGAGGAACCTCGAGACTCGTCTGCTTAGCCAACAGAAAGGAGGGGTTTTGGAACAGCACGTGAAGGTTGTCGGTGTTCTTTACATCGTCTCGGGAACGATGGGCGTCATTGCTGCCCTGATCTGTCTCATGATTCTCGGCGGGGCCGCGGGGATCGTCGGAATCGTCGGGTCAAGTCTTAATTTTCCTGTCAAATCTCCGTACGGTTCCCCGCGCTCGGTTAAGCTGCTGATTTCTCCGACGTGCCTTGCGGGAGAAGCTCGTTGCGAAGCTCCTCGACTTTCCTAGCGGCGAAGACATCCATCCTCACGCCGCGCCATTTGTTTGCGACGGCCAAGAGCACAGCGAACGAGAGTTTCGTCGCGGCCTCCTCGGTGAAGAAGTGAGGAATGACCTTTGTGCGACGTTTGTGCTCTCCGAACGTGCGCTCAAGTAGATTCGACGTGCGAAGCCTTTTGTGATGCGCCGCAGGAAGGCGTAGCGCCTGAAGACACGCTTCGAGGGTCTCTTCCATGCACTTCATCGCGCTCGGGAATCGTTGACGGTACCGAGTGATCACCTCCCGACCCTTCTTCAGCCCTTGCTCGTAGCTGTTCGCATGGAACGACTCAAGGATGGCCGCCTTGAGTTCGTCGCGCACTTCCTTCGGAGCCTTGCCCAGGATGTTCTCGAGGCGGTGCTTCTGGCAACGTTGCTTGAGGCTTCGAGGGAAGACCTCTGCGATCGCTTTGAGCACTCCAGGATTCCCGTCCGTCACGATGAGTAACGGCTCCCTCATTCCTCGGGCCACCATCTCCTGCAAGAACCCTTTCCAGTTCTCGTAGGATTCTCGGTTGCCGACACCGATATGAAGAAGAACTCGCGTCCCATCAGCGCGATAGCCGGTCGCAACGAGGATGGGCTCTTTCCTCTCCGCTCCTTGGTGGTAGCGCAGGTACGTGCCGTCGAGCTCGAGATACAACAGCTTCTCGTTCGAGAGATCCCGTTTTCGAAACGCCTCGAAATCCTCCGACAGACACCGTGTGACCCGGCTCACCACCGACTTCGAGACACCCGTGCCGCTCAGCACGTCCGCGAACGTCGCCTCAATGTCACGCGTCGACATCCCGTGGACGTACATCCGCGCGATCAGTTCATCGAGTTTCTCGGTCCGGCTCACGTAGGCGTCGAGAATCTTTGACTGAAACACCTTCTCTGTTTCTCGTACCTGCGGCACTTGCACCGTTACCGCTCCCTCGCCCGTGAGGACCCGATGCGACTCATACCCGTTGCGTCGTCCCTTCTCCTTCGTCGTTGCCGGAGCGTTCTCATAGTAATTTCGACCCAACGCCTCCGTCACCTCGCGCTCCAACGCATATTGAAGCATCATCTGAGCTCCCGACCGGACGATCTCCGAGAGATTCATCTCCCCAAATACCAGTTGTTCCTCGAACTGCTTGAGCAATCGCTGACTCGGTAGTACCTTTCCCATGATGTATGGTTCTCCTTTTCTGTCCCCATGACGGGGACGGGTTTGAGCTTGGGGAACCATACATCGTTTTTCTTTGACAGGAATCTTAAGACATCACCGAATCGTCGCGCAGGAAGAACCGGACGCCCGCATTGCCGTGCCCATCCTCGGAGCGGTCGGACTGGGGCTATTCTTGTTCTTGCTGCTACTCTCGGCCCCCGGGATTATCGCCGGCGTCGGTCTTCTACAGCTCCGCCCCTGGGCTCGCATCGTCACAATTATCCTCTCAGCTTTGAATCTCATGAACATACCCATCGGCACCCTGGTAGGGCCTACGGCTTATGGGTGATGCTCTCCGCGGACACCGAGAAGCTCTTCAGCCCGTCGAGTGGCGTCTGACCGGCGTCTGGCCACACTGATGAGAAGCACCTCCGTATGACGACGCCAAGCATGCAAGTCGTCCTGTTTTGACGCCCGGCGTGTAACAGCAACCCCGTATTTTGGCGGCCGACAGGGATCCAGGGCGCAGTATTCCGGCATAATGGACCGAGGTAGCGTGCAGGGTTGAAACGTTGGATACGCGGGTTGGTTGGCCTTTTGGGACTTTTCGTCCTGCTTTTCTTTCTTCTGCACACGGCACCGGGCAAGGAGCTTTCCCGCAGTGTATTTGTAAACACCGTCTCCGCACTATCGGATAGTGACGCCTCGCTGGGACACCTCGATTATCGTCTTTGGCATGGAGAGATCACGCTTTCCGATCTAACGCTTCGGTCCGAGTCCTTCGACCTGGAAGTTGCTCGCATCGAGCTCGGTGTCTCGCCGACTCTTCAAATTTCCGCCGACGTTCGGGGGCCTCGGCTCGACCTTCGTTTCGTGCCCGACGGCGAGATGGACGCCGAGAGCGAGCCTTGGACCGGCCTTCCGGTAAGCATCCGCCATATCCAGCTCACAGACGGTCATGTCCGTGTGGAATACGAAGATGCGAATGCCTGGTTGGAGGTGGGTGGAATCGGGATTCAGCTCGACGAAGGGCGCTTAGCAGTCGAGGGCAAAGAGCTCCCTTTGGAACCACTCGAGGCGACCTTGGAGTGGAAGGGATCGGAAATCTTGTTAGAGCAAGCGAGGGTCGGTACCGGTTCTTCCGAGGTGCGAATGCGAGGCGTGCTGAGCCCATCCCCTCTCACCGCTAGTCTCGCTCTGGACTTCCAGCTCGATGCCGAGCTGATGGGTCTGTGGGTTCCAGATTGGCACATTGCTGGACGGGTCGATGGCCGTGCCCGGCTGGAGGTGAACGAGGATCGACTTCGAGTCGAAGGGGATTTCCGCTCCGAGGACTTCGACTTTCAAGAGATCGGTACATGGAAATTCACTGGCAAGGTGAAGTTGGAGGACGGCGTCCTCGAGTTGGCGCCCGTCGCTTTGGTCGGCTATGGCGGGACCGGCGAGCTCGAAGCGCGGATTGCGCTTCGAGATAACGGAAGGAGCGAGTTTCATTACCGATTCAACAACCTCGATCTCGGTCGTTTGACGAAGACCCTCACCGGACTCGAGCCCCCCTTCAACACCCGAGTTCATAGTGAAGCCACGCTGTCGGTGACGGATTGGCAAATGGAGAATGCCGAGGGGCAAGGTAGTATCCGTCTCTTGCAGAGATCGGGAGCGAAGGAGCCCTCCCAAGCGGAGAGCTTGTCTTTTCTCTAGCCTCCGGCGACCTCCATGGTGGAGGTACGTTCTCTCATCCACGAAGACATGTTGATCGAAATAGAAGTGGATGCAATTCAAGGCGTGCCCTAGGACGCGCCTAGGAATTTGGCAGACCGGCAGAAACCAGATCGAGCCGCGGTTCGCCGACGTGTCGTGCGATTTGCTCCGCCGCCTGGTCTCGCAAACGAACCATCTCGGCGAGCGAGGCGTCCCGCGCGAGAAGCGGAGCCTCCACCACAATCGCTAGCTCACTCGCGCGAGGAAGCCACGATTCGTCTCTCAGAAAACGTCGCGTTCCCACGAGCGCTATGGGCACGATGGCCCGGCCCGACTCCGCCGCCAGCTTGAAGGCGCCCAGCTTGAAGGGGCGCAATCCCGTGGCACGCGTAAACGTTCCCTCCGGGAAAAAAAAGATCGAGCGGCCTTCCCTCATCGCATCCCCCAACTTCCCAGCGTCCCTAACACTACTTTTACGATCCCCACGTTCGACCGACAGGTGGCCGAGACGCTCGATGAGCCTTCCCATCAACGGCCAGGTCATGGCATCGCTCTTGACGACGAAGACGAAGTCGAGCGGCAGCCCCGCCAACAAAGGCAACGGGTCGATGTAACTGGCATGATTGGAGACCAGAACAAAAGGCCCTTCCACTCGCGCCTCTAGATGTTCCAGACCGCTTACTCGAAGGCGGTATCCCGCTAAGAATAGGAAGAGTCGGATTCCGATTCGCGATAGGCGGGAGAACAGATGTCCGGGAACAAGCCAGGAAAGTGTCCAGACCGGGAGGAACAAGGCTGCGGCCACAAAGAGAACATAGGCTCCGTAGACAAACCGCCCGAGCGCGGCCAAGCCGCGACGTATGGAAAGCACGGCGACGTGAAGGGCCATTTGCCACACCAGGAGTCGGTTCCCTCGCTGCTTACGCGAGAGTTCCCCTCTCAGATACTGGTTTCGGCAGCTCGAGCGTCTGAGCTTCCCACTGGAGGTCTTGGGGACGGTGCGCGGTGGAACGACAAGAACGTCGTCTGCCCCGATACCAAGCGATTCGGTAAGACGCTGCTGAATCATCAGAGCGATCTGTTGTTTCGCGTCGTCACCTTCGACGCGAGCTTCGGCGACCACTACGACCTTTTCGGTTCCGAGCCGGGGATCGCTGACTCCGAAAGCAACCACACACCCGCGGCGCACTCCTTCAACATCGGCAACCACTTCCTCGATCGCCTGAGGATACAGGTTGCGTCCGGCACGGATGATAATGTCCTTGGCGCGTCCGGTGATGAAGTACTCTCCCTCGACTACGAAGGCGCGATCCCCGGAGTCCAGCCAGCCACCTGGCTTCGATATTGCCTCCGTAGCCTCTCGGTTTCGAAAGTAACGCTTCATGGTGGATGGGCCGCGAAATTGGAGCGCACCCTCGACGCTTTCCGGAAGCTCCTTGCCCTCCTCATCGACGACCCGAAGCTCACACCCAGGTAAGGGTGACCCTGCAGAGACGAACCGGAGGGCCGTCTTGTCATTATCGGAAGCGGGGGTCGCCCGCCTCTCGTTTTCAAAGGGGTCTCTGGAGATTCTCGCGATACGGGGTCCGCGGCCGATAGGAGGTATGGATAGAGCCAGAGAGGATTCCGCCAAACCGTAAACTGGAGTCATGATTTGCGGTCGGAAGCCGTAGGCAGCAAACCTTCGGTTGAACCGGTCGACGGTGTCCGCCGAGACCGGCTCGGCTCCATTGAGCGCTCCTCGCCAGCTCGAAAGATCGAGCCCCTCCAGCGCTTCCTCCCGAATTTTTCTAACGCATAGCTCGTAACCGAAGTTGGGCGCCGCGGAAAGAGTGGCCCGCCGTGAGTGGATCGCCCACAACCACCGCTCGGGTCTAGACAGAAACGTCAACGGCGACATGATTGTGATCGGGAATCCGAAGACGAGAGGAGTCAGCCAGCAACCGATCAGGCCCATATCGTGGTAGAGAGGCAGCCAGCTAACACCCACGTCGGTCGGTTTCAAATCGAGCGCTTCGCCGATCGCTCGAATGTTCGAGAGAAGATTCCCGTGAGAAAGTAGCGCCCCTTTGGGATCGCCGGTACTTCCAGAGGTGTACTGAATGAGTGCCGGGGCCGTCGAATCGACCGAGAGCACCGGCGCGGCGGTTGTGCTCGATCGAAGCTCTTCGACGGTCGTAACATGATCCATGTTGGGCACCCGGCGACGCAAGACGTGACCCACCGAGCGGCCGCGGTCGACGGTTATGAGAATGTTGGCTTGGGAATTGAGGAGGATGTCTGCCTGGCGACCCACGTACTCCCCGATCCTGTCCAGGCTGAAAGGAGGATATAGGGGGACCGGCACGCCGCCGGCCAGAAGGATCCCGGCAAACGCGGCAAAGAAGTCTCTGCTCGTTGGGAGCATGAGTGCTACGGTATCGCCACGATGAACGCCTCGTTCCATTAGCCCGCCGGCCACTTCGCGAGCTTGTCCATGGAGCTCACCATAACGAATGACCTCCTCTCTGCCGCCCTCGCTTTGAAGGTGAATATGCGCTCTTTGGGGCTCCGCCTCTGCTCGGAAACGAAGTACTTCGAGGAGAGTCTCCGCTTCGACGGAAAACGACGGACTGGCAAGGACAGGCGTTACCGCTTCCGCTCTTGCCTTGGCGATCGGAGCCTCCACCGACAAGACGGATTGAACCAGGTCGGCGGGTGTCTCGGCCTCGGCCAACGCAGATTCCGGAAGCTCTACACCAAAACCACTCTCCAGTCGGGAGAGGAGCTCGACTCGCTCTAGGCTTCCTAGGCCGAGATCTTTTTCGATCGAGGCATCGAGCTCCACCGCCGCGAGCGCGCGACCTCCCCGCAATTCGTCGAGGAGTTCACGCAACGCCTGCAAAACTCGTCGCTCGACGTCAGCGCGATTGAGTTTCTCGACGACCACGGCGGCGATTCACCTTTTTAATCGGGGCCGAAGAGACGTTCCATAGGTAGAATGCGGACGTAGCTCGGCAGCTCGGTGTCGTCTTGGTCGTTGTCGTAACTGATGTACAAGTAACCGTCACCTTCCGCTAGGCCCTCTGTTTTTTTACCCCGGTCGAACGTGTCTTGGAGGAGCTCCACTCGACTCGCGGTCGAGTAAAACCATAGACGGTTACCCAGGAAACGGTGCGTCACGTCGTCTTCCGTGCTGGTGCCGATCAAGAGTCCTTGACGCTCCGGAACCCACAGAAGCGACGAAACACAGAAAGGTATGCCTTCGATCATCCCGGCATCGAAGCTCACCGCCAACTCGAGCTCGGCTGGCGGCCCACCCCGTGCCGCATTTTCCAACTCGGAGAGCGAGAGGCGGTAAATGCGGGCCTGGTCGGTCGGCTCACGAAGACCCACGTAAAGCTCTGACGACGACGGGTTGAAAGCCAAGCCCTCGATCTTCATGGCCTTCGGACGCCAGAGCCCAAGTTGTTCGAAGCTCTTATAGAGTGGAAACGTTTCCAGTCGGTTCGCGTAGGGCTCCAATCCTTCGCCCCCTTCTGTGAGCCGAAACCGAAGAAGGACGCTCGTGGCCCGCAACATGTCCTGCTCCCATCCCGAATGAGAGCCCACGGCGAAGAAGCTCTGAAACAGCTCGTCGAAGGCCAAGTCCTCGAACTTGGCGCCATCGGTGGGGAACCCTTCGAGGGCTACCGTCTGGGAGAGAATCCCCAGGCGATCGAAAACGAAGAGGGAGCTCAATATGTCATCGACGACCACTAGTCGTCCCTGAAAGAAAGCGATCCCCGATGCCTCGAGTCTGGGTATCCGCTGGCGATTCGCGTCTCGCAACTCCAGGAGGAATCCGTCGATGTAGTTCGGGAGACTGCCGGCCCACGCGGAAGCCGCGCCGAAAAATACTACGAGCAAGGCCCCGACGAGGCGGCGGGTCAAGGTGCATGGGGTGAGCATCGATCGCCATCGTAGCACAAGGGGACGGGACTTCAGATCCTGACCGGCGCCAAAATATCGAGTGCCGCTACGTGTCTGGCGTCAAAATAGGAAGTTGCTACTGGAGACCGTCATTACACGCAGGTGCTACTCGAGCGCGGCAGGACGCCTTTCGGATCCTGTAGGACGCCAAAATACGGAGGTGCTTCTATCAACCTAGCCAGGCGTGCTCGCAGATCGTGACGGCCGCCTAAATATCCCACTGCCACCATCAACGTGGTGAGGCGGAATCGCCAGATCGTGATGGGCGTCAAAATATCGCGGTGCTAATAGCAGTCTAGCAAGACGCCGGTTGACACCTTCTCACGCTCAACGTTAGAATTTCTCGTCCCACATCACAACACCTGACGTGCGCTCGAGCGGGAGGCCTTTTTTGATCATTGGAAAACGCTCTCGCGGTAACTCAACCATCCTAGACATCGAGGGGGCTATCGGGTTGGGAGAAAGCGCCTAGTTTTTCTCGCAAACACTGGAGAACCTCCTGCGCAACGAAACGACGCACATCGTGATCGACTTCACTAACATCAACTACATCGATAGCACGGGAATCGGCGAGCTCATTGGATACCTCTCCAAGTTCGCAGGACAGGAGAGGACCGGCAAGTGATTCTGGTCAACCCTTCCGAGCGTATCTCTAGGCTCCTCAACGTCCTTCGACTGGACAAGGCTTTCAAGATATTCCCGGACGAAGACTCGGCAGTAGCCTACGCCGAAGCGCAAGGAACTTCCTGAGCGCGTCGTTTTTACCTTCGCTTCCCCCGCCTTTTAGGATGACAGGACGGGCAGCAAGAGGATCGCGCACATTGATTGGTCACGAAGTAGGGCTAGACCTCGGATCTACTTCGATCGGTCGGGGGCACTGCTATTGAGAGTGACGAGATCAGCGACACCGAGGTCACTTAGAATTCCGGGTCTACGCGGATTCGTGTGGGTAAGTCCTGACGGAAAACAGTGTAACTCATTGTGTGGGAAAGGTATCCAGACTTCATCAGGTGCTGAAAAGTGGTCCATTTTTCGGATAGGCTAACCGAGTGAAAAATTCCCAGTCGATCCGCTCGCTGTTTGCGCTGCCAGGTTTCGTGGCTGGTGCCGGATTGAAGGGTGTATTCGATGACCGATACGCCCACGTCATCCAGCTCAAGAGGCGAAAAAAACAGCTGTTTGCTCTTACTGTGGGCAACGGTGCCGGGGACGCTATGACAAGCAAGTGTGCCGGGTCCGCGACCTGTCGTTGGCAGGCTGGCGGATCTCTCTGGAATACGAGCGTTGGCGCGTCAACTGTCCTGGGTGCGGCGGTTTGCATGTAGAACACCTGGACTGGCTGGCGAACAACTCGCGCTACACCTAGCGTTTTGCGACGCATGTGGGCAAGCTGTGCCGGGATATGCCGGACAAGGCGGTGGCCGAGATGGAACGTCTGCGCCTCCTAGTTGAAGGGGTCAACAACAAAATCCGTGTGCTGCAACGACGCGCCTACGGCTATCGCGACGAGGAATATCTCAAGCTGAAGATCGTGGCGGCATTCCTTCCGCCATTACCCAGAAATGCCGTCTTCAACCCACACGAATCCGCGTAGACCCAGAATTCCTTTCGTCCGCCGCTGCACTCTCTCCATCGGTGGAAGGGAGAAATCCGCTTTTTTGATAGATCTTTCGATCGCGGGAGTCTACGTGAAGGCGGACACCCTGCCCTCGGAAGGTGATGAAGCCGTTCTCAAGTTGCGCGTTCCGGGCAACGATCGGCTCCTCGAGATCCAGGCGGTCGTGATTTACGTCAACCAGGACCAAAAACATCCCGTCCACAGCCTTCCCCCGGGGGCGGGATTGCGGTTCCGGAGCCTTTCCGTGGAAGATTCCAGGCTGATCGTGGGGACGATATACGCCTACTGCGTGTCAAATCCGGTCTACCGTCAGTACTTGTAGCCCGAGCCGAGCGAGTACTAACCAATTTCCCGGCTAACTAGCTAGCCGCGGCGAGCGCTAGCTTCACGGCTTCGTCGGGGGAGCTAGCTTGCACCACCCCTTCAATCTCCCAGCTGCCCAGTCCCACCACCGGCTTCCCCAAGGTCAGAGCCATCGCGATCTCGGAGAGCGTCCCGTGCTTTCCGGCCACCGCCACGACGGCGTCGGCGGTCTGTGCGACGAGGAAGTTGCGGAAGTGCCCGAGCCCGGTCGCCATCACACAGTCGATATATGCGTTGGCTTGCTCTTTGCGGACGCCAGGAAGGAGACCGAGGGTAAAACCCCCCTCAGAACGTGCCCCCCGGGCGGCCGCCTCCATCACGCCGCCTAACCCTCCACAGACCAACACGGCGCCGGCCCGGGCAATGGCTCGACCCACTTCTTCGGCCTGACGCGCGACAGCCTCGCCACAGTCACCGGCACCGACCACCGCGATCTGAACGCTCGCCGAAGTCACTGTCATACCTTTCGGACCCCATCCTACAGCTGTGGCTCCAGGGGGGCTAGCTTGACAATTCGGCCACTTATGGCAGAACATGAAGAAGTTATAAGTTTTTTCCTCCTTGAAGGGATTTCGTTAAACGGAGGGTCATCAAGCCCACACGAAGTCAAACACAGTCCCACGACCGGGAGTTCACTTGCTTCTCGTCAGACACAGAGTGGGCCGTCGGCACGCTTGGTGCGTGTGGCGGAGCAGGGGAGCTGTAGGTCATGGAACAAACGCTCCTCCTCAATGCCACTTACGAGCCACTCCGGGTCGTGTCCTGGCAGAAGGCCATCACGCTCCTCACCAAGGGCAAGGTGGAGGTGGTGGCGGCGTACGATCGCGACGTTCGCAGCGTCTCCATCACGTTCAAGCTGCCTTCGGTCTTGCGACTCCTTCATCACGTCCGGATCGCCAGGCGTTTTCATCGCGTGCCTTTTTCGCGCGCCAACATCTATCGTCGCGACAAGTACCGTTGCCAGTATTGCGCACGACGTTTACCCAGCCTTGAGCTGACTTTCGATCACGTCATCCCGGTCTCCAGGGGTGGCCGCAAGGATTGGGAAAATATCGTTACATGTTGCATCGACTGCAACCGGCTCAAAGGTGGCAAGATACCCCAGGAGGTGGGTCTACGCCTCGTCCGTCGGCCCAAACGCCCGACGTTTTTGCCGTCCATTCGGATAACGATCGGGCTGCGCGAGGTGCCGGAGAGTTGGCGCGACTATCTCTATTGGAACGTCGAACTCGACCACGACGGTTGAACACCCTACCATTCCTTTTGATCCAGCAGGACCGGAGTCACGAACCGCTGGGGCAGATTCTTATTCGCCAGGGCCTGCTGACCGACGAGGAGTTGAACGAGCTACTTCGACTGAAAACCAGAGAGAGCATCTACGACTGTTTCCTCTGGCCGGACGGCGATTTCGTCTTTGAGGATGACCGATTGCCAGAGGAGATGCATCAACGAAATCTCGCTCGACGGGGTTCCCGTGTGGCGCGTGTCACTAGACGAGTTGGCCAAATTGGAGCTCGACCCTCACGAAGGGTTTGTCCTTTCTCGAGTCAACGGGAAATGGAACGTCCGCTCCATTCTCAAGATCTGCCCGATGCAGGAAAACGAGGTCTTGATCATTTTCAAGCGCCTGATGGATATCACGCTCATCGAGTTCCAGTAGCTGTCTCTCTTCGCTAGCGTGAAACCGAATTTATCCACCGACGAGCGGAGACGGGTGGAGGCTTCGTTCCAGTCAGTGGAATCTCACCAAGTCGACATTACGATCTCAACGATGGAGGTTCGGGGGTCTCAGGCCTCGGTTCGGATTGCTCGTACAGACACGATCGCCTTCAACGGCAAAAAGCAAACCAACCAATCGCGGCAGACCATGCTCTTGTCCAAGGGGCCGAACGGTTGGGTGATCGAACAAATCGCTCAGGCACCCTGAGCTCGTTCCGGGAATCGCTCATTCACAAAGGAAGCTTCATGCGCAGACGGCTCCAACTGTTCCTAGCTTTGTGCTTCGTTCTAGGCTCGTCAAGGGCCTACGGTGACGAACCGTTCAACGTCGCGGTGACACCCGACAAGTTGGCTTTTCTCATCACGCAGCTCTACGGTCCGAATGGCCTCATCGTGGACAGCCTGAGGGCGCTTCCGAGCGGGGCCACGCACTCGGCCCACTTCAATGGTGACTTTCAAGCCGGCTTCACGCAGTTCAATACCGCCCTCGCAGGCCAGATTGTGAACGTTCCTCTTCCGTCACCTGCTTCCAGCTTCACTTACGAGTTCGACCCGACCCTTGGAGTCTTTACGCGCACCACGCAGAGCTTCGGGCCGATTCTCGCTGAACGTTGGGAAACTATTGGTGGCAACAGATTGTCCTTCGGTTTTACCTTCCAACATTTCACCTTCGATACGGTGGAGGGCTTCGATCTCGACAGCGTGCCCGCCGTCTTTACTCACGACGGCTTCCAGCTCCGCGGCGGACGAGAAGATCTGGTCACTACCATCCATTCCATCAACGCCACCGTAAACCAATACACGACGTTTATCACGTACGGTGTCACCGACCGGTTGGATGTGTCGCTCGCGATTCCTCTAATCAGCAATGAGCTGAGGGTCATCTCGGACGCCACGATACGGAGAATCGGGACCGACGACGCCGAAATTCATTTCTTTCGCGGACAAGACGGCACGCTAGGCACTCGACGGTTGTTCACCGCATCCGGGACCGCGACCGGCCTGGGTGATATCACGGTGCGGATCAAAAGTGCGGTTACCAACGGCCTGTCGTTGGCTTTGGATCTCCGCATCCCCACCGGCGATGAGGAGGATCTGTTAGGCTCGGGTGCCGCCGGGCTTGCGCCGTTTCTCATTTGGTCTACGAGCGCCGGAGCGTTCTCGCCGCATGTCAACGTTGGCTAGGTTCCAGAGCTTGACCTTCACTCAAGGCTCTTTCAACGAGATGAACGGTGCGGTCGGCTTCAAGCTGAACGCGGTCGAAAACCTGCTCGTCGACTTCAACCTTCTCTTCAACCTCGACAACAACGGCCTCAGGGACAAAGTAACCCCCCTTGTCGGCCTGGAGTACGCGTTCTGAGAGGCCGCACTGCAGGGTGCCTAAGAATCTGCTAAGTAGCAACCACATAGTTTGACAGCCGAGTTCGACGCGCGTCGTCTGGCCTCCAGGTACCCCAGACGCCGTTTTCCGCTACAATCACACGATGTCCTCTATCTGGCCGGGAGTGATTGCGCGCTACAGGGATTGGCTCGAAATCTCCACTGAGGCGGAAACAGTAACCCTGCTCGAGGGGAACACTCCACTCATCCTCCTTCCCCGGCTCGCGTCCGAGCTGAGTGCGGAGGCGGTCTACCTGAAGTACGAGGGCCTCAATCCCACCGGCTCGTTCAAGGATCGGGGCATGACGGTGGCGATCACGGATGCCGTACACCGTGGCGCCCAAGCCGTCATCTGCGCCAGCACTGGAAACACTGCGGCGAGCGCGGCCGCCTACGCGGCGAGAGCGGGACTCCGCTGCTTCGTGGTCGTTCCCGAAGCCAACGTGGCGGCCGGTAAGCTGGCCGGCGCCCTGGCCCATCATGCCGAGATCGTGCGGCTGCAAGCGTCTTTCGACCAGGCGCTGGACCTGGTGCGGACCGCGGCGGAGCGATTACCGGTGGCCCTGGTCAATTCGCTCAATCCGTACCGCCTCGAAGGACAAAAAACTGTCGCCTTCGAGATCATCGAAGCCTTGGGGAGGGCACCCGATTGGCTGGCTCTTCCCGTCGGCAATGCCGGAAACATCACTGCCGCCTGGAAAGGCTTCCGCCAACACCACGATTTGTACGGCACCGACAAACCGAAGCTGCTGGGTGTTCAGGCGGCGGGGGCGGCACCTCTCGTTCTCGGCCATCCGGTGGACGACCCCTCGACGGTGGCGACAGCGATCCGAATCGGACGACCCGCTCGCGGAGAAGAGGCTCTCTCCGCAGCGAGCGAATCGGGAGGGCGCATCATTGCCGCTCCCGACGAAACGATCCTCGCCGCACAGGAACGACTCGCCTCGTTTGGAGTTTGGGTCGAACCGGCATCGGCGGCGGGAGTCGCCGGCCTAATTCAAGAAGCTTCCGCGGGACGCCTCGATGTCAGCGGCCAGACGATCGTCTGTATCGCGACTGGACACGGGCTCAAAGACCCCGGCATCGTCACCGACCGCTATCCCATGCCGCCTTCCATTCCCGCGGACTTCACTGCCCTCGAAAAGAAACTCGGTTCATGAAGCCGGTCATCGCTAGTGCTCCCGCGTCGAGCGCCAACTTAGGACCAGGATTCGATTGTCTGGGGCTCGCAGTGAATCTTTGCAACACCGTCAAAATGAGCCCGGCGAAGGCAGGAGTGCGCGTCGAGATCGAAGGAGAAGGTTCAGCGAGCCTGCCTCGAGGAGCCAGAAACTTGATGGTGCGGGCGGCTCGAAGGGTATTCGATCTCGTCGGCAAAGCCCCATCCGGAATCAGCCTAAAAATAACCAATCAGATTCCTCTGGGGTCGGGTCTCGGATCGTCGGCCGCCGCGGTGGTAGCAGCGATGACGGCCGCCAACGCGATGACCGGGGGAAAACTGAAGCAGGAAGACCTATTGCAGTTGGCTTACAACATGGAGGGGCACCCGGACAATGCCGCCGCATCTCTTTTTGGTGGATTGAACCTGGTGAGCGTGGGTTCGGGAACCGCGATCGCTCGCCAAGTCCGGGTGGCGGACTTCAAGCTCGTTGTTGCCCTGCCGCTCGTCCAAATCTCGACCAAGGAAATGCGGCGAGCCTTGCCGCGTCGCGTTCCGCTGCGAGACGCCGTTTTCAACGTGGGTCGGGCTCTGTTCACGGTCGAGGCGCTAAGAACCGGTGACTATGAACTGCTGGAGCTAGCTATGGCCGATCGGCTGCACCAAAGTTATCGCTTGCGTTTTATCCCCGGGGGAGAAGCGGCGATGTCAGCGGCACGGAAGGCAGGCGCAGCGGCAGTTGCGCTATCCGGCTCGGGACCGGCCATTGTCGCCTTTGCACCCGACCGGCACGAGCGCATCGCGAGAGCCATGACGCGGACCTTCAAAGGAGCCGGGCTCGAGGTCAAGACGTTCATCCTCAACATCCATCGGCAGGGGACGCGCGTCCAACCGTCGAAGGAGAGCGCCAGCACCCGACCCTGAAACCCGCTCGGGAATCCATCAGCCAAAGGAAAGCATGGGCTCGCGCTCAAGGGAGCGGGCTCGGCGTGACCAGGCAACGAGAAGAACGAGGCCAACCGCCACGAGGCCGACGCAGAAGCCTATCCAAAGTCCGATCACGCCGGCGCCTTTGACGAAGCACAACGTGTATCCGACGGGGAGTCCAACGAACCAATATCCCACCAAGGTAACCAGCATTGGGGTTCTGGTGTCCCCCGCGCCGCGCATGATCCCGGTGGCGACTATTTGCACGCCGTCGAACAATTGGAAGAAGGCGGCCACGAGAAGAAGAGAAATACCGATCGTGATCACCGCGGCGTCGCTGGTGAAAGCTCTCAGAATATGGGATGGAAAGAGTAGAAAAACGGTGGCCGAGCACGCCATGAATCCGGCCCCGATGATTAACGCCATCCACCCCGCGCGCGCCGCGCCGACACCATCCCCCCGTCCAAGGGCGTGTCCCACCCGAACCGCCCCCGCAGATGAGACGCCGAGTGGAACCATGAAAGTGCAACTCTCAGCGGTGATAGCGATTTGATGCGCGGCGATGGACGCGGAGTCCAGTTTGCCCGCCAACGCCGTGCCCGCAGCGAACGCTCCCAATTCCAGTGTGATTTGGAGCGCGGCGGGGAAACCGAGGCTTAGTAGACGACGAAATCGCGCGGTGTCGATACCGAGCGGCGTGTGCAAGAGATCGGTTCGGTGGACGTGATCGTAGTAAAGGGCGTACCCGATGAGGCCAATCGCCAGATAGGCTCGTGAGATGCAGGTGGCCCAACCCGCTCCCTCGACACCCATAACGGGTGCACCCAAATTGCCGAACACTAAGATCCAGTTGGCGGCTACGTTGACGAGATTGGCACTTACCAGCACCACCATGACCGGCTTGACCAAACCCATCCCTTGAAGGTAACGGCGAAACGTGGAGTAGAGAAGAAGCGGGAGCATGCTCCAAGTAACTGCTTTCAAGTAAGGAATCGTGAGCGGAAAGACATCGGGGTTCATTCCCAAATGGGAGAGAAGCGGGATGACCGACCAAATGACGCCGGTTAGAAGCGGTGCGAGCATGAAGCTCAGGTACACACCTTGAACCAAAGAGCGATGGCACTCTTCGATTTTCCCTGCGCCAAACGCTTGGGAAACAAGAGTATCCAGTCCTAGCAAGAGCCCGATCCCGAAGATCCCGACGACAAGAAAGAGGGCGGTTCCCAGGCTGACCGCACCAATGGACTCGGCGCTGACGCGACCCACCATCAGGGTGTCGACCATCCCCATGGCGTTCCAACCCAGCTCGGCCGCCACCACCGGCAACGCAAGCTTCAGCATGGGCCTCAACTCCTGCTTCAGCTCGCGCAGTTTCAGGAACAGCCTTGAGCTCATGCGCCCGCCTTCGTTCCCTCTCCGGCGTTTCCTCCCAGCGAACTTCGGCGAGGCCGTGCCGAAGCTTGCGCAGGCGGGCAGTCGCGAAGTATCCCGGGGGGAGTAGCTTCGAGCTCATGCCGGGACATCTGATACCTTCGAAGCAGCCCCAAGGCGGACGATTCGATGGGGGTGCTGGCGAGAGCCTGCAGCGGCCGCGCAGCACGAAGTTCCGAAGCGGCCGTCGCAATGAATGATGACGTGGGGCCCAGACGCCACTAGCAGGCTGATGAAAAACGGACCAGCCTGCGCGACCGGAGGGACCCGCGCGCGCTTGCGCGCCGACGAAGTCCGAGCCGTGGGATTGTCCGCCTCCGTCAGTTGTACCAATTGACTTCGGCGGGACCAAGCCGAAGCCTTTGGCGTAGGCTGGGGGCCCCGCGGCTTGCGCACCAATGAAAGACTAACGGCGGGCGTCCGTGACACTAGAAACGGACCAGCGACACCTTTTCGATCCCGGGTATCTGAGAAACGGTGTGGATCTCTTCTGTATCGAGGCTGCGATCAATGCTCAGAACCATGACCGCTTCGCGCGCCTGTCGGGGATCTCGACGTCCCACCGCCATACGAGAGATGTTCACCGCCATCTCGCCGAGCGCGCTGCCAACCGCTCCCACGCGTCCGGGACGATCCTCGTTCTCGACAATGAGGATGTAGTCTTCCCCGTGGCTCAACGCGCTCCGGGCGACATCCACCTCGAAGCCGTTGATCTCTACGATGTGTGGAACGCCGTGGACCAACGTGCCGCGAACGCAAGATTCGCCGTCCTGGCCATGGAGGCGAACTGAGACGAGGTTGGTATAAGGACCCGCGTCGTCCATTTTACGCTCCTCGACGTGCCAGCCACGTCTCGTCAAAACATGTTGCAAAGAGACCACGTTGACTTGCTCTTCGCTGATTGTCGAAAGCAACCCCGCGACCGCAGCCGCTTTTAGGGTCGTCGTATCGTAGTTCGCCAGCTCTCCCTGGTAATCGATTTCAACCTGCTTCCACCCGCCGCCACCGAGCTGCGTCGCCACCCTGCCGCACATCTCCGCGACTGGTAGATAAGGACCGATAGCGGCGAGGGTTTCTGGATCCAAGACCGGCGCATTCACCGCAGCGGTAGCCGGCTTTCCAGAAAGCACCAGCACGACTTCGCGAGCCACATCCAGCGCCACCTGCTCTTGGGCCTCGACAGTGGACGCTCCCAAATGGGGAGTGGTGATGACCCCCGGATGTCTGAGCAGCGGGTTGTCTTTCTTGGGAGGCTCGTCCTCGAACACGTCGAGCGCCGCTCCAACTATTTGCTTGGACTCGAGCGACGCCAGAAGCGCGACTTCATCGATCAAGCCCCCACGGGCCGCGTTGATCAAGCGAGCGCCGGGCTTCATTTTCTTTAGTCGTTTCTCACCGAGTAGATGCTTAGTATCCGGAGTCAGCGCGCAGTGCAAGCTCACGAAGTCCGAGCGTTCGAGTAAACTATCCAAACTCACGAGCTCGACCCCCAATATATGGGCTCGCTCTTCGGGAACGAACGGATCGAACCCGAGCACTTCCATTTCCATCGCTCGCAGGCGACGAGCAACCGCAGAGCCCACCTGGCCCATGCCGATGATCCCCACGATCTTCCCACGGACTTCCACTCCCACGAAAGACTTCCGGTCCCATTCTCCACGGTGAAGACTGTTATCCGCGGACACGACGTGACGGGCGAGTGCGAGCAAGAGCGCGACGGTGAGCTCGGCGGCAGAAATGGTATTGCCAGTTGGTGCATTCACCACGATGATGCCGCGCTCGGAAGCGGCTTCGATATCGATGTTGTCGACTCCGACGCCGGCACGTCCGACGACACGGAGCTCGGACGCTCGTTCCAGCGCCTGCCGGGTCACCTGTGTTTGGCTTCGCACGATGAGCCCGTGATAGGTGGGCAGCGTGTCGACCAGATCCTGGGCGCTCATCCCGGTGCGTACGTCGACCTCGGCTGCTCCCTTCAGGATCTCGATTCCCTCGGGAGAGATCCGATCGGCGACCAGAATACGAAGATCCACCCTCAGGCGTGCTCTCACGGTGTCGATTCGGCGGGAAGCTCGTAGCCGAGCTCGGGCAGCACTTTGGTGATCGCGGTGATGGCCCGGTCCAAATCGCCATCGTTTACCCAACCCAAGTGGCCGAGGCGAAAGATGCGCCCCGCTAACGACTTTTGCCCGCCTCCCACTACGGTGTCATATTTTTCTCGAAGAGATCGCGTCAGCTCTTTCCCGTCCACGCCCTCGGGCACGGAAACGGCGGTCACGGTATTGGACGCGAACGCTTCATCGGCGAAGAGCTTGAGCCCAACTGATTTGACGCGCTCGCGGGTTTTTGCGGCGATGCGGGCGTGCCGCGCGTAGATGGCGTCCGGGCCTTCGCTCATCATCCGGTCGAGACTCACATCGAGACCGTAGATGATGGGAATGGCGGGAGTCCAGGGGGTCTGACCCTTCGAGGCCGCGTCGCGGTGGGCGCGCAGGTCGAAGTAGAAGCGCGGCATCGTCGACCGCTCCGAGGCCTCCCACGCGCGCGGCCCGATTTCAATGATGGCCAAACCGGGAGGGACCGCCCATCCTTTTTGAGATCCGCTGACGACGACGTCGATGCCCCACTCATCGGCCGGAAGAGCGATGGATCCGGTGCTCGAGATCCCATCGACGAGGATCAGGGCGTCGCTCTCGGCCCTGATCGCTTCGCAGATCTCCCCGAGCGGGTTCGTCACCCCGGTGGAGGTCTCGTTGTGAGTGACCAGGACGGCTCGGATCCCCTTCTCCTCGCGAAGCGCCTCTCGGATCTGCTCGGGAGAAGCCGCCTTGCCCCAATCGAACTCCAATCGGCGCACGTCGGCGCCGTAAGTCTCGGCGATCGTGCAAAAGCGGTCACCGAAAGCCCCGATGGTCACTCCCAAGACGCGGTCCTTGGGACTCAAAGTGTTGACCACCGCGGCTTCGAGTCCTCCGGTGCCGCTCGCGGTGAGGAGCAAAATGTCGTTTCGGGTGCCCAGAAACGTCTGAAGCTTATCGGACACCCTCTTCATGAGCGCCGCCATTTCGGGGCCACGGTGGTTGATCATCTGCTTGGCCAACGCGCTCAGAACTTCTGGGGGACAGGGGGTCGGACCTGGAATTCGAAGGTTCACTAGTGACTCCAAACCGGTTTAGCTTCTTGGGGTTCGTTCCGCGCTTCGAGCGCAGCCAGCTCTCGCGAATAGTACCACGGCCGCGAAGGCGGACACCGACCTGCTAGACCCCAAACTTCTCAGGCGTTAGTAACGAAAGCCAAGCAGATTCCAGTAGTGGAGAAAGGGAATGAAAGCCAATGCCAGGATCGTGGTCAGAGAAAAATAGGCGCGCCCAAGCAGAGACGGGAGCCCTCGCTTCCAAGAGAGGCTCGTAACGACAGCAAGCACCACCGAAAGTGCAGCCGTCAGCAGTGGGAGCAAGAGCAGACCGACCATCACCGCCGGCATCCCGTAGAGGTAGCTATAGGCATCGACGCCACGACCAAAGTAGCCGAGACCGACGAGGAAGGAGAGGTTCAAGACGCTCAGCGAGATGGCGATGAAATACGCGAGGCCACCGGATCGACTGACGGAGGGGCGTCGCGATCGCAACGAACTCAACGATCTCAACTGGCCCGCTCCGTAAAGAAGCCCTCCCCCAACGGCCGCGACAAGAAAGGCGGGAGGAAAGAATGCAAATAGCTTCTTCTGGAACGTCGGTGTTTCGTACCAGGCAAGCTTCTCATAGGCCTCGTTTCCGATGAACATGTGTGTCACTTCGCCCCGCTCGTTTTCACGAAAGGCCAGATAACCGTCATCACCGACTCCCCGGAAGAGTAGCGGCTCGACGTTCTCCCATCGGGTCGGTTGGCGAAAGTCGTCAGGATAACGGACGCTCAGATTGTCGTCCGCCGCCGTCACCCGATACTCGGATGCGAGGGTCATTAGTTTTTCGAAAGATCGGCTCGAGAAGTAACGCAGCGAGCGGTAACTTCCCTTGAATCGTTCGACGGGTTCGGGCGAAGGCGGCGCTCGAGTCACCGCGGCGCTCGACGCTGGAAAGTAGCGATCCAAGAATTGCCTCCGGAACTCCTCGTGTAGCTCCTCCTCGAACCGGTTGGAAGCGAGGAAAAAACCGACGTTTCGTCGCGGAAGTAAGAGGAAATAGCTCGAGTAGCCACGAAGCCCCCCGGCGTGTGCAAAGACTCGCTCGCCGTTCTCGAAGCGCTCATGAAAACCGTAGGTACGGCCCGGTAGACGCGGGTGATGCGCGAAATGGCGCCGCTGCATTTCGTCCTTGGTTTCCGAAGACAAAATGCGCGCACCATGATAGCTTCCGTCTTGGATCTGAGCGATCAGGAAGTGCGCCATGTCTGGCGCGGTGCTGCTGAGAGACGAGGCAGGGGCCACGTTGAAATAATCGTACGAGGCGGGAAGGTACTCGTCCTTCAAATATCGGTAGCCCACAGCGAGATCGGTCTTGAGTCGAGCCGGCAGCTCGAAACTCGTGCGCGTCATCCGCAACGGACGAAATATGTGCTCGTCCACGTAGGACTCGAAGGGAACTCCGGACATCTCCTCCACCAAGAGGCCGGCGAGCGCGTATCCGTGGTTGGAGTACGCAATGAGCTCCCCTGGTGGGCGGATGCGAGGAGGCAGTCGAGCTGCAATGTATTCGGGAAGCGGCAAGCGATCGACTCGACGGCGGGCGGCGATTCCGATGTATCGATCGTCGAAGCCGGCGGTATGAGTCAACAAGTGCGCGGCGGTGACCGGCTCGCGGAAGCTGTCGTCGATCTTGACGGGGTTTAGGTATCTGCCAACGTCCGCATTCAAGTCGATGCGGCCCCGCTCCACGAGCTGCAAGAGGGCGGTGGCAGTGAAAAGCTTGGAGACAGAGCCCACGCGAAAGACGGTCTTTTCGGCGGCGACCAGTGTCCCACTCTCCATGTCGGCCCATCCGAACCCCTTCGTGAGAATCGCCTCTCCATCCTTTACGACCGTGAGAACGAGGCCCGGGATATGCAACCGATTCATCTGCGCCTCGAAGAACCGGTCCACGAAATTCTCCAGATCCCTCGGGTCGGAAAGCCGATCTTCTTCCGTTGCCGAATAGAGGCGTGAGGTGCAGAGGCACAAGCAGAGCACGATGCCGAGAGCGGACCGTACGTTCATGGGCTGATCTCCGACAAGGTCTCGGCGAGAACCGAGGTCAGGGCGTCGATCTGCTCTTCCTCTATTATCAAGGGTGGCGCCAGCATGATCAGGTCTCCGTCGATGCCGTCCGCACAACCTGCCGAGCGATAAACGATCAGACCCTTAGAAAAAGCCTTCTCCGCAACTTCCTCGACGAGGCGACGACTACGGGGGAACGGGACCTTGGTCTTTCGATCGGCGACCAGCTCGATTCCCGCAAGGAGACCAACGGCGCGTACGTCGCCTACGAGTGGAGACCGTTCGAGCTCACGGAGCCGCTCGGAAAAGTAGGGTCCTTTGGCCCAGGCCCTTTCGGGAAGTTGCTCCCGCTCCCAAATCGAGACCACCGCGTCGCAGGCGGCCGCCACCACAGGATGGTGGGAGAACGTGTACCCGTGAGTGAAGTTGCCGAACCTTTCGCGAACGGCCTCTACGAGGGAAGTCCGCACGGCGACTGCGCCGGCGGGAATGTAGCCACCGCTCAGCCCCTTGCCCATTACCACGACATCAGGTTGTACGCCGAAGTGATCCACGCCGAAGTACCGACCGGTACGCCCGAAACCGGTCATCACTTCATCGGCAATGAGCAAGATCCCGTGACGGTCGCAGATTTCTCGCACGCGCGGAAAATACTCCGGCGGAGGGACTGCGGCGTTCCCCGCCGCGCCGAGGATTGGCTCGGCGATGAAGGCCGCCACCGCGGGATCCCGGTCGAGAACCTGCTCGAGCGCGTCAGCGCATTTCACTCCACACTCCGCGCACGAGATCTCCCCGAAGGGGCAACGGTAGCAATAGGGAGCGGGGACGCGAGGAAGATCCGCCAACAACGGTTCGTAGGGCTCGCGTAACGAAGCGCGTCCCGATACGGCAAGAGCGCCCAGTGTGTTTCCGTGATAGCTGGGCCAGCGACCGATGACCTTGTGCTTTTCGGGTCCGCCGAGAGCCAACTGGTACTGCCTCGACAACTTAATAGATGTTTCCACCGCTTCTGCTCCGCCGGGTACGAGATAGACCTTGTCCAGATCTCCGGGAAGCACCTTCGTTAGCTTCGTGCTCAGACGCTCGAGGACTTCGGTGGTGAAGTGGCTCCCATGAGTGTAGGCAACCTGCGATGCCTGCCGTGCCATCGCTTCCGCAACTTCGGACCGGCCATGACCGATGTTGACCACCAGGGCTCCCCCCGAGCCGTCGATATACTGGTTGCCTCGACGGTCGTAGAGGTAGATCCCTTCGCCGCGGACGACCTTCGAGTAGGGTCGCTCCAGGTCCCGGTAGAAGACCGATCCGTTGGGGAACGTATGCATGATGGAGCGCCAGTCTAACGGCGGCTGGCCCGTTTGTTCAATTGGGCCGCCGTGTTGGCCACCAACAGTGAAGTGAAGCGCGCCTCAGAGGATCCGGACAATCTGGACAGGAAGTCCCTTTCCCCCTATGATCTTCTCTCATTCAAAACGGAGGTCTTCATGGCCCAGGAAGACACTTTCAAAATCACCTACGCCACCCTCTCCGCCCCCAGCGAGGAAATGCACCTCGAGTACGACCGTGCCATCGAAAAGGTCAGAAAGGGCATGGGCAACACCCACGCCATGTGGATCGATGGAAGAGAGGTCTCGGGACGGGACACCTTCGACAACCAATCTCCTGCAGACACCGGTCTCGTGATCGGTCGTTTTCAGGACGGAGCTCCCGAGGATGCGGCCGCCGCCGTGGACGCCGCCTTCTCTGGTTTCCCGTCTTGGAGCCACACCCCGTGGGACAAGAGGGTCGAGCTCATGTTGAAGGCGGCGGACATCATTAGTGGCCGGCGGTTCGAGCTGGCCGCGCTCATGAGCTACGAGGTCGGCAAGAATCGCTTCGAGGCGCTGGGAGACGTGGAAGAAGGCGCCGATCTCATACGCTACTACTGCAAACAGATAGAAGACGCGGACGGATTCGACCGGCCGATGGGCAAACTATCCCCCAACGAAAAGACGAGAGATGTGCTTCGTCCCTATGGCGTATGGGTGGTGATATCTCCCTTCAACTTTCCTCCGGCCCTGCCGGCCGGAATGATGGCCGATGCCCTCATCGCGGGTAACACTGTGGTCTTCAAACCGGCACCCGACTCATCCTCGACTGCGGTGCGGCTCTACGAAGCTCTGCGGGAAGCCGGGCTACCTCTCGATCACCAGCTGTTTCGTGAAGAGCTTTTCGTCCCGCTACTTACCATCGGTGAGGTCGGCTCGCTCGGCGAAGCCTTCGAGCTCGCGAACCGTACGGAGTACGGATTGACCGCCGGCATCTTCAGCGAGGATCGCGAGGAGATCGAGCTCTTCCTCGACCGCATCCAGGCTGGGGCCACCTTCGCGAACCGCAGGAGTGGCGCGACCACCGGCGCCTGGCCGGGCGTCAATCCCTTCTGCGGATGGAAGGCGAGCGGTGCGAGCGGTAAGGGCGTTTGCGGACCCTACTACGTCCAGCAGTTCCTGCGCGAGCAAAGCCAGACTGTGTTGGAGTGATGGTATGGTTACCCCAAAAAAAGGCGCCACTCCGGTGAGGAGCTCGGGAATTCTGTTGGCGACGTACCTGGTCGGTAGCGTACTCGCTGCCGGACAGCAAGCCCCCCGTTCGTCCCGCGTCTTCAATCCCAAGAATGCCGAACGGCTCGAGGAGCCTTCACGGGACGGATGGCAAAAACCGGCCGAGGTCGTGATGGCTTTGAAGCTCGAGTCCGGCGACGTCGTCGCGGACATCGGAACGGGCTCGGGCTACTTCGTTCCGTACCTATCCAAAGCTGTCGGTCCCTCCGGGCGAGTCTTGGCGGTGGACATCCAGCCCGAGATGTTGGCCTTCGTCGAGCGTAAGGTCGGCAAGCTCGGCCTCACCAACGTGATCACGGTGCTCTCTCAGGAAGCGGACACGCGCCTGGACCCAGAATCCGTGGACCTCGCGCTCATGGTCGATGTTTATCATGAGCTGGGCTCGCCGAGCTCGTTGCTCGCGAACATCCGTTCGGCACTCAAAATCGACGGGCGTTTCGCAATTGTCGATTTCAAGCGCGAAAAAGAGGCAGCGGAGATTGGGCCCCCGCTCAGCCACCGGGTTCCGCAGGAGCGCGTGATCTCGGAGCTGAAGCGTACCGGGTTCGAGCTCGTAGAGACGCTCACCAATCTTCCCTACCAATACTTTCTCGTCTTCTCGCACACCAACGCCGCGCCCGCCTTGACGGGCAACGAATCAACGGGGAGCACGCGACAATGAGTCGAGTCTTCGACCGGGCGGCCATCGAGAAGATTCTTCCGCACCGCCACCCTTTTCTCTTCGTCGACGAAGTCATCGAGCTCGTGCCAAGCGAACGCGTCGTTGGGCTCGTCCGAATCGCCGATAACGGAATCTTCCTCATGAAAGATGGGGCCGAACGGTACTTTCCCTCGACCCTTCTGATCGAAGCTATGGCCCAGGTGGGAGCGATCCTGGTACTGTATCCTGAGGAAAACCGCGGTCGCACAATCTACTTTCGTGCCATCGACCACGCCGAGTTCCACAAGAAGGTGCCAGCCGGGGCCACCGTGCGAATCGAGGGCACGGTGCGGCGGATGCGCGGTCGCTTGGGAAACCTCCAACTGAAGGCCTTCCTCGGGGACGTCCTCGCCGCCGAGGGTGTGATGGGCTTCGCCCTCTAGTCGCCCCCAACTCCGTAGAGACCTCAGAGCTTCTTGACATCTCGTAGAGCCCGGAGTACGCTTCCCCGACTTATCCAGAGTGGCAGAGGGATCGGGCCCTTGGATGCCACAGCAACCGGCGTAGCACGGTGCTAAATCCCGCGGGTGGTCCCCGGTGGGTCGACCTGGCAGATAAGACCGGGCCCTTCGGCGCTGTTGGAAGGGCTTTTTTGTTCTCCCGGCCTAACTGACGGGCTAGAAGCCCCAAAACACGAGGGGTAGTCCATCAAAGGAGGGGGGTGGTTTCGCCTCAGCCCGGCGCGACCTCCGGTAAAAGGAATATTATGAGTTACCTCAAGGGTTTGGAATGCAAAGAGTGTGGGGCCGCCTATCCCGCCGACCGTAGTTTCTTCTGTTCGGAGTGTCTCGGTCCACTGGAAGTGGTCTACGACTACGAACGGATCAGGGCCGATACCGGGCCGGAACGCATCGCGAGCCGAGAGCCGAACCTCTGGCGCTACCGGGAGTTGCTTCCTGTAACGGGCGAGCCCATAACGGGTCATCACTCCGGCTACACTCCCTTAGTCCACGCCAAACGTCTCGGCGAGTATCTTGGCGCGCCCAACCTCTACTTGAAAGACGATACCGTGAACCACCCTTCCCTTTCTTACAAAGACCGCGTGGTCTCTATCGCCTTGACTCGAGGAGCCGAGCTCGGCTACCAAGTTTTCGCCTGCGCCTCCACCGGCAATCTGGGAAACTCGCTTTCTGCCCACTGTGCTCGCACCGGTTTCCCCAGCCTCATCTTCATCCCCCAAGATATCGAACCGCCGAAGATCACCGGTTCGTTGATCTATAACCCGCGCATCGTCGCCCTCGAGGGAAATTACGACGACGTCAATCGCCTATGCTGCGAGATCGGGGACGAGTACGGTTGGGGCTTCGTCAATGTCAACCTGCGCCCTTATTACACGGAAGGTGCCAAGACGCTGGGTTTCGAGATCGTGGAGCAGCTGGGCTGGAGATTACCCGATCACATGGTTCTACCGACCGCGGGTGGCACGCTTCTCCCGAAGGTAGCGAAAGCGTTCTCCGAGACGTTACGGCTCGGATGGGCGACCGGCGATGTTCGAATCCACTGTGCGCAAGCGGAGGGATGTGCACCGATCGTCCACGCGCTTCATCGCGGCGACGATCTCGTCGATCCCGAAAAACCGAACACCATCGCCAAGTCGATCGCCATTGGTAACCCCGCCGACGGCCCGTACGTACTCAAGGAAGTCCGGCGAACCGGGGGGTGGGGAGAGACCGCCACCGACGCGGAGATCCTGAGCGCTGTCCACTTGCTTGCCGAAAAGGAAGGGATCTTCACCGAGCCGGCGGGCGGCACTACGGTCGCGGTCACGTTGAAGCTCATTGACCAAGGCCGTATCGACCCCAAAGATACGATCGTCGTCGGCATCACCGGCAATGGCTACAAGGCCTTGGATACGTTCTCCTCTCGGCTCCAACTCGAGACAGTGCTACGTCCTCGACTGAGTGTCTTCCGCGAGTGGTACGAACAACACCAGCCTGTCCACGCCGCCCGCCCCTCGACATGATCGGTCGGCGTGCTCGCGTAAGGAAGTACGGTGGGACTTCCGTGGGGTCGCCGGAAAGAATCCGCAAAGTGGCCCAGGACCTAGTGGACGATCACCGTCGCGGAGTTCCTCAAGTGGTCGTGGCGTCCGCCATGGCCGATACCACCGAGCAACTCCTCAACATGGCGCGGCGTGTGACCAAGCAGCCTCAAGCCCGCGAGCTGGACATGATGTTGACGACCGGTGAACAGATCTCCATTGCCTTGTTGGCGATGGCGGTTCAAGAGCATGGGGTGAAGGCGACGGCACTCACCGGTGCCCAGTGCGGAATTCGAACCGACGGCAACTTCACGCGCGCCCGCATTCAGAAAATCTCCACCCAGAAGATCGTGGGCATCCTCGGGCAGGATAACATCGTCATCGTTGCCGGCTTTCAGGGAGTGACTTCCGACGACGAGATCACGACGCTCGGCCGAGGCGGTTCCGATCTCACCGCGACCGCCTTGGCGGCGGCCCTGGAAGCTCCGGTTTGCGAAATCTACACCGACGTCGACGGCGTCTTTACCGCCGATCCCCGCATCGTCCCCGAGGCGCGACTTCTCCACTGGATAAGCTATGAAGAGATGCTCGAGTTTGCGGCGGCGGGCTCCAAGGTCCTTCACCCGCGCTCCGTCGAAGTGGCCAGCCGATTCAATGTTCCGCTTCAGGTGCGTTCCTGCTTTCACGATCGTCCCGGAACCACCATCATCAAGGAGGACGAGTTGGAGAAAGTAGCGATAACCGGTTGTACTGGAGATTCCAACGTGGCGCGGCTCGCGTTGACCCGCGTGAAAGACGTACCAGGTATAGCGGCGAACATTTCGAGCACACTCTCTGACGTCGAGATCAACATCCAACTCATCATTCAGGGGATCCGGCACGACCAGACCAACGACGTCTCCCTCATCGTCTCCGAAGACGATGCTGAGAGATCGGCGGAAGCGCTCCGCGGGATCGCCGAGAGAGTTGGTTCGGCCGAGGTTCTGATAGACACCGAGGTCGCCAAAGTCTCCGTGATCGGGTCCGGGATCGCCAGCACGCCCGGCGTTGCGGCACGCATGTTTCGAGCCCTGGCCGACGAAGGGATCAACATCGAGCTCATCAGTAGCTCCGAGGTCCGGATCGCCTGCGTGATCCACTGCGATCGACTTCCCGACGCGGTCCGCGCCATCCACCGCGAGTTCGATCTCGAGAACTTGGAGAGGAAACGCATTGGCGACAAGCAATAAAGGCTCTCCCCCCCGCTCGCGAATTGCCCTCGCCGGCCTGGGCACGGTGGGACGCGCCGTCGTGCGCCAGCTGAGAGAAGATGGCGCACGCTTGCGCGAGACCAGCGGTTCGGAGCTCGAGCTCAGCCTGATTTTCGACCGCAGCCACCACGAGAAGGATCTCTCCACTTTGGCGCCCGGCGTCGAGGTGACCGACTCCATTGACGAGTTCCTGGCGAGCCCCGCCGACATCATCGTCGAGCTGATCGGAGGGACCGACCCTGCCGATCGGATCATTCGAGAAGGTCTGCAGAAACAAAAGGCAGTAGTGACCGCCAACAAACAGTTAATGGCCGAATCGGGAGGCCAGTACCTTGAGCTGGCAGAAAAGAAAGAAGCCTACCTGGGGTTCGAAGCCTCGGTGGCGGGAGGAATCCCCATTCTTCGCTTGTTGCGACGCTCTCTCGTCGCGGATCGTATTCTCTCCATCCGAGGAATTCTGAACGGGACGTGCAATTTCATTCTATCGGAGATGGCGGAGACAAAGCGGGAATTCGGAGACGTCCTGGCTCAGGCTCAGGAGCTCGGCTACGCCGAGGCCGATCCCTCACTCGATATCTCCGGCCGGGATACCGCCGACAAACTGACGATCCTGGCCGCCCTCGCCTTCGGCCGATGGGCCAAGCCGGGCCAAGTGACCACCCAAGGTATCTCCGAAATCGATCCGGTCGACTTCCTTTACGCCAACCGACTCGGGACGACGATCCGCATGCTGGGCGTCGCGAGCCGCGGCGAGAAGAACCTCTCGATGTGGGTAAGCCCCTTCTTGATCGATGAACAGCTTAACTTGTCGAAGATCTCTGGGGTTATCAACGCGGTCGAAGTCACCGGAGCGCGGCTCGGTTCGGCCCTCTTCAGCGGGGAAGGAGCGGGGGGTAATCCGACGGCGGTATCCGTCGTGGCCGATCTCCTAAATGCCGCTCGGTGGCGGCAAGGAAAATCGGTCTTCTCTGCCCCGCAGGCCAACAACGGCGGGGACGCAGACGATTGCACACCGGTCGAAAGTTGGCCCTTCTACATAAGGTTCTTCATCCGCGACCAGCCGGAGATCATTGCCAAACTCGCAGAGATCCTGGCTCGCCATGAGATCAACATCGATTCGGTGCTACAGGAAAGCTGGCACGAGCGAGACAACTTACCCTTCGTCATCTCCGTCGACCCGACTCCCCTTCCCGCGCTCGAAAAAGCGCTGAGTGAGATGAGATCCCTCGACTTCATCAACACTCCGCCGTTGGCTTTGCCCATTCTGCGGCGTTAAAATTTCGGGATGGCATAGGTGCCGCGGCCCACGGCGATCACTGCACCGCTCAAATCGCGAACTTCGACGTCGGCGACACCGATGGTCCGACCCACCTTGACGGTGCGGCCGATGGCGACGAGATCCCCCTTACGGGCCGGGCGGAGATAATCGACGCGAAGATCGATGGTCGGGACATTGCCCTTGGCCTTGGTGGTGATCGCGTAATCGCCGGCGATGTCGATGAGGGCGCTGACAACGCCTCCGTGCAACCAATCGGAGCCGTCTTGTCTCAGAAATTCATCACGGAAGGGCAATCGAATTTCCACGAGGCCGTCCTCGCTACGAACCGTCTCTATCCCGAGAAACCGCTGGTAAGGAGAGTCGTCTATTCGGATTTCGTTTTCATTCATTCCAGACTGCTCACTCTCTCCTTCGCCATCACACGAAGGGCGGCGCGATCCAGTTTTCCGGTACCGCCTAGTGGGAGGCGCTCGAGAAAGAAAACGTGCCGCGGATGAGCGTAGGCCGCTCCGTTTTGGAGGAAGAACGCCTTGACGTCTTCTTCCGAAGTTTGTCCCGCGACCCGCGCCACGACGAACGCCACCGGCACCGCTCCTTTCACCGCGTGTTGCACCGGGACAACACACGCGTCTCTTAGTTGAGGATGCTTCAGGAGCATGTCTTCGACCTCCTTCGGATAAACATTCTCGACGCCGACGTTGATCATGTCGTCTTTACGTCCCAGGAAATAGTAAAAGCCGTCCTCGTCTCGGCGCATCAGATCTCCGGTGAAGAGCCAGCCATCCCGGAATCTCTCGGCCGTTGCCTCCGGCCGCTTCCAGTAACCTTTGGCCAAGCCCGGGTTGCGTGTGACCAGCTCCCCAACTTCGTTAGGCCCCACTTCGGTCGACCCGTCTTCGGCCACTAGCTTCACATCGCATCCCGGAAAAGCCATCCCACAATTTCCTCGCTTTTTGAGTCCCCAACGCGAGTTCACGATCGGTACCGGCCCACCTCAGTTAGACCGTAGCTCTCCGCCATCGGCGCCCCAAAAACACGACCGAACTCTTCTAGAAGCTCTTCGGACACTTCGGCCGAGCCGAAACGGCGTAGCGGATGGAGCTCACGTCATGCTGAGCCAAGGCCTCTTTTTCCGCCAGGATCATTTTGTACATCGCTGGCACGCCGGTCAGGTAAGTCACTCGATGTCGCTCGATGGCCTTGATCACCTGCAGCGGATCGAAGCCGGCAAGATGACGAGTGAGCCGCCGGCGAGCAAGAAGGGCTTGACCACTCCGATCGTCGCGTTCTTGTGATAGAGAGGAACGGAGATGAGGGCTCGCTCGCTGTGGTCGGCGTGAAATGCCTTGCGCAAGATGTCGGCATTCCAAATCTGGCCGCCGTGGGTGAAAAGGACACCCTTCGGCTTACCCGTCGAGCCGGACGTGTAGGGCTGCATGCAGATCTCGTCGGGGTCGGTACGTCGACGCTCGAGGCGGTCGGGCTGCGATTCGAGAAAATGGTCATAGGACAGGAATCCATCGCCTGCCGGAGCATCAATGATGATGTGCTTCAAGCTCGGAGCGTCCTTCGCGAGTAGCCGAGCGCGGTCCGCCATATCTCGATTGGCAATGAGAACCGACGCCTTCGAGTCGTGGAGAACATAGCTCAAGGCTTCATCGCTCATGCGAGTGTTGAGCGGCACGGGGACCGCCCCGAAGCGCATGGGTCCGAAAGTGGATTCCAGGAAGCGGTAATCGTTGCTGAACATCAGCGCCACTCGCTCGCCCTCGCCCACGCCGATCTCGCGAAGGGCGTTGGCCATGCGATTACATCGAGCTTCGAGGTCTTGGAATGAGAGGACAATGTCGTCCTGGAAGACGGTGTGCTCGTCGGGGGTGAGCCGTAACGGGGCGTCGGAGATGTGTCCCAGATTATCCGGGAGCATCTCCACTCTCCGGTTGGATGACAACTTTTCCGAAGACCTCGCGTTTCTCGAGAGCGATCTCTCCTTCGGCGGTGCGCTCCAGGGGCAACGCCCGATCCACAACCGGGCGGAGCTTGCCTTCGAACGCCAAGGCGACGACTTCTTCGAGCTCCTCATGAGTCCAACCGTTACTGCCCAGTAGTTTCTGCTCGCGGCGGAATAGATAACGGATGTCGGTAGGGCCGATCGGACCGGAGGTGGCACCACAGGTCACCAGACGCCCTCCTTTGCCGAGCGCCCGAATACTGCGTTCCCAAGTGACAGCACCGACCGACTCGATCACAACCTCCACGCCACGTTTGCCGGTGAGTCGCCGGACAGTCTTGTCCCATTCCTCATTCTCGACATAATTAACGACGTCGTCAGCCCCGAACTCCCTCGCACGAGCCAACTTTTCCTCGGTGGACGCGGTGGCGATGACCCGAGCGTTCAGGAGCTTCGCGATTTGTATCGCGGCCACCGCGACGCCACCTCCGGCGCCAAGCACTAACACCACTTCCCCAGGCTTCACTCGCCCATGGGTCACCACCATACGCCAGGCGGTCCCGTAGGTAACCGGCAAGCACGCGGCGTCGTCGAACGAATAACCCCCCGAAATCGGAATCGCTTGGTTGGCGGGGCAAGTCACATACTCCGCGAGTCCCCCGGGATCGAGCTCACCCAACATATGTGGCCGCAGGCACCGAGGTGTCTGACCCTCGAGGCAGTACTCGCACGTGCCGCATCCCCAGGTGGGATTCAGAAGCACGCGATCCCCCACCGCGGGTCGCCTGACCCCTTCTCCGACTGAGTCGACCACACCGGCAATATCACCACCGGTAATGTGAGGCAGGGGTGTCGGCTCACCGGGCATCCCTTCGCGAACGAAGATGTCCAGAAAGTTTAGAGCACACGCCTTGATCTTGACCCGGATCTCACCCAGCCCGGCCTTCGGTCGCGGCCACGCGGCCTCGAGCTTGAGCACCTCCGGGCCGCCGTGCTCATGGATCACGACCGCCCTCATGGTGTCGACTTCGGATACAGGCATCGAACGCTAAGAATAGTTCAAAGCCCTTCTCGAAAACAAAGTGCCCCAATCCACGAAAGAAAGGGTGGTATAACCTACTCCCACTTCAATGGACAAACGTAAACATAGCAACGAGCCCTACGCGATTGCCGAGGCCATTTCGCCAGCCGAGCTCGAGGCGGAAATCAAAGAGCTCGAGCGGCTAGGCAAGTCGCCGTGGTTGGCGCGACTCCCGGGCTACTTGCGGCTCGGGGGCCCGGGTTTCATGGATGCCGCGCTCACTCTCGGCGCAGGAACGCTGACCGCTGCGATGCTCTCGGGCGCCACCTTCGGATACAAGACGATGTAGCTCCTCTGGGTTTCCATGGGAATGGGCTGCTTCATGATGGCCGCGAGCGCGCGCTTTACCACCCGCGGGTTTCGCGTCATCGCCCTCCAGAACGAGCATCACGGCTGGATCATCGGCTCCTTGATGACCGCGCTCGTCGGTACTTCCGCGGTCGCGATTATTTTCAATTATGGCCAGTACAGCTTGGGCACTCATCTCATCGAATCGCTGACGCCATTGATGGGATTCGAGTTTCCTCGACAATACAACTGGGTGCTCTATATGGCGCTCACCAGTTGTTTGACGTTGAGCTATGGACGGGGAAAACATGGCATCCGGTTGGTCGAGAACTTCATGAAGCTCAGCATCCCGAAGTCGTAAGAGCTTTTCTGGCTGCGTTTCGATTGGGCGTCGACGTCCGAAAGGGCGTTACCGAAAAGCTCAAGGCGACTCTCGACACGGCTAAAGGGCGAGTCGAGCTTTCGTAAGCTCCTGAAACGTCACCGAGGTAGAACTATGAGTCGCTCGAGTGAAGACCGAATGCTTCGAGAGCACCTCGCCAAGCTCCTGGCCGGAAAACAGGCTCATGTGGACTTCGACACCGCCGTCTCCGATCTACCTGCCGAGCTCCAGGGAAGAAAACCAAAGGGAGCATCGCACACCCCGTGGGAGATATTGGAGCATTTGCGGATCGCGCAATGGGACATCTTGGAGTTCAGTCGCAACCCCAAGCACGTCTCCCCGAATTTCCCCGCCGGTTACTGGCCGGAAGAAGCCGCACCACCGGAGTCAGGATCGTGGGTGCAAAGCGTGGCCCTCTTTCAGGCGGATCTCAAAGCGTTTCGGGAATTCGTCCAGAACCCGGCGACCGACCTCTACACTCCCATCCCTCATGGAGACGGGCAAACCGTCTTGCGGGAGGTGTTGGTCGCGGCCGATCATAACGCCTACCACTTGGGCGAACTGGTTTTGGTGCGGCGAATGCTCGGTGCCTGGTAGCTAAATTTCAGCTAAAGCTCGGTAAGTCGAGAGTTTAGAACAGTTTTCCAAGGCGGGAGGGAATCGGACGGAGGCCACGCGTAGGCCGTTCCTTCGTAACACCTTACAGGTCAAGGGCTTGACGGATCCACCTCCAGATGGTACAGTTTCTTTCGTGCCTCTTTATGAATACGAGTGCGAAAGTTGTGGCCACCGCTTCGAAATGCTGCAGAAGGTGGCCGACTCGCCGCTCACTTCATGCGTGAAGTGCGAAGGTAAGGTCGAACGGCTCTTCTCCTCCCCTGCCATTCAATTCAAAGGGACCGGGTGGTACGTCACCGACTACGCCCGCAAAGGCCAGGCTTCATCGACCGAGAGCGAAAGCTCCGAAAGCCCTTCTAAAACAAACAAATCTGAAAAGAACCGCTCCAAGAGCGGCTCTGCGGCGAGTGCTTCGAGCACGTCTAAAGAAAAAGACTAAACCAACCTAGTCTTTGCAAGTCCCCTGAGAGAGACCTTCAGGTGGACCCCTCCGTCTGTACGAGAAAAACCAGTGAGCAGTTATCAGTCAGTACTGATTACCGACTCTTGATACGGATCGCACCGCTCTTCTCCGACGCTTCGAGTACCGTGACCACATCGTCGCGCTCGACCGGACCGTAGTACCACTCGCCGGTGGAAAGAGACGCCGCTCTCACCGTTCGGTAGATATCGAGCACTGTCCGTTCACCATCGACCAGGTTGCGCACCTCGGTCTGATAAAGACGGTCCAATCCTTCGACACCACCGCCCGGGCCCCCTCGACGCATCATCTTTTCCAAACTCTCCGCCAACGACATGGTCCGCTCCGGCACTCTCTCGGCCGCCGCCTTTTCATCGGGGGAAAGCTCGCTTCTTGGAGCTTGGCCGGTTCGCTCCTCGTAGAATGCATCCACGTCTTCTTGAAGCGTCCGACCGAGGTTCTTTACTCGTACCCGGACTTGCTTCAACAACCTCTCACCGGCTCCGCCGGGGGAAACCAAGACCAGCGCAGAATCGACTGTAGCGATCTCCCGAGCGGTGGACACCGAGAGGAGCATCTCGGCATCTTTGTATCGAGAGGAGTTAGATCCGGCCGACTCGTCCATGAGTCGCGCCGACGCCCGAGTCGAGCAAAAGCTTCAGAGCCTCGATGCCGGCATCAGCTTCGATTCCAAGAAACAGCAACTCTTGATCGGGATCCGGGATGAAATCATGAAGGCCAACCCGAGAGTCAGTCTCAACCAGGCCTACGAGTACTCTCGGTTCATCCTCCAGGCATCCGACAAATACCCCTCCGTGGACCCGCTCATTTTTCTCGCGGTGGGAATCGTCGAAAGCGGCTACCACCCATCGGCTACCAGCCACGCGAACGCCAAGGGCCTCTACCAGATCTGTGGCCTTCCACCGGACGGATGTTGGCCCGAACGCTCAACTGGGAGTACTCCGACGAGATGTTGTACGACCCGGAGAAAAACACCGAGATGGCCGCCCTCTATTTGGACATACTCTTCACCGCCTACAACGATGAACGGATGGTTCTCGCCGAGTACAACGGCGGACCGCTCAACGCCGGGTATCTTCGCGCCGGCAGCAGCCGGGCCGCGGCGGAGACAAGGGACTATGTCATGAAAGTCGGTGATGTCTACGATCGCCTCCAAAACAAGTTCGAACGAGGCATCGATGTCCGCCTCGAGCCCATGCACCGTGACGGGGAGCGGGATGGGAAATTACTCGGTAGGCCGAGCAGAACGGCCAAGAAGAGCTATCGCGAAGTCGCGGACGCTGCCGCGTCGGGCATGCGGTAGTTGGCTCATACGGAAACGCCCGCCCATTGGGGGCCGATTGGACCTGACAGGCAAGGAGGCCGCAAGGCCTCCTTTTTTGTCTCAAGCGGAGAGGTCTAGCACACTCCATCGGTTCGCAGGCCTTCGACTTCGCTCGGGCTGAAGCCCAGCTCCTCGAGCAGACTCAGGGTATGCTCTCCAAGCTCCGGAGCAGGTTCACCGGAGTCGGCGGGCCGGGCGAAGGGTACCGCTAACTCGGGATCGAACATCCGCCGGTGTGAAACCTGCGGGTGCGATAGGGCTTCGCCCGGGTCTCGAACCAGCTCCACGCAGGCATCCCTGCCCTCGATGCCCTCGAAGACCGCCTGCCATTCCGCCGCGTCCTTCCCGGCCACAACCTCCGCGACTTCTTGCCGGGCAGACGGGTCACGGATGCGTTCGACCAAGTCCGGCCTTTCGATGCCCTCACAGAAAGTTTTCCAAAACTTCGGCTCCAGGGCACCCACCGACAACCACCGCCTATCGCGGGTTTCGTAAAGTCCATAGTTAGGATAATGCCCGGAAAGTACCTCGCCGATCGGACACATCGCGAGCCCCAGCAAAGAGACGACGCCGTCCAAGATGGCAAGATCGATGTAGCTTCCTTCTCCGGTCGTGCCACTCTTGTGAAGACCAGCCATTAGGGTGAGTGCTCCATAGAGCCCGCCCCCGGCGAAGTCGGCGAACTGAATCCGAGGCACCTCCTTCCGCAGCGCTCCCGCCATGGCCATGTAGTTGATGTCGTGCCCGGCCTTACTCTTATAGGGACCCTGCTGCCCGTAGCCGGTTATCGAGAGGTAGACGAGCCGGGGGTTTTGCTCCGCCAACGTCTCGTAGGCAAGCCCCAAACGCTCCATGACTCCCGGGCGGAAGCCCTCTATCAAAGCGTCCGATCGCTCCGCGAGGCGAAGGAGCAGGCGTCGCCCTTCATCCGACTTTAGATTCAGGGTCACACTTTTCTTGCCGCGATTGAGTCGCCGGAATGCCTCTTCATCCAAACCGCGCAGGGGATCCCCACGCCCGGGCTCTTCGATTTTGATGACGTCTGCACCGAGCTCCGACACCAACAGACTGCAAAACGGACCGGGCGCGTAATGGCTCAAGTCGAGGACGCGGGTGCCGCGAAGAAGAGAGAGCACAGTTGGTCACTCCGTCTCCACGACCATGCTGAAACCCAGGCCGCCCGCCGCACACACTCCAATGAGTCCGAACCGTTGGCCCCGTCGTCTGAGCTCGTTCAGGAGACTCAGCGTGATACGCGCACCGGTCGCAGCGAAGGGATGACCTATCGCAATCGAGCCCCCGGTTACATTGAGACGATCCATGTCCACTTGTCCCAGCGGTTCCGAGCGCCCCAACCTTTCTCGAGCGAACGTTGCCGACTCGAAGGCTTGGAGCACGGAGAGAACTTGTGCGGCAAAGGCTTCGTGAAGATCGATCAGGTCCATGTCGCCGAGGGTGAGTCCGGCCCTACGAAGCGCGGTCGGAGTGCTCAGGGCAGGACCAATCAGGAGCTGATCGAAGGGATCGACACCGCAGAAGGCATAGGACCGAACGTAACCGAGAGGGCGGTAGCCCAGGGCCTTGGCCTTTTCTTCGGACATGAGCAACATAGCCGCCGCACCATCGGTAAGTGGGCTGGAGTTGCCCGCGGTAAGGCTTCCATAGCGGCGATCGAACACCGGGCGTAGAGAACCGAGCGCCTCCAGAGAAGTGTCTCGACGGATACCGTCATCTTCTCCCAACGACTTCGTGTATCGCGGGGGGATATAGACGCGGACGAGCTCCTCGGGGAGTCTTCCGTCATCGGTAGCAGCGGCGGCAAGCCGATGACTCCGCAATGCAAACTCGTCCTGCGCTTCGCGAGAGATTCCGTTCTCCTTCGCCATCTTCTCGGCCGACTCCCCCATGGTCAATTCGGTGGAGAGCTCTGCAATCGCGGGGGCAACTGGCGCGAGATCCTTCAGACGCAGTTTTGAGAATCCCTTCAGTCGTCCGGCGAGTGTTTTTGCCTTTCGCGCCGCGAGGAGCGCGCGGGTCAAGGGTTTGGATACCAGGATCGGTACGTTCGAGAGCGATTCGGCTCCACCCGCGATCACCGTGTCCGCCTGCCCGGATGCGATCGCCTCCGCCGCGCCTACGATCGCTTGGTTCGACGACGCACACGCGCGCGACACCGTATAGGCTTCGATAGTCGGTGGAAGCCCGGCCCCGAGGGTTGCTTCGCGCGCCAAGTTGGTCGCTTTGACATCGGGTACGACGGTGCCGAGAACCACCTGGTCGATCTCGCGAGGATCGATCGCGCTTCGCTGAACGAGCTCCGCGGTGACCAGTCGGCCAAGATCGAGCGCCGATAGATCGGCTAGCATTCCGCCCGCTCTCGCGAACGGCGTCCGGCAGCCCGCAACGAAGGCTACCCTTCGCCCCTGCATCGAACTGGATGCGGAGCTCACGCTCATGTGTAGGAGTCTCTCACAATCGTGCCCGCCTTCGCTCGTCAATAAGGGGATAACGAGACGAGCTGCGGCGAGGCAAGCCTCGTTTCGCGCGCTAACATGAGATTAGCAAGGTGGGTGGGGGCGCTGGCTGGCCGACCGGTCGGTAGGTGGCCTAAGGCAGGGCCGGCCATTTGCCGTGGCCGAGCCCTTGTGGTACCCTCCGCCCCAGGGTTTTTTGTCGCCTCGGCGACTGCCTGGAATCCCCAAGCGCAGAGCTAGAAGGAGAAAGTTTGATGAGCAAGTGGGTAGCAGTGGCGATCATGGTCCTGCTGGCCGGTGGAGCTGTGGCACAGCAGCAGCTACCACCCGGTCACAAGGAGTTTAAGGAAGGCCAAGCGGCCATCAAAAAGAACGACATGGTTGGCGCGATCGTCGCCTTCGAGAAAGCACTGGCGGCGGATCCAGATATTTTCGCCAGTCACTACTTCCTGGGCTTCGCCTACCAGAGCAAGAAGAATTACCCCAAGACCGCCGAGCACTTTACGGCGTATCTCGACAAAGTGGGGGACAATTCCGAGGCCGCCGAGCAGATCGGTCATGCCACCCGCCAGGGCGGCCTTGCCTGGGCACGCACCAAGAACTCCGCTAAGGGCATCCCTTATTTGGAGAAGGCAGCGGCCGCCAAGCCCAACGACAAAGAGGTGCACTACTACCTCGGGATGGCGTTGATCAGAAACGGGCAGGAGAGCAAAGCCGAGCAGCACTTTTCGAAAGTGATCCAGCTCGATCCCAGCCTGCCGCGCCCGTATTATTTCGTCGGCCGCGTCGCGTTCAACACCGAGAGCTGGGGCGAGGCGCAGCGGCTTCTCAGCAAGTATTTGGAGCTGAAGCCGGACGATAACTTCGCATCCGACGCTCACTTCATGCTGGGCTCAATGGCGGTCCGGCAGGCTGAGGGCGCAGCGAATCCCGCCGCCCGGAACAACGCGGCGAAGACACATCTCAACAAGTTCCTAGAAATTAAGCCCAACGCACCTCAGGCACCACAGGCTCACTACATCCTTGGCAGCCTGGCGGCGCAGAGCGAAGATACCACGACGGCGAAGGCCCACTTCCAGAAGTATCTCCAGCTGCAACCTCAAGGGGCGCAGGCCGAGGAGATCAAACAGTTCTTAGCAGATCTGAGCGAGGGTGAAGAAGAAGGTAGCTAGCGAGAACTCCGCAAGGGTTTCGCGAGGCCCGGTGATCTTCCTAAAAGCCTCTTCCTAAAAGAAGACCGCCGGGCCTTTTGCTATTGGGATGGGTTCAGGAAATCGAACGGGAAACCGGAAACTCGCTGCGCACCACTTCAGCTTTGAGCCGCTCCCGTTCGCGGAGCACGAGGGGGGCCAGAGGAGGCTCCTCCAGCTCGAGCCTCTGGCGTTCCACGTTCCAAAGCGCACCTAGCTGAGCGTGTAGCCAGGCGAGCTCTTCGAGCGAGTACCGAGTGTCCGTGGATTCATAGCGCTGAATCCAGTGGCTCTCGTCCTCGCGAACGACGGTAAACCACAACCAGTCTATCCTCTCATTAGAGCGGCGAGATTCCTCGAAGCCTCGGATGACGGAATCTAGAAGGCCGCCGTTGCCGAGCAGCCCGTTTCGGGAGGCGATGTAACCGATACCCCGAATCAAGTAGAGAAGACACCAGCGAACTTCGGGGGTCAACGACTCCGGGTCGGCAAGCACGCGAGGAACGAGGTTATACGCCACTCCTTCCTCTTCATTGAGGAGAAGGCGATACAGATCCTCTCGGACTTGAAACTTTCGGCTCGACATCGTCTTGTCAATTGAAAACCCACGGGCTTCGGCGAGAAACGGCAGTCACCGTCCTCGCGAGGCCCGTCATCTTTAGGATACCAGGAAGAAACCTTTTAAGCAGTCTTTTTTCTCAGCGCGCGTAGCCGAGAGCACGTAGTTTGTCAAGCTGGTCGGGGGTAAGCTCTACCGGAGGTGCGGGAGCGCCACTTTCTCGCCGCTCGCTCGCTCGAGCAAGGAAAGATTCCACTCGTTGTAAGGCCCGCTCCACCCAGATCGGCTCGCCGGCCACGAGATCGTTTCGTTCTTGAGGGTCTTTCGCCAGATCGTAGAGCTCGACCGATGCTTCCGAGCCATCGTGGTAACGGCTGGCGATGAGCTTCTTACCATTGACCCCTTGCCTCAAGGCAATTTTGTGTGAGTCGTCTACGGTGTGCTGGGTTTCGGACCAGACTTGGTCAGCAGGGTCACCTGGACCATCGGACGACTTCTCGGAGCCTCGTATGTGGCCCAAAAGGCTCCGTCCTTGGAATCCGGGGACGGCCGGGAGCCCCATGTTTTCCAGGATCGTCGGGGCCACATCGACCAGGCTTACTTGCTGCCAGACGCGCCGACCCGCCCCTTCGCTCCCGGGCAGCTTCATCAGTAGCGGAATACGCAACACTTCTTCATATAGCGTCTTCTGGTGCTCCCACGCTCCGTGTTCGAGAAACTCCTCCCCGTGATCGGAAGTAACCACCACCAAAGACTTGTCGAATATTCCCATCTCTCTCATCACCCCGAACAACCGCCCAAGTTGCCGGTCCGCGTATAGGATCTCACCGTCGTAGAGCGCCAGGATGTGCCGGAGATCCCGCGGAACGATCGAATCCACCGTCTCCTTCTTGAACTCCCACCAAACGCCGTTGGCCACGCCCGAGTAGTCGGGGTCGAAGGTCCGGTCGTAGGGCGGCGGTGGGTCGTAATGCCAGTGAGGGTCGTAGTAGTGGAGAAAAAGAAAAAAATCACGGTCGCCCCTCTCTCTCAAAAAAGAGATGGCACGCTCCGTCACCGGCTCCGCTCGCGCGTCGTAGCGATACCAGTGACCGTCGAAGCCGTGGCCGAAACCGTATTGCTTCGATAAATAGAGGTGTGTCACCACCGCCTGTGTGAAAAGCCCATTCTGTTGAAGATGAAGCGGAAGGCTCGGCACGTCATCGGGCAGCCCGCGAAGGAGATCCACCGCTCCGTGGGATGAAGGATAGAGTGAGGTCAAAAGGGAGGCGTGCGCGGGAAGCGTCCAGGGAGCCGTGGTCACGGCATCTTCGAAAACGACTCCTTCGTTGGCGAGGGCCTCGAGAGTCGGGGTCGTCCTCCTCCCATAGCCGTAGACACTCACATGATCCCGCCGCAAGGTGTCGATGGAGACTACGATGACTCCTCTGCCCTCCCGATAGCGTGCCCGATCGTGAAGGATCGGGTCCGCAAAGAGCGCCGCAAAACCGAGTGGTCCCACCGCGTCTCCAGTTGCGTTCGCGCCGGCCTTTCCACCTTCGAAGCTCAACCAAATCTCTTTTCCCGCAAAGGGACGGAGATCCACCGACTGGTCGATCCACTGATCGCTACGCGCGGTATGAATCTCCCGCTCGAAGACAACGCTCGACGGACTCTCGATACCGGCCCTCACCACGAAGCGAGCTTTGCCGCCGGCGCCTCCCTCGTCTGTCGTCTTCGGTTTGATGCCAATGGCGAAGGTAAGCAATGGTCTGGGGGAAAGCTTCACCCGAAACCGAACCTCGGAAGGAGTGGACGCCTCAAGGCAAGGCCTCGCGTCTTCACCCAGACTCACCGGAGAGGAGATCGCAGATTCAGAAGAGTTGGAAAAAACCACGTACGTTTGTTCGAGAAGAGAAACCGGTGGCTCGGATGGCATGGCCCGACTGCAGGCCGGGAGCACGGTCAAGATTAGGGCGATGGAAAGGAAGCGACACGTTCCGACGTCAGACATCGAGCTTGGTCTAGAAAGAACGCCGATGTTCTGGTGTCTCTTCGCGAAAACTAAACCCGCAGGGCTCCCACGGGTTCACGATGTTTCGGTCCCGCAGATCTCTCTCATCGATAGGGAAAGTGGTGCAGTTCTTCGGGCGACTCTTGTAAATCCCACATCGAGGAAGGCGGCTTGCCCAACCCAAGAGCGGGCAAGGAAACATGACCTTGCAGCACGCGCCGGTGCGATGACAATTACCGACCCGTCGCGTGAGACTCTCTTCAACGTAGCGGGCCCTAAAGTTCACCAGATACAAACGCCGCACCTTGCCCCAAAGGAGAATGCCGCGTTGTCTCCAACTCAGCGACCGAAGCCTCTCCCGGCCACGATGCTGGTAGGCGCCCGCACCTTCGTAGAGTACCTGCATGGAGGGGGAATCTTAGGCTAGCCCGCCCGAGGCCGTCAACCCGGGTTCTAGAGGGATAGCGAGCTTCACGTAACCGCCGCGAGGGAGAAGAGCTCCGGGATGCCGACGGTAAGAATGACCGACAAAGTGCCCTCTTCTCTGAAGCGGAAGAGTGCGCCGTAGTACTCGGCGGCCTGCGGTCTCTCTTGTGGTTCCCTGTCGTGTCCCGGCCTGTTTCGTTGGCGCCAAAAGCGAACGCTCGCGATCAGTGTGGGAGCCGCACACCGATTCCGGCCCCTACCAACCAATCAGGGACGTTCTCGACCAGACCTAGTCCAGCGCGCACGTCCAGTTGAAAACTCGGTCCTACGACGTACGTGGCACCCGCCTGCGCAGAGTGACGGTCCGTTCGCGCGTCGCTGAGCGCGAAGGCCCCGAAGAGCTCGGCGAACCAGCCGGCCCCGTCCGCGACGGGCCCACTGAGCATCAACGTGTAGGGTAGGTCGACGACGGTTCTCTCCCGGCCTTCTTTCTCGAGCCGGATGAAACTCGGCCCGACGTTGTAGGTCAGGCTCAGACGGTCCAACGTGCTCGAGAAGAGCACCAGGAGCTTTGGATTCACGAAATCGTCGGTGAACTCCGCATCCCCGACAGGAAGGCTCAAGTCACCGAGTAGCGACACCGCGGGCCGACGGCCTTGCTCGTCCACCAGAGCCCACTTTGCGCCGATGCTCACATCGTTGAAGCCGTCTTCCTTGCGGCGCGCCTCCGGCGAGCCCTCGTTCTTGAAGCTGAATCCCGTCATCGTCAGGCGGGCCTCGATTCGCTCGAAGGCTCCGAAACGGAGCAACAGGTCGGGAAGCTGCTGCGTGTCGGTGCGCTTCTCACCTTGATCGAATCGGCTGAACTTGTAACCGGCTTCGATCTGCAGCGCAAAACGAGACACTACGGAGGGGCCGGCGCTTTCGGAAGGCCGGTCCGTGACAATGGGGTCGGGCGCGGTTTGCGCGCCAAGGGGTGCAAGCGGCAGAAGAGGTGCCGCCAAGACGATCGCGGATCGGATCCTCAGAGAATTCATATGACACCGATGATCTGGACAGACCGCCTCCGGTGAGAAGCGGCCGTTCTCTCTTCCGGAGGCCCGCACACTGGCCGCCAGGCGCGGATCGGTTGAGGAGGTGAGTGCTGAAAACGCGACGGCTGGCCCCGTGCGGCGGCGCTAGTCGATGAAGCTCCCTCGGGTAACCGCGTTCTTGGTGGCGCCGTCGCGTCTACGACGGGCTCACTGAAAACCAAGGCGAGCGCCGAGGCAACGGCTAGCCCTCCGACAACGTAAGCAGCTATTTTGTGGACCTCGCGCGATCCGAGTCGCGCGGTCATCAATTTCCCAAGAGCAGCTATTGCTACCGCCAAAACCGCCATGGCGGTGTCGATTCCGAGGACCTCTAGGATCGCCGCCGGCGGCGCGGACGAGGTCACACCGCCACCATGCACGAGCCCGGCTGCGACGATGAGACCCACAATCTGTCGACGCTCCGATGACTCACGGAGGGCCTCTGCCGCGAGGAGAACGGCTGCCACCGCGAGACAGACCTCCCCCAAGCCCCCTTCGAAACTCAGCCCGGACAATGTCACCACAATCACCGCCAGGAGCTGCGCACCGGCAAACGCACCGACGAGCTGCCTTGGTGCATTACTCTGGACAACTCTAAAGGAATCAGCAGGTTACGTTTTTGGGCAAAAAATCACAGAGTCAATGAAATCAATGATTTACCTGTATTTATGCACCAAGGCAGTGAATACCTGCTTCGTCTTGTCATGACTCCATCCTCTCAAGAGTTGGAGTCTCCGGGAAACCCGGGGGCGGTTCAAAGCTATAGGAAGGGACAACGTCCCGATATCTTGGCCTCGAACTCGAAAATGTCCACCAACCACGAAAAGGAGTGAATCTTGCCAACCAACCACCGAACCCCAAAAACAAGCCCCACAATCGCCCAGGACAGCCTCTCGGGGACCAACCCATACCTGGGGGGTACCCCCCGGCGCCGACGTCCGGGCTGTCTCCGGGAGCGGGAAGGATGCTTCGCATCTTCTCTCAGGCCCGCTCCCTACGACACCCCGGACGTCAACATTCCCTCGACGAAAGAGACCGAGTACAGAATCCGAGGTAGTTGTGGTATTGATTCTCGGGTAGGCCTTTGACCCCGGGGTCATGTTTATGAAAACGGTGGGGTCATGATTCTGGAAAATGACATACAATCGTCTGGCCCGAGGGTGTTATCTTCAGCTCCATGATGGCGTCGTCCTGTACTGTTTGGAGCATGAGGAATCGCGGCCTAGCCGCATGAGTAAAAGCAGATTGAAACCTAACAAGCTTGACTTTTTGCTGCGCGGCGTCCTCGTCGCCGTGCCGTGCATTGCGCTGGCCGGTACCCCCGCCAGCGCCCAGCAAGATCGCGCTGGCCTTTACGCTGGCCTTCAGATGGGCATCGCGAACTCTTCCGTCGTGACCTCATCTCTCGGTGGGATCAACCACCCGACGCGCTGCGACGTGCTCCTGTACCCGCCATCGGTGAGTCCGCCAGTCGACGATGCGGCGTGCCGCGACAACACGCCTGCGGTAATCATATCCAACGAGTTCGACCCGGGCACCGGTCTCGTCAGCGGCTTGACGGTCGGTTACATGTTCGGCAGGCTCCGGTTCGAGGTGGAATACCTTTACCGGTACATGGGTGACGACACGTCGCCGCTTGGGGGCACGACCAGCACGGCGCTTCAAGGCAAGAACTCGGAGTGGAGCAGTGACGAGCCGCCCTTCGAACGGATTGGAGATTACAAGGCGCACCAGATCTTTGCCAACGCGTACTACGATTTTCTCAACGAATCCAACTGGACGCCATACGCGGGCATTGGCATCGGGTGGGCCGTGACGGAGTTGAGCTACTACGCGCAGTTCATCCGCAAACCGGAGGCGGAGTATTTGCAGATCGACTTCGACCCGGACTGGCCGGCCGACGCTAAACGCGCCGCCGCAGGCACCGCCAGCATCATGGATACGAAGGTGGGCAAGAACATCTTCGGGTTCCAACTGCTGGCCGGCGTCGATTACTCGTTGAGCGAGCGCACGTCGGTCGGCGTGGCGCTGCGCTGGGCCAGATTCGACGATGTCGACGACGTTGCAACCTGGAACCTGATCCGCAGCCACGCACCGGTACAGGCCGATGGGGTCACGCCGTTCGACGCCTCCCTGGAGTTCGCCGGCCTCGGCTACCAAGCGGTTACGGTCAACATGAAGTACCGCTTCTAAGTTGGGTCTACGCGGATTCGTGTGGGTAAGTCCTGACGGAAAACAGTGTAACTCATTGTGTGGAAAAGGTATCCAGACTTCATCAAGTGCTGAAAAGTGGTCCATTTTTCGGATAGGCTAACCGAGTGAAAAATTCCCAGTCGATCCGCTCGCTGTTTGCGCTGCCAGGTTTCGTGGCTGGTGCCGGATTGAAGGGTGTATTCGATGACCGATACGCCCGCGTCATCCAGCTCAAGAGGCGAAAAAAACAGCTGTTTGCTCTTACTGTGGGCAACGGTGCCGGGGGCGCTATGACAAGCAAGTGTGCCGGGTCCGCGACCTGTCGTTGGCAGGCTGGCGGATCTCTCTGGAATACGAGCGTTGGCGCGTCAACTGTCCTGGGTGCGGCGGTTTGCATGTAGAACACCTGGACTGGCTGGCGAACAACTCGCGCTACACCTAGCGTTTTGCGACGCATGTGGGCAAGCTGTGCCGGGATATGCCGGACAAGGCGGTGGCCGAGATGGAACGTCTGCGCCTCCTAGTTGAAGGGGTCAACAACAAAATCCGTGTGCTGCAACGACGCGCCTACGGCTATCGCGACGAGGAATATCTCAAGCTGAAGATCGTGGCGGCATTCCTTCCGCCATTACCCAGAAATGCCGTCTTCAACCCACACGAATCCGCGTAGACCCTCTAAGTTTTAGACGTTCTTGCCTTTCCATTTCGGCGATTCTGTTGGCCTCCTTCAGTTTCTGTTGCTCTCGCGCTCTTTCCTCGGTCTGTCTTTGTGCTTCCTCGTTTGTCCCCGTCCTGTGCCAAAACTCGGCCCTTTTGAAATAGGCCATAAATCAGCAGCTTAGTGTCTGTGTTTGCGACCGTGCCAAGGGCCGCAGGCTCTACAATCGTCTTGGGCGGACGGGTCGTCACCATGCAGAAGACCACCTAGGCGAGGGCGAATATCCAAGCGTGTTCCTGAATCTGTCGCAGCGATAGCGCCCCCATGAGCCTTGATGAAGGTGCTCCACGGCATACTCTTGCTCCGCTCCGGGGCAGGCGCGATACCGTGCTCGGCGAGGGCCCCCTTGATGGTGTTGCGTCCGAGTTCATATCCGAGGTTCTTGAGTGCGCCCTGCAGGCGTGTGTTCGCTAGTCTGAATTGGCCCATTTCGCTCATTTGATTTGGCCCACCCCATCGAGACCGATACCCTGAGCCGGGGAAGAACCCGGAGAGGAGGGTCGGTTGAAAAGGGGTGCGAAAGTACGATTGTTCGAGCAGATCCGTGGCGAGTACGAGCACGGAGTAGGAACGATAAAGGGAGTGGCGAAGGAGTTCGGAGTACACCGTCGGATGGTGCGTCAGGCGCTGGAGAGCGCGGTACCGCCGGAGCGTAAAGTCGCGGAGCGTGCGAGTCCGAAGCTTGAGGAAGTACGCGAGTTCATCGACGCGGTCCTGAAGGAGGACAAGCGAGCGCCTCGGAAGCAACGCCATACGGCTCGTCGTATCTGGTCCCGGTTGCGCGCCGAGCATCCGGAGCATGAGATTGGCGAATCAACGGTACGTCGCTACGTCGCTCGTCGGAAGAGCGAGCTCGGCCTGAAGGACACAGAGATTTTTGTTCCGCAGAGCTACGCGTGGGGCGATGAAGGGCAAGTGGACTGGTACGAGGCGTACGCGCGGATCGGAGGTGAGCTCGAGAAGGTCCACACGCTCGTAGTCCGAAGCATGGCGGGAGGAGGCGCGTTGCATCGCGGCTATCCGCGTCCGACGCAACAAGCATTTTTCGAAGCGCAGGAGCATGCGTTCGAGTTCTTTGGTGGCGTGTTCCGCCGCATGCGCTACGACAACCTGTCACTCGCGGTCACTAAGATTCTGCGTGGTTATCAACGAGAGCAGACGGAGCGATTCGTGGCGTTTCGCTCCCATTGGGGATTCGACTCGGAGTTTTGTAATCCGAGTCGAGGCAACGAGAAGGGCGGGGTGGAAAGCGAAGTCGGCTACTTCCGGCGCAACTATCTGACGCCGGTACCGGAGTTTTCGAACTGGGATGAGCTGAACGAGTATCTGCTCTCGTGCTGTCTCAAGGATGCGACGCGCCACATTAGCGGCAAGGAGCATGCTGTCGGAACAGCGATGGAGCTTGAACGGGAGCATCTGTTGCCATTGACCGTCGAGGGGTTCGATATCGAGGAGCGACGATTTGCAAAGGTGAACAAGAAAGGCTGCGTTCGAGTCGGCACGAACTGGTACTCGACTCCGTTGAAACGGGACCGGCGAGTTGTGGCCAAGCTACTGCCGTTGGAAGTTGAGATCTGGCACGAGGGCCACGTCGTGGCACGCCACGAGCGCTGCTACGGCCGCAGCCAGTCGATTTATGAACTCGAGCACTACTTGGATGTTCTGGTCAGGAAGCCTGGAGCGTTGGCCGGCTCGACGCCGCTCGCTCAATGGCGGGAGAAAGGTCGGTGGCCCACGAGCTACGACGAGTTGTGGTCCAAGCTGAATCGACGTCACGGGAAGCTCGAAGGAACCCGCCAGATGGTCGAGCTCGTGCAGCTCGGCCGCGAGCACGGCTACGACAAGCTGCGTGAGGCGGTGAGTCAAGCGCTCGAACTCGGCTGTACGGATGCTGAGGCGATCCGTCACCTCGTCGAATCATCAGTTCTTCGACGTGAGCAGGCGCAGGCTCTTGGCGATGTGGAGCTCGGAGAGCTCACGAAGTACGAACGTTCCTTGCCAGGTGTTGGCCATTACAACGCGCTGATCGGCGAGGTGAACTCGTGAACGCGAAGAGCATCGAGCTCCAGAGCATCCGTCAGCATTGCAAGACGCTTCGCATGCCGAGCGTGGCAACGCAGTTCCAGAAGATTGCCGAACAAGCGCAGCGCGACGAGCACAGCTATGTCCGCTACCTCGACGTGCTGCTCAGCGCCGAAGTCGAGGAGCGTGAACACCGCGCGGTTCAAAGACGACTGAAGGAAGCACAACTACCGAGAGCGAAGACGCTCGAGGAGTTCGACTTCTCGCAATCGCCGAAGGTCTCCGCCCGTCGGATACGAGAACTGGCCGAAGGCGACTACATCGACCATGCACGGCCGGTTCTGTTTCTCGGCGATGCCGGCACAGGCAAGACTCATCTGGCCACGGCATTGTGTGTAGCGGCGTGCCAGCAACGTCGCCGCGTTCGCTTCACGACGGCCTCGAGACTCGTCAACGAACTCGTTGAAGCTAGGGAGGAGCACGAACTCTCGCGAGTGATCCGTCGCTACGCCCGCTACGAGTTGTTGTGCATCGACGAGCTCGGCTACGTCCCACTCGCCGATGTCGGCGCCGAGCTTCTGTTCCAAGTGGTTTCGGAACGATGCGAAAGGGCGGCGCTCGTGATCACCACCAACCTGCCCTTCTCGGAGTGGACCCAGGTGTTCACGAACGTCCGCCTGTGCAAGGCACTGCTCGACCGAGTCACGGACCAGGCGCACATACTCGAAACCGGCACCGAATCCTATCGGTTCCGGCGCACCCTGAAGAGCGAGAAAAAGACCATAAAGGCATGAGTTCGTTGGGTTTCACTAGCCGCGGCCTGCACTTCGTTCCGGCCGCGGAATAAGGAAAGGGGCTTTCTTACAGCTCGTCTTTATTAATCAATAACTTAGGGTGGGCCAAATTAGATGAGCAAAGTGGGCCAGACCGAGTGGACAAACACAAGGCGCGTATATCTCCATGTCAGGTTCTCCCGCGCCACACGTACCATGAGCTCACGGACGTCCTTCGCCGTGGGAGGTCGGCCTGGACTCCGGTTCTTGGTGCCATCGTACTTGGCTGCGATGAGGTAGCGGTACCAGCGCAACAGCGTAGCGGGTGTGGCAACGGACGCAATCTCGGCCAGCACCCAGCGGCCCAAGGCCTTGACGGCGAGCCTGCGCCGGTCGTCGTCAGAGAGCCTGAGACGTTTGCCCCGAACCCGGCTCGGAGCACACGGTTTTCCTCTCGCAGGTAGTCAACCACGTCCTGCTGCTGGCGGTTGACCCAGCCAGAACGAGCAGTAAGAATTGCACATGGTACGTCATGATGGATCCGAAGATAACACCCTCGGGCCAGACGATTGTAAAGCCCACGGCCCTTGACCTAGTCGCAAAACACAGACTCTAAGTGGCTGATTTATGGCCTATTTCAAAAGGGCCGAGTTTTGGCACAGGACGGGGTGCGGTCCGTTATGGCTGGCGAACAACCCGACGAGAAGGTGTATTTCTACCACAATGGCTACCGAAGCGGTTACCGTCGTTTCGATTGGATCCGCTTAGGCACAGACAGCGCCGTATTCATGTTGAGTGGGGACGATCCGCCAGCAACGGAGGTCACGTGAGGTCACGTAGTGTACCCCGCCGTTCTTTTTCCACGGTATTGGGTACGCATCGGGTGATCCCCGCTACGCCGTCCTGTGCTAAAACTCGGCCCTTTTGAAAGACCGTGGCTGTAATTTAATGCACCGTAAAGTCTTAGCGTCATTTCACCAACACTTAATGGCGGAAGCACCCATGAGGTCTGTGTGAGCAGCAGGGCTGCCCGATCGAACAACGGCTGCCTGACCAACAGTAGGATTTGCACATGGTACGTCATGATGGATCCGAAGATAACACCCTCGGGCCAGACGATTGTAAAGCCCACAGCCCTTGGCACCGTCGCAAAACACAGACGCTAAGCTGCTGATTTATCGGCTATTTCAAGAGGGCCGAGTTTTGGCACAGGACGGGATGGCGGAGGATTCCTACCAACGGCGGGATATGAGCCTTCCTCAGCTCATGGTCGATCCGGCCCTGAAATCACTAGCCGAGGAGCTGGGGATGGTCGAGCTCCCACGGCAAAATGAGGCTCTAGACCTACTCGTAGCGAAGCGCGGTGACCGGAGCGACACTGGCCGCCCGGCGTGCCGAGAGGTAGCTCGCCAACATCGTGGTTCCACCATCCGCATCGTTGGCGGCGGACGCCGGTGTCAAACCGTAGTCTTTGCAAAGGGTTATCCATCTGTAGCTCTTTTTTACAATGGCGGCCGGAAAACGTTCCTATAATGGCGGTATGGGAAAGCTTCTTTTGCTGTTCGTCATCGTCCCCGCCGCGGAGCTCGCCCTTCTCATCCAAGCGGGAATCTATCTCGGTACGTGGCCGACGCTCGCCTTGATCGTCTTCACCGGCATCGTGGGTGCGTATCTGGCACGGCGGCAAGGTCTCTCGGTTTTGACCCGCGCTCAGAAGCAGATGGCCCGTGGCGAGGTCCCCGCGGGCTCGCTTGCGGACGGCGTCATGATCCTCGTCGCGGGCGCACTGCTGATGACACCGGGGATCTTCACCGACGCATTCGGCTTCTCGTTGCTCGTGCCCGGCTTCCGCAACCTCATCAAAGACA
>CBDCTW010000006.1:0-14714 GCA_965222425.1 Candidatus Marinacidobacterales bacterium
CGCCTCGCCGGCGAACGCTTTGCCCGGATTACACGGGACGTTCGGAAAGCAAGGTGATGTCTTAAGATTCCTGTCAAAGAAAAACGATGTATGGTTCCCCAAGCTCAAACCCGTCCCCGCCATGGGGACAGAAAAGGAGAACCATACATCATGGGAAAGGTACTACCGAGTCAGCGATTGCTCAAGCAGTTCGAGGAACAACTGGTATTTGGGGAGATGAATCTCTCGGAGATCGTCCGGTCGGGAGCTCAGATGATGCTTCAATATGCGTTGGAGCGCGAGGTGACGGAGGCGTTGGGTCGAAACTACTATGAGAACGCTCCGGCAACGACGAAGGAGAAGGGACGACGCAACGGGTATGAGTCGCATCGGGTCCTCACGGGCGAGGGAGCGGTAACGGTGCAAGTGCCGCAGGTACGAGAAACAGAGAAGGTGTTTCAGTCAAAGATTCTCGACGCCTACGTGAGCCGGACCGAGAAACTCGATGAACTGATCGCGCGGATGTACGTCCACGGGATGTCGACGCGTGACATTGAGGCGACGTTCGCGGACGTGCTGAGCGGCACGGGTGTCTCGAAGTCGGTGGTGAGCCGGGTCACACGGTGTCTGTCGGAGGATTTCGAGGCGTTTCGAAAACGGGATCTCTCGAACGAGAAGCTGTTGTATCTCGAGCTCGACGGCACGTACCTGCGCTACCACCAAGGAGCGGAGAGGAAAGAGCCCATCCTCGTTGCGACCGGCTATCGCGCTGATGGGACGCGAGTTCTTCTTCATATCGGTGTCGGCAACCGAGAATCCTACGAGAACTGGAAGGGGTTCTTGCAGGAGATGGTGGCCCGAGGAATGAGGGAGCCGTTGCTCATCGTGACGGACGGGAATCCTGGAGTGCTCAAAGCGATCGCAGAGGTCTTCCCTCGAAGCCTCAAGCAACGTTGCCAGAAGCACCGCCTCGAGAACATCCTGGGCAAGGCTCCGAAGGAAGTGCGCGACGAACTCAAGGCGGCTATCCTTGAGTCGTTCCATGCGAACAGCTACGAGCAAGGGCTGAAGAAGGGTCGGGAGGTGATCGCTCGGTACCGTCAACGATTCCCGAGCGCGATGAAGTGCATGGAAGAGACCCTCGAAGCGTGTCTTCAGGCGCTACGCCTTCCTGCGGCGCATCACAAAAGGCTTCGCACGTCGAATCTACTTGAGCGCACGTTCGGAGAGCACAAACGTCGCACAAAGGTCATTCCTCACTTTTTCACCGAGGAGGCCGCGATGAAACTCTCGTTCGCTGTGCTCTTGGCCGTCGCAAACAAATGGCGCGGCGTGAGGATGGATGTCTTCGCCGCTAGGAAAGTCGAGGAGCTTCGCAACGAGCTTCTCCCGCAAGGCACGTCGGAGGAATCAGCAGCTTAACCGAGCGCGGGGAACCGTACGGAGATTTGACAGGAAAATTAAGACTTGACCCAAGCAGGCACTTGCCGATCGCAATCACGAAACGCTCGCCGACTTGAGAATGAGAATCAGAAAGTACAAAAGATGCTCAAGAAGCACACGCACGCGACCGCATAGCACTAGCTAAACAGTTAATCCCCTCTGTTCCGAACAACGGTCTGCCCTTTGGCCATTGGGGCAGGCACCGGGCCCGACTTTGTGGCCCGATAGTTGCGGTAGTTTGCAATTGGGCTCACACCTCCACCACTCCCGCGCGCCATTTTGGCCGGCCGGATTTTTTTTGATTCTGGGGTTGACTTCCTGGACATGGAGCGGCTACGATCGCCCCCTCTTTTCGTTTGTAAGGATTTCATGAACGCGCCCATCGACGTTATCGACAGACAGATTCTCGAAGCGCTCCTCTCCAAAGGACGAAGTACCTTCGCAGAGCTGGCGGCGCAGGTTGGGCTAACCGCTCCTACCGTTCACGATCGAGTCAGGAAGCTCGAACGCACTGGAATCATCGAGGGTTACTCCGCTTCGGTGAGTCCTTCGACACTGGGATACCATATCAGCGCCTTCGTCGGCATCACTACAACCGGTAGTGTGCCTTCGCGTGAATATGAAGGAAGACTCGCCGGGATCTCGGAGATTCAAGAGTGTTACAGTGTTGCGGGGGAAGAAACCTACATGGCTCGGGTCATTACGAAAAACCCACGAACGCTCGAGTTGCTCCTACAGAGGATCAGAGACATACCCGGTACTCTGCGCACGAAGACGACCGTCGTGCTGTCCGCCCCTATCAATCGACATACGCTGCCACAGGAAGAGGACGTTAGGGAGTTTCCGGGAGAGCAGCCAGCTCTTGCTCGATCTCAGGGCGTCCGCTAAGTTCTACCCGCGTGGCGCTTCCAGCACTAATTAGACGGCACTGACAGGATGAACGCTTGGGGGCGCGTTGCCTTCGGGCATCAAAATAGCTCGGTGCCACCCGTCAAAGTGGTCAGATGCCCCTGCTATCCTGTCTGGTTTTGATAGAGCTGATTGCGGATTCTTCGGGCCTAGCGCTCGTCCAAGCGTCGCAGTAGCAGATTCATTGCGATCAGTAGCGGATTCCAGAGCGTTCCAACCGGCGGTGTGTACGCGAGATCGAGCTGGGCGGCCTCGTCCACGGTCATTCTTGCAGCAAGCGCGGTCGCCACGACGTCGATCCGCACCGAAGCCATATCGCTGCCCACAATTTGGGCACCCAGGAGTCGGCGACTCACAGGATCGGCGAGTACTTTGATCACCGATGGTTCGGCTCCGAAATAGGAAGCCTGAAAACGGCCTTCCACCCGGGCCTCTACGACTCGATACCCCTCTCGCTTAGCCTGCCCGGTCGTGAGGCCGGTTCGTGCGGCGACAAGCCCGAAGACCTTCACCGCGGTGGTTCCCACCGCCCCGCGGAAATGCGACACCCTACCCGCCATGTTCTCGCCTGCCACCCGCCCCTGTTTGGCGGCTACCGTTCCGAGAGGGGCGAAGCTTGGCCTGCCGGTGACAAGATTGACCACCTCTGCACAATTGCCCGCCGCGTAGACGGCCGAGACGTTCGTCTCCATCCGCTCTGAGACCGCGATCGCGCCACTTGCTCCAAGCTGGATACCTGAACCTGCGATCAGATCGACGCGCGGCGCCACACCGACGTCTACCAGCACTAGTTCTGCGGGCAGCCGATGTCCACTTCCGACCAACTCCACTCCTTCCACCGAGCCATCGGAGCGGGATAGAATCCGCCCTACCGCGCGACGGGTCATAACCCGGACGCCTTCTGCCTCGAGCTCTGATTCCAGCGGCGAAGCCATGTCGGGATCGATGGATGGGAACACGGCGGGCGATTTCTCTACCAGCGTGACATGAACCCCACGCTCACAGAAGGCCTCGGCCATCTCCAAACCGACGTAGCCACCGCCGATCAGAACCGCTTGCTTCACTCGTCCCGAATCGAGCCACTGGCCGATGGCCTCACCGTGCTCGATTCGACTGACGGTGAAAACGCCGGAGGCGTCCAGACCTTCAATTTGCGGCTGGGTCGGCTTGTATCCGGTGGCCATCAACAGCTTGTCGTACTTCAGGGTCTCCTTCTTGCCGTTCCTCAGGTCTTCAACGACCACCGAGCGCCGTGAAGGAAGAATCTCGACCGCACGTGTCTCGACCCGGGCTGATATCCCTCGCTCGTTTTGTAGGCGTTCCGGAGAAAAGTAGAGGAGATCATCGAAGCGCGAGACGCGTCCACCCAACCAGTAGGGTAGGCCGCAAATGCTATACGAGATATAGTGGCTCGCTTCGAGAACCGTGATGGAGAGTGACGGACAGAGTCGCTTGGCACGAGAGGCAGCGGTCATTCCGGCCGCGTTCCCGCCGATCACGAGGTGGTGTTCAGCCATGGAATCCTAGACGCGGTGGACCGTCGGTGGACCGTGCTGCTTGTCTCGTTGATGGCTCTCGGTATGACTGAAGCTCTGCCTCCAGCTCTCTATAACGTTGTCCCAGCCGCAGAGCATCTGCCGGCCCCGGTGGACACACCGGACCCAGGGCTCGTGCAGCCAGATCTGCTCCATTGCCTCCGTATCGAGCTCGCTCAAAACCTGATAGAAGCAGTGATTCGCCTCCAGAACTGCCCGCTCGGCGCTCACGACGCCCGTTATCATAGCAGAAGGGCGCGAGGACGGGAGACCCCAGCCGGCCCGACTGGTCTGGGCTCCGTTCAGGCCCTGCCGGCCACCAAAACACGCAGTTGTATCGGGCTAGGCCAGGCGGATGGTAGAGCGTGCTGGGCGTCCACTAGGCGTTCGGTGCTGCTAGTCGGGCGCGGTAGGACGCCGGTGTACAGTGAGGGCGTACGTGATATCCTAGGAACCGCGCAACCCGCCGGGCGTCCAGTAGACACGACTTAGTAAGTGCTGGCCGCCAAAATATCCGGCTGCCAATATCGGGGCTAGCCAGGCGGCGGTGCCGCTATCAAACACGAGAGAGGCACGTTCCTAATAGATGTGGACCCCCCCAGAGCGAATCCGCCACCGGCTTCCCGACGTCACCTGGCCGACCGCGGAGCAAGCCCGCTCTTCTCTGTGGTTCAGCCCCATTCGGTTGGGCAAGACCGTCGTGGCCGAGCAACGGACCTGGGTTCCCGCCATGGTGCCCTGGCGAGCCACCCAGGACGGTTTCGTCACTGAGGAAGTCATCGAATGGTACGCGAGGTTTGCCGAAGGCAGACCGGGCGTCATCGTGGTCGAGGCCACCGGCATTCGAGACATACCGAGCGGACCTCTTCTCCGTCTCGGCCACGATCGGTTTCTAGAAGGCCTGCGAGAGCTGGTCGAAACGGTTCGCCGAGCAAGTGGCGGCCATACGCGTCTGCTCATCCAGGCTATCGACTTCCTCTCCATCAGGCGGCGACCGCCTGCAGACAAGTACTTCAACCGTTTCCTGAAGCTCACCGACCGCCATCGCCAGAAACTGGCAACGCTGACGGGGGACGAAAAATGGCAGAAGGCGTCCGAGCCTGAAATCCGGCAGAGACTGTTGGACGCCACCGACGAGGAACATGAATTCGTTTTGGCAGAACGGGAACTGGAAGACCTCCGATTCGGGGCGAGGGAACGTGTGACCGACGTGCATCTCGAGCACGTCCGCAAGCTGCCCAAGTTCCTTCCCGGTCTTTTTGCGGACGCCGCGGCAAGGGCTCAAAAGGCAGGGTTCGACGGCGTGGAGCTGCATTACGCCCACGCGTACACGATGGCATCCTTCCTTTCGGCGCTCAACACCCGGCAGGATGGTTACGGTGGACCACGCGAGCACAGGGTGCGCTTGCCGCTCGAGGTATTCCGGGAGGTTCGAGACCGCGTCGGACAGGACTACCTCGTCGGTTGCCGCATGCTCGGAGACGACGTGATAGAGCGTGGCAATCGCATCGAGGACGCCGTCTATTTCGCCACCGAGCTCGCCCGCGCTGGCATGGACTATCTTTCTATTTCGAAGGGTGGCAAGTTCGAGGATGCCAAACGCCCCGACGTCGGGTGGGCGGTATACCCGTACACCGGTCAAAGCGGATACGAATGCATGCCCACTGTCTATTCCGATGAGCGAGGACCGTTTGGCAGGAACATCCCCCTCGCGGCCGCCATCAAGAAGGCCATCAACGCCGCCGGCATGGAGACCCCCATCGTCACCTCCGGGGGAATCGGCAGCTTCGAACAGGCCGAGGCCGCTCTCGAACGCGGCGAAGCGGATATCGTTGCCGCGGCTCGCCAAACGCTCGCCGATCCGGACTGGTTTCGAAAGGTGTTTCTTGGGCGCGGCGAGGAAGTTCGCCGATGCGAGTTCACGAACTACTGTGAAGCGCTGGACCAGAGGCACAAGCAAGTGACTTGCAAGCTCTGGGACCGACTACAGCTCGACGAGCCACGCCTGAGAATCGACACGAGTGGCAAGCGCCGACTCACCGCGCCTCACTGGCACGCGGCGTCCGAGCCGGCATCCGTCCGCCGCTGACGCCCCACGTTGCAGATGCACCAACTGCATTGATCCGCCGTGCTTTACCGGTTAGATTGAGGGGATGTCTTCCTGCCGATTTTTTCCCCTAATGGCGCTCGTCATCTGCCTGGCCGCGCCGAGTGCCCGTGGGCAAGAAACCCGCAACATTCGCGTTACCTTTGCCCGTGCCGTGGAAGAGGCTCCGGTGATCGACGGTAGGGTCGACGAAGACATTTGGTTGCAGGCGGATATCATCACCGACTTCGTTCAATCCGAGCCACACGAGGGCAAGCCGGCAACGGAGAAGACGGAAGTTCGAATCCTCTACACCAAACGCGCCATTTATTTTGGCGTCATCTGCTACGACAGCGATCCGGACGGCATCATCGTTACCGATACCCGGCGCGACTCCGACCTCAATGACATGGACGCTTTCCTCATTATTTTGGATACCTATCACGATCGGCAAAATGGTTTCGTCTTCGGGACCAACCCCGCCGGGCTGGAGTACGACGGTCAGGTAACCAACGAGGGCGAGGGCGGCAGGAGGGGACGTCGTCGTGCCCAGTCGGGGGCGGGGGGAGGATTCAACCTCAACTGGGATGCAAGTTGGAAAGTGAGAACTCACATCAACGACATCGGCTGGATGGCGGAGTTCGAGATCCCGCTCAGAAACCTGCGCTACCACTCGAAGAAGCCGCAGACCTGGGGCCTCAACTTCCAACGCAACATCCGACGCAAGAGGGAGAATGACTACTGGTCCCCGGTCTCACGAATCTACAACCTCTACCGCCTTTCGTCGGCCGGCCAGCTCAGGAGTCTCTCCCTCGAAACGCCACGCAACTTCAAAGTCACGCCCTACGCGTTGGGGACAACCGAGCGCGATTACACTCTTAGCCGAGACACCGAGTTCGATGCCGAATGGGGCGTGGACGCAAAATTTGGTGTCACCCCCAGCATGAACTTAGACCTCACCTACAACACCGACTTCGCCCAAGTGGAAGTCGACGAGCAACAGATCAATTTCACCCGCTTCAATCTCTTTTTCCCGGAGAAGCGGCCCTTTTTCCTGGAAAACGCCGGCTTTTTTACGATGGGAAAGTCGCGACAAGTCGAGTTGTTCTTCAGCCGGAAAATCGGCATCGCGGAAGACGGTGCTTTGATCCCTATCGTGGCAGGTGGCCGCTTGAGCGGAAAGGTCGGCGACTACAACGTCGGTGTCCTGAATATGCAGACGGATAGCGTCCAGGGGCTCACACCCGCCAACAATTACACCGCGGCCAGTGTGAGCCGCGACTTCCCCAATCGGTCGAACCTGGGCGTATTGTTCGTGAATCGCCTCGCCACCGGCGACTTCGCCGGTGAGAACAATTGGAACCGAACCTTCGGAGTGAACGGTAAGCTGGGAATCGGAGAGATGTGGACCTTCAACGGTTTTCTAGCCGGCACCAATACGCCGGGAGCCGAACTGTCCGAGCGTGCGCTGAATTTCCGCGGCGAGTATCGGCGTTTGGGAGGATTCATCTTCACGGAGTATACGGAGGTCGGCGCCGACTTCAATCCGGAGGGCGGTTTCCTGACCCGGAGTAACTACCGCAGCCTCGAGTCGACCGCGTTTCGATACCTTCGCTTTCCTAACATTTCCTGGTTCCGAGAGCTAGGGCCCCACATCGGTTACACCGGTTTCTGGGATTTCCAGGGCTTCCAAGAGACCGAGAAGATCCACGTCGATTCCCACTTCGACTTCGAGAACGGCGCCTTCTTTAGTCCCGCGGTCAATTTCACTGTGGAAGGATTGAAAGAACCGTTCGAGATCTTCCCCGGGATCGTGGTACCGTCGGGAAGCTACCGCAATACAGAGCTCGCTTGGCGCTGGCGTACGGATGAGGCCAAGCCACTCTCCTACCGCGGCAAGTGGACCTATGGCGGTTTCCTATCCGGACGGCAGAACAAGATCGAAACCACTGTTGCGTTTCGCTACCGTGCCAAACTCATTACCTCTATCGAGTGGGAGTACAGTGATTTCGATCTGGCAGAAGGAAGCTTTCAGACGAATCTCGGGCAGATTCGCTTCAACTACAGTTTCACGCCGTTCTTCAACGTCGAAACTGTCGTCCAGTACAACGACGCCGTCGATGCCTGGTCTGCGAACGTGCGCTTGTCCTGGTTGGCGACCGCGAGCACCGGCCTCTTCGTCGTCTTCAACACCACCGAAGGCCTGGGAGACTTGTTGGTCGGCCCCCAGACCCGTAGCTTCATCTTGAAATACACTCATCAATTCGACACCCTGCGCTAGTGCCGGGTCCGCCCTCACCGTCGTCTGGCCACGTTTTTTCTTTGGCGCGGCGCCTTTTGACGGCCAACATGCGTGGTAGAATAACCGGCTTCGACCATGTCGCGCACGAAGCTGTGCCTCGTCATCTGCTCGCTACTGGTCCTGCTCTTGCCTTCATGCGTTTCTCGTCGGGTAAACGTGCCGCCGTTCATCACGCCCACTATCGACGCGACGCTGCAAGATTTGATCGCGATTGTGAACCAGCGGCAAGAAGTCGAGACGCTCACCGCCAAGGTCGGCCTTCAGTTCGAAACCAGCGAAGGTGCGGAGGCCGGGCGCCTGCGACGCTTCCGCACCGCGCAGGGCCGAATCATTCTGACCCGGCCCGAGAGCATCAGGCTTCAGATCGAGGCTCCCGTTCTCGGAGTCAATCTGGCCGAGATGGCGTCGGACGGCCGGCGTTTTCAGCTTCTCATCTACCCCCAGGACTACCGTGCTTTCATCGAAGGCAGTAATGACAGGGCATACTTGGATCAGACGGAGAAAATGGAGTCCGATCCGAAGCTCAAGAAGGCGGGGCCCCTGGCCAACATCCGCCCTCAGCATTTCACGTCTGCCTTCCTCTTCGAAACCATCGATACAGAAGATCCGGACACGATTGCAGTAATGGAAGAGACCCGACGCCTCGAAGAGGACAACACTCCTGGCGCAAGAAAAGAACAAATGGTGTTACGCAGCTACTATGTCCTGTCTGTCATTCGCCGGGGCGAGCGGAGCCCTCGCTATCGGTATTGGTTCGACCGTAGCCGCGGACTCGAGCTGGTGGGACAAAGGAGCTATAGCCCACGAGGACTGTTACGGGGCGACGTCACCTTCTCGAAATACCTGCCGGCCCAAGCGAGCTCAGGCCTGAGCCTTCCCGGAGAGACCTATATCCGTCGGCCCTACGACCGATACGCTTTGCGCATCACAGTGAAGTCCGGGACGCTAGTCCTCAATCGCGAGATCCCGGAGACCGCATTCTTTATAGAAGCACCGCCGGAGTGGGGTGACGCGGTGCGCCGGATCGACCTCGATCGAACCGGGCAATGACCGAACGGCGGGCCATATAGGCCTCCCTGTCACCGTTTGATTTGTGGATGGTGAGAGGCGTAGCATCGCAATCACTCGGGGAAGGCAAGCATGTCCACCGACACCGACGAAAAATCTCGCCAGGAAGTGCTTCGGCTACTGGAAGCCATGCGCCAAGACTATGTGAGGGGAAGCCTCAAGCTTTACAAGGAGCATCCCGCCGAAGACGCAGTCTCCCTCGGAATCGGGGACCCAGGAGTCCGCAAGGGAAAGGAAAGCTGCTTGGAGTACCTGCGCCTTTCTACTCAGAAGGGGTTGGTGTACGATGTTCAGACGGAGGTGGAGGACGTCAGGCTCATTGGCGACTTCGCGATCGTCGTCGAGAGCTTCACCTCGCGCTACAAGATCAAAGGCGAGTCCTATCGAGATGCCGGTCGGTCCACCAGCGTTCTGCAGCTTCGCAAGGGCCGCTGGTATGTGTGATCCACTCCCACATGGAGAGACTGGCCTCAAACCGCGTCATCCCCTGAAGGAAATCGGTTTTGATCTTGGTAATCAGCGAATCCGGTACGTAATCAAGGATCGGATGTTGAACAGACCGTCATTCTGGCTCGTGGTGCTTGGTGACGGCGTAGCTCACTCCGCCCGTGAAAGACACCGTGAAGCCGTCGGCCAGCAGGCGCGTCCGGTCGATCAGCCCTGAATAGCGGGCGTTAACCTGGAAGCCTGCGTCCATGTAGTTGAGCGCCACCCCGACGTACGGCCCTAACTTGCCGGCGTTGTCCGTCCGAAACGCCGAGCTCACTTCAACGCCAAACGAACGAAATGTGTACTTATCTTCCGATATCTCTCTACAATCGAACGGATTCCGGATGGGATCCGATCCCGCCGCAACCGTATCCTCATCACAGGTTCAATCCCCCTCGATAGTCCCGAACTGCCCATAACCCCGGAGGCCGAGTCGCCACCTCTCGCCCTGGACCACGGGCCGTCCGATGGCGGCCCCAAACAAGTGTGGTTTTACACCAAAAGCGTTGACCGGTGGAACATAAGTCAACGTCAGTGAGAAGTCGTCGGGTAGGCCGAAGACGAACCACGGCCTGATAAAGACCGACGTTTTGTTCAGATCTTCCAGCTTGGTTCCCTCGAATCCGACGGTCCTCTCCACATCGCTGAGAGACGGGACCCAATCGATCTCGAACCGCAGATCGATCGAGCCAGCCCGAGTGGGGCGCGGCGAGCCGAATCCAGTCAACAGGTTCATGGAGCCAAAGTACTTCATCGCCCACGCCTCGGGACGTGAGAAATCCAATTCCTCTTCGAACTCAACTACCGGTTGCGCATGGGCGATAGCAACCGGCATCAGCAAGAAGACGCTTATGGCAAAGGTGATCCAAGGTGTCGTCAGAGTCGATTTCCGCATGCAATCTTTCTCCTCGATGAACTCCAGCACGATTGCAAGCTTTGTGCCCACCCGGAGGGCTGGTTTGACGGTAACCAACACAGATAACTGGGAGTAGAAGCTATCGAAAACCGTGTCCGAACAACAGGCTTACCGGTTGCGTAAACGGCTTACGGACATTGGTAAGCGCGGCAAGCTCATGACGGGGAGTCCATTCGTCTAATTGTGATGCTGGAGTTATCATGAACAGGAAGGGAGACGATATGGAGCTCTATCTCGTACAACATGGCGCCGCGGCGACAAAGGAGGAAGATCCGAATCGGCCTTTGAACGAAACAGGGCGAGCCCTCTCCAAGCGGGCGGCCGCCCATGCGGCGCGTCTTGGTGTACGAGTCGCCGAGATTCGCCACTCCACAAAGCTGCGCGCCATCCAAACCGCCGAAGAGTTCGAAAACGCTTTGGGCGTTCCACGGCGCGAAGTGGAAGACCTTGATCCCGACGATGACGTGAGCCCGCTTCGGCGAGAGGTCCAATCTCGAACCGAGAATCTGTTGGTAGTGGGTCACCTGCCGTTCCTCGCTCGGTTGGCAGCCGCTCTCCTGTGTCAGAACGAAAGTATGTCGGTAGTGGGTTTTCGGCAAGCCGGTCTGGTGAAGCTCGAACGAGCGGAGGGAGGTACTTGGAGCCTAACCTGGGCACTGCCTCCCGACATCATGCCGGAAGCCTGAGGAGCTTTGAGCTAGCTAGCTAACCGCCCAGATTCGAATGCGACCGTCCGACAAGGCGCAGGCGATCTGCCGCCCCTGACCTAGGACCGCCACACCAGCGAACGCCTCTTCTTGAGTTCCCCAGAGCGTTGCGGAAGGCCTTTTTTTTTGAAGATCCCAGAGGATGAGCGAGTTTTCCATCGCGACGGTCACCATATGCTCGCCGTCGGGAAAAAAGTCCATGGAGGAGATGGCCCTTTTGTGTCCGTCGAGTAGCCCCACCTGGGCTCGCTGCTCGAGATCGAAGAGGCGTACGGTCCGATCCTGCCCTCCGCTGGCGATCACGTTCCCCTCCGGTGAAGTGGCCAGACAACTAACGCCTGCCTCGTGACCGCGAAGTGTGGAAGTCAGTCTCCCGCTAGCCGCGTCCTGAACACGCATGAGCCGGTTGGTGTGACCGGTGACGATGACCGCACCTTCGCGTGCATAGACCAAGGAGCTGATACCAGACGGCTGACGGTGGATGCGGCGCCGAGCTTCGCCGAGACGCAAGGCTTCGACCTCCCAAAGTTTGAGAGCGGAATCTTGTCCACCCGAGGCCAATGTCTTCCCGTCCGGTGAGAAGGCCAGGGCGCCCACCGCGGCATCGTGCCCCAGCTTCACTTTCATTTCTTCGCCGGTGTCCAAGCTCCAGACGTGAATGGCGCCATCCAGGTGCCCGGACGCAACCAACGCTCCGTCGGAAGACATGACTAACGTCGTAACCAAGCCCTCGTGGCCTGTCCGCTTGTGCATGTCGCTCCGCAAGGTCGCCAACTTGTTGCGGACCTCGAGGTCCCACAGGCGAATGGCACCATCGAGACCCCCTACCGCTAACAAGTTCTCCATCGGCGAGATGGCGACAGCGCGGATCCCAACCGGCTCCCCGAACGTAACTTGCTCGCGAAACTGAGCTCCCGACTTGAGCTTTGCCTCGGTGCCCGTGAACGTTCGGTGTTGTCCGGTTCGCGTTCGTCCCGGTGCGGCAGGTTTGTCCAGGATCTCGCGCAGCTCGACCGCCGGCGGGAAGTTCGGATCGATCGCCAGAACATCACCCACGATGCGGAGCGCTTCGGTGCGGTTGCCACCGGTTAGGGCGAAGCGAGCCTCGTCGATCCACTTTTCGATATCGATCTTCGCGTCGGCCGGCACGCGACGCTTCGCCGGGGACGGTTGCGCCAACGTGGGCTCGTCGGCTTGCTCACGGAACTCGCGCTCGAGCAGTGCGATCAGGTCCGACACCTCCGGGCGGGATGGCTCGAGGGCTTGCGCACGCCGCGCCGCTTCGAGAGCCCGCCCGGGTTGGCCCTGTTCGCGAAGTGTTCGAGCAAGCCCGAGATTCCGTGAATAAGTGCCCTCTCTCGCCTCATCGGTCAACCCTACTTCGGCTGCCGGGGCACCCATCGCTTGTTGAAGGGCCTCCGCCATGTCCGCGAGATCGCGATAGCGACCATCTGGATCTTTGGTCAATGCGCGATCGACGACCTCCTCGACGCCGTCAGGAAGACCCATCGCACGGGCGTCGAGGGATGGTGGTGAGGCATGAACGATCTTATAGATCAAGCCAGGAATGGTATCTGTCTCGAAGGGCCGGTGCCCACTCAGAAGCTCGTAGAGGATCGTTCCCACCGCCCACATGTCGGCGCGATGACCGATCGGCTCGCCCTTGATTTGCTCTGGTGCCATGTAGGTGGGTGTGCCCATCACCAGACCGGTCTTGGTTTTCTCTCCGGTACCACCCTTGAACCGCGCGATGCCGAAATCTAGGATCTTGGCTGTTCCGTCGGGAAGGACCTGAATGTTTCCGGGCTTGATGTCGCGGTGAATGACGCCCCGCTTGTGAGCGAAGTCGAGACCACGGCACACCTGGGTCACCAAACTAACCTTGTCCTCAAGTCGGGTGAGCTTCTGCTGGTCGACGATCTCTCCGAGATCCAGTCCACCGAGTAGCTCCATGGCGATGAAGTGCTTACCTTCATGCACGCCCAGCTCGAAAATGGTCACGATGTTGGGATGCTGCATCGCGGCGGCGGACTGAGCCTCACGGAGAAAACGATCCTTCATCTCCTTCTCGGCCAGAAGCTCCTCGGACATCGTCTTGATCGCCACTTCCCGACCGAGGTCCGGATCGCGGGCCTTGTAAACCGTGCCCATCGCTCCTTTTCCTAGCTCGCCTAGGATCTCGTATTTACCGATTTTTTCGGGGGCTGACATTGGGCTAGTGTCTTAGAGCTTCGAGTTCCTCAAGGAGAGTGGGAAGACGACCATAGCGTTGCCGGCCACGCCTGTCAACTTATTGCCACATCAGGTAGTGTATCAGTTTGACTTTCCAGAACCCCCTATTGGACTTCACTTCAGCTCTGGGTGATGTCTTAAGATTCCTGTCAAAGAAAAACGATGTATGGTTCCCCAAGCTCAAACCCGTCCCCGTCATGGGGACAGAAAAGGAGAACCATACATCATGGGAAAGGTACTACCGAGTCAGCGATTGCTCAAGCAGTTCGAGGAACAACTGGTATTTGGGGAGATGAATCTCTCGGAGATCGTCCGGTCGGGAGCTCAGATGATGCTTCAATATGCGTTGGAGCGCGAGGTGACGGAGGCGTTGGGTCGAAACTACTATGAGAACGCTCCGGCAACGACGAAGGAGAAGGGACGACGCAACGGGTATGAGTCGCATCGGGTCCTCACGGGCGAGGGAGCGGTAACGGTGCAAGTGCCGCAGGTACGAGAAACAGAGAAAGTGTTTCAGTCAAAGATTCTCGACGCCTACGTGAGCCGGACCGAGAAACTCGATGAACTGATCGCGCGGATGTACGTCCACGGGATGTCGACGCGTGACATTGAGGCGACGTTCGCGGACGTGCTGAGCGGCACGGGTGTCTCGAAGTCGGTGGTGAGCCGGGTCACACGGTGTCTGTCGGAGGATTTCGAGGCGTTTCGAAAACGGGATCTCTCGAACGAGAAGCTGTTGTATCTCGAGCTCGACGGCACGTACCTGCGCTACCACCAAGGAGCGGAGAGGAAAGAGCCCATCCTCGTTGCGACCGGCTATCGCGCTGATGGGACGCGAGTTCTTCTTCATATCGGTGTCGGCAACCGAGAATCCTACGAGAACTGGAAGGGGTTCTTGCAGGAGATGGTGGCCCGAGGAATGAGGGAGCCGTTGCTCATCGTGACGGACGGGAATCCTGGAGTGCTCAAAGCGATCGCAGAGGTCTTCCCTCGAAGCCTCAAGCAACGTTGCCAGAAGCACCGCCTCGAGAACATCCTGGGCAAGACT
>CBDCTW010000007.1:0-40837 GCA_965222425.1 Candidatus Marinacidobacterales bacterium
CAAGGCATACCTGTGGCTTCATGCCCAAACTCGTTTGCCTTCCCCGTGCACTTCTGCTACCGTCACCAACGTGCAATGAGGTGCCACCATCACTACCAAAACGGGAAAATGGCAGCCGAGCGCAGTCAGTCAGGTTATGAATTCTCCTGTCCTTAAGCGGGGGACCCTCATCGTGGCGCACGACAACGTGCGGCGCCGGATGAGCGTGGATCAATTCCGCGCGATCCTGCGCCAGGATGAGACACCAGCGGCTCCGGCCGACCCCTTACCCAGAATTACTTTCAACGACGCCGTAATCTTTCTGAAATGGTGAGGAGATCCGTATCTTTCATATGAGCCACGCGCACACCGACGGAAACTCCATCATCTACTTCGCCAAAGCCGGCGTCTTCCATACGCGAGATAATTTATTCAACGGTATGTATCCGTTCATCGATGTCGACTTTGGTGGCAATGTGAACGGTATGATCGCCGCCGCCGAGCGCGTCTTGTTACTCTCCGATTCCGACACCAAGATCATTCCTGGGCATGGGCCCGTTGCCAGTTCGGATGATCTGCGTGCCTATCGCAACATGCTCATCGCGGTCCGCGACAAGGTTCAGACGATGATCAACGATGGGATGAGTGTCGAGAACGTGGTGACTTCAAACCGACCGCGTTCTTCGGTGGGCCGTGGGAAGGGAGAATCGAACGGTTCGTGCGCGCCATCTACTACAGTTTGCAGGAACCCGAGACGGAGTGAGAGAGGAGAGCCAGATGAAGCGAAGAGAATTTCTTGGTGCGGCAGCGGCGGTGAGTGCCGCAGTAGTCGGGTCAACGCGAAAGGGGACGGCGGCGAAGCGAGAAGGGCCAGGACTTTTCCAGCAGGATTTGGCGGATCGCTCTCCCGAACGGGATCCTTGGGCAGTGCAGCGCTCGACGGTGGTGGTCAACGGTTGCGACCCGTCCGAGCTCAGCCCGAAATATTTGGAGATGCTGAAGGCGGGAGGAGTGAATTGCCAGGCCAAGAGCGTAGGTGCCGGCGGTCTGGGTGACATTCAGCTGTTCGCGAATCTTTACAATTTTCTCGACGAGCACCCGACCAGGATGGTCCCGGTCACGAGAGTGGCCGAAATACGCCAGGCCGAGCGGGAGGACAAGATCGCGTTAGTCTTCGCTTGGCAGTCGGCCAATGAGTTGGCCGAGGCGCGGGGCGAGCCACCTCCGACCGCCCTTCGTGCCTTCTATCAGTTGGGTATTCGCATCATTGGCATTTCCTACCAAGTGTCCAACATTTTTGGGGGAGGCCTCCTCGATCCAGAGATCGGTCTGACGCAGGCCGGCCGGCGGCTGGTGGAAGAGATCCACAAGTTGGGTTTGGTGTTGGACATTGGCGGGCACGCCAGTGAGAAAACGAGCTTCGAAGCCATAGAGATAGCACCGAGGGTTCCGGTCATCTCCAGTCATACCAACGTCGCTGCCATCGTGGATAACATTCGATGCATAAACGACCCGCTCATGGAGGCGATCGCCAAAACCGGAGGCGTCATCGGGATCTCTGCGATTAGCGACTATCACGTTCGTCCTCGCAAGGATGCTCACATTCCGCGAAGCCCGCACGCCACGATGGAGCAGCATCTCGATCAATTCGACTATGTACGTAAGCTGGTCGGCGTGGACCACGTCGGCCTGGGTCCGGATTTCGTCGTCGGGCGAGTGGAGCCCCAGACGGAGGAAGACGTCGACCGCTTCACCATCCCGAAAACCATGGTGGGAGAGCCCCCTTGGTTGTTCGTCAAGGGTTTCGAGAACATTACCGAGCTTCCCAACGTGACTCGGGGCTTCATCGAGCGTGGCTGGTCGACCGAGGAGATTCACAAGGTCCTGGGGGGAAACTGGCTTCGCGTTTACGAGAAGATCTGGGGCGGCTAAGTAGCAGCGCCTCAGATGACCACCGGGTTGAGCGCGGGCTTGCCGGTTAACACGCAGAGCGCTTCTTCGGCAACCCGTCGTCGGAGCTCCACCCGGGACGTCTCCGAGTACCAGGCCAGGTGAGGGGTGTAGTACACCTGAGGGAAAGCGAGAAGGGGATGATCCGACCGTGGTGGTTCCTCCTCCAGAACGTCGAGACCGGCGGCCGCAACATGTCCCGATTCCAGGGATTCGACCAGGGCCGCTTCGTCGATGAGACCTCCTCGGGCGGTGTTCACCAAACAAGCGCGACGACCCCAGCAAATGTGCTGTGGTTTCTGTAAGGGGCACGTGAAGGGAGACGAAGTCCGCGCTCTCTAGCAGGTCTTCTAGGGCACGAGGCATCGGCCCGGCCTGGCGAGCGCCGAAGCGGCCCGAGAACAGGCCCTGGACTTCATTAGGCAAGGAACCGATGGATTCAAGATCACGATAGAAGATGGGCTGGGGCGCTCCGGGCACTCGGTGGAGATGCCGGAGGACATGTTGCAGGCGATCGCCGAGGTGGCTCATGAACACGACGTCCCCATGTTCATCCATGCCATCAACATCGAGGAGTACCGCAGAGCGGTGGCCGTCGACCCCCGGACCATCGTGCATGGATTGGAAGACCCCATACCCGAGGGAGATCCCTTAGTCGCCGATCTCCTCGAGAAGAACATCTTCGTAGTCCCGACGCTCAGTCTCTGGGAAGCCTTCCTCAGGATGGACGGATCGTTCGATGATCCCGTACTCAACGCGACCGTCCCGCAATTCCTCGTCGCCAACTTGCAGAGTCCTGAATATAGAGCAGTCGAGATCGAGAAATTTGCCGCGGTCGTAAAAATGGACGCCGAGGAGTGGGCAAGAACAAGAATACCCATCTTCATGGAAAACGTCGCCAAGATGCATCAAGCCGGTATCAAGATCGCAACTGGCACCGATGCGGGCGGCCCGGTAGGTTTCGCGCTTCAAGGCTACAACACGCCCTGGGAGCTCGATTTGCTGGTGCAGTGCGGCCTCTCCCCGATGGAAGCCCTGGTGACTGCGACCCGTAACGGTGCCGACGCGATCGGGGTTCTAGACGAGCTCGGGACTTTGGAGCCGGGGAAGTTCGCCGATCTCCTCATCCTCGATGCCGATCCACTAGCGGACATTCGTAATGTCCGAAAGTTCGAGGTGCTGATTCAGGGGGGCAAGGTTCTCGATCGAAGTCAATTCGCTTACAAGCCGCGAAAAACATCTTGATGGTAGACCCGTCGAGTAACTAAGGAACCTGCCCAACCCACTCGTCTTTTTGTCTCCTGCGGTCGTCCACCCCCGTTAAGAATTCCAGAGAAAGACGGTTGAACTCTTCGGGCGCCTCGAGCATCAACAGATGGTCCGTTCCAGGAATTTCGTGGTAGCGAGAGTTTGGCCAAAGCCGATGTGCCTCCTTGGAGCCCTCTGCAAAGAGGGGATCGGTGAGCTCGCCAACCAACAAAAGCATGGGGTGATACAACTTGGTCATCTCGGGAAAGTCACGGTGGTTCCAGGGACCGATGTCTAGGGTAGACGTGATGTCAGACCGCTGCGGCGTGAGGTAGATTCGAGGGCTGTACTGATCGACCATTCGATCCAGGACTTCTCGAACATGCGGCATCGACCTTGCCACTTTCAATCCCGGTAGGTGCTTTCTTGCTTCGCGCCGCTCCAGGACCTCTTCCAAAGAAGGAATCGGCTCCGTCAATCGCCGGTCGATGATGTGTTGCCAGAGCGGTGGCAGTTTGACGAGCGGCGTCATCGCATCTGCGAAAATGATGCTTCGCACCCTTTCCGGATAGTGCTTGAGGAAAATGAGGATAATCATTCCACTCCGGGACGTCACCACGAAGTGTGCATCGCGAAGGCCGAAAAAATTCATAAGCTGATTGAGGTCCTCGGCGTGAGCACGAGGTGAGAAACCGTAGACCGGTGCCTCGGACGACCCGTTGCCGCGGCGATCATAGCTGATGAAGAGGTACTCCCGGCTAAAGGCCTCCGTCTGAGAGCCCCACTGCTCGTGCGACCCTGGCTCGGCATGGAGAAAAATGACGGGAACGCCAGCCCCTTCGATTCGGTAGGCGAGCCTTACGCCGTTGACGCGAGCAAACCGCAGGTGCTCGGCATCCCCGGCGGGCCCTCGATGCTCCTCGACGTCTTGGGCGGTGACGAATGAAGTTAAAGTCAGCGCCAAAAAGAAACCCGAAAATATCGTCACCCGAGCGCAGCTGCTCTTGAACATTGCACACCACCTCCTAATCGTCTGAGAGTTTGTCGAACGTGCCGTGGACAGGCTTGCCCCCGACCACAGTCACCAAGACCTCGATGTCCTTGATCGCATCTGCGGGCACATCAAGGTAGTCATCCGAGAGGACCACAAGGTCCGCGTATTTGCCGGGTTCAATCGAGCCGAGCTCATCCTCCCAGAATGAGGCATAGGCAGCATTGATCGTCAGCGTGCGTAGTGCTTGTTCCCGATCCAACCCTTGCTCTGGCCCCAACACCCCACCCCACAACGTCCCACGCGTCACCGACCCCCACAGAATCAGCATTGGATCCGAATGGTAGGAGATGGGTCCGTCGGAGCCACCAGCCAGAATGATGCCGTGCTCCATCCAGCTCTTGAATGGTAAGCACATGTTCGCCATCCGCTCTCCCCAGGAGCGAATCATCATGGAACCGAGCTGGGCGTTGTGCGGGTACTGCGAGTTGACCGTCAGCCTCAATCGACTCGCACGGTCGAAGTGATCCGGTCGGACCAGAAAAGCATGCTCGATGCCCCAGCGCTTGCCCACTATGCTCGAGTCTTCGTTCGCTGCTTCGTACGCGTTCAGAAGCACGTCGATCGCCGCATCACCGACCGCGTGGGCCGTGACCGGCCACCCCATGCGATTGAGCTGGATGGAAACTCGCGTGAGTTGTTCCTCGGGAATAAACAGGACGCCGTGATAGCCCGGCTGGCCCGGGTACTCTTCTCTCAAGAAGGCCTTTCGCTCGGCGCCATCGAGAATCATTTTGATGCCGCCGATACGGATCATACTGTCGCCGAACGTCGTCCCCGGACTCAATAGCGAGTTCGCCTCTTCCTCTATTTCGCGCATCGATTTCAGCGCGCTGGGGTCGGCAGGTTCGAGGGTCGGCAGGCCGGGCACGCGGCCATCGCTTCCCGGTTTCTTGCTCAAGGGGTCGATCCGATACCAAAGATCGACGCGCTGCGTTAGTCGTCCGGCGTCGAGGAGGGCCTTGTAAGCGTCGACCGCGACCGGGCCCACGCCTGCCTCGCGAATGGATGTAATGCCATAGGAGTGCTGGCGGTCGATGATTTGGCGAAGACCTTCGAGCTCCTCTTCTGCCGTAAGCGAAGGCGGCGGCTCGCCCTGAACCAAGGCGCCGGCACGATCGAAAAGCACGCCGGTCGGTTCTCCGGTTTTCGGGTCTCGTTCGATCATCCCGCCGTACGGGTCTGGAGTGTCCCGGTCTATTTCAGAGAGAGTCAGCGCCATCGAGTTGGCAATCACGTAGTGAGACGGCCCCGGGATCACCACCGGATTGTGCGGAGCCGCTTCGTCGAGATCGAGACGATTCGGAAGGCGTTGCTCAGCCAAACGGTATTCCCACCATCCCCGGGAACCGTAGATCCACACACCGGGCTCGGTGTCGCGCGCCCGCTCGGCGATAGCCGCCTGGATCCCCTTGACCGACTGAACCTGCGAGAGATCTACGTGACGCACGTGCGAGGCGTTCGAGAGCTCGCGAGCCACTCGGCTGTACTGGTGATTGTGCGAATCCCACAGGCCTGGCACGACGGTCAGCCCGGCGAGATCGACTTGCCGGGTCCGAGCCCCCGCCAGCGCGCGCACCTCCTCAGATGCACCGACGGCGACGAACCGTCCACTGGCGATCGCCACTGCCTCAGCGATCGCGAACGTTTGGTCAACGGTGAGAATCTTGCCGTTAAACAGAATGAGGTCCGGCGCAGGATCCACCGATGGTGTACACGATAGTAGCGGCACCAGAAGCAAGCCGACCACCAAATTAGTTCGCTGTCTCGACTCTACAAGTCTCAGTTTCATACCGGCCTCCTACTGTGTTGCGCGCGCGGTTCACAACATAAGCGAAACATGGAAGTTTTGATAGTACCTGTTCGCTGAGGCTTGATCGAACGAAGGGGCACAGGCTACTATCCAGGCCGATGGAAACTGCCGTCGCCGTCGCCGCGATCGCCTTGGGTTGGCACGCCGCTGCTACGGCTCAACCTCGAATCTTGACGGTGGACGACATCAAGAAATGGGATTCCCCACCTGCCGATGTGCGGATCCGCTACGGTGACGGAAATTTCCAGTTCGGAGATCTGCGACTCCCCGAAGGATCAGGCCCCCATCCGGTCGCGATCTTGATCCACGGCGGATGCTTCCTCTCGATGTACAACATCGACCACAACGCGCGATTCGCTGAGGCCCTTGCCGAGAGCGGCATCGCAGTCTGGAATCTCGAGTACCGCCGAGTCGGAAACGAGGGCGGCGGGTGGCCGGGAACATTCGAAGATATCGCTCACGGGGCCGACCACGTTCGGGTCCTCGCGAAGGAGTACCCGCTCGACCTGGCGCGCGTCATTTCGATCGGACATTCGGCGGGTGGCCATCTTGCGTTGTGGGCTGCGGCTCGGCACCGTCTTCCCGCCGATAGCCCTATTCTTTTCGGAGACCCGATATCGCTCAAGGGAGTCTTGGCGTTGGCCTCGGTTCCTGACCTTGCCTACCTTCATGAGAAGCGTCCCTGCGAAGGAGCGGTCGACGGACTGGTGGGAGGGTCGCCAGAAGAGGTTCCGGACCACTATGCCCAGGCTTCCCTTGTGGAGCTCGTGCCACTCGGGTTGCCTCAGATTCTCATCAACGGCAAGTACGACTACGATTGGGCCCCCATCGGTGTCCGCTACTTCGAGGCGGCGAAAGCCGTCGGCGATGACGTGCGCCTCATCGAAGCGCCTGAATCCGGTCACTTCGAGCTAATTGATCCCGCGTCTTCGACCTGGCCTCTCGTTCGTGACGCGGCGCTCGAGCTCCTGGGAGCGCAACCCGCATCCGGTCGGTAGCGTGCCACCGTTAGATCTGTCGGTAGTTTTGTTTTTACGGTGTAAGCCCCCCCCATTTCCCCTCAATGCACGGGAAGCTCGTCCCGAAGGGCTGAGTGCGCCTCGTGACAGGAATCCTCGTTGCTTTGGTGCTTCTGGCACAATCCCCATGCCCAGACGGCCACTCCGACGAACCGCCGAGCACTCCCCCACCCCTCGAGACGAACACTTCGTACGGATCTCTCTACGATTGGGCCGGGCCTCGAGACGAGTCCCCGTTGGGGATTGGCCACCTAGCGTTGGACGGCCGCGAGGACAAGGCGGCCGGTAGGTCGGGCGGACACCAATGCCGATAGGACGAAGACAACGAACAGCGCATTCAAGCTATAGACACGCTGCACATTGGCCTCTCCCCAGAAGCTCGGGCTCACTGCTAAGAGGAAGGCCCCGGTGGCGGCCGCCACCGGGTGAAGACCCATTCGCCGCCCCGACCAGTGCAACAGACCCGCCGCGGCCGCGGCGCACGCCACGCTGAAAAGGCTCATCCGGCCGGCCACCGAGCCCGTTGGTACCAGGAGAGTCCAAACTTTCCCCAAGAACACATACAGCGGGTAACCGGTAGGATGTGGGATGCCAAGCGTGTGTATCGCCGTCACCAACTCGCCGCTGTCTCCAACGTAGATGGTCGGGCAGGCGCCCGAGGCATAGAGAACCAGGAGGATCGCCGCGATGATCGATGCCTCGACACCTTCGCCCCAGCCGGCCCTCGTGTCGATAGTCAACTCGGGGCGAGCGGCCTCGGTTTCACCGATTTGCGGTCGCGCTCTTGCGCCGGAATTCATGAACATATTGCCCAGGTGAGAGCTCCAACACTCGCCGCATTTTAACAAATGGCGAAGAAGCAGGTTGCGGCGCTGGTCCTGTTCATGTTCTTGGAGAATCTACCCGAACCTGCACCCTGGCGCTGACGGGTCGGGTGAGGTCCGAGGACAAGCGCTGGAGGAGTAATCGCTAGGGAGAGACCTCTGTTCTCGCGGGTGCGCTACTTACGTTTTGAGACGTAACGCTTCACAACCGTCGTGAGCATCGTGTTCCGAAGTCCATACTCGACGGCTTCCTCCATGGCTTCTTCTTCTGATGCTTCCTCGAAGAGGACCCGGTAGATGTACCACATGCCTCCGACACGGTTTGAGCTACCGCAATGCATTAGGACCGGTGCGGCTTCCGGATCGCCGAGTAGGTCCGCGAGCTGGCTAATCTTTTCGTCAGTGATGGAAAAAGTGGTGATCGGAATGTTGACGTAGGTCATCCCGAGATCTTCGACCACCTTCTTTTCATCAAAGCTCATCTCATCGACCGGCCTCAGGTTGATGACGGTCTTGAACCCGGCGTCTTTGACCGCCTGAAATCCGTCCGCGGTCGGCTGGCCGGCGTAGGCCACGTCGCCGTCGGTCGGACGTACGTAATTCCTATTTTTTTTGTTAACGGATCCTAGGTCTCCGTCTGGGTCTGGGCGTGCGCTACTCCAGTCGCGACAAGACCGGCAAGAAGAAAAAGAACAAATCGCAGTTTCATTGGGGGAGTCTCTCCTATTCGTCGGCGAGCCGCTTCATGGCCGCCTCGACATTCTTGTGAAAAACAAACAAGACGTCGGCGTTTTCACTCTTCTCGGTGAAGTTGTATTTCCTGCCGCCGCGCACCTTGATTTGAAGGTTCTTGTCGATGAAATCGACTTTGAATTTCTCCAACGAAGAGAACCGAACGGAGAATCCGTCCTTCTTGTTCGTCGTTTCGTAAGTGACGCCGTCGGGGGTCGCGATGAGTGTGCCTTCGCAAGAGCCGAATCCGTGCTTGTGAACGACCTTGGCGGTCTCCTGGAGCCTCACCTCTTTGAAACGGACGTAGAGATCGCGGCTTCCGGTGGTGATCTCGATTTTTGCCGTGTGAATGTCGTAGCCCTCCGCGGAGACGGTTAACCCATAAGTTCCGGGGCCGACGTCGGTAATGGAGACCGGGGTCGTTCCAACATACCTCCGATCCAAGAAAACCGTTGCGCCTGGGACGTCACTCTCGACCCTCAGGCGAACGGGCTCGACAACGAGGATCGCATGGACGCTCGCTTCTCTCCCTCGCGAGATCGCCACCATCTTGTCGAAAGTTTCGTAGCCGTCTTTGGTGACGCGGATCTCGTACGTGTCCGGCTCGACGCCCTTGAGACGATAGGGCACCTCCCCCACCGCTTTCCCATCCAAATAGACGGCTGCCAACTCGACGTTCGCCGTGACGGAGAGAGAGCCCGTTGATGGACCTGGCGTGGGAGGCGTCGCCGGCTCGGACGTCTTGGGCTTCGGTGCTGGTTTCGCGGCCTCCTTGGGAGGTGTTTCGGGGCGGCTTGCATACCGGTAACCGGCACCCGCAAGGAGCGCTAGTCCGATGACAACCGCTACGACATATTTGCCGCGAGAGGGTTTATGCTCTTGGTCTTCATGCAGTAGGTGCACGCTGGGTATTCTAGCACGACGGTTTCATGGCACCGGCGCGAAGTGCGCCTTCTCAAGGAAGTCCGACGAGAGCCACGGCGAGCACCAGCACCCGACGGATACCGCGCTCCCAGTCCGTGGGGTCGAAGGCTTCGGCAGGGGCGTGCGCATCCACGCCTTCCCCACCGCCGCCAATGGTGATGGCGGGAATTCCCAAGCTAATGGGCAGGTTCGCATCGGTGCTGCTTCGAACCAGGCTCACTTCGTCGATCCCAACGACACGACGGGTCACCTCGACCGCAGCTTGGACGATGGGGGCATCGGCGGGAATCTCGCCCGATGGTCGGTCTCCGACTAGCTCTTTTTCCGCGCGCAGCGGTCCGGTCAGCGAGCGGACTTTGTTCTCGCGCGCCACGCCTTCGTCGACGAAGCGAAGAAAGGTGTCCTCCGTCTCTTTCAGCATACCGACGTCTTCCCCGCGCAGGTCAATTTCCATCCAGACTTCGGCGGGGATCGAATTAATGGACGTCCCTCCCCCGACGACCCCGACGTTGTAACTTTGTTTCGGATTCTCGGAGACTTCGAGCTCGGCTAGTTTCGCAAGCGTTCGGGCCATCGCGAAACCAGGGTTCGGTGTCCCGAAGGCACCCCAGCTATGTCCGCCCGGTCCGCGGTAGGTGATGCGGTACCGCTTGCTTCCCAAAGCCTGGTGGATGACGTCGTCGTCGCTGGTACCATCGACGGAGACGAACATATCGATGCGTTCCCTAAGAGGATTTCTCAAGAAGAGATGTTTCACCCCGCGAAGGTCGCCACTCCCCTCCTCCCCCACCGTTCCCATGAAGATCAGAGTCCCGGCGGTCTCGACGCTGGCTCCTTCTAACGCCCTGAGAACCGTCAGTATCGTGACCAGCCCGACGGTGTTGTCTCCGATGCCCGGTGCGAACATCCAGTTTCCTTCTCGCTTGACGCCGGTGACGCTCCCGCGTGGAAAGACGGTATCCAGATGAGCAGCTAAAACCACGGTGGGACCGTCGCCGGTTCCTGGCCGTTCGCCGTAGACGTTTCCCTCCGCATCCTTCCAGACTTCTGTAAGGCCGAGACTGCGAAACCGCTCCATCATCGCCGCGCCGCGTTCGTCCTCTTCGAACGGGGGTGCCTCGATCTCGGTGAGCGTGACGAGCTGGGCGACCGACCACGACTTGCTATCGTCCACGATCTCCATCGCCCGGACGATCTTTGTAGCGGACAGGATTTTATCCACGTCCAGCTGGGCGAGGGTGGCGGCGAAAAGAGCGAGGAGGCCGGCTATCATCTTAACGTCTGGAGGGCAGGCTCAGGCGGGTTTGGCGCTTACGACAAAAAGGCAGGCAGGGTCGCCTTTGGCGGCACACTGCACCTCTTCACCGATGACCTCGCGATCAAAGACTGCCATCCCGGCACCTCGGAACAGGCCGAGCAGTAAGTGGCAAACCGGCCGCACCGAGGGTCCGTATTCCTCGGCGAAAGGAGATCCCTGAACTTTCAAGATCAGATCCTCTCTTTCGAGGTTGAGCATCTGGACGGAGATCGCTCCCCACCCCGACTCCCCCATCATGAAGGCCAGCGAGCTTAAAACTTGGTCTTCCGGATACGAGAACACATCCTTGAGGCGGCCCGCGAACGCGAGCCCTTCGGTTTGTGCGGCGTTGGAAAGGATGGTCGCCACTTCCTCGGGAAGTTCCATCTCCAGAGATCTCTGGATCTCGGAGAGCAAAGTAGGCCTCATGAGCAAATACCGAAGCCCTTGGAGGTCGAGTTTCCCTTCCTCAGCGTCGAAAGACAAGCTTTCCAATATCTGATGCATGCGTCGCCGTCACCCACTAGCGCTCGGCTGTGGACCCAAAAGGTACATCGTTTTTCTTCTTGCCAACGAACGTATTGCAGCGAGAACATCGGTACTCGTAGAGTTCCCCGTCGGGTAGCGCCAGAAGGAGGCGTTGTCGCACGGGACACGCCGATTGGCAGGTGGGGCAAAAGAGACTGACCGCGTTGAACTCTTCGTAGCTCCGAGGATCCGAACGGTCGAAATTCCCCATCAACGGCCTAGTATAGCCCTTTCGGGACGGCGATTTCTAGGGGTTTCGTGCTTGTTTTGTGCGCCAGCCAGCTTTGCTTTGACCTCAGTAAACTACGAGCGTTTTATTGCAGGTGTCACGGCGGAGGCGGGTAGCCGGTGACCTTCACAGCATGACCGGCGAAGGCCGGAAGGCCGATTAGCGTTTGTGGACTTCGCCGCCCAAACCCCAATAGCCGCGGGCGTAGAAAACGAGCGGACGCCCCTCTTCGAGAACCTTGCCTCCTTGTACCTCTCCCACAAAGAGAGTGTGATCACCCTGCTCGAATCTGTGCACGACGTTGCAGTCGAGATAACCCAAACAGCCCTTTATGAGGGAGGGACCACCTGCGCGGTCTTCGTGCTCGATGTTACCGAACTGCTCCTCGGACGTCAGACTCGGCTTGGCAAAGTGGTCGGAAATCGCGCCCTGATCCTCAGCCAGAATGTTGACCGCGAAGGTATTCGCTTTGTCGATCGCTTCGTGCGCCTGTGCCTCCTTCACGATGCAGATCAGCACTAACGGCGGTTTCAAGCTGAGCGACATGAACGAGCTGACCGTGATTCCCCGTGGCTCGCCGCCTGGCGGCGCCGCGGTCACGACGACGACGCCTTGAGGGAAGACCCTCATTATCGTTCGAAGCGTCTGTTCATTCATGGCTTGGGCCATCGCTTGAGTAACTTCCTCAGATTTCCTCGATGTCCGCGGACCACTCCACTTCGATGCCGCGCTTGACGCTCGTCGCTGCTGGGCACTTTTGCTCGTGAGTGGCGAGGGCCCTTTCGACCTTGTCGCGTTTGCCCTTCGGCACCTTCATCCGGTAGCGAACCCGGATCTTGGTAATGACCATGACACCGTCTATATCCTCGATGTCACCCTCGACTTCGGCCGAGAGTTTTTCCGGTTGACTCGGAATCCCGCGCACCTCCAGTGCGCCCCCAAGGGTACCGACCAGTCACCCACCTACGCCGGCCACGATGTGGTCCAGCGTCGCGGGGAGCTCCTCTTCGGGCTCGAGTCCGTAGAACTCCTTGATATTGCTGTGCACTCCGAACCGCAGCGGTGTCTCGAAGTTCTCGATATACGCCCGTCGAAGGGGTCCTTTGTCTTTTTCGATCCGGATACGGGATGTGTGTACCAACTTGCCCATTGAGTCCTCCTCGCAATTTGTCTCGATACGGCGGGTATGTTAGCCCAAAACGCGGGTCTGCTGCCTTGGCAATTCCTCTCAGACCGACTAGCATCCCTGATGCGCCTGATGCCATTGACGCGACGGTTCCATTTGCTTACCGCAGTACTGCTTTTGATCGCGGGAGCCGTGACCGCCCAAGAGCCGGCTCCCCTCTCCGACGAACAGATCGGACAGCTCATCGAGCAGAAGCTCCAGGCGAAAAAACTCCTCAAGGATAGTTTCGATGTTACCGTCGAGACCGGCGTCGTGACCCTCACCGGCAAGGTGCCCAACATCTGGACCAAGGAGCGGATCCTTGCCATAGTTCTCGACGTGCCCCAGGCGAAAGAGGTCCTGAGCGAGTTGGCGATTGCCACCGGTGAGAGCGATGAGGACCTGGCCAAGCAACTCGGTGAGAAAATTCGGAACTATCCGAGCTACACGATCCACGACGAGGTGACCGGCCGCGTGGAAGACGGCGTCGTCTACTTGATAGGCTGGGTCACCATGGGGTTCAAGTCGTCCACTATGGAAGAGATGGCGTCCAAGATCCTAGGCGTCCAAGAAGTCACCAACGAGATCATGGTCCTACCCGCGTCAACCGCCGATGACCAGCTTCGACAGACTCTGGCACGGCGCATCTATGGCGATCCGACATTTCGGCCCTATGCGTCGCAGGCCAACCCTCCCATTCACATCATCGTGCACAGCAGCCGGGTCCTTTTGACCGGATTCGTGCACTCAAAAGTGGAAAGGGTGAAGGCGAAACGGATTGCCAGCTCGACGTTCGGGGTCTTGTCCGTGGAAAACTTTCTTCGCCTCGACCGCTGAAAGGGGCAGGCCGAGAGCCTGCCTGCTCACAGAGATGTTGTCGAAATCCGCCCATTTGTGCTCGAAGGTGCCGATCACGAAGTGACCACGGTGCTCACCGCTGACGATTTCCCAGGACAACCATTGCCAGAAGTCGCCCTTCTCCGCAGTATTTAAATCGCTTAGGAGAACCGGTTCCAGGTATGCTATGGATATGGTGGAGCTCTTGCCTTCCAAGGAAGAGGTGCTCAAGATACTAAGCGAGACTGGAGCGCTCCGAGAGGGGCACTTCATCCTGCCCACCGCGATTCACACCAATCTCTACTTCCAGATGCCCCTGGCCTTCCGCTACTTCGATAATGTGAGGAGACTCTGTGTGGGTTTGTCACGACTCCTCCGAGTGTGCGGACCAGTAGCGATGGCCCTTCCCGATTGCACCGTGATCGCCCCTGCCTCCGGGGGTATCCCGGTCGCGTTCGGTGTACGCGAAGCGCTCGCCGCCTCTCAAATCATCTGGGCGGAGCGAAAAGATGGACAGCTTTACTTTCGGCCTGAGGTGAAAATAAGCCCTGGTGAGCGCTGCATCCTCGTGGACGACATCAGTCTCACCAGCCACACCTTGAAGACGCTGGTCGAGCTCGTCCAAGAGCAAAGTGGGCAGGTTTTAGCCGCGGGAGTGATTGTGGAAACTGGCGTGAGCATACCGGGCCTGGGATCGATTCCCTTTGTGTCTCTAACGAAGTTGCAGGCGGAATCCTATTCTGACAGCTCCAGCTGTCCGTTTTGCCGGGCTGGACAGCCGGCCACCCGCCTACAATTCTAGACCAGCCGCCAGACGGCAACGCGGCGGCGCCGCCCTGGCCTACTTAATTCTGATCCCCGTAGCCGTGCTCCTGGCGACAGAGCTTGCAGTAGCTTGGCGGCTGGGTGTTGTTCACGTTGGCGAACCGGCGGGAGCGTTCGCACAAAAGTGTAGATCCCCTTCAGATCCTCGTCGGTCATCCCCTTGAAGTACCCCCAAAGCATGACCGGACCGAATATCAATCGACTCGCCGACCGATGGCGTGGCCAAGGGCGATGAGTTTTCATAAGGGTTTCCTCCTATCGGGCACATCCCGGATCGGCTAGTCGGACGGACCTAGCCCGTTAGGTTAATCCCGAAAACTGCACTGGCCGGCCTTGAGTTCATCGACCGAGCGGGAGTTCAGGATCAGCGTGACATCACCTCATGTCCTGCCCGGAGTGCCTGTGCAAATTGGATTTTCTTCGGGGGATGTCCCGGCCGCTGTTGAATTTGGTCGGGTAGCGGCGGCACCTGTGAATACTCTTAGGCAGCAAACTCATCGCTGTCAAGAGATTTCTGTTTGCTTCTAAGCGCGTGAACGAGAGCGCCCATATGGCGATAGCCTTTGATACGCCGGAACTTTTTCTGCGCGGTGACGACGCCAGGAGCGGTCCATCGGCGAACCATGGAAGGACTCTTCCAACGCTTGACGTTTCTCGATACTCTGCGAATGGTTCCGTTGAGATTCTCAATGGCGTTCGTCGTGGCAAGAGACTGGCGAAGTAAGGCGGGTGGCGCGAGCTTCACGACCGTGAGTGTTTCTTCCATCCCTTCACGAAGGCTTCCGGCAGCTTCGTCGTAGCCGTTTCGCTCGAGCCACGACACCAATGCCTGAAGTCGCTTGCGCGCCTTGTCGGCACTCTTGCACTTGTAGGCTTCCTTCATCGTCTGGAGCACGTAGGCGTGACGAGACTTGGGAAGGTACGAGCGAAGATTTCGGAGTTTATGGATTTGGCACCTTTGGATGACCGCGAGGTCCCCCAAAACGTCGACGAGTGCCTTGCGGATGCCTTTGCCTCCGTCCACTACGCAGAGAATCGACTCATCGACGCGCAAGCCTCGCTCGAGAAGGTCCTGCAACATCGCGGTGCACACCCGAGAGTTCTCCGTCGAGCCCAGCCATATACCCAGGGGCACCTTCGTTCCATCTATTGTGATACCTAGAGTTACGACGACGGTCTGTCCGGCCACCTCAAGGCCATCCAGCATCAGTGCCGCAAGCTCGAACTCCTCTAGCCGCCGAGACAGGTATTCCTCGAGCTTCTTAGTCGTCTGGCTCACGAGGTGACGGCTGGCGGCACTCTTACTCGTGCCACGAGACTTCAACTTGGCCGCGGGTTTGTCCAGACTCGATTCGTAATTTCGGGTCGATACCCCCACCAAGATCTGATTCAACACTCGCTCTGGAAGCGGGTCTTCTTCGCGGAAGGCTTCGAAGTGTGGAAGCGACGCCTCCGCGCCCGACTTCGAGCGAACTCGAGGTCGCGACACTTGGATGCGACGACCACCGAAGCTCAGCTCTCCGTTCGTGCTCCCCCAGTGGTTATGAGTTCGCTCCTTCTCGTGCTTGCCCTTGAGCCCCGCGATCTCCTCGGCGTCCTCTCTGAGCAGTAGGTGCAGAGCTGTCAGTCCTTGCTCGTACACCCATTCCGTCAGATCCGCCTTCGTGGCCGCGATCCCAGCTATCATCGGTAGCAGTATCTGACCGACTTGGCCAACTACCTTGCCCGTAGGCGAGTGCGTTTGCTTTCTTACTGGCTTCTTTGATTTCCTAGGCATTGGTGGCTCCTTGTCCCCCTCTGGAGACGGTTTATTGGCAGACCTATTCTTAGGCCGGCCAAGGAGCCGCCGCTACCCCAAATTCAACATCCGGCGGGACATCCCCTCTCGGTCGAGCGATCGGCCTTCCCAATTCCAACACACTTACGATTCGCCTCGTTCCCTGAAGCAAGGGAGAGGACCCTGGCCGCGCCCAACGGCCGAGGGTCCTCTCGTTTGAGCCGCGTCCGCTACCAAGGTCTTCGACGTCCGAGCCACTAATCCCATTCGGCGGCTTACCGCTGCAAAAGCCCAACGAAAGCGGCGGGCGACATCACGCTTCTAGATTTCGGCGGGTGGTCCAGCAAGGCTCGATCACCGGTCACCAAAATGCTTTCGTTGTGAGTGGCGAGCAACGCCCATAGATGTTGGTCGCCGCTATCTGGAGCTTGCTCGTCCACGCGCCGCGGTTCTCGGAAGATAGCGCTCCTCGCGATTTGCGAAAGCAAGAGGTCGATCTGGTTTGCGGTGAGCCCGTGCAGCCTCCTCAGCTTGGGGCGCAGAAGGACCGAACGATACTCCGAAAGCAGCTCGATGGATAGTAAGAAGTTAAGGGTCTACGCGGATTCGTGTGGGTTGAAGACGGCATTTCTGGGTAATGGCGGAAGGAATGCCGCCACGATCTTCAGCTTGAGATATTCCTCGTCGCGATAGCCGTAGGCGCGTCGTTGCAGCACACGGATTTTGTTGTTGACCCCTTCAACTAGGAGGCGCAGACGTTCCATCTCGGCCACCGCCTTGTCCGGCATATCCCGGCACAGCTTGCCCACATGCGTCGCAAAACGCTAGGTGTAGCGCGAGTTGTTCGCCAGCCAGTCCAGGTGTTCTACATGCAAACCGCCGCACCCAGGACAGTTGACGCGCCAACGCTCGTATTCCAGAGAGATCCGCCAACCTGCCAACGACAGGTCGCGGACCCGGCACACTTGCTTGTCATAGCGCCCCCGGCACCGCTGCCCACAGTAAGAGTAAACAGCTGTTTTTTTCGCCTCTTGAGCTGGATGACGCGGGCGTATCGGTCATCGAATACACCCTTCAATCCGGCACCAGCCACGAAACCTGGCAGCGCAAACAGCGAGCGGATCGACTGGGAATTTTTCACTCGGTTAGCCTATCCGAAAAATGGACCACTTTTCAGCACTTGATGAAGTCTGGATACCTTTTCCACACAATGAGTTACACTGTTTTTCGTCAGGACTTACCCACACGAATCCGCGTAGACCCGAAGTTAAAAGACCTCCGGAGCATCCCATCTAGGATGCGAGCGGTGGGAGCGTCCGATTGCCCGGTGACAAGGCCGCTAACAACAACGTTGGTATCGACCACGACCGGGCCGACCGTCAACGTCGTCGCTCCTCCTTGGTCTCCTTCACCGCGAGCTCGAGGGCGTGCCGTTCGTCGAGACGGGCTTTGCTTCTCGCTCTCGCCACCAGAGTCGCCGCTCGTTCGGTCGTTTTGATTCCGTAGAAATCGAGGCTCTCTTCGATAATTTCGCCGATAGTCTTCCCCTGCCGTGCCGCCGCCTCTTTAATGGCGCGGTGTCTCTCTTCGGAGAGTGTGATGGTAATCCTAGCCACTTGTCCCTTCCCTTGTGGTGATTTTAGCATATAAACATCAACGCACCAACACACCAACACACCAACACACCGAAGATCGTACGCCTGACTTGCCATCCTGCTCCCAGCCGGTGGAACGTCAATCCGAGAGGCGAGAAGAAGCCCTCCGGCTTTCCGAAGCCACATTCCCGCGCTCTTATTAATATAATGTCGTCGAAAGGACGACTGAGTGCACTCGATTCAATCCGCTCAACTGAAACCCGGCGTCACAGCAGACGGCCTCCCGTCCTCGAGCCAGCCCACGACCGAGGGCGGTCGAGCCCTCATCCAGGGAAAAGCGCTCATCTTCTGGGACCCCAAGCGACCGGGCAAGAAGCTAGACGCCATCGATACCGACCAAATCACTCCCGCCAAGGACTGCGTCTCGGAAAGCCTCGACAAGCTGGACGAGAAATGGAAGGTCGGGACGTTCCGCTACTTGATGCCGGACTTCCGCAAGAGGGTGCACGCCGGCGAGACGTTCGTCATTGCCGGGGATCGCTTCGCCATCGGCTCCTCGCGCGAAATGAGCCCCGCCGTGGTAGCCTCCTCCGCGCTTCTCGGGTACATAGCCCCACCGAGCGAGCTTTCGCTTTCGTGGAAGCCCGAGCTATACGGCCTATAGCTCGCCGTAGCGACACAGGACGGAAAGAATCAACATGAAGACGTTCAGACCCGCCGATTACCAAACGAAACTACCGATCGATAAACTGATCATCGAAGAAGCCCCGGGCGAAGATGCCGTTCCCATGGACGTCGTCTTTGTAGGCGGCGGGCCCGCGGGATTGGCGGGTGCCATCGAACTGGCACGCCTGGCCAAGAAGGACGGTACCGAGCTCGAGATAGGCGTCATGGAAAAAGCCGAACGGCTCGGCGATCACTGTTTGTCGGGCGCGGTGGTCAACCCGATTGCCTTCCGCGAGCTTTACCCCGAGCTCGAGGACAAGGACTTCCCTTTCCGCACTCAGGTCAAAAAAGAGCGTGTTTACTTGATGACGGAAAGCGGTCAGTTCCGGCTCCCGACTCCTCCGACAATGCAAAATCACGGATTCTACATCGCCTCGATTTGCGAGGTCACGCGCTGGCTCGGGGAGAAGGCCGACGAGCTCGGGATCAATGTCTTCACCGGTTTTCCTGTCGACTCGCTGCTCGTCGAAGGCAACGGCGTTCGTGGAGTCCGCACCACTCCGGGCGGCCTCAGTAAAGATGGCCAGCCGGGCGGCGCCCATGTGCCGCCTACCGACGTAACTGCCCGCGTCATCGTGCTTTCGGAGGGAACGCGTGGCCCCATGACCCAGGCTTACTTGAAATGGCAAGAGATCGGCACTCCCAACCCCCAGATATTCGCACTTGGCGTCAAAGAACTTTGGGAAGTGAAGCGGCCACTGGACGCAGTGATCCACACCCTCGGGTGGCCAGTTCCCCTCGACGCCTTCGGAGGCAGCTTCTTCTACCCGATGGCAGAAAATTTGGTCTCACTGGGCATCGTCGTGGGGCTCGACTACCGGCAGCACTCGCTCGATGTGCACGAGCTCTTACAAAGACTGAAGACCCATCCGCTTTTTCGACCCTACCTGGAAGGCGGCGAGATGCTGGAGTGGGGTGCGAAGACGATTCCCGAGGGCGGATACTATGCTCTCCCGGAGCGCTTTCATGGAGACGGCCTCTTAATGACGGGAGATACGGCTGGATTGGTCGACGTACCGTCGTTGAAGGGTATTCACTACGCCATGATGTCGGGCATCTTGGCAGCACGGACGATCTTCAAGGCGTTGAAGGCCGACGACACGTCGTCGAAGGCGCTCAGCGCGTTCGACGACGCGGTCAAGGAAAGTTACATTCACGACGATCTCTACCGCACTCGAAATATGCGACTCGCTTTCAAATCCGGTTTCTACACCGGAGGCATCAAGGCGGGCCTGATGACCGTCACCAAGGGTGCGTTTCCTGGAGGCAAGATCGACACCGAGGAAGACGCGGCTGAACCGAAGGAGGTCGTTGCCGCTTCCGAGCGCAAGCCAGACGGGAAACTCACTTTTACCAAGCTGGACGGTGTCTTCCGGTCCGGCAACAACACGCGCGACGACATGCCTTCGCACCTCGACGTCACTCCGGAGGTTCCCCCTGAGGTCGCAGAGTTCTACGAGCACATGTGTCCCGCATCGGTCTACGAGCGTCAGGACGGGAAGTTGGTCGTCAACCCCTCCAACTGCGTCGATTGCAAGACCACCGACGTGCTGGGTCCCCGCTGGGCACCGCGCGAGGGCGGAGCCGGCACCAAGTACAACCGCATGTAGCCGCAGTCCGCTCGCAGCTGGTTCGGGTCCCCCCCTTGCTTCCAACGATCGATCAAGGTATCGTATTACCAGTGCCTTATCGATAAGGGAGCGAACATATGGCGACGGTTACGGTTTCACCGAAGTATCAAGTGGTGATACCTCGGGAGATCCGCGAATCCTTGGGGCTCAAACCGGGTGAAAAAATACAGGTATTCGAGCTCGAGGGCCGGATCGAGCTCGTTCCGGTGAAAGATCTCAGGAAAATGCGCGGATTCCTGAAGGGAATCGACACCACCGTCCCTAAGGATGAAGATCGGTTGTGAACCTCGTTGATTCCAGCGGATGGCTCGAATATTTCGCGGATGGGCCCAATGCCACCTTTTTCGCAAGCCCGATCCGATCGACGAAACACTTGATAGTTCCAACGATCAGCCTCGCCGAGGTTTTCAAGCGGGTCTTGCAGCAACGCAATGAGGGTGCCGCGCTTCAGGCGATCGCACTCATGCAACAGGGCAGCATCGTGAAACTGGATACCGTGACAGCGATCAACGCCGCCAAACTCGGTGTCCGTTTGCGATTGCCGTTGGGCGACAGCGTTATCTTGGCCACCGCTCGGCTCTACCAAGCCACGCTCTGGACTCAAGACTCGGACTTCGACGGGGTCCCCGGCGTGAAATTCAAACAAAAAGCAAAATAGTCATTTCAGATAGACGTAGTTCCGTAACGCCGCAACTACTGGGCACAGGAATTGCCTCCGCTTTCGAAAAGCGGTAGACCTAGAGCACCCAATCCAATTTATTAAGGGAGATCCCTGTGACTCATACTCCAGGAAATGGCGTTGATCCAACCGTTCCAAGAAGATACCGTTTTGAGGCCAAAGTACCGATTCCGGTGCTGGTCCAGACGGCCGGCAACTGGCAAGCGGGCCACCTACACAACCTCAGCCCTCGGGGCGCTTTCATGACGCTGGACGCCGACGTGTGGGTGGGCGAAGAGGTCAATATGATTTTGGGCTTGCCGACCGACGCGGGAGGCCGCTTGAGTCTTCGTGGCCTCACGGTGTGGCGAAACCCGTCCTCCGAGATGCCTGGCTACGGTCTGATGATTCGCGATGAGCCCGATCATGGTTCGGCACTCCAGCGCGCGATCGGCCGATTGTCCCAGAGCGGTGTGTTGTTCGATACCGAGAAGTAACCAGGGTCGCCCTACATGAGCGTTCATGAGCACCGAAGCCATCGTTTTCTCCGATCTGCATTTCGGAGATCCGCGCTCTCTACTTCATAGCGCCCGTCACCTCGGAAAACTCCTCGCGATCGCTCGTGAGCACCGGCCTATCGGTCGCGTCGTCCTTCTCGGAGATATTCTCGATCTCCAGATCGACAATTGGTCGATGGCCATCGAAGGCATCCCGGAGGGAACCGGTGGCCGCCGCTCGGTGGGTTTCCGCCGATTCCTGAACGAGCTGGTCCGCGAGATCGACGCACGCCAAGTTCATTACATCCCCGGGAACCACGACTACCGAGTCTTCGACTACTTGTCCGTCGAACGGTACCTCATGGCCAGGGTCGCTACCGGCAAGCGATTGCACGGCAAGGTGAGCTTCTATCGTCACTGGCGCAATCCGTTTCTGCGTGGGATCCTCGCCGGCGACGATATTTCTTTCGAAGTCCGATACCCGCACCTCGAGCTTCGTCTCGCGGGGCACCGGCTGGTTCTGGGCCACGGGCACTATCTCGACTCGAGCCAAGGTCTAGGCCTCGACGCGCGCCGCGCCTTCGCCAAAGTCGATCCCAAGGACACCAAGGCCGTGACCAAGGCTCGTCAATATTTTTTTCGACGAGTCGGACTCTACCAAAGCATCGTGGACGGTGGTGCCGTGAATTACCAGGTCAGACAGGGAGTCTACCGACGTGCGGTCGGTGCGGTTCACGCGATCACGAAGCTCAACGAGTTGACCGGTGCCAAGGCGCGGGGGCGCCCCATCGATCGAGGTCTCAAACAAAACATCATCGCGTACACCCGGTTCTGTTGCCGAGGACGCAAAGTGGACGGTTTCATCTTCGGCCACACGCATCGAGCCGGCGAGGCCACAATCGCACGCCCTCGGGAACGGGCACTCAGAGTCTGGAACTGCGGCACGTTTCTCGACGAGAAAGGTGCCAAAGGCAAGGTTGGGAGCTTCCTCTTGCTCTCGTCGAAGAAAGACGTCCCACTCTCGGAATTGGTACAGACGATGTGGTTGGACTGAGTCTACTTGATGTGGGTGGCGAGAAAGTCGATGAGGTCGATCTTGGCCACGATGCCCACGACATCCTGATCGTCCAAAACGACGGCGACGTGACCCCGGGCAAAGATCTCTGCCAAGACCTCGAGTGAGGTGCGCAGCCCAACGACTTCCATGTGCTCGGTCGTCACCAGCGGAGCGATGGTCTCGTCTTTCTGGTGGGGTGCCTCATGTACCATGTGATTCAAGAGATCGACCTCGGTGATCATCCCCTTGAGGTCGCCCCTATCCACCACCGGAACCTGTGAGATATTGTGTTTTTTCATGGTGTTGATGACATCCATCATCCGATCGTGCGGGGACACGACGATGACCTTGCTCAGCCGCTTGATTCTCAGGATGTCTTGAACCGTCCCCTCCACCAGATCGGACTCCAAGAATCGGTTCTGCCGCATCCAGTCGTCGTTGAAGAACTTGGACAGATAGCGCGAGCCGGAGTCGGGAAGCACCACCACCACCATCTTCCCCGCCGGCAAGTCTTTGGAATAGCGCAGCGCCGCCGTCACCGCCGTTCCCGCCGACCCACCGACGAACATGGCTTCCTCCTTCATGAGGCGACGCGCCATCAGAAAGGACTCCTGGTCGCTCACCTGAACGACATCGTCCACCACGTCGAAGTCCATCGTGGAGGGTAAGAAGTCTTCTCCCACGCCTTCTACTTTGTAGGTGTGCACCGCACCCAGCTTCCCGGTTTTGAAGTACTCGTAGTACAGGGAGCCCACCGGATCGGCACCGACCACCAGGACCTCGGGGTTCTGCTCCTTCAAGTATTTCCCGACGCCACTGATCGTACCGCCGGTGCCCATGCCCACGACCAGGACATCGATCTTGCCACCGGTCTGCCTCCAGATCTCGGGACCAGTCGTGTGGTAGTGCACCTGTGGGTTCACCGGATTGTGATACTGGTTCGCGTAGACGGCGTTGGGTGTCTCGTCCGCGATCTTACGGGAAACCGCGTAGTAGCTATGTGGATCCTCGGGCTTGACCGCGGTCGGCGTAATGACCACCCGAGCACCGAAAGATTGGAGCAGCCGGATTTTCTCGTCACTCATTTTATCCGGCATGACGAAGACGCACTTGTATCCCTTGATGGCCGCGCCAATCGCCAATCCCACGCCGGTGTTACCCGAGGTGGCCTCAACGATGGTGCCGCCCGGTCGGAGGTCACCGCGACGCTCGGCCTCCTCGATGATCGCCATCCCGATGCGGTCCTTGACCGAGCCCCCGGGATTCAAGAACTCCGCCTTCGCAAGGACGGTGGCCTTTATGCCACGGGTAACCGAGTTTAGCTGGACAAGAGGTGTATTACCGATGGTCGCCAGGATATTGTTGCAAATGTCCGGCTGGACAGGGGGCGCGCTCGCCTTGGTGGGTGCCTTCGTCTTCAAAATCCTATCGGCTTTCGATCCATGATAGGACCAGCCCTGCGGGAAGTCAACGAGAGGGTCTATAGTGAATGGGCTATACTGAAACCCACATGCGCGTCGTCGTTGTGATTCCCGCGCTCGACGAAGAGGGATCCCTGCCTTCGGTCTTGGCGGATATACCGCACTCGTTGGTCGAGGAGGTCGTTGTCGTTGACAACGGGAGTCGGGATCGGACCGCAGATGTGGCGCGCGCCGGTGGCGCGACGCTGGTCCGAGAGCCACGGCAGGGTTACGGACAGGCCTGTCTCACCGGCATTGCGACGCTGAGCTCCAATCCGCCCGACATCGTCGTCTTCGTGGACGCCGACTATGCCGACCGACCCTCGGAGCTTCCTCGGCTGATCGATCCAATCCTCGCCGGCCAAGCGGACATGGTCATCGGCTCGCGCATTTTGGGAGAACCGAAACCAGGCGCACTGGCACCGCACGCACGTTGGGGAAACTGGCTGGCTACGTGGATGATCCGTTTGCTCTATGGAGTGCGGTTTACCGATCTCGGGCCGTTTCGCGCCATACGCTACTCGACTCTGCTCGCTTTAGGAATGGAAGACCGGAATTACGGATGGACCGCGGAAATGCAGGCCAAGGCTTCCCGGTCCGGGGTGCGCTCGACGGAAGTCCCTGTCAGCTACCACCGTCGCATCGGGCGCTCCAAGATCACCGGCACCGTGAAAGGATCTGTCTTGGCGGGCTGGAAGATCATCACGACCATTCTTCGCTGTCGTTGGTCTCCCCTTCCCAACGCCGCACGCCTCCATGAGGGGGCCCCGCCTCTAAGACGCTGACATGCGGCGAACCAAGATCGTCGCCACCCTCGGCCCTGCGTCCTACGACGCGAAGGTCATCGAGCGGCTTATCGAAAGCGGCGCGAACGTATTCCGGCTCAACTTTTCGCACGGCACCCACCAGCATCACCGAAAAGCCCTCGAGACGGTACGCGGGATCGCGAAGCGGCTCGGCCAGGCCGTCGCGTGTCTCCAGGACCTCTCCGGTCCTAAGATTCGAACCGGTGAGGTTTCGGACAAGAACGGCATCCTCTTGGAGGAAGGGGCCTCTTTCATACTGACGACGGAGGAAACGGTTGGAACCACCGAGCGTGTCTCTACGACTTACCGGCATCTTCCTCAGGATGTTCAGCCAGGCAAGCGCATCCTCCTCGACGACGGTCTCATCGAGCTGGAGGTAGAAGCGATCTCCGGTGGAGATGTGAAGACCAAGGTCGTGAGCGGCGGCCGTTTGAAATCGAAGAAGGGCATCAATCTGCCAGGCGTTCGACTCTCCGTTCCCTCGTTACTCAAAAAGATCGTGACGACCTCGCGTTCGGGCTGTCGCTCGATGTGGACTTCGTGGCGCAGTCTTTCGTCAGAAGCAAGGAGGATGTCCAGGAGCTGCGCAACCTCCTGAACGAGCGAGGCCGGGCGGACCTGCCGATCATCGCCAAGATCGAGAAACCGGGCGCGGTCGACAATCTATCCGCCATCCTTGATGTGGCCCAGGGTGTCATGGTGGCGCGCGGTGATCTCGGCGTGGAGCTTCCGACCGAGCACGTACCCATGCTTCAAAAAGAGATTATCCATGCCGCGAATGAGAGGGGGCGGACCGTCATCACCGCCACCCAAATGTTGGAGTCTATGGTGAACCACCATCGTCCGACCAGGGCGGAGGCCACCGACGTCGCCAACGCGATCTTGGACGGGACGGACGTCCTTATGCTTTCCGCCGAGACCGCGGCCGGTAAGTACCCCGTCGAGTCGGTGGCCACCATGGCGCGCATTGCCGAGTACACCGAGAAAAGCCTGAGACCACGCCGTCGACGGCCCGACTTCGCTTCTCTCGAAGGGTCTCCGATGGCGGAGGCGGTCGCAGTGGGAGCTTGTCGCGTGGCCGAACAACTTGGCGCGCGCTACGTCGTCGCCTTCACCGAGTCCGGCTCCACGGCGCGGCTCGTCAGCTACTGTCGACCGGCCTCCGAGATCCTAGCCTTGACGCCCCATGAGCGCGTCTATCGCCAGCTCGCTCTGACGTGGGGGGTCACCCCCATGCAGTTCCGCCATTATGAAACGACCGACGAGATGCTGGAGTCGGGCATGAAACTCATTCCGGCGATCGGCGGGGTCGCTTCGGATGACATCGCGATCGTGGTCTGCGGTACGACGACCCTCGAAGGCGCCACCAATATGATGAAGGTTCATCGGTTCTAGCCCGCCTACGCCGTCGCGGTCTCCGAGTCGACGGCTACGGCGAGGCCTCGCCGTAGCATTGCGAAGGCGGGCGGCGTGGCGAGCTCGGGGCGTCGTATAATAGCGAGACTTGAGCAAGAAATGTCGGTCTCGGCGGCGCTATTCGCGCCTTCGCTTCAAAATTACCTTCGCCGCACTCACCCTTCTCAGCATCGCGCTCTTCTATCTTGCCGCGATGCTCATCGTCCATTATTTCCAGTTCTCTCGCCAGATCGCTCTGCGGCTCGAAGGTGAACGGCGGGCGAAGCCTAGCTGGGTCTACGCACGACCCTTCGAGCTGCGCTCCCGCCAGAGATTGCTGGAATCTGAGTTCATTGATCTGCTGAACTCGCTTCGCTACCAGCAAACCAAAAGCTCGGTGCAGGAGCCTGGCACGTTTTACAAAGCGAAGGACGAAACCCGCGTACATCTAAGCCACTCCGGAAGGAACGCCTCCCCGCACATCATCGGGGTTCGTTTTTGGGACAAGTCGGTACACGGCATTCGTGAGTTCCCTGATGGGACCGCCCTCGCGAAGTTAGACTTCGAGGCCGTCCCGGTGACAACACTCTTCGGAGAAGAACGGAGCAAACAGAGGTGGGTGTCTCTCGACGAGATCCCGCCTCTCGTGATCCAGGCGGTGCTAGCTACCGAGGACCGTCGCTTCTTCGAGCACACCGGCCTCGATCCCATCGGGATCGTAAGAGCCGCGTGGCTGGACATCAAGAGCGGCGAAGTGAAACAAGGCGGCAGCACACTCAGCCAACAGCTGGTCAAGAACTACTTCTTGACTCCGGAAAGGACCGTGCGGCGGAAAGTCCTGGAGGCGTTTCTCGCTATCATTCTGGAAAGCCGAGCGAGTAAAGAAGAGATCCTGCAGCTCTATCTCAACGATGTGTATTTGGGCCAACGCGGCTCGTTCGGAATCCACGGTGTGGGTCAGGCGGCCAAGATCTACTTCGGTAAGGACGTCAAGAACCTAGAACTCGAAGAAGCCGCCCTCTTGGCTGCCCTCATCCGTGCGCCCAACGCCGGATCCCCTTTTCGCCATGAGGACAAGGCCCGGGCACGAAGGGACATCGTGCTCAACCAAATGGCACGCCATGGTTTCATCGCGCGAGACGACGCCGAAGCAGCCGCCGCAAGGCCGCTTCGCATTGAGCTTGGTGCGGTGGATGTGGGTGAGGCCCCTTACTTCATCGACGCGCTCCGGCAGAAGCTTTTCGATCGTTACCCACCCGAGGCCACCGTGAACGTCACCGTGCACTCCACAATGGACCGTTATCTTCAAACCGCCGCCCAGCGCGCGGTGGAGGAAGGACTCACCGAGATTGGAGAGAAGCTCTCCGGGAGGAACAAGCCCCCGAACGTCCAGGCGGCACTGATTGCGATGGATCCCGCGCGGGGCGACGTCCTCGCACTAGTTGGTGGACGAAGCTACGGCCTCAGTCAATTCAACCGCGCGACCGAAGCGCGGCGTCAGCCGGGAAGTGCCTTCAAGCCGTTCGTCTACCTCGCCGCGTTCGAGCGAAGCTACGAGTTGACGCGCATCGGTGGTTCGTCGACCCAATACTTCACGCCGGGGAGCATCGTACGCGACGAGGCTACGACGATCTGGCATGGAGGAAGGCCGTGGCGCCCGTCCAACTACGATCATCGCTTCTACGGCGATGTCACCTATCGTCGCGCCTTGGCTCGCTCCCTCAACGTGGCTACCGCGAAAGTAGGAAAGGAAGTCGGCTACGAACGAGTGGTCAACCTCTGGGATGCGATCGGAACGCACAGCAATCTCCAGCCATACCCTTCCGTCGTGCTCGGAGCCTTCGAGATGACACCAATGGATCTAGCCACCGCCTATACGGTCATCGCTAACCATGGCGTCCGCGTCGACCCTCGATTCTTCGTCGAGGTCCGGGACACCAAGGGACGGACCCTCGACACCGTGGAGACCGCCCGCCACGCCGTGGTGCATCCGGCAAGCGCATATTTGGTAACCGACATGATGCGAAGCGTCATCGAGCAAGGCACGGCGCGAGAGATTCGTGTCCGCGGTTTCAAAGCGGTCGCAGCCGGCAAGACCGGCACCACAAACGATAAGCGCGATGCCTGGTTCGTAGGATTCACGCCGGATCTCCTCGCCGTCGTCTGGGTCGGATACGACGACAACCAACCGTTGGGGCTCACGGGCTCCCAGGCGGCGCTGCCAATTTGGACCCGCTTCATGAAATCCGCGGTCTCCGGTCGTGAGACTGGAGTTTTCGAGTCGCCGAGCGGCGTCACGTTCGCGCGAATCGATCCCGAAACGGGACAGCTCGCACGAGTATCTTGCCCCAGCGGCCAGTCCGAGACCTTCATCACCGGCACCGAGCCCCGCTCCTTCTGCGCCCGACACTGATGCCGCCCAGGCCGGGTTTGATAAAGAAGCTTCCAGAAGCTACCTTGAGGCGTATGCGGTCCGTCGGTCTCAAAGTGCACAAGAACAAGCTCAGCGAGTACGTGCGACTTGCCGCGGCCGGTGAAACGGTTCTCGTCACGGACCGGGACAAAGTTGTAGCGGAGCTTGTACCGCCCCGAGAGGGCCGCAGTCCGCTCCTTGCCGATGCCGTGCTAGCGGAAGCAGTTCGTAAAGGCTTCATGACCCCGCCCAGCATCGCGGACACCGAGCCTCCACCTCGCGCGCCGGTCGCCCCGCTTCGGGAGATCCTCAACGATCTCGACGAAGATCGGGCGGACCGTTGAACTACCTCGACATTTCAGTAGCACTAGCGCATCTGCTTGGCGGGGGCTGGACCGGGATTCGTACCTTTCCCGCTTGCAATGCGAACGCTGGACGCCCTTCACCTCGCGTCGGTAGAGTTCTTGCGTGCCCAGAATCAAATCGTTCTTCTGGCCACCTACAACCAGCGAATGCTCGAAACCGCAGAGCGTATGGCCATTCCTCTCTTCGATCTACCCTGACGACGCGTTTCAGTCTTCGCGCTCCGTGATGGCAATCGAAGAAGAGCCCCAAGAGGCGCGCCCGCCTGACAGCCTGACGCGCGTTTCGCGACGCCCTACTCTCCCCAAATCTCGGAGTCGTGGTTGAAGGTTGTGTTCGCTAGTCTGAATTGGCCCATTTCGCTCATTTGATTTGGCCCACCCCATCGAGACCGATACCCTGAGCCGGGGAAGAACCCGGAGAGGAGGGTCGGTTGAAAAGGGGTGCGAAAGTGCGATTGTTCGAGCAGATCCGTGGCGAGTACGAGCACGGAGTAGGAACGATAAAGGGAGTGGCGAAGGAGTTCGGAGTACACCGTCGGATGGTGCGTCAGGCGCTGGAGAGCGCGGTACCGCCGGAGCGTAAGGTCGCGGAGCGTGCGAGTCCGAAGCTTGAGGAAGTACGCGAGTTCATCGACGCGGTCCTGAAGGAGGACAAGCGAGCGCCTCGGAAGCAACGCCATACGGCTCGTCGTATCTGGTCCCGGTTGCGCGCCGAGCATCCGGAGCATGAGATTGGCGAATCAACGGTACGTCGCTACGTCGCTCGTCGGAAGAGCGAGCTCGGCCTGAAGGACACAGAGATTTTTGTTCCGCAGAGCTACGCGTGGGGCGATGAAGGGCAAGTGGACTGGTACGAGGCGTACGCGCGGATCGGAGGTGAGCTCGAGAAGGTCCACACGCTCGTAGTCCGAAGCATGGCGGGAGGAGGCGCGTTGCATCGCGGCTATCCGCGTCCGACGCAACAAGCATTTTTCGAAGCGCAGGAGCATGCGTTCGAGTTCTTTGGTGGCGTGTTCCGCCGCATGCGCTACGACAACCTGTCACTCGCGGTCACTAAGATTCTGCGTGGTTATCAACGAGAGCAGACGGAGCGATTCGTGGCGTTTCGCTCCCATTGGGGATTCGACTCGGAGTTTTGTAATCCGAGTCGAGGCAACGAGAAGGGCGGGGTGGAAAGCGAAGTCGGCTACTTCCGGCGCAACTATCTGACGCCGGTACCGGAGTTTTCGAACTGGGATGAGCTGAACGAGTATCTGCTCTCGTGCTGTCTCAAGGATGCGACGCGCCACATTAGCGGCAAGGAGCATGCTGTCGGAACAGCGATGGAGCTTGAACGGGAGCATCTGTTGCCATTGACCGTCGAGGGGTTCGATATCGAGGAGCGACGATTTGCAAAGGTGAACAAGAAAGGCTGCGTTCGAGTCGGCACGAACTGGTACTCGACTCCGTTGAAACGGGACCGGCGAGTTGTGGCCAAGCTACTGCCGTTGGAAGTTGAGATCTGGCACGAGGGCCACGTCGTGGCACGCCACGAGCGCTGCTACGGCCGCAGCCAGTCGATTTATGAACTCGAGCACTACTTGGATGTTCTGGTCAGGAAGCCTGGAGCGTTGGCCGGCTCGACGCCGCTCGCTCAATGGCGGGAGAAAGGTCGGTGGCCCACGAGCTACGACGAGTTGTGGTCCAAGCTGAATCGACGTCACGGGAAGCTCGAAGGAACCCGCCAGATGGTCGAGCTCGTGCAGCTCGGCCGCGAGCACGGCTACGACAAGCTGCGTGAGGCGGTGAGTCAAGCGCTCGAACTCGGCTGTACGGATGCTGAGGCGATCCGTCACCTCGTCGAATCATCAGTTCTTCGACGTGAGCAGGCGCAGGCTCTTGGCGATGTGGAGCTCGGAGAGCTCACGAAGTACGAACGTTCCTTGCCAGGTGTTGGCCATTACAACGCGCTGATCGGCGAGGTGAACTCGTGAACGCGAAGAGCATCGAGCTCCAGAGCATCCGTCAGCATTGCAAGACGCTTCGCATGCCGAGCGTGGCAACGCAGTTCCAGAAGATTGCCGAACAAGCGCAGCGCGACGAGCACAGCTATGTCCGCTACCTCGACGTGCTGCTCAGCGCCGAAGTCGAGGAGCGTGAACACCGCGCGGTTCAAAGACGACTGAAGGAAGCACAACTACCGAGAGCGAAGACGCTCGAGGAGTTCGACTTCTCGCAATCGCCGAAGGTCTCCGCCCGTCGGATACGAGAACTGGCCGAAGGCGACTACATCGACCATGCACGGCCGGTTCTGTTTCTCGGCGATGCCGGCACAGGCAAGACTCATCTGGCCACGGCATTGTGTGTAGCGGCGTGCCAGCAACGTCGCCGCGTTCGCTTCACGACGGCCTCGAGACTCGTCAACGAACTCGTTGAAGCTAGGGAGGAGCACGAACTCTCGCGAGTGATCCGTCGCTACGCCCGCTACGAGTTGTTGTGCATCGACGAGCTCGGCTACGTCCCACTCGCCGATGTCGGCGCCGAGCTTCTGTTCCAAGTGGTTTCGGAACGATGCGAAAGGGCGGCGCTCGTGATCACCACCAACCTGCCCTTCTCGGAGTGGACCCAGGTGTTCACGAACGTCCGCCTGTGCAAGGCACTGCTCGACCGAGTCACGGACCAGGCGCACATACTCGAAACCGGCACCGAATCCTATCGGTTCCGGCGCACCCTGAAGAGCGAGAAAAAGACCATAAAGGCATGAGTTCGTTGGGTTTCACTAGCCGCGGCCTGCACTTCGTTCCGGCCGCGGAATAAGGAAAGGGGCTTTCTTACAGCTCGTCTTTATTAATCAATAACTTAGGGTGGGCCAAATTAGATGAGCAAAGTGGGCCAGACCGAGTGGACAAACACAAAGGTCTGCCACGCGTACCAATAGGCGACGAGAGCACGCGCCGGCTCTAGGTGCTCGCCTTTAAGAGGACCGGCGATAGCTTCTCCCGAAAGGACGAGCCATGTCGTGCGTGTCTGCTCGTCCTTCATGATCAAACGATCGTCTTCCTTCTCGATTTCGCCGAATGTCAGCTCGCGGCCATCCTCGGAGCGGGCCAAGAACGCAACTGCCGTCTTCGCACCCTTGGCGTAGGCTGCCACCACCTGCACTCCGGCCAGCCGCACTTGAGCCAACTTTTCTTTCTTGAGCTTCTGCAGAGGAAAGACCAACGTTTGTCCCTCGACGTAGACGCCGACCACTTTCTCCTTGCCGTGCAGACGCTTGTCGGTCACTGTTGCGTAGCCGATCCCGACGGAACGGTCATTGAAATAACTCTCGTAGGCCGAGCCGCGGGCGCGTTCTCCGGTGTGGAGCACGACCGTATCCGGATGGAGCTTCTTCCATTCCTTCCAAGTTAGGAGCGAGGAGGCGATCGGACGAAGCTGCTTCCCTTTGTAGTTTCCAGAGATCGCGGTCCCATCGATCTGCGGCCAGAGGCTATCGGTCTCGCGATCGTACATCACCAAAGAATCCTCGATGAGCTTTCCGCTGACACCGAAGGTGAGCTCCTTCCCTTCCACTTCCCGGGCATACACGATGCCCGCATGTGCGAGAGGTCACCAGGTAACCGCGACGGGTATGTCTCCGAGCTGGTCGTTCACGATCTCGTGCCCATCGAGTATCCAGGCGGAGTAGGCCTTCGCCGTCTCCCCGGCGAAGAGCCCGATGACGAGCTCGTTGTTGGACAAGAACTTGTCACCCTCCTCAGCGCTCACGAACTTGGGATCATCGATCGCCGGGATGGCGTCTTTTTGAACAACTTGGACGAGCTTCTGGCTGGGAGCCAGCACCATGTATAGGATGACTGCGTGCAGAAACATCATATACCTCCACCCGCCCAGTATACGTTCGCCCGTGCTCGGCGATGTGAGATCCCCGACAGTGTGCAACAGAACCGTCCGATAGCACCCACATCCTGTTGGGGTTTCCCCCCAACGGACTCTGGCCGTTGAACACCCGGACATCTCCTTAAACACCTCAATGGAAAGCGTTTGACCATCTCGACCGCACGCGCAGACCGAGGCATGCTTCTTGCCTTATGTGACCTTAAGTCGCCACACCTGCGCCATTTTAGAAGTGGCGCCTCGGACCGAAGGAAAAGAAATGACCGGCCAGGCCATCGAATCGCTACGAGCCGAGAAGCGTTCGCTCTCGTTCTCGCCGACTATTTCCGATACGCTTCAAGTGCTCGCGCTGTCTCCCGAACAGGGGTTCATCCTCTCGCGGGTAGACGGAACTTCGACGCCACGAGAAATCCTCTCCCTGAGTCCTCTCGGCGAAGAGGAGACGGCCCGCGCTCTTATCGATTTACTGGAATGTGGACTGGTCAAACTAAACGACGAGGCTCCCACGGAGCCGGCGGAAGCTCCCGCTGAGGCGCCGGCACCCGAGTCAGCGTCGGCACCCGAGTCAGTTATAGCGCCCGACCCCGCGATCGCCAAAAAACGCAATGAGCTCGAGGAACTCATCGAGGCATGTGGCAAACAGACTCCAACCGAGCTTCTCGGCGTCAGCGACCGAGCGAGCACCGACGAGATAAAGGAGGCGTTCAGGAAAAAGGTCTTGTGCTTTCACCCCGATCGCTACCCTGGAATTACTGATGAGGCGTTCCTCAAAAAACTGTCACACTTGGTAGCGTTGGTGACCGATGCCTTCAACACTCTCTCGGACAACGCGAGCCAAGAGATAACCCCGACGGCTCGAAACGAGAGCTCATTTGGATATGCCGCCGATGCCGGCGACATCTACGATGCCGAGAAACATGCCCTCGAGCTCTTCCATACCGCCCGACGCGCTTTCGATACGCAGAGCTATTGGGAAGTCATCCAACTGTGCCGCCAGGCTATCGGAAACAAAGTCGAGGTAGCCAAATATCACTTCCTGCTAGGCCGCGCGCTCTTGCAAAACAAGAAGTGGAGGAAAGAGGCGGGCGAAAGCCTGATGAGAGCCGCAGAGCTCGATTCCTACAACACAGAGTACCTCGCGCTGCTCGCCGCACTTTATCAACGTGAGGGACCGCAGATGCGCGCGAAGAAGGTCATCGAGCAAGTCAAGTCCATCGATCCAGATTGCGAGATCCCCGAATTGCCCGCCTGATCGAAGCTCCTATTCCTCAACTTTCGGAACCCTCTGGCCTGTCGGCCGCCAAACCAGGGGAGGTGTTATTAGCGAACCTCGCCAGGCGGCGGAACCGCTTGGACCAACGTCTTCTCGCTCCGGTGGCCTTTGAGCAAATCTGACCCGAGCTGCTTGCTCAGGTAGACCTTGGACTCTTGGTTATCGGCCGGGTCTCGATCGTATTTGATGACATCGAAACTGAGATGCGTGAGCGTGCCGCGCATCTCATAGAACTTGTTCTTGGTCTTGACGACCACCTCGTGAAAACCCTGGCCCACCGCCCAGACTTCCTGTTGTTCGGTGAGTGCCCGGAAGTGCCCTTGTCCGCGCCAATCTCGGCGCGTCCCGCCGATCCAGCTGTACAGTACCCGCCGACCGTAGAAGTTGACGTAGCCTGCCAGCCGCTTCACGAGGTCGGCCAGCGCCGGCTCTTTCTCATACTGGTAAATCTCGTGCCCTACCTTGAACGAAACCGGCACCATTTGAGAGGCGTCTTGGGGCAGCGGCGCTTCCGCGATGAGAATGAGATGGCTCCGATCTTCGAGGCGCTTAACAATCTCCGCCGCCCGTTTCTTCCGATCTAACTCTCCGAAGAACTCTTCGATGAACTCGATCTCCAGTGCGCCTTGCTCCAGCGGGTACTGTTTGATGCGATGCTTCACGTTTGGCGGGCCATTTTTACCATGTCTTTTTCCTTGTAACCACTCGGGGGCATGAACTGGTCGTCCGGAATCGCGACCTCTTTAACGGACTGAAAACGTGATCGACGGGTGAGACTTCCCTGGTTGAAGTTCTCGGTGATGAGCGGAAATCCATCCACCATTTCCATAACCCTCATCGGGCTCTCGGCAACGCTTCCACCGAATCCGACCGAACTCATCGCATCGATGAGTGCCGACATAAAATCCTTCATCTCCAAACCGATCTGACGAAGCTCATCGCCACCTGGGATATCCGCCCAGCCGCTGACACACACCTTGAGCTCGACGACGTCGTCGCGTGAGACCTCTTTCCAGTCACAGCTGACTCCGTTCACGCTGTCGCTCTTCCCCAGGCTCTTGACTACCGGCTCCGCACGAGGGGTCGAGCTCGGCATTCCCTTCATCTTGCCCTTCATCATCTCGCGTTGCTTCGGAGGGACGTTCTTCAGAGCCTCTTCCATCTGCTTCATCGCCGCACTCATCTGGTTCGCCAGACGCTCGAACGTCTCTCGATCCATGACGATGTAAGACTTGTCATTGTGGTCGATCATGTACATCTCGTCGGTCGCGCCGAGGAAGATCATGGTCGTCGCGTTCTTACCACTGGAATCGGTACGCATCCGATTACCGTCAACCTTCATCTCTGTGATCTCGACTTCTCCTCCGGACGCGATGTCCTCGACCTCTATGCGGAACACCGCTCCGCCAGCATGGGCGATTCCGGCAATGCTCAGCAGGTACGTAGCGACTAGGCCTATTCTCAAGCTCATCTCTCCTCCCGTGCTCTGGTTATGGTCGCCGCGCGATGACGCCGCCTTATTGGCAGGTTGCAGCCACCTTCTGTAGGTGGGTATCGATCCCTTTGTTCGTGTCACTTAGCCCGGCCCTAAGCGAAGTCAGCTCCGCAAGAATCTCTCTACCCTCATCGTGGGAAACTCGCCAATCGTCAGCCTGCAGCTCCGTATGCCCGTACGTGTCGAGAATTCTCGCGGTCTGTGCCTTCCTGCGTAGTTGAAGGTACCGTATCTCCAACCGTCGTTGGTCCCTCTTCAAGTCGTCGAGAGAGTCCTGGGCAAACCGACACTCTTCGATTTCCTGCTTGCTGGACCGCGGCTCAGTATTCTCAGACTTGCCGAAGGGCCTCGCCGAATCCTCGCTCTCCGACTTCAGTTCGACCGGGACCAGCCAGACTCCCCTGTTCTTGACCACGAGCGTTGCTTCTTTACCGTTGTTCTTCCGCCTCTTTTTTTCCTTCTCTGCAACCTCAGCGAAAGACTGACCTAAGGCGAAGTTAGCCGCCACAATGATGCCAAGGATTAATGGCGCTATCGTCCTCATACGCATGAGTTCCTCCTGCCGATTCGGACCTGCTCTCCGGATGGGGCCCGGGAGGCCGAGTTATTTTGGTCCAACAGCCGACGGTTCTCAAGCCCCTAGCGGCTGTCAAGCGTCGGGATGTTGGACCGGGGCCCTTGACGGCTCGGCGGGACGACGAATGGTCGCGGGGGGGCGAACTCGAACCGCCGACCTGCCGATTATGAGTTCTTGCGAGCGTTTTCACTAACCCCTGGAAGACAAGGACAACCTTCTCGCAAATAAGGGGTTATATGGGGGATGCCAGAACGCTTGGCCGCCGGGGGAATGGTCCTGGTAGTGCTGCTCGCTCTCATGGGCAGGGTCGAGGCCGTCGAACCACCCCAAAAGTGGTGGCCGTCAGAGTGGAGCGCCGAAGATCAACAACTTCACGCTGGTGATGATCTGACCGTGCGGCCGAGCCTCCGTGTCACCTACCGTCGACCGCCGCTCGACAGTCTCTGGAGATGCCGGAACACCGCGACCAGCGCCTCGGAGAAGTGGACCGCCTCGTAGTGCAGCGCTTGGCGTACGCAGAATTCTCGTATTGAATCGCTGGCGCGACGTAGCTGAAAGCGCGGAAGGCCGGGGAACAAATGGTGCTCGATTTGCAAGTTGAGGCCGCCCATCACGAAGTCGCCAAATCGTCCCGTCAGAACGTTACGACTGCTCAGCACCTGCAGCCGTACGAAGTAAACTTGCTCGTCCGCGCGGACGTACGTCGTTCCGATGTGATTCACGGCGAAGATGACACCGTAGTAGACCCCGCTTCCAGCCGACAGGGCGACGTAGCAGCCCAGCACTCTATCAACAGGAAACACGAGCGCAGGCAGAACAAGAAGTCCAATGAAGTGCAGAGCCAGTCCCAGCGCGTCCGCACGAAGCCGCAATGCCACAACGCGCCTCAACCCGCGGAGCCGAAGCTCGAACAGATGCACCGTGAAATAAAGAAAAAGTATCCAATGTTGCAGGCGCCTCGTCAACTTCTCCGCCCGCGTGTGCGGGCGAGCCCAGTCATGGAGGGCCACCCAGTCCGTGTCGATATCGGGATCGAGGCCCACGACATTCGGCCGTCTATGATGCTGGTCATGAGAGTGAGTCCAGCTCGAGAAAGCGTAACCGGATGTAACCGTCAGAGCAAGCTGCCCCACGAGTTTGTTGATAAAGCCGTGTCGGGAGACATGACCATGGCCAGCGTCATGAGCGATATACGCCAGCTGGACGGCGCACACGCTGGCCAGCGCGACGGAGGCAGTCAGTGTGACGAGACTGCTCGACGCAAGTGACAAGAAATACGCGGCGACGAAGGTGACGACCCACAGGACCGTCAGGACAAAGTACACGGCAGGAGCACGCTCGAAACACTTGCGCCGGCGTAAATCCTCTCGGAGCCCCCGGAACGCGTCGTCGATGGTCTTCTCCCTACCCTTGGTCAACGCTTGGGCGTCCTGGAGCAATGCAGTCTTCGACATCGGCTAGCCTGTGCTCCGGTGAATGTAGTGGGCCCGTCGCCTCCGGAGCCGACCCTCCGCTGCAACGAAATCCTTGTCGTCGTTTGGGAGCCGTAGAGAGTAGTCCCAGACCTCCAAAGAAGCGCCCCGCGCCAACGAAAACGGAGCATCGAACCCGTCGCGGACTATCGACCCACCGAGACCCTGCCCCATAGACGGATAATGTGCCCACACTCTTCGCTCGCGTTCGCGTGTGGTCAAAAACCCATGCGGCCTCCCGGAAGCAATATTCTAGCAGCCCGCCGAGCCGTTGCCGACAACGAAGTGGTCCGCCACGAGGAGCACTCTCTTCTGAAGAAGGAGAGAGAAGGAATTTTTCCTTACAAACTGACACTGCACTCCTCATTCTGTCCTCCGGTCGATTATTGATGGCGAGCCGCGACGTTCGTGCTACCGTTGTTTGCACGCGGAAGACACAGGAGCACGACCCCGGCACAGTCCGGCAAGAGTGCCCAAAGCGCTACTCTCGACGTGCACTGAGCGGGAATCCTATCACATAAACGAGAAATGAGAGCACCCAACATCGTTCGAATCAAGCTTGTTCGCGCCAGGACGGCTCTCGGCTACAACAACGTCGCCACAGGGGAAAAGCTCCATAAGTTTTCACAATCCCAATCCCGGAAGGTGCAAGTCCGTAAGTGGTAGCGGGGGGCGGACTTGAACCGCCGACCTACGGGTTATGAGTCCGTCGCTCTAACCAGCCTGAGCTACCCCGCCTTTGGTGTAGTGAAGTAGATTTTCCGGCAAATGAAAGGATTTTTCAAGCGTGGGTCGATCGGGGCAGGAGAACGAGCGCTAGTTCTCCATCCCCCCTTCCCTCTCTTGTAGCGCCGACAAGCCTGGTAGCGACTCATACTCCCAGCCACCACCAAGGGACCGATACAGTTGGACGAGACTCTGGACCAGAAACCCTTGGCTCTCCGCCAATTGGTCTTGCAGTCGAAAGAGAGAGCGTTGGGCATCGAGAACGTTTTGGAAGTTCGTGAGCCCCGACAGATATTGCGTTGTCACGAGGTCCACGGAGCGTTGCGTGGCGTCGACCGCCCCCGCGTTGGCCGCCAAGTCGTAACGACGCTGGCTTTTTCGGAGCGCCCGCGCAACCTCCCCCCGCTCGGCGGTGACGGCTCCTAGCGCGAGTGCAGTCAGAACGATCACCGCGACGAACGCCTGCACGAGAATCAAGCTCTCGAGCACCGAGGCTCGGGCGAAGGGACCATAGCCATGAACTGTACCCACGACCGCGTGTACGGACGTCAAGAAAGCAGAGGTCACGGCGCCATGGATGCCAAAGCGCAGGGCGGCCCAGATGACAATGGGGAACGGCAGGTAGGCCACCGGGAAATGGAAATTCGACAAGGTGAGTGGACCCCCAAACGCCGCCTCACAGGCAACCAGCAGTGCCGTCATCAGGACCGCCAATTCGGCGATCGTGCGTCGGTCGAGCCGCAACGATGGCCGCGCCGCCCAGACGAGCATCGGAGGCGCCGCAAGCAGGACGCCCATCCCGTCTCCGAGCCACCAGAGCCACCACAACGAGAAGAACTCGGCCCACGGGGCCACGCCCGCCAAGGCCAAGCTGGCCACGCAAATCGTGGCGCTCACGATCGTCGAAAGACCCACCCCGACCACCGTCAGGGGATGTCCCGCCGGATGTTGAATTTGGGGTAGCGGCGGCTCCTTGGCCGGCCTAAGAATAGGTCTGCCAATAAACCGTCTCCAGAGGGGGACAAGGAGCCACCAATGCCTAGGAAATCAAAGAAGCCAGTAAGAAAGCAAACGCACTCGCCTACGGGCAAGGTAGTTGGCCAAGTCGGTCAGATACTGCTACCGATGATAGCTGGGATCGCGGCCACGAAGGCGGATCTGACGGAATGGGTGTACGAGCAAGGACTGACAGCTCTGCATCTACTGCTCAGAGAGGACGCCGAGGAGATCGCGGGGCTCAAGGGCAAGCACGAGAAGGAGCGAACTCATAACCACTGGGGGAGCACGAACGGAGAGCTGAGCTTCGGTGGTCGTCGCATCCAAGTGTCGCGACCTCGAGTTCGCTCGAAGTCGGGCACGGAGGCGTCGCTTCCACACTTCGAAGCCTTCCGCGAAGAAGACCCGCTTCCAGAGCGAGTGTTGAATCAGATCTTGGTGGGCGTATCGACCCGAAATTACGAATCGAGTCTGGACAAACCCGCGGCCAAGTTGAAGTCTCGTGGCACGAGTAAGAGTGCCGCCAGCCGTCACCTCGTGAGCCAGACGACTAAGAAGCTCGAGGAATACCTGTCTCGGCGGCTAGAGGAGTTCGAGCTTGCGGCACTGATGCTGGATGGCCTCGAGGTGGCCGGACAGACCGTCGTCGTAACTCTAGGTATTACAATAGATGGAACGAAGGTGCCCCTGGGTATATGGCTGGGCTCGACGGAGAACTCTCGGGTGTGCACCGCGATGTTGCAGGACTTTCTCGAGCGAGGCTTGCGCGTCGATGAGTCGATTCTCTGCGTAGGGGACGGAGGCAAAGGCATCCGCAAGGCACTCGTCGACGTTTTGGGGGACCTCGCGGTCATCCAAAGGTGCCAGATCCATAAACTCCGAAATCTTCGCTCGTACCTTCCCAAGTCTCGTCACGCCTACGTGCTCCAGACGATGAAGGAAGCCTACAAGTGCAAGAGTGCCGACAAGGCGCGCAAGCGACTTCAGGCATTGGTGTCGTGGCTCGAGCGAAACGGCTACGACGAAGCTGCCGGAAGCCTTCGTGAAGGGATGGAAGAAACACTCACGGTCGTGAAGCTCGCGCCGCCCGCCTTACTTCGCCAGTCTCTTGCCACGACGAACGCCATTGAGAATCTCAACGGAACCATTCGCAGAGTATCGAGAAACGTCAAGCGTTGGAAGAGTCCTTCCATGGTTCGCCGATGGACCGCTCTTGGCGTCGTCACCGCGCAGAAAAAGTTCCGGCGTATCAAAGGCTATCGCCATATGGGCGCTCTCGTTCACGCGCTTAGAAGCAAACAGAAATCTCTTGACAGCGATGAGTTTGCTGCCTAAGAGTATTCACAGGTGCCGCCGCTACCCGACCAAATTCAACAGCGGCCGGGACATCCCCCACCGTCAGGCCCAGAACGTTATCAACGCGGTCGAGAGAATTGGAGAAACCCACGAAACGGCGAAGCAGGTAGGCGCCGAGGAGCGCTGCGATGGTCTTTCCGAAACTAAGGACAATCGTCGCGGTGAGCGGCAAACGAGTGGCGTGATCCAGGAAAATCGCCAGCGCAACGACCGGTCAGAATCGATAGCCAAACAGGAGAATCGCGGCTAGGGCGACGCCGGTGGG
>CBDCTW010000008.1:0-391023 GCA_965222425.1 Candidatus Marinacidobacterales bacterium
TTCTGCGCGGATTCCAAGGGCGTCTAAGCTGCTGATTTATGGTCTGTTTCAAAAGGGCCGAGTTTTGGCACAGGACGGGGAACAGCAGCAGATTCTCTTGCCTTGGCAATCAACGCCGGATCGACTTTTTTCGGAGCACAGGCGATCGGGAGCATCCGGCAGATCGGCTCGACCCCGTAACTCTCACGGTTCTCGTCGACGAATAACACCATCACTTCGGTCGGCGGTCGAGCTCCGCCTGGACGAAAACGCCGATGCCTTGCGAAAGATCTCGTTCGCCCGCTTTAGCTCACGGTTCTCTCGCTCAAGTTCCTTCAGCCACTGACGCTCGTCCGTCGTCAGTCCCGCTCGTTTCCCAGTATCACACTCTGCTCGCCGCACCCACGTGCGTAGCGTTTCCCGCGTACAGTCAATCTTCGACGCAATCGATGAGATCGCTGACCACTGAGATTCGTGCTGAGCCTGCTGGTCGAAAACCATCCGCACTGCGCGCTCTTTTACCTCCGGTGAATACCTGCTTCGTCTTGTCATGACTCCATCCTCTCAAGAGTTGGAGTCTCCGGGAAACCCGGGGCGGTTCATGAGTCTTCTCGCGCCCCGCTTAGTGCTGAACCGAATGTCTACGGGACACCACGGGACATCTAATTCCCTATAGGTATGAAAATCACGTTTTTCTGTATTCATAGGTATTTGGTGTCCCGGGCTGTCCCGTTGAGCTGGTTGTTGTCAAATTCTCGTTTTTTTCCCACCCACGTACTCGCTCACCTCTGATGTAGGTTCTGACGGATTGCCACCCGCAATTTGTGAGTGCGTCGGTGAGCCGTCGTATTTGCTTGAGCGGTGCACTTTCCGGGGAACTGCCTCTCGGCACAAGCTCGCAGAGCTCCGCAAGTTCACGTAGCGTGCCAAAGTTGTCGGTCAATTGGATCTCGCGGATCTTGTCCTCGAGCACATCGTCCTTGTTGCGGTGCTTCTCTGCAATCTCTGCGGCCGTGGATGCGAGCTCGCGTGGAATGTTTGCGCGCTTGCCTTCGTGGTAGCGGACAAGGGCCTCGGCCCATAGCTGCTCGCGGTTGGAGTCCATCCAAGGTTCGACCGGTCCGCGCGATGCCGTGAGCTCGACCACGACGTATCGCCGGTTACCGGCCGGATCGTTCGGTAGCGAATTTGATTTGTCGGTAGTGCCAGCGAAAATGGCGCGGCGCGGTGTGTGTTCCGGATTCCGCCGATAGGCGAGCCTCACAGAGCCGTCATCAGTTCTTGTCAGGAACGCCTTGAGGCTTGCGAGCTCGGCGCGAGTAGCGCCGGTCATCTCGGCGCATTCGACAAGCACGCGGCCGAGGATGGATTCCGCTCTCACCTTCGGTTCCGCAGCTAGATTCAGTCCGTCGGCGAACCACTCGTCGGCACGCTCCGGCGGAAAGATGGAGCGAAGCATCGCGGATTTGCCGATTCCTTGCCGACCAACAAAGACTGGAGTTTCGTCGAGCTTGCTTCCTGGTTCGTAGGTGCGTTGGACGGCACCGAGGAAGAGGAACTGACCAGCCCACACGACAAGTGGATTGTCTTTGTCGGTTTCGAAGATCTCGTTTAGGTAGACGTCTATCACTGGTGTGCCATCCCACTCCGGTAGAGATTCAAGCCAGTCTTTGAACGGATCTACTTCTCGGTGGTGTAGAAGTGCGTTCGTGGCGTCTTCCCAGCCCACGTGACCGTACTTGAGGGGTGACATCTTGCCCGCCTCCGTCGTGTACGAGTAGTTGTTACCGATGTATTCGCGCAGGTCTGCGCTGAACCTTTCATCGAAGGCCGTCCAAGGTCCGCCGCCTTTCCTGTACTCGGCCTCGGCGGAGCGGAGGTTGTAGCGAATCTCTAAGTCTAACTCGTTGAGCACGGCTTCGAGGGCCTTCGCGTTCTTGCGTGAAAAGATCCGGTTGGTGAGCTCGACGGAAAATAGCTTTGTTTTTGTAGGTGGCTTCCAAGGGGCGGCTCTCTCGATGAGCTCGTTCACGGCTTTTGCGCGGACGCCGATATTTACGCCGAGCTTTGCCAGGTAGTCGCTGATATCCTTCGCTGGCAGGTCTTCCACAGCGCTCACTTCGAGCGATGCCTTGCGGCAACTCTCGGCAACCTGCACGGCATGGTCCTTGCCGGTTTGATCGGTGTCGGCCATAACGGTGACTCGCTTCACGCCGGCCGCGGCAAGTGCTTTTGTGTGAGCCTCTTTCCACTTTTTGGCGCCACCTGGATTGGTGGTTGCATCGAAGCCGAGCGCCTCGAGCGTGTGTACGTCTCGCTCGCCCTCGACGATAATCACGTGGTTTTTTCCTTGGAGCGCGTTTTGCCGGTAGACGCGGGTCTCGACGCCTTTCATGTTCCACGTGTAGCCGCCGGCACCGTCTGGCCTTTTCTGCCTAAAGTCTTTAGGCTCAAATCGGACCACCTCAAAAAAACCGTCGTAGTTGTAGATCTCGACCGCCTCCCCGAGCGCCCCAGCTTTGCCGCCGCGATGCACCGTGAACAGGGGAGATTTGCCAAGTCCGAGCGCCGCCATGATGCTTTGATACTTGCACCCTGCATGGCACTTGAGCAAAACCTTACCGTTCGACCCCTCCCCGATGCTCAGGGATGGGCTGACGTCATTGTGGGACGGGCAGTTCGCCTGCCAACCGCTGCTCGTCTGGCGGACGCCCCGGAGTTTGGAGAGAATAGTTTGGATCGGAGCCGCCATGAGCCTGCAGGGCTTTCGCTTCTTAAACCACGGCGAGTTTGCGCTCGCACTCCCACCGGAGGATATCGGACTCTCGCCACGCGACCGCGTTCGGCCCAATCTGAGTCGCGCGCGGAAGGTAACCTCGCCGCCGCCAATGGTAAACAGTCTGACGGCTGACGCCCCAGCGCCGCATCAGATCCACCGGTCGCAACCAACGCTTGTTTGATACGACCCCCTCCGTACCTTCGCCGTGATCTTTGGAAGCGGAGTCTCGCCGCCTCGCGTCCGCGGCGTGCGTTGCTTCGATCATGAATCCGATGGTGTACCATCATTCACGGACAGGGAATGGAATTAGGAAATTTTTCCTAATTCCACTCGACAGTGGATCTAGTCGGGGGTTTCAGAGCTCATGAGTTGCTTCATGTGCGCGAGCGCCTTGAATACTGCGGAGCTGTCCCCCGATTCTCGCCCGAGACTCTCGGCAATTTGTTCTGCCGACTCGCCGAGAAGAAGATTCCGAGCGAGCCACTCTGCGTGGGCTTCTATCTTGCGTGGATCACGTGCTGGCTTGTAACCCATCTTCCCGGCCTTCTTGACTCGCGCGTCCCAGTGCACTCCGGCCCGGGCCAGAAAGCTCTTGCGGGATTCCGCAAGTGGGTTCGCCGCGATGGGGCTCGTCGTGGCATGTCTCTCGCGCACCTTCCCGAAATCTCGAGGATCGTCGCCACCAGCGGTGAGCTTCGTGTCGTTCCACTTCTCCATGACGTCCCACCATTCATCCGCGATCGTTGCGCCCCACGCTAGGGAGACTAGCTTGTATGGGTGACCTTCATCGCCCCGGAAGCGGCCTCCGTCAGAGCGCCGCATAAAGACATCACCGCTAGCCCATTCGATGACACACGGATAGCCTATGTTCCAGCGGCGCGCCCACTCTGCGACGGCGCGCTCTCCCGCGAACTGGTCGATCGCATCGAGCTCGGCGCGCGCTTCGTCCGGGAGACGTTTCTGCACTGCGCATACGAACGCGGTCTTGGCGGCCGCGACGTAGACCGCGCCGGTCCAGCTCTCAAGCAGCTTGCCCCTCACGATATGGCGACCACCCTCGTGTCCTGCTCATCCGAAGCGATGCGCTCAAGTTCCGCAGCCCAGCGTTCGAGCGTGCGTCGCATTTCGGGGATGCGTGCATGACGCTCGTAGATTCGCGTCGCCGTCGGCCCGCCAATCGTGTGGCCGAGCACGCTTGAGATCACGTCCGGACTCACTCCGAGGCGCACGAGGTGCGTCGACGGCTTCAACGCGGGATCATCGGCGAGGAACTTCTGGGCGAGTTGCTTGGACGTTCGTACAATTAGCTGTGTCGCCGGTTTACTTCCCGGCCTTCGTTGAGCGGCATTTCAAGCACGTTATTGCGTCGGTGGCCCGGTGGCGACGGCGTTCAGAATTTCCACCCGAGGCAAAGTCGAGTTCGCAGGACCTCGTCCTGTGCCAAAACTCGGCCAGCCGGCATCGACGAAAGAACTGCGCCTCTCGAAATCAGGCTAAAACTCTAGCATGCGAACAGGTTACGCGGCGGCCGCCAACACTTGACTGCGGAAGCACCCATCGGTGCATCGGTTGCGTGTCCTTCATCATTATTATAGTCGGCACCCTGGGCAGCAGCGGGGGAACCGTCCGGCGCAGCGGGCTTCTGATCAGCCTCCATCGTTGTCCTCCGCCGTGATTTGGCCACGGGTGCTCCGCGATAGGCGGGGCGGACACGGACTCTATGCAGTCGGACGCGGATGCCCGAACTCGTCTACTGGATGACTCGCCGCGAATGGCGCCTTCTGAATACTCCGCAGCACATCGGGTGCCTTCAGCATTTTGCTACTTTTTAGGACAATAGTGAGGATTGGCGGGGATTCTGGGCACCAAAGGGGGATTTTGCCGGTTTGGCTCATTCGTCATTCATCTCCTTCGAACCGCGTTGAGCCATTTCGCTTTTCTTCTGGCAATTGCACGATCTCGACCCCCGGCATTTTCCGCATGCGCCCATTATCCGGTATGTAGTATACGACCCGGGGTTCTCCATCGTGAGCTTCTCCGTCGCGAGCTTCTTCTTGCTCTAGTTGCGGTTGCCCCCACTCCTTCGGAAACCGCCGCGCGAGCAGCCACATAGCACCCTTTGCCGTCGGTGAACGAGTCTCTGTTATTGTCTCCGCGACGTCGACCTCTCCATTCACTAGCTTCCCTTGCACCACTTGGCCACCCTTGTATCTGACCTTTTGGCGAAGGATCTTCGTCTCTTCCTTGGAACTCCGCCGAATGATCTCGAGGTTCGACAGCTCGAAGTCTCCCTCGGCCGACCGGAAAGACTGAAAAAAATCAAGAAATGAACCACTCTTGGCCTTCTCGCCCCGTGTGAGCCAATTGGAGAGGGTCTGCTCCGTTATTCCTACCATCTTTGCGGTAGCCCTGCTGCTCATCCCGGCCCGAACACATTCGAGAATCTTCTCCTTACGTTCAGGCGTAAGCTTCGTTTTCCTGCCGGCCATGTCCTATAAGCTACGGCGATACCGCCTGAAAGTCAACCTCCACTAAAAAGAACAAAAAGCGAATACAAGATATCAGGAATGCTGTCAGAGGGAGATTTTTCCGGGCTCCCTGTGATTCCATTAGATTGGCCCCCCATCATACCCAAAAAATTAAAAAAATGGACCCTGAGCGACCCTTCTTACCCCGCGCGGCTCATTGTCGAGTGTCTTCATTCTGGAGGAAACTATCGGAGGCTGGGGCCACTTTTTCGAATTTCTGGACTCTTAATGCCCTGTTTTTACGGATTCCAGTGAGACCGGATAGCTCCAGACTTCACCATCCGCCACCCCGTCCTGTGCCAAAACTCGGCCCTCTTGAAATAGCCGATAAATCAGCAGCTTAGCGTCTGTGTTTTGCGACGGTGCCAAGGGCTGTGGGCTTTACAATCGTCTGGCCCGAGGGTGTTATCTTCGGATCCATCATGACGTACCATGTGCAAATCCTACTGTTGGTCAGGCAGCCGTTGTTCGATCGGGCAGCCCTGCTGCTCACACAGACCTCATGGGTGCTTCCGCCATTAAGTGTTGGTAAAATGACGCTAAGACTTTACGGTGCATTAAATTACAGCCATGGTCTTTCAAAAGGGCCGAGTTTTGGCACAGGACGGGAAGGCGAAGCTACCGGAACACTCACGCTCTGTTTCGCCACCTTTCGAGACGGATGAATTTCGAGCGTCTTCCCTTGATCGTCACGGATGGATTCGAATTCTACCAGAAGGTCATCCGTCGCTTCTTCGGTCCAGCGTGTCTCTACGGCCAGGTCCTAAAAACGCGCAGGAACGATCGTATCATCAAGGTCGAACGGAGAGCGCTGCACGGAGCCGCGTGGCGATTCGAAGACGCGCTCAATAACTCCGAGGACTCTTCGACATTGATCACGTCGTTCATCGAGCGGTTGAATCTGACCATCCGGCAAAGCTCGGCATACCTTTCAAGACGAACACTTTCCCACGCTCGCTCGACGGAGAGGCTCGATGAGCACCTGGAGTTGCTCCGTTGCTATTACAACTTCGTCCGACCGCACGGAGCTCTGAAGTTCGGACGTGAGATCCGAACTCCGGCTATGCAGGCTGGTTTGACGACGCGACGGCTCACCTTTCGAGACATCTTCTTGGCGACGACGATTCCTTTGTGGTCGCGGATCGAGGTTTTCGTGCTCAGTAGGGCGCGCAACCCGGTCTCTCCCGCACCTGTACCACTGCCCGCAGCCGCGTGCCAGCAAAAATGCTTGTTGCGTCGGACGCGGATGCCGCGATGCAACGCGCCTCCACTTGATGGACTACGAGCACCAAGAGATTCAAAAAGGTCGAGTCCGCCACAACTACGACGCATCGACGGCTACCAACGTCTGAGCGAGGTTCTCGAACACGCGGAGGTTGCCGCGACCTGATATGATATTCTGATGACGGAGTGGAGGGTGCCGTTCTTTTTCCACGAACCTCGGGACACATCCAGAAGACGGCAACTGTCACTGACGAGCACGGTATGGTAGTCACGATTTTACCCAACTCTGGTAACTTCAACGTCAGACTACCCAATGGTTGGGGTGCATGGAAACCCACCATGGAAGCATCTGTAGAGTACACAGTAAAGCTTTGCATCGAAGCGAGAACCCAACTGACAGCAGATGAAGCCTTTCAGGAAATGGTCAACTATGTGAGGGAGCAATAGCTGTCCGTGAGCTATACGTTGTCAGAGCAACTCGGCCAGACTCCCTGAATTTCCAAGCGTCCCGCGGCGAGAAGACAAGAATAAGAGACGAAGCATGGCTCGTATCGAAAACCACAAATACAGCATCGACGAAGCATTCAGGGAGTGCTTCTACATCGTACCGGACTACCAGCGCGAATACGTCTGGACCGACAAGGAAGTGCACCAGCTTCTTGACGATATCAACGAACAACTCGATGTTGGTACTACGACGGAGTACTTCGTCGGCACCGTCCTAGTGTCGCCAACCGACAAGAAGAACCACTACGAGGTGATTGATGGGCAACAGCGTCTGACCACCTTTTTCTTGCTGCTTTGCGCACTGAAGCACCGGCTCCAGCGCGAGCCCCAACGGGAGACAATCAGCGGCTTGATCTCGACGAGTTACACAGACAACGATGGCGAGACGCGAACCAGCCTGAAATTGGAGCTGCGTTACGAGAATGCAGGTGGGGTCATAACCAAGCTGGTGGCGCTCGATGACGACCCGCGTGCCGTCCGTACCGGCATTCAGGCCGCAGGTATCGCTAGCTTCGGCTCATTGGAAAACCTGGTCAACGCCTATGGCACGCTTTACCGCTACTTGGAGAACAACTACGGCGACGTGGCCAAGCTGAAGAAGTATTGGGGCTATCTCGCGAACAACGTGGTGTTTATCCAAATTTCGACGCACGTGAGTAGCGCGCTAAAGATCTTCGAGACCATCAACGAGCGTGGTGTGGGTCTCAACCCAATGGATCTGCTGAAAAATCTTCTGTTCACGCAGGTCGAACAGACACAGTTCACCCAGCTCAAGGACGAGTGGAAAAAGATCACCAAGCCGCTGGAGAAAGAACAGGAGAAACCGCTACGGTTTTTGCGCTATTTCTTGATGGCAAACTACGTCATCAAAAGCAGCCGTAGTGATGCCGTGGTGCGGGAGGACGAGATTTACGAGTGGTTTGTGGCCAAGGACAACGCTGCGCTGTGTGACTACGCCAATAAGCCGTTCGAGTTCGTGAGGAAAGTTATTCGCAACGTCGAGCATTATCTGGCGTTCGCCAAGGGGCTTGGCAACGACAGTACAGCCAATGTTTCGATGGAGAGCCTTAAGCGACTGACAGGTGGTGCATTCAGTTTGCACTACGTCTTGCTGTTGGCTACAGCGAATTTCCCGAAGCCATTGTTCAACTACTTTGTGACGCAGCTCGAATGTTTCCTTTTCTACTACATTTTCACCAAGACGCCGACACGAGACATCGAGCGAAGCTTTTCCCGATGGGCGGACGACTTGCGCGCGATCGGCGAGCTCACTGACCGGGGGATGCAGAAGAGGCAGCTCAACGCGTTTGTTGCGGACCGTTTCGAGAAGAGCATGGCTGGTAAATCACAGGAGTTGACGGACGCGCTGAAGCGCTACACGCGGTACTCGATGCAACAGTACCGGACCCGCTACCTGCTGGCACGGCTTACGCAGTACGTTGATATGGCGTTCAGCGGGATAAAAACGGCGGGGACGCTTGAACCCTTTATGAAACTGGAAATAGAGCACATTCTGCCGAATAACCCCACACCGAGTCTCAGAGCCAACTGGGTAGCGGAGAATCCGAATGCTGACTACGACGACTACAAGGACCGGTTGGGTAACCTGACCCTACTAGAAAAACCGATCAACATTGTTGCTAGTAACTATTTCTACGCTGATAAACGGGATGAGTACCACAAGAGCGGAAACTACTTGTCGCGTAGCTTGGTCGAATTTGCCGACGTGGGACGGAACACATCCATCTCCAGGATCAACGAGAAATTGAAGGCGTTTTCCGCTTGGAATGTCGGTTCGATCGAGAAACGGCACGAAATGCTGATTGCGTTGGCGCGTGATGTTTGGAAGACGACATCGCTGGATGAATGATTCTGTCGTTTCAGAAGAAAAGATGCCTTGGTGCATAAATACAGGTAAGTCATTGATTCCATTGACTCTGCGATTTTTGGCCCAAAAACGTAACCTGCTGATTCCTTTAGAGTTGTCCAGAGTTATGCACCAAGGCAGCGACCAGCCGAGTAACGCGAGCGGCCAAGCTGACTCAGGCTGCCTCTCGCCACTCGTATCGATGGTGCAGTCCACCGACTCGCGGCAGTGCGACTACTTTCGCCGTAGGAGACGGTCGGTGCGTGACCGTTCTCAAGCTCGGTGTGTCCTTGTTCAGCCCCAAGTGGCAACGGTCCTCATGATAGTAGCTGATGTAAGCTCGCACGAGCCGGATGAGATGACATGCACCGAGAACCACGACGTGCTCAAGGAGCTCGCGACGGCAGCTGCCGACCCACCGCTCCGCGGTTCCGTTTTGCCATGGGCTGCGAAACGAAGTGCGAACGGGTTTTGTGCCCGTTGCCTTGATGAACTCGATGACCGCAGCGTTAAAGATGAGGTCGCGATCGAAGATGAGATATCTCGGAGCGGTGTCGTAGGGAAACGCCTCGCGTAGTTGCTAAATAACCCAAGCAGACGTCGGGTGGAACGTGGCGTTGAAGTGAACGATGTGCCGGCGACCGTGCTCGATGACGAAGAAGCCGTACAGCAGCCGGAGCGACGCGGTGGGCACGGTGAACAGATCCATGGCGGCGATATCGTCTTTAATCTTTAGGAAAATCAATATCTCATTTCTGATGCGCGCCAGAGCGAGCGCCACAGTCGTGCAGGGAGGGAACCTAACCCCGTTTACCTGTGGTCTCCCCCTTTGGGGGCGCATAATCTGCGTTTTTCTTAGATCCTGCTGAGGGGAAGGGGGGATGACCCTGTATGGGCGGACGAATCGAGCGGTCGAGTGCGTGGGATGGCGGTCAAGATGACGCCACTTCCACGTCTGAAGTACAGCCGCAATCCGTTTTGGGATCGGCAAGCCAGAGGGACATTACGGCGACCCCAAGGCCGGCTTCGCGAGCCCATGTCCCTGGGCTGGTGCCGGCGGTATTCGCCGAGCCCAACGCATCCGCTGTCCGTCGCGGTCAAGGAGGGGGTCGACTCCGAAGCTCTTCTGCAGGGATGTCGCCCACCGTAGTCGCCGAGGTTTCCCCAGCCGTTGCTGACCCAGCAGCGAGAAGACCGCGTTGTGGGTGTGGCACTTCACGCGAGGAGCAAGGAGGCCAAAATATCGGATGTTGTGCCGGTAGCGGTCGGGGATGTGATCGGCTAGGGTGGCCAAGAACGCCGCCGGGGTGTAGGTGGTCTCGACCATCTGTTCCGTGAGCGTATCCTTCGTCACAAATCGGATTTCTTGACCGTCAATCTTCCGGAACCGGTGTTGTGCAATCGGGGGACGTCGGACATACCGGCCCGCATATCCCAGAACCTGCTTTTTGCTCCGACCCCGCCCGATGTAGATGTGCCACGGCCGTTCATACTGTGCCGTGAGCAATTGCTGTAATACGTTGCGAGGCATGTCGGTGTCGAGAACACCGCGGCGTGCGGCCCCCCTTAGCAGCGTGATGACCGCGTAGCGCCACATCCGCATCAGCAGCGCCTCGCGGTCGAATGAGGCGCTCTCATGCCATCTGGCTCCATCCTCGGAGAGACCACCCTCGGAGACCAGGATGTGCAGGTGGCAATTGAAATTCAAGTGACCGCCGAAGGTGTGAGGGATCACGACAATCATGAGTCGGACGCCGTATTTCTGCCGCGCCCACTGCTGCAGCACCTGCGCGCCCAGGACGGGCAGATTATGTAAAAGATGGCGGTTCTGCTGGAACAGCGGCCAGAGCACATCCGGCATGGTCAGGACGACGTGGGCGTAGGGGATATCGGGTAGCTCCCGCCACTGGTTGCGCTGCCAGGCGCGGGTTGCCTGATACCCGCAGCTGGGACAGGCCCTTGATTTGCAGGTGTGATAGACCACCCGCTCTTCACGGTCGGACGCAAAGACCTCCGCGCCGAGAGCCTCGGTGCCGCAGTCGATGACCTTGGAAAATGCCTCCCGCACCGCGGGACGGGTTTCGTCGCAATCCCACACCTTCCGATGCATCTCCAAGACCTGTCTGAGCGGTCGCGGGCGAGCGGAAGTCATCGTGGATTTTTCTCTAGCAGCTCGTCGTAGCACGTCCGCGTGATCACCACGGCTCGCCCTGGAACATCGGCGATAGCCACGGTGATGTCGTCCGCGTCGAGCTTCGCGAGTCCGCCGAGCACGATAGGTGTCACGTCGTCGACGGATCGGACGGGAGCACCAACTTCAACGTGCGCACTGAGCAGCCGGTCGATTGTCTTGTTGATGCCCCCTTGATATAGATGGTTCCACAAGGCATCGCGCTGTCCCTTCCGGGGCCGGGTGCGCCATAGCCAAGCCCGATGGATACTGACCTCGCTTCGAAGTAGCCGTTCCTGAACTTCGGGAATCACGCTGTCCAGGATCTGCTTGACCTTGGTCACGTTGCCGGTCGAGACGCCGGCCAGGCGGGCGATGTCCTTCCGCACGTCTCTGTGCGTGTCGTTCGTCAAATTTGACGACGGCGGGTCGTTGCCTCTCGCCAGCTGCGGTCGACCACGGCGTTCCCGGAAGTACGGCTCCAGATGCAAGGCCAGCACGATGCGGCCATAGGCGTTCAGGCCATCAGATGCCCGGTGGCGTTGGATGACGACCTGAAGAGCTTCGTCCTCGGTCACGTCGAGTTCGAGGCACGGGACGTTCGGTTGCGCCCGTTCGATCGCCATCTGCCACCGCGCGTGTCCGTCAAGAATTGTGCCGTCCGTCGTCGTCAACAATGGCTCGTGGAGCGGCCCAGCCTGCTGACCCACCCGCCACGCCCTTGTCGCAGCGAGCGGCCTGCACAGCTCTTGGTAGACCGGATGCGGGCGCAACGACGTGGTGGAGCGATCGACCAATCGGGGCCGAGACGAGCCATCATGACGCTCGGGTGTGTCGGCAACGGCGTCACGCCGAGTGTCCCCGCTGTCCAGGCGCGCGACGCCCGGCAGGTCGGCGGGATTGGCCAGGCGTAGCGTTGAGCGCGTGGTCATGGCCGGGGTTGCTGCTCCGGGGAAGCACTCTTTCCGCGCTTGTCGAACTGCCCAGTCAGCCAGACGTTCACCTCCGGCTTCGACCGAAGTCGACCAGGTCTGCCAGTGGCCACCAGCCCACGTTCTCGTCTGTCCGGAGGCACAACATCCAATAGGTTAAATGCTTGTGGCAGCGTGAAGTCCAACGTCCCGCGCACCTGCTCCACAGTGGCTGTGAGCCGATGATTCAGATGAGGCATGACCTGAACCGCGTTGAATCAGCGAAGGTCCTGCTACCGGCGGCCATCGATCGTCTGGCGTTCCAATTCCAGGCGTGCCACCAGGGCGCGTATCTCATCGTCGGTCCTGCCGGCGATCCGCGCGGCGTTAACGGCGGACACTTCGCCAGCCGGCCAACCCACGGCGCGAGCACCAAGGCTCACAGGTTTTGGCCAGAGGCCTTGGGCGATACGCAGGTACAACGTAGAGCGCGGATAGCCGGATTCAGCTTGAACTTGCTTGCGTCGGAAAATTGCCAGCGTTGAGTGAGAGAACTGTGCCATGTCTTGCCCCTTGTGGAGCGTTCCCGGCTCATCCGGAAACGACATGGCGATCAGAACATGGGCGAGGCGTGCGTGGTCGCAATTGCGGAAACTTCTTCCGCAATTGCGGAACTAGTTGGAGATCTTACCGCGTCGTCCAAGAGCGTCGGGGATGCGTTTCAGGTGGTCTTCGATGGCGCGCGCAGAAACCCTTGCATCAAGCTCAATGGTCCACCGCTCTATGATGCCACCCGCTTTGGACACCTTCGAGATATCAAGGTCTGCCTCGCGAGCAAGTGCGGCAATGATGGTTAGGAGCGAGATCCGTTCACGCTCCCCCAGTGGTTTATCGAGCGAGTCGGTGGCATCGCCCGGTTGCGACGGTTTTTGTTCTTCGGGGTCGAGTGAAGGTAAAGCAAGGCTAGCAACGACCGCGTCGAGAGCTTTGCGTCGGACCCCGAGCAGAACGCCGGCGGGTAACACGGAGAGGGGTTTCGTACCGAACGGTCTCTCCGAGCTGGGAAGTAGTCGGTAGACAACTCCGTCCTCCCCAGTGACGAATGCCCATTCATTGGTGCCGAGCTCGACGTAGGACAGCCCCCTTGAGATGCGGTAGCGGTGCTCCAATTCAAGCCGCCCAGGACCTTTCAGGAGAAAATCACACACTCCTTCAATATCCTTCCTGTGCCCTGCCAACTCGGCTCCCTCGCAGTCTTGGATTGCTTTCATGGGTTGCGGTAGTTTCACCGACAGTTGAAGCTTGCCATCCAGGGCTAGTCCGAGAATGTCACCCTCGTAAACATCGTAGCCAATCTCGGAAGACAGGTAAGCCGATGCCTCCTCAAGGGTCAACCACGTGCGGAGCTTCAAAAGGCCAGAAGTCATGTCCGGATCGCCACAATACCAGCCGGTGTCAAGGTAGCAAATCTGGACCAAGACTCCATCAAGTCTCGACGACTCTCAAACAGGTCCGTGCGGAGATACGCCGCCTCGGTCTTGTCACGTACGTCGGTCGGGTCTTGAGAGCACTCCAAGCCCATGATGGCCATCTCGCTGAATCGCCGGCTAGCCTCATCAATATCTATGAACAAATCAAGCAGACAGGAGGCTCGGGCGGCAGCACGGCTCACGAGACCGAGGGCGGGCATATCCACCGCTAACTCGACCTGAAGGAAGCCGAGCACGGAATCTACGCGCACGTTGCCTCCTCCTCCGGACTGGACAAGCCCGGACAGCTGGTCGCCGTCGAAATCGTCGGTGCGGTCACCCGCACAATCGCCGTGCTCCAGGAAGAACAACTGGAGGGCCCGCTCGCAGAGGCTCTCGAACTTGTCCCGGATGACGATGGCGCACTTGACAGTATCGGTGCGCCGATCGGGCTCCCAAACTGGCTGACGAGCGAGGGTTTGTTACCTCCGGTCAAAATGGGGTTATATATGTGGGAATTTAATCGCAATTATATATATAAACCCACTATTATCAGTAGTTTAAAGCATTTAAATGGCGGAGGGAGAGGGATTCGAACCCCCGGACCTCTCGGTCTGCGGTTTCAAGACCGCCGCCTTAAACCGCTCGGCCATCCCTCCGCTTTCTCAAGAGGTCATTGTACCGCCCCTTGACACGGTTTGGTTCAAGCAACCCCGTTACTTAGGTGGCCACACGACGAGGTTCGGTTATGGCAATCATGTGACCTGGGTCCCCCTGGGCCCCAGGTCCGCTGATGGCGCTCTCGTGATTTGGGTGGTCACTCTGGAAGGGCGCATTTCGAGCCGTAAACGAAAAAGACTTGTGGGGATTGTCTCCCCGGGTTGTGAGGGCGAAAGCCCCTATCTCTGGATCGGGGAGGAAGTTATGGACCTATTATTGACTTATAACTCTTTATTTTACAGTAGATTAAAAGGTCGGAACCCAAGGCGTTCTAACGACAACCTAACTCCTTCTGAGCATGCTTCTTGCAAACTACCGTCGTCGACGGGAGCGAGGGGTTCTCGGCAGACAATTCTCTTGTGCCTGCGAGGGACGCCCGAATCAATCAGACATGACAGATGCAGACGGCGTCCCATACCGAGAGCGACTGGACGAGATACTGCTGTTGCTGGTCCGACACGGCAGCATGGCATTGCTCCTCATCGATCTCTCCCAGCTAAGTCAGGTGGAGCGCGACTACGGCTCCAAGGCTTACGAAAAGGCTCTGCAGGCCGCCTCGGAGCTGTTTCGAGACTTGCGAGGTGGAAAGGTTCGCGCCACCGATATGTTGGCGAGCAGCGACAAGGGAGGCGATGCCTTTCTAGTGTTCCTCTCGCCGAAGCGAACGGGAGGCCCGGCGCGAATCGCCGAGCTCGAGGCGGCGGCGAGGATCGAGAACTACTTCAACCAGAGGTTGTCAAAACTGGCATCACCGTATGTCCGGCAAGATCTCAAGGTGCCGGTCGGCTACAGTTTCGTGCTGCACAATCCACTGGTCATGCCAGAAAGATTGGTTACCCGACTCGTAGACGAAGCGTGGGAGTGTGTTCGTTATCAGCAACTGCAGAGGGCGTTCAAGAGTCGAGCCCAGGTACTCGAGATTATCCTCAACGACAATTTGAAGACGCTCTTTCAGCCGATCTTCCGAATGGATACGAACGAGGTGATGGGTTGCGAGGCGCTTTCCAGGGGTCCGGAGGGAACGGAGTTTCATAGTCCGCTCAACCTCTTCGAGGGAGCGGCCCAAGCCGACCTCGTCTTCGAGCTTGATCGCGCGTGTCGTCTCCGCGCATTACGGAGCGGCCAGGGACTGTCTGAGCCAACTAAGCTCTTCATCAACATCCTCCCATCCTCGATGTACGATCCGGATTTCCATGGTTCCAGCCTGCTCGACCTGCTGGAGCAATTCGAGCTCGCTCCCGAACAAATCGTACTCGAGATCACTGAGAAGTACGCCATCGAGAACTATTCACTCTTCGGGGGGATGTCCCGCCGGATGTTGAATTTGGGGTAGCTGCGGCTCCTTGGCCGGCCTAAGAATAGGTCTGCCAATAAACCGTCTCCAGAGGGGGACAAGGAGCCACCAATGCCTAGGAAATCAAAGAAGCCAGTAAGAAAGCAAACGCACTCGCCTACGGGCAAGGTAGTTGGCCAAGTCGGTCAGATACTGCTACCGATGATAGCTGGGATCGCGGCCACGAAGGCGGATCTGACGGAATGGGTGTACGAGCAAGGACTGACAGCTCTGCACCTACTGCTCAGAGAGGACGCCGAGGAGATCGCGGGGCTCAAGGGCAAGCACGAGAAGGAGCGAACTCATAACCACTGGGGGAGCACGAACGGAGAGCTGAGCTTCGGTGGTCGTCGCATCCAAGTGTCGCGACCTCGAGTTCGCTCGAAGTCGGGCGCGGAGGCGTCGCTTCCACACTTCGAAGCCTTCCGCGAAGAAGACCCGCTTCCAGAGCGAGTGTTGAATCAGATCTTGGTGGGGGTATCGACCCGAAATTACGAATCGAGTCTGGACAAACCCGCGGCCAAGTTGAAGTCTCGTGGCACGAGTAAGAGTGCCGCCAGCCGTCACCTCGTGAGCCAGACGACTAAGAAGCTCGAGGAATACCTGTCTCGGCGGCTAGAGGAGTTCGAGCTTGCGGCACTGATGCTGGATGGCCTTGAGGTGGCCGGACAGACCGTCGTCGTAACTCTAGGTATCACAATAGATGGAACGAAGGTGCCCCTGGGTATATGGCTGGGCTCGACGGAGAACTCCCGGGTGTGCACCGCGATGTTGCAGGACCTTCTCGAGCGAGGCTTGCGCGTCGATGAGTCGATTCTCTGCGTAGTGGACGGAGTCAAAGGCATCCGCAAGGCACTCGTCGACGTTTTGGGGGACCTCGCGGTCATCCAAAGGTGCCAGATCCATAAACTCCGAAATCTTCGCTCGTACCTTCCCAAGTCTCGTCACGCCTATGTGCTCCAGACGATGAAGGAAGCCTACAAGTGCAAGAGTGCCGACAAGGCGCGCAAGCGACTTCAGGCATTGGTGTCGTGGCTCGAGCGAAACGGCTACGACGAAGCTGCCGGAAGCCTTCGTGAAGGGATGGAAGAAACACTCACGGTCGTGAAGCTCGCGCCGCCCGCCTTACTTCGCCAGTCTCTTGCCACGACGAACGCCATTGAGAATCTCAACGGAACCATTCGCAGAGTATCGAGAAACGTCAAGCGTTGGAAGAGTCCTTCCATGGTTCGCCGATGGACCGCTCTTGGCGTCGTCACCGCGCAGAAAAAGTTCCGGCGTATCAAAGGCTATCGCCATATGGGCGCTCTCGTTCACGCGCTTAGAAGCAAACAGAAATCGGTGCTTCCGCAGTCAAGTGTTGGTGGCCGCCGCGTAACCTGTTCGTGTGCTAGAGTTTCGCCTGATTTCGAGAGGCGCAGTTCTTTCGTCGATGCCGGCTGGGCCGAGTTTTGGCACAGGACGCCGTAGCCCGTTGGCATCGCGACCGATTCCGACGGTACTGGGCAAATATCTCGCAGCGCCGCCATCCCGGTCGGCCTCGGATTGATGCCGAGATTCGTCGCGTCGTCCGCACGATGGCGCAAGACGGCTGGGGGGCGCCACGCATCCATGCTGAGCTCACCAAGCTCGGTTTCATCATCTCCGAGATTACGGTGTCGCGATACCTGCCGCGGCATCCCGCGGAGCCCGACCAACTGAAGCGATGGATGGCTTTCTTGCGCAACCATAAAGACGATATCGCCGCCATGGATCTGTTCACCGTGCCCACCGCTTCGCTCCGGCTGCTGTACGGCTTCTTCGTCATCGAGCACGGCCGTCGGCACATCGTTCACTTCAACGCCACGTTCCACCCGACGTCTGCTTGGGTTATTCAGCAACTGCGTGAGGCGTTTCCCTACGACACCGCTCCGAAATATCTCATCTTCGATCGCGACTTCATCTTTAGCGCTGCGGTCATCGAGTTCATCAAAACAACGGGCACAAAACCCGTTCGCACTTCGTTTCGCAGCCCATGGCAAAACGGAACCGCGGAGCGGTGGGTCGGCAGCTGCCGTCGCGAGCTCCTTGAGCACGTCGTGGTTCTCGGTGCATGTCATCTCATCCGGCTCGTGCGAGCTTACATCAGCTACTATCACGAGGACCGTTGCCACTTGGGGCTGAACAAGGACACACCGAGCTTGAGAACGGTCACGCACCGACCGTCTCCTACGGCGAAAGTCGTCGCACTGCCGCGAGTCGGTGGATTGCACCATCGATACGAGTGGCGAGAGGCAGCCTGAGTCAGCTTGGTCGCTCGCGTTACTCGGCTGGTCGCCGAGAAGTTCGTCCTCAGCACCTTCCCTCGCGCGCTGACCACGCTCTCCAGCATATGCTCGAGGGCGGTCCAGGCCTAGAGTCCAGTCCCGGACTAATAATGACGATGGACACCCCGCTGACCATCGAAGACTACCTTCGAGCAATGACCCGCGACGCGCCTTAGTGCTATCTCGTTTCTCGGTAGTTTAGAATGAGCCCTCAGTGAAAGGAGTCTTTCATGAAACCCGTACTCGTATTCCTCACCCTTCTTCTTGCGGCTGGGCTATCCATCCAATGTGGGTCATCGTCGGACCTTACGGGCGTTGCGATCAACAAGATTCGACTCGAAGGTGATCACGCCGAAGACCTGAACGCGGATCTGGAAAAGGCGCTGGCTGCAGCCGGAGCGACGCTGAATCAATCGGGCCAACCGGACCTCACCGGCACCATTACTTGGGAATGGGCCGGAGATAAGGACAGCCCTTACCCAACGCGGGTCCGTGTCTTCGTGCAGTCAGAACCTAAAGAGGAGAATCTCACGCTAACCGCGATGTATGAAGTCGCGAAAGGCGCGCAGCTCCAAAATGTGGCTCACTATAGAAGAACGATCGTCGGGAGCGTTGTGGCGAGACTGGCCGCTCAGAACCAAAGCCCCGAGTAAAGCGCTCGATGATACGGGGAACCTTGTCCGGTTAAGATTCTCGCTAGCTCCCGCCATATCTCCTCCAGGATGAACGAAGAACTAGAATGAGGAGCTTGCCCGCGATTTACTTCTTTTCGGCCTGCCCCGCCACTTTGATGCGGTTGCCCTCGGCATCGGTCAGCTCTCTTTGCTGCGCGCTCCGCCCGGCCCTGAAAAGCGCGGGGTCACCCACGGTGAAGCTCGCGGCGCGCGACATGAATGCGCCATGAAACTGACCCGACACTAGGACGGACAGAGTGGAGGGCTCCTCGACCGGCGCGAAGGCCACTTGGAAAGCCAGCCTTTGGCCATCGTCGATGGAGCGCTCACGGACGGTGGTGGGGCCGCTTGCCAGCGCGAGGCCATCGATCCCGTCCTGTGCCAAAACTCGGCCCTTTTGAAATAGAGCATCAATCAGCAGCTTAGTGTCTGTGTTTGCGGCCGTGCCAAGGGCCGAGCGCGAACAAACGACGAAATCATGCAGGCATGGTCCCGGCAGACCGGAGACCAATCAAGTTTGGGGCGCGCGGATGAATAAATAGAAGGCACAGGCTGGAAACGGACTTTACGGTGCGGCTAGTGAGGCACTCCCACAGGAAACGGGGAGAAACAGATAGGCCGCGCCTACGGAGCACCGCGCCAGCCCTCGACCCTACCGCCAGTCAGGCAGCGAGTAGCAACGAGTCGCACTCGGCGGCGAAGATCTTCTCAGCACCAAATTGGACATTTTTTGCCTTATAAAGATCAACGAGCGTGTCACGCAGACCTAGGACTACAGGAGAAGCCGTAACCGGGATCGAAGCAAAGGCCCTGCGGAAGGCCTGCTCATCGCCCAAGTCCGCATAGGCGTGCATACCGATTGCAAGTGAAGCGGGAGCAACTGATACTGTTGAGATTTTTTCGACTAAACCAATTGCCTCTTGATAGCGTCCTTCCCGGATTCGACAAGTGGCAAGTGCTGTGGCAAAGTATTCGCGCTGTTCCCTCCAGGGGCACTCTTTCACTCCCCACTCCAACACCTCGCGTGCCTTGCTGAAGTCACAGCGGCGCAGGAAAGTCATCCCGCGAATATGAAAACCGATCCATTCGCTTCTAGTCGCAGGCAGCTTATCTGAAAGCAGTGCCAACGCCGCGTCATAGTCAGACTGGGCAACAAGTACCGATGCTAACCTGAAACGCACACGTTGGACGCTGCCAACGCGCTCTATTACCTCCTCGTATGCACTTCTGGCAAGCTCCCGTTCACCGAGCTTGCGGTAAGTGTCTGCTTTGCCAATGCGGCCCGCCATATCCAATGGGTGGAGATAGATTGCGTTGTCGAAGGCTGCAAGAGCTTCATCAAATCGCCCTAAGTCGCGTAGGATCCGAGCCCAACCTAATCGAGGAGCGGAGTAAGCGGGAAACTCATCGATCAAGGACCGCATTTCAAGCTCCGCTTTCTCGAAATCGCCCATCTCTCGCACAACCTCTGCTCGAGCGAAAGAAGGAATAATATCCTTCGGATAGTCGTGCACTATCGTGTTCAGTTCGTGGAGCGGTGCTTCCGCAATCCAATGTTGGTGGCTGCCGCGTAACCCGCTCGTGTGCTAGAGTTTGAGCCTGATTTCGAGAGACGCAGTTCTTTCGGCGATGCGGGCTGGGCTGACCACACGGTGCCTGACGTTCAGGGACGCCTTCGTGTGCACGCCGACATCCTTGTTAATGGCGTTCGCCGACACAGGCAGGCCAGCTGACATTAGCATTCAAACACGGCGTAGCAACACTTGATGGCGGAAGCACCCCGCGAGGCGCTGGCCCAGATTGCGTCCGTTGCCACACCCGCTACGCTTCTGCGCTGGTACCGCCACCTCATCGCAGCCAAGTACGATGGCAGCAAGAACCGGAGTCCAGGCCGACCTCCGACGGCGAAGGACATCCGTGAGCTCATTGTGCGCGTGGCGCGGGAGAACCCGACGTGGGGATATACGCGCCTGCGAGGCGCACTCAAGAACCTAGGACATGAACTCGGACGCAACACTATCAAGAGGATCCTCGCCGAGCACGGTATCGCTCCTGCGCCGGAGCGGGGCAGGAGCATGTCGTGGAGCACCTTCATCAAGGCTCATTGGGGCGCCATCGCTGCGACAGACCTGTTCACCGTCGAGGTTGTGAACCCGTTCGGGCTCGTCCGCTACCATGTCCTGTTTGTCATCGATATCGCCACTCGCTGCGTGTGCATCGGTGGGATAACGTCGGACCCCAACGGGGAGTGGATGAAGCAGGTGGCAAGAAACCTCACGGACATGTGGGATGGTTTCCTCCTTGGCAAGCGATACCTCATCCACGACCGGGACCCGCTATTCACCGAGGCGGTACGTGGGCTGTTGAGAGATTCAGGCGTGAAGCCCCTCCGCCTTCCCGCCAATAGTCCGAATCTGAACGCATATGCGGAAAGATTCGTTCTCTCCATACGCCGAGAGTGTCTCGACCGCTTCGTACCTCTCAGTGAGCGACACCTGCGGACAGCGGTAACCGAATACGTCGTGCACTATCACACCGAACGGAACCACCAAGGTCTCGGCAACGAGCTCCTCACACCTCTGCCGGCAAGCGCGAATGACACTGGCCCCATCGTGTCGCGAGAGCGACTTGGGGGCATTCTCAACTACTACTGCCGTGCCGCGTAGATTGTCGCCGGCGACGGTAGCCCCTCGGCGGGCTCGACCGGCGTAGCGTGGAAACAGCTTCAGGAACACGCTTCGATATTCGCTCTCGACTGGGTGGTCATCTGCATGGTGACGACCCGCCCGCCCAAGACGATTGTAAAGCCCACGGCCCTTGGCCCGGTCGCAAACACAGACACTAAGTTGCTGATTTATGGCCTATTTCAAAAGGGCCGAGTTTTGGCACAGGACGGCACCGGAGTGCCCATGGTCCCACATGAGACACAAGGACGGCAAGGCAAAGACGACTCGGGCATGGCGAAGAGCAGGGAGGCCAAGCTCGGTTGCGTGTTCACGCAGACAAGCTTGGACGACGAGGGCTTTGCTCTTCGTGATCCGGACTCCACCACTTACGTCGGCGCCATCGAAACCGCCGAAGAGTTCGGCCAACGAATCTTTACCGAGGCCATCCGGCGGGGCCTGCGCTTTGCCGAACAGGTCATTGTCATCGGAGATGGTGCGCCCTGGATCTGGAATCTTGCGGCTGAGCACTTTGCGGATGCCACCGAGATCCTCGACCTCTACCATGCCCGCGAGCATGTTTCAGACCTTGCCAAGGTGCTGTACGAACCACTCCAGGCCAAGGCGTGGACAGAGGCATCCATCCAACTGCTTGATGAAGCCAACCTTGAAGGGCTTCTCTCGACCTTTGCTCGCTTGCGCCCCAAAAGCGAATTCGTCAAGGACGAGCTCAGAAAGGCAACGGCTTACTTCCAGACCAACACGGAGCGGATGCGCTACCAGCGCTTCCGTGAACAAGGTTTGTTCGTCGGCTCCGGCGTCGTCGAGGCGGCATGCAAAACCATCGTCGGCCGTCGGCTCAAGCAGTCCGGAATGCGCTGGACCGTCCGCGGTGCCAATGCCATCATCGCCCTCAGATGCTGCGAACTCAGCCGTCGCTGGGAGCAGTTCTGGGAGGCCCGCTGCGGGTAGTCTCACCCCACATTTATGACGCACACCCAATCCTGCCATAGTGCTTGACTAGTACGAACCAATGTGGTACTAGCACTTTGTCCACTTGGTCTCTCTCTCATGGCAAATGCTGCAGCGTTCCTGAGAATTCCGTTACCTGAATTCTGCCCTATATCCCTAATTTTTTCAAGACCAAGAGTTGCTGAGAACCGGGTTCGGCTCGGCAAGACGTTGATTTTTCATCTACCGGAATTTTCGACAAATTTAGAAGAAACGGAGGAGGAGAGCCATGAAGAGACACTTGACATTTGTACTCGTGTGGCTTGGGGCAATCTTTGTTGCCTCCATCGCACACGGCCAGATCACCGGTACGATCACCGGTACGGTTGTTGACCAGACCGGAGCGGTGGTGCCGGGAGCCACGGTAACGGCCGCGAGCCCCAACCTTCTACGTAGCGATGTCTTCTCGGTCGCTAACCAACAGGGGCGCTACCGACTCGTCGGCCTCACTGCGGGCGTTTATGAACTTTCGGTGCAAATGGACGGTTTCGCGCCAAAGAGACTGACGGAGATCAGACTGGGGCTCAATGAAACCAAGGAAGTCAAGATTGTGTTAGAGCTTGCTGGCATTGCAGAACAAGCCACTGTCGTCGCTAGAGCGCCCGTGGTGGAGGTCAAGTCTAGCGGGCTGGGATTGGCGATTCTACCGGAGGTGATTGACACAATGCCGCTCAAGGGACGGGAGTTCCTGGATTTGATGGGACTTGTCCCTGGCACTGCTCCCCGCGTCGGAAATGCCATTGCGCTCAACGGCGATCAGGGAGCCGCAGTGACCGTCTTTGCCGAGCGGTCGGTCACCAACTCGTTCCTAGTCGACGGGATGATGAACAAGGATGACTATACCGGAGGCTTCGCTGAGTTCTATATTCAGGATGTCATCCAAGAGTTCAAAGTAGAATTGGGCGGCTACCAGGCCGAGTTCGGCCGCGCGTCCGGAGCCGTCGCGAACATCATCACAAAGTCAGGCGGGAACGATTTCGGTGGCCGTGGGTTCTTCTTTCTCCGAGATGATGGGCTGAATTCCACCAACGTCCCCGATCAGGATCCTCCCCAGCTTCGGCGGACAGAAGTGGGTGGGACATTCGGCGGGCCTATCGCACGGGACAAAACCTGGTTTTTTGCAGCAGGGCAAATCGTCAACGAGGCACGCGGCTCCACGCTCCAACTAACCGCGGTACCCCGAGTCCTGAAAGATGGATGGTTCACCCCAACCTCTGGTCAAGAAATTTTTGACGCAAAGCCGGACGCCCAAAGGCTCACCTTGTTTGGCAAGGTAAATCACCAGTTCAGCCCCTCTCAAAACCTCTACGTGACTGTGAACATGAATTTGGGCGAAGAGCTCAACTCCCTCCCGCCGGGGGGGGGACACACCTTCATCCCTCTGAACTCGACCAGCAACGATTACGAGAAAAACACCTATAGCGCTACAGGGCGTCATACAGCCTTTTTTGGAGGCGACGCGTTCCTCGAGTCGTCTCTTCGCTACTTGCGGATTCGGAACCAGACCAACACAGAAAAAACTCTCGGCGCGGAGTTCATTTATCCGGGTACCTTCAACGAGATTGGGCAGGCACAGTTCTGGATCACGAACGCGTCCTCGGAAGGCATTACTGATCTAGAGCATGAGCGTTACCAGTGGATGCAGACCATGAGCGCGTTCAGAGAAACCGACAACTGGGGTCGCCATGACCTTAAGTTCGGCTTCGACTTTACTCGGGTGAACTTTGACCGCAGCCACTTTCCACCGAGTTATCTGATTGTCTCGAACACGCTCTACCAACGAGAATACCAGAACTTGGATATTGGGACCGTCGAGGTGATACGAAACGAAGGGCTAACCCTAGATGACCGGACTCGGTCACAGGCGGCGAATAATGTTCTCGGCGCCTTCGGCCAGGACTCGTGGGAAGTCCGCGACGGGCTGACAATCAATGCCGGGATCCGTTACGACTACGCGTCTTTATTTAGCGAGGACAAGGATAATTTTGCGCCACGCATCGGCGTTGCGTGGGATCCGAAAAGCGATGGCAAGACCGTTCTGAGGGCAAGCTTTGGAATTTACTATGATCAGAACATTCTCGAACTCGCACAGGAAGTTCCTGAGCTGGGTGGCATCCAAGGCTTAGCCTGGTCGCATATCCTCATCCCACGCGGGGCATCCTGGTTCGATAATCCAGCGATAGGAGCTTTCGATCCCCTCCATGCCGGGGGCACGCGCTGGCTGGCGCATCCTGAGTTCTTCTCACATATCCTTCCTGAAGGTGCTGAGCGGTGTGCTGGAGACCTGTGCATTACAGGGCAGGGACGACCCCATATCCTCTATGAGCTCCTTGGTGTCCCGGTAACCGACCCGCTGAATCCGCCCATACTGGAATACGGCTCTATCGAACAGCTTACCGGTGGGCGATTCACCCCGGAAGAAGCCCTCCAAACGATCAACAACTTCTTCGGTCCTCATTTCTTCAATCGATTTGGTTGGGCTGAGCCTCCCGATGAAGGATCGGTCATCAGCGGCCGCTATATGCAATTCTTTTACCGCACCAACGGACCGGCGGTCACGCGCCTCAAAACATTACAACATCCTGTGAAAACGCCCTATACACGGTCGTTCAACTTTGGCATCGCTCGTGAAATCGTCGGCGACTTCTCAATAGATGCGGCAATCTTCATACGACGGTCGCGAGATCTTCTCGCCTCCCGCGTCATCAACCTCCGGGATATTCCTCGGGGTGCGGGCTGCTTCGAGAATACGACCGACAGTGGACCCTGCAACAATCAGGTCGGGTACAGTGGCTTCCTGGATGCCAACGTCTTCACTCTGGCTCTCGAGAAGCGTTTTTCAAATGGCTACCAGTTTCTCGGAAGCTACACTTATACCGACGCCGTCGACAACTTCACTTCCTACCGCGTACCGCCTCGGGGGGCTAGTACGAGCTTTCTCTTTAACAACCAGCCGGAGCTAGATATCGGTCGCAGTCTAATGGCGCCGAACCAGGTCTTTACGTTCAGTGGTGTTGTGCGAATGCCTTACGGAATTCACGTATCGGGTATCCTAAACGCCTCGTCGGGATTGCCCTTTAATGCGTCTGGCTTCGGAGTGGACTCGGATGGGGACGGCATTTTCGACAACCGACTAGCCACGACCGAAAAGGGTGAGTTTGCGACAGACTCGCTCCTGAATGTGGACATGCGGCTTGCCAAGACGGTCAAATTGGGTTCATCACGAGCACTGACGGTTCTAGTAGAAATGTTCAACTTAACCAATGAAGCGAATCCGGCCCGGATCATCACTGCTTTCGGAGAGGACATCGGCTTAACCATCGAACCACTGCCGGGGCGTGAGTTACAAATAGGCGTTCGTTTCGACTTCTGATTAAGACCGCCTGGCGAACTGGACCGATACAAATCCGGGGCCCTGGCTTCCGAGTGGGCCAGGGGCCCCGGGCCCTGAAGGGGTGGCAGCAGTTTGTACCCAGAACAAAGAAGAGCCAAAACCCAACCTTGCCGCAGACAAGAAAGCACTGAACGGGGGAAAAGTAATTCATGGTCCTTGACCGCAAACCTGAGAAGAAAGTCGATGGGGTCAACGTAAGGCCGGTTGGTAAGGACATTGGCGAGCGTATCTCCGTGCTCCGCCGCGAACGGCACCTGAGTTTAGAGGCGTTGGCGGCTGAGATGGGTTTGACGGCGTCATACCTGAGCAAACTGGAACGAGAGTCGGACGAGCATCTCCATTTTCTGGGTGTGGAAATGGTCACTTTTTCAAGCGAGATGAGAGGCTTTCCGGGCCGCTTCGGACCCTAGGTTAGACCGGGATCTTATCCGCAGGAGACAAATATAATGCCGATGGCGATCGTCATGGCGCTGACACTGGTGTTGACGGTCGCAGCGCAAGCAACTCCGAACGAGTTTACCGAAAAGTGGACTGTCATTCACGCCGGTACACTGCTCGCTGTGCCTGGGGAAGAGGCAAAGCGACGGCAAAGCGTCATCATAGCAGGGGGGAGGATCGTCGAAGTCCGCCCCGGCTTCGTGAACTCTTCGACGACCGGCGGGGGTGTCAAGACGCAACTCGTCGATCTCTCCAACAGCTTTGTGATGCCGGGGCTCATTGATGCCCACACTCACATCACACACTCTCCGAGCCGCACCGCTAGACTAGAGAAGGTCATGGAGAATGATGCCGACGTTGCTCTGACGGCATCGGTGCACGCTCGAGTGACTCTAGAAGCAGGCTTCACGACGATTCGCGATGTCGGCGCGTCGGGTCATGCGATTTTCGCTGTTCGGGACGCTATCGACCGCGGGGGGATCGCGGGACCGAGGATTCTTGCAGCCGGTGAAACCATTACCGCGACCGGAGGACATGGTGACATGCATGGCTACCGTGCCGATGTGCTCAAAGTGCTCGCCAGCGGTGGTGTCTGCGACGGTGCGGACGATTGTCGCCAGGCAGTCAGAGAGCAGATCAAGCGGGGTGCCGACCTGATCAAGGTGATGGCAACGGGCGGTGCGGCCAGCGAGACGGCCACTGGAGTGGGAGTACAGATGACCGAAGAGGAGCTCCGGGTCGTGGTACAGACCGCGAACGCCTTGGGCCGCAAGGTGGCGGCCCATGCGCACGCAGCCAACGGTGTCAAGGCGGCACTGCGTGCGGGTGTAGACTCCATCGAGCATGGAACGTGGGCGGACAGGGACGAAGAGATCTTCCAGCTATTCAAAGAAAGCGGAGCTTACCTGGTGCCCACGGCGTACCTTATTGAGTACGTCGGTGATACGAAGGACAAAGTTCGGAAGGGTCCTTGGGGGTATCAGCCGCCGGAAGTGCTCGAGAAGGTCTTCGAGATCGTTCTTCCCCAGCAGCCTAGGGTCATGACCCGCGCCGCTCACGCGGCTGGTGTCAAGATTGCTCTCGGTACCGATGCCGGATTGTTCGCTCACGGCGACAATGCGCGCGAACTCATCGAATACGTTCGGATTGGGATGACGGAGATGGAAGCCCTCCAGGCCGGTACGGTCAATGGAGCAGAGCTTCTCGGGCTCTCGGACGAGGTCGGAACCATCGAGAGCGGAAAAGCCGGCGATATCATCGCTACCGCCAAGAGTCCGCTTGAGGATATTTCCGAGATGACACGCGTTACCTTCGTTATGAAAGGTGGACAGGTGTTCAAGCGCCCGAAGAGGTCGGCGGGCCAACCCACAGGTCATTGACAGGCAAGAGAAATAAAGGGAAACCTCGGTAATTGAATTGGCTCGTGATCGGTGATGACCCTCCGTGCGGAGCTTTGAGAGGCAATCGGTTGTGGGTTCTGCGAACAAGAAGAGGAGGTCTCATGAGAACAGCAAGAACGCTTAAGACTCTGTGGTGGGCGTGCGGCCTGCTGCTTGCGGGAAGGGTGGTAGCAGCGGAATCCAAACCAGCGACGGTAGAAGATATCGTGAGAATCAACAACATCCAAGAGGCTCGGATCTCTCCGGATGGCTCGCAGGTTGTCTATGTAGTGGCGGAGCCGAATATCGAGGAGAGTGTTTATGACGCAGATATCTTCGTCGTGAGCTCAAAGGGAGGGCCGTCTCGTGGGCTGACTAAAAGAGCTGCGCGGGACGACACACCGCGGTGGTCACGAGATGGTCAACTGATCGCTTTTATCTCAGACCGCAGCGGGAGCAATCAGATCTGGCTGGTCAGTCCCGACGGAGATGGCTTGCACCAATTGACGAGGGTGGAGGGAGGGATGGCGGCCCCGGGTTTCCTGCGCATCTTCCCGCCTTACCCACAGGCTTTCGCCTGGTCCCCTGACGGCAAGACGATTGCGTACTTGGTTCCCGATCAAGAAATCGTGGCGCAACAGGAACAGAGGAGGCGGGAGAAAGACGATACCATCGTCATTGGCCGCGATGTGAAGACGACACAGGTCCACCTGATCGATGTCGAGAGCGGCGAGAGTCGTCAGCTGACAAGGGGCGAGTTTACAGTGAATCACGTGTCCTGGTCGCCCGACGGTAAGGAGATCGCCTTTTCGGCACAGCCCAAGCCTGAGGAAGAAGGCTCCGATCCGGCACGCGCCATTAGTGCCCCGGCGGCGGACGATGTCTTTGTCGTATCAGTTGAAGGGGGACAGGTTCGAACGCTGATCCAACGCGACGGGATGGACAGTACGCCCAAGTGGTCGCCGGATGGTACCAGGATTGCGTTTGTCTCCGACGGCGGCAAGAGAAAATGGAGCGCCAATAACTATCTATATGCTGTAGCAGCGGCGGGAGGAACTCCACAAAGCCTCACCCAGAACTTCGATGAGGTCATCGCTTTCTATCACTGGGCGGCGGATAGCTCGTCGGTACTCATCTTGGCTAGGCAAAAATTAACCAGGCACCTCTTCGCAGTCGAGACGGACAGCCAAACGGTCCGCCAGGTGACCTCGGGGAACCGGGTCCATGGGTCGTTCAGTTTTTCGAGAGACACGGGACAAATGGCGTTTCTCGCGCAAGACGCCAAGACCGCCTGGGATGTTTACGTTTCGGGAGTAGAGGAGTTCGATCCGGTCAAGATCACCAAGACCAATCCCCAGTTGCAAAAGCTCGCACTGGTCGAGCCCGAAGTCGTTCGATGGAAGGCGTCCGACGGTATGGAGATTGAAGGGCTCCTTTACAAGCCCCTGCGGTTCGAGGAAGGCGAGAAGTATCCCCTGGTAACTTGCGTCCACGGCGGTCCCTCGATCGGAACGTTCACCCTGTCGATTTCACCGCAACTATCCGAAGCGGGGCGGTTTCCCATGCAAGCCGATCCCTGCATTCTGGCACACGTTTTCGCTGGCGAGGGGTACGCAACCTTCTTGCCGAACCCAAGAGGCGGGGCTGGCTACGGTGAGAAATTCCGGCAAGCGGGCGGTCGGGGACCCGGTTATGGTGAGTTTCCTTCGAGCTCCCGAAAGAGAGGCCGTGGAGATTTTCAAGATATCCTTTCGGGAATTGACTCATTAATCGAGCGCGGGATTGCCGACGAAGACAAGCTGGGAATCATGGGATGGAGCTACGGAGGGTACATGAGTGCCTGGGCCATCTCACAGACCGATCGATTCGCGGCTGCTTCTGCCGGTGCTGGCCCGACAAATGCCATTAGCTATTTCGGCACGTCGGCGCACGTACCACCACCCGATCGACTGGCCCCCTGGCAGGCTATGCAAGACTACTTGAATGATTCGGCGATCTACTACGGTGACAATCTAAAGACGCCCACGCTACTTCAGTTTCCTGAAAGGGATGAAATCGTTCCCTTGTCACAGGCCCAGGAGCTACATCGTGCTCTCCAGCTGAAGGGTGTTCCCACTGAGCTTCACGTGTACCCTCGCGAGGGGCACATGCTTCGCGAGCCGAAACATCAGCTCGATATGCTGCTCCGGAATGTCGAGTGGTTCGATCGCTGGTTCAGTTTCGAACATTCGTCATAAGTTGGATTCGGAAGCTCAGAAGGGTAGTTGGGAAATGACAACTGCAATGAACTGCAAAGGGGTTTCGAGACGGCGACTCCTTCAACTCCTCGTAGCGGCCGGTGGCGCGCCGGCCCTCGCCGAGGCGATCGTGGCCGGAACTCAGCCCGAGGTGTCACCTGAGCGCTTGAAGGCCTTGGCGGACTTGCTCGATAGGAAATTCGACCAAGCGCAGCTGGAAACACTCTCCGTTACGGTTCAGCGGTCCCTCGATAAATTCCAGCTTGTCCGTGAACTGGACATCGATGACCGCGTTCAGCCATGTACGGTCTTTCAGGCGAGACCCCCCGGGGATAATGATGACTAGATACTCGTGAACAGATGAGCTCCCGTTCCGATTGGCGATTTCTCAAGTGGATGGTGAATGGCTAAGGGCAGCAACCTTGTGTTCTTGAGCGCACGCGAGCTCGGGGGGCTTCTAAAGAGCCGCCAAGTGTCGCCTGTCGAGATTGTGGAGGCCCATCTTGAAAGAATCAAGAGCCTAAATCCGATCCTGAATGCATTCATCACCACCGCTAGTGATTATGCCATCACCCGTGCGCGCAAAGCCGAAAAGGAAATTCTAGAGGGGAACTACCTAGGACCCTTGCACGGAGTGCCCTACGCACCGAAGGACATTGTTGCCACTAAAGGAATTTCTACGACGAATGGCTCGCGGGTTACCGCGAACTGGATCCCGGACTACGAGTCAACCATTACGGAGAGACTGAACAATGCAGGCGCGGTACTTATCGGGAAGACGAACTTGCTCGAGTTCGCCATCGGCAGCGGGATCTTTTCGGGCTTCGGTCAAGTTCGAAATCCGTGGCATCTCGATTACTCCGCGGCGGGCTCGTCCCACGGGTCCGGTGCGGCGCTCGCCGCTGGTATGGTTCCTCTCTCCATAGGCACCGACACCGGAGGTTCCATTCGTGCCCCTGCTGCCTTTTGCGGTGTGGTCGGGCTGAAGCCGACGTACGGTCGTGTCAGTCGTTACGGAGTGACCACGCTGAGCTGGACGCTCGATCATGCCGGTCCGATGTCGAGGACAGTCGCCGACATCGCCCTCCTGCTGCAAGTCATTGCTGGCGCTGATTCCAAAGACACAAGTTGCGCCAACGAGCCGGTTCCCGATTACAACGGCGCGCTGGTTCGCGATCTCAAGGGAGTCCGGATCGGTGTGCAACGGGGATACTTTTTCGATGATCTTCACCCGGACGTGGATCGCTCCTTGGAAACCGCGATGCAGAAACTGAAGGACCTGGGAGCGATTTTCGTTGATGTAGAGATCCCACACCTCAAATATGCCGCCGCTGCCGGAGCCATGATCGGAATGGCCGAGGCCGCGACTTTCCACCAGAAGCGGCTGCGTGAGAGTGGAGATCGGTTTGACCCGCTGGCCCGGGAGCGTATCGAGAGAGGGAACTTTGTCCTGGCGGTTGATTACATCAAAGCGCAGCGTGTGCGGACCATCCTCATGGAGGAGATGGCGAAGGTCTTTCGAGCCTGCAACGTGCTGGTAGCGCCATCGAACATGAGCCTTCCAACCGTACTCGAGTCCGCCGAGACGGCGGCAAGCGACGTGAAGCCCGAGCCGGTGCCGGAGGGACCCTCTATGGAAATGGCGGCCGCGCGGGGTGCTTTCTTGGGAAACATGGCTGGTCTTCCGGCGATCTCGGTACCTTGTGGGTTCTCATCGACCGCTCCCACACTTCCGATCGCGATTCAGTTCTACGCCAAGCCGTTCGATGAGCCCTCGCTGCTACGGGTCGGCTACGCCTATGAGATGGCCACAGATTGGCACGAGCGGAGACCGCCGGTCTGAACCATGGCGAAAGGAAGAAGAGGATGGAGCCACATTAGCAAGTTGCTGGGCGCCGGAACCTGCGCCACCCTGAGTCTCGTTGCCTTCGCTTGGGGTTGCTCACCGGCGTCCGGCCCGAAGCTCGCCTTCGAGATCTCCTTCCCGGAATCGGTCACCGGGGAACCTCTGACCGGTCGAGTGTTTGCCATGATTGCTGAGACCGATGATCTAAAGCCTCGTCTGCAAATCGGCTGGGGTTTCCCGACGACTTTCCTTGGAGTCGATGTAGAAGAGCTTCGACCCAACGAAGTAGCGCTCATCGATAGCACGACCCTCGGTTATCCGGTCCGGAGTTTGGATGAGCTTCCAGCCGGGGACTACTTCGTCCAGGGCTTGTTCAGCATCTACACCGAGTTTCACCGCTCGGATGGCCATGTGATCTGGGCGCCCATGGACCAATGGGAGGGTCAACAGTTCCACCGCTCCCCCGGCAACCTGATCAGCAGTGTTCGGAAGATACGGCTCGATCCAAAGACGGGCTACCGCGTCAGGCTCAATCTGACCGAGAAAATACCGTCGGTGGTCGTGCCTCCCGACACCAAATGGGTCAAGCGGCTCAAGCTCAAGAGCAAATTGCTCTCGAATTTTTGGGGGCATCCGATCTATTTAGGCGCCACCGTTTTACTCCCGAGAGGATATGACGAGGAACCCGAGCGATACTATCCGGTCGTTTATCAACAGGGTCATTTCAGCCTTGAGGCCCCTTTCGGTTTTACCACCGGTGACTCACCCCTAACGGAACAGGCCCACCTCAGACTGCGGGGGCAGCAGCCGGGTTACCAGCTCTATCGAGCCTGGAGTTCCGATGATTTCCCCAGAATGATCGCGGTGACTTTTCAGCATCCCACCCCTTACTTCGATGATTCGTATGCGGTGAACTCGGCCAACAACGGTCCTTATGGTGACGCCATCATGACCGAGCTCATCCCCCACGTCGAGGAGTCATTCCGCATCATTAGAGAGCCGTACGCCCGTGTCTTGACCGGTCGGTCCACCGGTGGTTGGGAGTCGCTGGCACTTCAGATCTACCACCCAGAGTTCTTTGGCGGCACGTGGACCTTCGCGCCCGATCCTGTGGACTTTCGCCGCTATGGGCTCTCCGACATCTACTACGATGAAAACGCGTTCTTCGTGTCCGATGACGAGGCCCGCCGCCGCGACCCGCTCTGGCTCGTTCGGCCCGGACAGCGGTGGCTGCCGCAAGAGCGTCCCTTTGGCCGAGCACCAGATGGGCAAACCATGATGACCATGCGTGATTTCAGCCATCTCGACGCGGTCCGGGGAAGCAAGAGCCGGGCAGGCCAGCAACTGAGCGCGTGGGAGGCAGCCTACGGCCCGGTCGGCGATGACGGTTATCCGCGGCCTCTCTGGGACAGATTCACCGGCGTCATCGACCGAGAGGTGGCCCACTACATGCGCGATAATGGATACGATCTGCGTCATTACCTTGAGCGCAACTGGTCTCGAATCGGCCCCGCGTTGGTCGGCAAGCTGCGCTTATACTGCGGGGAAATGGACAACCATTATCTGAACCAGGGCCTTTACCTGCTTGAAGACTTCTTGAGCAAAACTCAGAACCCTCATTACCCTGGATACTTCGAATACGGACGGCCAGAGGCAGATCACTTCTGGCAACCTATGAGCAATTCCGAGCTCCTGCAAGAGATGGCGGAACACATCCACCGGAACGCCGGCGCGGGCTCGATGCTCAAAGATCGCGGGAGTTAGCGTTCAGCGGGGACCTACCGAGGAGTGAGCCCATGCCCGGAACTGGAATCACTGGAACCGTTTTGCTCCTTAGCGCTCTACTAGTTCAGTCCACAGGGGACATCTCGGACGACGAGCAAGCGATTCGGCGGCTGATGGAACGCTTCGTAGCGGCGTGGAACCGGGGTGATGCTAAGGCGGTCTCCGAGCTCTGGGAAGTAGAAGGTGTTTACACCCTCACCAGCGGCGGAGTGGTCCGCGGGCGTGGCGAGCTCGAAAAAAGGTTTGCCGAAGCTCTTGACGGAAGCGACAAAGGAAGCCGCCGGGAGATCTCTGTAACACGGATTCACTTCATCAGACCGGATGTGGCGGTGGTTGATGGGGCATTCGAAGTTACCGGTGGCAGCATTCCCAGAAAGTCGGGTTACACGTTCATCGCCTCGAAGAAAGACACCCGGTGGCACATTGCTGTTTGGCACGTCTTGCCCATACCATAAGTCCAGCACGCCAGATCTCGAACGCCGTCCTGTGCCAAAACTCGGCCCTTTTGAAATAGACCACAAATCAGCAGCTTAGACGCCCTTGGAATCCTGCGCAGAATCCAGAGTATTTCGCGCCGCAGGGCTGCCTTGGTGCACAACTCGCGATCTCGGTCCACAATTGTCCTGTACTCGCGGATACGATGTTCCCCATGAGCATTTTCAAACGCACTCAGCGGAAGTATGTGAAGAAGGCCTATCGCGTGAGGAATTGGCGTGAATATGAGTCGGGTCTACGCAACCGCGGGAGCCTGACCGTCTGGATCTCGCTCACCGCCGGCAAGCTTGTGAACTGGGACGCGCCCCGGCCAAGGAGGAGGAAACCGGGCCGTCAACGCAAGTACTCGAACCACGCCATCGAGACGGCTGTCACCCCGGGCATGGTGTTTCATCTGTCATCTAGGCAGAGCGAGGGATTGCTGCGGTCGTTGTTCGCTCTGATGAAGCTAGACAATGATGTGCCCGATCACACCACGATTTCGAGGCGCAAGGCGAAGCTGGGTAAGGTCCCCTTCTACCAAGACAAGCAGAAGACGCCGTTGCACATCTTGATCGACAGCAGCGGTCTCGCTGTCCACGCCGGCCAGCTGCGCAGAGCACCAAAGAGCAGGGACTATCGCAAGCTCCATCTGTGTGTCGACGAGCAGAGTGGCGAAGTCGTCGCCGGCGAGCTGACGAGCAAAAGAGCCCGCGATTCATCGCGGGTTGCATCGCTTGTCGGACAGATCGACAGTCCCATCTCATCGGCCAGAGCTGACACCGCATACGACGCCGGCGGCGTCTATGAGGCAATCGAGAATCACAGCGCTCATCGCTCGCCGAGGGTGCTGATACCGCCGCGCAAGGGCGCCCTGCTCGCATCGGGGCCGGCGAGCAGCCGACAGCGCAATCGCAACATTGCAGCACAAGCTCGGCTCGGCAAACGAAAGTGGCACACAGAATCGGGCTACAGCAAACGGAGCAAAGTCGAGACAACGTTCCATCGCTACAAGGCTATCGTGGGCTCAGCGATGCGAGCGAGAGGGTTGGCGGCACAGAGAGTTGAGGCAAGGATCGGGTGCAAGATTCTCAACACCATGACGGCGCTCGGGATGCCTGATAGCAAGATGATCGGATGATGGGAGTCGGGGCCAAGCGAGCTCTCGGCCTCTATCGGTGTTGTGCACCAAGGCACCTACGACCTGCCCAGCATCCTTTGACTACGCCATAAATTCTGCTAAAGTACTCTACTTGTACTGACTTAGTTGACCGGCAAGCCATCGTCAGGTCAGGGGGACCGCCTGCCCGACTGGCTGAGCTGAATGTCCAAAAAGCTTTGACCTGGACTGAAAAGGAGCGCAAGAGCATGAAGAAGATTATCTCTACAGTGTTTGTATTATTGACATCCATGAGTATGGCAAACGCCGACCAGTATTTGCAGGCATCCTCAACGATTACCCAGTGCCCCGGCAATGCACCCGTGGTCGTTAAAATGGATGTCACGGATGCAGCCAATGGCCTTGCCCTAAAAGACAACAAAATCACTGTAAGTGAAGCCGGACCCTATCTGATAGTCGCTGCACCCCAAGTGGGACGCGAAGGTGGAGGACCCTATGGTTGCTTCGATTTATGGCTACGTGTTAATGGAGATGATGTAGCGAACTCCAACGTACAGCTGTGTCAGGATGCCGACAGCAGGGCGAAAGACGTCATCATATCGCAGGGAATCGTCCCACTGAAGGCGGGTGATGTTGTAGAAGTCATGATGTCAGCTAATAATTCAGAGGCGAACCTATGCATTGAAGCTATCCAGCCGGCCGGTGAACCATTGGTGCCTTCGATCATTTTCTCGATGATCAAGTAGTAAGATTTGTGTAGAAGTTGAGAAATTCTCCGACGAAGGTGCCGCTGGGTGTACCAGCGCCAAGCCTCGGGCATCAAGGCCCTCCTCTTGGTCTGATTGGCGATCCTCTTCCGCCGCGCCAGTTGCGACACCCATTTTCGGGTCGTTACATCGAGGTCGCCAAGCGGTGCTTCCGCTGTTTACTGTTGGTAATATGTACGCATCCCTTTACAAAAGAGGCACTTACGCTCCATTTAGCGCGCGGGGAAGGTCACAAGCGCTATTTTGACTGTAACTTAATGCACTGTAAAGTCTTAGCGTCATCTCACCAACACTTGATGGCGGAAGCACCGTCCCGCGCACCTGCTCCACAGTGGCTGTGAGCCGATGATTCAGATGAGGCATGACCTGAACCGCGTTGAATCAGCGAAGGTCCTGCTACCGGCGGCCATCGATCGTCTGGCGTTCCAATTCCAGGCGTGCCACCAGGGCGCGTATTTCATCGTCGGTCCTGCCGGCGATCCGCGCGGCGTTAACGGCGGACACTTCGCCAGCCGGCCAACCCACGGTGCGAGCACCAAGGCTCACAGGTTTTGGCCAGAGGCCTTGGGCGATACGCAGGTACAACGTAGAGCGCGGATAGCCGGATTCAGCCTGAACTTGCTTGCGTCGGAAAATTGCCAGCGTTGAGTGAGAGAACTGTGCCATGTCTTGCCCCTTGTGGAGCGTTCCCGGCTCATCCGGGAACGACATGGCGATCAGAACATGGGCGAGGCGTGCGTGGTCGCAATTGCGGAAACTTCTTCCGCAATTGCGGAACTAGTTGGAGCTCTTACCGGGTCGTTCAAGAGCGTCGGGGATGCGTTTCAGGTGGTCTTCGATGGCGCGCGCAGAAACCCTTGCATCAAGCTCAATGGTCCACCGCTCTATGATGCCACCCGCTTTGGACACCTTCGAGATATCAAGGTCTGCCTCGCGAGCAAGTGCGGCAATGATGGTTAGGAGCGAGGTCCGTTCACGCTCCCCCAGAGGATTATCGAGAGGGTCGGTCGCGTCGTCCAGTTCTCTGAGGACCGCATCGAGGACTTGGCGTCGGACCCCGAGCACAGTGCCGACGGGGAGTACTGAACGCTCCCGATCGGACACCCTCTCCAAACTGGAAGGTAGAGGTAGTTGATAGACCACGCCCTCCTTCCCCGTGACGAATGCCCCTTCACGGGTGTCCTTCTCGACGTAGGGCGGCCCGCACGTCGTCCTGTACCACTGTTTCTCTAACTCCAGGCGAAAAGGGCCTTTCAGGAGGAGATCCCACACCCCTTCAATATTCTTCCGGTACTCTGCCAACTCGGCTCCCTCGCAGTCTTGGATTGCTGCTATGGGTTTCAGGAGCTTCACCGACAGTTGAAGCCTGTCATCCAGGGCCAGTTGGACAATGTCACCCTCTCGAACATCGTGGTCGATCGTTGAAGACAGGTAATTCGATGCCTCCCTGAGGGTCAACCAAGTGCGGAGCTTCAAAAGGCCAGAAGTCATGTCTGGACCGTCACAATACCAGCCGGTATCGAGGTGGCAAATCTGTACCACGACTCCATCAAGTCTCGACGACGGTCAAACGAGTCCGTGCGGCGATACGCCGCCTCGGTCTTGTCACGTACGTCGGTCGGGTCCTGAGAGCACTCCAGGCCCATGATGGCCGCCTCGCTGAATCGCCGGCTAGGTTCATTAAGGTCGCCGCCTCCGGACTGGGCAAGCCTGGAAATCTGGTCGCCGACGAAATCGTCGGTGCGGTTACCCGCGCAAGCGCTGTGCTCCAGGAAGAACAACTGGAGGGCCCTCTTGTGTTCGCTAGTCTGAATTGGCCCATTTCGCTCATTTGATTTGGCCCACCCCATCGAGACCGATACCCTGAGCCGGGGAAGAACCCGGAGAGGAGGGTCGGTTGAAAAGGGGTGCGAAAGTGCGATTGTTCGAGCAGATCCGTGGCGAGTACGAGCACGGAGTAGGAACGATAAAGGGAGTGGCGAAGGAGTTCGGAGTACACCGTCGGATGGTGCGTCAGGCGCTGGAGAGCGCGGTACCGCCGGAGCGTAAGGTCGCGGAGCGTGCGAGTCCGAAGCTTGAGGAAGTACGCGAGTTCATCGACGCGGTCCTGAAGGAGGACAAGCGAGCGCCTCGGAAGCAACGCCATACGGCTCGTCGTATCTGGTCCCGGTTGCGCGCCGAGCATCCGGAGCATGAGATTGGCGAATCAACGGTACGTCGCTACGTCGCTCGTCGGAAGAGCGAGCTCGGCCTGAAGGACACAGAGATTTTTGTTCCGCAGAGCTACGCGTGGGGCGATGAAGGGCAAGTGGACTGGTACGAGGCGTACGCGCGGATCGGAGGTGAGCTCGAGAAGGTCCACACGCTCGTAGTCCGAAGCATGGCGGGAGGAGGCGCGTTGCATCGCGGCTATCCGCGTCCGACGCAACAAGCATTTTTCGAAGCGCAGGAGCATGCGTTCGAGTTCTTTGGTGGCGTGTTCCGCCGCATGCGCTACGACAACCTGTCACTCGCGGTCACTAAGATTCTGCGTGGTTATCAACGAGAGCAGACGGAGCGATTCGTGGCGTTTCGCTCCCATTGGGGATTCGACTCGGAGTTTTGTAATCCGAGTCGAGGCAACGAGAAGGGCGGGGTGGAAAGCGAAGTCGGCTACTTCCGGCGCAACTATCTGACGCCGGTACCGGAGTTTTCGAACTGGGATGAGCTGAACGAGTATCTGCTCTCGTGCTGTCTCAAGGATGCGACGCGCCACATTAGCGGCAAGGAGCATGCTGTCGGAACAGCGATGGAGCTTGAACGGGAGCATCTGTTGCCATTGACCGTCGAGGGGTTCGATATCGAGGAGCGACGATTTGCAAAGGTGAACAAGAAAGGCTGCGTTCGAGTCGGCACGAACTGGTACTCGACTCCGTTGAAACGGGACCGGCGAGTTGTGGCCAAGCTACTGCCGTTGGAAGTTGAGATCTGGCACGAGGGCCACGTCGTGGCACGCCACGAGCGCTGCTACGGCCGCAGCCAGTCGATTTATGAACTCGAGCACTACTTGGATGTTCTGGTCAGGAAGCCTGGAGCGTTGGCCGGCTCGACGCCGCTCGCTCAATGGCGGGAGAAAGGTCGGTGGCCCACGAGCTACGACGAGTTGTGGTCCAAGCTGAATCGACGTCACGGGAAGCTCGAAGGAACCCGCCAGATGGTCGAGCTCGTGCAGCTCGGCCGCGAGCACGGCTACGACAAGCTGCGTGAGGCGGTGAGTCAAGCGCTCGAACTCGGCTGTACGGATGCTGAGGCGATCCGTCACCTCGTCGAATCATCAGTTCTTCGACGTGAGCAGGCGCAGGCTCTTGGCGATGTGGAGCTCGGAGAGCTCACGAAGTACGAACGTTCCTTGCCAGGTGTTGGCCATTACAACGCGCTGATCGGCGAGGTGAACTCGTGAACGCGAAGAGCATCGAGCTCCAGAGCATCCGTCAGCATTGCAAGACGCTTCGCATGCCGAGCGTGGCAACGCAGTTCCAGAAGATTGCCGAACAAGCGCAGCGCGACGAGCACAGCTATGTCCGCTACCTCGACGTGCTGCTCAGCGCCGAAGTCGAGGAGCGTGAACACCGCGCGGTTCAAAGACGACTGAAGGAAGCACAACTACCGAGAGCGAAGACGCTCGAGGAGTTCGACTTCTCGCAATCGCCGAAGGTCTCCGCCCGTCGGATACGAGAACTGGCCGAAGGCGACTACATCGACCATGCACGGCCGGTTCTGTTTCTCGGCGATGCCGGCACAGGCAAGACTCATCTGGCCACGGCATTGTGTGTAGCGGCGTGCCAGCAACGTCGCCGCGTTCGCTTCACGACGGCCTCGAGACTCGTCAACGAACTCGTTGAAGCTAGGGAGGAGCACGAACTCTCGCGAGTGATCCGTCGCTACGCCCGCTACGAGTTGTTGTGCATCGACGAGCTCGGCTACGTCCCACTCGCCGATGTCGGCGCCGAGCTTCTGTTCCAAGTGGTTTCGGAACGATGCGAAAGGGCGGCGCTCGTGATCACCACCAACCTGCCCTTCTCGGAGTGGACCCAGGTGTTCACGAACGTCCGCCTGTGCAAGGCACTGCTCGACCGAGTCACGGACCAGGCGCACATACTCGAAACCGGCACCGAATCCTATCGGTTCCGGCGCACCCTGAAGAGCGAGAAAAAGACCATAAAGGCATGAGTTCGTTGGGTTTCACTAGCCGCGGCCTGCACTTCGTTCCGGCCGCGGAATAAGGAAAGGGGCTTTCTTACAGCTCGTCTTTATTAATCAATAACTTAGGGTGGGCCAAATTAGATGAGCAAAGTGGGCCAGACCGAGTGGACAAACACACCTCTCGCAAAGGCTCTCGAATTCGTCCCGGAGGATGATGGTGGCGCACTTGACAGTAGCGGTGTGGCGGCTCGGGCTCCCGAGCTGTTTGACGATGGAGGGCTTGTTACCTCCGGTTAGAATGGGGTTATAAACGTGGGAATTTATCATAAATGTTATCAATAACCTTTTTATTATTAGTCATTTACAGCATTTTAATGGCGGATGGTGCAGTTCGGAGCTATCCGGTCTCCGCAAAAGGTGGTCCAGCTTTTGGCGGAAATCCTCAGAAAGAAGATGATCGATCGCGGAGGTGTCACGAGTAGCACGTGACGGGTTCTATTCGGGCGTGTCAGGGAGTTGGGACGGGGTCGCGTTCAACGGCCGCGTGATAGACGGTGCTTGCGCTGTTTACTGTTGGTGATGTGCACGCATCCCTTTGCAAAAGAGGCGTTTACGCTCCATTTAATGCGCAGCGAAGGTCACGAGCGCGATTTTGGCTGTAATTAAATGCACCGTAATCTCTTAGCATCATCTCACCAACACTTAATGGCGGAAGCACCCGTAGGCTTTACAATCGTCTGGCCCGAGGGTGTTATCTTCAGCTCCATGATGACGTACCACGTGCAATTCCTACTGCTCGTTCTAGCTGGCTGGGTCAACCGCCAGCAGCAGGATGTGATCGGCTACCTGCAAGAGGAGAACCGTGTGCTCCGAGCCGGGCTTCGGGGCAAGCGTCTCAGGCTCTCGGACGACGACCGGCGCAGGCTCGCCGTCAAGGCCCAGGCTTTGGGCCGCGAGGCGCTGGCCCAGATTGCGTCCGTTGCCACACCCGCTACGCTTCTGCGTTGGTACCGCTGCCTCATCGCAGCCAAGTACGATGGCAGCAAGAACCGGAGCCCAGGCCGACCTCCGACGGCGAAGGACATCCGTGAGCTCATTGTGCGCGTGGCGCAGGAGAACCCGACGTGGGGATATACGCGCCTGCGAGGCGCACTCAAGAACCTAGGACATGAACTCGGACGCAACACTATCAAGAGGATCCTCGCCGACCACGGTATCGCGCCTGCCCCGGAGCGGGGCAAGAGCATGTCGTGGAGCACCTTCATCAAGGCTCATTGGGGCGCCATCGCTGCGACAGACCTGTTCACCGTCGAGGTTGTGAACCCGTTCGGGCTCGTCCGCTACCATGTCCTGTTTGTCATCGATATCGCCACTCGCTGCGTGTGCATCGGTGGGATAACGTCGGACCCCAACGGGGAGTGGATGAAGCAGGTGGCAAGAAACCTCACTGACATGTGGGATGGTTTCCTCGGGGATGTCCCGGCCGCTGTTGAATTTGGTCGGGTAGCGGCGGCACCTGTGAATACTCTTAGGCAGCAAACTCATCGCTGTCAAGAGATTTCTGTTTGCTTCTAAGCGCGTGAACGAGAGCGCCCATATGGCGATAGCTGAACCGCCCCGGGTTTCCCGGAGACTCCAACTCTTGAGAGGATGGAGTCATGACAAGACGAAGCAGGTATTCACCGGAGGTAAAAGAGCGCGCAGTGCGGATGGTTTTCGACCAGCAGGCTCAGCACGAATCTCAGTGGTCAGCGATCTCATCGATTGCGTCGAAGATTGACTGTACGCGGGAAACGCTACGCACGTGGGTGCGTCGAGTAGAGTGTGATGCTGGGAAACGAGCGGGACTGACGACGGACGAGCGTCAGCGGCTGAAGGAGCTTGAGCGAGAGAACCGTGAGCTAAAGCGGGCGAACGAGATCCTTCGCAAGGCGTCGGCGTTTTTCGCCCAGGCGGAGCTCGACCGCCGACCGAGGTGAATGTGTTGTTCGTGGACGCGAACCGTGAGAGTTACGGGGTCGAGCCGATCTGCCGGATGCTTCCGATCGCCCCGTCGACCTATTACGAGCAGAAAGCGCGAGAGAAGGACCCAAGCCGCCTGCCAGCGAGAGCGAAGCGCGACGTCCAACTCCGCGGCGAGATTCGTCGTGTACGGCAAGAGAACTTTGACGTGTATGGCGTGCGCAAGGTCTGGCGTCAGCTGTGCCGTGAGGGCCGCGACGTGGCTCGATGCACGGTGGCCCGTCTGATGCGTGAAATGGGCCTCCAGGGGGCGGTCCGTGGACGTCGATTCAAGACGACGAAGCCGGATTCGAGCGGCGCTCGCCCGATGGACCTCGTGGAGCGCGACTTCAACGCCACAGGCCCGAACGAGCTCTGGGTTTCGGACCTGACCTACATCGCCACGTGGCGCGGCTTCGTGTACGTCGCCTTCGTCATCGACGTCTTCGCTCGACTCATCGTCGGTTGGCGAGCGACGACATCGTTGACTGCCGGCATCGCTCTCGATGCGTTGGAGCAGGCGCTGCACGAGCGCCGACTAGACCCAGAAGATCCATTGGTGCATCACAGCGACCGCGGCGTGCAGTACGTCTCGATCCGTTACACCGAGCGGCTCGCCGAGGCGGGCATTGAGCCGTCCGTCGGCAGCCGAGGCGACTTTTACGATAACGCTTTGGCTGAATCCATCATCGGCCTCTACAAGACCGAGGTGATCCGTCGACGTGGGCCCTGGCGTGGTCCTGAGGACGTCGAGTTCGCCACCCTCGAGTGGGTCCATTGGTACAACACGCAACGACTCTTGGAGCCGATCGGAAATGTCGCCCCCGTCGAGTACGAGATGAACTACTATCGGTCGCAGGAAGGCTCGCTAGAGATGGCGAGACTCAACTAAAACAGTCTCCGGAAAATCCGGGGCGGTTCAAGCCTTTGATACGCCGGAACTTTTTCTGCGCGGTGACGACGCCAAGAGCGGTCCATCGGCGAACCATGGAAGGACTCTTCCAACGCTTGACGTTTCTCGATACTCTGCGAATGGTTCCGTTGAGATTCTCAATGGCGTTCGTCGTGGCAAGAGACTGGCGAAGTAAGGCGGGCGGCGCGAGCTTCACGACCGTGAGTGTTTCTTCCATCCCTTCACGAAGGCTTCCGGCAGCTTCGTCGTAGCCGTTTCGCTCGAGCCACGACACCAATGCCTGAAGTCGCTTGCGCGCCTTGTCGGCACTCTTGCACTTGTAGGCTTCCCTCATCGTCTGGAGCACGTAGGCGTGACGAGACTTGGGAAGGTACGAGCGAAGATTTCGGAGTTTATGGATCTGGCACCTTTGGATGACCGCGAGGTCCCCCAAAACGTCGACGAGTGCCTTGCGGATGCCTTTGCCTCCGTCCACTACGCAGAGAATCGACTCATCGACGCGCAAGCCTCGCTCGAGAAGGTCCTGCAACATCGCGGTGCACACCCGAGAGTTCTCCGTCGAGCCCAGCCATATACCCAGGGGCACCTTCGTTCCATCTATTGTGATACCTAGAGTTACGACGACGGTCTGTCCGGCCACCTCAAGGCCATCCAGCATCAGTGCCGCAAGCTCGAACTCCTCTAGCCGCCGAGACAGGTATTCCTCGAGCTTCTTAGTCGTCTGGCTCACGAGGTGACGGCTGGCGGCACCCTTACTCGTGCCACGAAACTTCAACTTGGCCGCGGGTTTGTCCAGACTCGATTCGTAATTTCGGGTCGATACCCCCACCAAGATCTGATTCAACACTCGCTCTGGAAGCGGGTCTTCTTCGCGGAAGGCTTCGAAGTGTGGAAGCGACGCCTCCGCGCCCGACTTCGAGCGAACTCGAGGTCGCGACACTTGGATGCGACGACCACCGAAGCTCAGCTCTCCGTTCGTGCTCCCCCAGTGGTTATGAGTTCGCTCCTTCTCGTGCTTGCCCTTGAGCCCCGCGATCTCCTCGGCGTCCTCTCTGAGCAGTAGGTGCAGAGCTGTCAGTCCTTGCTCGTACACCCATTCCGTCAGATCCGCCTTCGTGGCCGCGATCCCAGCTATCATCGGTAGCAGTATCTGACCGACTTGGCCAACTACCTTGCCCGTAGGCGAGTGCGTTTGCTTTCTTACTGGCTTCTTTGATTTCCTAGGCATTGGTGGCTCCTTGTCCCCCTCTGGAGACGGTTTATTGGCAGACCTGTTCTTAGGCCGGCCAAGGAGCCGCCGCTACCCCAAATTCAACATCCGGCGGGACATCCCCGTTTCCTCCTTGGCAAGCGATACCTCATCCACGACCGGGACCCGCTATTCACCGAGGCGGTACGTGGGCTCTTGAGAGATTCAGGCGTGAAGCCCCTGCGCCTTCCCGCCAATAGTCCGAATCTGAACGCATACGCGGAAAGATTCGTTCTCTCCATACGTCGAGAGTGTCTCGAGCGCTTCGTACCTCTCAGTGAGCGACACCTGCGCACAGCGGTAACCGAATACGTAGTGCACTATCACACAAAACGGAACCACCAAGGTCTCGGCAACGAGCTCCTCACACCTCTGCCGGCAAGCGCGAATGACACTGGCCCCATCGTGTCGCGAGAGCGACTTGGGGGCATTCTCAACTACTACTGCCGTGCCGCGTAGATGGTCGCCGGCGACGGTAGCCCCTCGGCGGGCTCGACCGGCGTAGCGTGGAAACAGCTTCAGGAACACGCTTCGATATTCGCTCTCGACTAGGTGGTCATCTGCATGGTGACGACCCGCCCGCCCAAGACGATTGTAAAGCCCACGGCCCTTGGCCCGGTCGCAAACACAGACACTAAGTTGCTGATTTATGGCCTATTTCAAAAGGGCCGAGTTTTGGCACAGGACGGGGTTAAGGACGAACGAACCTTTGAAGGCTGGAGGAAATTGAAATGACGCTTAAGAACGATAGTGCTGATGCTAGCTTCTATTATCACGAAGACGCAACAGCGGGTGTCGCTTGTATGGACTCATCGGCGGTGAACGGCAACCTCGCTGACGCGATGAAAAACGCCACGGTGCTGTTTCCATCTCCTCAGATTGTCCAGATAATGATGATCAGCTCGCCGTCTGAGAACGGCAACGAGTCACGCGGTCGCCCGCAAGATCAAGATTGACGCGGTCTATCGTTACAAAGTGATCATCGAGCCCGAATGGAGTGCGAGATACTCAACAAGATGACCGCGCTCGGCGTGCCCGATACGTACTGCGCCGGGTGACTCGGCGACCGGCACAGGGAGGTCAGCCATTTGCTCCGGTCCGTGCAACAACGCCGCGCAACCTTAAAGCCCGCCTTGGGACACCGAAACGGCCTCCCGCAGTCCGACCATCCATATAGAGACGAGAAATACGCCGACCACCACCCTCCCCCAGCGCCCTCTTTTTTCGAGCCAGCGAAAGGCGAGCGCGACGCCGATGGCAATGGCAGGGAATGAATAATAGTGGTGTTTCAAGAGGAAATTGAAGGCGAGATCGAGAAGGCCAAAGCCAACGATCGCCAAAGCCCAGGAGCCGAGAAGGACTCGATCGCGGCCCCGGAGGCGATACAAACCGGCGAGACCCGTCAGAAGCACGAGTGGCGAGCCAAGGGTATAGGCCAACTTTTCCGGTTGCGCCGCGATTCGAGAAGCGAAATCGATGCTGTCCGAGCCCAGGTCTGATGCAAGTGAGGGGATGGTTTCCCTCAAGAAAGGCAGGATCCAGTTGCCGTAGTAAAGGACCAGAGCCACCGCCCATCCCGCGATCAAAAGGGTCCATAGGCGTTTGGCGAGCTGCGGCTCCTTTCGAAGCAGAAGGACCGCCGCGGTCGCGAGGCTCAGGGAGGTGAACAACAAAGAGCCGGTGTAGGAAAGGAAGCAAAGGGAAAGGAGCACGAGCGAGATGACAAAGATCAACCGCTCGGAAAGCCGGTCCGAGACGAGGATGATGAACCCTAGAGCGAGGGTCGCGGCCCAGCATCCGAAAAGCGTCATGAGGTGTCCCAAGCCGAGGAGCTGAAACCCAGTGGGAAGCCCGACGACGATCGCGGCGGCATAGGTGCCGGTTCGAGGATCGCAAATGCGAGTCGCGAGGAGGGCGCTCGTGGTGGCGATAGCGAACAGGAGAGCGGAGAGGAAGAGCTTCGTCAGCGTGTGGAACCAAATCGACGGAAAGGCGGCGAAGGGAGACACGATCGTGTGAAATAGACAGGAGTGGGGCACGATCACGTTGCCCCACTGCAGCTGCCGGCTCAGCATGCTTCCGGGCTCCGGCAGGTAGTAGAGCAGAAATTGGCCATGCCAAATCTCTTCGGCGATGGCCGTGTGAAAGCCGAAGTGGCCACCGGCGTAGAGCGGAAAGGCCATGGACAGGAACCACAAGACGAAGCCGAAGCTCGAGATCGCGAGAGCCAGCGGGCTGAGCTCCGGCATGGAAACTTCCGTCGAAAGTGTTTCGAATGCTCCCCGGCCGAAGGCCGAGAGCAACAGGCTCGCGAAGGCCGCCAGGAAAAAGCTCGGAAGGACTCGAGGGAGAATTCCTGGCTCCAAAATCAAACCGGCGAGGAGCACCGCCAGAAACAGCGCAGCGCCGACGCTTGCGAGCCGGGCGGACAAGCCGCTCGCGGCGAACGACGCCATCACGAGCCACGAGGAAGCCAGGATCCATAGGAGCGATCCGAGAGAAGGGAAGCTCCTGCCTCGGTCGATGACGAGCGAGTCGATTTGCAGCTCCCTTCCCCACTCGAATACAGGAAACTCGAGCCAATGACCCGATCGCCAACCGAGAGAAGCAGCGGGGAGCGTCGCTCGGTGGAGGCTCCAATCGGAACTCAGAGCTCCCGATAGCTCGAAATCATCGGCGCGGAGTAACGTCCCCCGAACCGTCTCGTCGGACACGACCCCGCTTCGAGCCCGAAGCTCCACGGTCCATGGCGAGAGTGCGCCGAAGTCTCGCAAATCCAGCGCCGCACCGGGGAGCGCCCGGCGAAACCTGACGCCACCTTCCTGGTCGAGCCCGGCGAAGCGGTGACTCACCGCGTCCGCGCGCCCCGAGCCGAGGTCGAGCTCGAAGCGAGGTCTCGACCAATAGGCCAGGACGGTCCCTGAAATGGCCAGGACGGCCACGTAGACAGCCCAACCGCTCGCGAGGGTCGCGAGACCATCCACAAGCGCACTCCCGGATCGTGAGATCGTTTCCGCGATCACCCGGGTGAATTTCGGCAAGAGCCATCTCACGATGAGAGCGGCGCCGAGCGTGACGGCGAGGCCCGGGACGAGAATCGTCGCCCAAACCCGAGCGAAGGCGAAGGCGACTCCCGCGAACACGGCGACGACGCCCGACGTGACAAGGCCGCACGCGGTCGCGTCCCGCCATCGAGAGCCGGCGAGAAGGCCTGCGAGCACGATCGCCAAGGCCGCCGCGAGCTGACGGAGCGGCGGTCTCGACCCGTTCGGCAATACGAGCCGCGCCTCGTGCACGCGGACCCCCAGGGCGCGGTCGTCTCCCGCTCCAGGTGAGAAGGTATCCGAGCGGAGCGAGACCTCGAGCGTCGAGCTCCAGATACCCTCGGTTCGGGTCTCGAGCTCATAGAGCGCGGCTCGTCTTCCCGGGCTTCGTCGAAGGGTTTCGCCGCCGGACTCGATCACGAGAAGCGGTGGGGGAGTGCCGCGCGGTCGAAATCCGGCAAGGACGATCTCGACACGAGCGGTCGGGCTGGCGCCAGGATCCAGGAAACGCATGCGACTCGTGCCGCGGGTCCAGCGGTAGCCCTCCTCTGCGTCGTGAAAGTTGTCGGTGAGGAGTGCGCCGACCACTGCGTCGCCCATGTCGACGACCAACGTCGTGGGCAATCGGTAGGCGAGCGTTAAGAGGAGGATCGTCCCGAGCGCACTAGCGCCGGCCGCCTTCCACACGCCGGAACACACGGAAAGGTTGAACACTCTGGCCGACTAATCGCGCGGTGCCGCGCGTTTCGTTTTACCCGAGCTCAGCAGCCGCAGCTTTACCCAGAGCCTCATGAGGGCTAGAAAGGTACGGGGAACGTCGGTCGGGCCGACCGTCGACTTCCCCGCGGTGCGGGGATAGTGGCGAACGCCTTTCTGAATGTAGCGGAATCCAGCCCGGTGAAGCTGGACCACGATTTCGGTATCGATGAAGAAGTAGTCTTCCTCGAGGTGGAGCGAGGTCAGGGCTTCGCGGCGGAAGAGCTTGAACGAGCAGTTCAAATCTCTGACCGACATCCCAAAGGCGAGCGACGCGAGAGCGTTGTACCCGTTGGAGACGAAGAGACGGAATCCACCGTCCTGCCGCCCGACTCGATAACCCAGAATGGCGTCCTGGCCCTCCATCAAAGGGAGGAACTTGGATAGCTCGCGAAGATCGAACTGATTGTCCGCGTCCGTGTAGAAGACGAGACGCCCTCGGGCCGTATCGAAGCCGGTGCGCAGCGCTCCGCCGTAGCCGAGGTTCGTCGGCTGAGTGACGACGACGAGCGCCGCTCCCATCTCGCGCTCAAGCTCGTGAAGGATCTTCGGGGTCTCGTCTCGGCTCCCGTCATCGACAACGACGATCTCGTAGGAAGAAACGAGGGGCGCGACCGCTTCCGACGCACGCCGCACGGCTTGCTCGATACTGCCCTCTTCGTTGAACGCCGGCAGAATGACCGTAAGAGCGGGAGCGGTTGGGCTCATCCGGGCAAAATCTTAGCAGAGAGCGAGTCGCGCTCGCCACAGGATGCCGCCCCATTGGACCGTACCAACGGAGTTGGTACCATTGTTAGTCCGATTTCTTGCTGGTGTAGTCGCGAATACGACGTCGGCATTCTCAAGCCCGTCGCGTCCTGTGCCAAAATTTGATCCACTGGCGACGTTACAAGCGAGCAGTTGACGCGGTGTGGACGGTGGTTCGCTAAACCGGCGATGGGCTCACGCCAATTCTTGCACCCCACTTCACCTCAACGCTAGAATAACGCCGCAACCCCTGGCACGATGTCGAACCCCCACAAACGTTTCTTGAGCGAGCGCGCCAAGAAAGAAGAGAAAGCCTTCCTCGACGCCGCGCGCAATTACATGGGCGCGATGTCCAGGTTCGAGTTCGACTGGCTGTACCGCAAACCCTACGACAACCGTCCCGGGAACGAGCAGTTCTATCTCCAAGCCTACGCGGTCATGAACCTCGTGCGCGCGATGGATATCCGCCACGGCGGCCGTATCCTCGAAGTCGGGAGCGGACCCGGGTGGGTGAGCGAGCTTCTGATGCTCCTCGGCTACGACGTCGACGGTATCGAGCCGTCGGCCGACTTCGTCGCCGTCGCTCGCGAGCGCATCGAACGGGCTGCCGCGACTCGGGTTGTGCTACCGATAGCAACAACTGGCCCGGCCCTGCGACCGACTTCTTCACCGTCGAGGTCGCCACGGTCCTTCCATTGTCACCGGTAGGTGTACCCGGGCCCTTCGCCCCATCTCGCGCCACGTACGTTCGCCGTCGTAGCGCCAGAAATCGGAGAGGCCTTGCGCGTAGTCGGCGTCTCCCGGGCCGACGTCCACGTTCAGACGTTCGGTACGCAAGGTGCCGAGCAGCATGACGAACGAAGCCGCGCCGACGATGAAAGCCGCGACGCACCAGCGGCCGACGGCGGACCACCGCTCCCCGATCGGACTCATGACAATCGATCTCGCGTGTGATGGGTCGACATCTGAAACGAGAACCATGTTAGTGTCCCTTCCGGGGATGGTGGAAACCCCTCGCCTTTAGGCGAAGAGAAGGTCGTGGTAGTGTGGTCGCGTGCGTCACTACAGGCACGGAGCGCACACGAAAACGGACCTGAAAGCGCACGTCGTCTGGATACCGAAATGTCGTAAAAAGGTGCTCATCGATCCGGTAGCGGTTCGTGTGCGCGGTCTCATTCGTCGGATCGCGATGGAACGTGAGCTGCACATTATCTCGGGTAAGGTTGCACGCGACCACGTCCACGTCTTCCTGTCCTACCGTCCGCACCAGGACCTCAGTACGATCGTGCAGTGGCTAAAGGGTATCAGCTCCCGTATACTCCTTCAGGAGTTTGCTCACCTGAGGAAGAAGTTTTGGGGCCGGCACTTCTGGGCCCGAGGATATCTGGCGGTGAGTTCAGGATCCATAACGGACGAGATGGTAAAGGAGTACATAGACTCCCAGGAGGGTGATCCCGTTCACGACGACAGTCAATTTCCAATTGACAACCCTTGAAGCCACCGCCTTATAGGCGGTGGTTGTTCACTATCATGTTTCTCATTGAGGAGCGTCTAGTTTGACGGACGTCGAGCGAGGCTCGAACAGGGATCGGTGGTTTCCTTCTGGCCCCTGGATGCGTCCCGTCGGATGGTTGCTTCTCGTCGCCGCGGTCGCCACTTTCCTCACCAACGCTTACTACCTGAGATTCCTGGAGCCCGTCGTCTCCCGGAGATTTCTCGCCGTTTGTCTCCTCGGTTCCATTGGGCTCTTCTTCTTCGTTGCTCGGGTCGGCCTTCCCCGCACCCGAGAGGACGTTTTCGGTATAGCCCGACGCCTCGCTGTACCGGCGTTGCTTGTCGCGATCCTGGCGTGGGGTTTCGCGCTTCGCGTTTGGGGCATTAGCTCCGGTCTTCCTCAGAGCTACGTCGCCGACGAGTACGACTACGTCCACTCGACCATCACGATGATAAAACGGGGTGAGCTCAACCCCTATTGGTGGTACTACCCCAGCCTCAAGACGTATCTAAACATGGGCACCTACACTGCGGTGTACCTGTCGGGAGCGCGTTCGGGACGTTGGCAGAGCGTGAACGAGATTACCGTCGAAGACATGTTGTACTGGGGCCGTTTCGTCGCCGTCGTCTTTGGTACCGCTACTGTTCTGCTCACGTTCTTACTGGGAAGGCGACTCTTCGGGACCCGAGTTGGCTTGATGGCCGCTGCTTTGCTGGCGGTCTTCCCGTCGGCGGTTGTGCAGTCCCAAATCAATAAGCCCGATGGAATGCTTGCTTTCATGACTACCTTAAGTGTCCTGGCCAGCGTCGTGTACTTTCAAAAAGGGGGGGCGAAGCTCGCCGTCTTAAACGGGCTCGCCATCGGTCTGGCGATGGGTACGAAGTACAACGGCGTTTTGGTCGCGTTTCCGTTTCTGGTTGCCGTATGGCTGCGTCACGGTCGGCGACTACTCGTCGACCCCGATTTGTACGTGGGTGTGGCTGGCTCGATCGCGGCTTTTTTTGCTACCAATCCCTTTCTGATCACGGACTTCGCGAGATTCCTGAACGATATTACCGAGCCTCTATACACCTACGCCGTTGCCGGCAAAGAAGGGGGTACCGGTGTCGACAACTGGTACCACCACGCACGTTACGCGGTGCTCTTCGGAACCGGTCGGTGGGCGTTCCTTGCGGCGCTAGCTGGTCTCACCCTAGCGATTTACCGACTCGACGCCCTGCTTGCCGTCGCATTGTGCTTTCCTGTCGTCTATGCGTCACTCGCGAGCTCCCAGCGCGTCCATTGGGCGGGTTTGTTCATCCCCGTTTACCCGTTTCTTGCGATCCTCGCGGCCTTTGCCGTCAATGAGGTGGCGGTGTTCGTTGTCAAGCTGCGCCGCGCCGTATGGGTGGAGCCATACGTCTTGACGGCCTTGGTCGTACTCCTCATGTTGTTCCCAACACGCATGTCGATCCTCCATGACTCGGAGGCAACGCTTCCCGATACGGGAAACGTGGCGCGAGAATGGATCAACGCAACGTTCGAACCGGGCACACACTTCGTGGCGGAAAGATTCACGCCGGTTCCGGATCGGAAGCGTTTCCGCGTGTCACAAGAAGCAAGAGCCATTCACAAGTCCGTCGCGGACTATCGCCGCGAGGGCGTAGAGTATATCGTCGTTTCGTCGCAGATCTATGGCCGCTGGGGACCGGAGCACCGGGTCACTCGTGCCTATCGGAGACTCTTCGAGCTTTGTCTGCCGGTTGCGGAGTTCGAGCCGGTCGAAGGAAGGCTGCAGGGCCCCGCGATCCGGATTCTCCGCGTGCCGCCGGAAAGCGAAGCGGCTTCGCTCAAGCCAGATGGCGGGGGAGCTTGATAGAAGAGGAGGGAAGCCGCTCGGCCTCGGCCAGACACCCGGCGTAATCGTCGAACATGGCGCTCGGGTTGTGCTCCACCTAGACGTATTCGCGCGCGCAGACTTCGAGCCTTCGTCTGCGTTCCGGATCGCGCAGGAGATCCATCACGTCACAGAAGAGACCGTCCTCGTCGCCGTCGAGGCTCGTTCGGGCGACGACGGTGTCGGGGTAGTCGAGCTCGCGCATTTGATCGGTCACCATGACGGCTCTACCCGCCGCCAGCAAGCGAAGCAATGTGGCAGAGGTCTCCCCGGCTGAGGGATAGCGGAGATTCAAACAAATGTCCGCGGCCGAGGCATAGAGTCGGAAATCGGATTCTGAAACGCGTTCCGTGAGAAGTATGCGCTCGGCCACGCCCAATTGCTCGGCCTCCCGGCGCGCGTTGTAGTGCGCTACGGTTCCCCCGACCAGCAGGTACCGCACATCGACGTCCTCATCGAGCATCCGTTTGAGACAACGAAGGGCGATCGAGATGCGTTTTTCTGGAGACACCAATCCAAAAGACGCCATGACAATCTGTTTTCCTAAACCCAACTGCAGGCGGGCCTCGTCGCGTGAAACAACTTCGGGCAGCTCGATGCCCATGCGCACGGCGCGAATCACGCTTTCCGAACACCGCGCTTCGAGCTCGTCAAGGGCGGCGCGGCTGTGGACGAGCGTCACTTGCTGGCTCGCACCAGCAGTTCGTGAAGCGGGTACTGGTAGAGCAGCCGGCCGCCTCCCATCCGTATGGCGATCTCGGCGATTTCCCCGCCGCGGTTGGGGTACGAAGCTTCGACCTCCGCGGTGTACTCGGAGAGCTTGGCGATCAATCGATCTCGCTTCCCGGTATCGCCCATGTGCGCCTTGTAATCGGCGACTTCGGGGCTATTCATGTACATGGCGAGCCGGTAGTGGTGCAGCACGAGATCGTGCAACACCAGCATGCCCAGGGCAGGAGTTCATCACGCCGTCCGTTCCGCTGATCAGGCTATCAGGCAGTTGTGTCGATGGAACCGGCAAAGAGCCGGGGGGCAGGAAGTGACGATGAACAGAATCGTCTCAAGCCATGCCGGACCCTGGTTGAGGCCAAATCCTAGATAAGTAAAGATATTAAGGATGTCCAGGCGAACATGGAACAGAACGTGCTAGCCCGCTACGCCACGGTAGCCCTGGCCTCGATTCTGGACCCCTCGGGTGGCCTCTTTTCCGACGCTGCACGGCCCTGTCAGCGGCCCGCTCCCGTCCTGTGCCAAAACTCGGCCCAGCCGGCATCGACGAAAGAACTGCGCCTCTCGAAATCAGGCTCAAACTCTAGCACGCGAACGGGTTACACGGCAGGCGCCAACATTTGACTGCGGAAGCACCCGAGTTCCATTCTTCGCCGCTGTACGCTACTAGGTGGAGGACCGCGATATGCGTCTCCATCGTGCGCAATCGACCGAGAGAACGACGGCATAGCCTGTGAGAGGTAAGATAAGATAAGATGCGACACTTCCCCATTCCCGTATGGATCGCTGTGCTCGCCACGGGCTCGTGGCACGACCCCGCCACGGCCCAGACGTCGTGGCGGGGCTTGGTGGTTGCCCCCGAATCCCGTTGCTCCCCGTACGATGCTGACGACTATCGGTATCCACAGTCTGTGGAGGACCGGGTCATCGCCGAGCTTGGCGGCGTCTATGGTCCCTACACGGGCCGCTGGTTCGCCAACAAACGGGAGACGGACATTGAACATATCGTCGCCCGCTCCGAGGCACACGACAGCGGACTTTGTGTGGCGGATGAGGCGACCCGCCGACGCTTCGCAACGGATCTGCTGAATCTGACGCTGGCAAGTCCCGGCGTGAACCGGAACCAGAAGCGCGCTCGGGATGCCGCGGAGTGGTTACCCGACCAGAACCGGTGCTGGTTCGCGGACCGTAGCGTCGCTGTCCGCCGAAAGTACGGTCTGACGATAGACGAGCGCGAAGCAGACACCCTTGAACGCGTGTTGTGTGGATGCCAGTCGACCGACCTCGTCATGGTGGCCCGTGGTGCCTCACCGGTCGCTCAGGACATCACCCCGACGGCCGCCGATGCGCGTGAGATACTCACCCAGTGGGACGACAACGACGATGGCCGTATCACGTGCGCCGAGGCTCGCACCCATGGGATCGCCCCGGTGCGCCGCGACCATCCGGCCTACGCCTATATGCGCGATGGTGACGGCGACGGGATTGTCTGCGAAGCTAGTGGCGGTGAGGCCAAGGGCGGCACGGCGCGCCAAGGCTCGGCCCCCGCGACCAGCGGCAGTAGCGCGCTCCGTCAGTACGACGACAACGGCAACGGCCGCATCACTTGCGCTGAAGCACGGCGCCACGGGATCGCGCCAGTGCGCCGCGGCCATCCTGCGTATCCCTACATGCGAGATGCCGACGGGGACGGAGTTGTCTGCGAGCGCTGAACGGCGTCCTGTCGATGACAAACGCGACGTAGACGAAACCTTGCCACGTCGCAACGTAGGTGAGATCTGCCACCTAAAGGGTGCCTTGGTGCATTACTCTGGACAACTCTAAAGGAATCAGCAGGTTACGTTTTTGGGCAAAAAATCACAGAGTCAATGAAATCAATGACTTACCTGTATTTATGCACCAAGGCACCCAAACGCCAGAAAAAGCTTTTCCGCGTGGGACTTCTAGAGATTCTCCTCCCCCCGGAGTGAGCGGATCGGCTCTTTGAAAGGGCCCGAGAATACCCGGGGTTGATGCCCGGGGCCGATCTCTGCTACCACTGGCCTTTCTACGCCGGCTCGCCATTGTAGGCGTTGCTTCGTCGAGGGTCCCCAACCCCCCCCAGAGAATTTGCCGGCCTCTTCTACTCTGGAGGCGCGTATGGAGACGTTGCAGGATCGCGGAGATTTTTGGCGGAACCTCGTCAGGCTCATCGAGCAGAATAATTCACCGGATACCTGGAATTCTTGCTTTCGACAATTACTCGAACAGGACAAAAAGCCCTACTCTTCTATCATTCGACTCCTCACTCATCTCGAGTTTGAGGAGGAAGAGGCCCGTGGCCACTGGCAGGGCATCGAGGGTCACCAGAAGGAGCTCGCACGGCAGCTAGGCCGGGACGTGGGCCTTCAGGTCACCGCCCTCGACTACTTCTACAACCTTCACGACAAGCTCCGTAACCCGAAGCTCATCGAGATCGATTCGTTTCTCGCTACCGAAAAGAATGCGGTCACTGACGGCCTCACCGGCCTCTACAACCGCCACTTCTTCGACTCCAGCATGAGGCGCGAGATCAAGCGTGCCGACCGGCACGGTCTGACCTTTTCCCTGGTCTTGCTGGACCTCGATAACTTCAAGCAGGTAAACGATCGTCACGGCCACCGAGTCGGTGACGAGGCGCTTTGTGCCTGCTCTCAGATCATTCGCGACAGCGTGCGTGAGATCGATGTCCCTTGCCGCTATGGCGGCGAAGAGTTCGCTCTTATCCTCCCCGGAGCAGAACGGGCCGGGGCCTTCATCGTGTCCGAGCGGATCCGGGGCGATGTCGAGGAACGTTTCCGCACCGGTTCCGTCCGCAACGGTCCGCTCAACCTAAGCTTGAGCGGCGGCGTGTCCATCTACCCCATCGATTCTTCGACCGAAGAAGATCTCTTCAATATGGCCGACCAGGCCCTCTATCGATCCAAACGCGAGGGTAAGAATCGCATCACCCTCCATCCGGACGAGAAGAGGAACTTCCCCCGCTTCGAAGCCAAGAAGACCCTCGTTTTCCGGATCGCCGAACCAGGAAGGGACGGGGAACTAGAGAGCCACACCAAGAACTTGTCCCAAAGCGGAGCCTTGGTCGAAAGCCACGCACCGATGAGCGTCGGCTTGGAGCTCGAGCTCGTTATTCGCCGCCCCGACAAGAGCCAAACCTTCAAGGGCAGAGTGGTCCGTATCGAAGAGGTCGACCAGGGAAAGGACAAACGCTACGAAGTAGGAATCGTCTTCCTGGCGGAAAGCGAACAGGAACTACGCGAGCTCCAGGGTCTCACCCAGGAGCTCTACCCCGCGCTAAGTTAGCGGGAGCCCGGGTGTGCGTCATAAATGTGGGGTGAGACTACCCGCAGCGGGCCTCCCAGAACTGCTCCCAGCGACGGCTGAGTTCGCAGCATCTGAGGGCGATGATGGCATTGGCACCGCGGACGGTCCAGCGCATTCCGGACTGCTTGAGCCGACGGCCGACGATGGTTTTGCATGCCGCCTCGACGACGCCGGAGCCGACGAACAAACCTTGTTCACGGAAGCGTTGGTAGCGCATCCGCTCCGTGTTGGTCTGGAAGTAAGCCGTTGCCTTTCTGAGCTCGTCCTTGACGAATTCGCTTTTGGGGCGCAAGCGAGCAAAGGTCGAGAGAAGCCCTTCAAGGTTGGCTTCATCAAGCAGTTGGATGGATGCCTCTGTCCACGCCTTGGCCTGGAGTGGTTCGTACAGCACCTTGGCAAGGTCTGAAACATGCTCGCGGGCATGGTAGAGGTCGAGGATCTCGGTGGCATCCGCAAAGTGCTCAGCCGCAAGATTCCAGATCCAGGGCGCACCATCTCCGATGACAATGACCTGTTCGGCAAAGCGCAGGCCCCGCCGGATGGCCTCGGTAAAGATTCGTTGGCCGAACTCTTCGGCGGTTTCGATGGCGCCGACGTAAGTGGTGGAGTCCGGATCACGAAGAGCAAAGCCCTCGTCGTCCAAGCTTGTCTGCGTGAACACGCAACCGAGCTTGGCCTCCCTGCTCTTCGCCATGCCCGAGTCGTCTTTGCCTTGCCGTCCTTGTGTCTCATGTGGGACCATGGGCACTCCGGTGCCGTCGATGGCGATGTACATCTTGGGCACCGGTTTGATCCGAACTATTTTTCCGGACAACACCAGCTTACGCTCCTTGCCAGCGATAGCCTCGACCTGTTGCCCAAGTCTTTCTGAGACCCGTTCCACCTCTTTCGTATTGACCACGATTCCAGCTAGTAGTTCTAGATCTTGGCGCCCCTCGTCGAAGGGTTCCTTGCTGCCGACGCGTCCCATGAGGCGCCGCACGCCGGGAGAGAAGGAGGTTGCCACGATGTCCAGCTCACGGTCCCTGGGAATACTGCCCTGCTGGCAGTCTGGACAGTGGTAATAGGCCCTTCGAAGCTCGACCTTCGAGAGGACGGTCCGGAGCGTCTTGCTTCGGTGGTCCACGAACGTGGCCAGGTGACCCTTGCCGCAGTCGATCCGGTGACCTCGATACCCATCGTCCGCAGCGAGCAGCTTTTCCAGCAGGACACCACCCATCTCGTGCATCGAGTTCCGCACGGCCATCTCGGTTGCCTCGAGATCGACGCGGGCGGCTCGAGCGCTCCCGGGCACAACGCGTAAGAGCAAACGCTCTACTTCCCGTGCGAACTCCTCTTGGACGAGTTGCGTGAGGTTTTTTTTAACGCGGTCTTTTCCGAATCGGCTGCGGGCTCCTCGGGGCGCGCGTTGCAAATCCCCTCGTTGACTTGCAGCAGCTGCTGGGTGAGGAACCGGAAGCGCTTATAGGTCTCGACCTCCCGCTCGATCTTGGCGAGCCGCGGCCCGGGGCGGAGTTGCAAGGTTTTGGTCTTGCCCTCGACCTTGGTGGTGAAAGCGTAATAGGGACCGTGGCCAGGATGCTTGCGCTCGGAGCAACAACAGCCGGACTTTCCACAGGAGCGGAAGACCTCTGTGATAGTGCCTCGACGCATGTCACCGAGCTCAGCGATCTGGCAAAGGATGGCTTCGCGCTGGGTCAGGAGTGGGGGAAGCAGGTCTGGCATGGGCGGTCCTCCCTCTGATAGTTACAATACTATCAGAACATCGCGCCTCACATGCACCCTTCCAAATCTACCTACTTTCATGACGCACACCCCGGGAGCCCCGTCGGCTTGACACAGCCCCGGGAGATGGCTACACTACATTCTCTTCTGTTGATGCGGGGTGGAGCAGTCCGGTAGCTCGTTGGGCTCATAACCCAAAGGTCGCAGGTTCAAATCCTGCCCCCGCCACCAACTTTAAACTTTTCCCAAACAAAGAGATGAGTTCAAATTTGGCCGCGAGGCTTCGGGTCATTTTGCTACCTTTTTGTGTGGATTGTGCGGGAACGTTTTGTGTTTTCGGAAGGGATTCGAGGTGCGCCTGGGTCTTGAGAAGTGCCCGGCGCTTGTCCTCGTTGGAAACGATGTTGTAGCGGTCTAAGACGCCTGGTATGAGTAAAACGAAACTCCGGTAGGGCTGACGCGGTTGCGACGGCTCGTGAAAAGCCACCGCTATGTCCGGGGCTTACTCATTTGTGTTACACTGCGGGACAAATGACGTTCGAAGACGAGTTCCAGGACTACACCAACAAGCAAGCCTACGAAGCGGTATTTGCGCGGCGAATGATGCTGCGCGAACGTAACGCGCTCGATCGTCTCGGGCTTGTCGACGTTGCAGAGCCGTCGCCGAGACACTTCCTGACGAAGGCTGTCGGATGGATGGGAGCATGCGTGGCTAGCACCGCCGCCTTTGCAGCGACTCTGTCGCTGTGGTTCTTTTTTGTGGCTCAGATATTCGTCACAGAGTTTCTGCACTACCATTCCGTCATCGGCTGGCTCAACCAAGCGCTCGTGCACCTGCCGTATTTCTCCCTCATCCCCCCACAGCTCGGCGGCTAGAAATCAATCGGTCGTCAGTCTCGGAACATCAAGGTTCGAGGGGTCAACGCTGGAACCTGCCTGGCGCTGAAGTTAAAGTAGTGCCTCGGGAGGGAACATGGAAACGACCAAAGGGCGACTGATTGGGTTTTGGGTTCTTACCGGGCTAATTTGTCTCAGCCAGAGTGCGTCCGGGATCATGGAGTTTCTCGGAGCCGAGTCGGTCGCCGGGGGAGTTGCTATTCTTGGGTATCCCCCCTACGTCCTGTACATCTTGGGTTTCTGGAAGCTCGCCGCGGTTCCCGCGCTCCTGGTGCCCGGATTACCTCTCCTCAAAGAGTGGGCTTATGCGGGGCTATTCTTCGTCTTTTCCGGGGCATTCGTGTCTCACGCCTTGAACGGCGACGGCATTGAAATGCTAACTCCGCCGCTCCTGGCGCTGGCGATTCTGATCGGTTCGTACTTGCTACGACCGCCGTCCCGACGCCTAGCCACAGCGTGATCTTCGAGTCATTCCGCACATCGCCACAGCAGCGTAAACGATGCAAGCACTGTGTGCGGCGGTCACAGTGGAAAGTGAATCATGAGAATCCATCGCATCACCCGCATCAGGGGAACCGGCCTCCTTCGGTGGGTCTCGAAATCGGACACAATACGAAAACTTAGGCGTCGTGATCCGGAGCACCGCGCGTCCCCCGGGGCGTGGGTTCGAACCGACACGACTCGAGGACGCGGTGGGAGGTGCTTTGTTCGAATACTCTCGAGCCGACGGCCGACGCGTGAACGGATCGCCTCGTCTACTGACCTGTGCGCTGATCACCACGGCTCTGAGCTGCGCGCCGTCCGCCGAACGCTCTCATCTGGTGCTGCTGACGGAGGGCATCCCACCGACACTCGATCCGCTGGCAGCCCTCGACAGTCGGGTCGACACCGCGGCCATCAACCTCTACAGCGCGCTCGTTCAATACGTGCCCGGTACCACCGACCTGCAGCTGGATCTGGCGGCTTCCTACGAGCTGTCCCACGACGCACGCCGCTATGTCTTCAACTTGCGCGAGGAGGCGCTGTTTCACGACGGCACGCCGGTGCTCGCCGAGGACGTCAAGTATATCGTCGACCGAATGCTGGCCTTGAAGATCGGGGTCTGGGCCTACCTCACGCCTGTCAGCGGCGCCGAGGTGCTCGACGAGCGCCGGGTTGCCATCGATCTGTCCGAGCCGTTCGCCGGTTTTCTCGGGGCCATGACTCGGCTCTACATTGCCAACGCCGACCTGATCCGCGCCAATGAGTTCGAGGGGGATTTCGGGCAGCGCTGGTTGCAGAACCACGAGGCCAGGAACGGGCCCTATCGATTGGTCTCGTTTCAGCCCGAGCAGCGGTTTACGGTGGAGCGCTTCCCCGATTACCACCTGGGCTGGGGATCGCGCCACGTGGAGCGCGCCGTCTTTCGCGTCCTCCGCGACGAAGCCATCATCGTTAAGCGTGAAAATAGCCCCGTACAGGATGAAAAGTCAAAGGGGACGACAGTCGGGATTCAACCGCTCGGAAGGATTAACTCGCCACACTGCGCGGGAATTGTGCGGGTACTAGTGGGAACTCAGAGCTACTGTAGCTTTTCGGTGGGTTGTGTCCTAGTTGGTAGGGACGAGGCGTTTGAGTTCCTCGAACCAGTTGAGGACGACATTGATTTGTGTGGCCCCGGTCTGCGACACGACGGGCTCCAGCATCAGGAACCGATGTCCGTTTGGATTGACATCGTAAAAAGGAAAGCTGGCTCTCGTTGGCAAGTACGGTCCCTCAAAGAGCATCTGAGGCGTTCCCGCCGTAAAGCCGGAGTCCGTGTCCACGGCCACTGTCATAATCCTGTTCCCGCTGCGGTAAAACAACTCACCTCCTTGCGGGTTCCACACCGGCTCCTGGCCTCCGTCGCTCGAAATCTGCCACTTGCCACCTTGCCCTGGATACGGCTGCACGTAAACCTCTCTCCGGCCCGACTCGGTTGAGGTATAGACCATCCATTTGCCGTCACGGGAAAACTTCGGTGCAGTTTCTTCATAGCCGGTCTGCAGGAACGTCTCTGCCTCGCGATCCGCGAGATTCAGCACCCGGATTGCGCGCCCGGCCTCCGGGTTGTCTTCGATAAACGCTAGCAGTTGCCCGTCCGGGGAAAATGAAGCCGGGGCAGTTCGATAATCGTTCGTCGTCAACCGTTCCACGCCACCGCCGCCAACGGCCAGTTGCCAGGATATGTTCAAGGGACCTTCCCGGGATGAGATGAACGCGAGCCACTTCCCATCGGGCGACCAGGCGGGAGCGGTATTAAGACCACCCCCAAAGGTTTGCCGGGTTAGCGTTGTGCGGAGGATGTCATAAACCCAAATATGGGTCTCATCCTCTCTGATTCCGGCGGCTACACGCTGGCCGTCAGGTGAGACCCGGGGGAACTCGTAATTCCGAGGGGGAGCGGACGAGGGCTCAGCCACACCCTGGCGGTCCACCCAGACCAGTCTGCTCGCCGATTCCTCAGCAGAACCAGCAATGTCAGCCAGGGTCCCCGTTCGGGAGATAGCAAAATCTGCGCCGCCAAGGACCGCAATGGGAGAACGAATGCCTTCTATGACGGGCTGTGTTTGTCCACTCGGTCTGGCCCACTTTGCTCATCTAATTTGGCCCACCCTAAGTTATTGATTAATAAAGACGAGCTGTAAGAAAGCCCCTTTCCTTATTCCGCGGCCGGAACGAAGTGCAGGCCGCGGCTAGTGAAACCCAACGAACTCATGCCTTTATGGTCTTTTTCTCGCTCTTCAGGGTGCGCCGGAACCGATAGGATTCGGTGCCGGTTTCGAGTATGTGCGCCTGGTCCGTGACTCGGTCGAGCAGTGCCTTGCACAGGCGGACGTTCGTGAACACCTGGGTCCACTCCGAGAAGGGCAGGTTGGTGGTGATCACGAGCGCCGCCCTTTCGCATCGTTCCGAAACCACTTGGAACAGAAGCTCGGCGCCGACATCGGCGAGTGGGACGTAGCCGAGCTCGTCGATGCACAACAACTCGTAGCGGGCGTAGCGACGGATCACTCGCGAGAGTTCGTGCTCCTCCCTAGCTTCAACGAGTTCGTTGACGAGTCTCGAGGCCGTCGTGAAGCGAACGCGGCGACGTTGCTGGCACGCCGCTACACACAATGCCGTGGCCAGATGAGTCTTGCCTGTGCCGGCATCGCCGAGAAACAGAACCGGCCGTGCATGGTCGATGTAGTCGCCTTCGGCCAGTTCTCGTATCCGACGGGCGGAGACCTTCGGCGATTGCGAGAAGTCGAACTCCTCGAGCGTCTTCGCTCTCGGTAGTTGTGCTTCCTTCAGTCGTCTTTGAACCGCGCGGTGTTCACGCTCCTCGACTTCGGCGCTGAGCAGCACGTCGAGGTAGCGGACATAGCTGTGCTCGTCGCGCTGCGCTTGTTCGGCAATCTTCTGGAACTGCGTTGCCACGCTCGGCATGCGAAGCGTCTTGCAATGCTGACGGATGCTCTGGAGCTCGATGCTCTTCGCGTTCACGAGTTCACCTCGCCGATCAGCGCGTTGTAATGGCCAACACCTGGCAAGGAACGTTCGTACTTCGTGAGCTCTCCGAGCTCCACATCGCCAAGAGCCTGCGCCTGCTCACGTCGAAGAACTGATGATTCGACGAGGTGACGGATCGCCTCAGCATCCGTACAGCCGAGTTCGAGCGCTTGACTCACCGCCTCACGCAGCTTGTCGTAGCCGTGCTCGCGGCCGAGCTGCACGAGCTCGACCATCTGGCGGGTTCCTTCGAGCTTCCCGTGACGTCGATTCAGCTTGGACCACAACTCGTCGTAGCTCGTGGGCCACCGACCTTTCTCCCGCCATTGAGCGAGCGGCGTCGAGCCGGCCAACGCTCCAGGCTTCCTGACCAGAACATCCAAGTAGTGCTCGAGTTCATAAATCGACTGGCTGCGGCCGTAGCAGCGCTCGTGGCGTGCCACGACGTGGCCCTCGTGCCAGATCTCAACTTCCAACGGCAGTAGCTTGGCCACAACTCGCCGGTCCCGTTTCAACGGAGTCGAGTACCAGTTCGTGCCGACTCGAACGCAGCCTTTCTTGTTCACCTTTGCAAATCGTCGCTCCTCGATATCGAACCCCTCGACGGTCAATGGCAACAGATGCTCCCGTTCAAGCTCCATCGCTGTTCCGACAGCATGCTCCTTGCCGCTAATGTGGCGCGTCGCATCCTTGAGACAGCACGAGAGCAGATACTCGTTCAGCTCATCCCAGTTCGAAAACTCCGGTACCGGCGTCAGATAGTTGCGCCGGAAGTAGCCGACTTCGCTTTCCACCCCGCCCTTCTCGTTGCCTCGACTCGGATTACAAAACTCCGAGTCGAATCCCCAATGGGAGCGAAACGCCACGAATCGCTCCGTCTGCTCTCGTTGATAACCACGCAGAATCTTAGTGACCGCGAGTGACAGGTTGTCGTAGCGCATGCGGCGGAACACGCCACCAAAGAACTCGAACGCATGCTCCTGCGCTTCGAAAAATGCTTGTTGCGTCGGACGCGGATAGCCGCGATGCAACGCGCCTCCTCCCGCCATGCTTCGGACTACGAGCGTGTGGACCTTCTCGAGCTCACCTCCGATCCGCGCGTACGCCTCGTACCAGTCCACTTGCCCTTCATCGCCCCACGCGTAGCTCTGCGGAACAAAAATCTCTGTGTCCTTCAGGCCGAGCTCGCTCTTCCGACGAGCGACGTAGCGACGTACCGTTGATTCGCCAATCTCATGCTCCGGATGCTCGGCGCGCAACCGGGACCAGATACGACGAGCCGTATGGCGTTGCTTCCGAGGCGCTCGCTTGTCCTCCTTCAGGACCGCGTCGATGAACTCGCGTACTTCCTCAAGCTTCGGACTCGCACGCTCCGCGACTTTACGCTCCGGCGGTACCGCGCTCTCCAGCGCCTGACGCACCATCCGACGGTGTACTCCGAACTCCTTCGCCACTCCCTTTATCGTTCCTACTCCGTGCTCGTACTCGCCACGGATCTGCTCGAACAATCGCACTTTCGCACCCCTTTTCAACCGACCCTCCTCTCCGGGTTCTTCCCCGGCTCAGGGTATCGGTCTCGATGGGGTGGGCCAAATCAAATGAGCGAAATGGGCCAATTCAGACTAGCGAACACACGGGCACCGGAGAACCGGAGATTCCTAGCCGATCGAGATCAAATGGAACGGCCATCAGGGTTCCCGTCCGGTTATAGACCAGCTGCCCTGTGGAAACGTAATTGGGGAAGCTGCCGCCCTGCAGCAGGACCTTGCGTTCACCCGGCTCGAAAGCTCTCTTGCCTGTCACCATTTCGTAAAGCACTGCGCCGAAGGCAAAGATGTCCGTGCGTGCATCGGCTTCCTTCCCTTCGAGCTGCTCTGGGGCCATGTACTGGAACGTGCCGAGGATCGACCCCTCCTGCGTGAGAGGTTTCGCCTCCGTGGGCAAGGCCGATAGGCCACCGGCATTCGTTTGTGCAACCGTCATCTTCGCAAGTCCAAAATCGAGAAGCTTCGCGCCGGACTTCGTCAGCATGATGTTGCCGGGCTTCAGATCTCGGTGAACAACACCTTGGCGATGCGCTTTGTCCAAGGCATCGGCAATCTCAATTCCGTGCTGGAGAGCCTGGTCGAGAGGCAAAGCTCCTTTCTTCAATCGGTCGGCGAGTGTATCTCCTTCGATGTGCTCCATCACCATGAAGTCAATGCCGTTCTCGCTGGCGATGTCGTAAAGCGTGCAGATGTGTGGATGGTTCAGGCTGGAGACAGCACGGGCTTCACGCTCGAATCTCTGGGGGCTTCGGGATTGCTAGCTACGTGAGACGGGAGCACTTTGATGGCGACGGTGCGATCTAGGCGAGTGTCTTTGGCCTTGTAAACTTCACCCATGCCACCTGTACCGAGAGATGATAGGATTTCATGGGGTCTCAGTTTGGTGCCGTGAATTAATGACATGGCTAGCCTTTTGAGGTTGAAAATAGCCCCGCACGGGTTGAAAAGTCAAAGGGGTCTTCTGTCCCCAGAGTTTGCTCGCTTGCCCGTGCCGCGCAAGTTGACTTTTGAAAAAAGCAACGCTCAGAATGTTCAAACGTTCGTTGTTGCTGGGCCGCGTAGTATCTGGAAGACTTAGACATGAGTTTCATGGCCGAGAGGACTTTCTGACGGCAGGTTGGTGCAAGAATCCGCGATCTTAGAAAGAAGAAGCGGGTTCGTCAGAGCAAACTGGCGCGGATGATCGGCATTTCGCCCGGGGGCCTCACCAATTTCGAGAAGGCCCGCCGCAGTATCTCGCTAGACTGGCTACGGAAAATTGCCGACGTGAACCGCCCCGGGTTTCCCGGAGACTCCAACTCTTGAGAGGATGGAGTCATGACAAGACGAAGCAGGTATTCACCGGAGGTAAAAGAGCGCGCAGTGCGGATGGTTTTCGACCAGCAGGCTCAGCACGAATCTCAGTGGTCAGCGATCTCATCGATTGCGTCGAAGATTGACTGTACGCGGGAAACGCTACGCACGTGGGTGCGTCGAGCAGAGCGTGATGCTGGGAAACGAGCGGGACTGACGACGGACGAGCGTCAGCGGCTGAAGGAGCTTGAGCGAGAGAACCGTGAGCTAAAGCGGGCAAACGAGATCCTTCGCAAGGCGTCGGCGTTTTTCGCCCAGGCGGAGCTCGACCGCCGACCGAGGTGAATGTGTTGTTCGTGGACGCGAACCGTGAGAGTTACGGGGTCGAGCCGATCTGCCGGATGCTTCCGATCGCCCCGTCGACCTATTACGAGCAGAAAGCGCGAGAGAAGGACCCAAGCCGCCTGCCAGCGAGAGCGAAGCGCGACATCCAACTCCGCGGCGAGATTCGTCGTGTACGGCAAGAGAACTTTGACGTGTATGGCGTGCGCAAGGTCTGGCGTCAGCTGTGCCGTGAGGGCCGCGACGTGGCTCGATGCACGGTGGCCCGTCTGATGCGTGAAATGGGTCTACAGGGGGCGGTCCGTGGACGTCGATTCAAGACGACGAAGCCGGATTCGAGCGGCGCTCGCCCGATGGACCTCGTGGAGCGCGACTTCAACGCCACACGCCCGAACGAGCTCTGGGTCTCGGACCTGACCTACATCGCCACGTGGCGCGGCTTCGTGTATGTCGCCTTCGTCATCGACGTCTTCGCTCGACTCATCGTCGGTTGGCGAGCGACGACATCGTTGACTGCCGGCATCGCTCTCGATGCGTTGGAGCAGGCGCTGCACGAGCGCCGACTAAACCCAGAACACCCATTGGTGCATCACAGCGACCGCGGCGTGCAGTACGTCTCGATCCGTTACACCGAGCGGCTCGCCGAGGCGGGCATTGAGCCGTCCGTCGGCAGCCGAGGCGACTCTTACGATAACGCTTTGGCTGAATCCATCATCGGCCTCTACAAGACCGAGGTGATCCGTCGACGTGGGCCCTGGCGTGGTCCTGAGGACGTCGAGTTCGCCACCCTCGAGTGGGTCCATTGGTACAACACGCAACGACTCTTGGAGCCGATCGGAAATGTCTCCCCCGTCGAGTACGAGATGAACTACTATCGGTCGCAGGAAGGCTCGCTAGAGATGGCGAGACTCAACTAAAACAGTCTCCGGAAAACCCGGGGCGGTTCAGACGCTCTGGACACACCGCTCGCGTATTTCCTGCCGGACGGCGAGAAGAAAATTGCGACCGGCGACCCGCGGGCGAAGCGGCTGCTGGCAGCGTGGAGGCTTCTTGGAACTGGCGCCGTTCTCCGAAGGGACTTCCTCAGTCTGATGGAACATCTTGGGAAAGGTAAGAATGTCCGCCGGAAGGGAAACTAGCTACCCGCTTTTTCGCGGAAGGGAAGGGGACCATACCCTCCCCCCACCGGCTTTGTCGAGGAGCTTTCGCGATACCAAAATAGAGCCCCTTTGCTTTGGCAGAGCCGAGCAACAAGTTCTGGTCCGTTGAACTTGACCCTTCAGCGCAGTAGGCTACTGACGGGATAAGGAGCTTTATCTCATTCACTAATTGTTCGAAAATCGTACACTCTGGTCTAGGGTAAGGGCGTTTGAAGATGAAGATCATCGACTTGGGTCAGGAGATTTTCGCAGGCATGCCCGTTTTCGATGGGCATCCAGAGGTTGAGATGAACGTCGCCGTTGCGCAAGCAGGAGGCCGGTGGCGACAATTTAGCTACCAGAGCACCCTCGGCGCACAAAATAACCCTGGGCGAACATACAGGGACCCATGTCGATGTGTTTAACCATTTCTCCGCAGAGCACCGTGAGCGCGGTATCGATACCATGCCGTTGGGAATGTTTATCACATCGGCATATACGCACTACGAAAACTTGATTAACTGGCATCAGTTGGTGGGGCTCGGTCGCTTTCAGTTCATCGGCCTGCCCCTCAAGATTCGAGGGGGCACTGGATCGCCCGTCCGCGCTGTCGCCGTTATTGAATAAGTATGAGAGTGAAGTAGTGACTGTCAGCAAAGACCGTATAGAAAGTACGGGACTTCACCGGAACAAGCTGACTCGACCCGCTTGAGAAAGGACAATAGTTCTCCTTTCTCGCCTCGGCCAAAGAGCTGATCTCCCGCTTGAATCCGCACTGGTTGCGATATCTCCTCCCTATCGTGTGCCCCAGCTCGTCTTCCGAAGTGTGACGACCGCCCAAGGTAGCATGACCAACGAGGCAACGATCCACATTGGGAGCATCGGCACCAAGGAAAAGAAGCCCACCTTCTTTGCGGGGGGTAGCTGGAACGCCCAGTAGAAGCTCTGGTGCAGCAGGACAACAAGAGACAGACCGATCAGATAACCGATCGGATTGATTGCCCCGGAAAGTGGCCCCACAACAAGGAAATAGCTCACAATGACCGGAGATATTAACGTTACAAGGAGAACAGCATAGAATGCCATCGCTACGCCCCAGGGTCTTCTCCACATGTGTCGAGCGCCGATAATTGATTCCAGAACGAACGATCGCCGCCACCGTGTCTGTTGTTTGATGTACTTGGACAAACTTTCAGGTACAATCGTCTCTGCTTTGGCAATGGGCACGTACGTTGTCTCAAACCCATCACGCAGAATGAAATTTGTCAGACCTCGATCATCGCCATAGGTCCGCTTAAGCCCCAAGAATCTCTGATTGAGCCATTCATCCATCAGTTTTCTTAGGATGTCTGTCCGGTATACGCTAAAGGCTCCCGAGCAGCAGACGACGCTCCTAAAATAACCTTCAAGGGCCCGAAAGGTTCTGAAGGCAATGAAGTATTGTTGTGTCTGCATCCTGGTTAACCAATTCGCATCCGCATTACGAACATCCGTATGTCCGCACACAGCGGCAACTCGCGAAGAATAAAACCCTCTGACGATTTGACTAAGCGCATCGCGTCGCAGAAAAACATCGCTGTCGACCAATGCCGTGATTTCGGCATTGTGAAGCCTCATTCCTGCCGCTATTGCACTCCTTTTTCCTTCGTTCTCCGGTAGGTGGACGCCCTTGTAGCCGAAGGCCTTAGTTGCCTGATCTATCCAGTAGCCAGTGTCATCACCGCTACCGTCATTGACGAGGATCACCGTCAGCTTCCCTCTCGGATAATCCTGAGCAGCAAGAGACCGCGCCGTTGAGTATATTCCCCTCGATTCATTCCTGGCGGGAATAATCACGGCCACATGAGGCTGATAAGACATCAAGGGAAGAAGTTCAGGATTATACAATGCAAAGAAAACGTAGCGCGCTATGATTAGAGCTCCCACTAATGCCGCATATGCGGAGAACACAGGATGGTAGTTGAATACATTGGTTACGCGAATCAGGACTATGACGGAGGCCAACCCAGCAAAAAGAATCCAGAAAACCATTTGCGCTGGGCGTTCTACTTGGAGAATCCTGGAAAGCCCCCCGAAACATGTTGGGGCATCTAGCCAAAATGGCCTCCCCCTATTCCTGCGTATCGCCGAGGCCTCGAGCTTGGAGTCGATCACGCGTCGCTCACTGCAACCTTGGTGTTCTGCTCGACTTCATGGATTCTATCCTGTGCTCTAGCAAGGTCTCGTTGTGACGTAGCAACACCCACTCGCCGTCCCAGTGGGCACGCCGGCAGTGCTCATGCTCGGCGCCTGGCACCGTGGCCTACGCCTATTACACTTTTCTTCGTTGGGGCGAATCGAGTTACTTGGACGCGACCCGAAGATGGGCTCGGCGATTGTCTTGCCAACAACCCTCGTTGTGCTCGGTGCAAGACGGCTGATCCTTCCCGTAGCTGATCGTGCGGAGTCGGTCGGCCGGCACACCAAGTGAGACGAGGTAGTCCATCGCGGACTTGGCTCGACGTTCCCCGAGCGCCAAGTTGTACTCCACCGTGCCGCGCTCATCGCAGTGCCCTTCGATCTCGAGGACCGCGGTGTTGTAGCCGAGCTTCAGCCACTCGGCGTTCTTGGCCAAGGTATCCCTCGCATCGGACCGCAGATCCGACCGGTCATAGTCGAAATAGGCGTCCGACACGTTCTTTTGGAGCTCCATGGCCGTCGCCTGAACAAAGAGCTCCTCCTCCGTGGGTTGCTTCGGCGGTGGAGGCGGCGGTGGAGGTGGGGGCGGTGGTGGGGGCGGCTCCTCCTTCGGTGGAGGAGGTGGCGGCGGGGGTGGCTTCTTTCCACAGCCAACTAACTCGGTGGCTAGAACCGCGACAAATACGAACAGCCCTAGCCAGGCTATCCATCGTTTCTTCACGAAGTCACCTCCTACGCGTTATGATAGGTAGAGTTTAGATCGTTCCTCGTGACACCGGCCACAATCGGCCTGCGTACTGGGGTTCGAGCCCGGGGGCTGTTTTTCATTCGGAGCCACGAAACTGATAAAGTACCCGAAACGGGCACGTCAGTCTAAACGCCTAAGCGCAAATTTGTCAAGATCATCACCGCCGGCCCCGGCGGCGCCTCTCCTCGTCTCATTTGAATACGTGAAGAATTGGGCGGTGGGCCCCCCTCGGGTGCTCTGGTTTCGGCCTGAAAGTCTGAGCCTTGACACCCGGAGGGCTATTACCAGTGGGTTGTCGCGGGCCAGTACCTTTTCAGTGGTTCAACCCTGTTCCTAGCTTGTTGCCTCACAAGGCGGGGTCGGATAAGATCCCCTCCACGCTTCCTTTTACCGAGAAAACGCCGGACGCACCTACCCAACCAAACCGTCCTGGATTCATGATGATAACCAAAGGACGAAATCATGAGACACATCATCGCGGGTATTGCGACCCTGCTATGGGCGGCCGCCGCCCAGGCTGACGAAAGGCAAGAGAAAGAGAAAGACGCGGAGGATCAACCGAAAAAAGTGGAGCTCGTCTTGAGTGCCGAGCACCCATGTGTGGCACCGCCCGCCTGTGGTGGCCCAATCCTTCTTGAGGTCCCGGAAAAAGACGCCCCAAAGGCGGTGGAACCGATGCCGCTTCTTTTTGCCTCGTTGATGATCACCTCGTTTGCCGACTTGGCCAGCACCGAAATCGCCCTCGCGAACGGTGGGGCGCACGAGGCAAATCCGTTATTGCAGAATCAGGGGGTACGAATTGCCGCCACCGTCGCCGCCCCTCTGGCTGTCTACTTCATTGGGAAGAAGCTCAGCCGGAAGAAACGAATCGCATTGTATATTGGAGTATCGGTGGGCTGGGCTTATCTGTCTGTCCACAACGTCAATCAGTAGCGGGCCGAACCGACGTCGTTTTTCTGGCAGGAGCGCGACGTTACCGAAAGTCTATCGGTCGTCAGGCCTACCAGCATATCGCCAAGGGCGTAGAACGCACCGCACAGAAGCGGCGGATTTGTCGTCGTAAACGGCGTCCATGGTACCTCAAGCGCCCACGTCCAATTGCCGAGGTGGGTGCCCCAGAGCTCCATCGCGAGGGCCAGCCAGACCATCGTGACGTAGAGCCGGGGATCCGGACCCCATTGGACGAAGCCCAAGAAAATTAGGAGGAGCACGATTCCGGACGTATCGATACCGCTCCATGCGAAACCGATGACGAGCGGAACCATGATGAGGGTCGCCGGCCAGGTCCATCGAGCTGGAAGCCGCAAGCAAATCCTGCGGCCGAGATCGAACAGGAACCAGTGGCCGGGAGGCACGAAGAGAGGCATCAGTCCCTCGCGGTACTCGTAGAGGCGCCAGCTTTCGCTTGCGAAAAGCTCGAGCGGTGTGGCGATCGCGAGCACGGTCAGCATCTCGACTCGCTTCATGCGGTCTGTTCGAAGGAAGATGTGCGCGAATACGGCCCACACCACGACGTCGACGATGTACTCGCCGGGAACGATCCACCCGCGCCCTACTTGATCGACCCACAACCCAACACCGATAGTGACTGCTAAGACCCACTGACGCTTCGTCTCGAGGAATCCCAGCTTCGTGCGGGAGGTGAGTGTCATGGGCGGTCCTTTGAATAGCCTTGCACAGGTTGAAAAGTCAAGGGGGGCGGACAAGACCCGGGTTATCGCGAAAGGCCACGTTGCGACCAGCTCCCCGGGCTAGACGAGGAGAAGGAAGAATAGTAAAAGAGAGTGGCGACATCTTGCGAGAAAGAGGATGAGAGCGACGACGCTACTACTGACCGGTCTGCTCGTGTATTACGGTGGGACTCTTCTCGAGACCGGAGAAGGAACTCTCGTTTACGAAACGATCTGGAGCCGGTCCTTGGAGGCCTATTGTTTCCGCGTGGCCAACAGGGCGTCGATCTTCTCGTCCGAATAACTCAAGAGCCGGCCCATCTCCCTGGCGATTTCCTGACTCGCCTCACCTTCATATGCCTGATTGGCTAGCAGTCTTTCTTTTCTCGCCTTGAGTGCCATGTATTCCTCCTTCACCGGATCAAGGTAGATGAGGAGTACATGCTTTCCTTCGGTGACGGATGCAGGGAATAGGTCGGTTACCAGGAAATCGGTCTCGCGATGGAGCTTGACGCCGTTCCGGTCGGCGATTTTGCTTGCCTCATCCATCAAGGCATCCATTTCTTCCGGCGTCATCGGAGAGCTCAAGGCCAGCTTCTTGACTCCGGCGCCGACCACCTCCGAAAAAGCCCCGATGCCACCCAATCGATAGGAACGCTTATCGATTCCATCCGTTTCGCCTTGGTGCTGGGCCACCGTCAGGCTCGCGAAACAAAACACCAGGAACACCGCTAGCAAAGTAAGAATTTTCATGACCGCTTCAACCTCCGTCGGGTCGACTCGCGACAAGCCGACTTCGATGCCCGATCCTAGCACGGCGACCTGGGTATGGTGGTGACGACGAACGCAGGTGGTGGTAAAGCCGGTGAAGCCTGGCGGAGGCGGTGCTCTTACTTCTGGCTCAAAACTGGGCGAACGGGATCGGACGTCTCGGCTACCAGACGACCTGGTTGGACCTCATTCCCCCGCAGCCGTTTTTCGCGAAGGACCTGCCACACCCGCCCGTGAAGCAAGAGTTACCGCTGAAGCCGTCGGGATTCACGACACCGGTCCATTTAACGACTGCCGCGCGCACCGCCGTTGCGTCGAAGCCGCGTTCTGCAATGAGATAGTGGGATAGACCCCAGACCGTCCGGGAAAGGTTGCACACGCAGCAGCAGGTGTAGGCCTAGTTGTTCGAACAGCACACCGCAGGGAGTTTTGAGAGCGCTTCCCTCTTTACGGCTTCTTGCTCGGGGGTGAGCTTGATGGTCTGAAAATAGCCCATAAACTCCTTGGTGTGTTTACGGACCTCGGTGAACTCGACTTCATCGCGCTCCTCGTTCCGCGCATGCGAACTAGTCACGACGACTAGCATCAACAAGATACTGGCGAGCAAAACCCGTAACCCGAACTTCATCGACTGTTTTTCCTTTCCGTCAGGGAAGTTATAGGTATTGTCGCACGAAACGGGCCGCGGCCCAACTCCTCCTCTGATGCAGGCCCCGCCTTCCCCGCCACGAAAGCGGGAATAGAGATGAAGCTGATGGCGCTCGATTGAGTCGCCATGGTGGAAATACCGACCGCCCACCAGGGTAGGTTGCGGCCGCCGACGTAGTAATCGGCTTCGCTGGTTTGGCCCCGTGCGAGATAGACGCTGAGCGCAATCATCCCGGCGAGATAAAGGACGATGACCATCCAGTCGAGAGGAGTCACGCGCTCTCCGGGTCGATGAGGCGGCGTCAGTATATTTCGGGACGACAAAAGATTCCAGGCTGTGGCTTGCTTCGTGCGTCGCGCCTGTCTACCATGGGCGAAAGCTCGTTCTGGAGTGGCGTATGAGTGAATTGGAAGACGTCGAAATCGAACAGGAGGAGCTGCCGCCGGGCCCTGGGCCGCAACGTTCCAGACTTTGGCCCATCGCCGCGGTGGTCGGCTTGGTCGCGTTCTGCCTCGGCTTTTACTTCTTCTTTTGGACTAACGGCTCCGCTCCTGAGCCTGCCCCAGTTGCTGAAGCACCGGCCGCACCGCCGGTGGAGTTCCTCGAAGAGCCGGAGCCCGAAGCCGACATCGAACCCGCCATCGAGCTTCCGCCCATCGGCGAAAGCGATGCTTTCGTCCGGGAGCTGGTCGGGCAGTTGTCCTCCCACCCTGAGCTCGCTTCTTGGCTTGTCACGAAAGACTTGGTGCGAAGATTCACGATGATCGTGGATAACATCGCTGAAGGTGTGAGCCCTCGAGCCCACCTCCGATTCTTGGACCCGGAAGAGCCGTTTCAAGCGGTGGAGAGAGCGAATCGGTTCTACATCGACCCGGCGGGCTACGAGCGCTACAACCTCGTCGCCGACGTCTTCGAATCGCTAGACATGGCGGGATCCGTCGAGCTCTATCGGAACATCAAACCCCTCATCGACGAAGCGTATCGGGAGCTCGGCCGGGCCGAGGGTACGTTCGACGAAACGCTTTCATTGGCCATCGAACATTTGCTGGAGACGCCCGTTCCTGACGACAGCGTCGAGCTCATTTCGCGGTTCCGAAGCTACCACCACGCCGATCCAAACCTGGAATCTCTCTCCCCCGCCCAGAGGCACTTCTTCCGTATGGGCCCGCGCAACGTCCAGAAGATTCAGGCGAAGCTGAGAGAGTTGGCTCGGGGCTTGGGACTCCGCGTCTGACGATCCCTCCGGGGTCAGTCCTGCCTTGGTGCATAAATACAGGTAAGTCATTGATTTCATTGACTCTGTGATTTTTTGCCCAAAAACGTAACCTGCTGATTCCTTTAGAGTTGTCCAGAGTAATGCACCAAGGCAGCTCACCGCCGGCAAGCTTGTGAACTGGGACGCGCCCCGGCCAAGGAGGAGGAAACCGGGCCGTCAACGCAAGTACTCGAACCACGCCATCGAGACGGCTGTCACCCTGGGCATGGTGTTTCATCTGTCATCTAGGCAGAGCGAGGGATTGCTGCGGTCGTTGTTCGCTCTGATGAAGCTAGACAATGATGTGCCCGATCACACCACGATCTCGAGGCGCAAGCCGAAGCTGGGTAAGGTCCCCTTCTACCAAGTCAAGCAGAAGACGCCGTTGCACATCTTGATCGACAGCAGCGGTCTCGCTGTCCACGCCGGCCAGCTGCGCAGAGCACAAAAGAGCAAGGACTATCGCAAGCTCCATCTGTGTGTCGACGAGCAGAGTGGCGAAGTCGTCGCCGGCGAGCTGACGAGCAAAAGAGCCCGCGATTCATCGCGGGTTGCATCGCTTGTCGGACAGATCGACAGTCCCATCTCATCGGCCAGAGCTGACACCGCATACGACGCCGGCGGCGTCTATGAGGCAATCGAGAATCACAGCGCTCATCGCTCGCCGAGGGTGCTGATACCGCCGCGCAAGGGCGCCCTGCTCGCATCGGGGCCGGCGAGCAGCCGACAGCGCAATCGCAACATTGCAGCACAAGCTCGGCTCGGCAAACGAAAGTGGCACACAGAATCGGGCTACAGCAAACGGAGCAAAGTCGAGACAACGTTCCATCGCTACAAGGCTATCGTGGGCTCAGCGATGCGAGCGAGAGGGTTGGCGGCACAGAGAGTTGAGGCAAGGATCGGGTGCAAGATTCTCAACACCATGACGGCGCTCGGGATGCCTGATAGCGAGATGATCGGATGATGGGAGTCGGGGCCAAGCGAGCTCTCGGCTTCTATCGGAGTTGTGCACCAAGGCAGCTATATGCAGCATCAATCGACACAGCTCGAGCAGGCCCATGAAACGATGGGCGAACGACTGGACCGCGCATCGACCAGCGTTGCCGAGGTCCGCCAGCAACTAGGCGTCCTCGAGCAGGCTACCGACCGCATCCTCGAGGTCGGCAAAACCGTGGCCGGCATCGAGGACCTTTTTCGCGCTCCCAAGCCGAGGGGCGTACTCGGCGAGGTTCTTCTCGCCGAGCTGATGCGCCAAGTGCTCCCTCCGCCCCTCTTCGAGCTCCAGTACGCGTTCAAGAGCGGGTAGAGAGTCGACGCCGCGGTACATGTCGGTGAGAACCTTCTACCTATCGACGCCAAGTTTCCTCTCGAGAACCTGAGGCGCGCCGACGAGGCGCCCGCAGCGGAGCGGGACGCATTTCTCCGAGCCTTCGCGCGGGATTTTCGGAAGCATGTAGACGCGATCGCGAACAAGTACATCCTGCCGGGCGAGGGCACGCTTCCGCTGGCGTTCCTTTACGTGCCCGCAGAAAACGTCTACCAGCAGGCTATCTTGGGCCAGTGGGAGCTCGCCGAATACGCGATCTCGCGCCGGGTCGTTCCCATGGGGCCGCTCGGCCTCTACGCGTTCCTCCAAAGTGCTCTGTTGGGTACGCGGACTGCCGCCGTTCCCGCCCAGGCTCGGGAGCTCCTCGGCGGACTAGAACAGATCGCTATCGAGCTACGGCAACTGAAAGGAGAGATGGCCAAGTTGGGACGCCATCTGGGGCTCGCTCGCAACAACCTCGAGCAGATGGAGCGGCGAACCGGGCACCTTACGGAAACCGTCGATGGCGCCCGTTCCTCGCTCGATGTGCGAACGCCCGTTCCGCGAGGCACGTCCGGCGACGATTAGGCTCCTTCTTGCGAGACGCTCCCCGTCGGACGTACACTATGCGCCGCGCTCTGGGAGCGTTCTTGGGAAGGAATGAGTAGATGAAACAGCTCGGATACGACCGCCCTTTGTTCGTTCAACCTTTCGATCACCGCGGGAGCTTCACCAAATCCTACTTCGGATTCAAGGGCGCCCCGACTATCACCCACGACACCGAGCAACATATCCAAGTGGCACGGGCCAAGACTCTGGTCTACCGAGGCCTATTGAGGGCGATTGACATGGGAGTATCTCCGGAGAATGTCGGCATTTTGGTAGACGCCCAATTCGGCAGTCACATCCTCGCCGACGCGAAGTCCAAAGACATCCCGGTGGCGGTGGCGGTCGAAAAAAGTGGCCAACCCGTTTTCGATTTCGAGTATGGCGCTCGGTGGGAAGATCACATTCGTTTCATCGCCCCGGACATCATCAAGGTCCTGGTCCGCTTTCACACCAAGGACGATCCGGTAACCAATCGGGAGCAGATGACCCGTCTCAAGCTTCTCTCCGACTACGTCCATGCCACCGAGGACAACTACTTGATGTTCGAGCTGCTCGTTCCCGCCACGACGGACGAGGACAAGAGCGCAGGAGATCGCTACGACTCCGAGCTCCGCCCGGGCCACATGGTCGAGGCGATGAAGATGTTGCAGGATTACGGCGTCGAGCCGGATATATGGAAGCTGGAAGGTCTGGATCGGCGCGAGCAGGCGGAGGCGGTAGTGGAACAAGCGCGCGTCGGTCAAGCGCGAAAGAAAGTCGGGTGCATCATCCTTGGGCGCGGCTCCAACAAAGAACAAGTTCACAAGTGGCTGCAGGTCGCGTCACCGGTTCCCGGCTTCATCGGGTTCGCCGTCGGCCGCACCAACTTCAGCGATCCCCTCAAGCGTTTTCTGGAAGATCCCAAGCAAGAGTCCGCGGCGATCGAAGCCATCGCGAAAAACTACAAGGGGTGCGTGGACACTTGGCAAGGCGCCCGTTGACCACCGGGGCAGTCGACGCACGTTGGAGGAATAGAAAAAAGGGGGGCGGGCAGGGTCGAAGCCCTAACCTGGACGCGAATTACCGACGCCCGGACCGATCAGAAGGGGCTATTCGAAGAGGCGCATGGGGGAACCCTCTTCTTGGACGAGATCGGCGAGCTTCCGGTCACCCTGCAGATCAAGTTCCTGCGTGTTCTGCAGGACGGCGAGTTCAAGCGCATCGGCTCGACTCGTCCCATCCGTGTGGATGTGCGGGTGATCGCGGCGACGAACAAAGACTTGATCCAAGCCATCGCAGAGAAATCGTTCCGCGAAGACCTCTTTTACCGCTTGAACGTCATTCCCATAACCACTCCTCCGCTTCGAGACCGCAAAGAGGATATACCGCTCCTCATCAACCAGTTCCTTACCGATTTCAACAAAGAGCTAGAGAAGGCGGTAGAGGGTTTTTCACCGGCCGCCATCCAGAAGATGATGACCTACCAGTGGCCGGGCAACGCGCGCGAGCTCAAGAACAAGGTCAAGCAGGCCATGGTGCTGACCCGCAACAACGTCATCACCGCCGAGGATCTGTTCTTCCACGTGCCGGTGTCCTCGAACAAGTTTCAGTCGTTCAAAGAAGCAAAGCGGGAGTTCGAAAAAGAGTATATCTCCCAAGTACTGCGCATTTGCCAGGGCAATATCAGCCAGGCGGCGCGGCTGGCCAAGAAGGACCGCAAAGACTTCTACGATGTCATGAAGAAATACGGCATCCAGCCCGAAGCCTTCCGTAAACAGCACGCAAGCTAGAACCCACCCTCCACCCTCCACCCTCCACCCGGCGCCACAAGCACCATCTTAGGCCCGACCGAGGCCTGAGATTGCAGTTCCTTGCGGGCGTCAAAACACAGGAGTGCACTCATCAAGCGAGCCAGATGCCCTTGGTATCAGAGTCCGAGGATGCTAAGATTTGGGGTTCGAGGTCGATGGGGCCCTCCGGCCTCTTACTGGCCGACCAGAGCAACATCCCTCTGCCTCGTACCGTCCGATCTGACATGTTGGAGATACTTAATGAGCTCTAAAAAATTCGACTTCGCCTTAGCCATCGGAGGAGCCGCTGGAGATGGAATCGCCACCCCGGGAAATATCCTCGCTCGCATATTCGTCCGCCGCGGGCTTCACGTGAATGCCTACAACGCTTACCAATCCATCATTCGTGGCGGACACATCTTTCTTACCGTACGGGTCAGCGACCAGGAGATTTACTCCCACGGAGACAAGCTCGACCTGCTGTTGTGTCTGAACCAAGACACGATGAATCGACATCTCGGGCTGATGGGGGCTGGAACCGGGGTCGTCTTCAATAGTGACACCATCAAGCCTGGGGAGGCCGCGGAAGGCGCGCAGCTCTGCCCCATGCCGGTGGCCGAACTCAGCGACAACAGCCGCAACAAGCTGGTCCAGAACACCGTCGCCCTGAGTGTGACCATGTTCTTGCTCGGAATGGACTTCAAGACGCTCGAGGACGCCCTGACGTTGCAATTCAAGCGGAAGGGCCAGGAAATGGTAGATGCAAACGTCGGCGTGGCACGCAAAGGATTCGAGTACGCGAAGGCGAACTTCGAGCCCTACTCGGACCCGCTCCCCGAAGGCGCAAAGCCCCTCGCCGTCTGGACCGGGAACGACGCGTTGGCGATGGGGGGTGCGGCGGCTGGCGTCAAGTTCTACTGCGCCTACCCGATGAGCCCCGCTACCGGCGTCCTCCATTGGATGGCCAAGAACGCCCGCGAGCTCGGAATCATGGTTCGCCAGGTCGAGGACGAGATCGGCGTCGCCAATATGGTCATCGGGGCGGCCCACACGGGCTCTCGCGCGATGTGCGCCACGTCTGGGGGAGGCTTCGCGTTGATGACCGAGGCCATCGGGATGGCGGGGATGATGGAGGTTCCGGTTGTCTTCATCAACGTACAGAGGGCCGGCCCTTCCACGGGTGTCCCCACCAAAACGGAGCAGGGAGACCTGTGGCAAATGCTCGGGGCGAGCCAGGGTGATTTTCAGCGTTTCATCGTTGCGCCCAAGGACACTCTGGACGCCTTCAACACGATTCCCGAGCTCTTCAACCTGGTCGACAAGTTCCAGTGTCCCGGCATCGTGGTCTCCGATCTGTTGATTTCGGAGGGTACTTTTAGCGCCGATCCCGATGCCATCGATATGCATCCGCAGATCGATCGGGGCGAGCTGATCACCAAGCCCGGAAGCCCTGAAAGCAAAGACGGCTACATGCGGTACAAGGACACCGAGAGCGGGATCTCGCCTCGCGCGATTCCAGGGCTCGAAGGCTACGTTCATGTCGTGGCCACCGATGAGCACGATGAAGACGGGCTTCTGCTAAGCGACGAGTTCACGAATCCTCACAAACGACGGAAGATGGTGGAGAAACGAGCACGCAAATTCGAGAAAATGGTGAGTGAAATCGCGGCTCCTCAGCTCGAGGGTCCTCCCGACGCCGACGTGACCCTAATTGGTTGGGGCTCGACCACCGCCGTTATCAAAGAAGCGGTGGAACAGCTCAAGGAAAAGGGAGTGACCGCCAACCAGCTCGCCGTCAAATGGATCGTCCCTTTGCACGCGCAGGCGATCACCGACATCGTCAAACGCGCGAAGAAGACGATCATGATCGAGAACAACCATTCCGGGCAGTTCTTCCGCTACCTGCGGAGTGAGACCGGCCTCAACGTAGATGGGCATATTCGCAAGTACGATGGCGAGCCGTTCATGCCCCATCACATCGTCGAGGGCGTGCTCGAGCAGTTGGCTGGGCAGACGAACCACTACGTTCCCGTTCAGGAGATCATGGTTTAAAGAGGAGAAAACATGTCTACCGCACCGACTACCGTTGAGCTAAAACCCAAGGATTTCAAAGGAAAAGTGGACCCGGACTGGTGTCCGGGCTGCGGGGACTTTGGCGTTCTCAATACCCTCCAGAAAGTATGCGCCTCGATGGGCCTTCGGCCTCACGAGATAGTGACCGTGAGCGGCATCGGCTGCTCGTCGAACTTCCCGGGTTACTTCAACGCCTACGGGATGCATACCCTCCACGGTCGTGCTTTGGCCGTGGCAACCGGGGTGAAGATGGCGAATCACGACTTGACTGTGATCGTCACCGGAGGGGACGGCGACGGCTACGGCATCGGCGGCAACCATTTCGTTCACACCGCGCGCCGCAACGTCGACTTGACTTATCTGGTTATGAACAATCAAATCTATGGACTCACGACCGGACAGGTCTCCCCGAGCAGTGAAATTGGGATGAAGACCAAGAGCACGCCCTTCGGCAATGTCGAGAGGCCGGTCAACCCGATCACTTCGGCCATCATGAACGGCGCTACATTCGTGGCTCGAGGATATAGCGGGGATGCCAAACACTTGATGGACCTCATCAAGAAGGCCATCCAACACAAAGGCTTCGCCCTGGTCGACATTTTCAGCCCCTGCGTGACCTTCAATCACGACAACACTTACGCCTTCTTTCGGCCACGCGTGAAGAAATTAGAGGACGAGGGCCACGACCCCACCGATTGGAAAACGGCTTGCGAGAAGGCCATGGAGTGGGGAGACACCATCTACACCGGGCTATTCCACCAAGTGAGTCGCCCGACCCTCGATCAGCTGGAGCCCGTTCTCGAAGAGGGTGGCCCCATCTCGCTTCGCGAGCTCGGCTTGAGCAAGGAACAATCCCAGAAAGTCATCGAGAAAATGATGTAGCGCCGCCTGGCCACGTCTGTCTGAAGCAATATCCCGGCTTGGCGGCCTCATGAGCAGGTGGCGGTTGCGGAAACGGCGTTGTCTTTTGCCACGCCCTGAACGATCCACCGCGCGATGACGCGTCGTTTCGGCACCGTGGACGTCGTACTTCTTCTGACGGTCCTGATCTGGTCAGCGAACTTCAGCGTCGTCAAGGCCGTTCTCGCGCACATCCCCCCTCTCGCTTTCAATACTGTCCGTCTCGTTGGCTCCTCCACGCTTCTACTGGCATTCACGCTACTCGACAAGCCTCGGGTGCTGTCCCGGGCCGACCTCCCCAGATTGCTGGTGTTAGCTCTATTGGGTCACACTCTTTATCAGTTCACTTTCGTCTTCGGTATAGACCGCACGAGCGCCAGCAATTCTGCGCTACTGGTCTCAATGACCCCCGTAGTGGTAGCCCTGCTCGGACACATGACGGGACAGGAAAGGTCGTCTTCGCTGACCTGGGTCGGCGTCACCGCCTCGGTCCTCGGGGTCTATCTCGTGATGGACCCGTCTTCTATAAACGGGGGCGACACTATTGGTGATCTTCTGATACTTGCCGCTGCGGTCTGCTGGGCCTTCTACACGGTGGGGAGCAAGAGTTTGTTGGGACGCCTCGATCCGCTCCGGTTTTCGGCTTATACGATGGCCCTCGGCTCATTGTTCTATATCCCTTTCGGTATTCCGTCGCTCCTTCGCGTTCATCTCGAGCAGGTTCCGTGGACGGCCTGGTTAGGAACCGTGTATTCCTTCGTTTTCGCGCTCTCCGCCGCGTATTTTTTCTGGTACTACGCGGTCTCTCGCGTGGGAGCCACACGCACCGCCATCTATTCGAACCTTACCCCGGTGGCGGGGCTTGCGATCGCGTGGCTAACCCTCGGCGAGACTGTCTCGGTAAGGCAGCTGTTGGGAGCTGTCGTCATTTTGGTAAGCATCTATCTCGTGCTCCAGAGCCGTATCACCGAAATCGAAGTTTGACCGGACCGCGCCAAAGCGATAGCACAGCGTCACCCGGCCGGCGAAAAAATGAAAACGTTCCATGCACCAACTTCTGGTGTGGTCGAAGCAAAGAGGGTGGCTCTCCTCGGGTAAATACCCGGCAGTCCACCGCGAATTCAGTATCGGTGAATTCTCCCCTCCCAACTCTGTTCCCGAGTCGGGCGCTCTTCTAGTCGTGGATGCGGGCGCTTCTCCGAGAGCACCCCGACGAGCTCCGCCACCTCGCTAAAGAGTCGTCGCCCGTCGCCCTCCCAGTTGTGGCGGTTAGCGGCGACGGAGACGGCGTGCCACCCGTTCTCGACGAGCTCGTCTTCGACGTCCTGCCTGACAACCCACGGGAAAAGGAGCTACTCCGCACACTCCGAAGCGCAAGCCAACTCTTGGAATCGCAGCAGAGCCTCCTGGAGTCACAGAAGGCTGCGGAACAAAGAGCGCGCGAGCTAGAAGAGCTCAACGCTATCGGCATCGCCCTTTCCGCCGAGCGCAACCATGATCGCCTCTTGAATCTCATCTTGACCAAGAGCCGCGAGATTACGCAGGCGGATGCGGGCAGCTTGTTCCTCGTCGAGAGCATCGACAAACCCATCGGCCCGGAGAACCGGATGGGCGATCAACAAAGGGTCCAAGGAAAGTGGCTGCAGTTTCGCCTGGCACAGAACGATTCGCGAGAATTCCAATTCGAAGAAGGCATTTTACGGATCACTCCTGAGAGCATCGCTGGCTACGTGGCGGAAACCGGAGTTACCTTGAATCTCGAGGACGCCTACGACCTTCCGCCTGATAAGCCCTTCACCATCAACCGGAGTTTCGACGAGACCACCGGCTACCGCAGCCGCTCGATGTTGGTCGTGCCGATGTTAAATCACGCAGGCGAGACGATCGGTGTCTTGCAGCTCATCAATAAGAAGAGAGTTTCTGCGACGCGATTGACCCATCCGGATAGCTTCGAGAAGGAAGTCGTACCCTTCACAGCTCTCGACGAGCAGCTCGTTCGCTCCCTAGTGAGCCAGGCGGCGGTCTCGGTCGACAACAACCGTCTTTACCAGCGGATCGACAGGCTCTTCTTCGACTTCGTGTGGGCTTCGGTACGTGCCATCGAGAGTCGAGACCCGACCACGAAAGGCCATTCCCGGCGTGTCGCGGACATGACGACAGGTCTAGCGGACGTCGTCAACCGAACCCGTCGCGGTGTTTATCGTGACCTCCGTTTAGACTCGAGGCAAATCAAAGAGCTCAAGTACGCGGCCCTTCTTCACGATTTCGGTAAGGTAGGGGTTGACGCGAAGGTTCTCGTCAAAGCCACCAAGCTCTATTACGGCCAGGTGGATCTCATAAAGGAGCGCTTTCAAACCATCAAACGAACGGTCGAAGCACAACTCTTGAGGGAGATCTTGAATCGCCTCGTTGAAAGCAAGGACGGGCTCTCCGCCGAAGAGCTGGTTTCCACGGAGGCAGAGCTCCGGCGAAGAGTGAACGAGGTCGACGAGACCTTGGCGGAAATTCTTGCCAGCAACAAGCCCACGGTGACTCACGTCGAGGGATTCGAGAAGATCAAACAGATAGGGAACCTGCAATTCGAAGACCTGGACGGAAAACCGCGTGCATACCTCGAGCCCCATGAGCTCGAGGCCCTCTCTATCACGAAGGGAACCCTGACTAGCGAAGAGCGCAAGTCAATTCAAGAACACGTCGAGCACACGTTCAACTTCCTTATTGAGATGGAGTGGACCCGCGATCTCGAGAACGTCCCGAAAATCGCGGGGAGGCACCACGAGAAACTGGACGGAAGCGGCTATAGCTTCAGCCTGAAGGGAGACGAAATCCCTCCGCAGACCCGCATGATGACGATTGCGGATATTTTCGACGCCTTGGCAGCTCGCGATCGGCCTTACAAGAAGGCCGTCCCCACCGAGAAAGCGCTCGATATCCTGAAGGGCGACGCCGAGAGAGGACAAGTGGACGCCGATCTGTTGGAGCTCTTCATCGAGGCGAAAATCTACAAGCTCGCCCACCAATAGTCACGTGGGTGGCACTTGTTTATTGGACCGGTAGATATACAGGCCAATCCAACATTGGAGGGGTCTTGACAGGATAAACGTACGATGTATAAGGTATTGGCATGGGCCAATCATCCTTCCTGACGTTCACTCTTGACCGAAGCTCTGAGGTGCCGCTCTACCAACAGGTGCAGACCCAGATCGCGCAGCTGATTGTAGCGGGGAAACTGGCGCCGGGCGCACGCCTCCCGGCGAGTCGAGATCTTGCCCAAGACCTGGGCGTCAACCGGGCCACCATCGCTAGCGCCTACGACGGCCTGGCAGCCGAAGGCCTGGTGCGCTCTCACGTCGGCCAAGGGACTTTCGTCCGGGACAGCACCGAGCCACAGCACGCCAAGACATTGACGTGGCCCCTTTCGCGGGCGATGGAGGCGGCCGGCCGGCACTTGCTTCCGGAGGCTCCAACCAACGAACATCCGGACCCCATCGACTTCGCCTCGCTCATCCCTGACGAGGAGCTCTTCCCTATCGAGCCGTTTCGCAAAACCATCAACACCGTCTTACGCCGTCAGGGAAAGCAGCTCCTGCAATACGGGCCGGTGCCGGGCTACCCACCGCTGCGTCGGTACATCGCGCAGCAGCTCGCGGAGCGTAAAGTCGAGGCGACGGCCGAGCACGTCTTGATCGTCAACGGCTCCCAGCAAGGTCTGGACCTCGTATTCCGAGCACTGGTGAATCCGGGCGACACGGTCGCGGTCGAGAGTCCGACCTACACCGCAGTCCTTCCGGTGCTCGCGCAGTATCAGGCGCGCGTAGTCGGCATTCCGATGACCGAACGGGGTATGGATCCGCAAGCCCTCGAGGTTGCCTTGGCGAGCCGACCGGTGCGACTGATCTATACGATGCCCACCTTCCACAACCCCACCGGCATCACCATAGACCTTCAGTCGAGACGAACGCTCCTCAACCTAGCCGGCCGCTACGGAGTACCGATGTTGGAGGACGATTTCGACTCCGAGCTTCGTTTCGATGGGCGGGCCTTGCCACCGATCAAAGCACTCGACGTGGGCGGAATCGTGCTCTACCTAGGCACTTTTTCCAAAGGGCTCTTCCCCGGTCTCCGACTCGGATGGATCGTAGCGCCACCGGAGTTGGTTAGAATACTCGGGCGTGCCAAGATGTTAACCGACTACCACACCAGCCAGCTTCTTCAAGCCGCGGCGCTAGAATTTTGTGAGCGCGGCCATTACGAAGTTCACCTCAGGAACTTGGCTCGGGTGAACAAGAAGAAAAGCCAGCTCCTGGTGAAAGCAATGACGGACTATTTTCCGGAAGACGTCTCGTGGACGGAGCCGGAAGGAGGCTATGCCTTCTGGGTGACCCTTCCCCGCCACCTCTCTAGCGAGATCTTACTCGCAGAAGGCGCGCGTGCCGGCGTGCTCTTTTCTCCCGGCAGTCAGTTTTTCACCGACGGAGAGGGGCAGCAATTTCTGCGGCTTTCGATTTCACGCGTCCCGGCCGATCGCATCGAGGAAGGCGTGCAACGACTAGGAAAACTCATCGAGCGGTACAAGACGAGGGAGCCGCAGCCATCGCCACAGTCCGCCGGTGAGCCGGTGTTTCATATCTAGAACTAACGGAGGTAAGAACCATGACAACGAAACTCAGACTCAAGACTGGTCTCGCCGACATGTTGAAGGGCGGTGTCATTATGGACGTCACCGACGCCGAACAGGCGAAGATCGCGGAAGACGCAGGGGCGGTCTCGGTGATGGCGCTGGAGAGAGTCCCGGCCGACATCCGGAAAGAGGGCGGAATCGCCCGCATGGCATCCCCTGGCAGGATCCGGGAAATCATGAGCGCGGTGAGTATTCCGGTGATGGCTAAGGTACGCATCGGCCACTTCGTAGAGGCTCAAATCCTGCAGGAGCTCGGCGTCGACTTCATCGATGAAAGTGAAGTGCTCACGCCGGCCGACGAGGAAAACCACATCGATAAACACCAGTTCCAGGTTCCGTTCGTTTGTGGGTGCCGGGATCTCGGTGAGGCCTTGCGGCGGATCGGCGAAGGAGCTGCCCTCATCCGCACGAAGGGCGAGGCAGGCTCTGGGAACATTGTCGAAGCGGTTCGCCATCTCCGACAGATGAACCGCGAGATGCGTCGACTCACCGTGATGGGTGAGGAGGAGCGCATGGCGGAAGCCAAGAGGCTCGGCGCACCATACGAGCTCGTGGGATTGGTCGCGGAGAACGGGAAGTTGCCGGTCCCCAACTTCGCGGCCGGTGGGGTTGCGACACCAGCCGACGCGGCACTCTGCATGCAGCTCGGGGCGGAAACGGTTTTCGTGGGCTCAGGTGTCTTCAAATCGGAAGACCCAGCGAAGCGGGCCGCGGCAATCGTCAAGGCGGTCACTCACTACAACGAGCCCAAGGTCCTGGCCGAGGTCTCACAGGATCTCGGTGAGCCTATGAAGGGTATCGACGTCGCCCGTTTGGAACCAAAGGACCTACTGCAGACCCGCGGGTGGTAGCCCGCCTTCGGAAACATGAGTGAACCAACGATTGGCATTCTCGCACTCCAGGGGGACTACGCCGAGCACCGAGAGGTGCTGGATCGTCTCGGCGTAGAGAGTCGACTCGTCCGACACGCCCGTGAGCTAGAGTCGCTCGAAGGCCTCATTTTGCCGGGCGGCGAAAGCACCACCATGCTCAAGCTCCTCATAGAGGAGTCGCTGATGGACCCGGTCACGGTATTTCATGAAGACGGTGGGGCGCTCTATGGAACCTGTGCTGGAGCCATCCTGTTGGCGAAGAAGGCAACCTCTCCCAGCCAGGCAACCTTGTCGTTGCTAGACATCTCGATCGAACGAAACGGGTACGGGCGGCAGGCGCAAAGCCACATCACCCGTGAGCCGTGCCAACCACTGGGAGCTCCTCCTCTCGAGATGGTTTTCATTCGAGCCCCCATCATTCGAGCGGTGGGTAAGAACGTCGAAGTCCTGGCCAGCCATCGAGGCGACCCGGTCTTCGTACGCCAGGGCCGCGTCATGGCGACAACGTTTCACCCCGAGCTGTCCGGAGACGATCGCGTCCACTCGTTTTTTGCAAACCACGTTCTCGAATCCAATGCCGCGCCCAGCCATGTGTAAAGTCACTAGCCAGTCATTAAAGAATGTATTCAGTTTCTTGGAGTATCTCCCCGAACGATCCAATTCTTAGAAGCGGTTAGCAACTTCTCTCCATGGCATCAGAATTGCTCTTGTGAGTATTCGATACCGGTCTAGCTACTGATTGTCCGCTCATGGGAATTAAGGGTGCCAAAATCGGACGCTACCACACAAGCGTGAGCCGGTATGGCGTCCCCGTAACTCTCGGACGCAACATCGTGGGCACGAATCTTTCAATACCGATTCGAAGGAATGTGCGTTCACGAGACCCGCGAACACTTTCCGTTCACCAGACCGTCCAAACCGTCATGTTGACCGCGGCTACCCACCGGAGCTCCGGTTGCGGTCAGAAAACGAGTTGGTTATGGCAGATGAATCCATTCTCATCGTAGGAGAGCACCTAGTCCACGTGGATTTTGCTTCCGACCGGACCGGTCATGCCTGGCACTTGTCGCACGCCCCATCTTTCAACGAGGCTATCGAGATACTTCGGGAACGGCCGCACCACTTGGTCGTGATCGACGCCGAATCGTTGACCGAGCCGATCCGCCGTGCAGTCCAGATCGCGAAATCGACAGATCCTGACTTAGAGATACTCCTCGTGGCTCCGGCAGGAATGGATTTAGAAGGCCTCGAGGAGCCTCAGCTCCGCCCAGCGGGGCTCTTGGTTAAGCCGCTGGAGCGGAAGACTCTCGCCATGGCGGTCGAGTCCGCACTCGTTTACCGCAAACTCCTTAAAGAAAACCGTCTGCTCAAACGACAACTGGGACGGGCGCTGAGTTTAGGGGACTGGGTTGGTTGCACTCCCGAGTCCCAGGAGATGAGAAAAGCCATCGCCACCGCGGCACTCTCCACCGGTCCGGTACTGCTTCTCTGCGAGGACGGTACGGGCCGACGGCTGACCGCAGAGCTCATCCATCGACATGGCCGGAACCCTAACTCGACATTCCTTCCTGTGGAAATCCCCAGCCTCCCAAGGGGAGAGCTGGCGCGGCTCCTCGAAGAGCTAGCGACGGGGGAGGAGCCGGGGCGCTTCCCCGCGTACAGCAGTGGCACGTTCCGTCCCGGCGCAATTTACTTTTCCGAGCTCACCGCCCTCTCGCCACTCGATCAAAAGGCCTTGTACAAACTGATCGGGCAACCGGTTCCGTTCCGAATTATCGCCTCGGCGGATCCCTCCATCAAGGAAGCCGTCTGCAGCGGTGAGTTCGACAACAGGCTGTTCGATCAACTCTCGACGGTTCGTCTGTCCATACCCCCTTTGCGCAAGGCACGGGGCGACATACCGGTACTAGTCGACCATTTCCTGAAACGCTCCTGCGAGCGTTTCGGCCTAAAGCCACTGGGCGTTCCCTTTCAAACGATCGAAAACTACCTCTTGTACGATTGGCCCGGTAACGTTGCCGAGCTCTCGATGGTTATCGAACGCGCCGTCTCCATGGCCTCCGCCGCTAGATTTGACGGAACGACGCTGCCGGAACAATTCTGCGCCGCCCCCTCCTTTGGGGTTCCCGAGACCGCAAAACTGAACAAACGTGTCCCTCCGGCAGTTCAGTCGCCGACATCGAAAAACGCATCATCGTACAGACGCTGGAACGAGTCGACGGGAACCAAAAGAGGGCGGCGGAGAAACTTCGTCTCAACCCCGCGACGCTCCACCGAAAAGATGAAGCGCCACAAGATCCTCCTCTAGGGATTTAGCGGGGCTTGCCCGCCGAAGCTGGGTGAGGATTCCGCTAGCGTGCGGGGCCGGCCCGCCGTCCGCCTTCGTTCGCGCTATAGACGTCCGCACAGCGAACTACGGCGAGACCTCGCCGTAGCTGTGGGAACTACGGTAAGCGCCACGGCGAAGGCGGGTTAGCTCTTAGAACCTTCTTCAATTGCGTTGGCGATGGTCTGCCGTTGCTCGGCTGTCAACTGTCCTCCTGTCGCAAGGGAGATCTCCCCGGTCCCCTCGAGCACAAGAGTATAAGGCACCCTCTCGATTCCTAGCGCGCGGATAGCGGCGCGCCCGGCGAGACAGTAGACGTTCCACGGAACCTCGTTGGTTTGCACGTACCGAGCAGTCGTTACGGGCTCCATGACCGACAACCCTACAACCTCGATGGCCTGCGACTTCGCTTGCTGGTACAGCTCTTTCCAGATCGGAAGCGTCGCGTGGCAAGCTGAACAAGTGGGAGAGAATATGAACAAGAGGATGGGACGCGTGCCCCCCGAAAAGCGAAGCTCCAGCTGCTCCCCAGTGAGCGAGATGAGAGGAACCACCGGAAGGGTGTTCCCGGTGGCGAGGGTTTGATTCGGCGCCGCCGGTGCGGCGGTGGGCCCTTCTGCGGCAGCGGGGGGGTTCGTGGCCCCTTGATAAAGCAGGTACCCGGTGACCGCCAAAACGACAACCACGAAGGCGAGGACTTCCTTGGTTAGTCTCTTTTTCTTGGTTTCTTTCGGTTGTTTTCTTGCCATGATCTTGACAAATTTGCGCTTAGGCGTTTAGACTAACGCGCCCGTTTCGGGTACTTTATCAGTTTCGTGGCTCCGAATGGAAAACAGCCCCCGGGCTCGAACCCCAGTACGCAGGCCGATTGTGGCCGGTGTCGCGAGGAACGATCTAAACTCTACCTATCATAACGCGTAGGAGGTGACTTCGTGAAGAAACAATGGATAGCCTGGCTAGGGCTGTTCGTATTTGTCGCGGTTCTAGCCACCGAGTTAGTTGGCTGTGGAAAGAAGCCACCCCCGCCGCCACCTCCTCCACCGAAGGAGGAGCCGCCCCCACCACCGCCCCCACCTCCACCGCCGCCTCCACCGCCGAAGCAACCCACGGAGGAGGAGCTCTTTGTTCAGGCGACGGCCATGGAGCTCCAAAAGAACGTGTCGGACGCCTATTTCGACTATGACCGGTCGGATCTGCGGTCCGATGCGAGGGATACCTTGGCCAAGAACGCCGAGTGGCTGAAGCTCGGCTACAACACCGCGGTCCTCGAGATCGAAGGGCACTGCGATGAGCGCGGCACGGTGGAGTACAACTTGGCGCTCGGGGAACGTCGAGCCAAGTCCGCGATGGACTACCTCGTCTCACTTGGTGTGCCGGCCGACCGACTCCGCACGATCAGCTACGGGAAGGATCAGCCGTCTTGCACCGAGCACAACGAGGGTTGTTGGCAAGACAATCGCCGAGCCCATCTTCGGGTCGCGTCCAAGTAACTCGATTCGAACGTTAAGGGACCCCGGAGTTAATTCGTTCCGGGGTCTCTTGCCTTCTGAAGGCGCCCGCGCAAGGCGTCCCGGGTGGTGCGGAACTTGAAGGCTTTCTTTCCATCAACCAAGAGCACCGGTATCTGCTCACGGTCAAGTCTTAATTTTCCTGTCAAATCTCCGTACGGTTCCCCGCGCTCGGTTAAGCTGCTGATTTCTCCGACGTGCCTTGCGGGAGAAGCTCGTTGCGAAGCTCCTCGACTTTCCTAGCGGCGAAGACATCCATCCTCACGCCGCGCCATTTGTTTGCGACGGCCAAGAGCACAGCGAACGAGAGTTTCGTCGCGGCCTCCTCGGTGAAGAAGTGAGGAATGACCTTTGTGCGACGTTTGTGCTCTCCGAACGTGCGCTCAAGTAGATTCGACGTGCGAAGCCTTTTGTGATGCGCCGCAGGAAGGCGTAGCGCCTGAAGACACGCTTCGAGGGTCTCTTCCATGCACTTCATCGCGCTCGGGAATCGTTGACGGTACCGAGTGATCACCTCCCGACCCTTCTTCAGCCCTTGCTCGTAGCTGTTCGCATGGAACGACTCAAGGATGGCCGCCTTGAGTTCGTCGCGCACTTCCTTCGGAGCCTTGCCCAGGATGTTCTCGAGGCGGTGCTTCTGGCAACGTTGCTTGAGGCTTCGAGGGAAGACCTCTGCGATCGCTTTGAGCACTCCAGGATTCCCGTCCGTCACGATGAGTAACGGCTCCCTCATTCCTCGGGCCACCATCTCCTGCAAGAACCCCTTCCAGTTCTCGTAGGATTCTCGGTTGCCGACACCGATATGAAGAAGAACTCGCGTCCCATCAGCGCGATAGCCGGTCGCAACGAGGATGGGCTCTTTCCTCTCCGCTCCTTGGTGGTAGCGCAGGTACGTGCCGTCGAGCTCGAGATACAACAGCTTCTCGTTCGAGAGATCCCGTTTTCGAAACGCCTCGAAATCCTCCGACAGACACCGTGTGACCCGGCTCACCACCGACTTCGAGACACCCGTGCCGCTCAGCACGTCCGCGAACGTCGCCTCAATGTCACGCGTCGACATCCCGTGGACGTACATCCGCGCGATCAGTTCATCGAGTTTCTCGGTCCGGCTCACGTAGGCGTCGAGAATCTTTGACTGAAACACCTTCTCTGTTTCTCGTACCTGCGGCACTTGCACCGTTACCGCTCCCTCGCCCGTGAGGACCCGATGCGACTCATACCCGTTGCGTCGTCCCTTCTCCTTCGTCGTTGCCGGAGCGTTCTCATAGTAATTTCGACCCAACGCCTCCGTCACCTCGCGCTCCAACGCATATTGAAGCATCATCTGAGCTCCCGACCGGACGATCTCCGAGAGATTCATCTCCCCAAATACCAGTTGTTCCTCGAACTGCTTGAGCAATCGCTGACTCGGTAGTACCTTTCCCATGATGTATGGTTCTCCTTTTCTGTCCCCATGACGGGGACGGGTTTGAGCTTGGGGAACCATACATCGTTTTTCTTTGACAGGAATCTTAAGACATCACCCTGCTCACCATAATCGGTCTCAAGCTCGGGGTCCGTAGATACATCGACCTCCCGCAGGCTCGCCTCGAAATCTCCCAGCACTTGGGCAATCAGCTCCTTCATTTCATCGCACAAGTGGCAACCCGGCCGGCTATAGAGGACCAGTTCGATCGGCCCCGCTTTGCGTCCTTGACCCCGAGTCCCCATGGAGGCATCAGGCCGATTCGATCTCTTCCAAGATTCGTACCGCGGCGGCTCGGGGATCCGGCTGCACCGTAATCGCTCTCCCCACGACGATATAACGAGCTCCCGCGCGAGCCGCATCGGCGGGCGTCGCGACCCTGGTTTGGTCGTGGGTCTGACTTGCCCAAGCTGGCCGAACGCCCGGCACGAGCACTTCGAGCTTATCGGCGGTGGCCTCGCGTATGTCAGCCACTTCCGCAGCAGCCGCCACCACGCCATCCAAGCCGCAGCGGTGGGCCAGTCGCGCCAAGCGAACCGCTAGCTCGCGACTAGAATCCTTCACACCTAGAGTCGGCAAATCCTCGTCCGCGAGGTGCGTGAGAACGGTGATGCCGAACACGAGTGGACGACTCCCGCCCGCGTTGCTTGCCGATTCCACCGCCGCTTTCAGCATGGCTTCGCCTCCCGAGACGTGGACATCGACGAGACTGACCCCCAACTCCGAGGCGGCGGCCATGGCCCGGCCGACTGTGTTGGGAATGTCATGGAATTTCAGATCCAGGAAGACGCGCGCCTCCGCACGCCGTAGGGCCTCGACCACTTCGGGTCCGCCGGCAGTAAACAGCTCGCTCCCTACTTTGAAGAAATCGACGAGCCCCGCCAGCCGCTCTCGAAGCTCGAGTGCCGGTCGAGGATCGGGATAATCCAGAGCCACGATTAGTGACGGTGAAGACATCACCAGCCCGACGGTACGGCTCCCTCGACATAAAGGCTTCCCGAGAGTTCGGCAATGGATACAAGACCATGACGACCACAGTAGTCCTTGAGCCCAGCTAGTGTGCGCGACCATACGGAGGGGTCGACGAAGTTCATCGTGCCGATCTGCACCGCCCGAGCACCCGCGATGATGAACTCCAAGGCATCCTCCGCGTTGCTAATCCCGCCCATCCCTATGATTGGAATCCTCACCGCTTGCGCGGTTTGATAGACCAGCCGGACAGCGATTGGGCGAACAGCAGGGCCCGAGAGCCCGCCCACGATGTTAGCCAACCTTGGTCTCCGCGACTCCACGTCGATGGCCATGGCCGGAATGGTATTAATGAGGGACAGGGCATCCGCTCCCGCGGATTCCACGCGGCGGGCTATGGCCGCGATATCCGTTACGTTGGGGCTCAACTTCGGAATCACCAGCAAGCGCGTTCTTGAACGAACGATCTCCGTGACCCTCGCGGCAAGATCTGGATCGCAGCCAAAGAGGATTCCCCCTTCGTTCACATTGGGGCAGGAGATGTTGATCTCGATTCCAGCGACGCCTTCTACATCGCTCAGAACACGAGCCAACTCGCCGTACTCCTCAAGAGTGCTTCCGCAGATATTGACGAAGATAGCGGGACCCAGTTCACGGAGGCCGGGTAGCTTCTCTTCTATGAACCGCGTGACGCCGATCTCTTGTAGTCCGATGGCGTTCAGCATGCCGGACGGCGTCTCCCAGATGCGAGGTGGAGGACAGCCGGGCCTTGGGTTCAGGTAGAGACCCTTGACCGCGATAGCACCGATCGCCGAGTAGTCGGCGACTTCGAGATACTCGGTGCCGTAACCGAAGGTGCCGCTGGCGGCGATGAGCGGCGAGGCGAGCGTGAGCCCTGCGATCTCGACGGAGAGACTCGGACGTTCAGTCATAGCGGGTGGGGGTCTCGGTCCCAACGGATTCGACTGGCGTCGAACACCGGACCTTCCGTGCAGGCACGATGGTACTCCCCTCCACCATTGCCGTCCTGTTTGGCGGAACCGCTCACAAACACAACACACCCTAGGCAACAACCCATACCACAACCCATACGTCGCTCGATGGAGACCTGGTGAGGAACATTCCTCTCGGCCGCCATTTCTGCGACGCGCCGTAGCATGCCCGACGGGCCGCAGGAATAAAGTTGCACCGGCCGAGGTCCCTCTAACGCCTTTGATAGCAGATCGGTCACCACGCCGCGGTGGCCATCGCTTCCATCTTCGGTGGAGCAGACGACGTCCATGCCTAGTTCCACGAATTCGTCTTTCAAGTAAAGGTCACGAGCCTGACGTCCCCCGAGTAGCACGTGGGCCATCACGCCGCTCTGCGCCAAGCTGTGACAAAAATAAAGGAAGGGTGCGATCCCGACTCCGCCACCAACGACAACCGCACGAGCGCCCGCAGGCGGTCGCTCGAAGGACGTTCCCAATGGTCCCAGGCAATGAACCCCTTCACCCAAGGGAAGCTCTGACAACACGCGTGTTCCCTGGCCAATCACCTTCACCAGAAGACTGAACCGGTGTGCCTCGGGCTCAACAGAACAGATGGAGTACGGGCGACGCAGGAGCAACGCTTCGCCAGGTGTGCGCACCATTGTGAACTGCCCCGGCGAGGATGCTGATGGAAGATTCGGTGCTTCGAAAAACAGCAGGTAGGTATCGGGAGAAAGGACACGCCGCTCGACCAGAACGGCCCGCTCGTCCCGCTTCATTCCTCGAGGAGTATAACACGTCGATCCTCTGTTACTGTCGGGCCTCGGCGTACGCGGGCGAGCTGCACCTTTGACACTGGCAAACGAATATGGTACTTAAAGAGGCACTCAACCAAACACAGAATCCTAAAAAAACCGTGTTCAGCTATCCAGAAGTAGGTCTAGCTCTCGACTCTCACGAGTGCGTCGTACTTCACGCACGGCGTCGAGGAGCAGCGGACACCGGCACTCGCCCAGATCAGCGGTAGGGAGATTCGTGCAGTTGGGCAGCGGGCTTTTCGCCTAGTTGGCAAATCGAACGACATCGTTTGCGTCTTTCCGGGTCGCCTCGAGGATCCGCTCGTATTGAGCGGCTATATCGAAATCGTCGTCCCCCCAACATCGAGTTGGGCTCGGCGACGGTTGTGGGCGACCATCCCTACCGCGGCAAGTCTTCAATCACAATTGAACATCCGTAGCTGCCTCGACCACAGCATCCGGCCCAAAGACATCATCCTGGTGCCGGAGATTCTGGCCGCCGCGTTAGGAGTGGGCTTACCGGTCCTGAGACACGACGACGATTCTCATCGGGCGCGGATGGTTGTGCATGTCGGCAGCACCCGCGCCGCCTCCGGCGTTTTCGTGGATGGGACCCTAGCAAGCTTGGTCGTACACGACGGGAGCTGGGACCAGTTGGTTCGGGATGTGCAACAGAACCTTCAGTTTCGACTAGGCACTACCTTCGGGTTCAACACATTTCACAAGGTGGTGCGCGCGCTGTCCAAGAGCTTTTTTGACCGACAAGTCAACGACTCACGGGCGAAATCGCCCGTAACTCCCGAGGTTGTGACGAACACCGCCGACGGCATGCCCGCGGTGATGGAACCGGCGGGCGAAGTTCTTCCCGAGGTCGCCCCGCCGTCCAACCTGATAAGCTTCAGTGAGCGGGGTCTCATCGAGTACGTCGTGGAAGACGAGACCATTAGTCTCGCCATCGACGTTCAACTGAAGAACCTTTTGTTTGGGATCGAAAAGGTCATATTCGGCTGTTTTGCCCAGTTGAAAGGAGCGGGACGAGGGGAGATCGCGAGCGACCTTTTCTCGGATCGTGTCTTCCTATGTGGAGACGTTTACTTCGAACCTTCCGCCTTGTCCCGTTATTTTTCTCGACTCACCCGATTCCGCTTCGAGCACGTCAACGGGAATCCGGTCGCCAAGGGTCTTCGCCGAATCCTCACCTCGGACACCACCCACAAGAAAAACTATCGGGACTTCGCATCCACCATACACGAAGTCGAACGGTTCCATCTCAGCTTGGTCTAAAAAGTCGGAGAGCCGCTTCTACCGTTCCGACGTGGATACGAACGGTATCTCGGGTATCTTGGGCGTATCCACCGGCGAGGACGACGGCGACCGGAATCGAATGGCTGCGCGACTGGCGAATACCATCCCATCTCGTTCGGCGAGTTCTTCTAGCGTCAAGCCCAATCCGCCAAGGCGATCTTGACGGTATGGATCCGCACCCGCCAAATAAACTATCAGCCCGGGGCGGTGGCTCTTCAGAATGGTGGGAAGGTGCTTGCCAACCGCCTCCAAGTACACACCCCCGCCGGTTCCGTCGGGCAGTCCGATATCGAGGTCGGACGGGGGCTTTACAAGAGGATAGTTGTTTTCCTGGTGCATGCTGAACGTAAAGACCTCAGGCCAATCGGAGAAGATGGCCGCGGTGCCGTTTCCCTGGTGAACGTCCAAGTCCACGATCGCCGAGCGCTCTATCCTTCCACGTGCGTGGAGCGAGGCCAGGGAGATGGCGACATCGTTCAGCAGACAAAACCCTTCCCCATGATCGGCGAACGCGTGGTGGTAGCCTCCCGAAAGGTTTATCGCAACACCTCCCTCGAGCGCGCGCTCACACGCCAGCAGCGTTCCTCCCGTCGATGACCAGACACCCCTGACGAGGCTTTCTGACAATGGAAGCTCGAGCCTCGCCGCTTCTTCGCAGCTCATCGTTCCCGTCTTGATCTTTTCCAGATATTCGCGAGTGTGAACTCGCAGGACGTCTTCATCTTTGACGGGAGCTGGCTCGATGAAATCGCCGGCCGATGCGGTTTTCTCCGAAAGCAGACGCTCCCTAACCAGGCGGTACTTGACGGCCGGGAAGACATGGTCTCCCAGGTCGACGACGTAGTCCTCGCCGTAGATCAGTGGGAAGGAAAGCATCTCTCGCCAGATTCAACGGACATCTACTGCCCCGACCGAAGCCTTGCCGGAGCGAGACTCAAGCAGCGTAAACGGTTCGATAGATGTGCCCGATCTTACCCCGTTGGGTGAGCCGATAGAAGTAACGGAGCTCGGCAAGGAGGTCGGTGACTCGGGACTCACGAAGAAAACGTCGCACCAGGAAAGAGCAATAGGTGCGCGCGAAGGAGCTGGCCGCTCGGTAGCGCTCCCGCCGCGTCCCGTCCAATTCGTCACGTAGATCGAAATCACCGAACAGAAGGTCCAAGAGATCCGCGGGAATAAGGCCACGGTTTCTTCGGGCCAGCAGGAGCGCCGAGGTGACGAACTTGTCTACTTCTGCCTGGAGCTCCAGCTCTAGTTGTGTGACCAACTTGTCACGATGGGCGTTCCACATCAGATAGGCGAAATGACTGACTTCTTCGATCGCAGTGCAAAGCGCCGGAACGTGTTCCGAAGCCACACCGGTTGAGAGATCGACCTCGCGAAGCAGAGTCAGAGTATCCTCGCCTATATAGACACCGAGCTGGATCGTCTCTTCTCCACCTTGATGCACGACGACCGCACCACCGGCAGCCTTGTTGCCGGCCAAGCTTTGACAGAGCTCGCGGCTAATCAGGAACTCGTCGATTTCGACTTCGAGCTCCAAGTCATAGATCCGATCGATGTGGGAAAGTAGGGTCGCTAGCATCGACGCGCCCTATTGGATGAGCTTGGAACCTGGAGCGGGAAGGACGCCGTGCTCACGCAGTTTCGCACCGGCACGCTCGCTTCCCGTTCGAAGCCACTTCTCGTAGAGCCGGAGCAAGCTCTGGTGGTCGACGAAGCGGACGAATTTCTGAGAAAGCTCCTCGAACACATCCGCCGCGGTTTGGTGAGCGCTCAGGCGAGCGGCCCACCGATAGGCATAGCCTCCCATACTCACATAGTAGTCGAAAGCGACTTGCTTGCGGCTCAAACTGTCTGAGAAGAATCCGGAGATGAAAAGCGAGAGGTTTCCCGTAGCTTTGAAGAACGTGAACCGACGGGCTTCTGCACTGGCAATGGCCTCGCAAAGAAGATGGGCAAGGGGCTGATCGTAGTCGACTCCGGAGTCGGAGAGGGCGCGATCCGGTCGGACGAACGAATCAAGCAGTTGCACCAACTAAAACGAAGAAACTTCACTCGAAGTCAGCTTCTGTCTGGCAATGGCTTTTTCGACGAGCTCTCGGAAATACTCAGTTGGCGTTTGCGTATACACGGGACCTCACCTCCGCTCCCAAGCGATCGGAGTCTACGTTCGTGATCTAAGCAAGATTCGTGCACAAAACCGATGCTTCTACCGATCTCCCCTCTAACTCATTACGCACCATTGACTTAACCGTAAATCCTCGAGGTCGACTCACTGCCGGTGTGGGGTCCGACCCCCGCTCTCGACGTACACAGATCGGTACTCATGTACCTATGAGTCGTCCATGCTCGATCATGATGCAGCGATTCATCACCACCTCGATCCCCGCCTCTTGGGTTCTGAGCGCGGTGTCCTCATCGACCAATCCGAGTTGGAACCACAACGACTTTGCACCGACCGCAATCGTCTCCTCGGTATGTGTGGCCAGAGTGCCCCGACGCCGGAACACGTCGACCATATCTATCTTCTCTGGAACGTCTGCGAGGCGAGGATAGCAGGGTCGGCCGAGTATCTCGTCGACATCTGGCCTGACACCGAAAACTGTATAGCCGCGGTCGATTAGGAACGTCGCGATGCGATGACTCGCGCGTTCGGGCCTCGGGGAAAGCCCTAGCACGGCAATCGTACGAGTTCGCTCCAGGAGGCTTCGTATCTCTTCGTCGCTTGGATTTTGGAAATCGCGCCGGGCGTTACCCAATAGACCACCTCATCCAACGAAGGTCACTTGATCTCCAATCTTGCAGGATGGACAAATCACCCGGACCAGTCGTTGCACCATCACGCAGTTGAGAGCCGACACGAAATTGTAGGGACTCGACACCCATATGAATAAAACGTCCGATCCAAGACAATGCTAGCCGTGGGGCGAGGGTCCGTCAAGGGTCGGCGGGCGGTTCCTCTTCGTAAACTACTGAGAAAGAGATGCTTTGACTTTTTGGGGCGGGTCGTGCGAGAATACTTCACTTCTTGTCCGTGCGCATGTCCTCTCAAATAGTAGCTGGGTGAGTCTCTGACTCGAAGTCATGAGTTTCCTTAAAAGCTTCCTGCCGGCGCCGGTCGTCGATATCTTCGTCCCGATCGCCCTTGTTCTGGTAGCCCTCTACGTAGTTAAGACCTATCTGCTCCCCCCGTTGCGGAGCAAGCTCGAGGAGTCAGGAGCCTGGGACCAGATCATCGCTCGATGTCTGGCCGATGAGCCGGATGGGCGTTTCCGCAATGTTGCCGAGCTACTGGCCGCGACCCACGCACTCAAGACCTGAAAGTGCACTGCTGGTATTGCGGTAAAGTAAAAGGCAAGCGGTCCTGCCCCGCTCACGGAGGCGACAGCATTTGCTCGCGCTGCTGCGGCACCAAACGAAGAGTGGAGATCCAATGTCCGGAGGAATGCCCCTATCTCCATGGTGAGCACGATCCGCGATGGGAGCACGCTGGCCGACAAATGGACGATATGCGTTTCCTCTCCAACTTCGCCGGTCTCCCGCGCGAGCGAGTCCCCGTTTTGGTCTTCGTTCACTCTCTGTTGATTCGAGCGCGGCGCGATTTGGCAGCCGAGCTCAGTGACGCGGATCTTGCGGTGGTTGTGTCCACGCTGGCGCGTACTTTCGATACGCTCTCCAAAGGTGTCATTTACGAGCACCAGAGCGAGGACCTTCGACTTCAAGCGGTTGTCACCAGACTTGGGGAAACCTTGGCTCGACGTCAAGAGTTACCGGGTGCACCTCCGTCTTCCGACGCCGATGTGCTCGCCGTGTTGCAGACTATTCAATCTGCTATCGAAACACACCAAAAACAAGCCGAGAGTCAGAAGAGTTACCTGGACTCCGCCGAAAGTGTCTTCCGGGGAGCTCTAGCGAAACTTCCCGAGCCCGAAGCTCCGGGCCAATCGGAGGGTGGACGGCTCATCGTAAAACCCTAGTGGCCTGCCGATGCTATGCTATGGTGGGCTTGTCTGACGAGTCTCAGGTTACCGACCTCGTTGACTGACGCCTTTGAAGATGAGCGATCATTTTGGCGAAACGCCCGCAGGCTGCCGTCCTTGGCGATATCAACCGTGATCTTTTCATACGGCTCCGCTCGTTTCCAAAGCCCGGTCGGGACAACTCCGCCGAAGGCAGCGCCTGGGCCCTCGGAGGCTCGGCCGCCAACACGGCCGTAGTGTTGGCGCGTCTTCGCGTTCCAACGAGCGTCATCGGGCGAGTCGGCAAGGACCCCGAAGGTCAAGCGCTTCTCAAGGAATTGACCCGCGCGGGCGTTAATACCGGGGGAGTTCAAAAAGACCCGGCCCGTCCAACCGGCATCTGCATCATACCCGTGGTCGAAAACGGTGAGCGCACTTTGATCGGTGTCCGCGGAGCGAACATGGCGCTCGAGCGCGAAGGAATCGTTGAAGCCCTCGACGGCATTCGGCACCTCCATGTCTCCGGCTATGCGTTGATCGAACAGGAGTCGCGCCGGGCGGCGTTGCTTGCCCTCGAAACGGCGCGGAAGCGAGGGGCGACGACGTCGCTCGATTTCGGCTGGGAACCGGCTGTCGCCGCATCGGACGTGCTCCGCCGCGCCTTACGCCACGTCAACCTGGCGTTGCCGAGTGCCCAGGAGCTCAGACTCGCATTCGATGAGCGTCGATTGAGTCGCGCGGCGAGTAAGGCCCGTGAGCTTGGCGTGGATCAGGTGGCGGTGACGCTCGGTGCCGGCGGCTGTCGAGTCTATACGGAACAAGCCATTTTTCGGGTACCGCACTTCGAGTCCAGAGCCATCAACACCTGCGGCGCCGGCGACGCTTTCAACGCCGGCTATATCCTTGGCATGCTCTCGGGCGTAAGTCCGGAGGCCTGCGCGGTTTTGGGTAACGCGGCGGGTGCCGCGGTCGTAGGCTCGGAATCGTCCCACCAGGCCGTAACGCGGGCCGAGCTCGCCAAAATCATCCGGCGCGAGAAGAGTAGTCCAAGGCTTCAGCGCTTCGATCCCGCGGTTCGCGATACTATGGAGCTTCTATCGAGAAGAGCCAAGAGAAAAAGGAGACAGTCCCGATGACTCCGGAATGGAAGAAGAAGCAAGACGCACTTCGTTTGACCAGCCTAGGCGAAATGTTCGGCGTGGAAACACCCGTCATCGGCATGGTGCACTTGCCCCCCCTGCCCGGCGCTCCCAACTATGACGGCCAAGGCATCGAACCGATCATCGAATGGGCTCTTCGAGATGTGGAGACCTACCAACAAGCCGGCGTCGACGGACTCATCGTGGAGAACATGTGGGACCATCCGTACTTTGTGGGTAAAGAGGTGCCGCCCGAAGAGATGACCGCCCAGGCGGTCGCCGCACGCGAGGTCGTGAAGGCAGCCAAAGTGCCCACCGGGATCAACGTAATCCACAACGGCGGAGAAGTTACGCTGTCCATCGCGGTCGCCACCGGGGCAAGCTTCGTCCGCATCTGCATCTTGACGGGCGCTAGGCTTTGGGATACCGGAGAGCTCGACCACGGCTGTGCGGCCCGCCTGCTCCGGCAACGAAAGCATCTCCAGGCCGAGCACATCAAGATATTCGCAGACGTCGACAAGAAGCATTCGGTTCCTTTTCCCGGCCTGGATCTCAAGACCCATATCGAATGGACCGACTTCTACCTAGCCGACGCACTCATCGTGTCGGGTCGGATGACCGGTCACGCCCCTTCACTCGACAAGGTGCGACAAGCGAAGGAGCTCTCCAAAGAGAGGCCCATTCTCATGGGGTCGGGAACCACCGCCGACAACATTGCGGATTTCCTTCGGTACGCCGACGGAGCGATCGTAGGGACGAGCATGAAGGTGGATGGCCAAGGTGAGAATCCTGTCGATCCTAAGAAGGTCGCTGAATATATGGAATCGGTCGAACAGGCCAGGGCCAGCCTTCGCCTGGCGTAGTGTGACGTGGCTTCAGCGAGCGGAGGCGGCTTGCCGCATCGGCAAGACTGCAACAACATGTCTCTGAACCGCCCCGGGTTTTCCGGAGACTGTTTTAGTTGAGTCTCGCCATCTCTAGCGAGCCTTCCTGCGACCGATAGTAGTTCATCTCGTACTCGACGGGGGCGACATTTCCGATCGGCTCCAAGAGTCGTTGCGTGTTGTACCAATGGACCCACTCGAGGGTGGCGAACTCGACGTCCTCAGGACCACGCCAGGGCCCACGTCGACGGATCACCTCGGTCTTGTAGAGGCCGATGATGGATTCAGCCAAAGCGTTATCGTAAGAGTCGCCTCGGCCACCGACGGACGGCTCAATACCCGCCTCGGCGAGCCGCTCGGTGTAACGGATCGAGACGTACTGCACGCCGCGATCGCTGTGATGCACCAATGGGTGTTCTGGGTCTAGTCGGCGCTCGTGTAGCGCCTGCTCCAACGCATCGAGAGCGATGCCGGCAGTCAACGATGTCGTCGCTCGCCAACCGACGATGAGTCGAGCGAAGACGTCGATGACGAAGGCGACGTACACGAAGCCGCGCCACGTAGCGATGTAGGTCAGGTCCGAGACCCAGAGCTCGTTCGGGCGTGTGGCGTTGAAGTCGCGCTCCACGAGGTCCATCGGGCGAGCGCCGCTCGAATCCGGCTTCGTCGTCTTGAATCGACGTCCACGGACCGCCCCCTGGAGGCCCATTTCACGCATCAGACGGGCCACCGTGCATCGAGCCACGTCGCGGCCCTCACGGCACAGCTGACGCCAGACCTTGCGCACGCCATACACGTCAAAGTTCTCTTGCCGTACACGACGAATCTCGCCGCGGAGTTGGACGTCGCGCTTCGCTCTCGCTGGCAGGCGGCTTGGGTCCTTCTCTCGCGCTTTCTGCTCGTAATAGGTCGACGGGGCGATCGGAAGCATCCGGCAGATCGGCTCGACCCCGTAACTCTCACGGTTCGCGTCCACGAACAACACATTCACCTCGGTCGGCGGTCGAGCTCCGCCTGGGCGAAAAACGCCGACGCCTTGCGAAGGATCTCGTTCGCCCGCTTTAGCTCACGGTTCTCTCGCTCAAGCTCCTTCAGCCGCTGACGCTCGTCCGTCGTCAGTCCCGCTCGTTTCCCAGCATCACGCTCTGCTCGCCGCACCCACGTGCGTAGCGTTTCCCGCGTACAGTCAATCTTCGACGCAATCGATGAGATCGCTGACCACTGAGATTCGTGCTGAGCCTGCTGGTCGAAAACCATCCGCACTGCGCGCTCTTTTACCTCCGGTGAATACCTGCTTCGTCTTGTCATGACTCCATCCTCTCAAGAGTTGGAGTCTCCGGGAAACCCGGGGCGGTTCACTCACCCGGTGGGTGCTTACCCACCGCACTTCTAAGCTGAGGAAGCAAAAGACCTTATGAATGATTCATTTATCCGCCGTCTTCTTTCTCCCATCCTTACCCTCCGTGAAGGAGAGGCCGCGACCGCGGTCATGATGTTCATCTACTCCTTCCTGGTTATGACCGCATACAACAACATCAAACCCTCCGCGACAGGAAAATTCATTGCCGATGTCGGGGCGGACAACCTGCCCTGGGTCATGCTCATGAGTCAAGCCCATTCTTAGTTGAAACTCTCCACGGCTCACGATTACGCGACCTTCTTCTTCGATACGGTTGGTGTCTTCGCCTCGATCTTCAGTTCGCGCTTGAGAGCTTCGCGAAGCTTGGGAAGAGGACGGTAGCCCACCTGTTCTTCGTCAATACCCACAGGCGATCGGGAGTCTGCAAAGGAGCATCGAGAAAGGCAACCCGGGCTACGAAGCCTATTACCAACTGGGGCTCGCCTATCTCGGGCTTGGTGACACTACCAAGGCCCACGAGGCCTTCGAGCTTGCCGTTCAAACCGACCCCGCGGCCGGCGCGGGTGCTCGACAGGAGCTTCAGAAGCTAAGTGATGCCGAGGATTAACTAAGTAGTCTTTTTCATAAGTACAGTGACGTATATTTAAGTTGCTGAAAGAGCGCCTCTCTGGCATGATTCTGCCCATTGGAGCAGATAAATGCCTAGAGAATCGCCGTTTGACATTGAGTTGACCGTCGACGAGCACGATATCCTTGAAGAAACAGCCAGAGCATATACGTCACCGTATATCGATGTTGTTCGTGCAAAGATCATTCTGTATGCCGCCGAAGGCCTGACGAACAAGGAGATTGGAGAGCGCCTCGACACTCCGCGACAGATCGTGAGCAAGTGGCGGAAGCGTTTTTTCGACCAACGCCTGGCAGGGCTGCAAGAGCAGCCCCGCCGGGGGCGGCCCGGCCAGTTTTCCCCCCTCCGTCGTCGTCGCCGTAAAGGCTCTCGCGTGTGAGTTGCCGCACCAAACTGGACTGCCGCTCTCACGACTCAGCACCGCGGACCTCCGTCGAGCCGCGATCGACCGTGGGATCGTGGCGAACATCGGACAGACGACCATCTGGCGTTGGTTGAGTGAGGACGCCATTAAGCCCTGGACCCATCGTAGCTGGGTGTTCCCGCGCGACCCGGACTTCGAAGCCAAAGCAGCTCCCATTCTCGACCTCTACCAAGGACGTTGGCGTCGTAAGCCCTTCTCTGGAAACGAGTTCGTCATCAGCGCCGATGAGAAACCCCGTATCCAGTGCCGGCTTCGCACATACCCGACGACTTCGACGGCTCCAGGGCGGCCGATGCGCATCGAGCATGAGTACTCTCGTGAAGGCACGGTGAACTACCTTGCCGCATGGGATGTTCACCGCGCGAAAGTCTTCGGTCATTGCGAACCGAAGAGCACGATCGTCTCCTTCGAGCGCTTCGTCGGGCAAGTCATGCGTCGCAAGCCCTATCGCACCGCGAAGCGAGTCTTCTGGATCGTCGATAACGCTTCCATTCATCGCGGCAAAGCTTCTGTCGAGCGCTTCCGGCAACAGTGGCCTAATTCCGTACTCGTTCATACCCCAACCCATGCCAGCTGGCTCAATCAAGTCGAGATCTTCTTCTCTATCGTTCAAAGAAAGGTCCTCACCCCGAACGACTTCTTGGCACCCGACGACATCCCTTTCCATCTTTCCAAGTTCGAACGCTACTACGAGGACATCGCTCGACCCTTTCAATGGAAATTCACCCGCAAAGACCTCAAACAGCTGATGAAACGCCTTGCCGTATACGAACCTCGTCTTGCTTCCGCCGCTTGACCGTTGAAAAATACGTCACCGAACTTTCGGGATAGCGTACTAAGGTAGGAGGTCAAAACCATGAGTAGATTGTATCTTTTGTTGCTTCCCTTTGTACTGTCGGGCGCCGTCGTCGCCGGCCAAACTCAGCAGGCTCAGGAGGCCGAGTCGGCAAGTGCGCCGGCAGAGGCACAACCGCAAGCACATGGCGCGAAGCAGTGTACGGTCAAGACTTGGGTGGGACGCGAGGCGGAGCTCGAAGAGCTTCTCCGGACGGCGGAGGTCGTTTCCATCGAAGACATCGGGGTCGGTGTCACTAAGCCAAGTGTCGCCATACTCAAGAAAGGCGACGTGGAGTTCAAGGCAGCCTTCAAACCCATCAAGCGGGGGCGAGCCGGTGGGTTCTGGGAGAGCTACGAAGCCTAGGTTGCCGCGTACGAGCTAGACCAGATGTTGGGACTCAATATGGTTCCTCCGACCGTCATCCGAAAGATCAACAAGAAGAAGGGCTCTCTTCAACTGTGGGTCGAAGACTGCAAGCTCTACGGTGACGTCATGAATATCGTTCCCGCAACACAAGACTGGAGCCACCAGCTCTCCCGCATGAAGATATTCGACAACCTGATCCTGAACGAGGACCGCAATGCCCGCAACTTCCTGGTCGACCCAGAGCACGATATCATCCTCATCGACCACTCCCGGGCTTTTCTGAGCAAGAAAAAAATCGGCAAGGACAACAAGCTGCCCACCCAATATGATCGACAGCTGATGGAGAGGGTGCAGGCGCTCGACAAGGAGCAGCTGGAAACTCGGCTCAAAGACATCTTGATGGGCGAGCAGATCAAGGCTGTCATCGTCCGACGAGACAAACTGGTCGAGCGCATGGAAAAGAAAGTTAAGGAACTCGGCGAGCATAACGTCATGTTCGACGAGAGTACGCCCTAGTGCCGTTCCTACTAATCTCGCCTAGGACAGCGGCGGTTCTCCCCCTCCGGCGTCTGACGAGGTCGATGAGTGGCCACATCGTTAATTGACGCCCAACTCTCCCCAACCCGCCTCCGTCCGCCCCTGGTCCAAGGACTTCCGCGGGTCCGCCGAAGCTTAAGCGAAGGCGGAGGGGAGAGGGAATAAGGGAGGAACGGCACTAAACTAACGAATCTGCTCGGACAGTGATTTCGCCTGCGTGAAGAGCAACAGGTAATCTCGACCGCCGGCCTTGGAATCGGTGCCCGACATGTTGAATCCCCCGAAGGGATGGACACCAACCAGTGCCCCGGTGCACTTTCGATTGAAATAGAGATTGCCTACGTGGAAGTGCTTCTTGGCTAGGTCGATCTTGTCTCGGTTCTCGGTATAAACCGAGCCGGTGAGTCCGTAATCGGTGTCGTTGACGAGCTTGAGGGCCTCGTCGAAGTCCTTGGCCTTGTGAGCGGCGAGCACCGGTCCGAAAATCTCCTCTTGCGCGATGGTCCCCTTTGGATCCACATCGGCGATGATCGTCGGGCGAATGAAATACCCTTCGGCGTCGGGTATTGCACCACCGCCGGTCAGCAAGCGTCCGCCTTCCGAAACGCCTTTTTCGATGTACCCCAGCATTGATTGCATGGCCGAACGGTTGATGACCGGTCCGACTGTGTAACGGGGGTCGTCGGTTGGACCGATCTGAAGTTTTTCCGTTCGTTCCGTCAGTTTCTCGAGGAAGGTATCGTAGAGCTTTCCGTCGATAATGACGCGAGAGCAGGCGGAGCATTTCTGCCCCTGATAGCCGAAGGCGGAGGACGCCACGCCCTCCACTGCCGCGTCGAGGTCGGCATCCCGATCCACGATGATGGCGTCTTTGCCACCCATCTCGACAATGACGCGCCGGACCCAGATCTGGCCGGGCGCGACGCGAGCCGCCTTCTCGTTGATCCCGAGTCCGACCTCCTTGGAGCCGGTGAAAGCAATCATTCGGGTCTTGGGATGGGTGACCAGCGTGTCGCCCACGGTGGCCCCGGAGCCGGCGACGAAATTCAAGACTCCTTCCGGCAACCCCACCTCTTCCATGATTTCAAAGAATTTCCGACCGATGGTGGGCGAGTCCGAAGATGGCTTCAAGACGACGGTGTTACCGGCCACGATGGCGGCGCTCGTCATGCCGGCAAGGATGGCTAGGGGAAAGTTCCATGGTGGAATGACGACTACAACACCGAGCGGAATGTAGTAAAGCTCGCTGGCCTCGGACGGGATCTTCACCAAAGGCTGCGGTTGAGCGAGGCGTAGATTCTCCCGGGCGTAGAATTCGAGGAAGTCGATGGCCTCCGCGGTGTCGCCATCGGCCTCGACCCAACTCTTTCCGACCTCCAGCACCATCCACGCGGACAGCTCATGCCTACGTTGCCGCATAACGCGGGCGGCATCGAACAGATACCGGGAACGCTCGGTCGCCGGTGTGTGCCGCCAGGTCTGGAACTTCTCGTACGCAATATCGACCACCTTCGATGCGATCTCCGAAGAGGCACGCTGAAAGATCCCGACCACCTCGTTAGGGCGGGCCGGATTAGTGGAGCGCAGCTTTTCATCAGTGAGCAGCCGCTCTCCGCCGACGACGAGATCATACTCGGCACCCATTCCGTGCTTGACGTAGGCCAGAGCCTCGAGCATGGCCTTGTGGTTGTCATCACGACTAAAATCGGTAAAAGGTTCGTTAACGAAAGGTTGGATCATCAGAGCTTCCCTCATCTTCTAGTGAATTAAGTCGGGGCAAGAAACCATCACAGCTTTCAGATCGATTCGAAGGCGTCCTATCTACGCTAGGGTGTAACCCGAGTGCGACGGCTGAAGACGCTGGCGCTCCAACCACACGGTGGAACCCGGGTCTTCCCGAGCGTGCCGATGGCGACGAAGGAGAGCTGGGAGACGCCGATGGCGAGAGAACGGCTGGCCGGGGGCTCTACCGTTGGGGAGAGTCCTCCGGGCGAGTCAGCACTCGAAATAGAAACGTTCCCGGGACTACTTCTTCGGCGGAACGACCGCGTCCTTGCACGCCTTGGCAACACGGAACTTCACCACTGTTTTGGCCGGGATCTGGAGCTCTTCGCCGGTCTGAGGGTTGCGCCCTTTCCTGGCCTTGCGGCGTGATTTAACGAGCTTGCCGAGCCCGGGGATGACGAACTGCCCGGACCGCTTGGTCTCCTTGACCGCCAAATCCGCTAGGTCCTCAAGAAACCCGGCTGCCTCCTTCTTGCTGAGGTTGGCCTTTTCCGCCATGTAGCTGACGGTCTGAGTCTTGGTCATTGCCTTGTTCGCCATTCCGCTATCTCCTTTCGAAAAGCCTTACACTACAACCAACACGCTCCAGGGCGCCGTCGCCGGCTCCACCCTGCTCGTCCTCCGCACCCAATTTGTATCAGTGGACCGAGTCTAATCCGCATATTCTAATAGCGAGCGGCCGATCCTGCAAGAGAAGAAATGAAAAAAAGCCGCTCCAGACGCCCCCGCGAGCCCCTCCGCACCTCGGTCCAAGCCCGCGGTCGGACGTCACCGCCGGTCGACTCGCTTCGAGAAACCCGTAAACTCCGAGCTGTCCGGAGGATGGAAAGCGCGTCCCGGGGTGTTGAAGCACCCTCACCCGACGCCTGGCCACGTTGGCTCATAGCAACCCGCCGATTTGGCGTCCTCTCTCCCTGAGGGAGAGGGAGTAAAGGAAGACCCCCAGTATCACACCTCGGGTCCTTCTTGTTGGGGGGGCCATCGCTATAATGCGTTGGTGATCTCGGTGACCGATGCAAGGGGCACGGCGATAGGCCTGTCTCGCCCTCCCCGGCGTATCATCAGCCTGGTGCCTTCGACGACCGAGTCGGTCCATGCCCTCGGCGCCGGTGACCACCTGGTAGGGGTGACCCGCTATTGCGTGCTTCCACCCGAGGCCCGGGCGAAGACCTCCCTCGTCGGCGGCACGAAGAACCCTCGCATCGATGTCATCCGCGGCCTAAAGCCAGACTTGATCCTGGCCAACAAGGAAGAGAACCGAGAACAGGATGTAAGAGAACTGGAAAACCATGGCACCTGTGTACGTCGCCTTCCCACGAGATATCACGAGCGCACTCGAAGAACTGAGAAAGCTCGGCGATCTGCTCCGGTGCGACGACACGGCACGTAAGCTCGTCGAAGGCCTTGATCGCGCCCGGACAAATCTGAGGCGGCAGTCTCGCACTCAGGCTCCATTTCGCTTCCTGTATCTCATCTGGCAGAAGCCCTACATGGCTGCTGGCACCACGACCTTCATCGAGGCGTTGATTCGGGAGGCCGGAGGTCGAAACGTCATCGATCCCGAGGCCGGTCGCTACCCACAGCTCACCGTTGCGGAGATTGAGGAGCTACGTCCCGACGTCGTTCTGTTCAGCTCAGAACCCTTCCCCTTCGAAGCCAAACACGCGACGGAGTTTCTGAGTGCGACAAGCGATCCCTCGAGTCTGAAGGGAAGAACTCTTCTAGTGGACGGTCAGCTCCTCTCTTGGCACGGTGCGCGGTTGCGCGAGGGGATTCCCTACCTCACAGACCTGGCTCACGAGATCGTGGCGTTGGGCGGCAACTCAGGATGACGTTTACAAAGCTTGACCGGCTCGCAGTTTGAGTCTAATGTTCGTTCTCCAAGGAGTATGACCAAGGCATGAAGGGGAATCTGAAACCGGGGCTTGAACAAGAGCTCGAACGCGTGGTGACACGAGAGATCAGTGTGACCGGCCTCAATGACGTCCCACCCGTCTTAGCCACCGCGGAGATGATTCGCTTGATGGAAATGGCCGCCCATCATTTACTGCGGCCTTTCTATGAAGAAGGGGAATCATCCGTCGGCACCAAAGTCGACATAATCCATACCGCCGCCACGCCGCTTGGCATGAGAGTCTGGGTCCGGGCGCGTCTAACCGAGGTTGATGGGGAACGCTGCGTCTTCGACGTCACCGCGTTCGACGAGAAGGAAGAAGTCGGTCGCGGAAGTCACGAACGATTCGTCATCGAGGTGGCGCGTTTTCGCAGCCGGATGGAAAAAAAGATTCAGTGAGCTCCTCGCGTTCGCTTACGCTACCCACCGAGCCACGTGCGGCGGCGAGCACCCACGAGGGCAGAAGGGTTGTCAGACGAGGATCGTCGAGTAGCTCAGGCTCGCGAGCCAGCGCCAATTGGAAGCCTCCTTGGAGCAGGATGGTCGGTGTGAGGAAGACGCCGGAACGTGAAACGAGCTCGACAACGTCTCGGTAGCTCCTTCTTAGATCGGTGATCTTGGGAGAGAAGCCACGACGGCTGGTGCCTTGCAAGTGCTCGATACCATCTATGCCGTAGGCAACGGCGGGGTAGATCTCGTGGGAGCTGACGAACACACCTTTGCGGTGAGCTTCCTCGACCACTCTCTTCTGCAGCGTGTCTGGGAGACGGACGTAGGTCTTGATGAGGTCATAGTCGAGAGCGAAGACCCGCTCGAGCTCGCGAAGAAGCTCACCCTCGTTCTCGAGCGCCACGTACTCCGGGTAGAAGATACACTCCCCGTCCATGGCGAAACCGGTGCCAAAAACGCGAGGGCCGAGGCGCCGCCCGGCCTCGATGCTCTCCCGTTCCTCAATGGTCCGATAGATTGCGCCGCTGGTAGTCCGGATCGAGGTGACACCGAACGACAACCATAGCCGCCCTTGCCGGCTGCCGTAATCAGGCAGACTAGGATGAGTGTGCATGTCGATGAGCCCGGGAATGGCCGTCTTTCCCGACGCGTCGATCACGCGGACATCGTCGACCGAAGCAATACCGGCGGGTTGAACCGAGTCGATTCGGTCACCGTCGATCAAGATGTCCATGCCTTCGCGCGGCGGGGCCCCGGTGCCATCGATGAGACGAGCGTTTCGGATCACCATCCTCCCGCCGGCCAACGGAACGCGGTAGCTCAACTCTGGCGTGATCTCGGTGGCCTCGCCGCTTTCGATGTCGGCTCGCATCAGTTTTTCGGACGCGAGAAAGATGAGGCTCTTCGAGTCGGGAGTCCAGCCGGGGAAATGGATCGGCTCGTCAAAGATGGTGTGCGGAGGACCAGTTGCCTTGGTGCACAACTCCGATAGAGGCCGAGAGCTCGTTTGGCCCCGACTCCCATCATCCGATCATCTCGCTATCAGGCATCCCGAGCGCCGTCATGGTGTTGAGAATCTTGCACCCGATCCTTGCCTCAACTCTCTGTGCCGCCAACCCTCTCGCTCGCATCGCTGAGCCCACGATAGCCTTGTAGCGATGGAACGTTGTCTCGACTTTGCTCCGTTTGCTGTAGCCCGATTCTGTGTGCCACTTTCGTTTGCCGAGCCGAGCTTGTGCTGCAATGTTGCGATTGCGCTGTCGGCTGCTCGCCGGCCCCGATGCGAGCAGGGCGCCCTTGCGCGGCGGTATCAGCACCCTCGGCGAGCGATGAGCGCTGTGATTCTCGATCGCCTCATAGACGCCGCTGGCGTCGTATGCGGTGTCAGCTCTGGCCGATGAAATGGGAGTGTCGATCGGTCCGACAAGCGATGCAACCCGCGATGAGTCGCGGGCTCTTTTGCTGGTCAGCTCGCAGGCGATGACTTCGCCACTCTGCTCGTCGACACACAGATGGAGCTTGCGATAGTCCCTGCTCTTTGGTGCTCTGCGCAGCTGGCCGGCGTGGACAGCGAGTGAACCGCCCCGGGTTTTCCGGAGACTGTTTTAGTTGAGTCTCGCCATCTCTAGCGAGCCTTCCTGCGACCGATAGTAGTTCATCTCGTACTCGACGGGGGAGACATTTCCGATCGGCTCCAAGAGTCGTTGCGTGTTGTACCAATGGACCCACTCGAGGGTGGCGAACTCGACGTCCTCAGGACCACGCCAGGGCCCACGTCGACGGATCACTTCGGTCTTGTAAAGGCCGATGATGGATTCAGCCAAAGCGTTATCGTAAGAGTCGCCTCGGCTGCCGACGGACGGCTCAATACCCGCCTCGGCGAGCCGCTCGGTGTAACGGATCGAGACGTACTGCACGCCGCGGTCGCTGTGATGCACCAATGGGTGTTCTGGGTTTAGTCGGCGCTCGTGCAGCGCCTGCTCCAACGCATCGAGAGCGATGCCGGCAGTCAACGATGTCGTCGCTCGCCAACCGACGATGAGTCGAGCGAAGACGTCGATGACGAAGGCGACGTACACGAAGCCGCGCCACGTGGCGATGTAGGTCAGGTCCGAAACCCAGAGCTCGTTCGGGCGTGTGGCGTTGAAGTCGCGCTCCACGAGGTCCATCGGGCGAGCGCCGCTCGAATCCGGCTTCGTCGTCTTGAATCGACATCCACGGACCGCCCCCTGGAGGCCCATTTCACGCATCAGACGGGCCACCGTGCATCGAGCCACGTCGCGGCCCTCACGGCACAGCTGACGCCAGACCTTGCGCACGCCATACACGTCAAAGTTCTCTTGCCGTACACGACGAATCTCGCCGCGGAGTTGGACGTCGCGCTTCGCTCTCGCTGGCAGGCGGCTTGGGTCCTTCTCTCGCGCTTTCTGCTCGTAATAGGTCGACGGGGCGATCGGAAGCATCCGGCAGATCGGCTCGACCCCGTAACTCTCACGGTTCGCGTCCACGAACAACACATTCACCTCGGTCGGCGGTCGAGCTCCGCCTGGGCGAAAAACGCCGACGCCTTGCGAAGGATCTCGTTCGCCCGCTTTAGCTCACGGTTCTCTCGCTCAAGCTCCTTCAGCCGCTGACGCTCGTCCGTCGTCAGTCCCGCTCGTTTCCCAGCATCACGCTCTGCTCGACGCACCCACGTGCGTAGCGTTTCCCGCGTACAGTCAATTTTCGACGCAATCGATGAGATCGCTGACCACTGAGATTCGTGCTGAGCCTGCTGGTCGAAAACCATCCGCACTGCGCGCTCTTTTACCTCCGGTGAATACCTGCTTCGTCTTGTCATGACTCCATCCTCTCAAGAGTTGGAGTCTCCGGGAAACCCGGGGCGGTTCACAAGCTTGCGATAGTCCCTGCTCTTTTGTGCTCTGCGCAGCTGGCCGGCGTGGACAGCGAGACCGCTGCTGTCGATCAAGATGTGCAACGGCGTCTTCTGCTTGACTTGGTAGAAGGGGACCTTACCCAGCTTCGGCTTGCGCCTCGAGATCGTGGTGTGATCGGGCACATCATTGTCTAGCTTCATCAGAGCGAACAACGACCGCAGCAATCCCTCGCTCTGCCTAGATGACAGATGAAACACCATGCCCAGGGTGACAGCCGTCTCGATGGCGTGGTTCGAGTACTTGCGTTGACGGCCCGGTTTCCTCTTCCTCGGCCGGGGCGCGTCCCCGTCCTGTGCCAAAACTCGGCCCTCTTGAAATAGCCGATAAATCAGCAGCTTAGCGTCTGTGTTTTGCGATGGTGCCAAGGGCCGTGGGCTTTACAATCGTCTGGCCCGAGGGTGTTATCTTCGGATCCATCATGACGTACCATGTGCAAATCCTACTGTTGGTCAGGCAGCCGTTGTTCGATCGGGCAGCCCTGCTGCTCACACAGACCTCATGGGTGCTTCCGCCATTAAGTGTTGGTAAAATGACGCTAAGACTTTACGGTGCATTAAATTACAGCCATGGTCTTTCAAAAGGGCCGAGTTTTGGCACAGGACGGGATCGGCCAGCGCAGCGATGCGTTCCAAAAACTCTACCCGATAGGGTCGAAGGACGCGAAGGCCGGCAAGGCGAACGATGCGATCTTCAAGCTGTACAGCAACGGCTACAAAACTGGGCGGGACGTTTATATGTACAGCTTCTCCCGCGATGCCTGCGCCGAAAATGCCCGGAAGATGGTGGACGATTACCTGGGCGCGTTGCGGGAGTTGGAAGACAGCAAGAGTCCTGATCTGACCGTGGATGAGGTCGCACGGCGTCATTCATCGAATCTTCGGTGGGATCGGCAACTCAAGAACAACTTGCGTCGGCGGAAAGCAATGGCATATGCGTCGGACAAGGTATGGACAACCCAATCCAGGCCTTTCGTCAAGCAGCGCTGCTACGCCGAATACATGTTGGCACAAATGAAGTACCAGATGGACCGGATTTTCCCGAACAGCGCGAGCGAGAACCGCGCGATCTGCGTTCCCGGGATCGGATCGACCAAGCCGTTCTCCGCCCTCGTGGTCGATACGATGCCAGATCTCAATCTTCTTCCAGCTGGAGGCCAGTGTTTCCCGCGATATAGGTATCAGAGGTACGCGGATCCACAGGGCGAGCTACCGGGAATCAAATCGGATCTGGAGCGCAACGACAACATCTCCGACACGGCCATGCGCGCCTTCCGCGTACGCTACAACGACAACTCAATCACCAAGGACGGGATTTTCGATTACGTCTACGGCATTCTGCATGCGCCCAGCTACCGGAAGCGCTTCGTCAACGATCTGGTAAATGAATTGCCGCGCATTCCCTTCGCGCCCGATTTTCACGTCTTTGCCAAGGCCGGGCGTGAGCTCGCGGAGCTTCACCTAGGTTACGAGACCTGCCAGGAATATCCGCTAGACGTTACCTTCACACAACTCGGAGAACCGCGACCGGAGCAATTCCGAGTAGGTGAGCGGGCGATGCGATATTCCGATAACGACAGGACAGTCCTTATCGTCAACGACCATCTCCGACTCGGCGGGATACCTCCAGGGGCGCACCAGTACCAGGTCAACGGGCGGACACCGCTAGAGTGGTTCATCGACCGCTACCGAATCACGCGAGACAAGGAAAGCGGCATCGTCAACGATCCCAATGCTTGGTTCGACGATCCACGCGAGCTGATCGCGATGATCCGCCGCATCGTCCATGTCAGCGTGGAATCAACGCGCATCGTCGAGGGCTTACCCGAACCGATCTTGGCGCCGAAGGGTAAGTCAAATTGAGAAGGTGATCGACACAATGGGCCGATGCGACCCAACTTGCTGAGTTACAACGAATATCGATTCCCACCCGAAATTATCGGCGTTGGTGCATGAATTCGTTCGTGCGCCCAACTTACTACCCCGTCCTGTGCCAAAACTCGGCCCTTTTGAAAGACCATGGCTGTAATTTAATGCACCGTATAGTCTTAGTGTCATTTTACCAACACTTAATGGTGGAAGCACCCATGAGGTCTGTGTGAGCGGCAGGGCTGCCCGATCGAACAACGGTTGCCTGACCAACAGTAGGAATTGCACATGGTACGTCATGATGGATCCGAAGATAACACCCTCGGGCCAGACGATTGTAAAGCCCACGGCCCTTGGCACCATCGCAAAACACAGACGCTAAGCTGCTGATTTATCGGCTATTTCAAGAGGGCCGAGTTTTGGCACAGGACGGGGTTAAACTAACGCGGACCTATCTCGACGTTTCGGTAGACCGCACCCACGATCGATTCCCGTCGCTCCTGGATGCCGAGTTCCACGTAAAGCACTGCCGTTTTGTAGGCGCGTCTGTAATTGATGCGGATCACGCTCTGCCCTTGCAAAAAAACGCGGACCACATGACCATCGCCTTCTTTCCCCCATTCGAGCCGCCAGCGGTACACTGTGTTGGCGTTCCACTCAATGAAATTGAATCCTCGATCAGATTCTTCGCCGTTGGAGATCCAGCGGAAGCGAACGAACGGGGGATTATGCCGCCGGTCCAACTTCTGTAGGTGCACCCGAAACGGGTTAGTGCGATACCGTCCCTCGGTCGGATCCCACATTCCTAACAGCATGAACTGATCCGGAGACGCGTTGAGTGGTTTGAGCCCCAAATTCTCCCACTCCACGAAGCCTTTCACCAAACTCGAGAGTTCGTAGCGGATGAAATCCTCGCTCCTGGTCACTTCCCACCCTCGAGGGGTGAACTTGCCACCACTCACCTGACCCAACGAGGTGCCGTTGGTGAGGGGGTCCACGATCTCCTCCGTCACCTCTGGCTCGGTTGGTGGCGGGGGCGGCGTGGCGTTCGGGTTTACGGTGAACCAAGAATTGCTGAACGGTCCCTCTCGATTCTCGAGATGTGCCTGAACCCTCCAATGATAGTCGCCTTCTGGAAGCGCCGACGGCACACGCCACTGGGCACGCCCATTTCCGCGCGGCTCGACCCTGCCCGAAGCTGCGATCAAACCATCGAATCGGGAGTTTCGGGACACCTGAAACGTGTAGACCGCTCCCGGGGCATTGGTCGCGTCGCCAGCGATCAGGGTTGGGCGGATACCCACTTCCTCGCCGGCATCCGGCTTGTAAAGGGTCGGTGCGCCGAGGACGGGGCCCGGTTGATCGTCACCCGGAGGGGGATCACTGCCAATCGGGGTTTCGCCGCCCAAGCAGGACAACTGAAAGAGCAAAAGAACGAAAGGCGGGAAAACGTATTTCGGTTGCTGAAGTAAGAAACCTCGTTTCATGATCGACATCATCCGGCAAACGATGCGCGGCACGCGTGTATCTAGCGCCGACAACCTGCTGGCCCTCCACCTGCTCGAATCTCCGAAGCTCGGTAAGCCCATCACCATCCTACATCACTGCACGCATGACGGTCGAGCCTTGCGCCTGCTGACGCTAGTCGACGAATACACCAAGGAGTCGTGAGGTCAAAATACTCATGCGGCTTCCCGATGGTAGAAACGTAGTAACCCGCCAAGCCGTTCACGGGAGCGCACCTTGCGCTCGGACTGAGGTAACTGGTCGCTGGCTGGGAACAGCAGCAGATTCTCCTTGCCTTGATGATTCCTCTCGTGGTGATAGTAGACGACGTACTCCCTAAGCGCATGACGGAGCGACTTCTCGCCGAACAGGATGAGCTTCGAGAGACATTCCTCTTTGACTGACTTCACCCAGCGCTCCGCGAACGAGTTCAAATCCGGGCTCCGTGCGGGCAGCTTGACGGGCGCGACGCCAACCGCCTCGATGGTCCGGTGGAACGACTGGCAGAACTTCGTGTCTCGGTCGTGAATGAGGTATCGGCTCGAGGACAGAAAGCCGACATCCGCCATGGTCACGTTGCGAGCCACTTGAGTCATCCAACTGTTCGTTCGGATGCGGCGTGATGCCGGCAACGTGGACTCGACGGGTAGCCAGGTGTATGAAGAACAAAACGTAGTACGTCACCAACCCGCCCTGAGTCCACACTTCCGTGGTGAAAAAATCTGTTGCCGCGAGGACGTCCATGTGCGAGCGGATGAACTCCCTCCACGTCGTGGTCTTCCGACGCTCTGGTGCGAGCGGAATGCCGTGGCGTTTCAGAATGTTACCGACGGTTTGATCGGCTACTTCATGCCCGAGGTTGGCTAGCGCCCCGGCAATCCGGTCGTAACCCCAGGATTTGTTCTCCTTGGCGAGACGCACCACCAGTTCTTCGATGTCGGCGTCGACCCGCGGTCGCCCTGGATACTGACGGTTCTTGGAGCCATCGAATTTCTTCGCGACAAGCCTCCGGTGCCAACCTAGGATCGTGTCGGGGTTCACGATACTCGCGACCTCATCAAGGGCTTGCTTACCCAGACGCTTTCCGATCTCGGCCAGAGACCGCCGTTCGCCATCGGTCAGAGTCGGGGCACCACGTCGAGGGGTTGATGTAGTACGACTGGCCATAGTGTTTCCGGATGTGGTCTACAAGCTTCTGCCCGTCGTCCGCATAACCGCCGTCCACAACGTATATACAGTCGCCGCCGTTGTGGCGTCGGCGGACTGCGATGGCGTCTCCACTGCCGCTGTCCCCTGCCTCGATGAAGTCGATTTCGATGAAGTCCGTCATCTCAATCGCTCTTGTTGCTCTTCTTGTTGCCCGAACGCGTACCCAGGGACGATCCCTTGCACGACATGACCTTGCCTTCGAAGTCGAGCGAGAGCGCTTCACCTTGCCACCACCCTCGGTCCACGCCATCGAGGGTGGCAGGTACGACGTGCACGAGGTCTCCAGCGCGATAGCCTTCGGACAGCGCGACTATTGCTGCTGTCCTACTCATCTCTTGAGGTCAAAATGTTGCGATTCGCGGTCGAGCAGGCATCCAAGTATGCCTCACCGCACGGCTTGATCTGCCAAAGGCACTGTGTCCATCCCCGAGACCTGCTCAACTGGCCTCGAACGTAAACTGAACTCGATAGATGCCTACGCCCTGTGGTATCCCCCCACCAATCCACACCTCATAGCGCCCAGAGCGGTTGAGTTTCTTCTTCGTGCGCACGGTCCCTCTGCCCATGTCGCCTTCTATTTTTTTCCCGTCGGGAGCCACGACCGTTGTGTGGAGCAACGCGAGTCCGCGCTGTTTCTCGACGTTAATAATCAACTCACCTGGCTGCTCGATCTCAAGTAGGTAGACATCGTTGAAGGCACCGGCTGTGCTCTTGTCAAGCGTAGCGGGCATGAGCACATCACCTGCGCCCAAGCGCCCGGTCGTCGAGAAGCTGTGGCTTTCAATCATCTGGTGTTCGTCACTCTCACGATGGTTCGCGGAACTTTCTCTTCGGAGGAACTGCGCGTATTCCGTCCACCCACGGGCGCTCTCGATGTATCGGTTCCCGTCTCTCCATTGGTTTATGGCCGCTTGGTAGTCCTGGATGGCAAGAGCGAACGCCAGCTTCACATCTGCCCATTCGTCGCCGGTCGACTTGATATAGCTTGTTACCGTAGGCATCGTTTCGACGAGCCTCTCGTTGAACTGCTCCCGCAAGAGACCGATCTCAAGTGAAGCTTGAAACTCCTCGATTGCGGCGAAGGCGGATTTGAATTCTGTTGACTCACTCTCAACATCGTTACTGCCTTCTAGTTTGCCCGCGAAAGAAATGTACTTGACGTTGTCAGTCGGAATGCTGATTTTCTGCCCCGCGATCACAACGGAAACAGAGTCGTTGGTCGCCCCGCCGAACGTACCCTCAACCGAGTCTCCATCTTTCGTTGCGACAGAAACTTTCCGTTCTTGTGCTATGGCAATCCCTACCGTCGCGCCCAGGACGGCGACGAAACACATGAGTGTTTGACTACAGTGCAGAGTACTTTCCTTTCTCAGTGAGTGTGACACAGCTTTGGTTGAGCTTCCAATGCTACCTCGTCCTGTGCCAAAACTTGATCCACTGGTAACGTTACAAGCGACCAGTTGACGCGGCGTGGACGGTGGGGCCTGCAACAACCATTGAGCGGAGCTACCCTCCTTGGTCCGTTCGCAAACACAGATACTAAGCTGCTGATTTATAGTCTATTTCAAAAGGGCCGAGTTTTGGCACAGGACGACATCGAGCTTCACATCGACGACGATCGAGTGACGCTGTAAGGCAAGCGCCCGGTCAACGAAGCCATCAACGAGAAACGGTTCGTACGATGGAACGTTCCTACGGTCCGTTCCATCGTACGTTCGAGCTCCCGACGAGCATCGAAACGGACAGAGAAACACGCGCCCACCGATGGTAATCGGAAACACGTCGCCGTAGCCGACTGTGGTCAGGGTCACGATCGCCCACCAGAGGCTGTGAAAGACAGACGCGAAATGTTCCGGTTGACTGCCAGACTCGAAGTAGTAGATACCAACTGCGGAGAGGAAGATCAAAATCAGGGCGACGTTGAGGAAGAGCACGAGTTCCTGCGCACGATGATGGCAGCGCGGTGCAGCCGACGACGGCGGCACTGTAGCGCGCCAATTGCAGGATCCGAATCAACCGCAGTAACCGGAACGTCCGCACGGCACGGAGATCGACGCCGACCCCCAAATAAAACGGCAGAATCGCGAGGAGATCGAGCAATCCGAAGAAGCTGCGGACAAACTGCCCTCGGTGCTCAGCGACCGCGAGGCGGAGGAGGTACTCGCCCGTGAACAGTAGAACGGTCGCAAACTCGATCCAATAGAGCACCGCCGAGGCCGCCGGCGGGAGATTGGGCAGGGTTTCGATCGAGAACGTGATGAGCGAGACGACGATGAGAGCGGAGACAACCCTATCGAACCAGCGCCCCGCCCGCGTGTCGGATTGCTCGACGATACGTTTGAGGCTCATCGCGCCATCTTACTATGCGCCGGTGAGGCACAGTGAGGGATGGGTCGAAGCTTGACGGCACGATGTAGAAAGCAATCCACCGCGACGCCGCTTGGCACATAGGGCACCAGTACCCTGGGGAAGAAAGCTGTGAACCGCCCCGGGTTTTCCGGAGACTGTTTTAGTTGAGTCTCGCCATCTCTAGCGAGCCTTCCTGCGACCGATAGTAGTTCATCTCGTACTCGACGGGGGCGACATTTCCGATCGGCTCCAAGAGTCGTTGCGTGTTGTACCAATGGACCCACTCGAGGGTGGCGAACTCGACGTCCTCAGGACCACGCCAGGGCCCACGTCGACGGATCACCTCGGTCTTGTAAAGGCCGATGATGGATTCAGCCAAAGCGTTATCGTAAGAGTCGCCTCGGCTGCCGACGGACGGCTCAATACCCGCCTCGGCGAGCCGCTCGGTGTAACGGATCGAGACGTACTGCACGCCGCGGTCGCTGTGATGCACCAATGGGTGTTCTGGGTTTAGTCGGCGCTCGTGCAGCGCCTGCTCCAACGCATCGAGAGCGATGCCGGCAGTCAACGATGTCGTCGCTCGCCAACCGACGATGAGTCGAGCGAAGACGTCGATGACGAAGGCGACGTACACGAAGCCGCGCCACGTGGCAACGTAGGTCAGGTCCGAGACCCAGAGCTCGTTCGGGCGTGTGGCGTTGAAGTCGCGCTCCACGAGGTCCATCGGGCGAGCGCCGCTCGAATCCGGCTTCGTCGTCTTGAATCGACGTCCACGGACCGCCCCCTGGAGGCCCATTTCACGCATCAGACGGGCCACCGTGCATCGAGCCACGTCGCGGCCCTCACGGCACAGCTGACGCCAGACCTTGCGCACGCCATACACGTCAAAGTTCTCTTGCCGTACACGACGAATCTCGCCGCGGAGTTGGACGTCGCGCTTCGCTCTCGCTGGCAGGCGGCTTGGGTCCTTCTCTCGCGCTTTCTGCTCGTAATAGGTCGACGGGGCGATCGGAAGCATCCGGCAGATCGGCTCGACCCCGTAACTCTCACGGTTCGCGTCCACGAACAACACATTCACCTCGGTCGGCGGTCGAGCTCCGCCTGGGCGAAAAACGCCGACGCCTTGCGAAGGATCTCGTTCGCCCGCTTTAGCTCACGGTTCTCTCGCTCAAGCTCCTTCAGCCGCTGACGCTCGTCCGTCGTCAGTCCCGCTCGTTTCCCAGCATCACGCTCTGCTCGACGCACCCACGTGCGTAGCGTTTCCCGCGTACAGTCAATCTTCGACGCAATCGATGAGATCGCTGACCACTGAGATTCGTGCTGAGCCTGCTGGTCGAAAACCATCCGCACTGCGCGCTCTTTTACCTCCGGTGAATACCTGCTTCGTCTTGTCATGACTCCATCCTCTCAAGAGTTGGAGTCTCCGGGAAACCCGGGGCGGTTCACCTTCGTGTGCACGCCGACATCCTTATTGATGGCGTTCGCCGACACAGGCCGGCCAGTTGACACTAGCATTCAAACACGGCGTAGCAACACTTGATGGCGGAAGCACTCGACTTTCGAACCTCTCCTCCAAGTCCCGTACTCTCGGCCGGCGAACCGTCACTGTGCCCACGCTCATCGTCAGCTTCCGAGGCTTACCGTATCCATTTCGATAGCCCGCCGTTGTGTCCACGGGCTTCCGTCTCTCTGATTTCTCACGCCCGAGAAGCTCCGTGACTTCGGCTACCATCAGCTCCTGCACCCAATCCTGGATCTCGAGCCTCGCCCACTTCTCCAGCAACTCCCAAGCCACCCTTGACGAGCTCCGTCGTCCTGTGGTCTTTTCCTTCATGGCGGTGTCTCCTTCCGTTGGCCCCTTCAGGCCGTGTTTCGTGACGCGGAAGGTTACTCCGCCTTTACTTTATTTCCACACCTTCTGAGGGTAGCTCCCATGGGGATGTCCCGCCGGATGTTGAATTTGGGGTAGCTGCGGCTCCTTGGCCGGCCTAAGAATAGGTCTGCCAATAAACCGTCTCCAGAGGGGGACAAGGAGCCACCAATGCCTAGGAAATCAAAGAAGCCAGTAAGAAAGCAAACGCACTCGCCTACGGGCAAGGTAGTTGGCCAAGTCGGTCAGATACTGCTACCGATGATAGCTGGGATCGCGGCCACGAAGGCGGATCTGACGGAATGGGTGTACGAGCAAGGACTGACAGCTCTGCACCTACTGCTCAGAGAGGACGCCGAGGAGATCGCGGGGCTCAAGGGCAAGCACGAGAAGGAGCGAACTCATAACCACTGGGGGAGCACGAACGGAGAGCTGAGCTTCGGTGGTCGTCGCATCCAAGTGTCGCGACCTCGAGTTCGCTCGAAGTCGGGCGCGGAGGCGTCGCTTCCACACTTCGAAGCCTTCCGCGAAGAAGACCCGCTTCCAGAGGGTGATGTCTTAAGATTCCTGTCAAAGAAAAACGATGTATGGTTCCCCAAGCTCAAACCCGTCCCCGTCATGGGGACAGAAAAGGAGAACCATACATCATGGGAAAGGTACTACCGAGTCAGCGATTGCTCAAGCAGTTCGAGGAACAACTGGTATTTGGGGAGATGAATCTCTCGGAGATCGTCCGGTCGGGAGCTCAGATGATGCTTCAATATGCGTTGGAGCGCGAGGTGACGGAGGCGTTGGGTCGAAATTACTATGAGAACGCTCCGGCAACGACGAAGGAGAAGGGACGACGCAACGGGTATGAGTCGCATCGGGTCCTCACGGGCGAGGGAGCGGTAACGGTGCAAGTGCCGCAGGTACGAGAAACAGAGAAGGTGTTTCAGTCAAAGATTCTCGACGCCTACGTGAGCCGGACCGAGAAACTCGATGAACTGATCGCGCGGATGTACGTCCACGGGATGTCGACGCGTGACATTGAGGCGACGTTCGCGGACGTGCTGAGCGGCACGGGTGTCTCGAAGTCGGTGGTGAGCCGGGTCACACGGTGTCTGTCGGAGGATTTCGAGGCGTTTCGAAAACGGGATCTCTCGAACGAGAAGCTGTTGTATCTCGAGCTCGACGGCACGTACCTGCGCTACCACCAAGGAGCGGAGAGGAAAGAGCCCATCCTCGTTGCGACCGGCTATCGCGCTGATGGGACGCGAGTTCTTCTTCATATCGGTGTCGGCAACCGAGAATCCTACGAGAACTGGAAGGGGTTCTTGCAGGAGATGGTGGCCCGAGGAATGAGGGAGCCGTTACTCATCGTGACGGACGGGAATCCTGGAGTGCTCAAAGCGATCGCAGAGGTCTTCCCTCGAAGCCTCAAGCAACGTTGCCAGAAGCACCGCCTCGAGAACATCCTGGGCAAGGCTCCGAAGGAAGTGCGCGACGAACTCAAGGCGGCCATCCTTGAGTCGTTCCATGCGAACAGCTACGAGCAAGGGCTGAAGAAGGGTCGGGAGGTGATCGCTCGGTACCGCCAACGATTCCCGAGCGCGATGAAGTGCATGGAAGAGACCCTCGAAGCGTGTCTTCAGGCGCTACGCCTTCCTGCGGCGCATCACAAAAGGCTTCGCACGTCGAATCTACTTGAGCGCACGTTCGGAGAGCACAAACGTCGCACAAAGGTCATTCCTCACTTCTTCACCGAGGAGGCCGCGATGAAACTCTCGTTCGCTGTGCTCTTGGCCGTCGCAAACAAATGGCGCGGCGTGAGGATGGATGTCTTCGCCGCTAGGAAAGTCGAGGAGCTTCGCAACGAGCTTCTCCCGCAAGGCACGTCGGAGGAATCAGCAGCTTAACCGAGCGCGGGGAACCGTACGGAGATTTGACAGGAAAATTAAGACTTGACCCTTCCAGAGCGAGTGTTGAATCAGATCTTGGTGGGCGTATCGACCCGAAATTACGAATCGAGTCTGGACAAACCCGCGGCCAAGTTGAAGTCTCGTGGCACGAGTAAGAGTGCCGCCAGCCGTCACCTCGTGAGCCAGACGACTAAGAAGCTCGAGGAATACCTGTCTCGGCGGCTAGAGGAGTTCGAGCTTGCGGCACTGATGCTGGATGGCCTTGAGGTGGCCGGACAGACCGTCGTCGTAACTCTAGGTATCACAATAGATGGAACGAAGGTGCCCCTGGGTATATGGCTGGGCTCGACGGAGAACTCTCGGGTGTGCACCGCGATGTTGCAGGACCTTCTCGAGCGAGGCTTGCGCGTCGATGAGTCGATTCTCTGCGTAGTGGACGGAGGCAAAGGCATCCGCAAGGCACTCGTCGATGTTTTGGGGGACCTCGCGGTCATCCAAAGGTGCCAGATCCATAAACTCCGAAATCTTCGCTCGTACCTTCCCAAGTCTCGTCACGCCTACGTGCTCCAGACGATGAAGGAAGCCTACAAGTGCAAGAGTGCCGACAAGGCGCGCAAGCGACTTCAGGCATTGGTGTCGTGGCTCGAGCGAAACGGCTACGACGAAGCTGCCGGAAGCCTTCGTGAAGGGATGGAAGAAACACTCACGGTCGTGAAGCTCGCGCTGCCCGCCTTACTTCGCCAGTCTCTTGCCACGACGAACGCCATTGAGAATCTCAACGGAACCATTCGCAGAGTATCGAGAAACGTCAAGCGTTGGAAGAGTCCTTCCATGGTTCGCCGATGGACCGCTCTTGGCGTCGTCACCGCGCAGAAAAAGTTCCGGCGTATCAAAGGCTATCGCCATATGGGCGCTCTCGTTCACGCGCTTAGAAGCAAACAGAAATCTCTTGACAGCGATGAGTTTGCTGCCTAAGAGTATTCACAGGTGCCGCCGCTACCCGACCAAATTCAACAGCGGCCGGGACATCCCCGCTCCCATTCGCACGGTCGCAAACACAGACACTAAGCTGCTGATTTATGGCCTATTTCAAAAGGGCCGAGTTTTGGCACAGGACGAGAACATCTTAAGCAAGGGAGTACGAATGAATACGAATCTGATAGTCACTGGCTTCTTGTTACTCACAGTGGTTAACAATGCTTTCGCACAGCAACATGCTGACATCGTTTACAAGAGCGGGAAAATCTATACCGTAAACTATAGACTTCCTTGAGCACAGTCCGTTGCGATCAAAAGTGACCGCTTTCTGTATGTCGGCACGGATAAGGACATCGCATCATATATTGGTCCAAAAACGCGCATCGTTGATCTAAAAGGTAAGATGGCAATGCCTGGTATTCACGATGCACACCAGCATTTTGGGGTGCCGGTGCGTGAAATTGGGGGCAATTGTAGGCTGCGACCCGCCAGTTATGCTGACCCTGCTGCTGGCACTGTAGACCAGATTATTGAAGGCCTAAAACTTTGCCAGGAACAGGGTCATACCCGAGGCGAATGGATTGTGGGCTTTGTCTACCGCGGAGGCTCGTTTCCCGGTGGCCAGGTGCACCGGCGTTATATCGATGCCGCATTTCCTGATACACCGGTTTATATTCGCGCATGGGCCCACGGTGGACTTGCCAATAGCAAGGCACTCGAGGTCGCCGGAATCGATCGGAATACGCCCGATCCCGACAGCGGACAAATAGTGCGCGATGAAAAAGGTGAGCCTACCGGTGAACTATTGCGTGGAGCTACCTCGCTGGTAGTGAAAAACATACCACCTTTACCTTCGGAAGCGCTCCGCGATGCGGTGCTGCGAACGGCAAGACTCTGTCATCAATTTGGTATTACCTCAGCGCAGGACGCTGCATCGAGTGAAGCTCTGTTGAGCGAAATCAAGAAACTGGATGAGCAGGGGCAGTGGGCTTTGCGCGTGACGACCCATCTCCGCGTAAACCGGCCGGGAAGGAGTCATCTGCCCCCTGCCGAGATGGAGCGTGTCACGGCAAGTTACAAATCACCGCGTTTGGATACGGATGCCGTTAAGAGTTTTGTGGACGGCTCTCCACTACAACCACATAACGCCGATGTGGATATAGATGCTGCCGGAAACATCCCTGTTGAACGTTTGCGCCAGAGCCCGGAGACATTAAACAGATTGGTGACGGATTTCGACAGAATGGGGATTAAGGTGAAGATGCACGCCGTCGGCACCGCTGCCACGCGGACGGCAGTGGATGCCATCGCCGCGGCACGCGAGGCAAATGGGGACTCCGGTATATACCACGAGATCACCCATAGTATTCGCTATAAAGCGGTGGATATTCCCCGACTAAGTAAGCTCAATGCCGTCGCGGAAATGTCACCGGGAATCTGGCAAATTAGAGGTGCGCTCACTGCCAATCTGCTCACAGCCTATCTGCCCAAGGCCTACCAATTCAGGACTGTGCTCGATCACAATACCCTGATGACTATCGGTAGCGATTGGGCGATATTGCCCGAACCGAATCTCTTTCCAGCACTTTCTGGTCTAGTCGATCACGGTGACGAGTCAATCAACCTGCATGAAGCTATCAAGGCAATGACGTTGAATGGTGCTATCGCTATGGGTAAACAGAAAACCTATGGTTCCATTGAAGTGGGGAAATCTGCCGATATGATTGTGCTCGATCGCAATCTGTTCGAAATACCACCGGCGCAAATAGCAGACACCCTCGTCCTAGAAACCGTATTCGAAGGCCAAGTTGTATATCAGGCTGAACAATATGAACAATAGGCCTGCCGGGATATCTTGCTTCCGCTCGTAGGCCCTGATTATGATGTGTTGAACCGCCCCGGGTTTCCCGGAGACTCCAACTCTTGAGAGGATGGAGTCATGACAAGACGAAGCAGGTATTCACCGGAGGTAAAAGAGCGCGCAGTGCGGATGGTTTTCGACCAGCAGGCTCAGCACGAATCTCAGTGGTCAGTGATCTCATCGATTGCGTCGAAGATTGACTGTACGCGGGAAACGCTACGCACGTGGGTGCGTCGAGCAGAGCGTGATGCTGGGAAACGAGCGGGACTGACGACGGACGAGCGTCAGCGGCTGAAGGAGCTTGAGCGAGAGAACCGTGAGCTAAAGCGGGCGAACGAGATCCTTCGCAAGGCGTCGGCGTTTTTCGCCCAGGCGGAGCTCGACCGCCGACCGAGGTGAATGTGTTGTTCGTGGACGCGAACCGTGAGAGTTACGGGGTCGAGCCGATCTGCCGGATGCTTCCGATCGCCCCGTCGACCTATTACGAGCAGAAAGCGCGAGAGAAGGACCCAAGCCGCCTGCCAGCGAGAGCGAAGCGCGACGTCCAACTCCGCGGCGAGATTCGTCGTGTACGGCAAGAGAACTTTGACGTGTATGGCGTGCGCAAGGTCTGGCGTCAGCTGTGCCGTGAGGGCCGCGACGTGGCTCGATGCACGGTGGCCCGTCTGATGCGTGAAATGGGCCTCCAGGGGGCGGTCCGTGGACGTCGATTCAAGACGACGAAGCCGGATTCGAGCGGCGCTCGCCCGATGGACCTCGTGGAGCGCGACTTCAACGCCACACGCCCGAACGAGCTCTGGGTCTCGGACCTGACCTACGTTGCCACGTGGCGCGGCTTCGTGTACGTCGCCTTCGTCATCGACGTCTTCGCTCGACTCATCGTCGGTTGGCGAGCGACGACATCGTTGACTGCCGGCATCGCTCTCGATGCGTTGGAGCAGGCGCTGCACGAGCGCCGACTAAACCCAGAAGATCCATTGGTGCATCACAGCGACCGCGGCGTGCAGTACGTCTCGATCCGTTACACCGAGCGGCTCGCCGAGGCGGGTATTGAGCCGTCCGTCGGCAGCCGAGGCGACTCTTACGATAACGCTTTGGCTGAATCCATCATCGGCCTCTACAAGACCGAGGTGATCCGTCGACGTGGGCCCTGGCGTGGTCCTGAGGACGTCGAGTTCGCCACCCTCGAGTGGGTCCATTGGTACAACACGCAACGACTCTTGGAGCCGATCGGAAATGTCGCCCCCGTCGAGTACGAGATGAACTACTATCGGTCGCAGGAAGGCTCGCTAGAGATGGCGAGACTCAACTAAAACAGTCTCCGGAAAACCCGGGGCGGTTCACTCGCCTACGGGCAAGGTAGTTGGCCAAGTCGGTCAGATACTGCTACCGATGATAGCTGGGATCGCGGCCACGAAGGCGGATCTGACGGAATGGGTGTACGAGCAAGGACTGACAGCTCTGCACCTACTGCTCAGAGAGGACGCCGAGGAGATCGCGGGGCTCAAGGGCAAGCACGAGAAGGAGCGAACTCATAACCACTGGGGGAGCACGAACGGAGAGCTGAGCTTCGGTGGTCGTCGCATCCAAGTGTCGCGACCTCGAGTTCGCTCGAAGTCGGGCGCGGAGGCGTCGCTTCCACACTTCGAAGCCTTCCGCGAAGAAGACCCGCTTCCAGAGCGAGTGTTGAATCAGATCTTGGTGGGCGTATCGACCCGAAATTACGAATCGAGTCTGGACAAACCCGCGGCCAAGTTGAAGTCTCGTGGCACGAGTAAGAGTGCCGCCAGCCGTCACCTCGTGAGCCAGACGACTAAGAAGCTCGAGGAATACCTGTCTCGGCGGCTAGAGGAGTTCGAGCTTGCGGCACTGATGCTGGATGGCCTTGAGGTGGCCGGACAGACCGTCGTCGTAACTCTAGGTATCACAATAGATGGAACGAAGGTGCCCCTGGGTATATGGCTGGGCTCGACGGAGAACTCTCGGGTGTGCACCGCGATGTTGCAGGACCTTCTCGAGCGAGGCTTGCGCGTCGATGAGTCGATTCTCTGCGTAGTGGACGGAGGCAAAGGCATCCGCAAGGCACTCGTCGACGTTTTGGGGGACCTCGCGGTCATCCAAAGGTGCCAGATCCATAAACTCCGAAATCTTCGCTCGTACCTTCCCAAGTCTCGTCACGCCTACGTGCTCCAGACGATGAAGGAAGCCTACAAGTGCAAGAGTGCCGACAAGGCGCGCAAGCGACTTCAGGCATTGGTGTCGTGGCTCGAGCGAAACGGCTACGACGAAGCTGCCGGAAGCCTTCGTGAAGGGATGGAAGAAACACTCACGGTCGTGAAGCTCGCGCTGCCCGCCTTACTTCGCCAGTCTCTTGCCACGACGAACGCCATTGAGAATCTCAACGGAACCATTCGCAGAGTATCGAGAAACGTCAAGCGTTGGAAGAGTCCTTCCATGGTTCGCCGATGGACCGCTCTTGGCGTCGTCACCGCGCAGAAAAAGTTCCGGCGTATCAAAGGCTATCGCCATATGGGCGCTCTCGTTCACGCGCTTAGAAGCAAACAGAAATCTCTTGACAGCGATGAGTTTGCTGCCTAAGAGTATTCACAGGTGCCGCCGCTACCCGACCAAATTCAACAGCGGCCGGGACATCCCCGCGTAACCTGTTCGTGTGCTAGAGTTTTAGCCTGATTTCGAGAGGCGCAGTTCTTTCGTCGATGCCGGCTGGGCCGAGTTTTGGCACAGGACGGGGAGAAGGGGTCTGCTGCATTCTCAGTCAGAAGTCTTGGACTGGGCTCCGGCCGCGATTTGGTAAAAAAGCTCCTCCCGCACCAGCGCGAAGGGCAACGTCCCAATCTTGAGAACCCGATCGTGAAAATCCTTCAAGGTCCCCTTGCGGCCCATGAGGTACATTTGCGCGAAGTACTCGTCGCGCAGCTGCATGAGCTGGTGGTATCCCCACGTCGCGATGCCGGTTCGAGCGTAGCCGTGTGTGGCTCCTTGAACCTGCAGGAAGGAGTACGGCTCGGCGAACATCACGTCGCTGGTCATCAAGTTGACTCCCTCATCCACGCTCACGTACCCCAGGTGCATCCCGGCGTCATAGATGACGCGCGCGTAGCGCCATAGCTTGAGCCGTTCCATTTCGACACGGTACTCGTCGTGTTTGTCGGGTGGATAGAACCCGTAGTCCGGCGTCAACACCCACTCCACGTAGTAGCACCAAGCCTGATTGCTATACGCGCTCTCGTAGGTTCGAAGCCTGCGCGGGTTGTGATTGTTGTACAACGCCACCAGCCCGTGACCAGGATAGACTTCGTGCGGCATCAGGGCGGTGATGAAGGCATAATTATGGGACCTCAAAAATCTTTCTTTCTCCTCGGGGCTCCACCGCGGATCCATCGGCGCTAACATGACCGCCCCGGGGAACTTCGAGCCGGCCGCACGTGGCGCACCGCCGAACCCCGTGAACGTCAGCTTGTTGTAGTACGCCGGCGAATAGATGGCTCCCGCCGCGTTCTCGGTGTCCCACGGCATGGACATCAGATCGTTCTCGATGAGCCACGGACGATCCCGTCGAACCTGGACGAGGAAATCATTGAGCATCGATTCCTCGGTGGGGTGGTCACTTTGTAGATCGGTCTCGATCTGACGCCAACTTCGCCCGCCCGCGACCTTGGCAGCGGTCTGGTCCAGGACACGAAGCTGTTCCTCGAATTGACTCCGTCCCCATTGGTAAAAGGACTCCGCGTCTAGATCCGCGACGTGGTAGAAGTCGCGTAGGCGCGCATCGAATATTTCTTGTCCGACTCTCCATTCACCTTCTGGTTTCTGCGGCAGATCGGAATCCAAGAAATCCCCGAAGCCACGGAGCGCGGCCAACACTTTCTCGTTCTCCACCAGCAATTCCACGCGTTGGTCCGGCACCCGATCCGCGAATCGAGGGCATCAACCTCGAAGGTCTCGATGGCACCCTCCAGCAATCCCTTGGCCGGATCGAGCCACAGCGGAATGAAGACTTTCAAATTGATCTTGGCGTTTTCGAGCCGTGCGGGAATGGTCTTCATGACGGCAAGAACGGTGGCGGCCCGATCTGTCACCGGGCGGTTCTCGAGATAGAGGAGGCCGCCTCGAGCGGAGACGATGGGCTCGATCCGCAAATAGAGGGTGGGATCCTTTTCCCAATACTTGACCTTCTCCCCATCCATGACCTTGGTTTTCAAGATCCCCTCTAGATAGCGGTAGTCGATGTCCTGCTGGAAGCTCAGTGCCTCACGATCGGTCGCGTGAAGCTCATCGAGAAGTCCGCGCGCCGTGTCGAGCCGGTTTTGGTAGTACGCTGCGCTACCATCGTTCACAGCGGTTGTCCAAGTACCGACGTCGTGGAATTCGGCCAGGTACTCGTCGATGAGTGATTCGAAGGCCGGGTCCAACTTCTGTGATGAAGCGATGAATGGGCTGCCGGCAAGCAACCCCAACCCCAACACCAACACGAGCAGCCCTGTGAGTCTCATAGTAGCTCCCACGCGGTCTAGGCCGCGCTGACCCTCGTCTCCAATTTGACTGGCGTCTTCATGGATTTGGATATCAGACAATTCTGCTCGGCCTTGTGGAGCAGCCGTTCGGCCCTTTCGGTATCGGACGCCTTGACCACAGTCAAATCCACTTCTATCACGATGCCCGTGAAAATCCACCCCTGCCCCTCGAGCCGCTCGACGGTTCCCTTCGCCGTCGAGCGCCAGCCAGAAACCTCCAGTTGGAATATACGCGCCATGGCTACAAAGGTCCACAAAACACAGGTATTCGCCGACGAGAGGAACTGGTGCTCGGGACTCCAGTTGCCACCAGGTCCTCCGAACTCTAGCCCTGCCCGTCCTGTGCCAAAACTCGGCCCTTTTGAAATAGACCGCAAATCAGCAGCTTAGACGCCCTTGGAATCCGCGCAGAATCCAGGGTATTTCGCGCCGCAGGGCTGACTTCCGACCCATGGGGCTGGCGGATGAATAAATAGAAGGCACAGCGCACAAACTTCATCTGACTAGTGCATAGTAAGCCAAATCGCTATAGACGTAGGTCCTCGGCGGTCTGCTCAACATCTATGGGGAACGTAGATCTTGGTGTCGCGTACTCGGCTCACTTTTAGAGTACGCCGCGAACGTGTCGTAGTAATCGTCATAATCTTGTTCAATATCTTCAGATCGGTGGGAAGCCGCCTCATTTTGACCGCGGGTGGCGCTCCGACGCCGGTGGATCTTCACTCCCGGTGCTGCGTTCTCCCCTCCTCTAGAAGCGGAAGAATAGCACCTCGAGTCAGCGGGGGAAAGCTGGTGGCGTGCTCTGCGCGGGATCCCTACGTCGGGGCCAGCTAGGCGGCCTCGATGGTGTACCTTGCGCGGGCCGAATGGATGAGCGCGGCGGGGATGCGCCAGGCAGGCAGTAAATCGTATGGCATGAAGATCTTTGGGGGCAACCCTCTGGGGAGGGACGTAAAGTTACTTAGCAAGAAAACTCGCGCGGGGGAGATTTTTGTCTGAAATTGTCGGCGTCCCTCTACGATGAACGACGGGCACCGGTTCGCGTCGCTTTACTGAGCTTCGCCCATAAAGCTCACGAAGACGGACATCGGAACCACCGGCCCGTGGATGGGCACAATGGCTTCGATGTCCAGCTTCAGGCGCTTTATGTTCTGGTAGAACGTTCGACTGCTGCGGTTAGGGGTAGCCGGCGCCCGGTCACGCGACGGGGAGTAGAGATCCGCTTCCACCACAATTTTCTCCTTGGGTAGATACGCGATCGACATGCCGGCGCTGTGATAGAGGCCCTGGATATGGTGAACGTCCATGGTTCGCGTGCCATCGCTCAACACGTATTTTTCCCGAAAGGTCTCAAAGGTGTAGCCCTCTGCGATCTCCTCCGGCGGATAGAGGGACAGCCTGTCCGGCTGCAGGATCCACCGTCGCGAGATCACTAACTCTTCGTAGTATGAGCGATTTCCGTCGTGCGCGATGATGGTCGCGCCATCGTGGACATAAGCGCGCATGCCGCCTATGTGGTCCCAGTGATGGTGCGTGTTCACTAGGAACCGAATCGGCTTGTTGGGAATGAGTCTCGCTACCTCATCAATAATCGCCAGGGACCGTTCCTCGTTCAGGGGGGCCTCGACGACGACCGCGAAATCGCGGAACTCGACCGCCACGCTGTTGTGAGACGAGCCTCTCAGATACCACACCCCATCGGCCAGCTCCTGCGACTCCACGCGCACCGGTGGGACGGTTGCTTCCCGTACCGTCGCAGGGACGTCTAGAGCGGCGCCACTCACGTTCGTTTGGACGCTGGTCACGTTGAGGCCAAAAGAATGGTCGCCACCACTCACGTTCGGTTTCCGCTCGTTGTCATCGTGGTCCTGGTGCTGATGGAAGGTGGGGAGCTTCACTCCACCGAAATCCTGATAGTTGGTGTAGACGTTTTCATAATACATGTCCCCGACCACGGGATTGGGAACCCACGTCTGTACCCTGGCGACCAGATTCTCACTGTTGATCGTGCCGTTCACCTGGTACTTGCCGAGCGCGGTAAACGAGACCACTGTCACCCTCTCTCCGTATTCATACCGGGAGATTGCCGTCGGGTTGCCCGCCATGGCCGCCTTGAGGAAGCCGTGGGGGGTGAGCCAGATCTCGAGCTGTCGTACCTCGGCCGCGGCCGGCGCGGGGATCACATTATCTCCTTGCATGTTCCAGGCGTAGTCCCCGCTGACCAGAAATACCAGCTGCCGTTCGCCCTCGATCGGCGTTCCTCCCCCGCCACGGGGGGAGTTGTTCCCTTGGATGAGAACCATTTCCTCCTTCGAGGATCGAGCATCGAAGCCAATGGTTCGGGTGTAACTGGTCATTTGAAATCGTGGCCAATCGAGCTCCGGGCTGAAATTCTGGCCCACTGCACCTTTCCAGCCGGTCCCGGAATATTGGATGGCTTTCAAGTTGGTCGCCCCCATGGCCGTTGCGGCGGCCTGTAAAACGCTCTGGGCATCCTGGGCGGCCGCCGTCCAGGCCATTAACGCCTGTACTGCACAAAAAGCCAATAGTCTATGTCTCATGACTCCCCTCTACGCTATCACGGCCACGTGAGCCCGCAACCTCCATTCCGAGATTCTGTGCGGATGCCCGCGTAGATTCGAGTGGTGGCGATGCCGCCCACCGTATGATTGAGAATCGCGCTAAGACCCAACCGGGCGCGGACGGAGGTTTCATAGAGGCCAGGAGCGGGGTTGGAATGAAGCCGCGTAGAATGGGGTCAGTAAACCTCGCTCGCTTGGTCTTGGGGGATGTCCCGCCGGATGTTGAATTTGGGGTAGCTGCGGCTCCTTGGCCGGCCTAAAAATAGGTCTGCCAATAAACCGTCTCCAGAGGGGGACAAGGAGCCACCAATGCCTAGGAAATCAAAGAAGCCAGTAAGAAAGCAAACGCACTCGCCTACGGGCAAGGTAGTTGGCCAAGTCGGTCAGATACTGCTACCGATGATAGCTGGGATCGCGGCCACGAAGGCGGATCTGACGGAATGGGTGTACGAGCAAGGACTGACAGCTCTGCACCTACTGCTCAGAGAGGACGCCGAGGAGATCGCGGGGCTCAAGGGCAAGCACGAGAAGGAGCGAACTCATAACCACTGGGGGAGCACGAACGGAGAGCTGAGCTTCGGTGGTCGTCGCATCCAAGTGTCGCGACCTCGAGTTCGCTCGAAGTCGGGCGCGGAGGCGTCGCTTCCACACTTCGAAGCCTTCCGCGAAGAAGACCCGCTTCCAGAGCGAGTGTTGAATCAGATCTTGGTGGGCGTATCGACCCGAAATTACGAATCGAGTCTGGACAAACCCGCGGCCAAGTTGAAGTCTCGTGGCACGAGTAAGAGTGCCGCCAGCCGTCACCTCGTGAGCCAGACGACTAAGAAGCTCGAGGAATACCTGTCTCGGCGGCTAGAGGAGTTCGAGCTTGCGGCACTGATGCTGGATGGCCTTGAGGTGGCCGGACAGACCGTCGTCGTAACTCTAGGTATTACAATAGATGGAACGAAGGTGCCCCTGGGTATATGGCTGGGCTCGACGGAGAACTCTCGGGTGTGCACCGCGATGTTGCAGGACCTTCTCGAGCGAGGCTTGCGCGTCGATGAGTCGATTCTCTGCGTAGTGGACGGAGGCAAAGGCATCCGCAAGGCACTCGTCGACGTTTTGGGGGACCTCGCGGTCATCCAAAGGTGCCAGATCCATAAACTCCGAAATCTTCGCTCGTACCTTCCCAAGTCTCGTCACGCCTACATGCTCCAGACGATGAAGGAAGCCTACAAGTGCAAGAGTGCCGACAAGGCGCGCAAGCGACTTCAGGCATTGGTGTCGTGGCTCGAGCGAAACGGCTACGACGAAGCTGCCGGAAGCCTTCGTGAAGGGATGGAAGAAACACTCACGGTCGTGAAGCTCGCGCCGCCCGCCTTACTTCGCCAGTCTCTTGCCACGACGAACGCCATTGAGAATCTCAACGGAACCATTCGCAGAGTATCGAGAAACGTCAAGCGTTGGAAGAGTCCTTCCATGGTTCGCCGATGGACCGCTCTTGGCGTCGTCACCGCGCAGAAAGAGTTCCGGCGTATCAAAGGCTATCGCCATATGGGCGCTCTCGTTCACGCGCTTAGAAGCAAACAGAAATCTCTTGACAGCGATGAGTTTGCTGCCTAAGAGTATTCACAGGTGCCGCCGCTACCCGACCAAATTCAACAGCGGCCGGGACATCCCCTGGTCTTGTTCTGGAACTGCCGAATCTTTTCATCTTCCTCAGCCGTTATGCGCAAACCTGGTAGGCATCTCCCCGGTCCGAACGATGGTGCGCTACCAACAGCGGGGCGAGCGATCTTCGGACAAAGCCTCGTCGGACCATAGTCTTTTGGCTCGCCTCGGAACCAGATACGGGAGGTTTGGTTTGACGACATTTCTTCGTGTTGGCGATCACGCCCAGCGATTCGGGCTTAGACCGGCCCGGGTACGCCACCGCGACCACGATCGAGGCAACTCTAAACTGACCGATGGAGAACGGACAGAAATACGACGCCGTGCGCTATCTGGGGAGAGGACGGGAGAGCTTGCGCGAGAGTTCGGCGTTAGCGATTCCCTTGTGCCGAAGTTAAAGCACGCTTGACGTTACGGTGTGTGGAAGTGTAATAACTGTGCATGAGCGATACGGACTTTAAATCCGATGGTTCTCGGCTAATCCTCGGGACGGTGGGTTCGATTCCCACGCACTTCCGCCAAAACGGTTGCCCATGACATCTGATTCCGATGAATTTTTCCCCAAGCCAGTGCGAGTGCCGGTGCAAGATAGCTTCGATCTCCATACCTTTTCTCCTCGCGACATCCCTTCCGTGGTCGAGTCGTACCTCGAAGCCGCGATCGAGGCGGGATTCGAAGAAGTGCGGCTCATCCACGGCCGAGGGAAAGGCGTTCAGAAAGAAGTGGTCCGCCGAGTCCTTTCGAAACATCCTCGCGTTGCGAGCTTTAGCGAGGCGCCTCCAGACCGCGGCGGCTGGGGAGCGACCATCGCGTGGCTAGAGTTAAAACCAAGAAATATTAGACAGGATGGACAGGATTAACAGGATATGGGCCGTATCCCGTGAATCCTGTTATCCCGTCTAGATCTCTTGTTTCTACCCTGCAATCAATGAGGGGAGCCACAGGCTCAGCGCGGGGAAGAAGGTCACCAGCAACAACACCACCAACATCGCGAAAATGAAGTAGATGTTCACGCGCATGACCTCGCCCATCGGCACTTTTGCAATCGAGCAAGTGGTAATGAGCACCGAAGCTACCGGTGGGGTTTGCTGGCCGATGGCTAAGCTGACGGTGACCATGAGCCCGAAGTGGATCGGGTCGATCCCCAGCTCGGTGGTCAAAGGCAACAGGATAGGGACGAGAAGAACAATCGCGGCGGCGCTGTGAAGGACCATTCCGGCCGCCAGCCACAGGCCGTCGATAAGAAGTAGAGTAGCAGCGGTGTTCCCGCCGCCGTGAGCGAGCGTGAATGAGGCCAACCTCTCTGGCACTTGTTGGTTAGCTAAGTACCAGCCGAGAACGGCCGAGCCCGCAACCAGGATCATGACCACGGCGGTCTGAGCGGCGGCGTCCACGACAATGGCTCTCATGTCTTTTCTTTCGAGGGAACGATAAACGAAGAATCCCAACCCCAAGGCGAGGGCGACCGCGACTGCAGCCGCCTCGGTTGCGGTGAAGATGCCTGCGAAGATCCCTCCTAAGATCACGAGAGGCAAGGCGAGCGCCAGAAACGCCCGGCGGAAACTCACCGAGACCCGCTTCCAGGCAAAGGGTTCTGATTCGGCAAAACCCCCGCGACGCGCGAGCCAATAGCTGGTGAACATGATCGCCACGCCGCACAAAACACCCGGTAGGACGCCGGCCATGAACAGTTTTACGATCGACGAACCCGTGATCGCGCCGTAAAGAATCATCGGAATCGAAGGTGGAATGATGATGGCGATAGTGGCCGATGACGAGAGCACCGCTGCAGCGAAACGCGCGGGATAGCCTCTTTCCTTCATCGCGGGAATGAGCACGCTTCCCAGGGCCGCGGCATCCGCTACCGCGGAGCCCGAGATCTCGGAGAAGAACATACTGGAGACCGTGGTGGTCATGGCCAGTCCACCTCTTATGAATCCGACCAGGCTGTTCGCAAGCTCCACCAATCGATGAGAGATACCGGCTCGATTCATCAGTGAGCCGGCGAGGATGAAAAGCGGCACCGCTACCATGGGAAAGCTGTCGGTACCGTTGAAGAGGCGGAGTGGCACTACGACGAGGGGCGTGCTTGTCGTAAGCGCGATCAGAACGATGGTGGCCGCGATCAGTACATAGCCGATGGGGAGGCCCACCAGGGCCAAGAGCGCGACGAGAACGAGCAGGAAGAGCTCCATCAGCGCCTCAGCCACTTGAGCGATGCCGCTCGGTCTCCCGGGTACGTCCCAGCTGAATGACTTCGATTCCCAGCATCAGAAGCGCGGAGAACGGAATGACGGTATAGATGATACCCATTGGAATCGGCAGCGTAATGGCGCGCTCGGAAAGGAAACGGAGAGCAAGGAGGCCACCATACGCGAACAGAAGCAGATGCAAAGCGATCATGAGCGCGTGGGTGCAAAGGGCAGCGAGCCGTTTGCCGCGAGGGCCGAGTCGCTCGGCAACGTCACCTAGGCCGATGTGCTTGCCGTCTTGACGAGCGGCCACGGCGCCCAGGAATGTGAGCCAGACCAGCAAATAACCGGTGAACTCATCGTACCAGCCAAAGCTCTTACCTAGGCCGTAGCGAAGGACGACCTCGACGAAGCAGATGATCGCCATCGACGAGAGAATGAGCAACAACGTGATCTCGAGAAGGCGGCGGATGCCGCGGTCGAGCCGCTCGGCAAAACGCGGGGGCATAGGATCTCGAAATCCTAGGGCGTGGAGTAGTAACTTCGAGCAGCTTTCACGAGGCTTTCGCCAAAGCGTTCCGTGTAATGCTGGTAGACCGGAATACCTGCCGCTTCGAAGGCCGCGCGGTCGATGGTGTCGATCTGAAGACGCTTCTCGAGAAAGGCCAGGTGCCGTTCGTCTTCCGTCTCACCGAGTCGACGATGATAGCGGCCCACCTCCACGGCAACTTCCCGAACCATAGTTCGTACCTGGTCCGGCAGCGATTCGAAGTAAGCCTGACTCATGATCGGATAAGCCGGCGAGTACACGTGACGGGAGATGGAAAGGAATTTCTGTACCTCGTAGAATCTCGAGGGCACAATCTGGGATAATGGGTTTTCCTGGCCATCGATGACGCCTTGTTTCAGGGCGGAGAAGACTTCTCCGAAGCTCATCGAGGTGGGGTTCGCACCGAAGGCACTGAAGAGTCTGACACGCTCGGGGTCCTTGGGAGTTCGCAGTTTGATACCCGCGAGATCTTGAGGCTCCACGATGGGTCGAACGTTGTTGGTGATCATGCGGAACCCGTTTTCCCAGAACCCAAGCAGCACGATGCCCTTCTCCAGAAGCTTCGCGCTGAGCTGTTCACCGAGCGGTCCTTCCGCGATCTGCTCCATTTGAGCGCGGTCTTCGATGAGGAACGGGAGATCGAAGAGCCCGAACATTGGTTCCACGGAATGAAGAACCGACGACGGTACGTGCATCTCGAGGGTACCCAGACGTAGACCCTCGAGCATCTCTTTGTCCTCACCGAGCTGCGCCGAACCGTAGATTCGGATTTCCACCTTGCCAGGAAGCCTCTCTTCGAGCAGTTCCTTGAACTTGCGACAGCCGTGGTCGAAGGGCGAGTCGGGAAAGCCGATATGCCCGAGCCGGATGATGATCTGATCGTCCCGAGGACGTTGGTTGCACCCTGCCGCCAGGACGGCCAGAGCGACAAACGAGGGCCAGAGAATCCACTTCATATCGGCCCTGACATTAGCACAAAAGGCCGGGTTGATCAGGTTGGGTCGGCTTGAACCTAAGCTCCGGCGTGTGTGAGAATGCTCGACTATGGCCGATCTGGCGCGGGAGCTCGAGGGTCGTATCGAGGGCGAGGTGCGCTTCGATCGATACAGTCGACTGCTCTATTCCACCGACGCCAGCATTTATCAGGTCGAGCCGCTCGGCGTCGTGATACCCAAACATCGCGACGATATCGAGCAGACGATTCGACTCGCCGCGCAAGCGGGGGTCCCAGTTCTTCCTCGCGGCGGCGGTACTTCGCTCGCCGGACAGGCGGTGGGTGAAGCGGTCGTTCTCGATCTCTCCAAGTACATGAACCGCGTTCTGGATCTCAATATGGCGGAGCGCTGGGTCGCGGTTCAGCCCGGCGTCGTGCAGGATGGTCTGGGCGCCTACCTCAAGCTCCACGGGGCTCGCTTTGGTCCCGACACCGCCACCAGCGACCGTGCCACCTTGGGCGGAATGATCGGAAACAATTCCGCCGGAGCGCACTCTCTCGTTTACGGCAAAACCGTCGACAACGTCCTCGAGGTCAGAACGATTCTCGCCGATGGTACGGAGGCCGTCTTCGGTCCCGTTTGGAGACAGAACCTCGAGTCGAAAACAAAAGGGGACAGCTTGGAAGCGCGGATCTACCGCACTGCGCTTTCGTTGGCCGAGGAGTACCGTAGCGAAATCGAGAAGCTCTATCCTCACATACCGCGTCGGGTGAGCGGCTATAACTTGGACGAGCTTCTCGATCCGGACGAGATCAATTTGGCCAAGTTGATCGTTGGCTCGGAAGGTACGCTGGCCACCGTCATCGAGGCGAAGCTCGAAGTCGTGCCCCTTCCCGCCGCCACCGGTCTCGCTGTCTTACACTTCGACGATCTATTGCCGGCGCTCGAGACGGCCGTCGACGCGCTCGCGCTCGAGCCCTCGGCGGTGGAGCTCGTGGACCATATGGTGTTGGAGCTGGCGAGGAAATCCCTCGAGTACTCACGCCGGCTACGTTTCGTCGAAGGAGACCCCCAGGCTCTGATCATCGTGGAGTTCTTCGGCGAATCGAAGAGCGAGGTCGTTTCCAAGCTCGCGGAGCTGGAGTCGCGCCTTGGCAAGCGAGCGCAGGCCGTGGTGCGGGTTCTGGACCCGGCGGAGCAGGCCAATGTTTGGAAGGTTAGGAAGGCCGCCCTTCCGCTTCTTTTGGGGCTACCCGGCGATCACAAACCGATTGCCTTCGTGGAGGATACGGCCGTCGCCCCCGAGCACCTTTCCGACTATATCCGTCGCTTCAACGAGATTCTCGATGATAGCCAAACAGTCGGCGCTTTTTATGCACACGCCGGCGCCGGCTGCCTCCACATTCGCCCTCTCATCAACCTCAAGGAAGGTTCCGAGGTTCAGAAGATGCAACGTCTTGCAGAAGACGTCAGCAATCTGGTCGTTGAGTTCGGGGGCGCCATGAGTGGCGAGCATGGCGACGGGTTGGCGCGCAGCCAGTTCAACAAGAAAATGTTCGGCCCCAAGCTCTATGAAGCCTTCCAAAAGCTCAAGGCGGCCTTCGATCCCCAGGGGATCATGAACCCCGGAAAAGTCGTCGATGGTCCGTCCATGACGGAGAACCTTCGCTACGGCTCTTCTTATCAGGCGATCGACCTTCCCACGTTTTTTCCATACCGAAAGGAAGGGGGTTTCGCGCGGGCGGTGGAGCTCTGTAACGGTGCCGGAGTTTGTCGGAAGAAGCTCGACGGAACGATGTGTCCTTCCTACATGGTGACTCAAGAAGAAGAGCACTCCACGCGTGGTCGCGCAAATGCCCTGCGTGCGGTCCTGGACGGAAGGCTGGCGCCAGAGGAGCTCACTGGCAAGCGGCTCTTTGAGGTGATGGATCTCTGCATCTCTTGCAAAGGATGCAAGGCGGAGTGTCCGTCCAACGTGGACATGGCTCGGCTCAAGTCGGAGTATCTCGCCATTTACTACGACACCCATCGCCACCCGCTCCGCGACCGCATGTTCAGCTCCGTGGAGGCGGTGGGGAGGCTCGGCGTCGCGGCGGTTCCCTTATCCAACTGGATCACCCAAAACTCATGGTTCCGCTGGGCGCTCGAGCGTTGGGGGGGCATCGATCGGCGTCGAACGATCCCACCCTATGCGCGGCAGACTTTTTCCGATTGGTTCGTGAATCGTGAGACGTCCACGGGTCGCCGCCGCTGGCGCGTCGTTTTGTTCCACGACACCTTCATGAACTACAACGATCCAGAAATTGGAGTAGCGGCCACGCGCTTGCTCGAGGCGGCGGGCTTCGACGTGCTTTTGGTCCCCAAGCGCTGCTGCGGTCGTCCGGCGATCTCGAAGGGCATGCTTTCCGAAGCGCGCTCGTTGGCGCGTGCCAATGTGGAGCTCCTGTACCCTTATGTGCAGCAGGGCTGCGCCATCGTGGGATGTGAGCCCTCGTGTCTCCTGAGCCTTCGCGACGAATACCCGGATCTAGTGCCCGGGCCGGAGTCGGAGGCTATCGCCAAGCGCAGCTTCTTGATCGAGGAATTCCTACCGGGATTGGAGATCGACTTCCCCTCGCCGCCGCCCAAGATCATGGTTCACGGTCACTGTCATCAGAAGGCACTCTCCGGTACCGATCCATTGGTGAGATTTCTCGAGCAGACGGGCTCCCGCGTCGAGATCGTCGATTCCGGCTGCTGCGGGATGGCCGGGTCTTTCGGCTACGAGCGCGAGCATTTCGATATCTCATTGGAGATGGCCGGGCGCAGGCTCCTGCCCGCGGTGCGGCAGGCATCGCCCGAGACGGTCCTAGCGGCATCGGGAACGTCCTGTCGTCACCAGATCCACGATGGTACGGGCCGCCGAGCGTATCATCCTGTCGAGATAGTGGCCCGCGCTGCAGGGCTGGTTTGATGTGGTACTCGTCATAGATATCGAGACGGTCGGCCAGGGACAGGCGGATATTCCCCCCCGAGCACTCGATATCCTTTTCCGCAGTCTTCGTCACCAGGAGGGGGGTGAGGAGGAGATCGAGGCGCGCAAGAAGGAAATGGTCGACCGGTTTGGGCTCGATCCAACCACCGGTCGCATCGTTTGCATCGGTCTATGGGATGCGGAGAACGAGGCGAAAGAGGCCTATTACGGGACGGACGAGAGAGTGCTCCTGACCTCTTTCTGGGAGTATCTCGATCGCACGCAGCCAGATCTTTTCGTCACATTCAACGGGAAGAGCTTCGATTTCCCCTACATCAATATCCGGAGCGCTATCCTGGAAATATCACCAAGTGTGCCCTTGCCGACTCGCCGTTACACAACCAGCCCCCACTTTGACGTCCGCGAGGTCTTGGCCGGCTACGATCGCCACCGCAGGGGGACTCTCGATTACTTCTGCGCAATCTTTGGTATTCCCTCACCAAAGACGGAGCTGAGCGGATCTCAGATCGGTCAGGCCTTCGATGAGGGGAGACACGAAAAAATCGGTCGCTACTGTCTCGGGGACTGTCAGGCCACCGCACGCCTCTACCAGAAGTTGAAGGGCTTCTATCCTCAAGAGTGACCGGTTGTAAGCGGAATGACTGTCTACGCGCCGCTGTCGTGAAATGAAGATCGGGGCTCCCCTTGACGCTTAGTGCAGGTACGCGACTCGGCGCCTACGAGACCCTCGCTCCAATCGGCTCCGGCGGCATGGGAGAAGTCTACCAGGCGCGCGACACCAAGCTCGGCCGCGAGGTGGCCATCAAGGTGCTTCCCGAAGCGTTCCGCCAGGACCAAGAGCGCCTTACGCGTTTCGAGAGAGAAGCGCGCGTGCTGGCGTCTTTGAACCATCCCGGCATCGCGACGCTCTACGGTCTCGAGAACGCGGACAATACGACCTTTCTGGTGATGGAGCTCGTGACGGGAGAGACCCTCGCCGATCGCTTCGCCCGCGGCCCGGTTCGTTCCGAGGAGGCCCTTCCACTGTTTCAGCAAATCGCCGAAGCGCTCGAAGCCGCGCACGGGGCAAGTGTCATTCATCGTGACCTGAAACCCGCGAACATCAAAGTCACGCCGGAGGGGAAAACCAAGGTTCTCGACTTCGGACTCGCAAAGGCCTTTGCCGATGGCAATCCGGCGACCGACCTCTCTCACTCGCCCACGTTGACACGAGATGCCACGAGAGCCGGCGTCATTGTGGGCACCGCGTCCTATATGAGCCCGGAGCAGGCGAGAGGAAAAACCGTCGACAAGCGCACCGACATCTGGGCTTTCGGATGCGTGCTGTTCGAGGCCTTGGCGGGCCGAAAAGCCTTCGACGGTGACTCGGTCACCGTCGTCCTGGCAAACGTGATCCACAAGGAGGCGCCGTGGGATGCCTGGCCGGCCGCGACGCCTTGGCGGGTTCAGGACGTGCTCCGCCGCTGCCTTTCGAAAGATTCTCGCCTTCGTCTTCATGACATCGCCGACGCCCGCATCGAGCTCGGGGAGGCCACCACGCCGCCCGGGACCGGCGAACCGGCGACCTCCTCTCGGCGGGGGCTCTTCGTGGGCGGCCTCGTGGGTCTCGCTATCGGCCGTGGGTCTGGCCATCGCTTTTTGGAGCCCTGAGTCCACCGTTACGGGCCAGCCGCAGCGGTTCGTCATCACACCGCCTCAGGAGGATCCGCGGCTCGAGCTTTCGAACCCCATCATCTCGTCGGATGGCAACACTGTGGTCTATGTGGGAGAGAACGATGCCGGGCGTCGGCTCTACCTGCGGGATATCGGCGAGCTCGACTCACGACCTCTCCCCGGAACGGAAGGCGCTAGGTCTCCCTTCTTCTCGCCCGACGGGCTCTGGGTGGGCTTTTTCGCAGGCGATACGCTCAAGAAGGTTTCGGTTCTGGGAGGGGCACCGATCGAAATCTGTGACGCCTACACAGGCGGCCCCGGTGCAAACTGGGCACCGGACGGCACGATCTGGTTCTCCCCGAACTGGATTTCAGGTTTGGTCAAGGTTCCGGCAGAAGGAGGTGAACCCACCGAGGTGACGACACCCGATCGCGAAAGGGAAGAGGTCGGACACTGGTGGCCCGAGTTTCTGCCGAATGGGCAGACCGTCCTTTTCACGATTTGGACGAACGAGGGCTCTCTCAGCAAGTCTCGTATCGCGGCCCTCGACATCGAGTCGGGCGTTTGGCGACATTTGTTCCAGGAGGCGCAGGCGCGTTATGCGTCGAGTGGCCATATCGTCTATTACACATCCGGCATCTACCAAGTGGCACCCTTCGCTCTCTCCCGTCTAGAGGTGATGGGTCCGGCGATTCCGGTTCTCGAGAATACGAGGACTCCGGCAGTGACGGGCAACTGGGAGCGTTATTACGCGGTCTCCGATGCGGGAGCCCTCGTTGCCATTCCCGGAAGGGCCTACTATCGGACGAGCGCCCTGGCTTGGCTGGGTCGGGATGGAAGGGTCGACCGGCTGCCGTTCGATTCGGCGGCGATCCGGGAATTTCGAATTTCTCCGGGAGGGGAGTGTGTGGCGGTGACCCGGCTCGACGAGGGGAACCTCGACATCTGGATCTACGATTTGGAGGGGGGCGCCCAGGAGAAGCTGACCCTAGAGTCGAACGCGTTCTCACCGCTTTGGAGCCCGGACGGCTCGCGTTTGATTTTCAGCTCCTCGCGCCGCGGTGGCTTCGATGTGGTCTCGAAGCCCATCGACGTCTTCGGCTCCGAGGAAACCATCGTCGGTAGCGACAAAGACGAGGCGGCGGCCGCGCTCTCCCGCGACGGGAAGTGGCTCGCCTTCATCGATTACGCGGTCGAGACCGGCGCGGACATATGGCTAGTCGAGCTGGGGGCGGGATCGAGCCCGATACCCGCCATCAAGACACCCTTCGACGATAGCAATCCGTCTTTCTCTCGGGACGGCGCATGGCTGGCCTACACCACGCCCGTCTCGGGGCGATCGGAAGTGTACGCGCAGCCGGTACTCGGTGGAGGAGCCCGGGTCCGAATTTCTCCAGACGGGGGAAGCAATCCTCTGTGGTCGCCGACCGCGAACGAGCTCTATTACGTCCGTGGTGACACGCTGATGGTGGTGACTTACGAACTCGACGAGGAGAAGCTTCGCGCCGGGAGTCCTAGCCCCTTGGTCGACCTGCCGCCACAACATGTGAGGAGCAGCGGCGTGACGAGCAGCGGCTACGACATCTCACCCGATGGGGAGCGATTCTTGATAATGATCGACACCGGCGAGGATCCGTCCCCGACCGAGATCCATATCACATTGAATTGGTTCGAGGAGTTGGAGCGTCTCACCGGGGAGAACTGAACGGGGGGCGCAGTTCAACTCGGAGCTCGGTCCGAACCGCCGTCTGACTCGGTTCAGATTGGCGTCTGACTCGGGCCAAGTAGGCACCCGCGTTCAATGACGCCCGACTCTGGCGCCAATAGACGAGGTTGCCATTAGTGAAGGTAGCCAGGCGCCGATTGGCAACCACGATCAATGACGGCCAAATTCTTGGCGCCAAAACACGTCTGGAGCGAGTGACCCCTAGCTCCGCAACCGGTTCCATAGAACCGCAGCTTATCCCGTCAGAGCCGCAACGGGTTCCTTAAAACGGCAACGTGTGCTATCCATCACCTCTTTTTCATCGCGTCCGGACGCAGTTGAGCTGGCGGCGCTGTTCGTTAGGGGGAGAGCTAATTGTTCTTAATGTAGTTCTTCTGAAACAATTCGATCGCGGGCAAGAGATCCTGCTTGTCGGTCAGCGTTCCCTGAAACAGATCGCCAAGGCGCGCGAGCCGAGGCAGCACGTTCTCGATGGTGAACATCGACGGGTGAAGCTCGGAGTCGAGCTCGTCCCAATCGAGCGGCGTCGAAACCGACGCCCCCGGTACCGGTCGCGCCACATAGGGCGGCACCACGGTCTGGCCGCGGCGGTTCTGGAGGAAATCGATATAGACCTTGCCGCTGCGTCGATTCACCACTCTCTCGACGGTGGCAATGTCCTTCTGGTCTTGGGCCACCAGGCGGGCAATGCCTTCGCAGAACCGCACCGCATGGTCGTAGGTATAGCCGGGCTGGAGCGGCACGTAGACATGGAGCCCGGTGGCTCCCGAGGTCTTGAGGTAGGGACGGAGGCCGATGCCCCGCAGAACCTTTCCGATTGCGCGTGCGACGCGGACCACATGGGGAAACGGTGAGCCGTCCGGATCGAGATCCAAAATGGCCCAATCAGGAGAACCCAGGCTGCCCCGGCGGGAGAGCCAAGGATGGAGATCAATGCTTCCTAGGTTGACCATGTAGAGAAGCGTGTCCTGGTTATTGCAAATAATGAAGCGGATGGGTTTGATCTTGCTCTCGAACTCGATGGGCTCGATCGTGATCCAATCGGCGATGTGCTCGGGGGCATCTTTTTGGTAGAAGGCCTTCCCTTCGATGCCGTCGGGGTAACGGAGCATGTGCACCGGTCGCTCGTGTAGGTAAGGCACGATGAGGTCGGCCACCTTGTCGTAGTAGTTGATGAGATCGCCCTTGGTGAATCCTTCTTTGGGCCAGTAGACCTTCTTCAAGTTGCTGAATTTGATTTTGTGTCGGGTCTTTTGGGGCGCAGCCTCCTTAAGTGCTTCGAGGAGATCCCTGTTCTTTGCATCGCTGGCGGGACGAGTGGGGATCTCACGCCAAGAGGTCGAGGGGCCGGACGCGTAGGCTCCGGATGCCTCCTTGGCCACGACCGCCGGAAGGCCGGCGGTCGACGTCACCTCAACGAGATCTTCGCCTCGACTCTGAACGTGGTCGACGTACAGAAGGCCAGGAAGCTTAGGCAGTACCGCAGCAAGGATCTTTTTTCTTTCTAGAAGAGGAAGTTCCTGGACGTTCCAATCATCGTAATGGAGCAGATCGAAGGCGTAGAAAAAGACCGCGCCTTTTCCACCATCGCTAAGCTGCCGTTCCAGTATCTCCTTGGAAGGGCGGCGCGCTTCATCGAGGGAGACTAGGACCCCGTCAAGGGAAGCATTTTCCGCTCGGAGCTGGGTGGCCTGTTCCACGAGCGCAGGAAGCTTCCCCGCTAGATTGGTGCCATCGGGAGTCAGTATCTGAACCGCATCCCCATGCTTCATAAACATCGCGCGCCGGCCTTGGAATTTCATCTCGAAGAGCCAAGCAGGGTTGGAGAAGGGTTTGGAAGGCTCGCCGATCTCCATGGGTTGAACGTACTCGGGAGCAGGAGCTTCCGCGGCACGATTCAAGTCAAAAAAAGGAACAGGGTCCTCTTCCGTCCTCGCGTAACGGTCCTTCGCCTTGAAAATGAGCCACTCGTCTGTGCCCGACTTGGTTCGGACGAGATGCCACTCTCCGCGGAGGTTTTTCCCGTAAAGCGTCAACTCCAGCTTGCCGTTTTGGACGCCTTGGCTTCCATCTTTGTCCTTAGGGATTAGGTAGCGGCCGCGATCCCAGATGGTCATCGTTCCCGCGCCGTACGCGTCCTTGGGGATGACTCCTTCGAAGTGTTCGTACTCGAGCGGATGATCCTCGGTCCGGACGGCTAGTCGCTTGACCGAGGGTTCATAAGAGAAGCCGCGCGGCACCGCCTAGGACTTAAGTACGCCGTCCATCTCGAGTCGCAGGTCGTAGTGAAGGCGCCGCGCCTCGTGTCGGTGGACGACAAAAACGGGCGCATCGGGACGGAGAGTAGGCTCGCCGGGAGGCGGCTCAGGTGTTCTTTTGAAGTCCCGCTTCTCGCGATATTCGTCGATCGACTTGGACTTCGAGTTCCGTTTCGCCATCGCCCAGGAGAAGCGAGAGCCGAGCCTACTGCTGCTCTTGCGGCTTATTGGCGCTGGGATTGGTCGGTACGGGAATGGGACGACCGAACTGTTCGGAGAACGGGTAATAAGCGGGGGGTGCCGGCCTGCCGGTCGAAGGTGAGCCCGATTGCTGCTGGGGCGTGGTGCCGCCGGTCTGCGCGCCAAAGGGGGACGACTCTAGCCCCGGTGTGGAGGAGCTGCGAGGAAAGGCCGGGGGTGGCGGTAAGTAGCCCGGGTCGGCGGCCGGTGCGGGTGGCTCGTTCTGGAAATCTTCCTCGGCGTCCTCGTCCGTATCATCGAAATCGTCGGGGTCGTCCTCGAAATCGTCCTCAAGAGGCTCAGCCGGTACTGGCCTTCTCCGAGCCCGTCGCGCATTCCTTCGACTGGGGGCGGGCTGGTTGGACGCAACCGCGTCGCCACCTTCTCCGACAAAAATCTTGTCGACTCGCTGCCAATCCTCGCTGTCGTACAGCATCGCGTAGTTGACGCCGACGCCGGCTAGCAAGCGCTCCAAGGTTTGATTGACGGGCTGCGCTTCGATGTCGGCGGTAAGGCGCTTGGACTTGACTGGATCTTCGAGGAATAGCTCCAAGCCCGTCTCCGATTTTATCTGCTCGAAGACTTGCTCCAGAGTGGCGCCGTTACAGCGGATGGTGATGAGGCCTCCCTGGTAGGAAACCGATGTGGATTGCGAGTGGGCGTTCGGGGCCGTAAGTGAAACGAGTAGAGCCACCGACAGGCCCGCCAGCAAGCATCTAGAAACGGAGATTCGATTTTGCACCGGGGCTACACCCCCTTTCCAAATTAGCATCGCCGCTCGTGGGTGTCAAAGCGCAAAATCTATGGTCGGTGCAGGAGAGGGATTTGCAAACTAGACACAAGCTCGATAGACCTCGAGAGTCCTCTGGGCCGTATCCTCCCAGCGGAACTGCTTGGCGCGCTCTAGCCCTTGCTTGCGTAAGCGGGCGGCCTGGTCGGTGTCGGTCAAGACGTTTTCAAGGGTCGAGGTGATCGAGTCCTCGTCCTCTGGCTCTACCCAAGCCACCGCTTCTCCGCCCACCTCGGGGAGTGCTCCCCGTCTCGAAGTCACGACCGGCGTCCCGCAGGCCATCGACTCGAGAATGGGAATCCCAAAGCCTTCTACCAGAGACGGGAAGGCGAAGAGCTCGGCCAAATTATACAAGGCCGGGAGATCTTCATCCGGAACCGAGCCCAGCATGCGCACACCGGCGCCGGCGGATTCTCCCATCTCCTCATCGATCGCCTCGAATTGGAAGTCTTTCTTGCCGACCAGGAGCAGTTCAAGCCCAGGGTCCACGTTCTCCCGCGCGCGACGGAACGCGCGGATGAGTCGCACCAGGTTCTTTCGTGGCTCGACCCTCCCCACGTTGAGAATGTAGGGCCGGTCCAGCTTGTAGCGGTCTTTGACTCGCGCAAGAGTCTTACCTTCGTCGGCGAGGACCCGGAAACGCTCGTGGTCCACGGCATCCGGTATAGCCACGACCTTTTCTTCGGGGAGACCGTACTGCTCTATAATCGAGCGGCGTGAGAATTCCGAGCCGGTAAGAACACGCCTTGCCCGTCGTGCTGAATGTCGAATGAGCCACACCGAAGCGCGCGAGAAAGCACCCACGAAGAGATCGGGGTGCGTTTCGAATAAAACGTCGTGGATGCTCACGACCTCGGGAACCGCCGAAACAGGCGGGCAGATGTATTGGGAGTGGAAGAGCGTCACGCGGTCGAAGATCTCGAGTGCCGGCACGATGAGGGGGAGACGAACGCGAGCCGAAGCGGGAAAGACGCGGCGGTGCGTGATGCCGGGTGCGCCCAAGAGCTGCCGGGTTTCTTCCGGGTCAAAGCTGTAGACAAGGAGCTCTTCGTTCGCTGCGATCCGAGCAAGCTCTCGAATGAGGCTCAGAAGGTAGGTGCGGCTTCCTTGTGGCTTTCCGTTGAGGTGGTGGGCGTCGATGCCAATCCGCATCGGGCAACGTGCCTAAGGTCTGGGCGCGCCGGGAGGACGTGGGGTGTTTCCGCCCGGTCCAGGCGGTCCGGGCTGTCCAGTTCCGGGGCGACCCCGCTGAGATTGTCCGGGCTGCCTGGGTCCACGCGCCCCCGGGTTTTGCTGTTGCGGATTTCGCGCCGCGACGTAGATGAACAGCCACTCGTTGTACTGGGCTCCCTCTCCCACCGTTCGCAAGAACAGTTCTTCCTTTTTGCCTGGTCTCCGAATCGCTTCGTCCTCGCTCTTGCTAGCGACTCCGACGATCCCGCCGAGCGCTTGGCCGGTCACGGCGCGCCGGCCGAGGCCGCTCGGATCGCCTAGGCGCCTTTGACGTAGCTCAGACCGACCACCGCCTCTCTGGCGCTGACCGCCGCCGGGGATGGTGATAGCTCTCACCTCGGGGGAGTTTTGCCTGAGGATCCGCCATTCTCGGTCCTCGCTCATCGGATCCTCGTATATCTTGCGGAGAAACTTGTCCTTGACCAGAGCCTCCATCTTGGCTGGGAACGCCCCCGGATATTTCCTCTGGTATCGCTCGATAGCCCGGACATACTGGCGCCCTCGCCAGAGCAGCTCTTCTTCCTTTTCCCGCTGGTTCACGTGCTCCCAGACGGGCACCGCGGCGGCCATAAAGATGCCCATGATGACAAGACCGATGGCGATGCCCAGCAGGACGTAGCCGCGGTCATTACTATCGAGAGGTCGCAGAGGAGCGTGTGGTCGGAAAGGGGGCGTCATCGTTGCCCCGCCGCCTCGCCGAGGTTGCCGCCCGCTTTCCGGTAGAGGTCCAAAACGCGACGAACGTAATTCTGTGTCTCTCTGTAAGGGGGTATGCCGCCATGACGCGCGACCGCGGTCGGACCGGCGTTGTAGGCCGCGAGTGCCAGTGAGAGGTCTCGATGCTCGTCGATCTGCCGCTTCAAGTACCTTACTCCCCCGTCGACGTTCTGGGGCGGATCCAAGACGTCCACGACACCGAGACTCCGCGCGGTCTCCGGCATCAGCTCCATGAGACCCTTGGCCCCTTTGCGGGAGACGGCGTTGGGATCGCCGCTCGATTCCACCCAGATAACCGCGGCGACCAAGCGCGAGTCCAGACCATACCTTTCTGCGGCCGGCTCGATGACGGGCGCGAGCTGGGGAAGCAAGGGGAGGGCGCCAAGCTCGGGCTCGGGAGCGATCTCATTGGGGACGATGTTGGCGACCAACTCCGAAGTCACCGTGACCTCACCACCACCGGTGAGAAATAAAGTGATGAGCTCGTCCTCGCGGTGATAACGGTCGATATACAGAATCTTGCCGCTCGCCATGACCGCGATCTCGGCACCCGCGTTCTGTACCGTCGCCAGAGAGACGACGACGAGCATGAGGAAGGTTGGCCTCCTTCCTTTACTCCCTCTCCCTTTGGGAGAGTTGGGCGTCAAGAAATGGCGTGCCCGTCTCAACGTCTTCAGACGCCGGGTGAGGGTGGGCGGAAGAATGACGAGCCGTATGTTCACCTCTCGCTACTCTTCCTTGTTCCCTTCGAAGGCCACATCGACGGTGGTACAAACCGTTCCGGTCGGCTCCTCGTTCTTTCGAATGTCATTAACGCTGTTGATAAGGCCTCCCACGACGATGCTCCGGCCCTCGAAACGACCCGAGATGGTGTAGCTTCCGACGCGAATTATCTTCTTGTCCTTGTTCTCCCAATCCACAGTGGTGAGGAAGGCGTTGTCCACGATGCGAGCTTCGAACCCATCGAAGGTCACTCGCCAGCGACCGTCGGTGCACTCGTGATGGAGGTTGATCCGGCCGTTCACGACTCTTCCGCCCGCCGTCACGTCGAAGGCAATGCGTCGCCCTTGGATCGAGGTCGCTTCCCAGTGTCCGGCGATGTTGAAGTCGCTCGCGCGCGGGGGAGGTATCGGGCTCGGCGCCGTGGGTACGGGCGTGTTGAGGTCGTCACAAGCACCAGCGAACAGTAGAAATAGACCTGCCAAACAAAATCGGGTAAGTTTCTCCACCGTCACGGTCATGTCACTGTGCCGTGAACGCACCGAAGAAAGTATCGCTGCCGCCGTCGGGATTTGTCACTGTTACATCGAACACCTCGTTCGCCGGTGGTCCCGTTCCCCCTGGTGGCTCAGGTTCGATGAGGATTGTCATTGTTATTGTATCGCCAGCTGCATTGACGGTTTCACCGCTTACGGCGACTCCGGCGGGGTTGAAACCGACTAGGGTGCCGCTTTGGAAGAAAAGGCCCCGCACGGTAAAGGGGAAACCCGCACCGCGGTCGCTGCTGGCCATCCCTGTCGGTGAAACCGAAGTGATCTGAGGTGCTGGTAAGGCTCCAGGGGCCAAGATCCGGAACGCGTCGCTCAGGCTGCCGCTCGAGCCATCCGGGTTCGTGACGGTGACCGTGCGGCCCTGGGTCTCGATGCGAGCGTTTACGTCAATGGTGATGTTGACCACTAACTGCGTGCTGCTGACGAAACTGATCGAGTTGATGCTGATGCCCTGGCCGAAGCTGACCGTACCGCCGGGCAGGAAGTTCAGTCCGGTGATCGTCACGTTGAGCGTTTGACCCGGCGCACCGGAGCTCGGGAAGACGGAGCTCACGATCGGGGTCAGGACCGTTCCGCGCGATATGGTCGTGGTCGCCGACACGTTACCCGAGGTGGCGGTCACGGTGGCGGACGACTCGTTCTCCAGGGTCAGCCGATCGGTGACCTGGCCGAGCTGGTTGGTCCGCAAGATGGACGACTCGGAAGCCAGGTTACCCGCGGTGGTGCTGAAGACGAGGGGCACGTCTGACAAGGCGTTGTTGTCATTATCGAAAACGGTGGCCACGATCCGCGAAGTGAAATCCGGTGGTCCCACCGTGGCCGGATTGGCGGTGACCAGGATGTTGATGCCTTCGGCATTGCCGACTAGTACCGGGCTGGCCAGGGTGGCGGTGATTCCCGCCCCGGACCGGGCTTCCACCGCGGCGAGCCCGGCTCGGCCATTGCCCCGGAGAAAGCCGCGTGCCACACCGTTCTGCATTTCCACGCGCTGTTCGATGATGCCGACGTTCGTGGTGAAGAAGATCTGCGTGCCGTCGGGCAGCGTGCCGCCGCCGTCGTCGGCGCTCTTGAAGCCGGTCACGGTGATCGTGGAGACACCGTTGATGGCCGGAATGGCGGTGGGGTTGGCTGAGATCGAGAGCTCCGAGCCCGTGGTAGCGGTCAGGGGCACGCTGTCACAGCTAATCAGCGAGACCAACGCTACGACCGCCGTAATGAGCGAACCAGCTAAGAGAGTACGGCGCTTGTTTTTCATTGGACCTCGATACGCGCCGACGCGAAGCTAGCAGGGATGGCCCCGCCGTCCGGATCGCGGAAACTGCCGGCCGCGCTCACGGTACGTGACCCGGGCGATGTTGCCTCCAGAATCACGCGCAGGACTTGCCCCGAGCCGCGCAGCCCCACCGTGTCGCCCTTGCGAGAGAACTCGACACGGATGCGGCCTTGGTCGACGAACGGTACGAATGAAACTTCCTTGCCATCGATAGACAGAAAGGGGCCCGGTTGGACCTCGACGACATCGAACGCGCTCGCGTCGAACGTGATGTTGATCTCTCCTGAGGATAGGCGTTCCGCCCCGCCGGCGATCAAGGCCAGCTCCAGCCTCTGCCCCGGAGAGGTCTGAGCTCGAGGCGGGCTGAAGACCACGGTGATAGGGCCGACACGGGATGAAGCCGCGCGTGGCGGCTCTCGAGCCGCTTCTGGCTCTTCCGGTTGCGTCTCTGCTGCAGGAGGCGGCTCGGCCTCGTCAGGTGGCTCCGGCGTCGCTTGTGGCTCGGCGCCTGGCGGCTCCGGCTGGTCATCTTGTTGCTGCTCTGGCTCCCCGAAGGGCGACGGCCTGGCTCCCGGTACCCGGATGGCTTGCTCGGTTCCCATCGGGAACGAGAGCAGGTCTTCTACGGTCACGCGGGGTGCGCGGACGATTTGCGGGGTCACGGAGAAAACGACGTCCGATTGCTGGGAACTTTGCTGATTTCTCGCAAAGATCTTGTTCAAGATCGGGATGTCGATGACACCCGGTAGACCGGCAACCGCCTGGCGGTCCTCGTAGCTGATGAGGCCCCCAATTATGTTCGTCTCGCCGTCCCTGAGGCGCACGACATTGTTCACCTGGCGCAATCCAAACACCGGCAGCTCAATGCCAGCGATGATCCTTGTATCGAGCTGTGCGCTGGTCTCGAGAGACAGCTCCAGTTCGATCTCGCCGTTCACGAAGACCTTGGGTGTGATCGAGATGTTGATACCCACGTTTCGATATTGAAAAGACGTGACCGGCGTATTCGGAATGCCACCGGTCCCGAGCTGGGAAACGAAGGAGGTCACCGGGACCGGCACTTCCTGCCCTAGATTCAGCCTCGCCGGCTGGCCTTCCATCGCCCGGAGCTTCGGCGAGGCGAGCAATCGCGCCTCGCTGTTGGATTTGAAGAGTCGATACATGATCGAGGACGGAAACGTGGCCAACCAGTCGGACGAATCGATGGAGGCGAGGCGATTCAGCCGAAAGGTCGTTCGACCGTCTTGCAGCGTAGAGCCTGCCGGCGCCAGCGTCAGACCGAGCTCGTACTCGGCAGCCCTAAGCCCGAACTCCACTAATTTGTTCCGGTTGATCTCCAGAATCTCGATGTTGAGGATGATCTCCGACTTGCTTTTGTCGTTGAGCTCAACGATCCGCTCCGCCACCGCCACTTGATCCGGCGTGGCGCGCACGGTGATAGATTTGAGCTCTGGGTTGGGCTGCACGCGCTGGATGCCGGCGATGGTGCGAAACATGTTGGCGATGGTATTGAACCGCCCCGGGTTTTCCGGAGACTGTTTTAGTTGAGTCTCGCCATCTCTAGCGAGCCTTCCTGCGACCGATAGTAGTTCATCTCGTACTCGACGGGGGCGACATTTCCGATCGGCTCCAAGAGTCGTTGCGTGTTGTACCAATGCACCCACTTGAGGGTGGCGAACTCGACGTCCTCAGGACCACGCCAGGGCCCACGTCGACGGATCACCTCGGTCTTGTAGAGGCCGATGATGGATTCAGCCAAAGCGTTATCGTAAGAGTCGCCTCGGCTGCCGACGGACGGCTCAATACCCGCCTCGGCGAGCCGCTCGGTGTAACGGATCGAGACGTACTGCACGCCGCGGTCGCTGTGATGCACCAATGTATCTTCTGGGTTTAGTCGGCGCTCGTGCAGCGCCTGCTCCAACGCATCGAGAGCGATGCCGGCAGTCAACGATGTCGTCGCTCGCCAACCGACGATGAGTCGAGCGAAGACATCGATGACGAAGGCGACGTACACGAAGCCGCGCCACGTGGCAACGTAGGTCAGGTCCGAAACCCAGAGCTCGTTCGGGCGTGTGGCGTTGAAGTCGCGCTCCACGAGGTCCATCGGGCGAGCGCCGCTCGAATCCGGCTTCGCCGTCTTGAATCGACGTCCACGGACCGCCCCCTGGAGGCCCATTTCACGCATCAGACGGGCCACCGTGCATCGAGCCACGTCGCGGCCCTCACGGCACAGCTGACGCCAGACCTTGCGCACGCCATACACGTCAAAGTTCTCTTGCCGTACACGACGAATCTCGCCGCGGAGTTGGACGTCGCGCTTCGCTCTCGCTGGCAGGCGGCTTGGGTCCTTCTCTCGCGCTTTCTGCTCGTAATAGGTCGACGGGGCGATCGGAAGCATCCGGCAGGTCGGCTCGACCCCGTAACTCTCACGGTTCGCGTCCACGAACAACACATTCACCTCGGTCGGCGGTCGAGCTCCGCCTGGGCGAAAAACGCCGACGCCTTGCGAAGGATCTCGTTCGCCCGCTTTAGCTCACGGTTCTCTCGCTCAAGCTCCTTCAGCCGCTGACGCTCGTCCGTCGTCAGTCCCGCTCGTTTCCCAGCATCACGCTCTGCTCGACGCACCCACGTGCGTAGCGTTTCCCGCGTACAGTCAAATTTCGACGCAATCGATGAGATCGCTGACCACTGAGATTCGTGCTGAGCCTGCTGGTCGAAAACCATCCGCACTGCGCGCTCTTTTACCTCCGGTGAATACCTGCTTCGTCTTGTCATGACTCCATCCTCTCAAGAGTTGGAGTCTCCGGGAAATCCGGGGCGGTTCAGTATTGACCTCGGCGTTGGTCACGAAGAACGTGCGCAAGACGAGCTCGTCATACTGGCGATGCTTCTGCGCGTTGTCGGGGACGATGATGAGCGTCGAGGGGTCCACGACCTTGTAGAACAGCCGATTGATCAAGACGAGCTTGTCGAGTGCCTCCTGGAAGGAGACATCCACCAAATTGATGGTGACCCGCTTGTCCCGGAAGGCCTCGTCGAACAGGATGTTGATTCCAGAAAGAGTCGATAGCACCTCGAAGATCTTCTGAAGACTCGTGTCCTGAGCGAATCGCAAATTGATGGGGGTGGCGGAGGATGGCTCCAGCACCGGCTGGATGGAGCGGAGCTGCCGGGCCTGGGCGCGGCGTTGTTGGAAGCTGGACGCTTCTTCTCTTCTCGTCTGCCGCTCGGATAAGGCGCGCCGTGCCTCGGCTCGCTGATCCTGGGCGTACTTGTTGGAAGGATCCAACTGGGTGGCGACAACGAACTCCTCGATGGCCCTTTCGAGATCCTTGCTCGCGAGGTGCTTGGCCGCTTCCCTGATGTGGAAGTTGGCGGCCTCGATGAGTGATCGCTCAAGCGCCATGCGGTACTCGATGTTATCGGGATCCTCTCGAACCGCCCGCGTGTAGTGCACCACCGCGGCATCCCAGTTGTCCTGTTGGGCTTCCTGGTTGCCGCTTTTGAAGGCGCTCTTGGACGCGCTACAGCCTTCGAGGCACACCACGATCCCTACCACCAGGAGCAGCCCGGACGATTTGTACTTGGTCATCTTCTAAGGGCCTTTTCAGTTGGACCGAAGGGGTATGCGCTGCGTTTGGTCGGAGCCCGGCACCCCCAGCGTCACCGACTCGAGACCGATCTGGATAATCTTATAGCGATTGGCTACGAGACCTCCTTCGGCTCCAGTTAGTATCTCCTGTCCATCGAGAAGAACTGCATATTTCTTTTTTGTGCCCGCCGCTGTTTTCGTCTCCACGTAGCCCGCGAACTTGAGGTCGATGCGCGCCGGTGCGGTGGTGCGAGGGGGAGCGGCTCGCGTCGTGCGCGGCGGTGGGGGCGTCGGCTTCGGGGTCGGTCGGGGGGGAGTGTCGCTCACCGGGAGTGGCCCGTAATCGAAGAGGTTGCGACCTCTCCCCGCGTACTCCGGGATCTCGGTCAAGAGGCCCGCTAGATCCACGGCTTCCTTGACGTCTCCCGCCTTACCCTTTCGCGATCGGCACGACTTGTTGCCGGAGGCAGAAGAGTCCGGCTGCCCCGTATCCGGAGCCTCGCCGCATCCTGCGAGAGCGCCAAGCAAGACGACGGAGAGGACGATGCCAAGCCTTTTCATGATCTTCGCGCTCATCTACCACTCATTGTAGGGACGCCCGTCCGAACCGATCCGGTTCGAGAGACTCCGCACATCATAGACTCCTGGTTCTTGGTCCGGTCTTTCCGGGTCGTACTCTGCGAAGATCTCCTCCCACTGGTTGCGCTCGTTGATTGGATCGGGCGGAAGCTCCCGCAAATATTCGGCACTGACCAATGCTTCGAGGGAGAGCGGATATTCGTCCCAGTCGGCCTTATACTGGTCGATGCGGTCACGGAGGACGGCCAGATTGTGCTCCAACACCGACTCCTTGCTGGCCAGGACCTGTGCCCGATAGACCGGTATGGCGATGGCGATCAAAATGCCCATGAGCGTGATGACCATCACCAGCTCGACGAACGTAAAGCCTCGGTGCTTACCAGTCACCGTACTTGGTCCCATCGAGCGCCGTCTCCGAGCTCGTTGTATAGACATCGTAGACGTTCTGTCCGCCCCAGATCGTGGAGTCGGGCTCATCCTGGTATGAGCGAAGTTCCCACTCCGTCGAGTGGGTCATCGGATCGATCGGGATGCGTCTTAGGAACTTCAGCTTCTTGCCTATTGCACCGACCTGGGACACCCCATCGACCAACAGCTCCAACTCCTTCGGATAGCCCTCGCTCCCCAACTCGACGTTGCTTCCGCCGATGAGACCAAGGTCGACCGCCTGTTTGAAATTGTCGATGGCGTCCCGCATGATGCGCAGGTCGCGTCTCAGCTCGACCTCTTTGGCCCGCTTGGCGGTGACTTCCGCGACCGGTATTATCGCCGCCGCGAGGATCGCCAAGATGAAGGTAGCGATCACAAGCTCCAAGTAGGTAAAGCCCTGATCCGTCCTCATTGCTCCGTTCTCATTGTCGCTACGGAGTCGGTCCTTCGCTGGGTCTCAAGAAGAAGGCCACGTCGCATCGCAGTGCCAGTTGTCCCTCGTCGGCGTCCCTCAGCGCGATCTCGCGCACCAAGAAGAACCGCCCCGAACGCTCCATGAGATTGATGAAGCGCAATAGATTGAAGTAAGACCCCTCGAGCGGCATTCGAACCTTCACTTCGCTCAGTCCGACCGGGAGCTCATCCTGAGAGTAAGAGGTTCGACCACGCGTCACGCCGGTCTGTTTTGCCAGGCGATCGATCTCGGCCACCGCCTCGGTCAAACCGGGCGTACGCGGCTGGACGACTTCGGACCAAAATTCCTCCGCCACCGCGTCGTTTCTCGCGATGCGCTCCCGCTCGGTTCGAAGGCCGTCGAGCACTTTCCGGCGAGACGCTATCTCCTCGGTAAGCGATGCTTCCTCTTTGGCCAGACGCTCCTGCTTGGTCGCTAGTCGGTAGGTCACCACCCCGTAGAGCGCTAGATTGGCGAGAGCCCAGCTTACGAGCGATAGATAGAATCGTCGTTTCTGCCAGAACGGGCGGAGGTCCAATCCTGAATTCGTCTCTGTCAACCTTCCTCCATCGCTTCGCTCGCCGAACCCGGTGGTGCATCTTTCTCGTCGGCCTCATCGTCAGGCTCTTCGGCTTCCACCGGCTCGGCATTCTGGGCCGGCTCAGCAGGCTTACCGGGCTCCAAAGGCCCTTCAGTTTTTCTAGGGGGCGCGTCTTTTTCAGCAAGATAGCGCAGAGTGACGGTCGCCGCCACCTCGCTCCCCTCTTTCTGCTGGGCTTCGTTGACCGGCATGACGGTGCCGAAGTAGCGGCTTTCCTCGAGGGTCTGGACGAGCTCCAAGAGGTCCTCGAGGGAGCGGCCGATCGTCGTCAGCTTCACTTCGATTACCCCTCTTGCCGCGCTCGGGGAGATGGAAGTGATGCGGACGTTTCGGGGGACGAGCTCCTCCAACTGGTTGAATAGCTCGGTCCAAGAAAAGCCTTTTTGCCGGTAGACGTCCGCCAGAAACTCGATGCGTTGGGTCATCAACTCGTTTCGTTGCGTGCGAAGCTCTGCCCGGGTTCGAGAAATGTCGGTGTCCAGCCCGGTGAGCTCCTCTTTCATGGACTGGATCTTGAGATCGAGCTCTTCTCGTTCCCGCAGCAAATAGCGAGTGAGGACGACTCCGTGCCACAAGGTGACCGCCACCAGGCTCAGCGCCGCGATCCCGAAAAGCAGGCGGGGGAGACGCTCGTTACGAAAGCCGACCTTCGCGAAGTTGAGAGGTGAGTCCACCATTGTCAGGCCGCCTTTCCCCGCGCGGCGCCGGACGCAGCACCGGCCGCCATCGCCAGCGGCTCGGCTACGGTCAGGTGGCTCCCGATTCTCACCGCTCGGCGGAGATCGAACGGCTCGGCTGGCACCTCGAACTGATCCTTCAGCAATTCGGCCAAGTCTCCGAGATCGAGACGAAGGGAGCGGTAATAGATGCGGGCCAGAGAGTCACCCCCTAGCCTTTCCTTGTAATAAATGAGGGTGGAAAGGAGCTCGCGAAGAAGGCTTTCCGTCTGGTAGCTCGGTGGCTTTTGCGACTCCAAGGTCTCGGCATCGAGCTGGGGGGAACGGTGTCCCACGGTGCGCATGAGAACCAGCTGGTTACGGTTCCGAACGAGGCTCAACGTGAAATAAGTTTCCTCGAGATTGAGAAAAAGATAGTCCTGCTCCGGCGTCAGAGACTCGACGACCACACCCTCCCAAAGCTTCAGCAGGCTGAGCGATGAGGTCTCGATGACACCCACGTGGAATCCGAGCTCCTCGAACAGCTTTTCGTATTGGCTGACGACTTCCTCATGCAAGATGCCGGTGAGGAAGCTTGGATTGGTGCCGGGAACGGGCTGGAAGGCGAGCCTCGCTTCGCTTGCCTCGAAGGGAAGCGCCTTTCTTAGGCGGAACCGGAGCAGCTCTTTGGCCTCGGCCCGGGAACGAGGATTCTCGGGCAGTTCTTGTACCGAGATGCGGGCCAGAATATCGGGGACCGTGAGGCCGAGGCGGTTGCCCTGGATGCCGGCTTCCTCGAATAGCTTCCCCAGGAAATTGCCGAGCGCTTCTGGCTCGCTGAGATTTGGGGTGAGCATCGAGAAGTCGACGACGCCGGGCGGAAGAGGAGCCCGGAGGCAGAGGTCCATCTCGCCGCGTCCGTTCTCTCTGAAGCGGGCAACGATGATCTCGCCGGGACGGAACTCGATTCCCACTCCGGGTGGCTCCGGCTCCAAGAGCCATCGCCTTAGTTGGCTGAATCGACTCATTACTAGACGAAGGTGACCTTGTTGATCTCTTCCAGCGTGGTCAGACCATCGAAGACCTTGGCCAAAGCCGATTCACGCAAGAAGAGCATGCCCTCCTCCTTGGCCGCCCGCTTGATGTCAGTGCTCGGCCGTCGGTCGATGAGCATCTCCCTGATGTTGTCGGAAAGATCCAATAGCTCGCAGATCGCTTGGCGTCCCTCATACCCGGTACCGTTACATTGCAGGCAGCCCTCGCCGCGGAAGAACTCGTGATCCCGGTAGCGCTCCGGATCCAATCCGGATTTTTCGAGAAGCTCGCGCGAGGCGTGAACCGGCGTCCGGCACGAGGGGCAGACGGTGCGGCACAACCTCTGTGCGAGGATACAGTTCAGCGCGGAGACGAAGTTGTACGCCTCCACGCCCATGTTCAAGAAACGTCCAACCACGTCGAAGACGTTATTAGCGTGAACGGTGGTGAAAACCAGATGTCCGGTAAGAGCGGACTGGATGGCGACCTGTGCGGTGTCCGAATCGCGGATCTCTCCCACCATGATCTTGTCCGGGTCGTGGCGGAGAATGGAGCGGAGGCCGCGCGCGAAGGTAAGGCCCTTCTTCTCGTTGACCGGGATTTGCGTGATGCCTTTGAGTTGGTACTCCACGGGATCTTCGATGGTGACGATCTTGTCTTCCTCGTTGTGGATCTCCGACAGCGCCGCATAAAGAGTGGTGGTCTTGCCGCTCCCGGTGGGTCCCGTCACCAGCACCATTCCATAGGGCTCGCGGATGAAATGGCGAATGCGTTTGACCTCACTTTCCGAGAAGCCCAAAATGTCCAGCCGCAGCTCCGAGAACTGCTCGTTGATGGACTCCTTGTCCAAGATTCGGATCACCGCGTCTTCCCCATGGATGCTGGGCATGATGGAAACGCGGAAGTCGATGCTACGACCCTTCACCTTCAAGCGGAATCGGCCGTCCTGCGGGACGCGTTTCTCTGCCACATCCAGCTCGGCCATGACTTTGATGCGGCTGATGATCTCCGAGTGTTGTGCCTTGGTGAGTGGCTTCATGGCTCGCTGTAGAATGCCGTCGATACGGTACCTGATGACGACCTCTTCGTCTCGGGTTTCGACATGGATGTCGGAGGCTCGTTTGGTCAGCGCGTTGTAGATCGTGGAGTCCACGAGGCGGATGATAGGGCTCGACGTATCGGTCAGCCGGTCGAGCGACAGTGTTTCCTCGGTGTCCTCGTCATCCCGGATGATCTGCATGGTGAAGCTTTCCGAGGCCTCTTCCAAAACGCGCTGAGCGCTTTGGCTTCTCTTGAGGAGCGATTGGATCGCGGACTCGGTGCCCACCGAAGCGCGGATCGGTGTCTTCAAGAGTAGAGAGATTTCGTCCAATACAGGGACGTTCGTGGGATCGGACGTGACGACGACCAGGTTGTCGTTTTCCTTCCGATAGGGAAGGAAGTTGTAGCGAAACATCAGGTCTACCGGAACACTCCGAAAAAGATCGTGATCGGGCTGAAAGTGCTCAAGATCGACGTACTGCAGCCGGCATCGGGCGGCGAGATCCTGGGCTTGGCGAATCTCAGCTGCCTTTGCTTCCTCGGGCGTTTGGTTGGGATCTACTCCGAGCTGAGTGGAAGGCTTTTCCGCGTTGGGTTCTCTCACCATTTGCAGGACCTCAGTGCATTACACCGGCTAGACCGAAAAGAGGCAGGTAAAGGCCCAATAGGATCAAGGCCACGAACCCTCCCATCACGATGAGCAACACCGGTGTCAGCATGGCCATCGTGATAGTCAGTCGATGGTCGATCTCCTCGTCGCTGAAGTCGGCGACCGAACCCATCATGTCCGCCAGGCTCCCCGTGTTCTCTCCGACCTTGGCCATTTCGATGACCATGTTGGAAAATTGACCGGTCCCCTCGAGACTTGCGGCAAAAGACTTGCCTTCTCGGACCCGATCCGAGACCGGCTTCACCGCTTGCCCGAGGAAGCGGTTGGCGATCGACCCGGCCGAAATCTCGATCGACTGCACGAGCGGGATGCCGCCGGCGAGTAGGGTCGAGATCGAGCGCGTCAGTTGGGACGTCGCGAAGAGGCGCAGGAGTTGGCCAAAATAGGGCAATTTCAGCTTTGTGTGGTCGATCTTCGTTTTTGCGCTTTCTTGACGAGACCAGACGTAGAAGGCGGTGCCACCAACCAGAAGAGCTAGCACGATCAACCAAATATTCGCGCGCCCGAAGTTTGCGAACCAAAGCAGGCCGAGCGTGAGAGGGGGAAGATCGGCATCGAAATTTTCGAAGAACCCGCCGAAACTAGGTACGACGTGGAAGAGTAGCACCGACGATGCCAATATGAGGACCGTGAAGAGGAAAGCCGGATAGATGAGTGCCCCCTCCACTTTTTTTCTGGTACCTTCGATGAGCTTCATGTCTCGGACATAGCGGCGAAGAACCTCTTCCAGATCCCCGCTCGTTTCTCCCGCCAATAGGGAGGCGGAGTAGATGCGCGGGAACAGATCGCCGTGGGAGGCGAAAGCCTTGGATAAAGAGAGCCCGCCTTTAACTTTGTCGCGAACGTCGGTGAGCACTCCGCGTAGCTGGGGGTTGTGCATTCTCTCCAGCATGATGTTCAGCGACTGCAACAAGGGCAGTCCCGCTTTCAAGAGTGCGGCGAGCTCCTGGTTGAAGATGATGAACTCGGTGGTCTTGATCCGCCCGGGGTCCGCGCTTGAACGCGGACAAGAGCGGGGCCAAGCCGAAGGAACGGCGTACCCGAGAAAATATGGTATCCGCTTTCGCCAAGCTCGCGTCTAGCCGAGCCTTCATCATCGGCACGGAGGCGCAATCTCCATGATGTCGCCGCTGTTCGTACCGACTTTGCAAATGAATTGGCTCATCGGGCCGTGCGTGCGGGTCGACTAACGACCATTACTCCTGTTCCTTCCGAAGTTTTACGAGGATGCAACCGCAGTTTATTATAGCACAGACCACTCCCTGGCATTGGGAGCGCCCCTTTGCGCTTGGAGCGATAAGTCACCAGAATCGAGCCCCTTACAGTCAGGAGCCCCCGTCGGATGGCAGAAAGGTCGAGCGACCAAGCCGTGAAAGTCGTAGCCGTGAACCGCCAGGCCGGATACGACTATCATTTGACGGACCGTTTCGAGGCCGGTTTGGTGCTTCAAGGTACCGAGGTCAAGGCCGCTCGAGAAGGGAGAGTGAATTTGAAGGATAGTTACGCGGCGGAGAAAAACGGAGAGCTCTATCTAATGCAGTGTCATATCAGTCCTTATTCCCACGCGTTCTACGAGAACCACGAACCACTCCGGCCCCGCAAGCTCTTGCTCCACCGGAGGGAAATCCGGCGGCTCATCGGAAAGATCTCGCAGAGGGGACTGACCCTCATTCCAACACGCATGTACTTCCGCAAGGGACGCTTGAAAGTAGAGATGGCCCTGGCCAAGGGCAAGAAGCACTACGATCGGCGAGAAAAAGTACGGGAGAGGGATTTGAAACGGGAAGTGCAGGCGGAGCTGAAGGAGCGAAACCGCTAAGACACTAGTCGTTCTCGCCCTTTATCTCATTCTCCTTGTACATGTACTTGATGTTGTGCTTGGGGATGAGAATGTTGGGCTTGTCGATGCGGTTCACTTTGAGACAGTGCTTGTCATACCACTCGATGACTCCCCTGAGCTCTTCTCCATCCTGTAGGATCAGCACCATAGGGGTCTTGCTGTTCATCTGCTTGATGTAGTAGAAGCTCTCCGCGTTGGTCTGCTCCGGGGGAACCGGCTTTCGGCGCATGGGTTTGGACGACATCTGATCCTTGATGTCCGTTAGGTTGGGACGAATTAGCTTTCGATTCACGGCTCCTCAGTTCCTGCTGTTTTCCAGCTCGAAAAATTGGCGCGCTCGGACAGGGGAAACACGACACCTCCGAGGGCACGCCAATCTCGCGCGTTATTCAGGTAAGAGCGGCCCTCGGGCTGTTGTGAACTGCCGGTTTCTCTAGCCGGACTGGGGTTCTGCCGAGGCGTAATCTGAAGATCGCCAACAGATTGCGAGGAGGTCTAGCACCAAGCCCCCAGGGGGCGCAAGTGTCAAACAGCGAGGTGCCCAAAGTTGGGCTTGCCCCGCCTAAGCGAAGACAGGTTACTCGTACTCGTAAGCTCATCGCGGGCCCCTCCGCCCGTCGACAAGTTGGCCTTGGACGCCGCGCGCCTCCCGCCTGGACAGCGCGAGAAACAAGCGTTCGAGAGTGATTCTCTTGTTCGCGTAACGCACCTCGAGATCTTGGAGAGATTGTTCGGCCAGGACGAAGGCCTCGAGCCAGGACTCGAGCGGAACGCGTGAAGCGAGGGCCCCGAGCTCTTCGCTGCGACCTGAATGGACGATGGAACCCTGCCCACCGCCTGCGATGCAAGCGAGATCGCGGAGGAGCCCGACCAGCAATCGCACGATACCGACTAGCGACTTGTGCTTGGCAAGCCGATCGGCCCGTGCGAACAACTCCACACGACCGGGGGCGTCTGCCAGCATATGCGCCATCTCCAGGGCTTCGCCGCGTAACTCCACGATCTCGTCGGTCTTTGTGGCCAGTGCACGGGCGAGGCTCTCGCCCGAGACCGACGACGCCAGGTTCGCATCCTCGGCTGAAAACCCGTGCTGCGAGACCAGGAGGTCTGTAACTTCTTCTGGGAGCAAGGGGAGGAAGCGAATCTTCTGGCAGCGGGAAAGTAGTGTGGGCAGTATGGCGGCTTCGTGCGAGGTGAGCAGCACGAGCACGATCCAAGTCGGTGATTCCTCCCAATGTCTTGAGCAGCGTGTTGGCCGCCGTGGGATTCATCCGGTCGGCCGCCTCGATGATATAGACACGCTTCCGGCCTTCGAAGGGTCGGAAGGGGCTCTCGCTAACGATCTGTCGGACGGCTTCAGCCTTGATCTGGCCTCCGGCTCCTTCCGGCGCAATGCGACGCACGTCCGGGAAGGTTCCTGAAACGATGCGCCGGCAGGCAGGGCATTCATCGCAGGCATCATAGGTAACGGGGCCGCCAACGACGGCCCGCGCGCAATTGAGCGCTTTGGCCAAGTTCATGGCAGCGTCGAGCTTTCCGACGCCGTCGGGTCCGCTGAAGAGCAAGCTCGTGGGAACCTGGCCGCGGGCCACCATCTTTTGCAGGCGCTCGAGCGCCGAGCAGTTTCCGACTAGTTGCGAGAAAGACATCTTTTTTCGAAGCGCGGGCGGCTTGCGAAGCGGAAGTAGCTTCTGCGGCTATCCGGGTCGACTCGATCGGGGCAATCGGGGGGCCAGTCGTTTCCAGATGTCCTCGTGAACCTGGAGCCGATTGCCGGTGGCCGGCACGACCACGAAGCGCCGTTTCTCCTGGCGGGCGAGCTGGAGGTATCCCTTGCGGACCTTGCGGTGGAACTCGAGGCGCTCTAGTTCGAACCGACCCTGAGTGCGGCTCTGACGGGTTCGCCGGTTGCGAACTCGAGCACGACGCAGACCATGTTCCGGCGGCAGATCGAGCAGGACCGTAAACCGAGGACGAAACTCGCCGGTCATCAACCGATCGAATGAGCGAATCACCCGACGCGACAAACCGCGCGCGTATCCCTGGTAGGCCATGCTCGAATCGGTGAATCGGTCCGTGATCACGATCCGGCCCTCGTCGAGCGCCGGCCGAATGACCTCTTCAAGGTGTTGAGCGCGGTCCGCGAAGTACAGAGCAAGCTCGACCTCCGGCACCATCCGGTGATGCGCCGGGTGCAAGAGAACCTTTCGTATCTCTCGGCCGATCTGTGTACCTCCTGGTTCTCGTGTTAGGAGGCAAGAACGGCCGTTACTCTCCAGTCGCTTTGCTAGGAGCCTGGCTTGAGTCGATTTGCCACAACCCTCGATTCCCTCGAAGCTGATCAGATAACCCAAGCGGCTCGCCAACCCCGACAAATTATCACAGGCTGCTCGGCGCCTCAACCCGCCTTCGCTCATGAATTCGTATGAGCTACGGCGGGCAAGCACGAGTTGCGGTCCCGCCTTCCGCCTTCGCCGTCGAATGGGCGTAGACGTTCCGTCGACGGCTACGGCGGGACAAGTCGCGAGTTATAATCGTGCTTCGCCTGGACGGTGAGGCCATGATCTCTTTGACAGGTAAGGTTGCACTGGTGACGGGTGGCTCGCGAGGAATCGGGGAGGCCATTGCGGTTTCGTTGGCGTCGGCGGGAGCCAGCGTGGCAGTGAGTTACGCAACCCAGCGCAAGAAGGCGGAAGTCGTGGTCCGACGCATCGAGTCCAAAGGACGCCGCGCGATCGCCCTCCAAGCGGATGTGGCTCAGGAGAACGCCGTCCGGGAACTCGTCGCTCAGACGGAGTCTAAACTCGGGCCGCTCGATGTGGTCGTTGCTAACGTGGGGATCTGGAAGAAGGCGGTTCTTCCCGAGATGTCCCCTGATCAATGGGACGACACCCTGGATACGAATCTCAAAGGAGTGTTCCTTACCACAAAGCATGCCGCCCGCGTGATGATCCCTCGTAAATCGGGCCGCATGGTTCTCATCTCTTCGACTTCCGGGCAGAGGGGCGAGGCATTTTACTCCCATTACTCGGCGTCCAAAGGGGGGATTATCAGTTTCACGAAGTCCCTGGCACTCGAGCTGGCTCCGCACGGGATCTTGGTGAACTGCGTCGCCCCGGGTTGGGTGGCAACGGATATGACTGCGGAGACGTTTGCCTCGTCGGAACGGGCGGCAGTGGAGGCCACAATTCCCCTCCGCCGGCCCGGAACGCCCGACGAGATCGCGGGAGCCGTCGTTTTCTTGGCTTCGGACCTGGCAAGCTACATCACGGGGGAGATACTAAACGTGAACGGCGGTTCGGTCCTGGTAGGCTAAACCTAAACGTGAATTCCGCTCACCATGGCGACGTAGCGATGCGCTGAGTTCAACAGGAGCGCGCTGGCCAAGGCGACTGGTTGGCTTTTGTCAGTGATGAGGGCAAGACCCTCGCCGGCCTCCGGGATACACTTCACGATCAAGTAAAAGTTCTCAGTAGTTAGGGAGAGCGTTGCCATGTGGTCCTCGTCTTTCACGGAAGCGAGGTTCTCCAAGTACTTCGCGAAGGCGGGTAGCTTTTCGATGATGAGCTGCTCCTCGGTCTCCTTGGGAAACTCCACGTGCTCTAACTCGATCTCTTCGGTATCGAGGTTGAAGAGAAGGTTGCCAGCATCGAGGAGGTCTGCTCACGGATGGAGGCGAGGACTCTTTGCTGAAGCGGTTTTCGGTCGACAACCTTAGGCTTTGGTTTGGCCGCTTTTGGATCTGCAGCCGGCTCCGGGGGCGGTGCGCTCTCCGAGGTCTCCTGCGGCCTTTGTTGCTCGAGAATCTCATGGAGACGGCTGGACCTAGCCCGCTGCGTTTCGTGGCGAGCTTTCCAAATGTTCGACGAAAACTCGGACTGGAAGACCCGGGCCGAGTAGCCGGAGAGGTTGACGTCCTCGCATTGTCGAATGACGCTCTCGAGGGGCGTGGTCTCGGTCGACAAGTCTTGCGAGAGCAGCTTACTGCCGGGGAAACGCATTGGTGAAAGTGTAGCCGAGGCTTTCGAGATTCAGCAACAGGAAAGAGATGAGTCGGTCTGGTCCTGTTCGGGCCTCACCGCCGTCTGCCCCGACGCGGGGATGTCCCGCCGGATGTTGAATTTGGGGTAGCTGCGGCTCCTTGGCCGGCCTAAGAATAGGTCTGCCAATAAACCGTCTCCAGAGGGGGACAAGGAGCCACCAATGCCTAGGAAATCAAAGAAGCCAGTAAGAAAGCAAACGCACTCGCCTACGGGCAAGGTAGTTGGCCAAGTCGGTCAGATACTGCTACCGATGATAGCTGGGATCGCGGCCACGAAGGCGGATCTGACGGAATGGGTGTACGAGCAAGGACTGACAGCTCTGCACCTACTGCTCAGAGAGGACGCCGAGGAGATCGCGGGGCTCAAGGGCAAGCACGAGAAGGAGCGAACTCATAACCACTGGGGGAGCACGAACGGAGAGCTGAGCTTCGGTGGTCGTCGCATCCAAGTGTCGCGACCTCGAGTTCGCTCGAAGTCGGGCGCGGAGGCGTCGCTTCCACACTTCGAAGCCTTCCGCGAAGAAGACCCGCTTCCAGAGCGAGTGTTGAATCAGATTTTGGTGGGCGTATCGACCCGAAATTACGAATCGAGTCTGGACAAACCCGCGGCCAAGTTGAAGTCTCGTGGCACGAGTAAGAGTGCCGCCAGCCGTCACCTCGTGAGCCAGACGACTAAGAAGCTCGAGGAATACCTGTCTCGGCGGCTAGAGGAGTTCGAGCTTGCGGCACTGATGCTGGATGGCCTTGAGGTGGCCGGACAGACCGTCGTCGTAACTCTAGGTATCACAATAGATGGAACGAAGGTGCCCCTGGGTATATGGCTGGGCTCGACGGAGAACTCTCGGGTGTGCACCGCGATGTTGCAGGACCTTCTTGAGCGAGGCTTGCGCGTCGATGAGTCGATTCTCTGCGTAGTGGACGGAGGCAAAGGCATCCGCAAGGCACTCGTCGACGTTTTGGGGGACCTCGCGGTCATCCAAAGGTGCCAGATCCATAAACTCCGAAATCTTCGCTCGTACCTTCCCAAGTCTCGTCACGCCTACGTGCTCCAGACGATGAAGGAAGCCTACAAGTGCAAGAGTGCCGACAAGGCGCGCAAGCGACTTCAGGCATTGGTGTCGTGGCTCGAGCGAAACGGCTACGACGAAGCTGCCGGAAGCCTTCGTGAAGGGATGGAAGAAACACTCACGGTCGTGAAGCTCGCGCCGCCCGCCTTACTTCGCCAGTCTCTTGCCACGACGAACGCCATTGAGAATCTCAACGGAACCATTCGCAGAGTATCGAGAAACGTCAAGCGTTGGAAGAGTCCTTCCATGGTTCGCCGATGGACCGCTCTTGGCGTCGTCACCGCGCAGAAAAAGTTCCGGCGTATCAAAGGCTATCGCCATATGGGCGCTCTCGTTCACGCGCTTAGAAGCAAACAGAAATCTCTTGACAGCGATGAGTTTGCTGCCTAAGAGTATTCACAGGTGCCGCCGCTACCCGACCAAATTCAACAGCGGCCGGGACATCCCCCCCGACGCCTGGCTGCGTGATTGATAGCTGCTCCCTATTTTGGCGTCCATCACGGGCACGACGTGTAAGGATTAACGGACTAAAAGTCTTTTAATGCTCGGGCGTCGAGCCGCCAGATGCCTTCCTCGCGAGCCACTCGATAAGCCTGCTCATACTCGTCTTCGTAGAGACGCCGGTGGATTTCGGGGTAGCGATCCATTTTGCCCTCCGGATAGTACTGATCCATGAGATTGACGTATGTGTCGGAGGATATTTCTTCATAAAGGAAACGCATCACCTCGCGGGTTCCAGCGATCCCGCTCGGCATGACCAAGTGCCTCACGAGGAGACCGCGACGCGCCAAACCGTTGTCATCCAGCACAAGATCTCCGACTTGGCGATGCATTTCTTTTAAGCCTTCCCGTACCGATTGAGGGTAGTTCTCTGCCTTCCTGTAGCGACGAGCCAACTCCGAGTCCCAGAACTTGAAGTCAGGCATGTAGACGTCCACCACGCCGTCCAGCAGCCTCAGGCTCTCGAGCGAATCGTAACCGCTGGTGTTGTAAACCAACGGCACGCGGAGGCCGCCCTCGATGGCGATCGGCAACGCTTCCAAGGCCTGCGGCACTACATGCTCCGGGGTCACGAAGTTGATGTTATGACATCCCTGTCCCTGGAGCTCGAGCATCATCTCGGCCAGACGGTGGGGAGGGGTAACCGTTCCCGCTGGCCGTTGGCTGATGTCGAAGTTCTGGCAGAAAACGCACTTTAGATTGCAGTTCGCGAAGAAGATCGTCCCCGAGCCCCGCAATCCTCGCAGGCAGTCCTCTTCGCCGAAGTGAGCGAAGTGGCTCGCCACAACCGCGTGGCGGCCGGTGAGGCACACCGCTTTCTCGTCGGCGAGGCGATCGACATCGCAGTCGCGAGGGCAGACCCGGCACGAGCGAAGTAGCTCGAGACCCTGCTCGACGCGGCGGGAAAGCTCACCGCTGCGGAAAGTTTCGAGATAGACGGCGCCTTCAGTCACCCGTTGCGTCTTGCCTCGGTACTACCGTGAGAGGCTTTCTAGGATTACTTGTGCTTCGTTCACTTGCCCTGCCAATTGCCGGATCGCCCCTGCGACGATCGGGACGTAGCGCTCCAAGTTTTCTGTAGACCTTTGCTCGAGGCTTTCCCGGATTCCGGGTAGCGTCTTGACGCCGTAGCCAGTGTAATAACCGGGCGCGTAGATCTGGTGCCGGAACCACTTGCGGTTGGGAAGTCCACCGTCGTAGCCCAATAATCTCTCCGAGGTGTAGAGGAGGCGATTGAGTCTAGCCAGCTGGGCCGCCTCCGCCTGAAGCGAGCTCGCGCTCACGGTCGAGAACCGGGCTAACGCGGATTCATAAGACTCGCCGGAGCGGTGGAACTCCTCGATAGCGGCTCGCACTGGGGAGAGATCGAGAGGGGGCGCGTCTTCCATTTTCTCGTGCGTCTCTTCGATCTCGTTGAGGTATTGATCCAAGATCTCCGCATAGTCGGTGAAGTGGAAGGGCAGCACGGTGGCGTCCGCCAATCTAAGGATAGTCGTTCCTACGAACTGAGAAAGGGCTTTCCCGTATTCGAACGTCGAATCGGAGAATCGATTGTACCAGTCGAAGGAGTCGTAGACGGAGTGGTAGACCCCGCCGTTACTTGCCCCGCCAAAGCCGAAGTTCAGAGAGGCGACGGTGAGATGATCCAAGAAGGCGGTGTAGTCGGATCCGGAGCCCAGGGCACTAAGAGCCAGGTCGGCTCGCTTTTCAATCTTTTCTCTGTCTTTATCGGTTTTCGCCTGATCGATGCGCCGCTCGCGCGCCGCCTGGCGAAGACTCTTTCCGCCTCGAGGATCGGCAATGTCGTCGGCCACTTGGCTCACGAGCTTCTGCATGGAATGGCTGCCCGCGGTGGAAAGCCATCCCTTGCCGGTGGAGTCGGTATTGATATAAGCGACTGCCTTCTCTCGAAGTTCGTCGGCGTGCTTCTCCACCCACTCGGTAGAGCCGATCAGGCCCCACTCCTCAGCGTCCCAAGACGCGAAGATGATCGTCCGTTTGGGTTTCCAGCCCTTTTTGACCATTTCGGAAAAAGCGCGCGCGGTCTCCATCAAAGCGACGTTGCCGCTGGTCGGGTCGGTGGCACCGTTCACCCAAGAGTCATGGTGGTTCCCATGAATGATCCATTCATTCGGAAAAACGTGTCCGTCGATCCGTGCGAGCACGTTGTAGACGGGCCGGACTTGCCAATCGAAGGAGAGCTTGAGGCGTACCTTCGCCGGGCCAGGGCCCACGTGGTAGGTAATGGGGAGCGCGCCCTGCCAGTCGTCCGGTGCCACTGGCCCACGCAGATGTTTGAGAAGAGGCATGGCGTCGGCATAGGAAAGCGGCTGAACAGGGATCTGCGCCAGAGTGCGCGTCTCGGAAATCGCGAGCTTCCGAGCTCCTTTCTCGCCCGCCCAGCCCGGCGTAAGTGGATCTCCCGGATGGATGGGCATATCCATCACGCTGCCTCTCTGCACGCCCGCCCAGGGCCGAAAAGGGCCGTCTGGGTAGATGTCTCCTTTTCTATAACCGTCGTCCTCGGGGTCGGAGTAGATAAGGCACGCGATAGCACCATGCTCCCAGGCCAGTTTGGCTTTGATACCTCGCCAGCTACGACCGTATCGTGCAATGACGATCTTCCCTTGTACGTCGATACCTAGTTCCGTTAGTTGCTTGTAGTCCTCGGGAATCCCGTAGTTGACATAAACGAGTTGGCCGGTCACGTCACCGTCCGCGGCATACGCATTGAAAGTAGGGAGCTGACCGCTATCGGAAGAATCTTTGTCCCTCGGCATGGCCGGCTCTTCGAGCTTTGCTTCATAAGTTTCCGGCTCGACGAGCTGGAGGACCCGTTCTGTCGGTATGGGCATCAGCGCCTCGTACACCTCGATCCATGCGGTGAGTCCCCAGGACTCGAACTTCGACAAGATATATTCAGCCACTCGCTTGCTGCCTGATCCTCCTGCGTGGTGAGGCTCTTCCGAGATGGCATGCATATACGACCGCATGTTTTGCGGCTCGGGGAGCTCGCGATAGCGGTTCTCCCAGACGAGCTGTGAAGCCACCTCATCGGCCACGAACCCTCGGAGAGCCGGTTCCTCGGAGGCCGTGCTGAGTGCGATCCCCAGTACGAGCACTAGCGAGAAGAGGGTGGCAAAGCGTCGATGCGATTGGCGAAGAGCTCTCGAGTTCATAAAAGTTGCCTCAATGGTTCCTCCGGTTGGTCGAAGTCGTTGAGCGCCAAGTATATCCGACGGGGAGGAGCCATGAAAAGGGATGTGGTACCATGTTTCAGAAATCTTCCCAGGGAGGACGCTCGAAGAATTCGAGAGCGGCAAAGGAGGCCTCCCCCGTCGCGCGGGAATCCGATGGCAGCAAAGAAAAAGAGCAAGGATCCGTTTCGCGAGATCTAGAACTGTCTTCAAAAGCGTGACTACAGGGGCGCCCTGCGCTGGTTTCTAGCGCTCCTCAAGAGGGACGAGAAGAACACTCAGATTCGGCTTCGCTTCGCCGATACTTTGGTGTTAGCCGGCAGCAAAAAGGAAGCCATCAAGCAGTACGGGATCGTTGCCGATGAGCTGGCCGAGTCCGGGTTCATGATTCGCGCCATCGCCATCAATAAAAAGATCGTCAAGCTCGATCCCCGCCAGGCCGACGTGCACCAGAAGCTCGCGGTGATGAACGAGGCCCGCTCGAAAGGCCGCAGCGCCGCGATGGCTCAGCTTGCCTCGGCGATTGTCAGCGATCCAACGGTGGAGGAGACACCGCGACAATCCCCACAGGCCCCACCCCCGGTCGAAGCCGAGCCACCTCCTCAGGTGGCGGCACCCGAGCCACAAATAGAAGCCGGGGCCCCGCGCGAGCCAACGATGAGTCTCGAAGACAGCCTGGCCATGGGGAGTTCGGAGGCTCACCGGAGCAGGGGGCGTCCGAGGAGGAGCCGGTTGGCGAGCATGAAATTTCTATAGATCTAGAGCCTGCCGGACCTGCCGGAAAGGACTCGCCCGAGTTGACACAGCCTATCGAGTCGCTTGACCTGGGCTCCGCCGAGCCCCCCGAGGCAATGGCCGATCCAACACTGGAATCAGTGCCAGGTGCGACGGAAGACGTGGTGGAAGACGATGAGTTGATTCTCGAGTCTATAGACGAGGACGAGGCGTCGGGCCCGCTCCCCGTTGAGGAAGTAGAGGAGGAGAAGGACGTCGAGGTCACGTTCGATGCGGGTCCGCCTGGGTCCGAGCAAGCTGAGTCGCAAGGGTTCGAGATGGTGCCGGAACCGGTGTCAGACACTCCGGCCGGTCCCGCGGACTCCGGGGCCGATATCGAGTTCGAATCGGCCGACGATGCACCGAGCTTCTCGGCGGAACAACCACTCGAAAGCCAAGAGCCACTCGCAAGTGAAGAAGCCTCCGCCGACCAAATGCTCGATTTGGCCGATGACGTAGACGCCATCGTGGACGAGGATGAAGGACCGGCCGTCGAGTTCGACATCGAGACGGAGCCCGAGGCCGCTGCAGACGGAGCCGATCCTTTGATCGGAGTGCTTGGCGAGGACATCGATGCCCTCATCGATTCTATTATTGATGATGTCGGGAGCTCGGCGGACGCGCCTCCTTCGCCTCTCCCGCAGTCCAACGAGTCGCCGGGAGGGATACCTCTGTTCTCCCAGTTATCGATGCAGGAGTTCATCGACGTGGCGGTCGTTCTCGAGCGACGCTCGGTGAAGGCTGGCACGGTCATCGTGCGCGAGGGCGATCCGGGAGATTCTATGTTCATCGTGAGCACTGGTGAGGCCGATGCCACGGTGGAAGACAACGGCAAGACAGTGAAGGTTCACAACTTCAAGGACGGTGACTTTTTCGGTGAGATGGCGGTGCTGAGCGGTGAGCCGCGAAACGCGACGGTTACCGCGGTGAAGAGTACCGAGCTCCTAGAGCTCAGACGCGACAATCTCCACAAGATTTTCTCGAAGCACCCCGAGGTCGAGGCCAAGATACGACTGGCCAACGACGAACGTGCGATGAACCCTCCCAAGTAACCAGCTTTAGGCCACCGGTTCAGCCCGTCGGTTCAGTTACGCTCGGGCCGGCAACTTCATGTAGCGCGAGACCATCCAGTCCACCGCCCCGGGGAAAAAGCGGTTTAGGGCGACGATTCTCCCACTCGACGCGCCGGTTACCAGGCCCGCAGCCCACGAGGCTTCTCGGCCTCGCTCTCCGTCATGGGGTCGCTTTCTCGGAGACGATATAGGGCTCGATGTTTCAGGAGCGGCCGCCACCAGAACCGTAGAGCGGAAGCTGGCGGTTTCTTGCTTTTCCGTATACGTCCGAAGCGACGGAAGGTCCTTGGCGTGCGCAGTGCTCATCGAACACATTGGCGAGTTTCTGAGCGACGTCTTGTTCGGTCAGCCGCTCGATATGGCGCCGCTCTAGCATGTGAACGAGTTTGCCATCTTTGAAGAGAGCTATCGACGGCGAGGACGGGGCGATTCCAACCATGTGCTCACGAGCACGCTCCGTTGCTTTTCGATCGACCCCCGCGAAAACCATAGTCAAATGATCGGGGATGGTTTGTGCTGAAGTGCGACGCTCAAGCCGGGACGTGCAATTCCGCCGGCACATCCGCAGACCGAGTTGACCATAACCAAGGTCGTGCCTTCCTTTTGGATGGCTTCATCGACCTCCTTCGAGCTCTTGAGCGGGGTCACACCACACTCCGCCAACCCCTCCCACATCGGGCGGACGGCTTCGGGATCGTAAAGAGGTTGCATCGTGCGATTCCTTTCTTCGGACGAAACAAACTTAGCACCGTGTCCCTGGATGGATCAAGTGGCGCCGCTATCTGATCAAGAGCCATGTACCGGTGAAGAGCAAGCCGAGCCCAGCGAATCGCGGCAGATCCAGAGGTCGCACGACATCGCCCAGCCAGCCGAACTGATCTAACAGAACCCCGGTGCTCAGCTGGGCGGCGACGAGTAGAGTTACGGCGGCGGCGATTCCGATCCGCGGAATGGTGTAGCTCACGGAGACGATGAGGACTACGCCGAGCCCGCCCGCAGCGAGAGCATACCAGGGGACGCTGCGCCACATGCCGAGGTCCCACTCTGAAAAGCCCACTAGCAGCAACAGGGTGGAGAGGATGCCGCCACCGAGGTGGATGAAGAACGAGCTTTCGGTCGGTCCTACCTCCTGGCTCATCACCGAGGCCAGAGGGCCTTGCAGGCCGACCGCCACGCCTCCTGCGGCGCCGATGAGAATTGTCAGGACAAGAGATAGGAATCCTACATCCGTTTTCATGGCTGTAATATGTAGGTCCAGAGGAGGGACGAAATGGCGACGTTCAGTTCGTGCCAAACTGTCCGGTTAGGGATTCTTGCGGTGGTCCTTCTTTTCTTGTCTCTAAGTTCGTCCTTCGGCCAGCAAGGCCTGGCCGGAACATGGGAAGTAAACCCCGATGAAAGCGACGACATGGAGGAGAAGATCCGGGTGGGACTGGCCAGCATCAAAAGGGGTGGCCGGGGAGGTGGTGTGTTCGCTAGTCTGAATTGGCCCATTTCGCTCATTTGATTTGGCCCACCCCATCGAGACCGATACCCTGAGCCGGGGAAGAACCCGGAGAGGAGGGTCGGTTGAAAAGGGGTGCGAAAGTGCGATTGTTCGAGCAGATCCGTGGCGAGTACGAGCACGGAGTAGGAACGATAAAGGGAGTGGCGAAGGAGTTCGGAGTACACCGTCGGATGGTGCGTCAGGCGCTGGAGAGCGCGGTACCGCCGGAGCGTAAAGTCGCGGAGCGTGCGAGTCCGAAGCTTGAGGAAGTACGCGAGTTCATCGACGCGGTCCTGAAGGAGGACAAGCGAGCGCCTCGGAAGCAACGCCATACGGCTCGTCGTATCTGGTCCCGGTTGCGCGCCGAGCATCCGGAGCATGAGATTGGCGAATCAACGGTACGTCGCTACGTCGCTCGTCGGAAGAGCGAGCTCGGCCTGAAGGACACAGAGATTTTTGTTCCGCAGAGCTACGCGTGGGGCGATGAAGGGCAAGTGGACTGGTACGAGGCGTACGCGCGGATCGGAGGTGAGCTCGAGAAGGTCCACACGCTCGTAGTCCGAAGCATGGCGGGAGGAGGCGCGTTGCATCGCGGCTATCCGCGTCCGACGCAACAAGCATTTTTCGAAGCGCAGGAGCATGCGTTCGAGTTCTTTGGTGGCGTGTTCCGCCGCATGCGCTACGACAACCTGTCACTCGCGGTCACTAAGATTCTGCGTGGTTATCAACGAGAGCAGACGGAGCGATTCGTGGCGTTTCGCTCCCATTGGGGATTCGACTCGGAGTTTTGTAATCCGAGTCGAGGCAACGAGAAGGGCGGGGTGGAAAGCGAAGTCGGCTACTTCCGGCGCAACTATCTGACGCCGGTACCGGAGTTTTCGAACTGGGATGAGCTGAACGAGTATCTGCTCTCGTGCTGTCTCAAGGATGCGACGCGCCACATTAGCGGCAAGGAGCATGCTGTCGGAACAGCGATGGAGCTTGAACGGGAGCATCTGTTGCCATTGACCGTCGAGGGGTTCGATATCGAGGAGCGACGATTTGCAAAGGTGAACAAGAAAGGCTGCGTTCGAGTCGGCACGAACTGGTACTCGACTCCGTTGAAACGGGACCGGCGAGTTGTGGCCAAGCTACTGCCGTTGGAAGTTGAGATCTGGCACGAGGGCCACGTCGTGGCACGCCACGAGCGCTGCTACGGCCGCAGCCAGTCGATTTATGAACTCGAGCACTACTTGGATGTTCTGGTCAGGAAGCCTGGAGCGTTGGCCGGCTCGACGCCGCTCGCTCAATGGCGGGAGAAAGGTCGGTGGCCCACGAGCTACGACGAGTTGTGGTCCAAGCTGAATCGACGTCACGGGAAGCTCGAAGGAACCCGCCAGATGGTCGAGCTCGTGCAGCTCGGCCGCGAGCACGGCTACGACAAGCTGCGTGAGGCGGTGAGTCAAGCGCTCGAACTCGGCTGTACGGATGCTGAGGCGATCCGTCACCTCGTCGAATCATCAGTTCTTCGACGTGAGCAGGCGCAGGCTCTTGGCGATGTGGAGCTCGGAGAGCTCACGAAGTACGAACGTTCCTTGCCAGGTGTTGGCCATTACAACGCGCTGATCGGCGAGGTGAACTCGTGAACGCGAAGAGCATCGAGCTCCAGAGCATCCGTCAGCATTGCAAGACGCTTCGCATGCCGAGCGTGGCAACGCAGTTCCAGAAGATTGCCGAACAAGCGCAGCGCGACGAGCACAGCTATGTCCGCTACCTCGACGTGCTGCTCAGCGCCGAAGTCGAGGAGCGTGAACACCGCGCGGTTCAAAGACGACTGAAGGAAGCACAACTACCGAGAGCGAAGACGCTCGAGGAGTTCGACTTCTCGCAATCGCCGAAGGTCTCCGCCCGTCGGATACGAGAACTGGCCGAAGGCGACTACATCGACCATGCACGGCCGGTTCTGTTTCTCGGCGATGCCGGCACAGGCAAGACTCATCTGGCCACGGCATTGTGTGTAGCGGCGTGCCAGCAACGTCGCCGCGTTCGCTTCACGACGGCCTTGAGACTCGTCAACGAACTCGTTGAAGCTAGGGAGGAGCACGAACTCTCGCGAGTGATCCGTCGCTACGCCCGCTACGAGTTGTTGTGCATCGACGAGCTCGGCTACGTCCCACTCGCCGATGTCGGCGCCGAGCTTCTGTTCCAAGTGGTTTCGGAACGATGCGAAAGGGCGGCGCTCGTGATCACCACCAACCTGCCCTTCTCGGAGTGGACCCAGGTGTTCACGAACGTCCGCCTGTGCAAGGCACTGCTCGACCGAGTCACGGACCAGGCGCACATACTCGAAACCGGCACCGAATCCTATCGGTTCCGGCGCACCCTGAAGAGCGAGAAAAAGACCATAAAGGCATGAGTTCGTTGGGTTTCACTAGCCGCGGCCTGCACTTCGTTCCGGCCGCGGAATAAGGAAAGGGGCTTTCTTACAGCTCGTCTTTATTAATCAATAACTTAGGGTGGGCCAAATTAGATGAGCAAAGTGGGCCAGACCGAGTGGACAAACACAGGTGGTTCGCGCGACGGGCCCGAGGATCCGAATATCGCAGTGGCCCGATCGAAGGGCATGCAGTGGATCATCAAGAGCTTGTCAGCGGCCGCCGACGAGCTCACGATCGAGGTCGATGGTAATGAGTTCCGGGTCGCCGGCGCCGGCGAAGGACGGGTACGAATCTTTTATCTGGACGGGGAGAAGCACGTCCGAGAGACTCCAAATGGGACGAAGCTCGAGACCATCGCTCATTGGAACGGCAGGCAGATTCTCATCGAGCAAGGAGGCGAAGGACGAGGGAACTATCAATGAGGTGTATGAGCTCGGGTCGGACCCCAACGTACTGGTGGTGATGTTCCGGTTGAAAATTAAGCGGCTCAAAGAGCCCATCGTGATTAAGAGTGTCTACGACGCGGTAACAGACGGCTGAGGTTCGAAAAAAGACCCGGGAGATGTCCTCCCATGTCTTTGCTTATTGGCCAATATTGGGCAAATTGTATGCTGGTATTCAGAATCGAAACTGAGCGGCCACGTTGGCGGTGAACCCTTCCAGCCGATCGTCGAAGCGACCCGCTGCTCCGATGAACCGATAACCTCCGCCGAAACCGAGGCGAAACTTCTCGGTCACGTTCAACGTAACGTTGACCTCCGGCTCCCATCACCAAGAACGCCTCTTTCACTTCGAGGCGGCTATCGAGATCGATGCCCTCGAATGGAAAGCGTCCTCTCAGCCTCTCGACCAAGTTTCCAAGATTGATATTACCAGGGTCGAGGTTTCCCGAACCGAAGTTCCCCTGACCGGGAAAACGGCCGCCTAGGAATGGGAGTCCCTCGAGTCGAAACCGATTTAGGGTTGCGGTACCGCCGCCGACGAGACCCCTGACGGAAATATTCGCGACGCGCAAAGGATTGAAGAAGTACTCGAGGACTGCGCCCCCGTACTTCATGTCGGACTCGTTGCCCCGTTGGTTTGAAAATAGGCGGCTCCGCCGATCAAGAACTTCTGATTGATCAGCCATCCTCCGTAAAAGCCGGCTAGGCCGGCGAACTCACCGTCCACCTCGGTGAATTTGTAGTCCGGAGCGATGGGGAAATTGCTCCCGATACCGCCCTGGGTCAGCGTCTGCGTGGTTTGGCCCAGAACGGGACTGGTGAACAGGAGCATAAATCCTAGGATTGTGAAGTTAGACTTTCTGAACATCTCTGCCTCAACTTTCTGTGTAGGGCACCTGGCCGCATTGATTGCTAGCACCTTCGTATTTTGGCGCCAGATGGCTTCACACAAGTACTGGCTCATTAGCCATCAACTGCCAGAGCATTATCGGTGCCACTGGCACTGCTGTGATTCTACTTTTGAATCAAGGGCTTCGGGACGATGGTCATGCGATTCTGTCCCTTTGCGGCGACAAGGTGTCTACTTTGGCGGATTCTTTCTCGCTATTCGGTAGGAGGTTTGGCGGTGGGAGCGATCGTGACGAGGTCCAGGGGGTTGACGCGGGCCTTGTTGAGCCGGGCGGACCAATGAAGGTGAGGACCGGTAACCCGCCCCGTCGCGCCCACCCGTCCTATCACCTCGCCGGGTTTCACGACTTGGCCATTCTTGACCGCCATCGATTCGAGATGGCCGTAGAACGTATAAAGTCCGAGGCCATGGTCGAGCACGATGGTGTTCCCGGAAAAGAAGAGGTCGCTGGCCATGACGACGCGACCACGTTGCGGGGCACGCACCGGCGTGCCGGCGGGAGCGGGGAAGTCTTCACCACTGTGCGGCGAGCGCGGCTGGTCGTTGAGGATTCGTCTCTTGCCGAAGCTTCCCGATCCTTTGACGCCCTTCACGGGTAGTTGGAAGGCTCCTTCCCAGAGGCGTGCCGCCGTCACCGCTCGAAAGATCCGCAGGAGTTGGTTGGTTTCTCTTCGCGATCTTTCGAGGTCCTCGGCGCTTAAATCGACGAACTTCTTCTGCACCGTAATTTTCTGGACCACGAAGTTCCCGTCCCGAATGGTCACCGGAGTGCTGCAGCCTATCTCTTGACCGTTGCTCCGTTTCGATTCAACGGTAAGCGGAAGTTGGGAGGCCCTACGGCGGAGATCCACACCTAACAAGGCAAGGTGAGAGTCGCCTTCCTGCCAGAAGTGCAGCGACTGGTCGGCCCAGGTAGCTTTGACCTCCGCGGGGAATGCACTACGGACTTCGAGGAGGATAATGGCGCCTTGGGGCGGTTCTATCGTGCTCAGCGTCAACTCCAAACCGGCCGCACAGTCGATCGTCTCCTCGGTCGAGGAGGACGCGACCGGCGAGGTCAATAGGGCAACGGTGAGCACCGCACATGCGGTTCTCATTACACCCACACTATATCAATAGTGAGCGGTATCCCTGAACCAGCAAGCTTTGTCTTGGCGTAGCCGATAAAGATCCTCGAAGGTGCTCGGCAGCGCATCCCACATATGGTGGAAACTCGATGATGACACGCATTTGGCGCTCCGTCGAACGCCCGACATTGTCAAATTGAAGCGTCGTCCTTGCTCGATGAGCTAGAATAGGAGGGCAGTTGGACTTCGGGGGCGGTTAGCTCAGTGGGAGAGCGCTTGCCTTACAAGCAAGATGTCACAGGTTCAAATCCTGTACCGCCCACCAGACCCCACGTAGATTGGCCCCCGTCCGGCTGTTGTACTTTGCCCCAGCGCCAGCTAGGGAGCTTGGGGCCAGCAACTTTACTGTCGGAATTCGACAAATCGAGAGAGCCATTTCAATGCGGCGCAGCTTGGCCCGACGGGCTCTGTGTGTCCTCTTGACGCTGGCAGCCTGCAGTCCCTTTGTTTGGGCAAAGGACACCGCCATCGCCGCCATTGATGGGCCCGAGCCGCCCATGCCCCCCGCGGTGCTGAGCCGTGACACCGAGGGCCGTCTCACGCTGCGGGCCACCCGTCTGGCCGAGCCCATCGTCGTCGACGGCCGCCTCGCGGAGCTCATCTACCGCCAGGTTCCGTCGATGACGGAGTTCATTCAACAGGAGCCCATCGAGGGCGAGCTCGCGACCGAACAGACGGAAGTCTGGGTCTTTTTCGATGACGACAACATCCATGTCTCTGCCCGCTGCTGGGACAGCCATCCAGAGAGAATGGTGGCCAACGAAATGCGGAGGGACAACCGGAACATACAAAACAACGAGAATTTCGCGGTTATCTTCGACACCTTTTACGACCGGCGCAACGGATTCCTCTTCCACACTAATCCGTTGGGGGCGATCTTCGACGCTCAAGTCACTGACGAGAGGATTGTCAATTCGGACTGGAACACCGTGTGGGACGTAAAAACCGGCCGTTGGCAACGTGGTTGGCTGGTGGAGATGAAAATCCCATTCCGGTCGCTTCGCTATAAAGGCGTCGATACCGAGATTTGGGGGATCAACTTCAGGCGCATCGTGAGGTGGAAGAACGAAACGAGCTATCTGACGCCCGTTGCCGCCGCCTTCCGCCAAGCTGGTATCGCCAAGCTCTCTCAGGGAGCGACAATGGTAGGTCTCGAGACACCCTCGCAGGCCCTCAACCTCGAGCTCAAACCCTACGCCATCGCCGCGGCCAACACCGATCTGGAAGCCGACCCCCCGCTCGAGAACGACCTCGACGGCGACGTCGGTTTCGATCTCAAGTACGGAGTCCTCGTGGCTTGACATTCGACTTCACATTGAACACCGACTTCGCCCAAGTGGAGGCCGACGAGCAGCAGGTGAATTTGACGCGGTTCGGTCTCTTCTTCCCCGAGAAACGTGATTTTTTCCTCGAGGGTAAGGATATTTTTGCTTTCGGTGGAGTCGGCACGAGGCGAGGGTTCGAACGTGCCGATAACACCCCCATCATGTTTTTCAGTCGGCAGATCGGGCTCTACGATGAAGAGGTGGTGCCCATCAACGCCGGCGCACGGCTCACCGGCCGCGCGGGAGCCTACACGTTGGGCTTACTGGCGATTCAGACTGATGAGCTCCCGCAACTGGCGATCCCTAAGACGGATTTCGGTGTTGTGCGCGTGAAACGAGACGTGCTTCGCCGCAGCAACATTGGATTCATCGGCACGTACCGGTCACCCGTTTTCGAAGCCAACGACACGAACGATTCGAACCAATTGTTTGGCATCGACGGAAACTTCACCTTTTACCAGAACGTGAACGTTAGCGCCTACTACGCGCGAAGCGAAACAACCGGTTTGAGTGGGGATAACGCCAGTTATCGCGGCCGCTTCCACTATGGAGGCGATTTATGGGCTTTCGAGGTCGAGCACTTGGTGGTGGAGGAGAATTTCAACCCTGAGATCGGTTTTTTACGCCGGGAAGACATTGAGCAAAGTTTCGCGGAGCTGCGCTTCAATCCCCGCCCACAATGGAGTGACGCGATACGGAAGTTCACTGTCAAAGGGAATTTCGACTACATCAATAATCGCGATGGGCAGCTCGAGTCGCGACGGGCCAACTTCTCGTTCGGTATCGATTTCGAGAGCGGTGATCGCTTCTTCAGTTCGTATACCCGGAACTTCGAGTTCTTGGATGAAGAGTTCGACATCACCGATGACGTGATCATTCCCTTTGGCGAGTACCGATTCAACCGCTACGAGGCTGGGTACCGATTCGGCCCACAGCGGAGGGTGTCTGGCTTGATCGGCCTAGAGAGGGGGACCTTCTACAGTGGCGATCGGACCGAGTTGTTCTACTTCGGCCGGTGGGAGCTGACCAAACAGCTGTCCCTCGAGCCTAGTGAACCGCCCCGGGTTTCCCGGAGACTCCAACTCTTGAGAGGATGGAGTCATGACAAGACGAAGCAGGTATTCACCGGAGGTAAAAGAGCGCGCAGTGCGGATGGTTTTCGACCAGCAGGCTCAGCACGAATCTCAGTGGTCAGCGATCTCATCGATTGCGTCGAAGATTGACTGTACGCGGGAAACGCTACGCACGTGGGTGCGGCGAGCAGAGTGTGATGCTGGGAAACGAGCGGGACTGACGACGGACGAGCGTCAGCGGCTGAAGGAGCTTGAGCGAGAGAACCGTGAGCTAAAGCGGGCGAACGAGATCCTTCGCAAGGCGTCGGCGTTTTTCGCCCAGGCGGAGCTCGACCGCCGACCGAGGTGAATGTGTTGTTCGTGGACGCGAACCGTGAGAGTTACGGGGTCGAGCCGATCTGCCGGATGCTTCCGATCGCCCCGTCGACCTATTACGAGCAGAAAGCGCGAGAGAAGGACCCAAGCCGCCTGCCAGCGAGAGCGAAGCGCGACGTCCAACTCCGCGGCGAGATTCGTCGTGTACGGCAAGAGAACTTTGACGTGTATGGCGTGCGCAAGGTCTGGCGTCAGCTGTGCCGTGAGGGCCGCGACGTGGCTCGATGCACGGTGGCCCGTCTGATGCGTGAAATGGGCCTCCAGGGGGCGGTCCGTGGACGTCGATTCAAGACGACGAAGCCGGATTCGAGCGGCGCTCGCCCGATGGACCTCGTGGAGCGCGACTTCAACGCCACACGCCCGAACGAGCTCTGGGTTTCGGACCTGACCTACATCGCCACGTGGCGCGGCTTCGTGTACGTCGCCTTCGTCATCGACGTCTTCGCTCGACTCATCGTCGGTTGGCGAGCGACGACATCGTTGACTGCCGGCATCGCTCTCGATGCGTTGGAGCAGGCGCTGCACGAGCGCCGACTAAACCCAGAACACCCATTGGTGCATCACAGCGACCGCGGCGTGCAGTACGTCTCGATCCGTTACACCGAGCGGCTCGCCGAGGCGGGTATTGAGCCGTCCGTCGGCAGCCGAGGCGACTCTTACGATAACGCTTTGGCTGAATCCATCATCGGCCTCTACAAGACCGAGGTGATCCGTCGACGTGGGCCCTGGCGTGGTCCTGAGGACGTCGAGTTCGCCACCCTCGAGTGGGTGCATTGGTACAACACGCAACGACTCTTGGAGCCGATCGGAAATGTCGCCCCCGTCGAGTACGAGATGAACTACTATCGGTCGCAGGAAGGCTCGCTAGAGATGGCGAGACTCAACTAAAACAGTCTCCGGAAAACCCGGGGCGGTTCACTAGGCTTTCCCTCAATTGGGTCGACTTGCCCGAAGGCAGCTTCACCACCAATCTGGTTCGGTTGTGGGTCAACTACATGATCTCGCCGCGTATCTTCTTGGGCGCACTGGTGCAGTACAATTCAAGCGACAATCTGGCCGCAACCAACATCCGCTTTCGCTGGGAGTATCAGCCGGGGAGTGACTTCTTTGTCGTGTACAGCGACGGAAGAGACGCGCTTCTGCTCGATGATAGAGGATTGCCGCGGCTAGAGACACGCTCCTTGGTCATCAAGTTCACACGATTCTTCCGGTTCTAGCCCGATCTAAAACGTCTGGTAGTAGCCGACGTTAAGTATGGGACCCGCCGGCCAGCTTCGCCCGCGGACGCTGACGGGCACCGTGAACTCGATACTCTGCGTGGGGGAGATCGCGAAGATCACTCCTGGTTCTACGTAAATTATCTCTCGTCGCAGCGTTGCAATGGAGAGCCCGAGCTCGTGGCGTCGAAGCCGTAGAGCCCGCGAACGAGTCCCTTGAACATGACGGGATCCATCGATAGCCGCCCTCGAAGCTCCAAAAGATCTCGTCTCCCGGATCGATGCCGTTTTCCTCGTTCTCGGTTCGGAAACGGTAACTTAATTTGCCGTTGACGTAGCCCGGTCGTGGCCACAGAGAGCGGCCCACCTCGACATCGACTTCGAAGTCGTATCGTCCTTCACCCACGGGCACGATCTCGGCATCGTTGACGAACTCACCGGTAGGAAATTTGACGGCGGCTCCAACTGTGGCAACGACCGTATCCTGAACGAAGTTCCAGTGCGCCCCTGCTCTGACATCTCCGATTCCGGTGGAGCTTCGGTCGTCGGCGAGATCATCGAATCGGATGTTGTAGACAGGCAGTGGGGCCAGGGCCTCGAAGCCGGCACCGAGCCCAAGTCGATACTCGAAAAACGCGGCGGTGACTTCGCTTTGTCCGTCGAAGAAATAGGGGATTCTCTCGCCGTCTAGGAAGTAACGCTCGTCGGTGTTCTGATAGGCGAAGCCGATGGGGGACCAGCTCACGCCTTTGGGATAGACCCACGCGCCCGCGTAGGCCGGCTGTGCCGCGCCAATGAGTGCTGCGGCCGCCAGAGCTAACGCGGGCAGGAGACGAGACTTCATCTCGAGATGCCCCGATACTTGCCGTCCTGCCTTCTCATTATCAAGAACTACCTCGAGGCCTGAGAAAAGTGTCGGAAATCTAACAGCCCGGTGAGCCCAACTGCGGCAACTATAGTAGTAGTATCGGAGGAAGGGACCCATAGTACCATGATTCGCAGCCATCCTCACCGTAACTCTGTGCGGCGCCGGTTTCCTTTCCTCAACGCCAACGACGTACCGTGAATGGCGAGGTCCAGTTTCGAGGTCTCTAAGTAGGCAGAAATAGTGTACGATCCGACCTATCTCCGAAAATCATGGCCAAGCAGCGCGTCGCGGTTTTGTACGATATCTGGTGGGACGATGACGATGCGCCGCCAGAGAAGCCGCGCAGCGGCAAACCGCGCAGCGGCAAACCGCGCAAACGTGAGAAGGAAGTTCACGAAGAGGTGTACGCCACTCTCAAGAAGCTAGGCTACCAACCTTTCTATTGTGTTCTGGACGGCGAGCCCACATCGCTCGCCAAATTAGCCTCGTCCGAGGCGGCGCTCATTTTCAATCTTACCGAGTCCTACGCCGGCGACGACACCAAAGACATGCACATTGCCGCGTTTTTGGACCTGATGAGAAAGAAGTACACCGGAGGGGGTCCTCACGCCTTGCATCTGGCCCAGGACAAGACACTAGCGAAAAAGCTTCTTTCGTTTCACGGCATTCGGACTCCTTATTTCGTAGTTTCCTATCGGGGCAAGACCGATTGGGCCGATGATATTTCATTTCCTTTGATCGTGAAGCCTCAGGCCGAGGACGGCTCCATCGGGATCGACGCCGGTTCGGTGGTCACGAGCGTCAAAGAGCTGATGCAGCGGATCGACTACATTCACACCCGCTTCGACAGCCCCGCCTTGATCGAAGAGTACATCGAAGGCCGCGAGATTTATGTAGGCGTGGTAGGGAACGAAAGGCCAGAAGCCCTGCCGTTGGTCGAGCTGGACCTTTCTCGGGTTCCCGGCGATGTGCCGAAGATCGCGGGTACCGAAGTCAAATGGTTGAAGGAGACCAAACTCTATAAAGTCACCGAGGCTTTCATGCCCGACGATCTTCCGGTTGAGACGGAGAAGTTTCTAAAGGAGACCGCGGTGGCGGCGTACCAGGCATTGAAGTGTCGTGACTACGGTCGGGTCGATATTCGACTGGCCAAGGACGGCACGGTGTACGTTCTCGAAGTGAACCCCAACCCATGGCTCGCTTCGTTCACCGAGTTCTCGATGGCCTGGCGAGGCACCGGGCGCACGTATCCGCAGCTCATTCAATACATCGTGGATATGGCTTTCGCCCGGTACGCGCAGCCCGCGCCGGTGCAAGCTCCAGAGTGATCGGTTTACTGATACAGGAGCACTAGCTAAGCGACATCGCCGGATCCCCGAACAGGTGATAAATGCTGAGGAGCTCGAGGTAGCCACCGGACTCGGCAAACTTCGACTGCGCGGCGAGGATGGCGTCTCCGAGAGTCGTGTGTCCTCCGTGTAAGAGCTCGGTGAGCAAGAGACGGTGATAGAAGTGAGCGGGTCTATCGAGACTCTCTCCACTGGGGGAAAAAGCAGCGATGATGCCCTTGCCGTCCGCCTTCAAGAGCGTCTCCGATAAGGAATCGTAAGTCGGGAACTGGAAGTAGCCGTTCAAGCAGTTCATGGTGAGAAGCAAGGGGTATTGCGCGGGATAGTCCAAAGACTCCACGTGGTCGGTGCGCAAGATGTTCTCGGACCACAAATTTATAGCACCGTGACCGATGTAGCTGACCAACGAAGCCCCCTCGCCGAAAGCATTGAGAATGGCGTCGTGAGTGGCGGCGGTCCCCAGGTCGTCGAGATAGATCTTGTGAACGTCGTTGCCTGAGAGAACCGTGGCGGCTAACTCTTCGGCATGGGCCTCGAAGTCCCCGGCTCTTGGGTCGGGCCGGTCGGCAATGAGCACCGCCCGACCATGAAGTCCCATACTTTCCGTTTCATAAGCGACGATCTTGTTCACCATGGCCTGGGCTTCTTCGAGATTGGCGGCCGGGAGTCTTCCAATCGTGAGGTCGGGCAGCAAGTCGTCCCCGTTGACCGCGGCATAGGCGGGGTCGGAAGCGGTCCAGAGGTAGTTGGTGTTCAACGGATACGGGGGTACCTGGTTTTGGACACCCCATCCGAAGTAGTCCTTGAAGTCGAACGTTGCGTCCCCGAGGAGCAAGACGTATCGAGGAGGAGTCCTCCAGTGATGGTATGCGTGCTCGAGGAAGCCCCGTATCGCTTCAGGCCGGGTCTCGCCATGACCGAACTCGGAGTAGATCTGCTCGATGGGAACGGCGAGTGGGGTGAGACCTTATGGGGAGGGCGGGACGCCTTTGTCAACCCAACTCCTTCGCAGGTAGGGCCTTGCGGGAGGGGTGGGCGAGAGGCAGGCAGGCACTAGGCCTTCGGACACTCTTCGATGGCGTGGATGCTCGAGAGTTGTTCCACGAATTGCGACACGTCAGCCTCGGCCTGCTCGGTGCTCACATCGAACTCGTCGACGATGACCGCGCAGATGTCGCGGACGGAGCGCTTCCCATCGACGAGCTCGTAGACTCGAGCAGCCACTTCGTTCAACGTATAGAGGTTTTTCATTTCTGCGACGCTATCTCGGAGCGGCACGAGAATCACCTCGTCCACAATCTTGCGCGAGGCCACGCGATCTTTGAGGCAGTAGATCTTGTCCAAATCCATCATCGTCGAGCCATTTCGATTAGGTGATGAGGAAGGCCAGGCCGGTAGCGGTGATGGTCGAGAGGCCCACCAGCATCCACAGGCCAAGACACCGCCGACGGTCTTTTTCGCGTGCCTGGCTGGTGTTCGCCCGGCCAGTTTCTCCATTCATTCGATGCAGGCCCCGCATCCCCATCACGACTCACGTCTCGCTCGAAGCCTGAACCAACCCCGAGAACGCAATCAACAGCGGAACGGCAAGCACCAGACGGGCGAGCCTTGGAGCGTCCGTCCCCACGAGCGCGAACAGGATGAGAAGGCTTGCCCCCAGGCCAATGGCCCCGAATCGCCAACGCCGGCGCACTCCGCTCGGGCCGATGTTGCGTCGTCCCGGAACGTAGTTGGCTTCCATAGAAGCCTGAGTTTAACGGAATCGAGCCTCGTGTGCTACGGCCGCCTGGCCAAGTCAAGTTGTGGCACCAGCATATTTTGGCGGCCTAACGGTTCCGTTGATTGGAGCAACCCCATATTGGGGTGCGGCAGGATCTGAGAGCCGCCTAGCTAGCAGGTCAGTCCCGTAATTCAGGACTGGAGGAGAGTGTCGTTACCAAATCCAGACCCTGACCTCCTCGTCGGCGGTGCGGACGTGAACCAAGTCCGTGTTCGAGATCTGTCCCAACGCCCTTACGACGTCGCAAGCCTCGAAGGCTTCACCGTCGTAGTGGTGAATCAACTCCGCCACCGCTTCCAGGGGCACGATGACCGAGACATCTTCGTGCTGGCTGTGTACGGTCACCTCCAGATCACTCCCGAATTTCGAGATGAGGACCGTCTCGTCGCCATCCTGCACGCTAACGAAGTCTCCATCGGGAGCGATGATGAGCTCCTCGAGAACTCTTTCCGCGGCTTCCTGATACTCTGCGAACTCGGGGCAGGGGATGCGGGTAAACTCTTCTGGAGCGAAGGCGACCGCTGCTCTCGTGACGACCAAGGGCACTGGAATCACGAAATGGTTTCCATCTGCTGTCACGTCCACGACGATGTAGCTCGCGCTCGCTAACATGGCGACGAAGGCCAAGGGTAGGACGGCGGCCACTTTGAACATCTTTATCTCCCTTCGTCGACCCAGATGCGAACGCGACTCTTGCCGTCGTCCACTCGAACGATATCGCCTCGATGATCCTTGAGCTGAGCGACCGCTTCCCGCAGGTTGAACTGTTCTCCCTCGCCAGAAAGCAAGGCATCCACGACCGCCACGGGCACCTCGACATGTACCTCTTCTTTACCCGTCTCGTCGTCAGTCTGATCGACCTCGATGACGATGTGCTCGCCCCGGCGCAGGATGTGGACGCGTTCACCTTGTTTCTCCACCGTAACGAACTCTTCCTCGCCTGCGGCACGAAACTCTTGCCACAGTCTTCTCAGATCGCTAATGGAAAGACCGTGGTGATCGAGGTGGCCTTGGGCCTCCTCGAGCGCCTCGTCAGGAACGATGTCGATGGCGACTTCCACGAGTGATAAAGGCAGGTTGATGTTTACTTTCTCGGCGTCATCACCCTCGCTGTTCACCTGTATGTGAATCCAGGGAGTCTTCTCCTTCGTGGGTTCCTGGGCGTTCGCGATGGTGCTCAGGACCACGAGAAGGGCCGCTAAGAGGGCAATACCGTAGGCGGGTCGTTTCATGGGCTTCCTCCATACGCCGGCGATTCCGGCGACTCTCATCCCCATATACGGAGGTCCGAGCGCCAATGTTCACGGTTTTTCGCGGGGCCCCTGAGCGCCGCCTGGCCAGGTCCGGATGAAGCAACATTTCAGTTTGGCGGCCAGAACTAGCTCCGTCGGTGCACCAAGCTCGCTGCCGGGATCCCGAAGAGAGCCCCCGCCACGATCGTGAATCCTACCTAGAAAACGAGTTGAGGGAAGAACCCCAGCCACATAAAGCTCGCCCACCAACCCATCTCCGGGAATCCGGGGGGGATGGCGTCGTAGTGAGTGCCCCACGATCCGTGCATGGCCAGGGCCATAATGAGGACCACCGGAAGACGTGCGCCCAACCCGTAAGCAAGAACCGTCTTGAAAAACTGCGGCCAACCGAGATATTGGAGGCCCGCGGTCAGTGCAGCGAGCAACCAGATGAACCCCAGCGCCCCAAGGAAATTCTTTTGAACGAGAAACGCCTGAACGGGACCACCGGCCAGGAGAAGGAAGAAATCGATCGCGGCGAAGCCGATCGCCCTTCCCCAGCTCGAAGGACCATCGCCGTTTTTGGCGAGGTGTAAAGCGAAATAGATTCCGAAGATCGGTGCCAGCCAGGTGATGCCGATAACCGCCCCGACCCCCCCCGCCTCCGGATTAAAAAAAAGGTCGACCAGCTGAGAAGCTCACCCGTCAAACGCCAAAGCGTGATGACCAGACTGATGAACACGGGGACGATCACGAGCCGGATGGTGGGCGAGCCGCCGCCCAAGGCCGCCTGGTCCATGGTCCCTCCTAGTCCTCCTCAGCCTAGCACGCGGGCTACACCTATCCTGTTAGATGAGACGGGATCGAGTGGAAAAAGTTCCTACTTTCCCTGGGAGAGTGGAATCGTTTTCTCCACCGGAGCTAGGCATCGAGCGTCGTCACACGCTTGGTAAACGAGCCGAAGGCCGGACTCGCCCGAGTCGACCTCGCCGCGGATCGAGACCGAGCCGCTGTACACGGAAAGCGCCGTATCAGAAAAAGAGAAGTTGAAGATCTCGCCCTCTGGGTAACGAACGTTCCGTACTTTTCCTTGGACCTCGGTAGGTATGAGGTACTTGAGTGAGGGCGGATTGGCGTTGATGTGCCAGCCCTCACGGACCGTGAGGCGAAGCTCGAAGGACCTCCAACCCGCGGCGTTACTCTCCGCTTCATCCAAGACGAGCTTCGTCCTCACCAACTTCTTCGCAAGCTGCGCCGGCGATTCTGGTTCCTGCTTCTTCGGTGGGTCTTGTTGGAAAGACATGGAAGTCACCGTGGCCGGAGCCTCACCACCACGATGATATCGGTCGAGCGCCAGTGCCATGGTGGGCGCATTAGCCCTTTCTTCGAGCTCCGACCCGAAGGCCTTCATCGCGGCCTCTGCGCGTTGCCGGTAAACGGGTTTTCCGGTGTGCTCGGCGAGGCTCAGAAGCGCGAGAGTGGCGACGCCGTTTCCCGACGGGATGGCACTATCGAAGATCGTCTTCGATTGAAACAGGAGATGGGGATTGCCTTCGCTCAGGAAATAGCCGCCGCTCGGATCGCGCAGGCGCCGCTCCATCTCCTCCGCGGTGCGCTCCGCCGACTCGAGCCAGCGCGCATCCCCGGTGGCCTCGTAGAGCGCGATCAACCCCTTCATGAGAAAAGCGTAGTCATCGAGGAAGGCAAAAATCTTGGCCTTGCCTCCACGCCATGCGTGTAAGAGCGTTCCGTCTTCGTCTTTTAGGTTTTCCAGGAGGAACGTCGCGGCACTTCGGGCCGCTTCCAGATAACGCGGCTCGCGCAAAAGAAGGCCACACCGGGCCATGGCGGCGATCATCATCCCGTTCCAATCGGTCAGCACCTTGTCGTCCACGAAAGGGAATTTTCTCTCGGCCCGTATTTCCCGGAGGCGATTCAAATGCGGTTCCATCCTGTCGAGGAGCTCCTCGCGGCTCGACCCGCTCCGCTCCGCGTGTGCGGCGAGCGTGTCGGTGAGGTAAAGCGTGTATTTCTCGCCCTCGAAGTTCGGCTCTCCACCGAAACCGAAAATGGGAGCGAGCAAATCGTACCCATCTTCTCCGAGCGCTTGTCGAAGTTCTTCACCGGTCCAGACATAATAGGCGCCTTCTTCGGCATCCGTTTCAGCGTCGATCGCGGACTTGAAACCGCCGCCCTCGAGGTGCATCTCGTGCAGGATGAAATCCATCGTGCCTCGGGCAAGGCGGCCGAGCTCGCGATCGCCGGTTGCGCGGGCGGTTAACGCGAGGAGCTCTGCTAGGTGGGCGTTGTCATAGAGCATTTTCTCGAAGTGGGGAATTCGCCACTCGGCGTCCAGCGTGTAGCGATGAAAGCCGCCGTCGAGTTGATCGTAGATGGCACCTTGACCCATCTTGAGGAGGGTCTCGATGACCATGCGACTGGCCTCGGCATCACCGGTTTCGGCCCGGTCCCACAACAGAAAGAGGTTGGAAGGAGAAGGGAATTTGGGTGCCCCGCCGAAACCGCCGTTGGTTTCATTGAATCGCTTTTTCAGATTTTCAACAACTCTTTCCGAGCTATTCACGGAGGGCACAATTGGGGCCGGCTGTCGCTTATCGGCGATGATCGAGCGCATGGCTTCCGAAAGCTTTTCGGCGGATTTTTCGACGTCCTCGCGTTTAGTTGTCCAAAGTTCTTGAATACGGTTCAGCACCGTCGGGAAGCCCATTAGCCCCCCACGATCCTCCGGAGGGAAATAGGTTCCGGCGAAGAACGGCTTCAACTCCGGCGTGAGAAATACCGAATTAGGCCATCCACCGCTCTGACGTATCAACTGGGTGGCCATCATATAGATCTCGTCGAGATCGGGTCGTTCCTCTCGGTCTACCTTGATGCTGATGAACCATTCATTCATCAACTTGGCGATCTCGGGATTCGAGAATACCTCACGCTCCATCACGTGGCACCAATAGCAGGTGGAATAGCCGACCGACAGAAAAATGGGCTTGTCTTCTTTTCGCGCCTTCTCGATGGCTTCATCTCCCCACGGATACCAATCGACCGGGTTGTGCGCATGGAGCAAGAGGTAGGGGCTGGACTCGTTGGCGAGGCGGTTGGTCGGCCCGTCGGCTTCGTGTGGGAGGGGCGACTCTAGCTCGGACTGCGACTGCGCTTGGCAGGTGAAAAAGGTCATGGACAGCAAAGCTGTCATGAGTCCGCGTGATCTCATTTGGAATCCTTTGTGATCGAAAACGAGAGCGCTCCCTGTCATTTTAACGTACGCCACCCGAGCGAACCAGTGTTCGAGTCGAGATGGCTCCGAGGGCCAGGGCGGCAAGTATCCAGAAAGGCCACAACGGCTGTAGGAACAAGCCCCAGAGGAGCAAGACGCCAACTGCTACGAGCCCTGCCAATCGGAAGCTGGTGTAAAGAATCATTACCCGCCGCGAGTCGACGATCAACAAGAAGTCGGTCGGCAGCCACACGAGCAAGAGCTCGTTATAGCGGAGCTCGGCAAGTGGAGAGATGGCCGCTAGCAACACAAGGAGGACACCGACGGTTCCGGAGAGAGCTCCGAACACGAACCGAAGCGCGCGGGATGCAGCGGGCGTCCCCAACACGATGAGCAATGCGCTCCCCAAGCCGATTCCCAGCGCCAGTCCCCGACGGTGAGTGACGAGCCATACCACGGGCCATGCCCCAGGCCATGCCCTGCCTTGGTGCACAACTCGCGATCTCGGTCCACAATTGTCCTGTACTCGCGGATACGATGTTCCCCATGAGCATTTTCAAACGCACTCAGCGGAAGTATGTGAAGAAGGCCTATCGCGTGAGGAATTGGCGTGAATATGAGGCGGGTCTACGCAACCGCGGGAGCCTGACCGTCTGGGTCTCGCTCACCGCCGGCAAGCTTGTGAACTGGGACGCGCCCCGGCCGAGGAGGAGGAAACCGGGCCGTCAACGCAAGTACTCGAACCACGCCATCGAGACGGCTGTCACCCTGGGCATGGTGTTTCATCTGTCGTCTAGGCAGAGCGAGGGATTGCTGCGGTCGTTGTTCGCTCTGATGAAGCTAGACAATGATGTGCCCGATCACACCACGATCTTGAGGCGCAAGGCGAAGCTGGGTAAGGTCCCCTTCTACCAAGACAAGCAGAAGACGCCGTTGCACATCTTGATCGACAGCAGCGGTCTCGCTGTCCACGCCGGCCAGCTGCGCAGAGCACAAAAGAGCAGGGACTATCGCAAGCTCCATCTGTGTGTCGACGAGCAGAGTGGCGAAGTCATCGCCTGCGAGCTGACCAGCAAAAGAGCCCGCGATTCATCGCGGGTTGCATCGCTTGTCGGACCGATCGACACTCCCATCTCATCGGCCAGAGCTGACACCGCATACGACGCCAGCGGCGTCTATGAGGCAATCGAGAATCACAGCGCTCATCGCTCGCCGAGGGTGCTGATACCGCCGCGCAAGGGCGCCCAGCTCGCATCGGGGCCGGCGAGCCGCCGACAGCGTAATCGCAACATTGCAGCACAAGCTCGGCTCGGCAAACGAAAGTGGCACACAGAATCGGGCTACAGCAAACGGAGCAAAGTCGAGACAACGTTCCATCGCTACAAGGCTATCGTGGGCTCAACAATGCGAGCGAGAGGGTTGGCGGCACAGAGAGTCGAGGCAAGGATCGGGTGCAAGATTCTCAACACCATGACGGCGCTCGGGATGCCTGATAGCAAGATGATCGGATGATGGGAGTCGGGGCCAAGCGAGCTCTCGGCCTCTATCGGAGTTGTGCACCAAGGCACCGAAGCGTGAGGTTTGGGGCCGTCCCGTCCTGTGCCAAAACTCGGCCCTTTTGAAATAGGCCATAAATCAGCAGCTTAGTGTTTGTGTTTGCGACCGTGCCAAGGGCCGCAGGCTCTACAATCGTCTTGGGCGGACGGGTCGTCACCATGCAGAAGACCACGTAGGCGAGAGCGAATATCCAAGCGTGTTCCTGAATCTGTCGCAGCGATAGCGCCCCCATGAGCCTTGATGAAGGTGCTCCACGGCATACTCTTGCTCCGCTCCGGGGCAGGCGCGATACCGTGCTCGGCGAGGGCCCCCTTGATGGTGTTGCGCCCAAGTTCATATCCGAGGTTCTTGAGTGCGCCCTGCAGGCGCGTATATCCGCATGTCGGGTTCTCCCGTGCCACACGTACCATGAGCTCACGGACGTCTTTCGCCGTGGGAGGTCGGCCTGGACTCCGATTCTTGGTGCCATCGTACTTGGCTGCGATGAGGTAGCGGTACCAGCGCAGCAGCGTAGCGGGTGTGGCAACGGACGCAATCTCGGCCAGCACCCAGCGGCCCAAGGCCTGGGCCTTGACGGCGAGCCTACGCCGGTCGTCGTCGGAGAGCCTGAGACGTTTGCCCCGAACCCGGCTCGGAGCACACGGTTCTCCTCTCGCAGTTAGTCAATCACGTCCTGCTGCTGGCGGTTGACATAGCCAGAACGAGCAGTAAGAATTGCACATGGTACGTCATGATGGAGCTGAAGATAACACCCTCGGGCCAGACGATTGTAAAGCCCACGGCCCTTGACCTAGTCGCAAAACACAGACTCTAAGTGCCTGATTTATGGCCTATTTCAAAAGGGCCGAGTTTTGGCACAGGACGGGGTGTGGCCTGGGATTACTTGAACGACGCCCGCTAGGCTTTACTCACCAACTTTCCATTGACGTTTGACAACACACCCTAGTCTGGAACTAATCGGCTACTTGGTTAATACGGGAGGGATCTATGCCACCATCGGTCTTCCCCACCGGGGTCACCATCTACCGGCCCGAGGAAGCCTACAACTGTTTCGTGTTGCACGAAGGACGAGACGCGAGGTCGTATCTCATCGACATGAACGGGAACGACGTCAAAGTCTTCGATTATCCTGGCTTCCCGGCGGAGATGATAGAGCCCCGACTCGCCAAGGGTGAGCGTGGTCACGTACTTCTTCAAAAGGAGCCCGAGAGAAGTAGAAACAAGACGTTGTTGGAAGTGGATTGGGACGGCAACATCGTGTGGGAGTGGGGGAAGAAGGCGCCCGGGGGGTTGGCTCTCCAGAACCACGACCTGGCCCGACTGCCCAATGGCAACACGCTCGTTCTCTCCTACATTAGCCTGGGCGGACCAGAGGCCGAGCTCGGCCAGACCCGAATTCGCGGCCAGGCCATCTACGAGGTCAACCCGGACGGAGACGTGGTGTGGCAGTGGCTCCCGTCTGAGCATCCGGATTGGGCGGTGCTTTCCAATGAGGCGAAAGAACTGGTCCAGAATGGTCGGGTACGGGCGAGATCCTTGTTTCTGGGTTTCAATACGATATCTCCTCTTGGCCAGAACAAATGGTACCGGGAGGGCGACGAGCGGTTTCATCCGGACAATATTTTCGTGTGCTCTCCGGGGTGGAATTTCATTGGGATCATCGAGAAAAAAACGGGAGACTTCGTCTGGAGCATGGGTCCCGACTACCCCGGCGCTCACGATTATTCCCAGAGCAGCTTCAGCGGAAAGCTGCCCCGGCCGGTGGACCAGCTTTCCTTTCAGCATGACGTGCACTTGATTCCCGAAGGATCGCCGGGAGCAGGAAACGTGCTCGTCTTCGATAACGAGGGGCCGGGTGGGGTTCCGCCGTTTTATTTAGAGCTCTTTCAAGGCTCGAGGGTGTTGGAGCTCGATCCCATCACCAAGGAGATCGTCTGGCAGTACGACGCATCGTCTTCCCAACAACCCTACTGGAACTTCTTCAGCCCCATCATCAGTAGCGCGAGGAGACTACCCAACGGGAACACCCTGATCGACGAGGGCACTCACGGGAGAGTCTTTCAGGTCACTCCTGACGGCGAGATCGTTTGGGAGTACGTCAACCCTCACTTCGGGAGACACACCGGTATCCGCCATCAAGAGGAAGCGCAGATGATGGTCAACTGGGTCTTCCGGGCCCAGCCCGTGCCTTATGATTGGGTGCCGGAAGGGACGCCGCACTCGGAAGATCCGGTGATCCCACCCAAAGTGTCAGACTTCCGTATCAAATAGCGAGAGGCGATCCGATGGACCGAAGGACGTTCTTGAAAGAAGCGGCCGTCTTCTCCACCGCCTTGTCGGCACCGTCAGCTCTCAGTCGCAGCGCGGAGGCTCTTGGATCGTCCAAAAGCTTGGTGGCGATCGAGCTCGTTGGAGGCTCGGACGGTTTGAATACGGTCGTCCCCTACACGAACCCCGACTATTACGCCGCCCGCCCCAAGCTGGCTATCCCGGCTAAGAAAGTGCTCAAATTGACAGACATGTTCGGGTTCCACCCTGCTCTGGCACCTCTGCGGGAGCTTTACGACCGGGGCGATGTGGCGATCGTCCATGGAGTCGGCTACCCCAACCCAAGCCGCTGTCATGTGAGATCGGGATCGATTTGGCACACCGGATGTCTCGACGGCAGTAATGGGAACAGTGACTGGTTCCAGGACTTTCCGAGTGCGGCGGTCCGCACGAACCAGACGCTAGGAGCCACGTTGAGTCACGTGGTTGGCGCCCTGCGCGCCGACTCGCCGGCAAAGATCTTCCACGTGAGGATGAAGGGGTTCGATACTCACGCAAACCAGGCGGAGACGGAAAATCCCGAGCGGGGTATACACGCCAATCTTCTCGCTAGACTAGCCTGGGAAATCAAGGCCTTCTGGGACGACGTTCGAGCGCTCCGGAAACAGAACGAAGTGCTGGTCATGACGCTGAGCGAATTCGGGCGTCGGGTTCGGGAAAACGCCACCGCCGGAACCGATCACGGAACTGCCAACCAAATGTTCCTCATCGGAGGCTCGGTGAAGCCCGGCTTTCATGGGAAGCATCCCGGGCTGGGGAAGGATGAAACCGATCTGGTGGGCGATATGGTTCACACCGTGGATTTTCGAAGTGTCTACTCCACGGTGCTTGCCCGTTGGCTGGGTGGGGATCCGATTGCCACTAGGGGCGAGCCTTTCAGACTCCTCGATTTCGTGTGAGGTCGACGATCTTGCCTCGCATCATCCGCTTCGGTTTGCGGCAACGCGTCCGGCCGATACTCCGGCAGCTCGACATTTTAACTTGAACCGTCATGTCCACCATCACATCGACCCCCGTCCTGTGCCAAAACTCGGCCCAGCCGGCATCAATGCAAGAACTGCGGCTCTTGAAATCAGGCAAAACTCCAGCATACGAACAGGTTACGCGGCGGCCACCAACACTTGACTGCGGAAGCACACATCGGTGGAGCGGTTGCGTGTCCTTCATCGTTATTACTAGTGGGCACCCTGAGCATCAGCGGGGGAACCGTCTGGCGCAGTGGGCTTCTGCTCAGGCTTCATCGTCGTCCTGTGCCAAAACTCAGCCCTTTTGCGTCATCTCCGAAAATGCGAACGGAGCCGAAAGCCCGAATCTTGGAGGTGTTGTCGAAATTCGCGGAGACCCGCCGACGCGCGGATGAATAAATAGAAGGCACAACCCCTCTATCACCACTATCCGCCCTATGCTTCCCGTCATCACTCCATTTCGGGCGGTTTCCAACCCTGATCCCGTCTTGTGCCAAAACTCGGCCCTTTGGAATAGACCGCAAATCAGCAGCTTAGACGCCCTTGGAATCCGCGCAGAATCCAGGGTATTTCGCGCCGCAGGACTGGCTTCCGACCCCTGGGCTGCGGGTGGCGGGCGACAGGCCCACCGGGGGTGCGCACGGCTGGCTCAAATCGGCTGCGGGGCGAGCTGCAGGCAACGAACTGCGCACCCGGAAGAAATACGTATCCGACCGCGATGCCAGATTCAAGCAGCCCTCGGAAAGGTGCAAACTGCTGACCCGCTGGGCGTTCGAGTATTTTGACCAGACGGCGCGGCGTTCACTCTCTCGAAGCGGCGCCTGGCGCTCGTCCGGTGTGTCGTCGCGGCGGACCAGCCGACCGCCTGGCAGGGCCGGGCCGAGCTCGTGGCTCAAGGTGCGAGGGTGCCGGAGAAGGTAGAGCTCCCGTGGCTGGCGGCTTGGCTCATACCGGATTTAGGGGACGCGCTTGAGGTCTTGGACTGGCTCGGGGACGCCGAGAGGTGCATCGCCGTGGGCACTCCTAGGATGGCGGAGTAGGGCCGACGATGAACGATGACTACAAAGCCGACCTAGATCGGTTCTTGGACGAAAGGCAATCTGATGAGGACTTCGCTAAGGCTGACAAGAGAGAGCGTGAGCACGAGGCGAAGCTGCTGATCGATAAGGCATATAAGGGGTTGTCCAAAATGTTCCCCGTCGATCAAGTGGTAGAGCTAATACCAACGTGTAACTTCTTTGAAGAATTGGGCTTCACTATCGAAGAGGCGCGGGGGCTCGCTATTTCACATCTGAACGACAAACGGGATGAGTGAATTGACTGACTGGCACATGATCGGCTTTTGGGCTGGCTCTCTGATCGCGGAAACGGTGCGGATTATAGGTTCGTGTATCGCCTGGGCGATCCTCCTCGCTGGATAGACTTTTTGTGGAGCACAACCAGTCGGGCGTATGGCGTGCGGCGGGTCACTGTGTAGTAATCCTCGATGAGCTCACTCTGGAAAAAACTTCGGTTCGTGAGAGAAAGGTCAGATAGAGTAACGATGACCGGGGCTGCCACCTATCTTCAACTGGCCCCGGGACATCACCGATACCAGGTTTATATCGATGTCTATGAAGACGGCTCTGCTCAGAACGACACTGAAACAATGGAGATATATCGGCCTAATCACGGGAATCACGCTGGGCCTGCTTTTGGTGGGATTTCTCAACCTTCCTGACAGGCACCGTCCGGCATCCGATTTTCCGTTTTCTCGAGCCGCGGTTTGCCGAAGCGCGGCGGCATATCAGAGTCTACGAATGCATAGCTTGTCACACGGAGCCCCAAGGTGCGCCGCGAGCTGGGCGTTTCCGAGCGCCGTGCGTGCCGGGTGCTGAAGCAGCCTCGCGCGACGCAGAGGTATGGGTGATGTCTTAAGATTCCTGTCAAAGAAAAACGATGTATGGTTCCCCAAGCCCAAACCCGTCCCCGTCATGGGGACAGAAAAGGAGAACCATACATCATGGGAAAGGTACTACCGAGTCAGCGATTGCTCAAGCAGTTCGAGGAACAACTGGTATTTGGGGAGATGAATCTCTCGGAGATCGTCCGGTCGGGAGCTCAGATGATGCTTCAATATGCGTTGGAGCGCGAGGTGACGGAGGCGTTGGGTCGAAATTACTATGAGAACGCTCCGGCAACGACGAAGGAGAAGGGACGACGCAACGGGTATGAGTCGCATCGGGTCCTCACGGGCGAGGGAGCGGTAACGGTGCAAGTGCCGCAGGTACGAGAAACAGAGAAGGTGTTTCAGTCAAAGATTCTCGACGCCTACGTGAGCCGGACCGAGAAACTCGATGAACTGATCGCGCGGATGTACGTCCACGGGATGTCGACGCGTGACATTGAGGCGACGTTCGCGGACGTGCTGAGCGGCACGGGTGTCTCGAAGTCGGTGGTGAGCCGGGTCACACGGTGTCTGTCGGAGGATTTCGAGGCGTTTCGAAAACGGGATCTCTCGAACGAGAAGCTGTTGTATCTCGAGCTCGACGGCACGTACCTGCGCTACCACCAAGGAGCGGAGAGGAAAGAGCCCATCCTCGTTGCGACCGGCTATCGCGCTGATGGGACGCGAGTTCTTCTTCATATCGGTGTCGGCAACCGAGAATCCTACGAGAACTGGAAGGGGTTCTTGCAGGAGATGGTGGCCCGAGGAATGAGGGAGCCGTTGCTCATCGTGACGGACGGGAATCCTGGAGTGCTCAAAGCGATCGCAGAGGTCTTCCCTCGAAGCCTCAAGCAACGTTGCCAGAAGCACCGCCTCGAGAACATCCTGGGCAAGGCTCCGAAGGAAGTGCGCGACGAACTCAAGGCGGCCATCCTTGAGTCGTTCCATGCGAACAGCTACGAGCAAGGGCTGAAGAAGGGTCGGGAGGTGATCGCTCGGTACCGCCAACGATTCCCGAGCGCGATGAAGTGCATGGAAGAGACCCTCGAAGCGTGTCTTCAGGCGCTGCGCCTTCCTGCGGCGCATCACAAAAGGCTTCGCACGTCGAATCTACTTGAGCGCACGTTCGGAGAGCACAAACGTCGCACAAAGGTCATTCCTCACTTCTTCACCGAGGAGGCCGCGATGAAACTCTCGTTCGCTGTGCTCTTGGCCGTCGCAAACAAATGGCGCGGCGTGAGGATGGATGTCTTCGCCGCTAGGAAAGTCGAGGAGCTTCGCAACGAGCTTCTCCCGCAAGGCACGTCGGAGGAATCAGCAGCTTAACCGAGCGCGGGGAACCGTACGAAGATTTGACAGGAAAATTAAGACTTGACCGAGGTATGTGCCGAAGGGTGCTTGCGCTGTTTGCTGTTGGTGATGTGTACGCATCCCTTTGCAAAAAAGGCGCTTACGCTCCATTTAGCGCGCAGCGAAGGTCGTGAGCGCTGTTTTGGCTGTAATTTAATGCACCGTAAAGTCCTAGCGTCATTTCACCAATACTTTACAATCTCCTCGGGCACACGAGACGATTTTGACTCTTGTTCAGGGAGGGTGTTATCTAGCTTAATCGAAAGGAGTGGACATGGATCGCGGCAGTGAATGCACGATGAGGCGACTTGTCAAGACGACACTGGTCATCACTCTGTGGGCCAGCTTTACCTTGCCATGTTTCGGAATGCCCGAGAGCGGAGCTCAGGGATCTGGGAACGACCTCCTCGGCGTCTGGAGCATGAAGACATACCATTTCCAGGGCGAAGACTACCCGGCCAAGGGGCTTCTTATATTTACGGAGAAGTACTTTTCTATCAACGTGAGCTTCCAGCTCGAAGAACGTGAGTTGGCGGATCTGACTGTCGACGTGGGAACATACACCATGGGGCCAGGGAACAAAGTGACGTACAAGGTGATGCTCGCCAGCGCCATCCGTCCCGGTGACAAGGCTTCCCCAATTCAGCAACCCCCGACAGGCGAGCCGGAGACCGGAACGTACGCGCTTGACGGGGACAAGTTGACGCTTACCTTCGTCACGGGCAACTGGTTTGTTGCCGAACGGCTCGAATAGCGTGGAACCGAAGCTTAGTTGAGTGGCGCGCGTCCTTTCGTCAGCCTTGATGTGCCAAGCTTCGCGCTTGTCGAAAAAGGAAAGAGTCCCGTGCGCCAGCAACGTATCACAATGTCTTTCTTGATTTTCGGCCTTGCCGCTTGCGGCAATCCGGGTTTGCCTGATTCTGGTGCCAAGTGGGATGCATTCACCGACCGCACGCTGGAAGAGTACTTCGAGGCAAATCCACCTTTTGCCGTTCAGGCGGGTCGCCATGATTTCGATGGGAGGCTGCCCGACTGGAGCGAAGCGGGCCTGCGTTCGGAGATCGAACGGCTTCACGCTGCGCGTGATGAGTGCGAACGTTTCGACACGAAATCGTTGAATGAAGAACGGCGTTTCGAGCGCGAGAATCTTCTCGCCGCCATCGATCTCAGCCTCTTCTGGATCGAACGCGCCGAATCTCCATGGAAAAATCCGGATTTTTACATCGGCTTCGGGTTGCTTGGTCCGGGTCTGTCACCCGACGTCTATCTCACCCGGCCCTACGCGTCCCTTACCGATCGGATGCGCGCCTACGTGAAGTGGGCACGCGCGGTGCCGCAGGCGGTGGAGCAAGCGCGCACCAATCTCCGAACGCCACTGCCCCGTACCTACATTGACATCGGGCATACGCGTTACGATGGGCTGGTCACTTATCTCCGTGACGATGTACCCGGTGTATTCGCCGAGGTCGAGGACGACGCACTGCAACAAGAGTTCACCGACGCCAACGCGGCGGCCGCATCCGCCTTTGCGGCGCTGGACGAGTGGCTGCTTGCGCAACAGCCAGAGCAGACCGAAGACTTCGCGCTAGGGACCGATCTCTTCCGCGAAATGCTTTGGGCCACCGAGCGTGTCGACGTGCCGCTCGAAGAGCTGGAAGCAATTGGTCGCCGAGATCTTGAGCGCAATCGGCAGGCGCTCGATGAGGCCTGTGCCGCGTTTGCACCCGGCAAGAGCATCGCCGAGTGTTTCGATCTAATGGCTGCGAACAAACCGGAAAGTGGGGCGGTGGAAGCAGCCCGACGGCAGCTCAATGACTTGGAGGCCTTCGTGCGTGAGCAGAACCTGGCGGGCATACCCGGTACCGAGAAAGCTCACGTAGAAGAGGCGCCCCTTCATCAGCGAGGTAACTTCGCGTATATCGATATCGCCGGCCCCTTTGAGGAAGGGCTGCCCTCTGTCTATTACATCGCCCCGCCCGACCCCAACTGGCCTTTGGAAGAGCAACGCGCCTATGTGCCGGGTATAGCAGATCTCCTGTTCACCAGCGTTCACGAGGTGTGGCCCGGTCACTTTTTGCAGTTCCTACATTCAAACAGGGTCGATTCTCTGATAGGTCGCGTCTTCGTCGGCTACGCGTTTGCCGAAGGATGGGCCCATTATACCGAGGAGCTGATGTGGGAGACTGGTTACGGCGAGGGAAGCCCGGAGACTCATATCGGCCAGCTATCCAATGCCCTCCTACGCAACGTGCGGTTCCTTTCCGCAATTGGGCTTCACACAGGCCGCATGAGCGTCGACGAGTCGGAGGCATTGTTCCGCGATGCCGCGTTTCAGGACCCCGGGACTGCACGGCAACAGGCGGCTCGAGGGACGTACGATCCTGCGTACCTGAACTACACCATGGGCAAGCTGATGATCCGGAATCTGCGCGAGGACTGGACGGCGTCCCGAGGAGGGCGCGCAGGTTGGAACGCTTTCCACAATGCCTTCCTGTCTTTCGGCGGTCCGCCGATCCCATTGGTGCGGCACGCGATGATGGGCGGGGAGTCCGGCGACCTGTTCTGAGTCAGATCCAAGGACTGCCGCGAAGGTCGCTTGTGATCCGCAAAAAAGAAGATCGCGAATTGACGGGCAGACAGCCATGGGAGTTGAGGTCCTGCGAACTCGTGTTCGCCTCGGTGGAGGTTCTGCACTTTGTCGCTGCCGGGCCACCGACGCAATAACGTGCCCGAGAAAGAACGCGTTGTTCCCCGCGGGAAGCTCGTCCTGTGCCAAAACTCGGCCCATTTGAAATAGACCATAAATCAGCAGCTTAGTGTCTGTGTTTCCGACTGGGCAGCGAGTTGCGATCTTCTTTATTGCGGACGACAGCCGGTCTGATCTCCACCTTCGGCCAGCCCGGCGCGGATCGCCTATAATCCGGCCATGCGCTCATTGCTGAAGATTGCCCTTGGCATTGCCGCACTAGTCGTGGCGTTCGGGGCCGGGTGGCTCGTCGCGATCACCGGCACCGGTCAAGCCATCCCCCTGGAGTCACTCTCGGAACTCGAGCGGGGGTTCGCCGAGCGGATGCAGAACGTGGTGCTTACCGGCCACTACACGCTCAAAGGCCGTAAGCGTCGCGACGACAAGCCGGAACGCTACGAGATCACCAGAGTGGCAAAGGTCGGCGAGCACCGTTGGCGGTTCGACGTTCACATGACCTACGGGAGTGTCGACATGACGCTGCCGGTCGTCGTGCCCATCCGGTGGGCGGGTGATACCCCCATAGTCACCATTACGGACATGGTCATCCCAGGGCTCGACGGTACCTTCACGGCGCGGGTCATGTTTTACGCGGAACGGTACGCTGGCAGCTGGCAGCACGTCGAGTACGGTGGGCTCATGTACGGCACGATCGCGCCGCTGAGCGACTAAGATGAATTTGCTGCTGCATTGAATGGACAGATGCCGCAGTTGATTACTTGCGGGGGCTGTTCGACGTTCCCGACGCGCTGCGTCGTGCTCCGCTGCGAAGCGCGTCCTGTCCGAAAACGCGAACGGAGCGGCAAGGTCGAATCCTAGAGGCGTTCTCAAAATTCGCGGAGACCAGCCGACGCGGTACTGGCTCTGCGATAGGCGACCCCGAGCAGACCTCTCCTGCAGACCATCCGTTCCGTCCAACTGGCGCGCCCGAACTCCTATGCGGCGTCGCGGTGGTAATAGCTGAGCAAGCCGCCCAATCGCTTACGACATCGCACCTTCCCGTGAGGACTGCCGACGCATTCTTCCGCTTCGAGCAACGCGTTCCCGAGCCCTTGATGGTTGCGCTTTCCGTGATAATGATGGATGAACTCAGCGACGGCACGGCGCAGCGATGGCTCACTGAAGAAGATCATCCGCTCCAAGCACTCGCTCTTGATCGACAAAACAAACCTTTCGACGTAAGCGTTCAGATTCGGAGAACGGTGCGGCAGCCGAATGACGTCCGTTCCGGCGTGCTCGAGCAAATCGCGAAACTCCGTGGTGAACTTCTTGTCGCGGTCCACGACGAGGAATCGCTTGCCGCGCAGAAAGCCGTCGAATGGGTCGGTGAGATTCCGACCGACCTGCATCATGAACGGGCCATCCGGCCCCGGAGTGATTCCGGCAATGTGTACTTTTCGCGAAGACAGCTCGATGACGACGAGCACATAGTAGGTCACGAGCCTGCGAACTGTGGCGACCTCGACGGTGAAGAAGTCGGTCGCCGCAACGGTTTCCCAATGGGCGGCGAGAAACGTGCGCCATGGCGTTCGCTCACTTCGCTCCGGCGCAGGCTCGATGCCATGTTCTCGCAGAATATTGGCGATGGTGCTCCTGGCTACCGCATGGCCGAGATTCAACAGGGCGCCGCGAATGCGTGTATACCCCCACCTCGGATTCGACTTCGCCATCCCTACGACGAGCTTGCTAATCTCGGCCATGACCCGGGGCCGTCCGGGCTGTTTCCGCCGCTCGCTGTAGTCCCACTTCCGCGCAATCAGCCTTTGGTGCCAAGCCAGCAGGGTTTCCGGTGTGACGATACCGGCGACTTCTGCCAAGAGTTTCCGACCAAGCGCCTTACCCTTTACCGCCAGCCGACGTCGCTCGTCGTCTGTGAGACGAAGCTTCCTCCCGCAAAGCCGAGCTTTGAGGACTTTGTTCTCCTCGAGCAAGTAGACCATAGCGGCCTGTTGGTCACGCTGGAGCCAACCAGCGATGGCGACGACCAACAAGGTCAAGGGCTGGACCGGCGTGCTCATGATCGAGAATTCTAGCTCCCATTGGCCAATCAAGCGTAGATACGTCTATTCCGAAACGTCCCGGCGAGCTGGTCTTGAGTTCGTTTGTATTTTTGGACACGACGCGTACGCCGATGTCATCTATGTCTCCAAGAGGACTCCTAAGGAGACGGAAGCGTGCGGGCCGAAGGCCACAACCCGGACCACCGCATTGATGAGCTAGAGAGACGAGCTTCACTCGGGCTCCTTCTTGAACAGACGAGCCGCAGCTTCAATCGCTTCTCGATCGCCCACCAGCACGACCGCATCTCCGGCACGGAAGCCGAACGCCGGATCGCGTCGGTAGAGGGTTTTTCCCGAGCGCACGACGGCGATGACGATCGCCCCGGTGACTCTCCGCAAATTCAGCGATGTGGAATTCTCGCCGAGTGCCGCGGCCCCGTCCTCGACTTCGACGACGTCGAGCGCTCCGTGGATGCCGAGGTGGCGCAGCGCGTCGAGCTTCAGGTCGGCGAGAGAGCCTTCCCGAAGCACCCTATAGTGCTCGTTGCGAACCGCATCCAGCTCACGATGGATGGTGTTGGTCGGAATTTCGTAGAACTCCAGAATACGGGCGAACAGCTCGAGCGTTGCCTCGAACTCCTCGACCACGACTTCCGTTGCGCCGAGACGCATGAGCTCGTCGATCGCCGCCACGTACCGGGTGCGCACCAGGATGCGTGCCGAGGGATTGAGTCGGTGCGCGTTCGCGACGCCCCGGCGCTCCTGCGTCGGATCGGCGATGGCGAAGACCACCGCCCGCGCGTTGGTGATCCCGACTTTCTCCAGTACGGCCTGTCGCGTTCCATCGCCAAAAAGGACACGATCTCCCTCCTCTCGCCCTCGGCGTACCGCCTCGCCGTTCTGTTCGAGAACCACGTAGGTGAGACCGGAGGCGCGAAGGACACGGGCCAGGTGCTGTCCGCTCAAGCCGTAGCCCACGATGATGGCGTGGTCGTGGAGGTTGGCGAACTCCACCTGCTCCGCGGGGTCGAGCGAGACTTCCGGGATACGCAACAACCGGGACAGTCGCTCCGTCACCGGTCGAGCCCCCGCGACGAGAAAAGGCGTCAGCATCATCGTCAGCACCGACGACGCGATGAACAGTTGATAATGATGGTCGACGAAGAGGTCCAGCGGGGCGGCGACGCTTGCGAGAATAAAAGAGAACTCTCCCACCTGAGCCAGAGAGATCCCGCTGATCAGACTGGTCCGAAAGCCGCGCCTCAAGGTGAGCACCGCACCGGTGGTCATCGCGATCTTGAGGAGCAGAATCGCAACGGCCGCACCCAAAACGAGGACCGGCCGAGAGCCCACGAATCCGATATCGAGAAGCATGCCGACCGAGATGAAGAAAATCCCGCTGAACGTGTCTCGAAAAGGGCGAACGTCCGAAACGGCCTGGAGTCCATACTCCGATTCTGAGATCACCAGCCCCGCGAGGAAGGTTCCGAGCGCAAGGGATAGACCGAAACTCGCGGTCACGAACGCGGCTCCGACTCCGACGAACGCAACGCATAACGTAAAGAGCTCCCTGTTCTTCAAGAGGACGACTCGATCCAGGATCCAAGGAACGGCGACCCGTCCCGCCAGCATCAGGACGGCCACCACCAGCAGGCTCGTCGCAACCTCCGCCCAGAGGCCCACCAGTGGACCCGAGCCCACCTGCGCGAAGACGGGAACGAGGAGCATCAACGGCACCACGCAGATGTCTTGAAAGAGCAGGATCGACACCACCACGCGCCCCGGCGGGCTATCCAGCTCGACTCGGTCCGCGTAGAGCTTCAGAACGATCGCCGTCGAGGAAAGAGCAACGAGCGATCCGTAGAACATCGCACGATTCCAGGGAGCCTCGAGCCACACGCTCACCGCGATCGCCGCCGCGACGAGGGTGCCCGCCACCTGCAGAACCCCTCCCTGGAGCACGAGGCGCCCCCGTCCTGTGCCAAAACTCGGCCTTTTTTAAATAGCCCATAATTCAGCTGCTTAGTGTCTGTGTTTGCGACCGGGCCAAGGGCGGCAATGCGCCTTCCGACCGGACAGGCAAGCGCCGAGCCGCTCCAGGAACGTTGCAGAGTGTATAATATTTAGTATATGCTATATAATGTGGCCGGCTTCGGTACTCACGTTCGGAAGCTGAGGGAGGCTAAACGAGAGAAGGACTCGCAGTATTCAGTAACTCCTCGCCGTGCCCCACTGGAGCGGGTTGGAACGTCGCGATTCGGAGGAGAAGCTACGCAGCGGAGTTGTCGCGTAGGGCGTCGGGGAGTAACACGGTTCCTGGCTGGTTGATGGCGGCGTAGGCCGCTTCGAGCATGTAGGCCCTGGGGTCGACGTTCTGAAGCTTCGCGGTCTCGCGCAGGGTGTAGAACAGCGCTGCGACGTCGGTTCCGCGTTTCGATCGACTGCCGTAGTGGTTTTTGCGACCGACGACAGGTCCCCTCAGGGCGCGCTCGGCGTGATTGTTGTCAAGCCAGACGAGAGGGTTTTCGGCGAACAGCGTGAGTGTTTCCCATCTCTCCAGCATGTAGCGGACCGCCTTGTCGAAGTCGCTTCGCGGCAATCCTCTTCGGCTCTCGCCCCATTGCCGAATCGCTTTCGAGATCCGCTGCGAACGTTGCTTGCGTAAACGAAGTCTCAGTTTCTGAGCTTTTTCATCGCCGGGAAACGGACCCGGGACCTCGCGTTCGACTTCGTACAGCTCTCCGATCAAACGAAGCACTTCGGAGCAAGCTTGCGGGTAGTGCTCGCTGGCTTCGTCGAACTTTCTTTTCACGTGGGTGCTTCCGCCATCAAGTGTTGGTGAGATAGCGCTAAGACGTTACAGTGCATTAAATTACAGCCAATATTGCGCTCGCGACCTTCGCTGCGCGCTAAATGGAGCGTAAGCGGGTGCTTCCGCCATTAAGTGTTGGTGAGATGACGCTAAGACGTTACGCTGCATTAAATTACAGCCAAAATAGCGCTCACGACCTTCGCCGCGCGCTAAATGGAGCGTAAGCGCTTTTTTTGCAAAGAGATACGTACACATCACCAACAGCAAACAGCGCAAGCACCGGATGTGACTCAATGAGAGCTCATTACTTGCAGCACGTTCCATTCGAAGGACTCGGCAGCATCGAGTCATGGCTCCGGTCAGCCCGATATGAGCTAACACACACGCCGTTCTTCGAATCAACCGATCTGCCTGCCGCCCGGGATGTCGACTTCGTGATCGTGATGGGCGGCCTTATGAGCGTGAACGATGAGACCAAGCATCCCTGGCTGGTGGACGAAAAACGTTTCATTCGCGATTGCATCCAGACGGGAAAGCCGGTTCTGGGCGTGTGTCTCGGGGCCCAGCTGATTGCCAGCGCTATGGGTGCGAAGGTTTATCCGAACCCCGCGAAGGAGATTGGCTGGTTCCCCGTCTACGCGGTGTCCGCGGAGAACGAGTTCGGCTTGCCGTCCTCTATGGATGTGTTCCACTGGCACGGCGAGACGTTCGATTTGCCGCATGGTGCGCGATTGCTGGCCAGGAGCGAAGCCTGTGAAAACCAGGCGTTCCAGTTTGGAAACCGTGTGCTGGGGCTTCAGTTTCATCTGGAAACCACACCCGAAGCGGCCCGTCAGCTTGTCGAGCACTGTCGAGGAGAGCTGCTGCCGTCAAAGTACGTTCAGTCCGAAGGGGAAATTCTTGCCGCACCGGCCGAAAGGTATCAGACGATCAACAATCTGATGGGTCAAATACTGTCCCGACTGCATGGTTCGAACGGTACTGACCTTGCCCCCTAACTGAACCGCCCCGGGTTTTCCCGGAGACTGTTTTAGTTGAGTCCGGCCTCAGCGAGGCCGGACCGTCCACAAAGCCGAGCCTTGGGGACTCTATTCTCCGCGAGCAAGTAAACGATAGCGGCCTGTTGGTCGCGCTGGAGCCAACCAGTGATGGCGACGACCAACAAGGTCAAGGGCTGGACCGGCGTCCTCATGACCGGGGATTCTAGCTCCCATTGGGTGCTTCCGCCATCAAGTGTTGGTGAGATGACGCTAAGACTTTACAGTGCATTAAGTTACAGCCAAAATAGCACTCGTGACCTTCGCTGCGCGCTAAATAGAGCGTAAGCGCCTTTTTTGCAAAGGGATGCGTACACATTACCAACAGTAAACAGCGCAAGCACCGCACAGGACGGGGAGCTTAAAAGATGTTCGGACCCTATGTCCATAATGTCGATCCGATCATTGCCGAAGTGGGCGGCGTCTATCTCTGGTGGTATGGGCTTAGCTATTCGCTGGGATTCCTGCATTTGCATCTGTTTCTGCGCCGCCACAGGCTTCGGCTCGGACTCACTTCCAGAGACGTATACACCCTCACCCTTTTCATCGTGGTGGGCGTTTTGGTCGGGGCGCGTCTCATCGAAGTCGCATTCGACGAGTGGCCCTTCTACAGCGCGTACCCTACCCTCATTCCGGCATACTGGCTTGGGGGCCTGGCGTCTCACGGGGTCCTTCTCGGAGCGACTGTAGCTGTCACCTCCTTCGCCTTGCTCTATCGAAAGGACCTGCTCGCGCTGTTCGATGCAGTCGTGATCCCCGGTTCGTTTCTGATGGGAATGGGAAGGATCGGGAACTTCATCGACGGCCAGATCGTGGGTGCTCTCACCGATGTGCCGTGGGGCGTGCGGTTTCCCGACGCAGTTGGAATCCGGCATCCGGTGGTTCTCTATGACGGCATCAAGAATCTTCTGCTGGTGCCTTTCCTCCTCCGTGTTCGAAAGATGAACCCAACGCCGGGGGCAACCGCAGCTCGTTTCGTCTTCTGGTATGCGTTCTTGCGTGTATTCATTGATCTGTTTCGCGACTATCCGACTCACCGTCTGGCTCTCGGGACCGGGCAGACCCTGAACCTCATCATGGTGTCGATCGGTGTCGTTTTTTTGATCCGATCGCGCATTCGGCGTCTGGGTCGGCTGCGAAGTGGTGCCAGAGAGGCACTGGAGGTGGAAGCCCCGCCTGAAAAAGCGCCATTCGTGTTACAGAGAATCGTACTCGTTGTTTTACTGGTGTGCTGTCTGACGTTGCCCAGCAACTGGACACAGAACATACCGGAACGATACGGGAAGCGACACGCCGGACTCGAACACTCGTGGCTCTACCCAGACATCAACACGTCGGCGCCGACCGATGAACCCTAGAGGGGAGTCGCCGACAACGACGACTGGTGGTTTTGAGCGAGGTGTGACAGGTTGACTAAGCCTCGGAGGAAAAGACCATGAGCAATCGAACCGTGACGCAGCTGGGCGCCATCGTGCTGATGGCGTCGTCGATAGTGCCTCTATCGGCGAAAACCCAGACGGTAAAGGGAAACACATACGCGGACACGGCAGAGGTAGGTGTCCGGACTCTCATGTTGATCGGTGCCGGACTTCGTGAGCGGTGGTGGCTTGACGTCTACACGATGGGCGCGTATGCCGAGAACCGCACCTGCGATCCGCAGATGCTGATCTCGATGGATGGGGCAAAATCTCTCCGTATCGATCTGCTCCGCGACGTCGACGCGAAGAATATGGCCGACGCGCTCGAAGATGCTCTCGATAAGAACTTGCCGCCCGGCGGCTCCCCCGGTATTCGATCTCAGATCGATACCTTCCTAGGCTACTTTGAAAAGGACCTGGAGAAGGGGGACAGCATGGAGTTGACCTACGTTCCCGGCGTGGGTACGGCGCTAATGCAGAACCGGGAGCAGCAGGGAGCCACGATGCCGGGCAAGGGGTTTGCCGACATCCTGTGGGCTTCCTATTTCAGTTCCGAAACTTGCTGTTCGGGGCTCAAGAAGCAAATTCTCGACCATTGTTCCCAGTGAGAGGTTCGCAGGAGGATGGATGTCTTCACGACCAGGCAAGTCGAGGAGCTTCGCAATGAGCTGTTAGCGGCGGCTGTAAATTGCACATTTGTGGCGGACGAAAATTGCACACCCGGCACCCCGTTGTGCTCCGCAAAAAGTCGATCCAGCGTTGATTTCGCCCGGGCGTTGCGGTCGGCGATTCGGGTTCCCCGGTACGCGCGGGGAAACAACGTCCAGAAACGGGATGCCACACTTTCGGGCGAGGACCTGGATCCATGCCTGGGGAAAGATGGACATCAAGGAGGCCCGGGTTGCACCTGGACCAAAACGTGCTAGGCCTGCTACGCCGCGATAGCCTTGGCCTCGATTCTGGGCCTCTCGGGTGGCCTCTTTTCCGCTGCCGCACGGCCAGGTCAGCGCCCGTTCTCCTATTTGGGCGCAAACGTGGTGCCTTGGTGCATAAATACAGGTAAGTCATTGATTCCATTGACTCTGCGATTTTTTGCTCAAAAACGTAACCTGCTGATTCCTTTAGGGTTGTCCGGAGTTATGCACCAAGGCAGCTCGCCGCCACTATAGGTGATTCTGCACGGTGTATGCAGAACCTGGAAAAGGTGCTATTCACGGGGCCAAAGACCTCAGACACGGTGACGTTTATTTGCGATTAGGGTTAACTGGCCCTGCCCACTGTGCTTGCGCGCAGCCCCTTCCAGGTGCTGTAGCACATGGCGACCAGCACCAGCGCGAAGGGAAGACCGGTGGCGAGGGTGGCTGCCTGTGCAGCCACGAGGCCGCCGCCGAGCAGCAGCGCGATGGCGATGATCCCCTCGAGAACGCACCAGAACACTCGCTGGGCGACTGGCGCATCCAGCTTGCCGCCGGCGGTGATGGTGTCGATGACCAGGGATCCAGAGTCGGAGGATGTGACGAAGAACACCACAATCAGCACGATGCCGAGGAACGACGTGATGTTCGCAAGCGGCAGCGTCTCCAGCATCGTAAACAGGGCTATCTCCGGCTGCTGCGCCTGCACCGCCGCGATCACCTCGGGATGACCGTGGTCAACGTACTGCGATACCGCAGTCCCGCCGAAGGCGTTCATCCAGATCGCGGCAACCAGCGTCGGGATGATCAGCATGCATGCAGTCAGCTCGCGCACCGTCCGGCCGCGCGAGACCCGCGCGATAAACAAACCGACGAACGGGGACCATGAGATCCACCAGGCCCAGAAAAAGACAGTCCAGCCGTGCATGAAGTCGAGATCCTCTCGGCCCACCCAGTTGCTGAGGGGGCCGATCGCCGCGAGATACTGGCCGAGGCTGGTCACGGTGCCGGTGACAATGTCGAGCGTCGGTCCGACCGTCAGCATGAACGCCAGCAGTAGCAGGGCGAGCAGCAGGTTGGCCTCGCTCAGCCGCTTGACCCCCTTCTCCATCCCGCTAACAACCGACGCCAGCGCCATGCTGGTAATGCCGACGATCAGCAGCACCTGGGTGGTGGTGGTGTTGGTCGCCGGCGCGCCCAACAGGTGGGCCAGCCCCGCCGCCGCCTGTTGGGCACCCAGGCCGAGCGACGTGGCCAGCCCAAAGAGCGTGGCGAAGACGGCGAGGGTGTCGATGCCGTGGCCGAACCGGCCCCACACCGCATCCCCCATGAGCGGATAGAACGCCGACCGTAGTGTCATCGGCAGGCCGAGGTTGTACGATGCGAAGGCAATCCCCAGCGCCACCACTGCGTACATGGCCCACCCATGGATTCCCCAGTGGTAGATGGCGCTGGCCAAGCCGAGGTGGGCTGCCGCCGTGTCGGTCGCCTTGAGACCGAGCGGCGGTTGCAGGAAGTGCTCCACCGGCTCCGACACCCCGAAGAACATCAGGCCGATGCCTATCCCGGCAGCGAACAGCATGGCGAACCAAGCAGAGCGGGAGTAGTCCGGCCGGGCATCCGCACCGCCCAGGCGCACGCGGCCGAGCGGCGTTACCACCAACATCAGGCAGAAGAGCACGCAGAGGTTGCCCGCGCTCATGAACACCCAGTCGAAGGTCGACATGAGCCATGCGCGCAGCGCCCCGAAGGCGGCCGCCGCACCGGCCTGGAACACTAGCACGCCTGAAACGAACGCGATGATGGTCAGACTGGAGACGACGAAGACCGGATTGTGGATGTCGAGGCCGAGGGGTTGGACGTTGTCCTGACCCAGCTTGTAGTCGATCTTCGAGACCTCAGCCATATGGTGTTGCAATAGCGTTTTACCATGCGGAGGCTTTTGTTTCTACCCTCGACCGGGCCCTTCGTGAATAGTCCGGGCTAGCCGGAGCGGAACCGCAAGTGCTTGCTCCGTTTACTGTTGCCGGCTCGTCCACGTCGTCGTGCGAGGACAGCACTTATGCACAGTTTGGCGCAAGCTGAAGTCCGGTGACGCTAAAATTTGATGTAACCTATTGCACTACAAAGTCTTCCCCTTATGCCCGCAACAGTCAATGACGCAAGCACCAGCGACGGAGCTGTCAGCCTCCGAAGCGATAGGTCAGTGCCACCTTGAACCGGCGCCCCTTCGGGTCGTGCGTGAAGCCGTCGTACGACTGCTCGATGTTGGCCCATGGCGGCAAAGTGCCGGTCAGGTTCAGCGCATAGAGCGTGATGTCGATCCCGCTGCCTGGGAAGCGCCACAGGAAGCTCGCATCCCACGTGAGGAACGGGTCGATGCGGGGGACGGTGGTGTTGCTGCCACGGTCCCCGTAGGACGAGATGTAGCTCACATAGTTCGCGAAAGTGTATGTGTTCCAGGCGTACGAAGCCGACCACCGGCTCTTCCAGCGGGGTAGCGGCACCGCGATCGGGTGGGCGAAGTTCAGGTAGCCGGCCGTGTTCCGCTTGGCGTAGAGCGTCAGGTCCGTACCCTCCAGCATCAGGGCCTTTGTCTCGTACTCCACCGTGTAGGTGGAGTCCCAACTGGCCGATAGCTGGCCCGGTCCCGCGTCGAACCGGGTGGCGAAGTGCGTGTCGATCCCGGAGGTCGTGAGCCCCGGCCAGTTCACGAGGTCAATCTGGACGCGCTCAAGGTTCGCGGCGGCGCACCTGCTCTCAGGCATCAGGTCCGAGGCCCTGCCTCCCGGACAGATGATGAATGGCGACACGGCCTCCTGGGTCGCCGGATTGTCGCTGTTGTAGAGGCTGGTGATGGCATCGTAGGGCATCGAGCCGATCACGTTCTCGAAGTCGTAGCTCCAGTAGTCGACCGTCGCTTCGATGCTCCCCTTCAGGAAGAGCACGGCGCCGACGTTGTAGGTGAACGCCTGCTCGGGGAGGAGGTCAGGGCGCCCGAAACGGTCCACCGCCTGGTAGGCGCCTGTCTCCGAGATCCACTCGAGGGTCGTCAGCGGGCTGGTGTTGAGGTCGTCCAGCGACGGCGTCCGGAAGGTGGTCTGCACCGAGCCGCGCAGCGCCAGCGAGTAGTGGAGGTTCTCCGCCACCTGCAGGCGCCCGCCGATCTTCGGGTCGAAGCTACTGACGTGGCGGTCGGCGACATTGTAGAACTCGTAGTTCGCAGCGATCTGCGTGTCGACCCTGGGCCCAACGCTCAGCGCGAGCTCGCCGAAGAACCGCTGCACCTGCTGGTCCGCGGCATAGGGGCGGTGGATGTTGGTGAAGAGGTAGGGGCCGAACCGGTCGCCCGCCGCGCAGCCCGCGTCGCCCGCCACCGAGCAAGGGTTCAGTGTGGCGTCGCCGGCATCGTTTGGATTGCCGTCGGCGCGCATCGCACGGTACTGGTACCCCACGGCGAAGTCGGCCACGTTCTCGACCAGGTTGCCGCTCAGCGTGGCGTCCGCCACGAACAGATCGGTCGTGCTGACCAAGTTCACTTCTTCGTTGAGCCATAGTCGCAACTGCTCCGGGTTCGCCAGGCCGGCGACGTAGTCGGGATTCGGCGTGTTCTCGAACGGCGAGTCCGGTTGGTCGGAGTACTGGACGGCGTTGCTGAACGGGTTGTAATACATACACGGGCCCTGGCCCGCCACGGCGCCGTTGAGTGCTCCGAGCACCATGCCAGCCGGGGAGGTCTGATCCGCCACGACGCCGACGGCGCAGTCCGGCCCGCCGAAGCCGCGGAAGGCCCGGAAGATCCGATCGGTGTATACCGCCGGCAGGTTCAGATTGCCCTTGGCCCGGGAGTAGGAGACGCCGACGTCCCAATGAGCATCCCGTCCTCCAAGCAGGAAGTCGCCATCGACCGACCCCGCGATCCGCTGGGTTCGGGACTCTCGTCTCAGCCTGCGCCCGGGACCTGAGTTCCCAAACGGACGGCCGTTGAAATACCAGAGGTCGCTGCTGGCGCAGGCGCTGCTGGGGTCGGCCTTCCCGTCACCTGCGTAGCCGGAGCAGAACGCCTGCCGTCCCGGGTGGTCGGGCGCTACCTCCATGATGGTGGTGCTCGTCAGCGGGAAGGGCGGGTACGATGGCGTCGTGTACCAGTTCGGAATCGTCGCATTGGCCCAGAGACCCTCGACGTGGTAATTAGTCCGCGCGTTCAGGGGGCCATTGAGCTCGACGAAGGCGCGGGTCTGTTGCTGCTCGTCGATTAGATTGTCGTACGGCGCGTAGCGGAACCGGCAGGTCCAGCCCTCGTCCTGGCCACCGAATTCCGTGCACCGGGGGTCGAAAACATCGGCCGTCCATGGAACGGGGGCCCCGACAGCGAACGTGCCGGGATTCCCGAGGCTGGACCATCCGGCGCGGTTTCCCCCGACGTGCGTACTCAGCCGATCGAGAGTCCAGGGACGCTCCGCCATCTGCAGCTCCTGGCGGCCGACCCGTTCCGCGGCGAGTACCACGCTGGAATTGCCGATCCGTCCGCCCCAGATGCCGGCGACGGTCGTATCACCCGCGCTGTCGAAGTAGTCATGCGAGACGTTGAGCTCCAACCCCCGGAAATCACTGCGCGTCACGAAGTTGGCGACGCCGCCGACTGCGTCGGAGCCGTAAGTCGCCGCCGCGCCCTCCTTCAGTACCTCCAGCCTGCCGACCGCGATCGCCGGAATAGTGTTCACATCGACGAAACGCCCGCCGATGAGACGCGCGGGGACCGGCACGTGACGGCGGCCGTTGAACAGCACGAGCGTCCGCGAGGCGCCGAGGCCGCGCAGGTTGACGTTGGCCACGTTCTCGGTGAGTGTCGAGGGCTGGTTGGAGTTGTACCAACTGCTCCGCTCGCCGATCACGCCGTGGCTCACGCTCAGGTTCTTGAAGAGATCGACGAGCTGCGTGGAGCCTTGCTGCTCAATCGTGTCGCGGCTGACCACCACGACCGCGTGGGGCATGTTGATCGCGGGCGCGTCGATGGCGGTGCCTGTCACCGTCACGGTCACTTCCTCGAACAGGCCGCCGACCCGCAGGCTGACGTCCACCGTCGGCGCGGACGCGGCGGCCAGCTCGACGGTACGCGCCAGCTCCTCGAAGCCTGGCAGTGTGAACGTGATGGTGTACGCGCCCGGCGGCAGCGCCTCGAACGCGTAACTCCCGTCCACATCGGTTACAACTACGCGCGGGACGCCAACCAGCACGGGTCCCGCCGCTGCGACGGTCACGCCAGGCAGCACACCGCCGGTTTCGTCGGTGACTGTGCCCGCAATCCGGCCATCTTGCGCGCTAGCGGCGCACGGCGCCACCAGCAGGCACGTCACGATTACATTTAGAGCGATCCTCATTGCTACCTCCTCCTCATGTCGCTCGGGCTGCGAATATGACGTGCCGCTCACACGTCGCCATCGAGTCGCGGCCGTGGAGAACGTTTACATGGTTACATCAATTTGAATCGGGTACTACCGCACCGTATTGCATCAAGGTTGTCCAACAGTGGTGACTGGGTAGCGAACGGTCAAGTCTTAATTTTCCTGTCAAATCTCCGTACGGTTCCCCGCGCTCGGTTAAGCTGCTGATTTCTCCGACGTGCCTTGCGGGAGAAGCTCGTTGCGAAGCTCCTCGACTTTCCTAGCGGCGAAGACATCCATCCTCACGCCGCGCCATTTGTTTGCGACGGCCAAGAGCACAGCGAACGAGAGTTTCGTCGCGGCCTCCTCGGTGAAGAAGTGAGGAATGACCTTTGTGCGACGTTTGTGCTCTCCGAACGTGCGCTCAAGTAGATTCGACGTGCGAAGCCTTTTGTGATGCGCCGCAGGAAGGCGTAGCGCCTGAAGACACGCTTCGAGGGTCTCTTCCATGCACTTCATCGCGCTCGGGAATCGTTGACGGTACCGAGTGATCACCTCCCGACCCTTCTTCAGCCCTTGCTCGTAGCTGTTCGCATGGAACGACTCAAGGATGGCCGCCTTGAGTTCGTCGCGCACTTCCTTCGGAGCCTTGCCCAGGATGTTCTCGAGGCGGTGCTTCTGGCAACGTTGCTTGAGGCTTCGAGGGAAGACCTCTGCGATCGCTTTGAGCACTCCAGGATTCCCGTCCGTCACGATGAGTAACGGCTCCCTCATTCCTCGGGCCACCATCTCCTGCAAGAACCCCTTCCAGTTCTCGTAGGATTCTCGGTTGCCGACACCGATATGAAGAAGAACTCGCGTCCCATCAGCGCGATAGCCGGTCGCAACGAGGATGGGCTCTTTCCTCTCCGCTCCTTGGTGGTAGCGCAGGTACGTGCCGTCGAGCTCGAGATACAACAGCTTCTCGTTCGAGAGATCCCGTTTTCGAAACGCCTCGAAATCCTCCGACAGACACCGTGTGACCCGGCTCACCACCGACTTCGAGACACCCGTGCCGCTCAGCACGTCCGCGAACGTCGCCTCAATGTCACGCGTCGACATCCCGTGGACGTACATCCGCGCGATCAGTTCATCGAGTTTCTCGGTCCGGCTCACGTAGGCGTCGAGAATCTTTGACTGAAACACCTTCTCTGTTTCTCGTACCTGCGGCACTTGCACCGTTACCGCTCCCTCGCCCGTGAGGACCCGATGCGACTCATACCCGTTGCGTCGTCCCTTCTCCTTCGTCGTTGCCGGAGCGTTCTCATAGTAATTTCGACCCAACGCCTCCGTCACCTCGCGCTCCAACGCATATTGAAGCATCATCTGAGCTCCCGACCGGACGATCTCCGAGAGATTCATCTCCCCAAATACCAGTTGTTCCTCGAACTGCTTGAGCAATCGCTGACTCGGTAGTACCTTTCCCATGATGTATGGTTCTCCTTTTCTGTCCCCATGACGGGGACGGGTTTGAGCTTGGGGAACCATACATCGTTTTTCTTTGACAGGAATCTTAAGACATCACCTAGCGAACCACAACACCCCCAGCGCAAAATATATATATTAAATTTGTAAGTTATTTACAGTAATAGTTTTTTACTGCATCGTACAAGACTACATCCTGCTGTCGACTCGTCCCGCCGTAGCTGTCGATCACGAAGCCTTCGCCCACTACTATTCCCCTGGGCAGGACCTGTTCCAGTTGATCCCTCACTGGCTGCTCTGCCGCAGCACCCACGGTCGATGGAGTTGTACCTGCTTTGGCGTCCTTGAATTCGTCGACGAGCCGCTCGCCAATACGGCGGATGAATCCATCCAGATTGAAGTGTTGCCGATTCCCAACCAACTTTGAGTGTCTTGGCCAGCTCGATACGCCACATCGCTGGCTCAGGGCATGTCAGCCTGCGCTCGGGGCCTGGCTACAAGCTGCTCGCTCAGCCCTTGAAGAGGGTCGGCCGCTCGATCTCACACAGCACGCAGACGGCGTCGCTATCAGGCTCGCGGTGGATGAGAACACCCTTCTGATCGACCAGGGAAACATCTGCCGGTACTTCGACTGCGACGACGACCGTGGTCCTGTCGGCAGGCTTCATGGCGTTTGCCACATCCGGATTCGAGGTCAGCTGGTCGCTCGGGCTCCTGGTGACGATGACGATCCTCCTTGCGCTTGCCGCGGATTTCCTGCTCCTTCCGACGCTGCTGATTGCCGTCGACCGGAAAGAGTGAGTGAATGCTCCCCTCTTGAGCGCCGTCGCTGACCATCGTAGCGGGCCTGACGGCCCGGCGGGCAGGTGAGAGATGCGACTCCGTGCCGTTATTGGGGCGCGGCGGCGCGGTCCAGGGCAGGCGGCAGGCTGAAGCGGACGTTCTCGACGATGCCGTCCATCGTGGAGATTTCCAGGTCGGTGTACTCGCGCAGCTTCTCGATCAGGTCGTGCACCAGTTCCTCGGGGGTCGAGGCGCCGGCGGTAATGCCGATGCTCTTCTTCCCCCGCAACCATGCAGGATCGAGCTTCGACGGGTCCTCGAGCAGGTAGCTCGGCACGCCGCTGTCGTTGCTGACTTCGCACAAGCGGTTGGAGTTGGAGCTGTTCTGGGCGCCGACCACCAGCACCAGGTCTACGATGGAGGCCAGCGTGCGCACGGCAGCCTGACGGTTCTGGGTCGCGTAGCAGATGTCCTTGACGTCCGGACCGACGATTTTCGGGAATCGCCGCCGCAGGGCCGAGATCACGTCCAGGGTATCGTCGACCGACAGGGTCGTCTGGGTGATGTAGGCGACCTTGTCGGGGTCGCGTACCTGTAGCGCTTCCACCCCGTCCACATCGCCCACCAGAAAAACTGGCCCCGGAATCTGGCCGACGGTGCCTTCCACCTCGGGGTGGTTCTCGTGGCCGATCAGGATGATGTCGTAGCCGTTGGCTGCGTAGCGCCGGCCCTCTATGTGCACCTTGGAGACCAGCGGGCAGGTGGCATCCAGCGGACGCAGGCCGCGCACCGACGCATCCTGCTCGACCTTCTCCGACACGCCGTGGGCGCTGAACACCGTGATGGCCCCATTGGGAATCTGATCGATCTGTTCGACGAAGCGTACGCCTTTCGCCTTCAGGTTTTCCACGACCCGAAGATTATGGACGATTTCGTGCCGCACATAGATTGGGGGCCCGTACTGTTGCAGCGCCGCTTCGACGATCTCGATGGCGCGCTCGACACCGGCACAAAACCCGCGCGGTTACGCTAGAATGACTTGCATCGTTCTCACTTTGAATGACCGCTCCCTCTTTGGCTTCGTAGCTGTACAACACCGCGAGCCTCATCGCAGGGAATGCCTGCCTAGCGGACCGATGTCAACCACCCAGGGCCCGGACGAAGGCCTTGCCGGAAGCGCCCGGCTCCGCTTGACAGCCCCACGGTGAAGTCCATATAACTTCCATTAGGCGAAGAGAAAATGGGACAAGCGTCAGGATGACGGCGTCCTCCTCGAACGTGTCGACGAAGGGCGACCTCGCCTACCAGGCTGCAATCCTGCAAGGCGTGTCCCGCACCTTTGCGCTCACGATTCCGCAGCTTCCAGGCGCTCTCCGTGACGTGGTGGGCAATGCCTATCTCCTGTGCCGAATCACAGACACCATTGAGGACGAGCCCACGCTGTCCGCCGGGCAGAAGCAGGCGTTTGCGGAACGCTTCGTCGAGGTCGTGGCCGGTCGAGAAGCAGCGGAGCCGTTCGCGCGCGAGCTCGGCGCGGGGCTGTCGTCGTCGTCGACCGCCAGCGAGCATGACCTGATCGCCAACACCGCCCGGGTCATCCGCATCACAAACGGGTTTCGTGCTGCCCAACGAGGCGCGCTCGAACGCTGCGTGCGGATCATGGCGCACGGCATGGCGGAGTTTCAGCAGCACGTGACAGCCGCCGGCTTGAACGACCTGCCCCACCTCGATCGCTATTGCTACCACGTCGCCGGCGTGGTCGGCGAGATGCTCACCGAGCTGTTCTGCGACTACTCCGCCGAAATCAACGAACGTCGCAACGAACTGCTCCCGCTGGCAGTCTTCTTCGGCCAAGGGCTGCAGATGACCAACATCCTCAAGGATGTATGGGACGACCGGCAGCGCGGGGCGTGCTGGCTGCCGCGGGACATCTTCCTTGAAGCCGGGTTCGAGCTGCGCTCCCTGTCCGCGGGGCAAAATGACCCCCGCTTCACCGACGGGCTGTTCACGCTGGTGGGGATCGCCCGCCAGCATCTGGCGGACGCGTTGCGGTTCATCCAGCTCATTCCGGCCCATGAAACCGCCATTCGCCGACACTGCCTGTGGGCCTTGGGGATGGCCGTGCTGACCCTGCGCCGCATTCACGCGACGCCAACGTTCCGGAACGAGCGGGAGGTCAAGATCTCGCGCCGCAGCGTGCGTGCGGTCACCGTAGTCACCAGCACCCTGGTGCGCTCGAATTTGGCGCTGACGCTCCTCTTCAAGGCGCTGACCCGCGGCCTCCCCCAAGCCGAAGCAGCACGGGCTCCGGACAAGCGTAAAAGCAAGCCCTTGAAGAGTATCCACCACAAGTCATGAGACCACGACATGGGCGCAGTTTCTTCGGAGTCACTGGGACACCCTTGCCGCTGCCGATTTCTTCACCACCGAAATCTGGACTCCCGCGGTTCTGGTTACGTTCTACGTCTTGTTCGCGATTCAGCTGAAGACCCGCCGGGTCCATATCTCGATACCCACACCAAACCCGGACCGAGTCTTCATGAAACAAGTAGCGCTCGACCTTGCCGCGTTCGACGACAGCTTTCTCCGGGGCTACTCGCACCTGTGCCTTCTATTTATTCATCCGCACGCACCAAACTTGATTAATCTCCGGTCTGCCAGCACCATGCCGGCATGATTTCGTCGTTTGTTCGCGCTCTCATCTCTGCCTTCAAGGCTCGTCGCGAGCTGGCTCTCGAGAATGTCGCTCTTCGGCAGCAGCTCGCCGTCCTCCGCCGTTCCGTGAAACGGCCGCGGCTCTCGAATGCCGACCGCGGGTTTTGGGTGCTGTTGCGCAGAATCTGGACTGACTGGGAGAGCGTCCTCGTCATCGTGAAACCTGAGACGGTCATCCGCTGGCACCGTTGTGGGTTCAGACGATATTGGACTTGGAAGAGCCGACGGCGTAGGCCCGGACGACCAGGCGTCGCTCCCGAAATACGTGAGCTGATACGGAACATGAGCAGGGCCAACCCTCTCTGGGGAGCTCCCCGCGTGCATGGCGAGCTGGCGAAGCTAGGCATCTCCATTTCCCAGGCAGCCGTCTCCAAGTATAGGGTTCGCCATCGCATGCCACCGTCCCATACTTGGCGGAGCTTTCTCGATAATCATGTAAAGGACTTGGTGTCGCTCGACTTTTTCACTTTGCCGACCGCAACCTTCAGAGTTCTGTTCATCTTCATCGTCCTTCGCCACGACCGTCGCCGTATCGTTCATTTCAATGTCACCGAACATCCTTCTGCCGAGTGGACGGCGCAGCAAATGGTCGATGCTTTTCCATGGGACACGGCGCCTCGGTACCTGGTACGGGATCGAGACCAGACCTACGGAGCGTACTTCGATACTCGCGTCGACGGTCTCGGGATAGAGCAGGTCCTTACCGCACCGCGCTCCCCGTGGCAGAATCCATTTGTCGAAAGGATAATCGGCTCCATTCGACGTGAGTGTCTCGACCATGTGATTGTCCTCGACGAGCGGCACCTGAGGCGAATCCTACGCAAATACGTCGACTACTATCATTCGTGCCGGACTCATTTGTCGCTTGAGAAGGACGCGCCCGAGCCTCGCCGAGTAGAGTCACCGGCGATGGGCAAAGTCAGTGCCATTCCAAAGGTCGGTGGTCTCCATCATTGTTACACTCGACGCGCTGCTTGAGTCCGATCCGCTCGGAACGGCTGCCGGACTTCGCACCAGCTTACACCTCTACCCCTGAGTAGAGCCGACGCCGGCTCTTAAAACGTCCTACATGAAGACGACCAAAGCATCCTGGTTGCAGGAAGTTCGCCAATCTCATACAGCTCAAGTTTATGGAAGGGACACCTGATGGAGCGGGGCGCCGGTATCGTAACGCCGGGGCGTGTCGCAGCTTAGGCGAAAACGTCCAGAGCCGCTTGGCACGACTCCTTGATTACGATGATCCGGTCGAAACCGCTGATTCGGAAGACCTCCTCGATGTGTTTCCTCATGGCGCAGAGAACGATCCGCCCCTGGCTCGCCTGCAGCGCCCGTGTGGCGAGCAGAGCGACCCGCAGACCGACGCTGTTGATGAAGTCGAGACGGCTGAAATCGACGATCAGATGCCGCTCACCGCTGTTAATGTGATCCATGACGATCGATTCGAACGCGCTGGCGTTCCCGCTGTCCAGGCGTCCAATGGGGAACAGCACGAGCACATCGTGATGCCGTTCTTCCGCAACTTCGATATCCATCGGTGACACCAGCCGGCGTGCGGTGTGGATTCCACCGCATTCCACGCCTGTCGGCGCGGAGCCTCATTGAAGCGAGTCCGTCAGAACCGCCAGATCACCAGCAGTTGCGGCACGTTGTCATCTTCGTCTGCGCCCAGCTTGTTCCGCCAGTACTGGTACTCTATTCCCACCAGCAATTGATTCGCCGCTCCAAACAACGCTCCCAAATCCCAGGTGAGTTGGGGCTGCGCGAGAATCCAGCCCCTACCTCGATTGCCGAACTCGTCCCTCGTCCCGCCGATGTACTCGGCATGACCGCCAAACAAGAATGATTGGCTGCCGAGCTGAAAGGGGAGCGCCCAACTGACATCGAACATGAAGCTGCTGCTGGTTCGGGGAGCGCCACCTCCCTTGACGCCGCTGTTGGCGTCGATGAAGGCCGTCAAGTCGGTGTTAAGGAACGCGAAGCCCGGCACCTGCCAGGACGCTCGCACGCCGGGCAGGTACTTGAAGACGTCGGCGTCCGCGCCGAAGTTGATGCCGCCGATGAGCGCGATGTCGCGGATCGGCCCCAGCTGAAACTCCGTGCCTGACAGCTTGCTGAAGCTCAGGGTTGGATACCACTCGCCATAGAGGTCCTTGTCGTTGAAACCGTCATGACCGCCATCGTCGAGGATGTCGACAAAAAAGTAGCTGTCTCCCAACCGCCAACTCGTCGCATGCTGGACGGTGAGTATGGAGGTGTATTCCCGTGCGCCCGAGAACGGGTTCGTGAGCTTGCCATACTGATAGTGGAATTCGGCCTGTGCGGCTGCCGCCGAGGCGGACGCCAGAACCAGGAACGTACCCAGGACGCATCGCAGCAGGCCCGGTAGATGGGAGTGCACGGTCATGGGGTGTGCCTTCTTCACATCCGTCATTGTCCGAGCCTGATAATCGACGCTATGGCGCCGGGGTGAACCCGCAACGAATCCAGCTGCAGGCAGTGCTTGGAAAATTCATCGATCCGGTTTCGTTCACACCGTATGACTGTGTCTCCGCCTTCCTCCGATAAGCCGCCGCACTGTGCAAGGATCGGGGTGCGGTCAGAACAAATTCATGGAAGCCTTACGGGAGTTCTGGATCGGGATGAGCTGATCGAAGCCGCTGATCATGAAAACTTCATGGATGTGCTCATGCATGTCGCACAGGACGAGCTTCCCCTGGGTTGCGCTGAGCTTCTTGGCCGCGATGAGAAGCACCCTCAGGCCGGAACTACTGATGAAGTTCAGACGGCTGAAATCGACGATCAAGCGCTGTTCGCCTTTGCTGATGTGATCCATGACGATGGATTCGAATGCGCGTGCGTTCGTGCTATCGAGCCGGTCGACCGGCAACAGCACCAAGACGTCGTTGTTTCGTTCTTCAACAACTTCAATGTTCATCGATACGCCTCTTCCTCGGGTCGGGAGCGATTCCCGACGGTGTTATTGCTATGCGGGCTTGAGATCGTGCTCCAAGGTCAAACGGTTCTTGCCCCCCACGAACTCGTAGGAGATGCGGCTGACGAAGTTCTTGACCAGATGGAGGCCCAAGCCGCCCACGTTACGAGCTTCCAGCGGCGCCGCGGTGTCCGGGTCTGTGTTGAGGGTCGGGTCGAACGGACTCCCATTGTCCTCCATCGTTAGAATCAGGATATCGCACTTAACCTTCAAGTGGATATCGATCCTGGGATCGACCCCGGCCTCGAAGCTGCCGTGAGTCACGGTGTTCGTGATTAACTCGTCCAGTTCCAGGTTGATGGCGAAAACTTTCAGTGCGGGCACGTTATTGGCCTCTCCGAAATCTTCAACCATGGCCGCCAGATCGCGGAAGTCGGACAGCTGGACGGGTAGTGTGACACGTAATTCATCAGACATAGTGTTGGTTGCTCGTTGACGATTTAAGCCCGTTCTAACCTCCACAGCATTCCGCGTGCGATCACGCAGGGAAACGGACCTTCACGATTCCGTGAAGCTCAGCGGCGCCGCAGGACGAGGCAGGTCATGTCGTCGTCGGCCGCGGTGCCGGCCGAGAAGTTTCCGATCCGGTCCCAGACATTGTTCACGATGTGCTCCGGCGATTGCCGCGAAGAACCGTCCAGCGTTCCCTCCAGCCGCTCCTTGCCGAACAGCTCGCCGTTGCCGTTCGTGGCGTCGGTGAGGCCGTCGGTATACATGAACAGTGTTTCTCCAGGCTGAAGGACCTCATGTCCGCTCGAGTAGTCAAAGTCCTCCAACAAACCCATCGCGAGTCCGCCGGTCAGGGCGAGCGCCCGCCTGGAGTCGTCGGCGCCTATCACAAACGGGGGCTCGTGCCCGGCGCAGACGTAGTCGACCGCGCCGTTTTCGAGGTTGACCATGGCGAGCATGCAGGTGACGAACATACCCATCGGGTTCTGGCTGCACAGACGGCGGTTCGTGTCCTCGGCGATCGCGGCGACCTCGGCGGCAATCGTGGCGATATCGGCGCGCCCGAGGAAAGCGGACTTGACCGCCGACTGGGACGCCGCCATGAACAGGGCCGCGGCCACCCCCTTGCCCGATACGTCGCCGATGGTGAAGAACAGCATCCCGTCCGACGGCCCCACGACATCGACGAAATCGCCACCCACTTGCTTCGCCGGAGTCATCCGCGCGTAGGCGGAGAAGGGGCCCAACTCGACGCCCCCTTCCCGCACCAAAGCGTGCTGCACGAGCTTCGCCATCGCCAGATCCTCTTCCATGGCTTCATGTGCCATGCGCAATTGATGGTTGCTATGTTGCAGCTCCCGGGTCCTTTCCGAAACCAGCGTCTCGAGCTGTTCCTCGCGGTTGAAGACCTGGACCGTCATGTCGCTGAAGACGCGCGCCAGGCTGCCGATCTCGTCGGATCTGCGCATCACCGGTTCCATGACGCCGGAATCGGGTTGTTCTCCGGTTTCCACCTGCCGAGCGGCGTCGGCGATGATTTCGATCGGATGCGTCAGCAATCGCGAGCCGAAGAGCGCAGCCACGGCGGTGAGACCGAGCAGCGCGAACGCGATCAGGGCTGTGTTTCGCGCTTCGCCGCGCACCGCGAGCGCGATGTCGTCTAGACTGACGGCAATGGCCAGGCCGCCGATCAGGATCCCACCGGTGTTGACGATCGGGGATGCGACCACGATGCCGCGGTCATCGGGTGAGAACAGACTCAGACTCGCCCTGCTGACCACGCTTTCCTGGGCCAGCGCATTTTCCATGATCCCTTCGCCGCGGCGCTCGAAGATCCCCGCCGTGTCGACGATCTCGTCACCGGTTTGCATCTCGGCGCGCGGCGCAACCGCGGCCAGCTCACCCTCGAGATTGACGATCCAGAGCGCCTGGAGGTTTCGGGAACGGACCAGGATGTCGGCCTGCTGCTGGTAGACCGAGTAGAGCAGGTTGCCCGCACTGCTTTCGATGGGCACGCCGACCTGGATCAGGCGCGACGAGTCCCGGCTGGCCCTTGTGACGTACTTGTAGACGGTGCCGTCGGAGGCGCGCGGCGATGTCGGGTGCTCGGCCACCGGCTCCAACCCGTCCAGCAGGGCGCCGAGGTCCTCGAAATGCGGCGTGTCGGCCAGAGACCGGTCCGCCCCGCCGGGAGGGAAATTGGAATAGATTGTGCCGCGCCTGGAGTCGACGATGCGAATCTCTCCGATGGTGGTGGTGTCGACGATGCGCCGCAGCCGGAGGTCGATCTCTTCGGTCGTCCACTCGGCCGCCTCCACGGTGGAAATAAAGTAATCCAGAATCGTGGTCTGCACGGTCATGTGCTGGCCCAGGATACCTTCGATCACGGCCGAGACGTCAGGTCGCTGCGAGGCATAGACATTCCTCAGGAGCTCTTGATCGCCGAACACCAGAGCATCCCCGACTTGCACGATCCTCGGCTGGTCGACGCCGCCGACGCCGACGTACTTGAAAACCTGTTGGTTGATCTCCCGCACCTGCGCCGGCTGCGTGATGAAGTCATCGCCGTCGAGGGGCGCCATCAGCAAAGTGTAGAACTTGGATGCCTGCGGCTGCACCGCGGGATCGGGATCGAACTGGAAGGGCACCAGCGCGCCGGTTTCATCCCGGACATTAGTGAGATAGGAGAAACCCTGATCGTCGGTGATCCAGAACTCGTCGAGCACCGTGTCCCGGACGATCGCTTCAAGGATCTCGATGATCCGGGGCGGGTCGTATCCGGCGGCTTCGGCGGCGTCGACCATGTGAGCGACAATGCGCGCCTGGGCCGTCATCGGCTCGTCGAGCGTGGAATCCAATGTCCGCGCGACATTGGCCAGCGAGATTTCGCCCATTTCGGCAAAGGTTCCCGAAATCAACTCGGCCAGATGCACGGCCGCGATTTCAGCTTCGTCGCGCAAGGCCGTCCCGGAATTGTAAAGCAGGGTAGCCGAAGTCGTCAGGATCGCGACCGACAGCAGTCCCGCCAGGGCGATAAACACGCGGACCGCCAGGCGCAGACCCTTCATGGGTGCCGCCGGCCGGATGTGTCCCGAGGTTCGTGGAAAAAGAACGGCACCCTCCACTCCGTCATCAGAGTATCATATCAGGCGGCAACCTCCGCGTGTTCGAGAACCTCGCTCAGACGTTGGTAGCCGTCGATGCGTCGTAGTTGAATCTGGCCAGAGGCGATAAGCCCAAACAGCAAAGCGACCGCGGACTCCTCGCTGGAGAACGACGCTTGGGTTTTCGTCCGGCGTCGAAACTCGCGGTTGAGATTCTCCAGAGCATTGGTCGTTCGAATCGATTTCCACATGGCACGAGGGAATTCATAGAAGGTCAGCAGCTGATTACCGGCCTCCTCTAGGCTTCGGACGACGGCCGGCGCGAGAGGCGTCCACTTGGCGACGAGCTCGTCATAGGCTTTGCGAGCATCGATCCAGTCCTGTGCCAAAACTCGGCCCTTTTGAAATAGGCCATAAATCAGCAGCTTAGTGTCTGTGTTTGCGACTGGGCCAAGGGCCGTAGGCTTTACAATCGTCTGGCCCGAGGGTGTTATCTTCAAATCCATGATGACGTACCATGTGCAATTCCTACTGCTCGTTCTGGCTGGCTGGGTCAACCGCCAGCAGCAGGATGTGATCGACTACCTGCAAGAGGAGAACCGTGTGCTCCGAGCCGGGCTTCGGGGCAAGCGTCTCAGGCTCTCTGACGACGACCGGCGCAGGCTCGCGGTCAAGGCCCAAGCTTTAGGCCGCGAGGCGCTGGCCCAGATTGCGTCCGTTGCCACACCCGCTACGCTTGTGCGCTGGTACCGCCACCTCATCGCAGCCAAGTACGATGGCAGCAAGAACCGGAGCCCAGGCCGACCTCCGACGGCGAAGGACATCCGTGAGCTCATTGTGCGCGTGGCGCGGGAGAACCCGACGTGGGGATATACGCGCCTGCGAGGCGCACTCAAGAACCTCGGACATGAACTCGGACGCAACACCATCAAGAGGCTCCTCGCCGAGCACGGTATCGCGCCGGCTCCGGAGCGGGGCAAGAGCATGTCGTGGAGCACTTTCCTCAAGGCTCATTGGGGCGCCATCGCTGCGACAGACCTGTTCACCGTCGAGGTTGTGAACCCGTTCGGGCTCGTCCGCTACCATGTCCTGTTTGTCATCGATATCGCCACTCGCTGCGTGTGCATCGGTGGGATGACCTCGGACCCAAACGGGGAGTGGATGAAGCAGGCGGCAAGAAACCTCACGGACGTGTGGGATGGTTTCCTCCTTGGCAAGCGGTACCTCATCCACGACCGGGACCCGCTATTCACCGAGGCGGTACATGGGCTCTTGAGAGATTCAGGTGTGAAGCCCCTCCGCCTTCCCGCTAATAGTCCGAATCTGAACGCATACGCGGAAAGATTCGTTCTCTCCATACGTCGAGAGTGTCTCGACCGCTTCGTACCTCTCAATGAGCGACACCTGCGGACAGCGGTAACCGAATACGTAGTGCACTATCACACAGAACGGAATCACCAAGGTCTCGGCGACGAGCTCCTCACACCTCTGCCGGCAAGCGCGAATGACGCTGGCCCCATCGTGTCGCGAGAGCGACTTGGGGGCATTCTCAACTACTACTGCCGTGCCGCGTAGATGGTCGCCGGCGACGGTAGCCCCTCGGCGGGCTCGACCGGCGTAGCGTGGAAACAGCTTCAGGAACATGCTTCGATATTCGCTCTCGACTAGGTGGTCATCTGCATGGTGACGACCCGCCCGCCCAAGACGATTGTAAAGCCCACGGCCCTTGGCCCGGTCGCAAACACAGACACTAAGTTGCTGATTTATGGCCTATTTCAAAAGGGCCGAGTTTTGGCACAGGACGGGGTCGCCTATCGCAGAGCCAGTGCCGCGTCGGCTGGTCTCCGCGAATTTCGACAACGCCTCTAGGATTCGAGATTTCGGCTCTGTTCGCATTTTCGGACACGACGAGTGCGCCGCAGCGGAAGGAGGCCGCCCGCCCGAGGAGTCGCACGAGCACGACCGTCAACCGGGAACCCACGGGCGCGGTGCAATACATCGCTCTTAGACATTGGAGGCAAAATTCTCACCAGTTCTGATTTTTCGTCGGATCTCCCTCTTCGTTGCATTCACCGCGTAGTCTTTATCGCCACCTTCCACTGTTGCGACAACTCGGCCACGTGATCGGTCAGGAGGACACCGTTCGCATATGAAATCCGTTATTGCACGAAGATAATCTTCACTGTAAACCAGTTCCGCATCACAGCGTGGGCAGTAACACCAAAGACTGGAGATCTCGCGACCAATCCATGACCAACGCCATTTTGCTCCGTACAGCATATCTTCGGTATAGCTTCCATATGTTGGTTCATTCCGTGGCCAAAGTGAACCGCCCCGGGTTTCCCGGAGACTCCAACTCTTGAGAGGATGGAGTCATGACAAGACGAAGCAGGTATTCACCGGAGGTAAAAGAGCGCGCAGTGCGGATGGTTTTCGACCAGCAGGCTCAGCACGAATCTCAGTGGTCAGCGATCTCATCGATTGCGTCGAAGATTGACTGTACGCGGGAAACGCTACGCACGTGGGTGCGTCGAGCAGAGCGTGATGCTGGGAAACGAGCGGGACTGACGACGGACGAGCGTCAGCGGCTGAAGGAGCTTGAGCGAGAGAACCGTGAGCTCAAGCGGGCGAACGAGATCCTTCGCAAGGCGTCGGCGTTTTTCGCCCAGGCGGAGCTCGACCGCCGACCGAGGTGAATGTGTTGTTCGTGGACGCGAACCGTGAGAGTTACGGGGTCGAGCCGATCTGCCGGATGCTTCCGATCGCCCCGTCGACCTATTACGAGCAGAAAGCGCGAGAGAAGGACCCAAGCCGCCTGCCAGCGAGAGCGAAGCGCGACGTCCAACTCCGCGGCGAGATTCGTCGTGTACGGCAAGAGAACTTTGATGTGTATGGCGTGCGCAAGGTCTGGCGTCAGCTGTGCCGTGAGGGCCGCGACGTGGCTCGATGCACGGTGGCCCGTCTGATGCGTGAAATGGGCCTCCAGGGGGCGGTCCGTGGACGTCGATTCAAGACGACGAAGCCGGATTCGAGCGGCGCTCGCCCGATGGACCTCGTGGAGCGCGACTTCAACGCCACACGCCCGAACGAGCTCTGGGTCTCGGACCTGACCTACGTTGCCACGTGGCGCGGCTTCGTGTACGTCGCCTTCGTCATCGACGTCTTCGCTCGACTCATCGTCGGTTGGCGAGCGACGACATCGTTGACTGCCGGCATCGCTCTCGATGCGTTGGAGCAGGCGCTGCACGAGCGCCGACTAAACCCAGAAGATACATTGGTGCATCACAGCGACCGCGGCGTGCAGTACGTCTCGATCCGTTACACCGAGCGGCTCGCCGAGGCGGGTATTGAGCCGTCCGTCGGCAGCCGAGGCGACTCTTACGATAACGCTTTGGCTGAATCCATCATCGGCCTCTACAAGACCGAGGTGATCCGTCGACGTGGGCCCTGGCGTGGTCCTGAGGACGTCGAGTTCGCCACCCTCGAGTGGGTCCATTGGTACAACACGCAACGACTCTTGGGGCCGATCGGAAATGTCTCCCCCGTCGAGTACGAGATGAACTACTATCGGTCGCAGGAAGGCTCGCTAGAGATGGCGAGACTCAACTAAAACAGTCTCCGGAAAACCCGGGGCGGTTCAAAGACCCACAAAGAGTCTCACAAGACCAACAAGCGCAAACAATCCGATAATTAAGAAATACCCAACCAGGTATCGGATAGTGGGAGATCAGTGCTGCCCATATCCAAGAGATACCCGCCCAAACCCAAGACATTGTTTTTACCAAGAAACCGCGGGACAGCAGGATAGCAGATAGGATTAGTCCTCCCACTACCGTTACGATAATTCCGTTTCTCACGGGATGCGGATGCTCATTTGCCACCGGTTCCATCCTTCAGCTTTAGCGGAGACCGCGCGGCCTTGCCCTTTGTCCTATTGAGTCCACAAGCGTGAAGAGTCCTCTTTCGACATTGACCGCTCTGACGCCACCGCAGCGAGAGGCAGGAGCTTCGTTGACCACCTTGAACCGCGCCCGGGTTTTCCGGAGACTGTCTTAGTTGGTTCCCGCCATCTCGAACGAGCTTTATCTGGAACCAATAGTAGTTCATCTCGTACTCGACCGGGGGGGATGCTTCCGATTGGTTCCATTACGGGGCGCGCGGAACTTGATTAGTCTCCGGTCTGCTGACAAATGCCTGAGCTGCTGAACCAACAAGAACTCCGCCGTCGGTTGCCATGCCCGCTGGCTGGGTCTAGACTTCCGCTTTGGGTCGTGACGATTGGAATGGGAGTGTTGTCATTGAAGCGAATTGCTAAGTTCCAATTGGTGCTACGAGTTATAGGTGCTTATATTGGAGTGGGAGTGTTGTCAATGAAGCGAATCGCTGGCTGGGCTCTTGGTGTGATGTTTATCGGAGGCTCCCTGGGTGCTGCCGAACTACAGGTTGGCGACGAGGCACCCGACTTCGAGCTCCAAGGCACCGACGGAAAGTCCTACCGGCTCTCCGAGCTAAGGGGCAAGGCTGTGGTCCTTGCGTGGTTTCCGAAAGCGTTTACCGGTGGTTGAACGGCCGAATGCAAGTCGCTCCGTGAGAGCGGCGACGAAATCCGTGCTTTTGCGGTCAACTACTTCGCCGCGAGCTGTGACACGGTCAAGACTAACAAGGAATTCGCCGAATCTCTCTCTCTCGACTATCCGATCCTGAGCGATCCCGACAAAGGCGTCGCGAAGTCCTATGGGGTCGTAACGGCGAAGCGTGAATTGCCGCACCGCTGGACTTACTATGTCGACGCCGAAGGCAAGATCCTCTACATCGACAGAAGCGTCAACACGCACAGCGCGGGAGCGGATGTCGCGGCGCGATTGAAGAGGCTCGGGGTGCCGGCCTTGAGCAAGTAAGACCGGCGAGAGCCTCCTGTGCCTTCTATTTATTCATCCGCGCGCCCAGAACTTGATTGATCTCCGGTCTGTCGGCACCATGCCTGCATGGTTTCGTCGTTCGTTCGCGCTCTCATCTCTGCCTTCAAGGTTCGTCGCGAGCTAGCTCTTGAGAATGTCGCTTTTCGGCAGCAGCTCGCCGTCCTCCGTCGTTCGGTGAAACGGACGCGGCTCTCGAATGTCGACCGCGGGTTTTGGGTGCTGTTGCGCAGAATCTGGACTTACTGGGAGGGATGTGTCCCGAGGTTCGTGGAAAAAGAACGACGCGCCCGTCCTGTGCCAAAACTCGGCCCTTTTGAAATAGCCCACAAATCAGCAGCTTAGACGCCCTTGGAATCCGGGCAAAATCCAGGGTATTTCGCGCCGCAGGGCTGACTTCCGACACCCATGAGCTGGCGGATGAATAAATAGAAGGCACAGGCACGAGGATTACGGGGCACTCGCGCTGGACGCCAAGGTAGAGATGATCCGTTCGTTGGTCCCCCTTGGTCTAATGCACGTTCACGAGTTGCTCGACGACGAAGTGAAGGCGTTGGCGGGAGAGCGATCCTCTCGCAAGGACGAGCTGGAGCGCGGTCGCCGTCCCGGAAGCAACCCGGGCACGGTAGGGCTTGGCGGCCAGCGGGTACCGATCCGTGTGCCACGGGTTCGGAGCATCGAGGGAGGAGAGATTCCGCTTCGCTGCTACGAGGCGTTGAGCCACGGCGGTGAGGTGAATGATCTTCTGCTGAAACGAGTTCTGTACGGAATCTCTTGTTGCAACTACGAGGCGGCAGCGGAAGCGATTCCGGGCGCCATCGGGCTGTCGAGCTCAACGGTGTCCCGAGGGTTCGTGCAAGCGAGCGCTGCGAAGCTGCGGGAGATGCAGGAACGGGATCTGACCGGCGAGGATGTGGTGGCGCTGTTTCTGGATGGGAAGACATTCGCCGAGGCAACGATGGTCGTGGCTCTGGGCATCACGCTTTGCGGGGAAAAACGCTTCTTGGGCTTCGTGGAGACGGACACGGAGAACGCGCAGGTGTTGACGCCGTTCCTGCGTTCACTGCTCGAGCGGGGACTCGATATCTCCCAGGGTCTGCTGGTGATCATCGACGGCGGCAAGGGTCTCCAGGCGGCAGTCAAGAAGGCATTCCGTAACGGGCCCTGATACAACGCTGCCAGTGGCACAAACGTGAAAACGTAGTGAGCTACCTGTCCAAGGGCGAGCAGGCGTCATGGCGCAAGCGGCTCCAGTGGGCCTACAACAGGCCGGAGTACGAAGAGGCCCTCACTGCGCTCGAGCAACTCCACGGTGAGTTAGAAGAGCGGAACCAATCCGCAGCTGGCAGCCTGGAGGAAGGCCTCGAGGAGACGCTGACGTTGCATCGACTCGGCGTGCACGCGGTGCTGGGCCGTTCGTTCAAGACGACGAACTGCCTTGAGTCCGTCAATGCTCTCGTCGAGGAACGCTGCGCGAAGGTCGACCACTGGAAGAACTCGAGCCAACGCCAGCGCTGGTTGGCAACGGCGCTCGTAGACATCGAACCGCGCTTGAGGAAGGTGGTGGGCTACCGCCATCTTCCCAAGCTTCGCGAAGCTCTCAAGCGGGAACTGAAGATCGAGGCGAAGACATCAACCGTATCGAAGAAGAAGGTCGCTTAAACGTGAGCCGTGGAGAGTTTCAACTAAGAATGGGCTTGACTCGAGCGCGGTGTCTCGCGTGGTTAGCTGGCTGAAGGAGCGCTTCGAGGAATGGCAGAACCGTGCTCTCAGCGAGGAGGTCTACGCGATCGTTTACCTGGACGGCTTCCACCTGAAAGTGCGGATGGCGAAACGTGTGATCAGCGTACCCGTACTGGTCGCGCTCGGGGTCGCGCCAGACGGGCACAAACGTCTGTTGTCATTGCGTCTGGCGGTGAGCGAAGCCTCGACGCGTTGGGGCTCCGTGCTGGAGGGACTCCAGGCTCGAGGACTCCGGGCTCCCAAGCTAGTGATCAGCGACGGCCACAAGGGGCTGACGAAAGTGCTGGAGAAGTGGCCGGGGTGCCGGTTGCAGCGATGTACCGAGCACAAGCGCGCCGACTTGCTCGAACATTGCCCGGCGCACGCACGCCGTGAGCTCCGGCGTGACTACAACCGGATCGTCTGCGCCAAGAACGGGATCGATGCTCGCAAAGCCTATGACGAGCTCGTCGCCAAGTGGACGCCTCTCGCGCCGGCCGTCGTCCGAAGCCTAGAGGAGGCCGGTAATCAGCTGCTGACCTTCTACGAATTCCCTCGTGCCATGTGGAAATCGATTCGAACGACCCATGCTCTGGAGAATCTCAACCGCGAGTTTCGACGCCGGACGAAAACCCAAGCGTCGTTCTCCAGCGAGGAGTCCGCGGTCGCTTTGCTGTTTGGGCTTATCGCCTCTGGCCAGATTCAACTACGACGCATCGACGGCTACCAACGTCTGAGCGAGGTTCTCGAACACGCGAAGGTTGCCGCCTGATATGATACTCTGATGACGGAGTGGAGGGCGCCGCTCTTTTTCCACGGACCTCGGGACACATCCAATGTCGTCGACGAAGAGACTCGGGCCGTTGTTTGGTGTGATCGCCTTGAGTCTGGCGCTCAATCTGACGGCGGTCTGGTGGGGTTTGCCGTCCCGCTACGGCTGGGCTCCCGACGAGCTGCACCCCTCCGTCGTCCTTGAGGGGATCGACGTACGGTTCTCCGGCGACTGGCACCAACCGGCGTACCCGCCGTTCCACTATTACCTCCTCGCCCTTTCCTACCTTCCAGTGCTCGCTCTCGACCTCGTCGAGCCTCAATCCATCTCCGGTCACACGATGCTCTTCTATCTCGGACGCACCATCTCCCTGGCGATGGGTGTTGGTATTCTCGTTCTCGTCCATCGAATCGGGCGGGTCGTTTTCGACGAGAAGACGGGACTGTTCTCCGCTCTCGGTGTCGCACTCACGGCACCGTTTATCTATTACTCGAAGACCGCCAACCTCGATGTGCCCCTCTCTTTCTGGGTGGTCCTGTCTCTCTACTTCTTCCTTCGTCTGCTCGAAGCGGAGAGTCTACGGGCTCATTTGCTCTTCACGCTCGCGGTGGTAGTTGCGATGCTGACGAAGGATCAGGCCTTCGCCTTTTACGTTTTGCCACTCGGTTTCTACGCACTGTGCCGATTGCGCCTTACGCGCTCGTTTCGTGCGACGTTCCTCGACCGTCGCGTCATCATGTCACTGGCAGTCGGAACTGCGACCTTCCTGACCCTGCACAACGTCGTCTTCAATTTCCAAGGCTTCGTCAACCACTTCGAGGAGATCTTGTGGGCGCGCGGCCACTACAGCACTTTCGAGCATACGCCATCGCAGCAAGTGGCCCTCCTCGGCCAGACGCTGCTTCACTTGAAGTTCTCCCTGGGATGGCCGCTCGCTGTCACCTGTGGACTCGGGGTCGTCCTTTCGCTGAAAGCCTGGAGGACGAACTCACGACCACTTTGGATTCTGGCTTTCGCGAGCTCCTATTACCTCTTCTTCGTCGCTCCAGTCCTCAGTAGCTGGCTGCGCTACGCGCTACCGCTCGCAATACTTCTCGCTCCTTTCACGGGTCACGCTCTGGCGGAGCTGGTTCGGGGTGGGGTTCTCGGAAAGGTAGTTGCCGGTGTCATGCTTTTCTACTCGCTCTGGTATGCGGCCTCCGTCGACCTGCTGCTACTCGGCGACTCGCGCTACGGCGTCGAACGGTGGCTAGCGCAAAACGTGCCCGAGGACGCCGTGGTGGGCTATGTCGGACCTGAGTACTACCTTCCGAGATTGGACGCTTTCGAGGCGAAGCGCTTGCGGCCGACCGAATCCGTGCTCGAGCGGGAGTCGCCGGCGTTTCTAATTGTCAACCGAGCCTATAGCGAGCGCTTCGCGCCAGGATCCCGCGAGGGCGAGCTGTTTTCCCGCCTGCGTGCTGGCAAGACGGGCTACGGGCTCGCGTTGCGTCATCAATCGCGGCCGCGCGGAGTCCTGCTCCATTTCGAAGGAGTCCTGGCCAACTTGGACAAGCTCGACCCCATCATCGAAGTCTATCAGAAGCTGGATTGATGCTCCTGGAGTAGGGGCAGGTCTTTTCTCCGCCCTCCGATGCCCCGCGATCGCGTGAGGCCAAAATACTCATGTGGCTTCCCGATGGTAGAAACGTAGCAGCCCGCCAAGCCCGTCCTGTGCCAAAACTCGGCCCTTTTGAAATAGACCATAGATCAGCAGCTTAGTGTCTGTGTTTGCGACCGGGCCAAGGGCCGTAGGCTTTACAATCGTCTGGCCCGAGGGTGTTATCTTCAGATCCATGATGACGTACCACGTGAAGTCTCCTCGGGAAACTTCTAGACCCGGCGAGCTGGTTCGCACACCGCCATGAGTAGCTTGATGAAAGCCGTCCGCTGTCACCGCTACGTCGGTCTCGACGACCAGGGGCGACCCCTGGCGACTCCGGCTTCGCTCCGAGAGGCCCTCTCGTTGGACGAGATTCCGCCACCGGCCTGCGAACCGGGGCAAGTGTTGGTTCAAACTCGGTATGCCGGTGTGCAGTATCCGGATGCCCTGCAGGCGCAGGGCCTTTACCAGCAGCGGCCACGGCTTCCGTATGTGCCAGGGATGGACGTGTCGGGCATGGTCCTGGAGCTAGGCGATGGTGTCGACGGGTTGGCGGTGGGCGACGAGGTCTTCGCGCAAATGAGCGTGGGCGGTTTGGCCGAGGTCGCCGCTGCGCCGGCGTCGTCGGTCTGGCCGGCGCCGACCGGGGTCCCCCTGTCTGCGTGTGCGAATCTGGGGCGAAACTTCTTTCCAGCCTACTACTCCTTGAAGATTCTCGGTGAGGTCACGGCAGGAGATCTGGTGTTGGTCGATGGAGCGTCCGGGGGGGTGGGGATGGCGGCGGTGGAGCTGGCGAAGGCGATGGGTGCATCAGTGATCGCTGGCGTCAGCGTCCCGGACAAGAAGGAGTTTGCGACCGCCGCTGGCGCCGACCGAGTGCTCTGCTACGGTCGAGACGGGCGACAGTTACCGCACGTTCAAGACGGAGGTGAAGCAAGCGGCCACCGAGCTCGGCCACTCGGAGGGCGTCGACGTCGTGATCGACATGGTGCAGGGAGAGCTCTTCGAGGCGGCGCTCATGTCGGTGATCCGACCGCTCGGACGGATCTGTCTCGTCGGCTTCACTGCGGGACAGAAGCCGATCCGCCCTGGGTTGTTACTCATCAAGGAAGCGGCTGTCATCGGGAGTCTCTGGAGTGGATGGGCTGGTCGCCATCTGCGCGAGCATCAACAGAACGTGGCGGAGATCATCGACTTTCTGGCGACCGGCCGGGTCCAGCCGCGTGTCGACCAGGTGTTTCCGCTCGAGAGTTTTCTCGAGGCGTTCGAGCTGTTCGAAAACAACCGTGGGCGGGGGAACACGGTCGTCAGCTTCGCTGAATCCTGACGCCGCGCGACCCCAGTGGAGGTGGGATAGCTAGTCGCAGGGCGTCAGCACACGCGGGCGTCGACGCCGAAACGCCGGTAGTTGTGATACATGGCCGTGGCCATCAAGCGGTTGTCGCCGGTCGCTTAGGCCTCTCTCATCTCGACGGGGACCCACACCCCCCAGCCGCTTGTCGAGCGCATAGCTAATCGCGAAGTTGACATCGATCCTCCGGTTGTCCCGCTCCAGCTCGGCCCCGCGCCGACATGTGTCCAGTCTCCGCCACCGTATTCCCCTCTCATGGCAGTTCTAAACCGCGCAATCGACGCTGGATCGACTTCTTGCGGAGCACAGCCGCGCACGCGTCGTGTCCGAAAAAGCGAATGGGACACTTCTCCCTTCATCGTAGGGTGCTCCGAATAAATAGCGGAAAAAAATAGGTTATAACCTACATAAGACGGATCGGTTAGGTGCTTCCGCAGTCAAGTGTTGGCGGTCGCCGCGTAACCTGTTCGCGTGCTAGAGTTTAACCTGATTTCGAGAGGCGCAGTTCTTTCGTCGATGCCGGCTGGGCCGAGTTTTGGCACAGGACGGGGACCCTCGATATTTGGCGGTTTCAGCTCGCCACCGCCGAGCGGATGCCGGTGACGTCCGATCGCGGCATCGAGATTCGCCCGCTGCCGCTAGATGAGCAGTCACTGGTGTTCCTCTCTAAGGGTCGGGGGGGGACCGGACCGGCTCGTCTACTCCAATCGAGAGACAGGCTCGGAGCGCACGCTCCGAACACAGTCGATCATGTCCCAGACCCACCCGGGCCTGAGCCCCGACGGGAAGACACTTGCGGTGAACTGGCCGAGCCCTGACGGCTACGACCTCTACCTCGTCGACTGGAACGACGATGACGCCATTCGTCTCAACGCGCGCTCGGGTCTTCCGATCTCCCCGGCGTTCAGCCACGACGGTAAAACGGTGTACTTCGTGGAAGCGAACGATGAGCTCGAGTTTGAGCTATTCGCCGTTCCGGCCACGGGGGGGAAGGCGAAGCGAGTTCCGATTCGGTCGTGGGACTGGGGCGTGCCCACTGGGCGCGTCGTCATCCGAACGACGCGTGCGGAAAGCGCGTCCCCGTTGCCGGCGCGCCTTCATGTCACGGACGCCAACGGTCACCCCGCGCTTCCGGCCAGCTCGAGCATGCCTCACTTCGATGGTGTACACGGCAAGGTTTACTTCTACTCGCCCGGCGTCGTCAGCGTCGAAGTACCGGCGGGCGAGGTGCGTATCGAGGCAAGCCACGGTTTTTCGGCAAAGACCATCACACGGACGGTACAGGTCGAGCCGGGCTCGATGGCACCGGTGGATTTACCGTTCGAGTTTCTGTGGGAACCGCGCCAGGACGGCTGGTACTCCGCAGACCACCACTACCATATGAACTACGGGGGGCCATACCGCTTGGCGCCCGAGGACCTCCTGCTTCCTCTCCAAGCCGAGGACGTCGACGTCGGGACGCCGCTCATGGCGAATCTCCACCACCGCTTTAATGATCTCGAACACTTCGAGTATCGCCGAATCGAAGTGCTCCCCTTCCTGACTTTCGGGCAGGAAGTGCGCTCTCACCTGCTCGGACATCTCGGGCTCATCGGCATCGTAGAGCCCCACTGGCCCTGGTACTGGGGCCCGGACTACCCGGTCTACGGACAGGACGATCGACCCAACCATGACGTGCTTCGTTTCGCTCGAAAACAGGGAGGTGTCACCAGCTACATGCATCCCGTTTCGCGCTCCGAACCGTTCCATGACGAGGAGGCGATGAGAGCGATTCCCATCAACTTGATTCCGGACGCGGTTCTAGGCGATCTCGATACCCTTGAGCTGGCATGTCTCTGGATCAGCGAGCTGGGAACCCACGACGTCTGGTACCGCTTCCTCAACGTGGGTGCTCCTGTCGCTGCTTCCGCAGGCACGGACATCATGGCGGACTACTACCGAACCATGGCCGTAGGCGCGACGCGAGTGTACGTACGGGTCGATGAGCCGATGACGTTCGAGCGCTACCTACACGCGCTCAAGCAGGGACGAAGCTTCGTCAGCACCGGTCCGCTCGTGGACTTTCGCGTCGGCGAAAGTGCGCCTGGCGACGTGATCGACGGTGACGGCGGCTTGGGGGCCTGGAGCTTGCGACTTTCGACGCCCATGCCCGTCGAGAAAGTCGAACTCATCGTGAACGGCAAGGTGGTTCACGCCGAAGCCGGGCCCGAAACACCTAGTGAAAAGCGCTACTCTGGAACCGTGCCGATACCTTCCGGTGGCTGGATCGCGATCCGTGTTCATGGAGGCGCGGAGCAATGGCCGGGGATGAACGGCTACCCGTTCGCCCACAGCTCTCCGATCTGGATCGGTGAGCGGGGAAGCACCGACCCCTCCGCGGCGCGTCGGTCGGCCGCGGAGCTTCTCGCGGCGCTCGATGTCGCGGAGCGCCGGCTCGATGAGGGGTATGGTTCGACGCCGATCCCGCGACTGAAAGCGCGTTTTCGCGACGCTCGCAAGTTTCTAGAAGGCTTGGCCGAAGGTGCGGCGCGGTAATTTTTAGGACACGACGCGGAAGACAAGCCGTAGCCATGGTAGCTTGGCGTGGATCTGATCATGGGTTTAGACTGCCAGCGATCGGCTCAAGTGGGCAAGCCCATGGCGATGTTTCTAGCGGGAGTGGCGGCAGGTGTTGTACTCGGCGCAGCGCTGAGGTGGCGCGGACTGGTGGTGCTGGCAGTGGTCGGAATCGCTCTCCTTCTGGCGACCATGTCTGGGATCGACCTGGCTGTGCTGTGGGCCCAACTCGGCAAGTATGGGGCCACACTCACGGACTCTTTGACGCCGTAGGTGAACGAGCCCGCGATGAGCGGCCGTTGCATGTCGGACGGGAGGATTCTAGCTTCCATTGGCGAACCAAGCGTAGACACATCTAATTCGAAACGTCCCGGCGCGCGTGTCTTGAGTTCGTTTGTGTTTTTGGACACGACGCGGTAGCTCGGACCGGCGCAATGCGTCGCATCGCTGGGCGACATTCGTGCGGAATCACGCAAAAGCGGTCGTCGCTGCGGATTTCTTCAACGTCGTCCTGTGCCAAAACTCGGCCCTTTTGAAATAGACCACAAATCAGCAACTTAGACGCCCTTGGAATCCGCGCAGAATCGAGGGTATTTCGCGCCGCAGGGCTGGCTTCTGACCCCTGGGCTGCGGGTGGCGAGCGACAGGCCCACCGGGCGTGCGCACGGCTGGCTCAAATCGGCTGCGGGGCGAGCTACGGGCAGTGAATTTCGAACCCGGAAGTCCCTCATTAGACTGGACTTTATCGAGCACAAGAGCGAACGTTCGGTGATGCCGCAGGATACAGGGGTTGGCCGGAACGTCGGTTTGGACGGTTTGGACTTCGCCAGCTTACGGCGGGTCTGGGAGCAGACCTTTGGGGCTACTCCTCCAAGCTCGCTCTCGCGCGTTTTCCTGCGCCGTGTTCTCTTGCACGAACGCCAGTGCCGGACCCATGACGGGCTTTCGGCCGCAACCCGGCGCGCTCTGGCTGCCATGGCGAACGAGACACCAAGCCCCGGCGCTCCCGCAGGGTCCGTTTCTGCCGGCACCCATCTCGTCCGCGAGTGGAATGGCCGGACCTACCAGGTCGAGGTAATCGACAACGGCTATCGGTTCGATGGCAAAACCTATCCGTCCCTCACGGCCATCACAAAGCGAATCACCGGCACCCACTGGTCTGGACCACGCTTTTTCGGTCTGACGCCCAAGCGCAAGGCCTAACATGAAGAAAATCCGCTGTGCCATCTATACGCGAAAGAGCGCGGAAGAAGGTCTCGAGCAGGATTTCAACTCCCTCGATGCGCAGCGAGAAGCCTGCGCCGCGTATGTCGCGAGCCAGAAAGCGGAGGCCTGGGTGCTGCTGCCAACCGTCTACGAAGACGCGGGGCTCTCGGGAGGAACCCTAGAGCGCCCGGGCCTGCAGCGCTTGCTCGCCGACATCGATGCCGGTCTCGTCGAGCAGATCGTGGTCTACAAGGTCGACCGGCTGACCCGTTCCCTCTCCGACTTTGCGAAGCTCGTCGAGCGGCTCGAGGCGGCCGGCGCGGTTTTCGTCTCGGTGACTCAGTCCTTCAACACCGCGACCAGCATGGGACGACTGACGCTGCATATGCTGCTGTCCTTCGCACAATTCGAACGCGAGGTCACGGCCGAGCGGATCCGCGATAAGATCGCTGCCTCCAAGCGCAAGGGACTATGGATGGGCGGCCGCGTGCCGCTCGGCTATGAGAAGGACGAGCGCACGCTGTGCATCAACGAGGCTGAGGCCAAAACGGTCTGGACGCTCTATGCGCTGTACCGGAAGCACGGAACGCTCCGGCAGGTGAAGGCCGAGGCGGACCGTCTGAGACTGCGCACCAAGCAACGCTTCGCCGCGGATGGAACCCGGACAGGCGGGCTGCCGTTCCGTCGCGGACACCTCCACTGCCTGCTGACCAATCCTCTCTACGCCGGCCGCATCCGGCACCAGAGGCGTGTCTACGAGGGCCAGCATCCATCGATCATTGCTCCCGAGCTCTGGGACGCGGTCCAGGCGCAGCTGCAGGCAGGGGCTGCCAAACCAAGGAGACGCACGACGAAGGGCCGTGCAGCCCGTTCCCCACTGGCAGGCAAGCTCTTCGACGAGACCGGGGACCGGCTGACGCCGAGCCACACCAAAAAGAAAAACGGGCAACGGCTCCGCTACTACGTCTCCCGGCGCCTCATCCAGCACAGTGGCCAAAAGGACCTCTCCGGCTGGCGACTGCCCGCCCCGATGCTGGAACAGACCGTCGTGCATCTCATCCGACAGCATGTGGATGCCACGACCTTCCCGGCCTCGCTGACTCATGCTCCGACGATGCAAGAGCTCGCCTCGGTACATCGCTTTTTAGACGGGCTGTGTTCCGGTAGTAATAATGACAGTGCTTCGGCAGCCCCCCTGCTCCGTCTTATCTGGCGGGTTGATATCAGCCCCGGCTCTGTGTCTATCCTCCTCGACCGCAATGCGTTCGCTGCTTGCCTGTCTACGGGGCCCGACCGCATTCGCGAGGATGCACTCCGCATCCACGCACCGTTCCGCTTGCGTCGACGCGGTGTCGAGACCAAGCTCGTTCTGGGCAACCCCACGAAATCCGTCGACCGCACACTCCTGCGCAATATCGTCAACGCCCTCTCCTGGCTCGACCGAATCAAAGCGGGCAAAACCTATGAGGAGATTGCCATCGAAGACGCCATCCCAAAGGCCCGCGTGCGCAAGGCAATCCGCTATGCCTTCCTGGCCCCCGACATCGTCCGCGCCATTGTCGAAGGCCGCCAGCCCGTTGGGCTGACCTCGAGCTACCTCTTGCATCATCCGCTTCCCGACGATTGGGAGAAACAGCGAGTGCTCGTCGCAACGCTGTGAGCCTGCAAGCGCCCCACTTCGTGAATAGGCTCGGTTAGCAGCAAGCTGCTCTCCGACACTGGCCTCCGCCAATCAGCCTCAAACTGGCCCAAATTCCCTGTCATGGTTTCCAGACTCGGATAGCTCCTTGTACTGCACCGTCTGGCGGAGTCATCTTCGTCTCCTCCGTAAAGCTCCGCTGGATGAATTCGAGGTTTGACCAATTCGAATTCCGGCTCGAACGACCACCCGTCGATGAGGTGTGCGTGGGCCAGCACGTGACGGCGTCCGTTAAATCACTGTAGAGGAAGCAGATAGAACGATGTGGGCACCGGGGCTTCTCTGAGTATTCGCTACATTGCCGCACTACCCGCGCGGCGAAAAAGGGGGGGGAGACTGAAGAAACCGAAGAAATACCTTTTGCCGAGACCGGATAGCTCCGAACTGCACCATCCGCCACCCAGTCTTGCAAACTGTGGCACTGCAGAGACGGATGAGATTTTCCGCGCGGTTGGCGGGGTTTTGCAAGGGTAGGTGGCACCAGAGATGCGCTAGAAGGGCGGAACTGGCCTCATTTTCGGTTTTGGTCTCTAATCTCGATTTTCGAGTGCCACGTTTGCGGGGGGCTTGCGGGGCTGGCTGGACATTTCTGGTGACGGGGCTAGCCCGGCGTCCTTCGGGCATCAATGGGCGCATCCGGTGCGACCCACTCCCGCTGCAAACGGTCGGGAAGAAGTCCCATGCGAGGTTGTCTTTCTGGAATTAGCACGTAAAGCGAGGTTGAGACTTGGCCGAGCTGTTCGAAGTGTTGGAACGCCGGGGACTCTTGCCATGCGGCACTGGCCTCGGTCTTCTCCCAGTAGGTAAGCAAGACGTATTGCACCGGCGCGGCCTGGGGTAAGACGCCCACCGGGCCGGTGAATACGTAGGGCGTGGGGATGGGGGAACCTCTCAGCGTCTCGTACGGCAGAACGCCGAATCGAGAAGTCTCCACGGCCGCCGCGTTGGCAACGTTATGTTCCTCGGGACTCAGCGGCTGGTCGCGGAGCAACACCGCCTCGCACAGGAGCTTCCCCTCGGCGGTCTCGGCCGCTGATAGCAAGCGTCCTTTGCGAACGTAGTAGGCGTACCAAAACGAATCCCTCGCTTCGTCTTGCACATCGTTATGTGTTCGGTCCGCTTGCCAGTGTTCCATGTCTTCCAAACTCCGAAACTTGGCAGTGAAAAAGCCCCAGTCGGTACCGGTAATGGGACCGCCATAGGTTTCGACGAAGCCGGGCTGTTGGGCGGCGTAGGGCCTTATCTCTGCATCGCGCTGGTCCGAGTCGGCCTTTTTTTCGGGGCGAGCGAGGAAGCCTCCCTCCGCGATATGAAGCGTTGATTTTGCTGTTTTCATCTCCGCGAGAATCTACCTTAATTCGACGGCTTTTTGCCAAAGGAGCTCCTGCAATCGCAAGCTGCTCGCCGCCATGATATACGGTTGGGACATGGGAACCCTGCCGCGTTGCACTACAATCGCATGCCTGGTCTCGGTGATTTCGGGTTTGACCGCAGAGTCCGCGCCCTCCCAACGTGCGGGCGTCGACGAGGAGGGGACGAGGGCGATTCGTAGCTATACGACGCGCCCGGAGTTCCTCTCTCCGCTCGTCGATCCCTTGCCCGCGTCCATCGATGGCGTACCACCGCCGCGAGAGGTTCTCGGTTACACCGTAGGTCAGCCTGGCAAGATGACCTACTACGCGGACATCGTTCGTTATATGGAAGCGCTGGCTGAAAAATCTGCGCGAGTCGATTCATTCTTCATCGGGACATCGAGCGAAGGACGCCGCATCATCGCGCTCGCCGTCAGCTCGGAAGAGAACATCCGGCAAATCGAGAAATACAAATCCATGACCGCCGCGCTCGCAGACCCTAGACTAACCTCCGAGGCACGGTCCGCGGACATCGTTCGAGAAGGAAAACCCATCTACGCGGTGATGGGAGCGGTTCAGGGGGCGGAGACCGCGAGCCCCGAAATGATGATGGAGCTGGCGTACCGCTTGGCGGTCAGCGATGATCCGACACTTGAGCGGATTCGTCACGAAGTGATCGTTCTCATTCTGCCAGTCTTCGAGCCCGACGGGCGCGATCGATATGCCGATTGGTACTCGCGTCACCTGGTCGACATTACCGATCAGACGCAGTGGAAACCGGCCTCGCCCTACTGGAGCAAGTATCTCTACCACGACACGAACCGGGACGGCATCGTTCTTTCCCAGCCGGCGACCCGTGCCTTGCTCGAGCTCTTCGACAGTTTCCACCCTCAGGTGATAGACGACTTCCACGAGTCCTTGCCGTTTCTCTACATCTTCACCGGAACCGGACCGAACTATCCTAACTACGGCCCCATCTACGAAACGGAGCTATCGTGGCTGGCTCATTACGAGCTAGCTCAAATGAATCGCTGGGGTATGCCCGGCGTTTGGGTGTATGACTTCGCGCAGGCTTGGTACCCGGGGTACGTAGCTTGGATCGCGGTCAATCGAAATGCGGTAGGCCGCTTCCATCAATCCTTCGGCAATGCGGGGGCCAGCACGATGAGACGCGAGCTCACCGAGCCGATTCTATCTATTTTCAATCACACCCGGACGTACGCGAACCGTCTCAGTCGGGAGTGGTTTCGGCCGGTCCCACCCTACCGGGAAGTCGAATGGTCCCATCGGAACAGTATCAATTACCAACAGACTGCGGTGTTGAGCGCATTGGATCTGGTTGCCCGTCACCCCGAGACGCTACTCGAGAACTTCTGGAAAAAGAGCTCCAACTCCCTTCATCGGGGGAGGACCGAGCCACCTTACGCATGGGTAGTCCCCTCGGGGCAGGGGAGCGTTGGGCATCGAGACGCTGACGCACGGGCCACCTCGCTGGTCAACCTCGTTCGTCGCCACGGGATCGAGGTCCACCGACTGACTGCCGAAATGACGTTGGCGTCGGTAGTGGATACGAGCGGCGTCGATGGCGGAGCGAGCGTGGAGGCGGTCGGCGCGGGTGAGGCACGCTTGCCTCGGGGTTCCTACGTCGTCCGCATGGACCAGCCTTACCGGAATTTCATCCAGACCCTGTTCGAGATTCAGAAATATCCGAAGAACGCCCCCCCTTCCTATGACGACACCGCCTGGACACTTGGCCTCATGTACGGCGTCCGCACGATGGAAGTGCGGGACCAAGCCATTTTGAACGCCGCGATGGAGCCGGTGGTGACGGAGGTACCGAACGGCTACACGGAGACGAAGGCCTTGAAGCGTCGCTTCGAAGAAGCTGGCTCACCGCGTGTCGGACTCGTCTACACCTGGAGATATACACAGGACACCGGCTGGCTCCGGTTCACGCTGGATACACTGGGGGTTCGCTATGAGCTAGTCAACGAAGAGAGATTGCGACGCGGAGGATTGGCGAAAGACTTCGACGCGCTCGTTTTCGCTCCGGCGAGTCCCGCCGGGAGAGGCGATGGCGAAGCCATCGTGGCCGGGTTGGACCGAAAGTACGGACCGCTCGCCTACGCTAGGACGGCGCGGTTTCGTTTCATGGGCGACTACGATTCCTCCGAAGACATCACGGGCGGGATGGGTCTGGTGGGAGTGGAGAATCTCGAGACGTTTGTGAGAGACGGCGGGACTCTCGTTACCATTGGATCGGCGTGTCGAGTTCCGGTGGACTATGGGTTGGTACCCGATGTCGCGATCATTGACCCACCGGGGCTTCTCGTCCCCGGATCGATATTGAGCGCGGAGGTTGTCGACGACCGCCGGCCGACGACGGACGGCTACTCTCGAGAGCTGGCAGTTTTTTTCGCCAAGGCCCCGGTGTTCTCGGTGATGGAAGGCGGCAGCGCCTCTGTGCTGCTCCGCTTCGCGGAAAACGAAACGTGGTTATCTGGGCTTGCCGACAATGCCGTGCCACTTCGAGGCGCGCCGGCGATCATCGAAGCGCCCATCGGACGAGGCAAACTCGTGATGTTCGCGTTCAACCCCGTTCACCGTTGGCTGAGCGTCGGCACGTTTGACCTATTGTTCAACACGATCCTCGCACCGCCTGAGGCGCCGCACTCCAGATGAGGTGAATGTCTCACCGCTTGTCCCAGTGGGTGACGGGACGGACATCGTCTTTCAGGGCGTCGGGGTTCACCCAGTCCTGTGCCAAAACTCGGCTCTCTTGAAATAGACCATAAATCAGGGTGCTTCCCCCATCAAGTGTTACTACGCCGCGTTTGAATGCTAGTTGTGTTTGTCCACTCGGTCTGGCCCACTTTGCTCATCTAATTTGGCCCACCCTAAGTTATTGATTAATAAAAACGAGCTGTAAGAAAGCCCCTTTCCTTATTCCGCGGCCGGAACGAAGTGCAGGCCGCGGCTAGTGAAACCCAACGAACTCATGCCTTTATGGTCTTTTTCTCGCTCTTCAGGGTGCGCCGGAACCGATAGGATTCGGTGCCGGTTTCGAGTATGTGCGCCTGGTCCGTGACTCGGTCGAGCAGTGCCTTGCACAGGCGGACGTTCGTGAACACCTGGGTCCACTCCGAGAAGGGCAGGTTGGTGGTGATCACGAGCGCCGCCCTTTCGCATCGTTCCGAAACCACTTGGAACAGAAGCTCGGCGCCGACATCGGCGAGTGGGACGTAGCCGAGCTCGTCGATGCACAACAACTCGTAGCGGGCGTAGCGACGGATCACTCGCGAGAGTTCGTGCTCCTCCCTAGCTTCAACGAGTTCGTTGACGAGTCTCGAGGCCGTCGTGAAGCGAACGCGGCGACGTTGCTGGCACGCCGCTACACACAATGCCGTGGCCAGATGAGTCTTGCCTGTGCCGGCATCGCCGAGAAACAGAACCGGCCGTGCATGGTCGATGTAGTCGCCTTCGGCCAGTTCTCGTATCCGACGGGCGGAGACCTTCGGCGATTGCGAGAAGTCGAACTCCTCGAGCGTCTTCGCTCTCGGTAGTTGTGCTTCCTTCAGTCGTCTTTGAACCGCGCGGTGTTCACGCTCCTCGACTTCGGCGCTGAGCAGCACGTCGAGGTAGCGGACATAGCTGTGCTCGTCGCGCTGCGCTTGTTCGGCAATCTTCTGGAACTGCGTTGCCACGCTCGGCATGCGAAGCGTCTTGCAATGCTGACGGATGCTCTGGAGCTCGATGCTCTTCGCGTTCACGAGTTCACCTCGCCGATCAGCGCGTTGTAATGGCCAACACCTGGCAAGGAACGTTCGTACTTCGTGAGCTCTCCGAGCTCCACATCGCCAAGAGCCTGCGCCTGCTCACGTCGAAGAACTGATGATTCGACGAGGTGACGGATCGCCTCAGCATCCGTACAGCCGAGTTCGAGCGCTTGACTCACCGCCTCACGCAGCTTGTCGTAGCCGTGCTCGCGGCCGAGCTGCACGAGCTCGACCATCTGGCGGGTTCCTTCGAGCTTCCCGTGACGTCGATTCAGCTTGGACCACAACTCGTCGTAGCTCGTGGGCCACCGACCTTTCTCCCGCCATTGAGCGAGCGGCGTCGAGCCGGCCAACGCTCCAGGCTTCCTGACCAGAACATCCAAGTAGTGCTCGAGTTCATAAATCGACTGGCTGCGGCCGTAGCAGCGCTCGTGGCGTGCCACGACGTGGCCCTCGTGCCAGATCTCAACTTCCAACGGCAGTAGCTTGGCCACAACTCGCCGGTCCCGTTTCAACGGAGTCGAGTACCAGTTCGTGCCGACTCGAACGCAGCCTTTCTTGTTCACCTTTGCAAATCGTCGCTCCTCGATATCGAACCCCTCGACGGTCAATGGCAACAGATGCTCCCGTTCAAGCTCCATCGCTGTTCCGACAGCATGCTCCTTGCCGCTAATGTGGCGCGTCGCATCCTTGAGACAGCACGAGAGCAGATACTCGTTCAGCTCATCCCAGTTCGAAAACTCCGGTACCGGCGTCAGATAGTTGCGCCGGAAGTAGCCGACTTCGCTTTCCACCCCGCCCTTCTCGTTGCCTCGACTCGGATTACAAAACTCCGAGTCGAATCCCCAATGGGAGCGAAACGCCACGAATCGCTCCGTCTGCTCTCGTTGATAACCACGCAGAATCTTAGTGACCGCGAGTGACAGGTTGTCGTAGCGCATGCGGCGGAACACGCCACCAAAGAACTCGAACGCATGCTCCTGCGCTTCGAAAAATGCTTGTTGCGTCGGACGCGGATAGCCGCGATGCAACGCGCCTCCTCCCGCCATGCTTCGGACTACGAGCGTGTGGACCTTCTCGAGCTCACCTCCGATCCGCGCGTACGCCTCGTACCAGTCCACTTGCCCTTCATCGCCCCACGCGTAGCTCTGCGGAACAAAAATCTCTGTGTCCTTCAGGCCGAGCTCGCTCTTCCGACGAGCGACGTAGCGACGTACCGTTGATTCGCCAATCTCATGCTCCGGATGCTCGGCGCGCAACCGGGACCAGATACGACGAGCCGTATGGCGTTGCTTCCGAGGCGCTCGCTTGTCCTCCTTCAGGACCGCGTCGATGAACTCGCGTACTTCCTCAAGCTTCGGACTCGCACGCTCCGCGACTTTACGCTCCGGCGGTACCGCGCTCTCCAGCGCCTGACGCACCATCCGACGGTGTACTCCGAACTCCTTCGCCACTCCCTTTATCGTTCCTACTCCGTGCTCGTACTCGCCACGGATCTGCTCGAACAATCGCACTTTCGCACCCCTTTTCAACCGACCCTCCTCTCCGGGTTCTTCCCCGGCTCAGGGTATCGGTCTCGATGGGGTGGGCCAAATCAAATGAGCGAAATGGGCCAATTCAGACTAGCGAACACACTAGTGTCAGTTGGCTTGCCTGTGTCGGCAAACACCATGAATAAGGATGTCGGGTGCACACGAAGATGTCCCTGAACGTCAGGCACCGCGTGGTCAGCCCAGCCGGCATCGCCGAAAGAACTGCGTCTCATTTTAGCTTCCATTGGCGAACCAAGCCTAGACACCTGTGCCTTCTATTTATTCATCCGCCAGCCCATGGGTCGGAAGTCAGCCCTGCGGCGCGAAATACCCTGGATTCTGCGCGGATTCCAAGGGCGTCTAAGCTGCTGATTTGTGGTCTATTTCAAAAGGGCCGAGTTTTGGCACAGGACGGGATGCCACGCTCCCGAGCGGAAACCTGGGTCCAGGCCCGGGCCACACTTGGACCAGAACATGCTAGCCCGCTGCGCCGCGGTAGCCCCGGCCTCGATTCTAGGTCCTCTAGAGACGAGAGCGCGAACAAACGACGAAATCATGCCGGCATGGTGCCGGCAGACCGGAGACTAGTCAAGTTCGGTGCGCGCGGATGAAGAAATAGAAGGCACAACCCGCATACTCTCAGGTTGTTTCAAATGCACGACGCAGTTCTCGCGGCCCGTACGTTTTCACGAGTGCGTCTTCAGTGCGCAATAGTGTATAGGCGTTGATGTTCATTCGATCCAGCCGCTGCAATACCTGGCCCCGCTCTCGTTGTGGAAGTGTGATCTTCCAACAGATTGCATCTTCTATAGCGTTATTGTACGTGACCCGGTTGGTACCTGGTGCGAGTATTTGCCCAAAATTGCATATAATGTACTCGTGGGAACCGTAGCAGTACACGCCGTTGTTCGCTGGATCTAGAAGAGCAATTGTGTACGCAGATTGTTGGTCATAATGTCTGGCTTCTCCCTTTACCGGATTCGGCCAATCGCGTATGCCCGCCTCCTGCCCGGGCAACAGTTCGCGTGCAGTTACGTAGTCCTTGTAGCGGTGCTTCGGCGGCCGCATTACGAAGATTGCAGCGCGTGACTGATCCGTTTCGTCATTCTTATCGGCACCTGTGCGGCTGGCGGCGGCGAAAGCAAAATATGCTGCGACGTAGGGCGAGAACGTCCAGTCAAGAAGCGGCGAGGGGAATCCGTGGTGTCGGAGATAGACTGCGTACTCGAAGGATAATGCTTCGCCATCTATCGGAAAAGGGTTGGCGCTCTTGTCGATCTTGCCGAAGACACGGTTCGTGTGTGTTTCTACGATCACCTGCATATTTGCAGCGGCATCGCTGTATTTGTCAATAGGAACGTCAAGAGCAGGATGTCTTTCGGGGAGTAATTCCTGTCGACTTCGGTAGAGTGTGCTTTCGAGTCTCCACTTGCTTTCTCTATGCCCGCGGTAGAGTACAGTGGAGCCAAGTAGTTGTTTTTCGTCGAGCCATTTTTCGAACTCCACGAATGTCGTTAGCTGTTTCTCCTTGAATGGCGTCACCACTCGACCTGATCCCTTCTTTGCAATTCCGCACCATATTAGTATGGCTGATAGCGTTGTGCCTTCTATATTCATCCGGGCGCCCCGAACTTGATTAATCTCCGGTCTGCCGGCACCATACCTGCTTGATTTCGTCGTTTGTTCGCGCTCTCATCTCCGCCTTCAAGGCTCGTCGCGAACTGGCTCTTGACAATGTCGCTCTTCGGCAGCAGCTCGCCGTCCTCTGCCGTCCGGTGAAACGGCGCGGCTCTCGAAGGTCGACCGCGGGTGGGGTAACTGTAAAGCCTAGGGGCCCTTGGCCCCCCAGTCGCTAAGCTGCTGATTTATGGTCTATTTCGAAAGGGCCGAGTTTTGGCACAGGACGGGAATCGAGAAGAGACCAATGGCCAGCAAAGGCAAGTTGATCCAGGTGGCCAACTGAGCAGCGCTCAGCCCGAACTCTTTGGCCACCGACAGTTGGACCGGGCCGCCCGATAGCTGGGTGAGGGCACCCGCGGTATTGGCGAGCCAGATCAGAAAGATAACGACCCAACGATAACCAACGGCATCCGTCTTAGGCTCCAAGCTCATTGCGACCCTCCATTCCTAGTCACGGGATCCGCGTCCCACCACCACAGCGGCTTGAGCGTTTCCTCCTTGGGCCAGATTTGATCGAGCGTATCGCCGTCAAAGAGCTCGCCGTTTTTCATGACATACCGTACGCTGTTCGTGTTCCGGATGTCCTCGAGAGGATTCTTGTTCAGTACGACCAGGTCGGCCATCTTGCCCGGCTCGATGCTTCCCAGGTCCTGCGATAACCCAATGATCTTGGCACCATGGAGCGTTGCGGCGCGGAGCACTTCCATCGGTTTCAAGCCACCGCTCGCCAGCGCCCACATTTCCCAGTGGTAGCCGAGGCCCTGGAGTTGGCCATGGCTTCCAATACCGACGTAGCCGCCCGCCCGGATGATCTCGGCCGCTGCCGCTGCGATCTTGGGATAGACGTGCTCATCGCGGCGAAACCACGGACGCCTTCGGCTCTTGGCGTCCACGATGTTGTGCGGCAGGAAGCGGCGCAGCTTCGCATCGTCGTGCACCTCGGTTGCCGTGTAGAAGTGGTTCTCCGCAAACGGGCCGCCGTACGCCACGAGAAGTGTCGGTGTATAGCCGATCCCCGAACGCGCCACGAGCTCGACGACATCCTTATAAAGCGGCACGATGGGTAGGCTGTGCTCGTTGCCGGAGAAGCCGTCGAGGACGTGAGTGAGGTCCAGCTTCAGGTCGAGTCCCCCTTCCGTCGTCGGCATCATCTGGAGCTCATGGGCCGCCTTCACCATGAACTGCCTCTGTTTTCGATTGCCCACGATGTAGGACTTCAGGTTTCGAGTGCGGTAATGGTCTTTGTAGCGAGCGATGACGCCCCGGGCCTCCTTCACGCTCTTGAAAGCGTTGTTGGAGAAGATTCCGGGGCCGGTCGAGTAAGCGCGCGGACCCTTGCCCTCTCCGATGTCCACGAGATCCTGATAGGCGAACATATCGTTCGAGCTCGTTTGGACATCGAGTCCGGCGGTCACGCCATAGGCGAGATTGGCCAAAAAACTGTAGTTCATGACGTCCAGCACGCCGCGGCGTATCTCGAACCAATGGGCGTGGGTGTCGACGAACCCTGGAACGATCGTCGTGCCGCTCACATCGATGGTGTGAGCACCCGCGGGAATGTCCATCTCCCCGCTGGCTCCGACGGCCACGATGCGATTGTCGCGGACCACGATGTCCGCATTGGGAATCACCTCGTCGCCATTCATCGTGACGACGTTGCCGCCGCGTAGCACCGCGATCCCCTGAGGAGCATGTCGAGGCCGCTCGATGACGATGTCGATCCTGTCGACGGCGTCGCTTTCCTCCTCCATTGGTGTCTCGTCCTCCTCTTCCTCCTTGGCTTTATCCTCCGAGTCTTCGTCGTCTTTCTTGGGAGGTTCGAAGGTGACACTCTCGAGGGCGCGGCGGAACATCGTAGATCCGATCGCCCAGGAGATGGTCTTGCCGTCGTCGGACCAACCGAAGTAATCGGCGCCCATGTTGGTGAGTTTTTTCAAAGGCACGGCGGGTTTTTCAATGTTTACTTTCGGAGTCTCGCCACCAACCGGCGGCACTGCGACGAGATACAACTGGTTGCTCACGCGCGCCAGAACCCAACGTCCGTCCGGGCTGATGCGCATGTCGTCGGCGCCCACCGGCTCCTCGGCAAAGTAGAGTCCCGGCCCGGTCAGCTGAAGATGTTCACGCCGGTCGGTGCCATCGAATCGGAGCGAGGCCAGACCGTGTTTCTGGTTCATCCCGAAGCTCCCCGTGAAGTAGAGGTAGATCCGCTCGGGGTCCCGCGTGAAGTGCGGTTTGCCGAGTCCCCGCGCGGGAATGACGAGATTGGCATCACCGCCGTCGGCCGGAATCCAGATGACGTCCAATCCCGTGACCTGCCCAAAATCGACGGGGCTTGTGAGCCGCTCGTGAAGCGTGCTGCTGAGCGCAACGATCCTCGAGCCGTCCGGGGCCCAAACCGGATCGCTGTAAAAGGCCCGCACGGTCGTCAATCGTTGGTTGCCCGTTCCGTCGGCACGGACTTTCCAGATTTGTCCTCCCTCACCTCGTTCGCCGGACCAGGTGGCGTAAGCGATCCACTCTCCGTCGGGAGACCACGCGGGTTGAAACCCGCGCGCTCCATCGGGGAGGAGCAGGCGAGGAGAGCCGCCCGGAAGCTCCATGACGTAAAGCCGGGTGAGCGCCGAGAACGCGATACGCTCTCCATCCGGCGAGGTTGCCGGGTCTTGGATGATGCGGGCACGTACCGGCCCTTCCTCGACGCGGCGCGGAAAATGAAGTCTCGGTCCCAGTTCTTGAGACACCTTGGCGCTGAATGGAATGACGCGTGAGTTACCGGTCTCGACGTCCACGCGACGGATCTTGCCGCCGATGGTCACGATGATCTCGCTTCCGTCGGGAGTGAAGGCGTAACCAGGAAGAAGGTCGCGCGTGAACCGAGACTCTTGGTCGTCTCTTTGTACAGGATGGATGAGCCACCGGTCCTCGCCCGTGGCCAGATTTCGTAGGCGTAGACCGGTCTCGGTATCGAAACGCGTACCATAAACCAGCTTGGTTCCGTCCGGAGACAAGATCGGACGGATGGCACTGCCTTGAGATTGAGTCAGTATGTCCTCGTCGCCCGTCACTTGGTCGCGGCGCGCGATCTGCCAAAGAGGGAAGTTGGCGTTGTATTGGAAGCCGCCCATCTTCCGCGCGTAATAGAAGTGGCGTCCGTCCGGAGAGACCGTCACTCCGATGGCATTGTGCCGCTGGTTGCGCGGAGTCTCCTTCTTCGGCTTGGCCTTGGTGATCTGCACACCGGCCCCGCCGTTCACGTGGTACATCCAGATCTCGAAGGTTCCGAGGCCCCAAGATGAGCGGGACGCCACGACCCATTCGCCGTCGGGCGTCCAGGTCGGAGAGGCGAAGTCCGCGCGCGTGTCCTGGCTGAGCTTCTTGGGCTCGCTCCCGTCGGCGCGAGAGATCCAAACATTTTCCGCTCCGTCGCGATCGCTCAGGAACGCGATGCGGTCCCCTTCCGGGGAATACTTTGGCTGGCTATCGAAGGCGAGACCGCTGGAAATGGGGTTCGCCTCCCCACCCTCGATTGGCAATGTGTAGAGGTCCCCGACCAGCTCGAGGACGATCGTCTGGCCGTCCGGCGAGACGTCGAGAGACAGCCACGTGGCCTCATCGGTGACGAACTCGATCCTACGGGTCGGTTCGAGTGGTAGGCCCCTCTCTTCTTTCTCTTCCTTCGGCTCTTCCTTCGGCGTTTCCTGTGCCAGGCCCGGTGGAATGAGCGCCAAACTAAGGAAAAGACCGACGCCGAGGGCGATATGGCTCGAACGAGCGCGCAACATCAGGGGCACCTCCTGAACATGAGACATCCAAGTCCGCGGATTGTCTCACGTCTCGGGCGCCGCTGACTACAATACTCAAGGCGGCGTCTCGTCCAAGCAGACTCTTATCGGTCGCCCTGTTCATTGGCGAAGGCTGACAAAGCGTGACAGGCTAACCCGCAGAGGCCCGCGACACCTCGAAAAGTCAAACAACTATCTGGAGGAGCCACATTTGTGAAGGAGACTGCAGGGAAGACAAGAGGGTTTGAGATCTTACCCCGTCGTGTGCCAAAACTCGGCCCTTTTGAAATAGACTATAAATCAGCAGCTTAGTGTCTGTGTTTGCGACCGGGCCAAGGAGGGTAGCTCTGCTCAATGGTTGTTGCAGGCCCCACCGTCCACGCCGCGTCAACTGCTCGCTTGTAACGTTGCCAGTGGATCAAGTTTTGGCACAGGACGAGAGCCGACGCCGGCTCTTAAAACGTCCTACATGAAGACGACCAAAGCATTCCGGTTGCAAGAAGTTCGCCAATCTCACGCATCTCGAGTTTATGGAAGGGACAACCAAAACAAGCGCTTACGCTCCATTTAGCGCGCGGCGAAGGTCGTGAGCGCTATTTTGGCTGTAATTTAATGCAGCGTAAAGTCTTAGCGTCATCTTACCAACACTTAATGGCGGAAGCACCACTTGAACGGTCTCCGGTCTGCCGGGACCAGGCCTACATGATTTCGTCGTTTGTTCGCGCTCGGCCCTTGGCACGGTCACAAACACAAACTCTAAGCTGTTGATTTATGAACCGTTCGTAGTTTTTTCCCGAGTTCATGCTACTCTATCTGTCAGATTGTGAGGGTTGACCCATGAAAATCAACGACGACCACATGTATCACGGAGCTGCACTGCTGCAGGTTGCCGAGGACCCAAGATTCACGGCCATAAACTCAATTGAAATCTCAGGCCAGAAATCCCGCAGTGCCTACCGAATCAATGACAGCATCGGAATTTTTCTGAAGTACGCATCCAAGCCTTCAAGAACTTTCGGAGAATACACCTTTACATTTACTGACGACCACCTGCGAGAACTAGCTGAAGTCGACAGTCGTCAGGTCACGAACACGTTTATCGCCCTCGTGTGCGTCAAAGACCGCGAAATTGCGTGCCTCACGCTTCCACAGCTCCAAGAGCTGGTCGAGCGCCGCCGCCGAGAGGACAAAGGCACACCTGCTGAAGAGCAATACGCTGTGTTGGTGACAGCACCCCAAGGGAAGAGCTTGCGGGCCTACGTCAACGCGCCCGGCCGCCGGAAGTGCATCCTGGGAAAAGAACTGCTCATCAAGCGTCGGTCGTTTCCTGATGCGCTCTTCGTTTAGAATCGTAAAGGGACAATGCAGCAGCGTAAAGACAGCTTGGTTTCCCATTGGGGGAAGCCTTCGGCGGTCTGGGCGGCCTTGTGAAAGGCGATCCGCGAAGCCCGGTAGGGTCGAGGGCTGGCGCGGTGCTCCGTAGGCGCGCGTCGTGTCCAAGAATACAAACGAACTCAAGACCGGCTTGCCGGGACGTTTCGGAGTAGACGTGTCTACGCTTGGTTCGCAGCACGGTGCTTCCGCAGTCAAGTGTTGGCGGCCGCCGCGTAACCTGTTCGCGTGCTAGAGTTTTAGCCTGATTTCGAGAGGCGCAGTTCTTTCGTCGATGCCGGCTGGGCTGAGTTTTGGCACAGGACGGGATCGCCGAATCAGGGTCGTCCAGACGATAGGCAACCAGCGAAACGTGGGAGCGATTGGCGTCGATGAAGTCGAGCAGCCCGTCGACCGAGCGCAGCGTCTCGGCAGCTTCGACCCCATCGAACATCGCTCCGAGATTCCGGGCGACGAAGGTGATCCGATCCCAATTGAGCACGACCAGGATCGCGCTGACGATTAACACTATGAGACACCCCACACCGTTTATCTTGAACAACCGTGTCATCGATGCACCCTCACTCCTTCGGTCCAGACGATTGTAAAGTCCACAGCTCTTGGCACGGTCGCAAACACAAACTCTAAACTGTTGATTTATGGTCTATTTCAAAAGGGCTGAGTTTTGGCACAGGACGGGGTCGATATCGTGCTCACCAACCCGCCCTTCGGTGGCAAGGAGGAGGACGGCATCGAGTCGAACTTCCCGCAACATTTCCGCACGCGGGAGACGGCAGACCTGTTTCTCGCTCTCATCATTCGCTTGTTGAAGCCGAATGGTAGCGCCGCCGTGGTGCTGCCCGACGGCTCGCTATTTGGCGAGGGCGTCAAGACACGCCTCAAGGAACACTTGATGGAGGAATGCAACCTCCACACCATCGTTCGGCTGCCCAACTCCGTGTTCCGGCCCTATGCTTCCATCGGCACCAACCTGCTGTTCTTTGAGAAGGGCGAACCGACCGTGGATATCTGGTTCTACGAGCACTTGGTGCCCGAGGGCCAGAAGGCCTACTCCATGACCCGGCCGATCCGGCTGGAGCATTTGCAAGGCTGTATAGACTGGTGGGGTGGGGCGAAGCGCGAGGGTCGGAAGGAGACGGAGCGCGCCTGGAAGGTGACGGTCGACGAGGTCAAGACGCGAAACTACAACCTCGATATCAAGAACCCGCACACGGAGGACGACGACCACGGCGACCCGGAGGAACTGCTGAAGGAACTGACTGCCGCCGAGGCTGAAACGGCATCCTTACGCGACCGCTTGAAGGCGATCCTGGCCGAGGCGCTCATGCGATGAACGCCGATCGATTGCTGACCCATTACGAACGGATCGCCGACGCTCCGGATGCGATTGTGCGCTTTCGCCGCTTCATTCTCGATTTGGCGGTGCGTGGCAATCTGGTGGAGCAAGACCCGAACGACGAACCGGCGTCCAAACTGCTGAAGCGGATCGCGTCGGAGAAGGCGCGGTTGGTGAAGACGGGGAAGATCAAGAAACAAAAGATAATTCCAACTCTTCTTGGACAAGACATGCCATGCCCATTGCCTGTCAATTGGCGGTGGAGCCAAATCGCAGAAATCGGCGTGTTAAGTCCTCGAAACGATGTAGACGATGACGTTCAATCTTCATTTGTTCCGATGCCGTTGATTGCGTCTGGATACGGTTTGCCAATTGAGCATGAAGTTCGGCAATGGGGTGAGATCAAGAAAGGGTATACCCACTTCGCCGAAGGTGATGTCGGCCTGGCAAAGATCACACCGTGTTTCGAGAACGGGAAATCGGCAGTTTTTCGGAACTTGACTGGTGGGCTCGGAAGCGGCACCACCGAATTGCATATTGTTCGCCCGCTTTTCGTCGATCCTGATTACATTCTGATTTTTCTGAAATGCTCTCATTTCATTGAAGCTGGCATCTCCAAGATGACCGGCACAGCAGGCCAGAAGCGTGTGCCTACTGAGTATTTCGCTAGCTCATCTTTTCCGCTCCCGCCCCTCGCCGAGCAGCACCGCATCGTCGCCAAGGTCGATGAACTGATGGCACTTTGTGAACGGTTAGAAGCGGCGCGTGCGGAGCGGGAGGCGACACGCGACAGGCTTGCAACGGCAAGCCTCGCGCGCCTCAACGCGCCCGCTCCCGACCCGACGGTGTTTCAGGGCCATGCCGCCTTCGCGTTCGAAAACCTCGTTCCACTCACCACCCGCCTCGACCAGATCAAGGGCCTGCGCCAGACCATCCTCAACCTCGCCGTGCGCGGCAAATTGGTGGAGCAAGATCCGAACGACGAACCGGCGTCAGAACTGCTGAAACGGATTGCGACGGAGAAGACAAAGAGAAAGCGGAAAACCGGCGATGCTCGGATCAGGATGGGATTTGATCCAAAACCCGATGACTTGCCGATGGTTCTCCCGACCGGTTGGGGCGCTCAGTCCTTTGAGAATCTATTCTTGTTTATCGACTATCGCGGCAAAACACCTCCGAAGACCAATCAAGGCATCCCGCTTATCACTGCGAAGAACATTCGGATGGGATATCTCAATAGAGAACCGCGAGAGTACATTTCTGAGAGGACCTTCAAGACGTGGAGGACACGCGGAATTCCTGAAATCGACGATCTATTCTTCACTACTGAGGCACCTCTTGCGAATGTATGCCTCAACGAGATTGATGAGCCGTTTGCGCTGGCCCAACGCGTGATTTGCTTTCAGCCCTATGGGAAGATCGACACCAGATTTTTAATGTTCGCGTTGATGAGCGACGTGATGCAATCCTTCATTGACACACATTCGACAGGAATGACCGCCAAGGGCATCAAGGCAGCGAATCTGAAGCCGCTTCCGATACCTATTCCACCCCTTACCGAACAACACCGCATCGTTGCCAACGTCGATGAACTGATGGCGCTTTGCGACCGGCTAGAGGCGAACCTCGCCATCGGTGACAACACCCGCTGCCACCTGCTTGACGCCCTCCTACACGAGGTGCTGTCCCCTGCTGCGGATCAAGAGTCCTTGACGTAGCGATCCCGCTTATGGACGCAGGATGGGCAAAGGAGCTGACCGACATCCTGCCGATCTCCTCCGCCCCACGATTTCTTGGACAGTGATCTGAGAAACTACAACTCAGGAGGATCACGATATGTCCAGAGAAACGAGGAGGGAATCCGAAGATGCAAAGGGTGCCCGTAGGGTCTCCAGACCTTGTTCGTGAACCCATGGGCTTCTGCACGGAGAATCGGAGCAGCTCGCGGGCAAGAAGGGCAAGCACCGAACGGACCCAACGCACTGCCACTGGGGTCGAACGCGGGGCGAGCTGAGCTCTGTGGTCGCCGGGTTCAAGTGCAATGTCCACGAGCTCGCTCTAAAGAGGTCAAAGAGGGGTTGCTTCCTAGTTTCGATGCGTTTCGACGAACGGACCCCGTCCTGTCCAAAAACACAAACGAACTCAAGACTGGCGCACCGGGCCGTTTCGATCGTCATCGACCCGTGGCGAGCCCCAGTTCTGGGGCGTGTCGGAGGCAATGTCGGCGATTCGGGTTCCCCGTACGCGCAGGGAAAACACCGTTCAGCAACGAGGTGCCACGCTCCCGGGCGGAGACCTGGATCCAGGCTCGGGCCGCACCTGGACCAGAACGTGCTAGCCGGCTACGCCGCGGTAGCCCTGGCCTTGATTCTGGACCCCTCGGGCGGCCTCTTTTCCGACGCTGCACGGCCCTGTCAGCGACCCGCTCCCCCCCTTTGGCGCAAACGTGGCAATCGAAAATCGAGATTAGAGACCAAAACCTAAAATGAGGCCAATTCAGCCCTTCTAGCGCGTCTCTGGTGACACCTACCCCTGCCAAACCGCGCCAACCGCGCGGAAAATCTCACGCGTCTCTGCAGTGCCACGATTGGCCAGACTGTGTGGCGGATGGTGCAGTTCGGAGCTATCCGGTCTCGGTAAAAGGTATTTATAGAGTTTTTCAAGTCTGAGGTGGCCCTTTCGCCGCGCGCGTGGTGGGGCAATGTAGCGAAAACTCAGAGAAGCCCTGGTGCCCATATCGTTCTATCCTCTTGTACTACAGTGATTTAAAGCCATCCGTCACGTGCTGGTCCCCGGACGCCTCATCGACGGGGGGTCGTTCGAGTTTATTTGCGAATTGACATTAAATCTGATTTTCTATACGGCAATCTCAACCTCCTTGACGCCCGTAAGAGGGCCGTGTTGTAAACCTTCCGACGGAGGCTCCGCTCGTAAGTCATTGTAGTGAAAAGCTCTTACGCCCCATCGATGGACGCGTCGTCGACGGGAACACCTTGCCGACTATCGCAGTCGTAAGGCTCAAGTGGGGGCAAGTGGAGCTATTCGGGTCTTGGCAGCAAACAAGCAGTAACGGTGCAAAACAGGTCATCAAAATGCAATTTGAGGTCATTTCGGGGCTGATCGAGCCGTTATTAAGGCTAATCGCTCAGCTAATGGGAAGACGCCGTCGTGTCCAAAAACACAAACGAACTCAAAACCCGCACGCCGCCGATGTCATCATTAGTAAGGGGCGATGCCGTTCGCCGACTGATGGAGACCAAGAGCGAGCGTGGCCGCCGCCGCGGGTTCGCTTACAGCGTGGTCTACCTTAAAGCGTTGCGATGAGGGCGCGCTGTTTCTCCCAATCGTCGGGGAGTGGATGATGCAAGAGGTAGCTCGAGGTCAGCCCAACGGGCTGACGGCCTTCGACAATGGCACGGACGATGTCGGGAGCCAGGAATGCATAACGGATTGCCTTGCGCACGCGGTCCGTTGGGATGGCGTCTTCGGTGGCAATCTGCTCATAGGTTTTGCCTGCTTTGATTCGGTCGAGCCAGGAGAGGGCGTTGGCGATATTGCGCAGGAGTGTGCGGTCGACGGATTTCGTGGGGTTGCCCAGAACGAGCTTGGTCTCGACGCCGCGTCGACGCAAGCGGAATGGTGCGTGGATGCGGAGTGCATCCTCGCGAATGCGGTCGGATCCCATAGACAGGCAATCAGCGAACGTATTGCGGTCGAGCAAGATGGACACAGAGCCTGGGCTGATATCGACCCGCCGGATGAAACGGAGCAGGCTGGCTGCCGAGGCACTATCATTATTGCTGCCGGAACACAGCCCGTCTAAAAAGCGACGCACCGAGGCGAGCTCTTCCATCGTCGGAGTGTGGATCAACGAGGCCGAGAAGGTCGTGGCATCCACATGCTGTCGGATGAGATGCAAGACGGTCTGTTCCAGCATCGGGGCGGGCAGTCGCCAGCCGGAGAGGTCCTTTTGGCCACTGTGCTGGATGAGGCGCCGGGAGACGTAGTAGCGGAGCCGTTGCCCGTTTTTCTTTTTGGTGTGGCTCGGCGTCAGCCGGTCCCCGGTCTCATCGAAGAGCTTGCCTGCCAGTGGGGAACGGGCTGCACGGCCCTTCGTCGTGCGTCTCCTTGGTTTGGCAGCCCCTGCCTGCAGCTGCGTTTGGACCGCGTCCCAGAGCTCCGGAGCAATGATCGATGGATGCTGGCCCTCGTAGACACGCCTCTGGTGCCGGATGCGGCCGGCGTAGAGAGGATTGGTCAGCAGGCAGTGGAGGTGTCCGCGACGGAACGGCAGCCCGCCCGTTAGGGTTCCATCCGCGGCGAAGCGTCGCTTGGTGCGCAGTCCCAGATGGTCCGCCTCGGCCTTCACCTGCCGGAGCGTTCCGTGCTGCCGGTACAGCGCATAGAGCGTCCGGACCGTTTCGGCCTCAGCCTCGTTGATGCGCAGCGTGCGCTCGTCCTTCTCATAGCCGAGCGGTACGCGGCCGCCCATCCATAGTCCCTTGCGCTTGGAGGCAGCGACCTTATCGCGGATCCGCTCGGCCGTGACCTCCCGCTCGAATTGTGCGAAGGACAGCAGCATATGCAGCGTCAGTCGTCCCATGCTGGTCGCGGTGTTGAAGGACTGAGTCACCGAGACGAAAACCGCGCCGGCCGCCTCGAGCCGCTCGACGAGCTTTGCAAAGTCGGAGAGGGAACGGGTCAGCCGATCGACCTTGTAGACCACAATCTGCTCGACGAGACCGGCATCGATGTCGGCGAGCAAGCGCTGTAGGCCCGGGCGCTCCAGGGTTCCTCCCGAGATCCCCGCATCCTCGTAGACAGTTGGCAGCAGCACCCAGCCCTCCGCTTTCTGGCTCGCGACATACGCGGCGCAGGCCTCTCGCTGTGCATCGAGGGAGTTGAAATCCTGTTCGAGACCCTCTTCCGCGCTCTTTCGGGTATAGATGGCGCAGCGGATTTTCGTCATGTCAGGCCTTGCGCTTGGGCGTCAGACCGAAAAAGCGTGGTCCTGACCAGTGTGTGCCGGTGATTCGCTTTGTGATGGTGGTGAGGGACGGGTAGGTTTTGCCGTCGAACCGATAGCCGTTATCGAGTACCTCGACCTGGTAGGTGCGGCCATTCCACTCGCGGACGAGATGGGTGCCGGCAGAAACGGACCCTGCGGGAGCAGAGTGTTTTGGTGTGCCGTTCGCCATGGCGGCCAGAGCGCGTCGGGTTGCAGCCGAATGCCCCCCATGGGTCCGGCATTGGCGTTCGTACGCAAGAACGCGGCGCAGGAGAGCGCGTGAGAGCGAGCTTGGCGGAGCGGACCCAAAGGTCTGCTCCCAGGCCCGCCGCAGGCTGGCGAGGTCCAAACCGTCCAGAACGACCCTCCGGCCAACTCTTGTATCCTGCGGCATCACCGGACGTTCGCTCTTTTGCGCCGTAAAGTCCAGTCCAATGGGCGCTTCCGCGGGTGCGCAGTTCGCGGCCTGCAGCTCGTCCTGCAGCCGATTTGAGCCAGCCAGCCGTGCGTACCCCAGTGGGCGTGTCGCCCGCCACCCGCAACCCAGGGGTCGGAAGCCAGCCCTGCGGCGCGAAATACCCTGGATTCTGCGCGGATTCCAAGGGCGTCTAAGCTGCTGATTTGTGGTCTATTTCAAAAGGGCCGAGTTTTGGCACAGGACGCGAACGCCCAGCGGGTCAGCAGTTTGCACCTTCCCAAAGGCCGCCCTTGATATCGAAGAGCAGATCGAAGAGATCGAGGAGAACGAGGAACTCGTTGAATCATGGACACCTAGGTTTCGGCGACACTGAAGGGAGATGGCCATACGCGGCGGCCGCCAACATATTTGATTGCGGAAGCACCCGTGGTGGAGCTCACCGCTCCCGCTACAGCGCTAGGTAAGCCGATTCCAGCATGGCACCAGAATAGCAGAAAGTCTCGGCTCTTCACGGACTTCTATAGCCGGGGCCTCGAAGGACCTGGCCTGGCCGCTCGTCCGTAATTTTGCCGTCTTCGACCACGGGGCGTCCGTTCACGAGCACGTGACGAACGCCAACTGAGTAGCGATTGGGCTCCTCGAAGGTCGCGACGTCACGAATGGTCTCCGGGTCGAACACCGTGATGTCGGCGGCCATACCGGGACGGAGAATGCCCCTGTCCTGAAGCCTGACCCGCGTCGCTGGACGAGACGTCATCTTGCGAACGGCCTCCTCCAAGGTGAGGAGCTTCTCTTCGCGGACATATTTGCCCAAGATACGAGGAAACGTTCCCCAGGCGCGGGGATGTGATTTGCTCTCGGACAGGGGGCCGTCTTCCGCACGGGCCGCGGAGTCAGTGTTGATCGAAATCAGCGGGTGTTTCAGCGCGGCCCGCACGTCATCCTCCCGCATGATGGAAATGATGCACGAAGTAGCGCCATGGTCGGCGATAACGAGATTTATGAGCGCGTCGCGTGGATCCTTTCCCATCTCACGACCGATCTCGGCGAGCGTCATCCCCTCCCACTGGCGCAAGGCGGGGTCGCGCACCGAACTCACCAGCACTCCTTCAGCGCCCCCCGAGCCGTACCACTGGTTCTCCCAATCGGTAATGGAGGGATCCGCCATCTCGGCCTTGATCCGCGTGCGCAGCGCCGAGTCCGTCAAGCGTTCGATCATGTCGTCTGTTGTTCCTTCTCGAACCCACACGGGAAGGCATGCAGCGAGGGCGTTCGAGGCTCGATCGTAGGGGTATTGGTTGGCGCTGACGTCAAGTCCGCGGGCCCGTGCCGTTTCGAACTTCTCAAGCACCTCGGGCATCTTGCCCCAATTCGCCTTGTAGGCCGTTTTCAAGTGCCAGACCTCGGTCGGAATCTGAGCACGCTCGGCGATCGCGAAGACTTCGTCGAGGGACTCGAAGATGAGGTTCCCCTCTGAGCGTTGGTGGGTGATGTAGATGCCGCCATAGTCCGCCGCGACCTTGGCAAGCTCGACCAACTCGTCCGTCGAGGCAAAGCGGTTCGGAACGTACTGAAGCGAGCTGCTGAGCCCGAGCGCTCCGTCCTCCATCGCCTCGGCAACAAGCTTCTTCATCGCTTCGAGTTCCTCGAGGCTTGCGGGACGATCTTCTCGACCGACAACGTAGTCCCGCACGCCGCCTGAGCCGACGAAGGTGGCAATATTGATGGCAGCGAGAGAGCGGGTCTCGACCCGGTCAAAATACTCCGCCAAGGTACGGAAATCCTGTTCGACACCGAAATATCGGTAGCTTGCCGATGCAGCTTCCACCATGCGGTCATTCACCGGAGCGATGGAAGCCCCCTCTCCCGTAATTTCGGTTGTGATGCCCTGCATAATCTTGCTCGCGGCCCGACCATCCACGAGAATGTTGAATTCCGACTGACCCAACATGTCAATGAAGCCGGGCGCCACGACGAGTCCCCGCGCGTTGATGCGCTCGGCAGCGTTTGCTTCATCAAGGCGTCCCATAGCGACGATACGACCATCGGTAATCCCAACGTCTCCGAGGAACCAGGGAGCACCGGTACCGTCAACGATGCGTCCTCCTGCGATGACAACATCGAACGACGGAGGCGTTTGGGAGCTTAGTGCCAAGAACTCCCAAAACGCGGCCACCAAAATCGTGACAAACGAGAGCGCCTTGATGTGGTTTGCGATCATGGGCAGATGCTAGCAGGTGGTGCTTCTGCCATCAAAGGCTGCTCCGCCGCTAGAGGCATTTGAATGCTAATGTCAGTGGTGTGCTCCGCAAAAAGTCGATCCAGCGTTGATTGCGCCTTTTAGACTCGCCATGGTCGGCTGCTTCTGGCCGATCTTCCTTTTTTGCGGATCACAACCCTTGCGAGAGCTAGCCGTCGCCCTGCTGCCTTGGTGCATAAATACAGGTAAGTCATTGATTCCATTGACTCTGCGATTTTTGGCCCAAAAACGTAACCTGCTGATTCCTTTAGAGTTGTCCAGAGTTATGCACCAAGGCAACACATCGCCCGAATGGCACGGACGCCAAGTGAGACGAGGAAGACAACAACGTTGAGCATAGCGGCGGAGTTTCGCCGTCTTCGGCCCGGAATTCAAGCGGAGCGTAAGTCCTTGATTTCGTGGGCGGAGCAGTTTTGACGATGCACAGGCCAACGGAAGGAGACACCGCCATGAAGGAAAAGACCCACAGGACGACGGAGCTCGTCAAGGGTGGCTTGGGAGTCGCTGGAGAAGTGGGCGAGGCTCGAGATCCAGGATTGGGTGCAGGAGCTGATGGTAGCCGAAGTCACGGAGCTTCTCGGGCGTGGGTGCTTGCGCTGTTTGCTGTTGGTGATGTGTACGTATCCCTTTGCAAAAAAAGCGCTTACGCTCCATTTAGCGCGCGGCGAAGGTCCTGAGCGCTATTTTGGCTGTAATTTAATGCAGCGTAAAGTCTTAGCGTCATCTCACCAACACTTAATGGCGGAAGCACCAGATTTCGCGCTCAGCCAAGAGCGGTGCAACAACGCCCCTGCGAGGCGCACTCAAGAACCTCGGACATGAACTCGGACGCAACACTATCAAGAGGCTCCTCGCCGAGCACGGTATCGCGCCTGCGCCGGAGCGGGGCAGGAGCATGTCGTGGAGCACCTTCATCAAGGCTCATTGGGGCGCCATCGCTGCGACAGACCTGTTCACCGTCGAGGTTGTGAACCCGTTCGGGCTCGTCCGCTACCATGTCCTGTTTGTCATCGATATCGCCACTCGCTGCGTGTGCATCGGTGGGATAACGTCGGACCCCAACGGGGAGTGGATGAAGCAGGTGGCAAGAAACCTCACTGACATGTGGGATGGTTTCCTCCTTGGCAAGCGATACCTCATCCACGACCGGGACCCACTATTTACCGAGGCGGTACGTGGGCTGTTGAGAGATTCAGGCGTGAAGCCCCTGCGCCTTCCCGCCAATAGTCCGAATCTGAACGCATACGCGGAAAGATTCGTTCTCTCCATACGTCGAGAGTGTCTCGACCGCTTCGTACCTCTCAGTGAGCGACACCTGCGGACAGCGGTAACCGAATACGTAGTGCACTATCACACAGAACGGAACCACCAAGGTCTCGGCAACGAGCTCATCACACCTCTGCCGGCAAGCGCGAATGACACTGGCCCCATCGTGTCGCGAGAGCGACTTGGGGGCATTCTCAACTACTACTGCCGTGCCGCGTAGATTGTCGCCGGCGACGGTAGCCCCTCGGCGGGCTCGACCGGCGTAGCGTGGAAACAGCTTCAGGAACATGCTTCGATATTCGCTCTCGACTAGGTGGTCATCTGCATGGTGACAACCCGCCCGCCCAAGACGATTGTAAAGCTCACGGCCCTTGGCCCGGCCGCAAACACAGACACTAAGTTGCTGATTTATGGCCTATTTCAAAAGGGCCGAGTTTTGGCACAGGACGACGTACACATCACCAACAGTAAACAGCGCAAGCACCTCACAGGGCGGGGCGGGTCTTGGAAAGCTGGGCGGCCGGCTTTACTTGAGGGTGAGCGGGTCTCTCAACAGGAGACGGGTGACTTCACCGTCGAAAAAAGTCTTCATGCTCGCACGGCCGTCGGGGTCACCGGGGGCGATCTCATCCCACTTGCCGACGATGAGGAAAACGATGTCGTCGGGCTTCAGATAGGTCTTCGCCACCTTCAGAACGTCGTCCAAGGTGACGGCCTCGACCTCGCTTCGCCAAAGCTGCCAGTAGTTGTGGGAGCGGTCGAAGAAGGCATCGGTCGAGAAGATGTCGACGATTTGAGAGGCGGACTCGAAACGCCGCGGGAATGTTTCGACGAGAGAGTTCTTCGCGACGGCGAGCTCCTCTTCGGAAACCGGCTCGCTCTGCATGCGATGGACCTCTTCGAGTGCGATCTGGGCCGCGAGCGCTACGGTCGCGTTCTTGGATTGAAACGAGATGGTGAAGGTGCCGGGCTCGAGCGCGTCGAACGAAAAGCTCGAGCGGACCGAATAGGCGAGCCCTTCGTCGGATCTTACTCTCTTCACGATGCGCGACGTGAAGCCTCCGCTTCCGAGGATCTCGTCCATGACTTGGATGGCGGCGCGATCGAGGTTCTTCCAGTCGGTCCATTGGGGAACCCGATGGCTGATTCTCACTTTGCCTTGAGGGATGTCCTTCTCGACGTGATAGACACCGGGCGCCGGCGCATGGCTCGGTTGAGGAGGGGGCCAGCGGTTGTCGGCGCCCTGGCCGGGCCAGTCCTTCAGATAACCTTCGAGCGTCGTCAAGAAGACGTCGGTATCGATGTCGCCCGATACACTCACGATCATGTTCTCCGGCCGCCAGTACTTTTCGTGGAAGGCGACGAGGTCGTCCCGGGTGATGCGTTCCAGGTTCGACTGGGTCATACGGCGGCTCGAGTAGTGATCTCTCCCGTAGAGCAACCAGCCCCACTCTCGTCCTAGAATGTCGTCCGCGTCGTCGTTTCGTTGCCGCATCGATTCGAGAAGGTTGCCCTTTTCGATCTCGAACCGTTCGGCGTCGAAGCGCGGATGGCGCAGCATGTCGAAGAGGAGCTCGAGCGACTCGCCGAGTACGGGAGTGATGCACCGAAGGCCGGCCCCTGCCTGAGCGTCGCCACCGTAGCTCGAAAGACGGGCTGCGAGAAACTCTACCTGCTCGTCGAAATCCTCTGGACTAGAGCTCGTAGTGCCGCCGGTTCGAATCAACCTGCCGGTCAGCCCAGCGAGCCCAACCTCGTCGGACGGTTCCAGATAGCTTCCCTGCCGAAGTCGTATTCCGAGATTGACGAGAGGGAAGGTGGGATCCTCCGCGACATAGACGAGGACACCGTTCGAAAGACGATGTCGATAACTATCGCCCTTCGGAACGTCGAACTCGAGCTCGTCGAAAACGAGCTCCTCGGGTCGAGTGGGAATCGGGCTCGTTTCCGGAGCCGGACGCGGCTGTTCGGCGGTGAGGGCCGCCGAGGCGAGCAGGATAACCAGGATCGCACTCAAGCTCATTGTCCACCTCCTTCTCCCTTTGCTTCCCTGCCCGCGAGCTCGTCGATGCGCTCCTGGAGCATGTGCTCCAGCAAGGGGAATACCTTCTGAAGTGGAGGAGGCGCCTGGCTTCGTTGCGCGTCGATTTGACCCAACATCTGTTTCAATTGCTCAGCGTCGTCGGCTTTCTTGATCTGTTCGACCTGAGCGAGGATCTGGCTCTGGACGTCAGGAGGAAGCCCTTCGAGCTCCGTGGGCACCGTGGTCGCTTCGCTTCCTTCCGTACGATAGTAGAGCCCAACCGCTCGACTTTCCGGGGCAAAATAGCTCTCCGCGACTCGTGTCACGTCGTCCGCCGTGACCGCGAGCGTGCGCTCGGCCCATTCGTTGAGGTATTCCCACTCTCCTAGACCGTCGTACACGAGGAGCTGGAGGAGGAGAAAAAATCCGCTCGAAAGTCGCCGATAGGAGCTCGCCGTGATCTGATTCTTCACTTTCTGAAGCTCGCGATCGGGAATGGGCTCCTCTCGAATCTTGCTGAGCTCTTCGTAGAAGGATCGCTCGAGGTCTTCGGGGGTTGCCTCTCCTTTGGTCTCCGCTTGAAGCGAGAAAGAGCCGTCCCATTTCCGGGAATCCTGTGCGGCACCCGCGCTAGAGGCGATCTTTTGATCGAGGACGAGCGACTTGTAGAGCCGCCCGCTCCGCCCATTCAAGATCCCCGCGAGCACGTCGAGGGCGTAGGAGTCCCGGTGGCGGAAAGCAACGGTGTGGTAGCGGATCTCGATCTGTGGTTGGCAATCGCACGAGGCCTCCATGCGTTTCTGGGCGCGCTGCTCCATTTCGAGCGTGACTACGTCGGGTGGAGTGTTCTCGCCGCGCGGGATGCGGCCGAAGTAACGTTCCGCGAGGACCTTCGCCTCGTCGAGGTCGAAGTTTCCGACGAGCGCGGCGGTCAGATTGTTCGGAGCGTAGAACGTATCGAAGTAGTCCTTGGCTTGGGCCAGGCTATAAACCCTGAGATCCGAGGGCCATCCGACCACAGGCCAACTATAGGGGTGCGATTGCCAGAACATGGCGTTGAAGAGCTCGTCGAACTCTCCAGTGGGCGTCGATTCGGTTCTGAGCCGGCGCTCCTCATAGACCACGTCCCGCTCGGAGTAGAACTCACGAAAGACGGGGTTCAGGAGTCGGTCCGACTCCATCCAGAACCAGAGCTCGAGCTTGTTCGCGGGCACTGTGATGAAATAGACGGTGACGTCCTCGCTCGTGAAGGCGTTCATTCCCGACGCGCCTGCCTCGGTGTAAACCTTGTCGAACTCGTCTTTGACTATCAGCTCTCGTTGCTCGCCGACGAGCGCGTCGAAGCGAGCAGCGAGCTCGATGAGTTCAGGAGGCCGTTCGCTACCGGCGAAAGCGTCTTCGATCTCTCCGAGGCGATATCGTTCTCTCTGGTCGCGATAAATGGCGCGGATACGTTCTTGAAGCTCTTCTTGCTCCTCGATGATCTCGAGGTCTCTATCGATGTTGCGGGTGCCGATCGTTCGGCTTCCCTTGAACATCATGTGCTCGAAGAAGTGGCTGATGCCCGTGATCCCGGGACGCTCGTTGGAGGAGCCGACATGGGCGACCCAGCCGGCGGAGACGGTCGTGAGCTCTGGTCGTGACACCGCGAGAAACTTCATTCCATTCGAAAGCTCGAAGGTCTCGACGGGGACACGGGTGACCTCCTGGGCAGCGGCGCTCGTCCCGAGCATCAGGATCGGTAGCGTCGTGAGAATCGTTATTCGCAACATGGTGATCATTCTACTACTTGCCCCAAATCGACACGGCTTTGGTGCAAGGACGCGAGGTGTGCCTTCTATTTATTTATCCGCGCGCCCCGAACTTGATTGGTCTCCGGTCTGCCGGGACCATGCCGGTATGATTTCGTCGTTGGTTCGCACTCTCATCTCTACCTTCAAGGCTCGTCGCGAACTGGCTGTGCTCCGCAAAAAGTCTATCCGGCGTTGATTGCGCGTTTTATACCTACTATGGTCGGCCGCTTTTAGCCGATCTTTTTTTGCGGATCACAGACCAGATCAGATGATCGGCTCCATTCGACGTGAGTGTCTCGACCATGTGATCGTCCTTGACGAGCAGCACCTGAGGCGAATCCTACGCAAATACGTCGACTACTATCATTCGTGCCGGACTCATTTGTCGCTTAAGAAGGACGCGCCCGAGCCTCGCCGCGTAGAGTCGCCGGCGATGGGCCAAGTGAAAGCCATTCCAAAGGTCAGCGGTCTCCATCATTATCGCACTCGACACCGTCGTGTCCAAAAATACAAACGAACTCAAGACCGGCTAGCAACGCGCCCTCGTCGCAACGCTTTAAGGTAGGCCAAGCCTGTAAAGCCAACCCGCGGCTACTGCCGCGCTCGCTCTTGGTCTCCATCAGTCGGCGAACGACATTGCCCCTTATTAATGTGGTAATGGGATGGCTGGCTGGCTGTTCATCGGCTCATTGTGTCAGTCGCCGTCTCAACTTGATAGCACCTGACAATACCCTAGCACGCTACCGAACCGTCTCACGCTAGAATGGCTTCGTTATGTCGAAGCTGTACTTTCGGACTCTATGGGCCGGCGTCGCGTCGCCCTTTGCGGCAGCGGGTCTTGGCCTGTTCGTCTATCGGAGTCTGACGCGCGCGAGCGCCGACAGGGACGCCGACTTCGTCTTCCGTCTCTCCATAGTCGCGATCGCGATGGCCTTGCCGGGCGTCATCACTCTCGTCCTCGCGCTCGCCGACCACCGCAAAGGAGCCTTCTCAACCGTGAGCAAGGTGGGCCTGATGCTCGGCATTTTGTCGCTCGGTCTCGTGTTCCTTCCGATTCGAGGCGTCGTCGAGCGCGCTACGCAGGCGCGGAATCTGGCGCTCAGTGACGTCGAGGCGCCGCCTTTCTCGACGGCGGACATCCACGGCAACACGCATCGTCTCGACGAGCATGGAGGAAAGGTCGTGCTCGTAAACGTTTGGGCGACCTGGTGTCCGCCGTGCCGTTGCCTTGGTGCATAAATACAGGTAAGTCATTGATTCCATTGACTCTGCGATTTTTGGCCAAAAAACGTAACCTGCTGATTCCTTTAGAGTTGTCCAGAGTTATGCACCAAGGCAGTAACTTAATGCACCGTAAAGTCTTAACGTCATCTCACCAACACTTAATGGCGGAAGCACCCCTCAAAGCTCGGCTTCGCGGTAGGAAGCTTCGCCGGCAGGCGGCATGGACGGCAAGCGGTTGCGCTACCAGACCTCATAGTATAATGCGTATGTACAAGTACAGAGTCGTTTTCGTGAACGGCGAGAAACGAGAACTAATCGTTGAGGCTGATCAGGTATCCGAACGTGGCCAGTCCTATTGGTTCACAACGGACAAAGAACCTCGTTTCGCTCCTACCTGTCGAACGCGTCTTGTATATTACCAAGATCGAAGAATAATCAGTTTTATATAACCATCGACTCCTTAGCTCGTTGGATGAGCGAATGCCGAAAAAGAATGGGATCGTTGTGGCGGCTTTCTTGGCGATGACTCACTGCAAGCCACCTGCTGGCACGGTGGCGCCAGTTTTCGATGTAAGCAGGGTGATAGCTGAGGGTAGTTTCAACATTGGCACTCTCGAGTCCTCACAAACGTTAGACTGCGATTTCCTTAGGTTCTTCTCGTTCAGCACGACAGCCTTAGGTGACATCGAGGCCGTTGTTGACTGGAATCGAAATTCCAACAGGCTTGACGCCGTCATTTATCGTGGCCAATGTAATTGTCGGCTTTCCCAGAGGAATGCGTGCGAAGACGTTGTCGCGTCTTCAATCGGTGAACCGCCAGCGAAGCCTACTCGAATCACCGCGGAAGAAGAACCAGCCGGCTCATATATTCTCGAGATCTCCAACCTCCAGGAAGAGGGAAGGCCGGACTCGGGCTCTTACCAGGTCCTCTCTCACACCGAGTCATAAACGGAGGAGGGAGCCAATGAAGGACAAGCTCATAAAGCGAATTGAGCAATCCCGAAAGCCTAGTCGGCCCAACGAAGAACTCTTTCATATTCCCGCATCACCAGAAGAGGTCACAGCTATGGCAATCCTCAGCTTGATCCCCTCCGTGCCGGCCATACTCCTCGTGTGTGTTTGTCCACTCGGTCTGGCCCACTTTGCTCATCTAATTTGGCCCACCCTAAGTTATTGATTAATAAAGACGAGCTGTAAGAAAGCCCCTTTCCTTATTCCGCGGCCGGAACGAAGTGCAGGCCGCGGCTAGTGAAACCCAACGAACTCATGCCTTTATGGTCTTTTTCTCGCTCTTCAGGGTGCGCCGGAACCGATAGGATTCGGTGCCGGTTTCGAGTATGTGCGCCTGGTCCGTGACTCGGTCGAGCAGTGCCTTGCACAGGCGGACGTTCGTGAACACCTGGGTCCACTCCGAGAAGGGCAGGTTGGTGGTGATCACGAGCGCCGCCCTTTCGCATCGTTCCGAAACCACTTGGAACAGAAGCTCGGCGCCGACATCGGCGAGTGGGACGTAGCCGAGCTCGTCGATGCACAACAACTCGTAGCGGGCGTAGCGACGGATCACTCGCGAGAGTTCGTGCTCCTCCCTAGCTTCAACGAGTTCGTTGACGAGTCTCGAGGCCGTCGTGAAGCGAACGCGGCGACGTTGCTGGCACGCCGCTACACACAATGCCGTGGCCAGATGAGTCTTGCCTGTGCCGGCATCGCCGAGAAACAGAACCGGCCGTGCATGGTCGATGTAGTCGCCTTCGGCCAGTTCTCGTATCCGACGGGCGGAGACCTTCGGCGATTGCGAGAAGTCGAACTCCTCGAGCGTCTTCGCTCTCGGTAGTTGTGCTTCCTTCAGTCGTCTTTGAACCGCGCGGTGTTCACGCTCCTCGACTTCGGCGCTGAGCAGCACGTCGAGGTAGCGGACATAGCTGTGCTCGTCGCGCTGCGCTTGTTCGGCAATCTTCTGGAACTGCGTTGCCACGCTCGGCATGCGAAGCGTCTTGCAATGCTGACGGATGCTCTGGAGCTCGATGCTCTTCGCGTTCACGAGTTCACCTCGCCGATCAGCGCGTTGTAATGGCCAACACCTGGCAAGGAACGTTCGTACTTCGTGAGCTCTCCGAGCTCCACATCGCCAAGAGCCTGCGCCTGCTCACGTCGAAGAACTGATGATTCGACGAGGTGACGGATCGCCTCAGCATCCGTACAGCCGAGTTCGAGCGCTTGACTCACCGCCTCACGCAGCTTGTCGTAGCCGTGCTCGCGGCCGAGCTGCACGAGCTCGACCATCTGGCGGGTTCCTTCGAGCTTCCCGTGACGTCGATTCAGCTTGGACCACAACTCGTCGTAGCTCGTGGGCCACCGACCTTTCTCCCGCCATTGAGCGAGCGGCGTCGAGCCGGCCAACGCTCCAGGCTTCCTGACCAGAACATCCAAGTAGTGCTCGAGTTCATAAATCGACTGGCTGCGGCCGTAGCAGCGCTCGTGGCGTGCCACGACGTGGCCCTCGTGCCAGATCTCAACTTCCAACGGCAGTAGCTTGGCCACAACTCGCCGGTCCCGTTTCAACGGAGTCGAGTACCAGTTCGTGCCGACTCGAACGCAGCCTTTCTTGTTCACCTTTGCAAATCGTCGCTCCTCGATATCGAACCCCTCGACGGTCAATGGCAACAGATGCTCCCGTTCAAGCTCCATCGCTGTTCCGACAGCATGCTCCTTGCCGCTAATGTGGCGCGTCGCATCCTTGAGACAGCACGAGAGCAGATACTCGTTCAGCTCATCCCAGTTCGAAAACTCCGGTACCGGCGTCAGATAGTTGCGCCGGAAGTAGCCGACTTCGCTTTCCACCCCGCCCTTCTCGTTGCCTCGACTCGGATTACAAAACTCCGAGTCGAATCCCCAATGGGAGCGAAACGCCACGAATCGCTCCGTCTGCTCTCGTTGATAACCACGCAGAATCTTAGTGACCGCGAGTGACAGGTTGTCGTAGCGCATGCGGCGGAACACGCCACCAAAGAACTCGAACGCATGCTCCTGCGCTTCGAAAAATGCTTGTTGCGTCGGACGCGGATAGCCGCGATGCAACGCGCCTCCTCCCGCCATGCTTCGGACTACGAGCGTGTGGACCTTCTCGAGCTCACCTCCGATCCGCGCGTACGCCTCGTACCAGTCCACTTGCCCTTCATCGCCCCACGCGTAGCTCTGCGGAACAAAAATCTCTGTGTCCTTCAGGCCGAGCTCGCTCTTCCGACGAGCGACGTAGCGACGTACCGTTGATTCGCCAATCTCATGCTCCGGATGCTCGGCGCGCAACCGGGACCAAATACGACGAGCCGTATGGCGTTGCTTCCGAGGCGCTCGCTTGTCCTCCTTCAGGACCGCGTCGATGAACTCGCGTACTTCCTCAAGCTTCGGACTCGCACGCTCCGCGACTTTACGCTCCGGCGGTACCGCGCTCTCCAGCGCCTGACGCACCATCCGACGGTGTACTCCGAACTCCTTCGCCACTCCCTTTATCGTTCCTACTCCGTGCTCGTACTCGCCACGGATCTGCTCGAACAATCGCACTTTCGCACCCCTTTTCAACCGACCCTCCTCTCCGGGTTCTTCCCCGGCTCAGGGTATCGGTCTCGATGGGGTGGGCCAAATCAAATGAGCGAAATGGGCCAATTCAGACTAGCGAACACATCGTGACGAGTGGTGTGTCGTACAGCCTCTTCGGCAGCTCGCGACTGGGTGACACACTGAACTTCGACCTAGTTGTCTTTCGGCCAGCTGTGATTCTGGGTGGGTTGCTGGTGACGGTCATCCTGAATGTGTTCCCGCTGACGCGGGCACAGGTCGGGGGAGGCGCTATCGGAACCCCGGGACGAGGTCATGTGATACGACTCGGGATCCTCGCCCTGGTCGGGATCCTCTCCAGCATCATCTTTGTTTATCTTCTGGCTGAGAACCTCCAGATCTTCGCACGCTCAGCACCCCGTCCTGTGCCAAAACTCGGCCCCCTTTGAAATAGACGGTGCTTGTGCCATTTACTGTTGGTGATGTGTGCGCATCCCTTTGAAAAAGAGGTGCTTAGGCTCTATTTAGCGCGCGGCGAAGGTCGTGAGCGCTATTTTGGGTGCTTCCGCCATCAAGTGTTGCTACGCGGCTGCGGGCAGTGGTACAGGTGCGGAAGAGACCGGGTTGCGCGCCCTACTGAGCACGAAAACCTCGATCCGCGACCACAAAGGAATCGTCGTCGCCAAGAAGATGTCTCGAAAGGTGAGCCGTCGCGTCGTCAGACCAGCCTGCATAGCCGGAGTTCGGATCTCACGTCCGAACTTCAGAGCTCCGTGCGGTCGGACGAAGTTGTAATAGCAACGGAGCAACTCCAGGTGCTCATCGGGTGCTTCCGCCATTAAGTGTTGGTGAGATGACGCTAAGACTTTACGGTGCATTAAGTTACAGCCAAAATAGCGCTCACGACCTTCGCCGCACGCTAAATGGAGCGTAAGCACTTTCTTTGCAAAGGGATACGTACACATCACCAACAGCAAACAGCGCAAGCACCGCGCGAGCGAGCAAGCAAGCTGACTCAGGCTGCCTGTCCCTTCCATAAACTCGAGCTGTATGAGATTGGCGAACTTCCTGCAACCGGAATGCTTTGGTCGTCTTCATGTCGTCTGGTCAAAATACTCGAACGCCCAGCGGGTCAGCAGTTTGCACCTTTCCAAAGGCCGCCTACCGCCCTTGGCCCGGTCGCAAACACAGACACTACGCTGCTGATTTATGGTCTATTTCAAAAGGGCCGAGTTTTGGCACAGGACGGGGTCGTTTTACCCACAAGGAAATTTTCCTGAGATTATGAACGCCGACTGCCCCGTGGCCAGCTCCTATCGACCTGGCCCACAATAGCCGGACGATGACGGGTCCCCTCTACGAGTTGCTGCCCCGCGGCGAGGCAGGGAGCGACGAGCTTCTCGGTCGCTTCCTCGACTATGTCTCGCACCTGGGTCTCACACTCTACCCAGCTCAGGAGGACGCGATCCTCGCGCTCTTCGAGGGGCACAACGTCATCCTGAACACCCCTACCGGTTCAGGGAAGTCGCTGGTCGCCTCCGCGCTACACTTCATGTCTCTCGCTCATGGGCGACGCTCCGTCTACACCTGTCCCATCAAAGCGCTAGTCAACGAGAAATGGATGGCACTCTGCCGCGAGCTTGGTCCTACGAACGTCGGCCTCTCCACGGGCGACGCCACCGTCAACCGCGGAGGACCAGTCCTCTGCTGCACCGCGGAGATCCTCGCGAACATGGCCTTACGAGAGGGGAAAGATGCGGCGGTGGACGACGTGGTGATGGACGAGTTCCACTGGTACGCCGACCGCGATCGCGGGGTTGCCTGGCAGGTACCGCTTCTTACCCTGCCCCAGACACGCTTCCTCCTCATGTCCGCCACTCTCGGTGACGTGGCCTTCTTCGAGGAGGCGCTCACCGGCCGGAATGGTCGGCCCACCGTCACGGTGAAGTCCATTGAGCGACCCGTTCCGCTCGACCATGCCTATTCCGAGATCCCCTTGGCGAAGGCGGTAGAAAAGCTCGCCTCCGAGGACAAGGCGCCGATCTACATCGTTCATTTCACGCAGAAAGACGCCGCGGACAGCGCGCAGGCTTTCACGAGCCTCAGGCTCTCGACCCGTCAGGAGAAGAACCAGGTAGCGGCGGCGATCGAAGGGGTCCGCTTCACGAGCCCCTACGGCCCCAAGGTCCGCAAGTGGCTCCGGCAGGGCATAGGTGTGCACCACGCGGGACTCCTTCCCAAGTATCGAGTGCTGGTCGAACAACTCGCCCAGCAAGGACTCCTCAAGGTCATCTGCGGCACGGACACGCTGGGTGTGGGCATCAACGTGCCGATCCGGACGGTGCTCTTCACCAGGCTCTGCAAGTTCGACGGGCACAAGACGGCGGTCCTCTCCGCCCGCGATTTCCACCAGATCGCCGGGCGCGCGGGCAGGAAGGGCTTCGACGAGGAAGGCTTCGTGGTGGCGCAGGCCCCGGATCATGTGATCGAGAACTTGAAACTCGGGGAGAAGGCGAAAGAGGGCAAGAAGGTCGTCAAGAGGAAGCCCCCCGAGCACAACTTCGCCAACTGGGACCGGCAAACCTATGAGCGGCTCATCGTCGCTCCCCCGGAGCGACTCACTTCCCGTTTCGACGTGTCGCACGGGATGCTCTTGAACGTCCTTTCGCGCCAGAGCGACGGGTGCCTCGCGATGCGGAGGCTTATCCGGGTGAGCCACGAGCCCGACCGCGCCAAGGGAGGTCACTTTCGACGGGGATGGCAGCTTTTCCGTTCCCTTTTGGCGCGCGGCATCGTCGAAATCGTTCCCAGAACGGCGGAGGGCTCGCGGCTTCGTGTGAATGTCGAGCTTCAAGAGGATTTCTCGATGGATCAAGCCCTCTCGCTCTATCTTCTCGAGACGCTCCCGCTCCTCGACCCGGAGTCGGAGATCCACGCGCTCGACATCCTCACGCTGGTCGAAAGCATTCTCGAGGACCCAAAGCTTATCCTGCGCCGACAGCTCGACAAGCTGAAGGGGAAGGCGGTCGCGGAGATGAAGGCCGAGGGCCTCGACTACGACCAGCGCATGGAAGAACTCGAAAAGCTCGAGTACCCGAAGCCTCTGCGGGAATTCATCTACGCGACGTTCAACGCCTTCGCCGACCGGCACCCCTGGGTCGAGGAGGAGAACATCCGGCCGAAGTCGATCGCGCGGGAGATGTTCGAGAGCTTTCGCTCGTTCTCGGATTACGTGCAGGAGTACGACCTCGAGCGGGCCGAGGGGCTCCTCCTGCGCCACCTCAATAGCGTCTACAAGGTTCTCCGGCAGACCGTGCCAGACCAGGTGAAGACCGACGAGGTCGTCGAGATGGAACTCTACCTGCGCGATATGTTGCGTCAGGTGGACTCGAGCCTTCTTGAGGAGTGGGAGAGGATGCGCGACTCGAACTACCGGCCGGAGGAGCGGGAGGAGTCGCGGCCACCACTTTCGGAGGAGGCACCGGGCGTCACGCACGATACCAAAGCCTTCACTGCCGCCATTCGCACGCGTGTCTTCGCCTTCCTCCGTGCGTGGTCGATCGGAGACGACGAAGCGGCGCTTCGTACCATCGACTCGGAAACTGATGCTGACGGAGAGCTCTGGAGCCCGGAGCGCCTGCACGCGGCTCGCGAGGCCTTTCGCGTAGACCACGCGGGCCTGCGCCTCGACCCCGAGGCGCGGAACCTCCGCCACACGCACGTGAAACTCTCGGACGATCGGACTACATGGCGCGTCGAGCAGATGCTCGTGGATCTGGAGGACATCAATGATTGGATCGCGGAGCTGGGGGTAAATCTCGAAACCTCGCGCGAGGCAGGACAGCCGATGATTCAGCTACTGCGTCTCGAAACCCTGGTCTGAGCGGCGTTAGCTTCAGGAACATGCTTCGATATTCGCTCTCGACTAGTCCCCTGTAGCAGAAAACACTAGATAAAGCATAGCTTGCCGAAACCATTCTAAGTGCGTAAATCTTATGAATCTTATGGACTGGCGAAAAGTCTAACTTTGTATAGTAATCAAAGACCCAGGGGACTAGGTGGTCATCTGCATGGTGACGACCCGCCCGCCCAAGACGATTGTAAAGCCCACGGCCCTTGGCCCGGTCGCAAACACAGACACTAAGTTGCTGATTTATGGCCTATTTCAAAAGGGCCGAGTTTTCGCACAGGACGGGGTGGCGGATGGTGGAGTCTGGAGCCATCCGGTCTCGGCAATAAGTAGCCTCCCTTTTGGCGGAGATCCTGGACCCGGGGCCGTCCGAGGCTGTTTCCGCCGCGCGCTGTAGTCCCACTTCCGCTGGCGAACCAAGCGTAGACACCTCTAATCCGAAACGTCCCAGCGCGCGGGTCTTGAGTTCGTTTGTGTTTTTAGACACGACGGGGTTATCGCTACCAGACGAACCCGGCGTAGACCGCGTACGTCATCTCGGAGCCGAAATGGTTGATGGTCGAGGCGTCGGGGCTGAACGGCCGCTGCAGCTGGAGTTCGACGCTGAGCCGGCCGAGCTCGACGCCGCCCATCACGTTGTCCATCATCATTATTAATCCGGGACTGGACTCTAGGGCCCGGACCGCCCTCGAGCACATGCTGGAGAGCGTGGTCAGCGCGCGAGGGAAGGTGCTGAGGACGAACTTCTCGGCGATCAGCCAAGTAACGCGAGCGACCAAGCTGACTCAGGCTGCCTCTCGCCACTCGTATCGATGGTGCAGTCCACCGACTCGCGGCAGTGCGAGGCGTTGTTGCACGGCCCGGAGCAAATCGCTGACCTCCCTGTGCCGGTCGTAGAGTCACCCGGCGCAGTACGTATCGGGCATCCCGAGCGCGGTCATCTTGTTGAGTATCTCGCACCCAATTCGGTGTTCAACTCGTTGCCTCGCCAACGTTCGTGTCCGCATCTCGGGCCCGATGATCGCTTTGTAACGATAGACCGCGTTCTCCACCATGCTTCGCTTGGTGCAGCCTGAGAGCTTGTACCATTCACGTCGGCCGTGTCTTTCGATGGCACGAATATGGCGGTCGCGCTCCTGCATGGCGGTGTTCGAATTCTGATTGAGCGTCGCGTTTCGTTGCGGCGGAATCACCACGCGCGTCCTTCGTCCAGGGCTGTGCGCTTCGATCGCTTCGTAGACCGCTTCCTTGTCGTATGCACTGTCCGCCGCCACGGACGCTAGAGGTGCTTGAATCTGTGTTAGCAAAGCGGGGACTCGGGTTGCGTCGCGAGCTCGTGACGCCGTCAGTTCGGACGCAACAATGTTGCCGGTCTCGCGATCAACGGCGATGTGCAACTTGCGCCATGCGCGCTGCTTTGGCGGTTTGCGGGCGGTTCCAACATGAATCCTCAAGCCCGTGCTATCGATCATCAGGTGGATTGGTTGATTGCTTGCGGCTTTCGGAATCCGCAGCTTCTTGCGGAGCAGCCTCGACCGCCGAGACAACGTCGAGTAGTCCGGGATCTCGATACCGAGCCCGAGCAGCGAGGCGATCGAGTGCAAGAAGCCTTCGGTTTGTCGGTAGGCGAGCTTGTACACCATCCGGACAACCAGGCCCGTTTCAATAGCCATGTCTGAATAGACCCGTTGACCGCCAGGCTTACCGGTCTTGTCGGCCTTCCAGTTCGCGATTGCCTCCTCGTCAAACCAGACTGTCAAATCGCCCCGGCGGCGCAGCCCTTCGTTGTATTCCGCCCAGTTGCGAACGTGGTACTTCTTCTGCTTCGCGTGCTTGTACTGGCAGCGCTTGGGATACTTCATGCTCGAAACATACCTCGGCCACCACCATAGGCGGATTTCGCTCTCAGCCAGAGCGGTGCAACAACGCCACCCATTGGCCTCCTTCGAGAAGGCTCAAGGCCGAAACCCCGGTGAACCAATCGGGGCTCGGTGCCACCATCGAGACCAACGTCACCAGAGTGTAATCGCGCCGGATCGCGAAATCGAGAGACACGCTTGAAGGCGATCGAGGAATGCCATCACCTGAAAGAAGCCTGTCCGCCGTTCCTTCGTCGCGAGCCGCTCGAATCTCTTCGTTGAGAGGGGTTTTAAGACCCCTTTCGGCCATGGCTTTGATCCCATCCGACGCCTTCCTTCCGGGCATCCAGAAGCGAATGTCGTCGTTGTGCGTGCCACCGATCAATCCGGAGAAGTGTGGGTTGGGAGGAAAGTCTTCGGGATGGGTCGATTTACTCCAGGAAGCATCGAAAGTGACGGTGTACTCGGCTCTCGCCTCGGGTTCAGCAGTCTCGGCCGGTGGAGATGACTCGGGTTCCGTGGTCGAGGATGGGGACATGGAGGAACTGCAACCCACGACCCCGACCGCGGTGATAGCAAGCGTCAACCATTGAAAAGACTGCAGCATACTCATGAGGAAATTGTGTCGGGTCGATGGCCTTGGGTTGATTCATGATAGCGCAAATCGGCCCCCTTGCGGAGCTGGTAGCTGCGGAGGCGCTGCGCCACCTACCGGCTGTGATCCGCAAAAAAGAAGATCGACAAGAAGCGGCCGACCATAGCAGATCTCAAACGCGCAATCAACGCTGGATAGACTTTCTGCGGAGCACAAGGGTCGAGTTTTGGCTCAGGACGGCGAGCTCATGGAGTGCCCGCCAACGGGCCATGGCACCTTCGGCGAAGCCGGCGTAAAGAAGCGTGAGCACCTCCCGGGCGATCTGGCAGGCTCGCGCGTGCAACCTGGTCTGGACCTCCACAGTGAACGGGTTGGGGCAGGGATTTTGCTCGCGCAGCCGGTGATTTAACACCTATTTCAAAAGGGCCGAGTTTTGGCACAAGGACGCGAGTGAACTCCTGAGGATTTGAGTAGCGGAACTTGCGCCCGAGTACGTCTGAACGTAGGCGTGCGCATCTCTGGTTCGGACAGATTCGGATAAGGAGCTACCAGCGCCCAGCCGTGATAGTCTTCACACTGAACCGAAGAAGAAGAGGTGGCATGAGATGGATACTGGCTCTTGCGTGCGCGCTGGCTGCCGTGGGCTGTAGCGGGAACACGCGAGTGGAGCCCTTTTTGGGGAACTCGGCGGAATCAGAAAAGGAGTGAGCGATGTTCGGGCTACCTTTGGGTGGGTTTATTGGTCTTATTCTTCTCGCAATCTTTTTCCTCAACTGGATCAAGGTTCTCAACGAGTACGAGCGAGGAGTCATCTTTCGCTTGGGGAAGCTCCTGCCCCACCCGAAGGGGCCGGGCCTCATTTTCGTCTTCAGTCCCATCGACCGCATGGTGAAGATGAATCTTCGCCTGGTCGCGCTCGACGTTCCGCCCCAGGATGTGATCACGCGCGACAACGTTTCGGTGAAGGTAAACGCGGTGATTTTTTTCCGCGTCGTTCACCCGATCAAAGCGGTGGTCGAGGTGGAGAACTTTCTCTATGCGACTTCTCAGCTTGCGCAAACGACGCTCCGCAGCGTCCTCGGTCAAGTGGAGTTCGATGGTCTCCTATCCGAACGGGAGCGGCTCAACATGCAGCTCCAGGATATCCTAGACAAACACACCGACCCGTGGGGCATCAAAGTCACCTCCGTGGAGGTCAAGCACGTCGATCTGCCGGCCGAAATGACGCGCGCGCTGGCCAAGCAGGCGGAGGCGGAACGGGAGAAGCGAGCCAAGATCATCCACGCCGACGGTGAGTTCGAAGCCTCTGATAAGTTGGCGGCTGCGGCGAAGATCGTCGGCCAACACCCGATGGGGATCCAGCTACGCTATCTACAGACTCTTACCGAAATCGCAACCGAAAAAAACTCGACGGTCATATTCCCACTTCCGATCGAGCTGATGCAGGAGTTCTTGAATCGGGCCAAGGGTGGCTCTTCGTAAGGGGGACGTTGTCGGAAGTTGGCCTCGTCTAATGACATGACGATGCAGGACGAGGAACTCAGCATACGGGGCTCGCTCTCGGAGTCTAGCCTCCACAAGGTATCGTCAAGTTAAGCAGAACCGGCGTGCTCATGACCGAGGATTTTAACCTGTGCCTTCTATTTATTCATCCGGGCGCCCCGAACTTGATTAGTCTCCGGTCTGTCGGCACCATACCTGCTTGATTTCGTCGTTTGTTCGCGCTCTCATCTCCGCCTTCAAGGCTCATCGCGAGCTGGCTCTCGACAATGTCGCTCTTCGGCAGCAGTTCGCCGTCCTCTGCCGTCCGGTGAAACGGCCGCGGCTCTCGAAGGTCGACCGCGGGTTGGGTAACTGTAAAGCCTAGGGGGGCCCTTGGCCCAGTCGCTAAGCTGCTGATTTATGGTCTATTTCAAAAGGGCCGAGTTTTGGCACAGGACGGGATCTGGTGAAGCGCGACAAACTAAGTTTGGACCTCCTCTGACGCAGATCTACCCGCCAGGTCCGCCCGTTGCGGACGTATTCCGGGCCGACTTCGAAGCTGAGAAGGAAAGGCTTGAGCGAGAACTCGGGCCCGCGCCGCCCACCTAGGGTGGCCGTCGCTACCGACGAATGATCTGCTGCTTCAGGAGCGCGTCGACGGCGACGACGAGATTCTCGAAAGGCTGCTCCGTGCTCGGAGCGGGTTGCAGCCGTCCTTCGCGATCGATTAGGTAGTTGGCGGGGTATCGCGCCGTCGTCTGATAAATCTCGGGGACGTCCCCCTCGATCGTCAGGAGGGGGTAGCTCACCGACAGGACGTTTTCTTCGAAGTCGAGCTGCGTTTCGAGGTCCTCTGTGGAGAGGCCGAAGACCATGAATCCCTGTTTCTTGCGTTCCTGATAGAGCTTGTCGAGACCCGGCATTTCCTTACGGCACGGTGCCTTGGTGCATAACTCTGGACAACTCTAAAGGAATCAGCAGGTTACGTTTTTTGGCCAAAAACGTAACCTGCTGATTCCTTTAGAGTTGTCCAGAGTTATGCACCAAGGCAAACCCTTTCCGCTCCCGCCGGGCGTCGGATAGTGACGCTGTCAGAAGCTCGTTCGAACACCGGCGGGTCGAGGGTGGGATAGTAATCATGGTCCCGAAGCGCTCGAATGAACCTTTCCACGTTTCCGTCCATCAAGTCTAGAACATAGTCCCGCGCCCGCTTCCAATGCACATCCCGCGTGCGGGGACGATTCTTCCTTCCGGAGCCCGCATCGCCCCAGCGGGCCGACTCACAAAACATCGCCGCTTCCACGTAGTCCGCTAGCTTTCGAAAATTGGTTTGGTTTATATGGTCCGCGAGGGGACCGCCATTGTAGCAGGCACGATAGACGCGATCCGCGAACTCCAGCCGGAACTCTGGGCTGTCCGCCAAAGCCATCCATAGTTGGTGTAGCACGGACGTTCCGCCCGACACGAACTTGGGTGGAACCCAAGCCCCCGCATGCCCAACTTTGTCAGCAAGCCCGTAGGTATTCTCCGAATCCCAGCAGAAATACAATCCGGCACCGGGAGGGTGAATCCGAATCCCTCCATACCAATTTCGTTTTCCCCAATCTCCCGTACCGGAAAACCAATTCAGCAGGATGTAGTCGCTAAACTGGGACGTATTCAATAGGGTTTTCATCTCCCGGTATTTTGCGGGCTCCGAGAGGTCATGCTCACGCGCATAACGGTGCATGGTGATATACCAGCGCGGGTGGTTCGGCTTCCGACTACGCCCGAATGGTTGATAGCAAACCAGTCAGCCGGATCGCCGCCATAGTACGAAGCGAGAAAACGCCGCTCTGGACGCTCCACCGCGTTATATACGCCCCAGTAAATCCCGTTCAGATAGAGATGCACGAAAATGCCGTGCGCAGCCGTACCGCTCAAAGAAAGCTGCGAGTCTCGAGCGTGTTGGTCGCGGACATAGACCGCCAATTCGCTCACTCCCGGCCAGACGAGGATCCTGCCTCTCGACCAGTTTTCTTCCCCCCCTGCCCGAAGAACGATGGTATTGAACTCTTTCACTGCAGATTAGGCATGATGCACGGCACTCTCGAAAAAAGGGTATCTCAACATTCCTGGACCGAAGTCTTTGTTGAAGACTAGTCGGAACGAGTTCTTTTGTGTTTGTCCACTCGGTCTGGCCCACTTTGCTCATCTAATTTGGCCCACCCTAAGTTATTGATTAATAAAGACGAGCTGTAAGAAAGCCCCTTTCCTTATTCCGCGGCCGGAACGAAGTGCAGGCCGCGGCTAGTGAAACCCAACGAACTCATGCCTTTATGGTCTTTTTCTCGCTCTTCAGGGTGCGCCGGAACCGATAGGATTCGGTGCCGGTTTCGAGTATGTGCGCCTGGTCCGTGACTCGGTCGAGCAGTGCCTTGCACAGGCGGACGTTCGTGAACACCTGGGTCCACTCCGAGAAGGGCAGGTTGGTGGTGATCACGAGCGCCGCCCTTTCGCATCGTTCCGAAACCACTTGGAACAGAAGCTCGGCGCCGACATCGGCGAGTGGGACGTAGCCGAGCTCGTCGATGCACAACAACTCGTAGCGGGCGTAGCGACGGATCACTCGCGAGAGTTCGTGCTCCTCCCTAGCTTCAACGAGTTCGTTGACGAGTCTCGAGGCCGTCGTGAAGCGAACGCGGCGACGTTGCTGGCACGCCGCTACACACAATGCCGTGGCCAGATGAGTCTTGCCTGTGCCGGCATCGCCGAGAAACAGAACCGGCCGTGCATGGTCGATGTAGTCGCCTTCGGCCAGTTCTCGTATCCGACGGGCGGAGACCTTCGGCGATTGCGAGAAGTCGAACTCCTCGAGCGTCTTCGCTCTCGGTAGTTGTGCTTCCTTCAGTCGTCTTTGAACCGCGCGGTGTTCACGCTCCTCGACTTCGGCGCTGAGCAGCACGTCGAGGTAGCGGACATAGCTGTGCTCGTCGCGCTGCGCTTGTTCGGCAATCTTCTGGAACTGCGTTGCCACGCTCGGCATGCGAAGCGTCTTGCAATGCTGACGGATGCTCTGGAGCTCGATGCTCTTCGCGTTCACGAGTTCACCTCGCCGATCAGCGCGTTGTAATGGCCAACACCTGGCAAGGAACGTTCGTACTTCGTGAGCTCTCCGAGCTCCACATCGCCAAGAGCCTGCGCCTGCTCACGTCGAAGAACTGATGATTCGACGAGGTGACGGATCGCCTCAGCATCCGTACAGCCGAGTTCGAGCGCTTGACTCACCGCCTCACGCAGCTTGTCGTAGCCGTGCTCGCGGCCGAGCTGCACGAGCTCGACCATCTGGCGGGTTCCTTCGAGCTTCCCGTGACGTCGATTCAGCTTGGACCACAACTCGTCGTAGCTCGTGGGCCACCGACCTTTCTCCCGCCATTGAGCGAGCGGCGTCGAGCCGGCCAACGCTCCAGGCTTCCTGACCAGAACATCCAAGTAGTGCTCGAGTTCATAAATCGACTGGCTGCGGCCGTAGCAGCGCTCGTGGCGTGCCACGACGTGGCCCTCGTGCCAGATCTCAACTTCCAACGGCAGTAGCTTGGCCACAACTCGCCGGTCCCGTTTCAACGGAGTCGAGTACCAGTTCGTGCCGACTCGAACGCAGCCTTTCTTGTTCACCTTTGCAAATCGTCGCTCCTCGATATCGAACCCCTCGACGGTCAATGGCAACAGATGCTCCCGTTCAAGCTCCATCGCTGTTCCGACAGCATGCTCCTTGCCGCTAATGTGGCGCGTCGCATCCTTGAGACAGCACGAGAGCAGATACTCGTTCAGCTCATCCCAGTTCGAAAACTCCGGTACCGGCGTCAGATAGTTGCGCCGGAAGTAGCCGACTTCGCTTTCCACCCCGCCCTTCTCGTTGCCTCGACTCGGATTACAAAACTCCGAGTCGAATCCCCAATGGGAGCGAAACGCCACGAATCGCTCCGTCTGCTCTCGTTGATAACCACGCAGAATCTTAGTGACCGCGAGTGACAGGTTGTCGTAGCGCATGCGGCGGAACACGCCACCAAAGAACTCGAACGCATGCTCCTGCGCTTCGAAAAATGCTTGTTGCGTCGGACGCGGATAGCCGCGATGCAACGCGCCTCCTCCCGCCATGCTTCGGACTACGAGCGTGTGGACCTTCTCGAGCTCACCTCCGATCCGCGCGTACGCCTCGTACCAGTCCACTTGCCCTTCATCGCCCCACGCGTAGCTCTGCGGAACAAAAATCTCTGTGTCCTTCAGGCCGAGCTCGCTCTTCCGACGAGCGACGTAGCGACGTACCGTTGATTCGCCAATCTCATGCTCCGGATGCTCGGCGCGCAACCGGGACCAGATACGACGAGCCGTATGGCGTTGCTTCCGAGGCGCTCGCTTGTCCTCCTTCAGGACCGCGTCGATGAACTCGCGTACTTCCTCAAGCTTCGGACTCGCACGCTCCGCGACTTTACGCTCCGGCGGTACCGCGCTCTCCAGCGCCTGACGCACCATCCGACGGTGTACTCCGAACTCCTTCGCCACTCCCTTTATCGTTCCTACTCCGTGCTCGTACTCGCCACGGATCTGCTCGAACAATCGCACTTTCGCACCCCTTTTCAACCGACCCTCCTCTCCGGGTTCTTCCCCGGCTCAGGGTATCGGTCTCGATGGGGTGGGCCAAATCAAATGAGCGAAATGGGCCAATTCAGACTAGCGAACACATCTTTTCCTTGGGATGCGGGTGCTTCCGCAATTAAGTGTTGGCGGCCAGCCCCTAACCGGTCTGCGTGCTAGAGTTTGAACCAGAATTCCGAAGACACAGTTCTCTCATCGTCAGGGCAGAGCCAAAGTGAAGAATAGCAGATGTCTCAATCTCGCATGTCCGTTGCGGGGCAAAGTGAGTTCCGGAAACATCGTTCGCCACGGATTCTACCGAACCAGGTCCGGGAAACGCCGTCGATACCGGTGCGGCGAGTGCGGAAAGACGTTCTCCTCGACGAAAGGCACGCCCTACTACCGTCTCCAACATCGAAGATCTGCCTTGGTGCATAACTCTGGACAACTCTAAAGGAATCAGCAGGTTACGTTTTTGGGCCAAAAATCGCAGAGTCAATGGAATCAATAACTTACCTGTATTTATGCACCAAGGCAGCTTTTGGATGGCAGACTCACCTTTTTCTATTTTCATTTCTCTATATTTAGAAATAGCACGGATTGCAATTGTAGTGATACAATTCAGTAACTTTGGCTGAGTCAAACAGCAAAAACAGATTGAGAATTGTATTTCTATCAAATATTTGTTGACAATTAATTAGGCGCTGTGTACTCTTATCGCTGGGGAGTGTAAACCCCGCCGTTTTTCACCCAAAACCAAAAGGAGAAAGCATTATGGCGACTTCCGCCCCGCCGAGAACCGTGGACTACGAGCCCAAGACGAATTGGACGAGGCAAGAGATTCTCGAGACGACCCGCGCGTTGGGGGTTCGTTTCATGAGGCTCCAGTTCACCGACATTCTTGGCGTGAACAAGAACGTGGAGGTCCCCTTTCAGCAATTCGAAAAGGCCCTCGATGGCGAGATACAGTTCGACGGCTCGTCGATCGAAGGCTTCGTGCGCATCGAGGAGTCGGACATGGTGTTGCATCCCGATCTCCGAACCTTCCGGGTCCTCCCTTTCGCGGGCACCAACGGTTCTTCAAATGGGGGCAATGGAGGCCATGGAGCCGATTGGTTGGATGGGTCTGCCGATCGGGTGGCCCGTCTCATTTGCGACATCTACCACCCCAACGGCACTCCGTTCGAGGGTTGTCCCCGCCTAGCGTTGCAAAGAATAACCGAGGAAGCCACGGCCATGGGATTTACCATGATGGCGGGGCCGGAAGCCGAGTTCTTCCTATTTCAGAGAGGGGCGAATGGTCCCACCACCGAGTCCCATGATGCGGGGAGCTACTTCGACCTCACTCCCGTCGACCGGGGTGAGGACGCGCGGCGTGACATCGTGAACGCTCTCGAAGCAATGGGTTTCGAGGTCGAGGCCGCCCATCACGAGGTGGCTCCGGCGCAGCACGAGATCGATTTCAAGTACGCCGACGCTCTTTCGACTGCGGACCACGTCGCCACTTTTCGTTTCATTGTGAGACACGTGGCCCTCCAGCATGGTCTGCACGCGACCTTCATGCCGAAGCCGATTTTCGGAATCAGCGGCTCCGGCATGCATACTCACCAGTCGCTTTTCCGCGGAGAGGAAAACGCCTTCTACGATCCTCGTGGGGAGCACGAGCTCTCCGACACCGGGCTTCACTATATCGGCGGCATCCTCCGTCACGCGCGAGGTTTTTGCGCCATCACCAACCCCTTGGTCAACTCTTACAAACGGCTGGTTCCGGGCTTCGAAGCGCCCACCAACGTTGCGTGGTCCATGCGCAACCGAAGCCCACTTGTGAGGGTCCCCGAGAAACGGGGGTCGGGCACCCGTATCGAGGTGCGTATGCCGGATCCCTCGGCGAATCCGTACCTAGCGTTGGCGGTGATGTTGAAAGCCGGCCTGGACGGGATAAAAAACAAGATCGACCCCGGCCCTCCGGTCAACAAGAACATCTACAAGATGAGTCATCGAGAGAGGCGTCGTCTGAAGATCGACGAGCTACCCGGTGATCTTCGAGAGGCGGTGGACGCCCTCGAGAAGGACAAGGTCGTCCAAGAAGCGTTGACTCCCCACATCCTGGCCAACTTCATCGCGGCGAAAAGAGCGGAGTGGCACGACTACATCGCTCAGGTCCATGAGTGGGAGTTGAACCGTTACTTGTCGGTGTACTAAGGAGTAAGAGCGTTCACCCTCACCCGCCGTCTGGCCACCTGCTTTTTTGGCACGGCGTATTTTGACGGCCAACTCTCTCCCTGGAAGGGAGTGATATTAAAGGACTAAGAGTCCTTTAATATCACTCGACCACCAGACTGACGAACAACATTCGTCCTTGACGGTCTATCTGCAGCACGACCGGATCCCCGGGTCGGAGCCTCGCTAGAGACGCCCGCAACTCGGACAGCGTGGCGACCGGCAGGTGTGTTTGTCCACTCGGTCTGGCCCACTTTGCTCATCTAATTTGGCCCACCCTAAGTTATTGATTAATAAAGACGAGCTGTAAGAAAGCCCCTTTCCTTATTCCGCGGCCGGAACGAAGTGCAGGCCGCGGCTAGTGAAACCCAACGAACTCATGCCTTTATGGTCTTTTTCTCGCTCTTCAGGGTGCGCCGGAACCGATAGGATTCGGTGCCGGTTTCGAGTATGTGCGCCTGGTCCGTGACTCGGTCGAGCAGTGCCTTGCACAGGCGGACGTTCGTGAACACCTGGGTCCACTCCGAGAAGGGCAGGTTGGTGGTGATCACGAGCGCCGCCCTTTCGCATCGTTCCGAAACCACTTGGAACAGAAGCTCGGCGCCGACATCGGCGAGTGGGACGTAGCCGAGCTCGTCGATGCACAACAACTCGTAGCGGGCGTAGCGACGGATCACTCGCGAGAGTTCGTGCTCCTCCCTAGCTTCAACGAGTTCGTTGACGAGTCTCGAGGCCGTCGTGAAGCGAACGCGGCGACGTTGCTGGCACGCCGCTACACACAATGCCGTGGCCAGATGAGTCTTGCCTGTGCCGGCATCGCCGAGAAACAGAACCGGCCGTGCATGGTCGATGTAGTCGCCTTCGGCCAGTTCTCGTATCCGACGGGCGGAGACCTTCGGCGATTGCGAGAAGTCGAACTCCTCGAGCGTCTTCGCTCTCGGTAGTTGTGCTTCCTTCAGTCGTCTTTGAACCGCGCGGTGTTCACGCTCCTCGACTTCGGCGCTGAGCAGCACGTCGAGGTAGCGGACATAGCTGTGCTCGTCGCGCTGCGCTTGTTCGGCAATCTTCTGGAACTGCGTTGCCACGCTCGGCATGCGAAGCGTCTTGCAATGCTGACGGATGCTCTGGAGCTCGATGCTCTTCGCGTTCACGAGTTCACCTCGCCGATCAGCGCGTTGTAATGGCCAACACCTGGCAAGGAACGTTCGTACTTCGTGAGCTCTCCGAGCTCCACATCGCCAAGAGCCTGCGCCTGCTCACGTCGAAGAACTGATGATTCGACGAGGTGACGGATCGCCTCAGCATCCGTACAGCCGAGTTCGAGCGCTTGACTCACCGCCTCACGCAGCTTGTCGTAGCCGTGCTCGCGGCCGAGCTGCACGAGCTCGACCATCTGGCGGGTTCCTTCGAGCTTCCCGTGACGTCGATTCAGCTTGGACCACAACTCGTCGTAGCTCGTGGGCCACCGACCTTTCTCCCGCCATTGAGCGAGCGGCGTCGAGCCGGCCAACGCTCCAGGCTTCCTGACCAGAACATCCAAGTAGTGCTCGAGTTCATAAATCGACTGGCTGCGGCCGTAGCAGCGCTCGTGGCGTGCCACGACGTGGCCCTCGTGCCAGATCTCAACTTCCAACGGCAGTAGCTTGGCCACAACTCGCCGGTCCCGTTTCAACGGAGTCGAGTACCAGTTCGTGCCGACTCGAACGCAGCCTTTCTTGTTCACCTTTGCAAATCGTCGCTCCTCGATATCGAACCCCTCGACGGTCAATGGCAACAGATGCTCCCGTTCAAGCTCCATCGCTGTTCCGACAGCATGCTCCTTGCCGCTAATGTGGCGCGTCGCATCCTTGAGACAGCACGAGAGCAGATACTCGTTCAGCTCATCCCAGTTCGAAAACTCCGGTACCGGCGTCAGATAGTTGCGCCGGAAGTAGCCGACTTCGCTTTCCACCCCGCCCTTCTCGTTGCCTCGACTCGGATTACAAAACTCCGAGTCGAATCCCCAATGGGAGCGAAACGCCACGAATCGCTCCGTCTGCTCTCGTTGATAACCACGCAGAATCTTAGTGACCGCGAGTGACAGGTTGTCGTAGCGCATGCGGCGGAACACGCCACCAAAGAACTCGAACGCATGCTCCTGCGCTTCGAAAAATGCTTGTTGCGTCGGACGCGGATAGCCGCGATGCAACGCGCCTCCTCCCGCCATGCTTCGGACTACGAGCGTGTGGACCTTCTCGAGCTCACCTCCGATCCGCGCGTACGCCTCGTACCAGTCCACTTGCCCTTCATCGCCCCACGCGTAGCTCTGCGGAACAAAAATCTCTGTGTCCTTCAGGCCGAGCTCGCTCTTCCGACGAGCGACGTAGCGACGTACCGTTGATTCGCCAATCTCATGCTCCGGATGCTCGGCGCGCAACCGGGACCAGATACGACGAGCCGTATGGCGTTGCTTCCGAGGCGCTCGCTTGTCCTCCTTCAGGACCGCGTCGATGAACTCGCGTACTTCCTCAAGCTTCGGACTCGCACGCTCCGCGACTTTACGCTCCGGCGGTACCGCGCTCTCCAGCGCCTGACGCACCATCCGACGGTGTACTCCGAACTCCTTCGCCACTCCCTTTATCGTTCCTACTCCGTGCTCGTACTCGCCACGGATCTGCTCGAACAATCGCACTTTCGCACCCCTTTTCAACCGACCCTCCTCTCCGGGTTCTTCCCCGGCTCAGGGTATCGGTCTCGATGGGGTGGGCCAAATCAAATGAGCGAAATGGGCCAATTCAGACTAGCGAACACAGCAGGCGATTGACCGCTTGGATCACGTTGCCGGGCAGTAAGCCGCTATCTTGGAAGGACACCGTCTCAATGGATCGGGCCGCCACGACGACGCCCGATCCCTTTCGCAAACGAGGAAGCTGCGAGGCGAGCGCCTGCTCGTAGTCGACTCCGAGGATTCCGAGCTCTTCGACCAGATTCCGATCGGGGTGAACCATGTCACGAAATCGGTTCGGATCATCGGGACGCTCCACGACTTTGACTCCGAAATCGGTAATCTCCGAGCCGCGTTGCACGCGAAGGGTGACCCTTTCTCCGACGGTCCGCCGATAGAGGTTGACCTGGAACTGACGACCGTTCTCCATCGACTTTCCATCGAGCGTCAAGACGACGTCTCCTAATTCGAGACCTGCATCGGCGCCCGGCCCTCCAGGGTAGACATCGCTCAAGATCACTCCCAATTCTCTCGGGAGGTTCAAACCCCGAGCTAGATTTGGGGTGATCGTCTGGGCGCGCACGCCGATCTCACCCCGTCTTACTCGACCCGACTTCCGGATTTGTTCACAGACGTTCCGAACGATATTGCTCGGAGCGGCGAAACCCAATCCCTCGCTCCCTCCCGACTGCGAAAAGATGAGCATATTGATGCCCATCAGTCGGCCGCTTGCATCCACCAGCGGACCCCCGCTATTGCCCGGGTTGATCGGCGCGTCGGTCTGTATGTAGATCATCGGGTCTTCGGGGCGGAGCTGCCGCGCCGTCGCGCTGACCACGCCGGTGCTCACCGAGTTCTCGAGGCCGAGAGGGCTCCCAAAAGCGAAAACTAGCTGGCCCTGACGGAGCTCGTCCGAATCACCGAGCGGTAAGTGCGGCAAACCGGTCTCTCTGGTTTTGAGGACCGTGGGTCTGCTTCGCTTCAGTGGACACCTAACGAATGGAGGGGAGTCACGAAGCAGACTCAGATCATTCGCCAGCGCGATGTGAAGGCCGAGGAGTGCCAGAGCGGGAACCAAGGTAATGCTCAGCAAGGAGAAAAACACCGGCAAGATCTTTCCGAGAAGGTAACCGGTTCGGGAAAGAGGCCTCGACAAATAGATGACCAGTGCTCCCGATCGGAGATCGGAGGCATGGCACCGGCGCCGGCGTAGAGCGCGACGAGGACGACGGGAAGAAGAGAGATCTGTTGGGTGAGGAAGCTTTCCCAGAGTTCGGGACTTACCTGTAACAACTCTCCCGCCTGAGGAAACTGTCGCGCGGCGTCGATTTGGTCTCCTCGGATGATGGCCGGGACCCAAGCGAGGCTCAGGAGGAACAAGAAGCGGCGCTTGTGTTTGTCCACTCGGTCTGGCCCACTTTGCTCATCTAATTTGGCCCACCCTAAGTTATTGATTAATAAAGACGAGCTGTAAGAAAGCCCCTTTCCTTATTCCGCGGCCGGAACGAAGTGCAGGCCGCGGCTAGTGAAACCCAACGAACTCATGCCTTTATGGTCTTTTTCTCGCTCTTCAGGGTGCGCCGGAACCGATAGGATTCGGTGCCGGTTTCGAGTATGTGCGCCTGGTCCGTGACTCGGTCGAGCAGTGCCTTGCACAGGCGGACGTTCGTGAACACCTGGGTCCACTCCGAGAAGGGCAGGTTGGTGGTGATCACGAGCGCCGCCCTTTCGCATCGTTCCGAAACCACTTGGAACAGAAGCTCGGCGCCGACATCGGCGAGTGGGACGTAGCCGAGCTCGTCGATGCACAACAACTCGTAGCGGGCGTAGCGACGGATCACTCGCGAGAGTTCGTGCTCCTCCCTAGCTTCAACGAGTTCGTTGACGAGTCTCGAGGCCGTCGTGAAGCGAACGCGGCGACGTTGCTGGCACGCCGCTACACACAATGCCGTGGCCAGATGAGTCTTGCCTGTGCCGGCATCGCCGAGAAACAGAACCGGCCGTGCATGGTCGATGTAGTCGCCTTCGGCCAGTTCTCGTATCCGACGGGCGGAGACCTTCGGCGATTGCGAGAAGTCGAACTCCTCGAGCGTCTTCGCTCTCGGTAGTTGTGCTTCCTTCAGTCGTCTTTGAACCGCGCGGTGTTCACGCTCCTCGACTTCGGCGCTGAGCAGCACGTCGAGGTAGCGGACATAGCTGTGCTCGTCGCGCTGCGCTTGTTCGGCAATCTTCTGGAACTGCGTTGCCACGCTCGGCATGCGAAGCGTCTTGCAATGCTGACGGATGCTCTGGAGCTCGATGCTCTTCGCGTTCACGAGTTCACCTCGCCGATCAGCGCGTTGTAATGGCCAACACCTGGCAAGGAACGTTCGTACTTCGTGAGCTCTCCGAGCTCCACATCGCCAAGAGCCTGCGCCTGCTCACGTCGAAGAACTGATGATTCGACGAGGTGACGGATCGCCTCAGCATCCGTACAGCCGAGTTCGAGCGCTTGACTCACCGCCTCACGCAGCTTGTCGTAGCCGTGCTCGCGGCCGAGCTGCACGAGCTCGACCATCTGGCGGGTTCCTTCGAGCTTCCCGTGACGTCGATTCAGCTTGGACCACAACTCGTCGTAGCTCGTGGGCCACCGACCTTTCTCCCGCCATTGAGCGAGCGGCGTCGAGCCGGCCAACGCTCCAGGCTTCCTGACCAGAACATCCAAGTAGTGCTCGAGTTCATAAATCGACTGGCTGCGGCCGTAGCAGCGCTCGTGGCGTGCCACGACGTGGCCCTCGTGCCAGATCTCAACTTCCAACGGCAGTAGCTTGGCCACAACTCGCCGGTCCCGTTTCAACGGAGTCGAGTACCAGTTCGTGCCGACTCGAAGGGGATGTCCCGCCGGATGTTGAATTTGGGGTAGCTGCGGCTCCTTGGCCGGCCTAAGAATAGGTCTGCCAATAAACCGTCTCCAGAGGGGGACAAGGAGCCACCAATGCCTAGGAAATCAAAGAAGCCAGTAAGAAAGCAAACGCACTCGCCTACGGGCAAGGTAGTTGGCCAAGTCGGTCAGATACTGCTACCGATGATAGCTGGGATCGCGGCCACGAAGGCGGATCTGACGGAATGGGTGTACGAGCAAGGACTGACAGCTCTGCACCTACTGCTCAGAGAGGACGCCGAGGAGATCGCGGGGCTCAAGGGCAAGCACGAGAAGGAGCGAACTCATAACCACTGGGGGAGCACGAACGGAGAGCTGAGCTTCGGTGGTCGTCGCATCCAAGTGTCGCGACCTCGAGTTCGCTCGAAGTCGGGCGCGGAGGCGTCGCTTCCACACTTCGAAGCCTTCCGCGAAGAAGACCCCGCTTCCAGAGCGAGTGTTGAATCAGATCTTGGTGGGCGTATCGACCCGAAATTACGAATCGAGTCTGGACAAACCCGCGGCCAAGTTGAAGTCTCGTGGCACGAGTAAGAGTGCCGCCAGCCGTCACCTCGTGAGCCAGACGACTAAGAAGCTCGAGGAATACCTGTCTCGGCGGCTAGAGGAGTTCGAGCTTGCGGCACTGATGCTGGATGGCCTTGAGGTGGCCGGACAGACCGTCGTCGTAACTCTAGGTATTACAATAGATGGAACGAAGGTGCCCCTGGGTATATGGCTGGGCTCGACGGAAAACTCCCGGGTGTGCACCGCGATGTTGCAGGACCTTCTCGAGCGAGGCTTGCGCGTCGATGAGTCGATTCTCTGCGTAGTGGACGGAGGCAAAGGCATCCGCAAGGCACTCGTCGACGTTTTGGGGGACCTCGCGGTCATCCAAAGGTGCCAGATCCATAAACTCCGAAATCTTCGCTCGTACCTTCCCAAGTCTCGTCACGCCTACGTGCTCCAGACGATGAAGGAAGCCTACAAGTGCAAGAGTGCCGACAAGGCGCGCAAGCGACTTCAGGCATTGGTGTCGTGGCTCGAGCGAAACGGTTACGACGAAGCTGCCGGAAGCCTTCGTGAAGGGATGGAAGAAACACTCACGGTCGTGAAGCTCGCGCCGCCCGCCTTACTTCGCCAGTCTCTTGCCACGACGAACGCCATTGAGAATCTCAACGGAACCATTCGCAGAGTATCGAGAAACGTCAAGCGTTGGAAGAGTCCTTCCATGGTTCGCCGATGGACCGCTCCTGGCGTCGTCACCGCGCAGAAAAAGTTCCGGCGTATCAAAGGCTATCGCCATATGGGCGCTCTCGTTCACGCGCTTAGAAGCAAACAGAAATCTCTTGACAGCGATGAGTTTGCTGCCTAAGAGTATTCACAGGTGCCGCCGCTACCCGACCAAATTCAACAGCGGCCGGGACATCCCCGACTCGAACGCAGCCTTTCTTGTTCACCTTTGCAAATCGTCGCTCCTCGATATCGAACCCCTCGACGGTCAATGGCAACAGATGCTCCCGTTCAAGCTCCATCGCTGTTCCGACAGCATGCTCCTTGCCGCTAATGTGGCGCGTCGCATCCTTGAGACAGCACGAGAGCAGATACTCGTTCAGCTCATCCCAGTTCGAAAACTCCGGTACCGGCGTCAGATAGTTGCGCCGGAAGTAGCCGACTTCGCTTTCCACCCCGCCCTTCTCGTTGCCTCGACTCGGATTACAAAACTCCGAGTCGAATCCCCAATGGGAGCGAAACGCCACGAATCGCTCCGTCTGCTCTCGTTGATAACCACGCAGAATCTTAGTGACCGCGAGTGACAGGTTGTCGTAGCGCATGCGGCGGAACACGCCACCAAAGAACTCGAACGCATGCTCCTGCGCTTCGAAAAATGCTTGTTGCGTCGGACGCGGATAGCCGCGATGCAACGCGCCTCCTCCCGCCATGCTTCGGACTACGAGCGTGTGGACCTTCTCGAGCTCACCTCCGATCCGCGCGTACGCCTCGTACCAGTCCACTTGCCCTTCATCGCCCCACGCGTAGCTCTGCGGAACAAAAATCTCTGTGTCCTTCAGGCCGAGCTCGCTCTTCCGACGAGCGACGTAGCGACGTACCGTTGATTCGCCAATCTCATGCTCCGGATGCTCGGCGCGCAACCGGGACCAGATACGACGAGCCGTATGGCGTTGCTTCCGAGGCGCTCGCTTGTCCTCCTTCAGGACCGCGTCGATGAACTCGCGTACTTCCTCAAGCTTCGGACTCGCACGCTCCGCGACTTTACGCTCCGGCGGTACCGCGCTCTCCAGCGCCTGACGCACCATCCGACGGTGTACTCCGAACTCCTTCGCCACTCCCTTTATCGTTCCTACTCCGTGCTCGTACTCGCCACGGATCTGCTCGAACAATCGCACTTTCGCACCCCTTTTCAACCGACCCTCCTCTCCGGGTTCTTCCCCGGCTCAGGGTATCGGTCTCGATGGGGTGGGCCAAATCAAATGAGCGAAATGGGCCAATTCAGACTAGCGAACACAGGCGCTCTTTGAGCAGCCGCCCCACGCCGTTTCGCACCAGGGCCCGACTTCTTACCCATCCCTCAGTCCGCGTTCCATCGAAGCGTCGATATGAAGGCTCGTAGACCGGCATAGTCAGTCTCGCTGGTCCACGGCCGCGGGGAACAGCTCTTCCAAGCTCGACTCGAGGTGTCGAAGGTGTCGAAGCTCTGCACCGGTGGCAAGAGCGGTCTCGAATAAAATTCGGCCGTCCGCCTCCGGAAGAGATATACGGAGCAAGCCGTCCTTTCCGGCGACGGGCTCCAATCCTCGCTCGGCGAGCGCGGCCGCGAAACGTCCAGGTTCTTCTTCACGTACCCGCGCCTCATAGACCCATCCAGGTGCTTTCTTGAGCGAGCGGAGATCGCCTGACAAAACCAGCCTCCCTTTCTTGAGGGCCACGACGCGATCGCAAACCGCTTCGACGTCATGGAGGAGATGGGTGGAAAGGAGCACCGAGAGTCCATGGTCGCGGCTCAATTGTCGGATGAGCTCGAACATGTGGCGCCGCCGGCCGGGTTGGCACCGCTGGTAGGTTCGTCTAGAAGGAGGAGATCTGGATCGTGAACCAATGCCGTGGCCAGCTTGGTTCGTTGGAGCATGCCGGCAGAAAAGGAGTCGATCATCCGGTAACGCGCCTCGCCGAGGCCGGCAAAGTTGAGGACATCGTGCGCGCGTTCGAGGGCGCTCCACCTCGGCAAACCTCCAGCTTCGCCGGCGAGCGCGACGGATTCGACTGCCGAGAGCCCGGGAATAAAGGCTTTTTGCTCTGGAAGATATCCGATTCTGGTTCGTGACTCCGCTCGGTAGGGGTTTACGCGCTCCCCGAGCACTTCTGCATATCCCGCCGTCGGTTCGATGAAACCGAGCAGGGACTTCAGGAACGTGCTCTTGCCGGCACCGTTCGGCCTGAGCAATCCAACCACCCCGGGGGCGATGTCGACGCTCAATGAGTCCAAGGCGGCCCGGTGTCCGTATCGCACGGTGAGATTTTGAGTCTGGATTACGGTCTGCCCATGAGTCTTGAGTGTTCACGAGTTTCCGGGTCGGGGAGTTCCGATCGTATGGACCGCCGCACGGTTCGGGCGTACCGTAGGATAAGTCCCAAAAGAGAAATGAGAGCCGTGCCCCAGCTTCGATCCGACCGTGGGGAGATCCGTCTGCGTTCCCTCTTCGAGCTCGCTCTTATCTTCGCAGTTGCCTACGGCGCCATACAAGTAGGGCCGGCGGTGGTCTTGCGCCTCAAGTTTATCGATGAAATGGGAGCGGCGGCGAACTCGCCTACAGGGATGACGGCGGATACGATCCACCGCAACCTCATGGAGACGGCGGACGGATTCGGCATCACGCTTCTTACTGACGACTTATACGTCATCCGTAACCAAAAAATGAAGAAGACGTTAATCACCGCCACCTACGAGATCCATATGAACTTCTGGCCTACCTACACGTACGTATGGTTGGTCCGTGATCAGGTCGAAGGGTTGTACTTTTAACTAGTGTGAGTCCGATACGCTCCTTGTCGGTCGAGGATGCATCTGGTATTATGAACAACGTATACAGTCAGAGGTTGCCGGTGGAAGGTGAAGACAAACTAAGACCGATGGTTTACGACCTTGAGAAGAGTATCGAGCGAGCGATCTCGAGTTCGCCACAAGTGGAAGAGTGTTTGTCTCGCGTTCGCGATGCCGGGTACGAGATTTCGCTCGTGCTCCAAGCCACTCTGGTGTTCGCGCCCACCGGCCAGCTCGACGAAACGGCGGTTGAGGCCCTCGCCGGAATTTCCGGGAAAAAGGGGGCTTCTTTTCGGATTAGCCCGCTGGACAGGAAGTTTTTGCGATCTCTCAAGATCGCCGTCGACGCCACGGAAGACGACAAAACACGCTCCTAGCGTGCCTTCGGGCGGCTGCTTATTCACATCCCACTAGGGCTCCCCTCGTCCGAACGCTACGTATTCCAAGCCTGCAAACTTGGCTTGATCACTGAGCTCTTCTTCGATACGGAGCAGTTGATTGTACTTGGCCACCCGATCGCTTCGGCTGGCGGAGCCCGTCTTTATCTGTCCGCAGCCGGTGGCGACGGCCAGATCGGCAATCGTCGTGTCTTCGGTCTCGCCCGAACGGTGAGAGATGATGGCCGCGTAGCCGCTCCGTTGAGCTTGGGTCACGACCTCTAGCGTTTCGGTGAGCGTGCCGATTTGATTGAGCTTGACCAGAATCGCATTGCCCACTCCGTTTTCGATTCCACGGCGCAGCCGCTCGCTGTGTGTGACGAAAAGGTCGTCACCGACGAGCTGCACTTTGTCTCCAAGAGATCGCGTCAGCTCTTTCCACCCATCCCAGTCGTCCTCGTCCAACCCATCTTCTATAGAGACGATGGGGTATTTGGCTACCCACTCGGAGTAGAGCTTCACCAAAGTATCACTGTCGCGGCGTGAGCCATCCGACTTGTGAAACTCGTAGGTTCCGTCGCGATAGAGCTCACTGGCAGCGACGTCGAGAGCTAGGTACACGTCCGAACCGGGACGGTAACCCGCGGCGTTGATCGCTTCCAGGACAAGTTCCATGGCCTCCTCGTTCGTGCTCAAGCTCGGTGCGAAGCCACCCTCGTCCCCCACCGCAGTAACCAATCCTTTCTTCTTGAGGAGTCCTTTGAGGGCGTGAAAGGTCTCGGCGCCTGCTCTTAGGGCGTCCTTGAACGTAGACAGGCCCGCGGGGACTACCATGAACTCTTGAACGTCCAGGTTGTTGTCGGCGTGGGCCCCGCCGTTGACGATGTTCATCATCGGCACCGGCAGTACTCTCGCGACCGGGCCGCCCAGGTAGCGGAATAGGGGTAGCCCGACTTGTTCGGCGGCGGCGTGCGCGACCGCCAACGAGACCGCCAGAATGGCGTTGGAACCAAGGCGGCTCTTGTTCGGCGTGCCGTCGAGCTCGATGAGGAGGCGGTCGATGAGCGCTTGCTCGCAGGCGTCCTTGCCCGTGAGCTCGGGGGCGATTTCATCGAGAATGTGGGTCACCGCCTGGCTCACGCCTTTACCACCCCAACGCGAGGGGTCCCCGTCGCGAAGCTCGATAGCTTCGTGCTTACCGGTCGACGCCCCGGACGGTACCGCCGCACGCCCGAGCGCCCCACCCTCGAGCACCACTTCGGCCTCTACGGTTGGATTGCCTCGGGAGTCCACGATCTCCCGAGCGAAAATGGAATCGATGGTGGTCACCCTTCGCCTCCTTGGTCTGCTGAGCTCTTAGAAACGGATCCGCGAATCCCGGCAGGGAAGTCTAACCCGCGCCCGGTCGTGGTCCAATCCGCGCCTGGCGTGGGAGTAAGCTAGATGATGGACGCCGTCGCTCTCCCCCGGCATTCTAGAACCCGGATAATTTGACACCGTCGGGTGGCTGTGATAACCACAAGTGGGCATGGGTTTCCCGTCATGACATACACAAACGCCAGGTGACTATAAGTTGTTTGTTTTTTTAGATTTATCTGCAAAGGGGTCTCTTCCCTCGAAGAATTGCCTCTTCATGCTTGCCCGCCGCTCGGTGCTAGGCGCGCTAGTTTTCGTTGCGTCCCTGGCTTTCACCAGCGCTGCTTTCGCCTCCCTGGCGAGGAACGAGTCAGCCCCAATGGGGAACAACGCTTCAGCCCTGCAAGTTCTGGAGGGCAGTGTCAGCACCGATAGTGGCGAGCCGCTCGTCGGTGCGCTCGTATCCATCTTCGGCGCCAATCTCGGAGGGCGCGGCTTGATTGCGTTCACCGACGAGGACGGGCACTTCCTGGTGCCGGACCTCGAGCCGGGTCTCTATATGATTCGGGCTTATCTTGCCGGCTTTCTGCTATCGAGCTACTCGCGAATACAGTTGGACGTCGGCGAGGGGGTGAGCTCGAAGCCCGTCTCCATGCAGTTGGCTTCGCGCGAGAGCGAAGCGGACCGCACTGGAGGCCCTGAAATCCCTAAAATTTATGAAAACGAGAACATCCCGAGCGAGCCAACCTCGGAAAACGATCAAAAAGTAGCGGAGTTCCAATGGCTCCTGCGCCACGGCAAGAGGAACATCCTCCACCAGGAGGCCGAAGGGCTTCCCGAATACTTGGACGGGGAACAGACAAACCCTGAAGACCCTGCAAGTCCTGCCAGTGAAGACCCTGCCGTTCAAGAAGTGGCTGCCTTGCAGATGCCCCCAAAGGCCATGAACTCGATGGCCGGTGAGCTGGGGCTCTTCGCATTCCAACGAGGACTCGACGACCTCCCAACCACCCCCGGCGAAGTCGATGCGCAACTCACCTATGCACGGTTGAACATTCCGACCGGACCTGCGAGTCAATGGATGGTGAGCGCCCAGCTCTTGGAATCAGCGCTGTTCTCGTGGATGGCACAGGCGGAGTTCAATGCCGAGCTTGACTCGGGCCAACAGCTGTCAGCGGGCGTCGCCTACGGTAGTCATCAGTACCGCGATATCCAGAGCGCGCCTGTCGCGAATGTCGGGATCACCTATGGCCCGTCTAGCCCATCGGGCAGCCGCACGAGCGAGTGGTTCGGGACCGTCTATGGATCCCATCGTTTCCGAATTGGTGCGGCCGACGTGGGAGCGGGTCTCGCCTATCACCACTATTCCTACTTGCACCGTTCGAACTACGCGGCGCCACGGGTCGATGTGTCGTTCGCCGTCGATTCGAACGCGGACACCCTGATCCGCGGTCTTCTGGACTACCGCGTCTCGGCTCCCGGCGGCGAAGGCCTGGGTCTGTTGGCGCGGATGGTCAGCGCTGACTTCTTGGGCACGGCGGAGCGAGGGCACCGCGGCCCGGCAAACTTGACCGCGGAAACGGCGATTCGTTACCAGGTGAGCGTCGAGCGTCGGCTGGGCAGTGAGGGGGCGGTCGAGGTTCGAGTCTTTCAAGAACAAATTAAAGATCCCCTTCTCAAGGCCTACCTCAAGCATCCGGCGGGTACCGGAGGGCCTGGGCACTACCTGGTTTTGAATCAGGGAGACATGCAAGCGAGAGGCGTTGGCCTTGCGATCTCACGCCAGTTCGGCGCGGTCTCCGGCTCGTTCGGCTACACGTTCGGGCTCGGGCGCGCTCTCGCCGAAAACGTCGGTGCGTTCCAGGCGGGCAACGACGAACAGATGCACGACTTGACCACGAGTGTCCAGACACAGATCCGCCAGACTCGCACTCGCGTTCTCGCGATGTACCGGTTGAGCACGCACCCCACGTTGGCGCCGAGCCTGGTTCGCGGGAGCAGGGGTGCGAACGCTATGGATTTTCGCTTCAACCTTCAGGTTCACCAACTGCTGCCTTTCGTGGGATGGAACAACACACAGTGGGAGCTAATGGTCGCGGTGAGGAATCTTTTTTACGCGAACTTCGAGGACGGAACGTTCCTCGAAGAAATGTCGGTGATCGATTCGCCGGCTCGAGTGCTAGGAGGGGTCACGGTTCACTTTTGAAACAGTTCGCCGGAAAGGCAGACATAAGGAACCAGCGCGCCACCCGATTCGGGTGGCTTTTTTTTGTCCGCCGCCTGGCTAGGTTGATACTGGCACCCCGGCAGTTTGGCGGCCGACAGGATCTGAAAGGCGCCCCTCGAGTTTCATATCCCTTTCCGTCACAATCGGCGTTTGGCTAGGGCCGCTGGCGCGCTGGATAGCGGCACCTGCGGGTAGTGACGGCCTCAAGTGGCAACTTCCCATTTTGACGCCCCACAGGATCAGCCTAGTAGGTGGATCCGAAAAGCTGGATCGCGGGTACGAGAAAGTGGATCCAGGCCAGGCCAAGCTTGCGGATCCATAAATAACCCATTGTTTTTAAAGGGTTTAGTGGAGTGAAATGGGAGCGGCCCATGGTATGGAAATTGCTCCTAATTCCCCGGATGGTTGGGTCCTAGATAGAACGTCATGAGGCACACGTGCAGCAACTGACTCCCAGGGCGCGATCCTTGAAGGTTTTGCTAGTCCTAGCGACTACCGGGACGCTTCTAGCTCTGGGGCTTAACAACATCGCGCTCAAGGCTAGCTTTCACCTCCTGGATGACGGCGTTTTCTGGGAGGCCCAGGACGCCCGGGTCGTTGCCAAGAGGATGGATCCGGATGGCCCGGCTGCGGAAGCGGGGCTTCGAAAGGGCGACGTCCTGGTGGCCATCGGCGATCAAGCGGTCGATGCGCCCATTGACGTTCGAGACATTCTCGATCGCTTCACAGAAGGTCAGACGCTCACCTACCAGGTGATTCGAGTCGACGAGCGCCGTGCGTTTTCCATTCCCGTTGCGCCGCTGCCTCGAGGCAACGTCGGCCTCTACTACTTCCTGGCAGTGGTGGGTATCTTCTCGCTTGTGGTCGGCACCGTGGTCTACGTCCGCCGGCGAGGGCTTGCGGGAACCGCGCACTTCTACCTTCTCTGCGTGTTCTGGTTTCTGGCCTGGGGTATTACTTTCACCGGGAAGCTGAACGTTTGGGACTCTGCTTTTTACTGGATGGACGTGGTCGGGGTGCTCTTCTTTCCCCCGGTGTTCTTACATTTCGCGCTCGGTTTTCCGGAAAGAAAGCCTTTTGTAGAGAAGCACCGATGGGTCTTCCCGCTTCTTTACGTGCCCTCTCTTCTGCTGATCTTTGTGGTCCTCCTGGGGAAGCTTTTCTTTTTTGCCAACGTGCCATGGGGAGATGAATTCTTCGTTCAATCGAATCACGTACTCGACCGTTTGTTACCGTTTTACGTAGCGGTCATGTCCCTCGCCGCCTTTGCCGGCTTCGTCGATTCCTACCACAAAGCACGAACCATTACCGTCAAGAAACAAACGAAGTGGATCGTTTGGGGAACCGGTTTCGGTATCGCACCCTTCGCGCTCTTCTACGCGCTTCCGTACTTGGTCGGCATCCAACCTAGTCTGGCCCTCGAGCTCTCGGCCGTCCCGCTCGCGCTGATACCGCTGTCGTTTGCCTACGCAATCGTCAAGTACCGGTTGATGGATGTCGAGGTTCTCTTCAAGCGCGGGGTGGTCTACACCTTGGCCTCGGCCACCGTGATTGGACTCTATCTCGCGATCTTTCTTCTCGGAACGCATTACTTGGTCGCCGACCCTCACAGCACGGTTATTGCACTCCTCGCCACGATGGTGGTGGTGCTGGTGTTCACGCCGCTGAAAAGCCGCATTCAAGTTGAGATCGACCGGCTGTTTTATCGGGAACGGTACGACTACCGCACTGCTCTGCTGGCGTTCTCGAGGGATCTAAACGGTTATCTAGATCTTGACCATCTATCTCAGAGACTGGTCGAACGCATCCGCGATACCTTCGAAGTCGACAAAGTTTTGCTACTAGCACCCAACGGCGACGGCTACTTTTCGGTGCTGGCGGGTTTGGGACTATCGGAAACGGAATGCCGCACGGTTCGGATTGCGCCGGACTCGATGCTGCTGGGCCGCTTGGCTCAGGGCGCACCGGTCTACTACGACGGAACGGAGACTCGCGAGCAAGCGGTGTTACCCGAGCTCGACGAGTTCATGACGCATGGACTGCCCTATGCGATCCCGTGCCTGGCTCAAGGCAAAGTCGTCGGTGTAATCCTGCTCGGCCGTCGTTGGGACCAGAGCGCGCTTTCCAGCGAAGACGTGGAACTGCTCCAGACGTTATCGGGCCAGGCGGCGACGGCTTTAGAGAACGCCGGTCTGTATCGTTCTTTGGAGCTCAAGGCGGAACAATTCGAGCGGCTCAAGGAACACAGTGAGAACACCATCGAGTCTCTTGAGGCCGGTATCCTAGTGCTCGATCTGGACGGCGAGGTCGTCCGCTGGAATCGTTCCCTGGAGCGACTGCACGGCGTCTCGCGAGACGAAGCTCTGGGGCGCACGATTGAAGAGCTGTTTCCCGTCTCCTTCCAAGAGGTCCTGGTGGCCAGTATGGGAGAGGCCTGGTGGACAAGGGCCGAGGCGAGTGGCGTTTCTCGTTTGAACCTGCACAACCGGCGTGACGAAACCAAGGTGGTGACGCTTCGGGTGGCTCCTTTCGTTTCCGGCACTGGAGAGACTCAGGGGACGATCGTCATCTTCGAAGACGTTACCGAAAAGGTCGGACTCGAGACCCAGCTTCGACTCCGAGAGAAGATGGCTTCGCTCGGTCTCCTCGCCGCGGGAGTAGCGCACGAGGTCAATACTCCCCTGACCGGCATCAGCAGCTTCACGCAAATGCTGATAAACCGGACGGAGAAGGACGACCCCAGAGCCGAGCTACTGGAGAAGGTCGAGCGTCAAACGGAGCGCGCCTCTAAAATCGTCAACAACCTTCTCAACTTTGCGCGCCAAGGCCATTCGAGCTTCGTCCCGGTTGACCTCAATGAACAGATTCAGGACGTGCTCTCCCTATTAGAGCACCAATTGACCCGCGCCCGGGTCCAGGTGCGGCTCGAGCTGAGCGAGGATTTGCCAAGTGTTCTGGGCGACGAGAACAAGCTACAGCAGGTATTCTTGAATCTGATCCTGAACGCCCAGGACGCGATGCCATCCGGCGGATGGCTCACCATCAAGACGCTCGCACGAGCCTCCGGTGTAACGGTGGAAGTTTCCGATACCGGCCAGGGCATCAGCAGGGATGACGTCAAGAGGATTTACGACCCGTTCTTCACAACCAAGCGCGCGGGTCGGAGCGGCACGGGATTGGGCCTTTCGATCAGCTACGGAATTGTTCAGGAGCACTCCGGACACATTTCAGTGGAAAGCGCGGTCGGCAAGGGAACGCGTTTTCAGATCAAATTGCCTTCCCTGGAGATGTTGGCGGCCTCCTCGGCTACCAAGGGTTCCGCACCCCGATCCGTAATCGGGAAGGCGAAAGGGAGCTAAGACCCGCGCATTTGGCCATCCCCGTAAGTCGGGCCAGAATAGAGACCATGAGTGATAAAGGAACCGTTCTCGTCGTTGACGACGAGGAGGTGATGCGCGAGATCCTGGACTCGCTGTTGACCCAGGAAGGTTACCGCGTAAAGTTAGCGGCGACTGGCGAGGACGGGCTCGAGCTGGCGCGTCGCGAGCCGGTCGACGTGGCCATCGTCGACGTCATGCTCCCTGACATGTCGGGCATCGAAGTTCTCGAAGCGCTCAAGAAGGCGGATCTGGAAATAGTGGTGATGATGATCACCGCGTTCGCCTCGGTAGAAACGGCCATCACCGCGATGAAGATGGGTGCTTTCGATTACATCACCAAGCCTTTCAAGAATGACGAGGTCCTAGTGGTGGTGGCCAACGGAGCCCACCAGCGCCATCTTGTCACCGAGAACCGCACGCTCAAACAGGCACTCTCCAGCCACCAGCGCTACGACGTCTTGGTGGGCAAGGCGCCCAAAATGCAAGAAGTCTACGCCTTGATCCAGCAGGTGGCGCCTTCGCGAAGCACGGTCCTGATCTCTGGCGAAAGCGGTACCGGGAAGGAGTTGGCGGCCAAGGCCATTCACAACAGTAGCACGCGCAGCGAAAAGCCTTTCGTCACGGTGAACTCGGGGAGCCTACCGCCCGATCTGCTCGAGAGTAATCTGTTCGGACACGTCAAAGGAGCCTTTACCGGGGCGGTCAGCCCCAAGAAGGGCCTCTTCGAGGTCGCTAGCGGCGGAAGCATCTTTTTCGACGAGATCGGAACGGTTCATCTCGAAACACAGGCCAAGCTCCTTCGCGTAATTCAAGAAAAGGAGTTCATGCGTCTGGGAGGCGTCGACAACATCAGGGTGGACGTCCGCATCATCGCGGCGACCAACACCGATCTCAAACAGCTCGTGCATCAAGGCGGCTTCCGAGAGGATCTCTACTATCGGCTGAACGTCATCAACGTCACGCTGCCCGCTCTGCGGCAGCGCAAAGAAGATATCCCTCTGTTGGTGAATCACTTCCTCGTCAAGTACGGTGAGGAGAACGGCCGCCTCAATGTCGAGCTGGAAAAGGAAGCCCTGCAGGCGCTCGTTGAGTACGACTGGCCAGGCAACGTGCGGGAGCTCGAGAACGTCATCGAGCGAGCGGTCGTACTGACGGAGGGCACGTCCATCGACCGCCGTCTCATCCCCGAACACGTCCGCTCCGGTCCTACCTTCCGCGTGCCGCAGGTGGTCGTTCCCGAGGAAGGGATCTCTTTCCGCGACGTCATAACCGATTTCGAGAGAAAACTGATCGAGTCGTCACTCGAAATATCCGGAGGGGTGCAAAAGAAGGCAGCGCAGCTTCTTGGACTCAAACCTACGACCCTGAACGAGATGATCAAACGCTACAATATCCAGTTCGAAAGGAAAGAAACGTCGACTGGTGAATACTGACAACAACGGACGGTTGTAAAATGAAGCGAGCCATTCTCAGCACTTTCTTGGCAATCCTTTTTCTTGCCGCGATTCCGTTACCGAGTCGGGCGGAAGACGATCGGCTCGAAAAACTGAGTCCCGAGCACCGCAAGTGGCTGGTGGAGGAAGTCGTCTATATCATCCTCGACCGTGAGCGTGACGTCTTTCTCACTCTCGAGACCGTGGATGATCGCGATCGATTCATCGAGGCATTCTGGCGAAAACGTGACCCCAATCGGGCGACGCCGGAAAATGAGTTCAAGGAAGAGCACTACCGGCGCGTAGAATACGCCAACAAGTTCTTAGGGCGGGAAACGTTCCGGAAGGGATGGCAAACCGATCGCGGAGAAATGTATATCATTTTGGGGAAGCCATTAGAGGTCCAGCGTTTCGATGGCTATCAGAGTCTCGTGAGCCAGCACCTTTGGTTTTACGGCGGCGACCCGGCCAAGGGACTACCTTCTTTTTTCTATATCCTGTTTTTCAAACACCAAGACGTTGGCGAGTTCAGGATTTACAGTCCGCTCGGCGACGGGCCGAATCGGCTCGTGCAGGGGGAGTTTGGTTTTGCGTCCGAGCCGCGACAGGCGCTCCAGGTTCTCGGAAAGGCCTCACCGGAGCTGGCAAGAGCTTCCCTCTCCTTGGACACGGCCGATTCAATCAACTTACAAAATCCGCGCCCGTCGCTCAGCAGCGACATCGTGTTGTCGCGGATCTACGAGTCTCCCAAGCGGGCCATCCGTCCCGACTATGCCGATGCCTGGCTCAATTATCGCGATCGGGTCTCCGCCGAATACTCCTTCAACTACGTACCTAGCCGGAGCCATTTCGCCGTCCTCAACGGGCCGGATGAGACTCCTTTTGTGAACTATGCCATCGAGCTCGATGCGCAGAACTTCAGCATGGAGACCGATGAGGACCAGACCAAGTTCTACACCACGTTCGACGTCAGTGTAGAGGCTCGAAACAAGGATGGGGTCGTGGTTTTCGCCAGCGAAAACGCGGACTATCTCGAGTTGAGCGCCGGACAGTTTCAGAATGCCCGAGCATCCCCAATCTCTTATCAATCTAATTTCCCCTTGCTTCCGGGTGAGTATGACGTGAGCATCATTCTGAGGAATCGAGTCCTCAAGCGATACACCGTCGCGGAGACCAAGCTGGTGGTGCCTGCGCCTTCCGCCGACAAGCTTTTGCTCAGCGATGTTATTCTGGGATACGCAGTCGATGAGCTTCAAAGGACCGGTGCCGCGCCCGGCGAGCTTCGCACTTTCCAAATCGGCAACTCTCGAGTACAGCCCGCCGCAGACAGCATCTTTTCGTTAGGTGAAACCATCCATGTGTTCCTTCAGGTCGAGGGGGCGAGCAAAGACTCGCAGCTTCACTTCGCGCTGATGAACGGAGACGAAGCGGTGCAGGAGAAAACGGTGGCCTTGAGCACGTATTTGGGGGGGCCGGTCATCCAGCGGTTTCCGCTTCGGGGAATGGTTGGGGGGCGTTACACGGTGCGGGTTCGTGTGCTGGATGCATCGGGCTCCGTCTTGGCAGAGCGCGAGGCCCGCTGCCAAGTCTCACCGCGCGAAACCATCACCCGCCCCTGGTTTAGACGAGTGAGCTTCAATACTGCAAGCCCGGGATTGCTTCCTCTGGCACGCGGAGACCAACTCGTCGCCGAGAGACGCTTCCAAGAAGCGACAATCGAGTTCGAGAAGGCGATCGCTGCCGGCGGGCCCAAAGTGTCGGTGGTGCGAATGCGGCTGGCATGGATATCGATTCAGACCGGCGACTCCGCTCGCGGGCTAGAGCTTTTGGCTCCGATGGAGGAAGAGTTTCCCAACGAATACGCAGTGGTCGCGGGGTTGGGTCTCGGCTACGGCCTCCAGGGCGATTGCTCGAAGGGTGTTCAATATATCGAACACGCCATGACGCTCCGCGCGCCCGACACTGCGGTGTTGAACGTCGCGGGCGAATGCTACCTCCGGATGGGAGACAAAGAAAAAGCGGCACAGGTCTTTGAGCGTTCTCTGGCCTTGAACCCCGACCAGCCTAAAGTCAAAGAAGTGCTGACTTCCATTCAGCGGAACGACGGCTGATTCCGAGTCACCCCCTCGAGTCTATCCCCCGTTCGAAGCGATGGCCTTCACTAGCGTCCAGAAGATCCGATTCGACGACGTGGATGGGGCCGGCATCGTCTACTACCCGCAATTTTTCCATATCTGCCACGCTGCCTTCGAGGACTTCTTCGATACCGCGGCGCCGGTTTCTTATCCTGAGCTCGTTCGCGAAAGGCGGCTGGGGTTCCCCACCGTGGCCATCGAGAGCAGCTTCTCGGCGCCCCTCGTGTACGGTGACGTGGCGGTGGTCGAGCTGAGCGTCGAGCGGATCGGGAAGACCTCGGTCACCTTCGGCTATGTGATTCGCCGCAAGAGCGACGGGGCGCTCTGCTTTCGTGCCAGCATCACGACAGTGTTGGTGCGCATGGACAGCATGGAGCCCGTTCCACTGAGTGAAGAGTACCGCGCCATCTTCGAGCGCCTGCTGTCTTCGAAAGAGGCGTCTGGCTAGACTGAGTTGAGCACCCACGCATTTTGACGCCCAACAAGGTCTCACGGGCGCGTCTGGCTAGGGCCGTCTGGCGAGCTGGATAGTGGCACCTGCGTGTAATGACGGCCTCAAGTAGCATCCACGCATTTTGACCCCAGACACGTACCGGCACCGAAAATTTTGGCGCCCCCGACAGGATCTGAAAGGCGCCGCCTACGAAACCATTCAGGCTCCATCGTCGTATACATAACCGAGGACGGTCACCCGTTATATGGGGAAATGCCAGCTAAACATTTTGAATAGAGCAGTTATAGTAAGGCCTCGTTACCGTGCGCCGTCGGACTCGGGCTTTCGGAGGGCCAGCCCGGAGCAAAGCGAAACTTTCCCGTGGAGTTGAACGATGCCCAATGCGCTTATCCTTAGCCTCCCCCTGGCCGTCGCGCTCGTCGCAGCATCACCCGACCAGCAACCTTTTGGGCTCCCTCTCGAAGGAGAAGAGGCGGAACGATTTCTCGCGACCGCTCAAATCATCCGTATGAAGCCGGTGGGGGTTGGAATCACCAATTCTTACAAGGTGTACCTGGCGAACGGAAACCGAACTATCAAGGCCATCTGGAAGACCGTGGACGAGCACCGCCAGGAGCTCTCCCGATCCGAGAGGGGGAGCTTTCAGTTTGGGTTTCGAGATTCCTACAAATACGAGATCGCCGCGTATGAGCTGGACACGCTTCTCGGTCTCGGTCTCGTACCGCCCACGGTGGAACGAACCATCGACAACCAAACCGGTTCTCTTCAGCTCTGGGTCGAAGGCGCCTTCACCGAGTTCGAGCGCAGAAAAAAACAGCTACTCCCCAAAGACGGTTGGCGGTGGGGAGCCCAGATGTACAAGGTGAACCTTCTGAACCAGCTCATCTACAACACGGACACGAAAAACGTGCTCAACATTCTCTTCGATCCCGATTTCCGGGTCTACGCCATCGACCACTCCCGGAACTCTGCCTTGGTGCATAAATACAGGTAAGTCATTGATTCCATTGACCCTGCTGTTTTTTGCCCAAAAACGTAACCTGCTGATTCCTTTAGAGTTGTCCAGAGTTATGCACCAAGGCAGGGTTTTGGCACAATACGCCATCGAGTTCTGGATCGAGGGCGGTTTCACGCCGATGGATGCCATCCGTGCTGGCACCGCGGTCGGCGCCCAGAACATCGGCTTAGGGGACGACCTGGGTACCTTGGAGCCTGGGAAGTTGGCCGACATCTCTCTCGAAGCCAACCCGCTCGAAAAGCGCTGGGCCTGGCACAAGATCCACTTGGTGATGAAAGCCGGCGAACGCTACGACACCCTGAGTTGGAGATGACTCCGAGTCGCTCTAGCTGTGGAGGATCTCGCTAATCTGAACCGACGGTTTGAGGTCCGTGTAGTTCGGCATATCGGCGGCCAGCGCCTCCCCGTGAGCGGCCATGGCCGAACCGAAGGCCTCGAGCGACTCGAATACCAAGTGTCCGACGGCGGTATACGGTGCCGGTGCTCCTTCCGATTCTCCCGCGACCCCGCGGTCGATCTCCACGCGCACCAAACCGGCGGGCCCGAGCTTCTCCTTGATCAGTTGGACGTGGGTCGTCGAGTAGTACTGATGGTCGAATCGCGCACCCGACTCGTGAGGATAGAGGACCGAGATTCTGATCATCTCCTTGCTCCTTCCTGCGAAGCTTTCGTACGACTAAGTGGATTCGATGAACTCGATGAGAGCCTCGTTGAACCGAGCGGTGTCTTGAAACGGAAGGGCATGCCCACTGTCATCGAAGATCTTCACGTGTCCTTTAGGGACAGTCTCGGAGATGTAATGCCCCAGCCCCACCGGGTAGAAGTCGTGGTCGCTTTGCATGGCGAGGCATGGAACCTTCAAGGACTTCAAGACCGAGCGCTGATCCAGCTCCATCTGGTTGTAAGCCGCCTTGAGTCCGATGTCGAGGGGCGTCTGCAGCGATAAGTTGAAGAGGAAATCGATCTCGGCCTCCGTCGGCTTGTAGAGATTCGCCGCGGCAAAATTTCTGCGCCCGTTAATGGACTCGTTGGCCAATCCATTGATATAGCCCATGCACTCTTTTTCCTCGATACCGAAGTCCCAACCCGGCGAGCTGATCAGTTTGATCGGGCCGTTGATGAGCACGACCCGGGCCACGTCCCTGTCGTCCTGGTAGTTCTCCATATACGCAAGCGAGACGCTGACGCCCATCGACCAACCCACCAGCGTCACCTCCTTGAGCCCAAGCTCCTTAATGACGTGGCGAACGTCCGAGGCGAACTCCTCGAACGTGTACTTGCAGTCCGCTTTCTCCGACTGGCCCATGCCGCGGAGGTCGAGAGCGACCGAGCGGTATCGGTCTTGCAGAGCGTGGAACTGACAGTCCCAGACGCGCTGGCTGCAAAACCACCCGTGAACGAAGAAGATGGGCTTACCCTGTCCTCTGCTCACGTAGTCGATCTGGACGCCATCAGGAGTGACCGTCTTCGCCATGGCGCACCTCCTCCTTATATTCAGAAAACAACGGATAGCTCTGAGAAGCCGCGGAACGTCAAGCTTTCCCAGCGGCGTGTCGCGGGTCGAGTCTCGTCGAATCGCAGTTGGGGCAGGCGCCTCAACAATGTCCCCAGCGCAATTTCTATCTCAACGCTGGCCAGGTCTGCGCCGAGGCACCAGTGGGGGCCCGATCCGAAGGCGAGATGCTGCCGGCTGTTCGACCGCTCGATGTCCAGGCGATCGGGTTCGGGAAACATCTCCGGATCCCGGTTGGCTGGACCGAAGCACAGGAAAACTCGCTGGCCTTTGTGGATTTCTTGGCCGGCCAGGGTGAAGTCGTCGGTAGCCAGCTTGTAGATAAACGGAGAGGCGGGCTCGTAGCGCAGTGTCTCTTGGACCGCTCCCACGATGAGACCCGGGACCTGCTGCAATCGTTTAAGTTGATCCGGGTTTCGGAGAAGGGCATCGATGCTGTTGCTGAGTTGGTCGGCAGTGGTAATAGTTCCCGCCGCCAGCAGAGCTACACACTGAGCACTCACCTAGGCCTCGCTCAAAGTTCCCGCCTCTTGCTTTTGAATGAAGAAGCTAACGAGGTCTTCCCCTGGCTTCCGATGGCGCCGGTCGATGAGCTCAAGGAAGTATTCTTCGAGTTTGCGAGTACCTTCATTGGCTAGACGCGCCTTTTCTTTGACCTCGCCTAAAGGCGAGCCGAAGAAAGCGGCTAGGTCGATCGACCATTGGAAGAATTCATCTCGATCTCCGGCGGAGATGTCGAAGAGCTCGGCCATGAAGATCGATGGGATGGGATCGGCGAAGTCGGCCACGATATCCATCCGCCCCGCGCTTTGCACCTTGTCCAGACAAGAATCGACAACACCTTGAATGACCGACCGCCAGTGCTCGACGGAAGCGTGTGTGAACCCTCCCCGAGTTAATTTTCTTAACCGGGTGTGGATCGGAGGATCGGTCATGAACATGGCGCCACGAAGGACCCGGGCGTAGTCCTTCAGCAGGTCTTCCATTCCGGGAAGCTCGTCCTTTAGGTGAGAGATTCTCTCGTTGCTCAAAGAAGCCTCGAGCAAGGCGTTCTTGACGTCGACGTATCGGGATAGAAACCATCCGTCGAACTCCTTTGACCAGGAAACCGGATCCTGGCGCAACCTCCCGTAGAGCTCCGCGGGGTCGGCGAGGTTGCGGATGTCCGCGAGTTTGAGTCCACTCCGATGATCCATGGTCTACCAAAGGATAGGGATTTTGACCCGCGGGTGCTCCTCCGATACCGGTGCTTTTCACCCCCGTAGGTACGTTCTCCCCTCCCTTGGAAGGGGAAGAATAGCATCTCGAGTTAAAGAGGGAAAGCTGGTGGTGTGCTCGAGGGCTTGCGGGCAGGCTCTGCTCGTCTAGACACACGAAGAGAGTCGATGGAGCGCCGGGGGAGGGGCTCAAGATAACGAGACCGGCTGAGCAGGAGGTGGAGCTCGTGAATGTCGGTCTCGCTTTTCGAGATGCTCAAGAATCTTTCCTATGACACGAGGCTCGGTGATGAAGCCGATCACTCGGAGCTGGCCACCGCAGCGCTCACAAAGCAGAGGGTCGACTTCGTACACCCGACGGATAAGATCCGCCCACCTACGTCGAAGCGCAGCCTTGCGCGCCGTGCTTAGGGTGGGCTCCTCGGCGGGATGGGGGCGGGGGGGCAGATATCGGGAACAATCTATAACGGGACAAACTCGTATCTTCGTCGCTCACCGTCGAGGTTAGCGTTAAAAAGCCGTAGTCAGAAGGAAGCGGTCGGACGCGAATCCTTGACGTAAATCAGGCCGTCCGTCGCCACGCAATCAAGGGTTTCGTGCTGAACACCGGAATGAGACTGGAGCCTAAGGAAAAGTGGAACATGAAGGCGGTTCGGGCAACGTTTCTGGGCAGTGCAGAAGACCAGCGCAAAGATCTGGAGGAAGTAGAGCGCCAGAGACAGAAGATACAAACTCCCGTTCCAGATGATCCTCTTGTACGGGAGCTGCGGTCGTTCGGCTTCGGTACACAGTCTTCCGATATTGATGACGACGAGCTAGTCGAAGACCTTCGTTCCAAAGGTTTCGGTACACCCGTGCTTGATAGCCTTGTTAGGGAAGAGAAGAAGAAGGAAGAATCAAACTAGTTGCTCTCGGACCGCCCAAGAGTAGCCGCCACCGCTACAAACCGTCACGGCGCAGTTGTCGCCCTGGTCTCTGCGCTTCTAGAGCCGCCGCCGAAGCTGGCGTCGTTGCCGGAGACCGTGCTGTTGGTCAGCGTCGTGGTGCCTCTGTTGTGGATACCGCCGCCGAAGACGAAGGAAGTTGGCCCCGGCCGTGATCGCTGTCGAAGCGCGGTGCATCACGTATTCGTGCAAAACGTCACTGTACGCGAACACGACGTCATCGATCTGATGCTCGCGGATGAGCTTCACCAACTCCTCTTCCGGCTCGATGGGGACTCCTTGGGGATAAAGATGTCCGGCCAGCTCGGGCGGATAGCGTCGGTCATCGATGTTCGGAATCTGGGTGGCGGTGAAGGCGACGACTTGGTATGCGGGATCGTCGCGATACAAGACGTTGAAGTTGTGAAAGTCCCGCCCGGCGGCACCCATGATGAGAATTTTTCGTTTCATAGGAGAGACTCGGCGCTTATTGTAGCACCCGGACCCCTGCTTGTTTGTTCGAGAACCGATCTCGGATAGCACCGCGGCGGATGGAAAGTGCCTTAGCGCTCCGCCTAGGGTGGGCTATCTTGATCTCCGGCGTGCAAGGGAGCACGGTCCCTGACGAACCGTCCTATCGTCTCGGCGGCGAGGCGGTTTCCGGCGCGGTTCCAATGGGTGTCGCTGGGCTTGTAGAGCCGTTCGCTTCGAGACCTCTCGGCGAACAACGGTAGGAGATCGAGGACCATGATGTCCGCCTGTGCGAGAGACTCGACGAGCAAGACGTTGGGGAGCTCGAAATCGAAAGCCTCCAAGGGAAGACCGTATGCCCGAGCCACTTCGCTCTGGAGTCCCGCATCCACTTGGATTTCATCGGGAATGAGCACCACGAGAAACCCCGCGCCCGCTCGCTCCGCGATACCGCGCATTTCCGCGAGGAGGCTGACCGTCCGGTTCAAGGCCGCGGGAAAGTCGGGATTCGTCTTCATGTAGATCCAGGCCCGCTGTGCTTCGATCTGCAGGAAACGATTTCGGTGGCAGGTCGGCGCATCTTCAAGGTAGACCATCGGTTCGTCCGACGCCAGAGAGACCATCGTGGACGTCTCGTTTTCCAAGTCCTTCATTCGCCACAGAAACCGAACAAAAGTCGCGACGTAAGAGAATTCGTAGAGCTGCGTCTCCGTCTTCTCGAGGTCGTTTCCAATAAACACACCGACCATGACCAAGTCAGGCGCGTAACCGAAGCCTTCACGAACCAGGACGTCACGATAGTCTTTGGGCGCAGTGCCTGGAATGCCAAAGTTGACTACCTCGATGTCCAACGCCGCATGTGAGCTAGCATCGTCTTCGAGGAGGGTGAGGTAGTTGGCGTCGTATGGCACGACCCCGAACGCAAAGGAATCCCCGATGGCCAAGATGCGATAGACGCTTGCGGTTTTGTCTTTAGTCATGCTGCGGTCGTTAAACCCGGATGAGTTCAAACGCGTATCGAAGTAGCGGGCGGCCGGCATTCCCCGAAAGCGATTGTAAGAGTCGTCTTGGAAGACGAAGACTGGATGCATAGCATGGAGAACGCGGAAAGCGATCTCCAAGAACACGATCGTGACGACCCCGACGCCCGCCACCTTCCCCAACGTATGCGAGAGATCCCAGCCCCGGATTCCCAGAGAAAGTGCGATCAGCGCGGGTGGGACCAACATCAGGAAGAGGACCGTCTCGTAGGGAAACCAGAGGTGAAATGAGGTGAGGAGTCCGAAGGCTAGAGCAATCCAGAAAATTACGATGACCGCGATGATCGAGAAGGCGGCCGGTCTTCCACGTATGAGACGCGAAACCGTCCCAATGTAGAAGAAAGACAATAGGAGGAACGCAGAGAAGCGGGCCGCGCGCTCGGTGGCGGAAAATCGCTCGAAAAAGAGCTCCACCGACTCGTCGAGCACGACGTAAGCGCGAGGAAATTTCGGATTGATCCCGTAGTAGTTGTGCAGCCGGGCAGTGAGTTGGAGCGTCGAGGCTCCGGACGACCCGGGCTCAACGATCTCGACGAGGAGCTCGTTCCCACCGGCTCGGGATAGCGCATGTCCCGCGGGGAACCTGACCCAATGCATGACGTAGCGCGTGGGTACCTCCTCTCGGTGAACCAACTCATCGTTCAGGAGAAAGGCGACGCCGGCATCTCCTCGTGGTTCACCATCAAGAGTGAGCTCGACTTCCGCAAAGATGGGCTCAGGACGTTCGAGCTCGAAATGGAGCACGGCGCTCTCGTCCGTTTCGGTCTTGAAGTGATGCTCCACCGGGCGAAAGCTATGGTTGGACTGGAGGTACACAGGAAGGGCGAGAAACAGGGAGGCAGCGAGTAGGGTTTTTCGAGTCACTCGATTCCTTCGGTGGATCTTGTATCCTCAGCATCGGTGGCGTTTCCTTCCTCCGGTTCGCTAAAACCGGTTTCTTGTTTTCACTACTTGGAAGGATACGCCGCCTTTCTCAACTAAAACAGTCTCCGGAAAACCCGGGGCGGTTCACTTTTACCTCCAGTGAATACCTGCTTCGTCTTGTCATGACTCCATCCTCTCAAGAGTTGGAGTCTCCGGGAAACCCGGGGCGGTTCATCCCCGCTCCCGGTACCAGGTAAATCAAGAGTATGCGCTCCCTTGGACCAATGCCTGCTCCAGTTCTGACGCGACTGTCGCCGCACTTGTGTGTTCTATAAACTTGTAGCAGTTTTGTTCGCACAGCGTGCGGTTTTTTAGCATGAGCTGCGGCTGTAGGGTTCTGAGCTGCGGTTTTTTAGCATGAGCTGCGACTCTTGCCATCGGCGAGCTGGACAAGGCGCGCGATTTGGTCGAGTCCTAACTGAGCAACTGCCTTCTGCTAGACGGATCTGAGTGAAAGGACTTGGATTGAGTACAATAGTAGAAGCTGACAACTTTTGAGGAGGTACATCAACGTGCTTCGCTCGATGGCAAACGCCTTCCTGCGCTCCAGAATTTCCTGGCCAGGAGTGGGCTGCCAGATCCTCCTCGTCGCGGCGCTGCTGATCGGTGCCCGGAGGCGCGCACTCGTGCAATCGGACTGCTCGATACTCGGGCAGAACACTTTCGTTCGCGACACGCTGTTCGACATCTATTTTTGGTATCGGGAGCTCCCCAGTACCGATCCTGCGCTCTTCGACTCGCCCGAGGCGTACCTCGAGGCGGTGCGTTTCCGGCCGCGCGACCGAAGCTTTAGTTTCATCGGCTCCCGCGCCCAGATCGAGGCCTTCTTCTCGCAGAGCCAATTCGTCGGTTTTGGTTTCGGCACCAAGCAGGCGGCCCGGCGCGAGGTCCGGGTGACGCAGGTGTTCGCGGAAAGCCCGGCCTCGGAGGCGGGTCTAGAACGTGGCGCCGTCTTGCTAGCCATCGATGGGCGGCAGGTGTCGGAGCTCTTGGAAAACGAGGAGTTCGGTTCGGCCCTTGGTCCCAACGTGATCGGTGTGAGTGTAGAGCTCACGTGGCGAACAGTGCGAGGAGAGACGCGCAGCGCGGTCCTTACCAAGCGGGCCGTCACCATACCCACGGTATCCGACACCTCTGTATTCGACCTCGACGGCCTGCCGGTGGGTTACCTCCATTTCCGAAATTTCGTCGAACCCTCGATCAGCGCTCTCGATCGTGCCTTCCGGAGATTCCGGGCTCAGGGTGTGACGAATTTGATCCTCGACCTTCGGTACAACGGGGGCGGCTTGGTCGACGTGAGTCAGCACTTGGCGGGGCTCATCGGCGGCGTGCGAACGAATACGAAGGTTTTCGTCGAGTTCTTCCACAACGACAAGAACACATTCAGCAATCAGACACTACGCTTCGAGGATCCCCCTAAAGCTGCCGACTTACCGCGTCTCGTCGTGATCACCACCCGAGCCTCGGCCTCGGCCAGCGAGGTTCTGATCAACGGCTTGAGGCCGTTCCTGCCGGTAACGATCGTGGGAGACAGGACGTTCGGAAAACCGGTCGGCCAGTATGGTTTCAATTTCTGCGACAAAGTGCTGTTCCCGGTTTCGTTTGAAACGCGGAACTCCTTGGGTGAGGGAGAGTTTTTCTCTGGGCTCAAGGCCGACTGCGCCGCCGCCGACTATCTCAACCGGGCCTTGGGCGATCCGGAAGAGGCCTCTCTAGCCGAGGCGCTCAACTTCCTGCGCACCGGAACCTGCAGCCCGCGGGCTGCCATTGTGTCTCGTGCTCTGGAAGAGCTACGCCGCGAGGTCCGGTTCATCGAGCGTGGCGGTTGGGAGCAAACGCTGAACGCTTGGTAACGATGGTGACTCCATGCGAAAAGCTGATTCCTTTTTTCGCGCTTGTCGACCTCTGATGGTCCACCAACGTCCTCACCGACGCCCGTTTTTATGTTAGACTCCACGACTACTGGCTTGCGCCCCTAGCGCTATATGAACCGTTTCTTGCAGGACGTGTTCAAGTGAGAGAGAGGGCCGTCGGTCTCCGGCGTTCTCATTGGTTCGAGGAGCCGGGGTTGATGGCCCTATCTGTGACGTCCGAGCGGTGGCGGTGCGCAACTTGGAGATTAAGACAAGGCTTTGACAGTTTGGAAGCCGGTTTCTGGAGAATGACTCGATGAAGAGGAGGTGGCTGCTAGCCGCGGCTCTGCTCGCTCCCATGGTTGTCTCAGCAGAGGGACCGGACTCACGGCGCGAACGGCGCTTCGTGTTCACATACATTGCGAGTATCAACGTCCCTGAAGGAACAAAACGGCTCGATCTCTGGCTGCCGCATCCCAGGACCGACCAAAATCAAGATATTGAAGTGCTTGGGATTTCTGCACCCTACCCGACTGAGATTCGCAAGGATCCCGAGTATGGAAACGCACTTGTCTATATGGGAGCTGACGTTGCCGGCGGACAAGCAGTCGAGGTCGAGATGAAGTTTCGCGTCACTCGGCGGGAGTATGTGAGGCGCGATTTCACGCTGTCCGAAGGGGCGGGTCTCGGGTGGAGAGACCATAGCGTGAGGCGGTGGTTAAAAGCGGATCGGCTAGTACCTATCGACGGGTACATCAAGGAGCTGGCGGCGGAGGTCATCGATGGCAGAACTAATGTCGTTGATAAGGCACGAGCCATCTATGACTACACCGTAGACAACCTAGAATATGACAAGAGCGGAACCGGGTGGGGGCGAGGGGACATCTATTATGCCTGCGACGTCAAGCGCGGCAATTGCACGGACTTTCACGCGGTCTTCATCGGGTTTGCTCGTGCGGTTGGGATCCCTGCCAAGTTTGCCATCGGATTCCCTTTGCCCGCAGATAGAGAGAACGGCCAGATTGCCGGGTATCACTGTTGGGCCGAGTTTTTCATCCCCGGGTATGGATGGGTTCCGGTGGACACTTCCGAGGCGAACAAGAATCCTAGCCAACGAGAATATTTCTTCGGTGCGCACGATGAGAACCGCGTCGAGTTCACCGTCGGACGCGACATCATCTTGAACCCTCCGCAGCATGGCCCACCGATTAACTTCTTCATCTATCCCTACGTGGAATTGGACGGTAAGCCGGCGAAAATCGACGAGAGGACATTCTTCTTCAGGGATATTTCGAAGGAAACTTCCTGAGAGTGTGGCCGGCGCACCAACCGGTGTCGAGGTGAAGTCCAAAGCGGCAGAAGCAGGCGGACAATTGTGGATGAAAATTCGGACCGCGAAGGCGAGATGGACTTCGACAAAGCGGATTTCGGGGGCGACGAATCCTCGTTGAGCTGTGCCGCGTTGCAGCCGGCCGATCCACGACGTGTATTTCGATATCAATGGCCAAACCACCTGTGAGGCTTGTCGCTACGAGGTGGAGAATGATCGGGCCAGGGGTTCTTCGTTCGGTCGCCTACTACGCTCCGTTTTGGCGGGCGGCTTCGCGGGCGTAATCGGTGCAGGCATCTACTACGCCGTTGTCGCGTTGACCGGATACGAGGTCGGTCTAGTTGCGATCGTCGTCGGCTATATCGTTGGCGTCGCAGTGCGATGGGGCTCCGGAGGCTCTGGAGGCAGGGCGTATCAAGCGCTCGCAGTGGCCATCACTTACTTCGCCATCGTCAGTACCTATGTGCCGTTCATCATCGAGGGAATGGTTGAGATGGAGCAGCCGGAATCGACGATTTCGGATGGAGAAAGCGAAACCGCTCCCCAAGGGAGTGACGAACTATCAACAGGGGCCTCGCCCGAGAACGCCGTCGGCCAAGAAGAGTCGAACGGCGTGATCGAAGAGGAGCTCTCGACTTCGGAGGTGGTCTTTGCACTTGTACTTTTCGCCCTGTTCATTTTGGCGAGCCCGTTTCTCGCTGGGTTCGAGAACATCATCGGAATCTTGATCATCGGGTTCGCGCTTTACCAGGCGTGGAAGTTGAATGAGTATCGGCCGTTTGCAGTGGCAGGGCCTTTCAAGGTTGGTGAGAGTGGAGCCGCCGGGCCGTCACCCAAGTTATCAACCTTGGGCTAATGGCCTTTCAGGGTTGCGGCACCGAACTGTCCGAGAATCGCCTTAGCTGTCCGGTCTGTCATCGACTCGTTCACAAAGAGGAGCTGGAACGCCTCGCGGGTGTGGCCGCGGCTTGCGCCCCAAGGCAGGACACATTGGGCGAGCTCCGAACGTGGTGTCAGGTTCTCGAGCTTCTGCCTCCCGGCTCACGTCAGTATCGAGTCGTTTCTCAAAAGGCCAGTGCGCTCAGTCGTCTATTGGACGAGGCGCCCGCCGCCGTCACGCCTGCGGTCTCAGAGGAACCGAGTACGCGCCCGAAGAGCCGGGGCGGCTGGTGGGGTGTTGGTGGGCTTGCCCTACTGCTTTGGAAGCTGAAGGCCGTTGTCGCCTTCGTGGCGACGAAGGCGAAGTTTCTTTTGGCGGGTCTTACCAAGTCGGGAACTTTTTTTTCAATGTTTCTCTCCCTAGGAGTCTATTGGGCGGCCTTTGGCTGGAAGTTCGGTTTGGGTCTGGTCATCTCCATCTATATCCACGAGATGGGACATGTGGCGGCCCTTCGTCGTTTCGGGATCGCGGCGTCGGCTCCGATGTTCATTCCCGGTCTGGGCGCCTTCGTTCGGCTCAATCAATATCCTGTTGACGCCCGTGAGGATGCACGCGTGGGGTTGGCGGGACCGCTCTGGGGTTTGGGCGCTGCCGTCGGCGCCTATCTCGTTTTTCTGGTCGGCGGCGGACCCGTCTGGGCCGCCGTTGCCCGTATCGGTGCGTGGATCAACTTGTTCAACCTCTTTCCCGTTTGGCAGCTGGATGGGAGCCGAGGCTTTCGAGCACTGTCTCGTCACCAACGATTCTGGGTGACCATCATCATAGGAGTTGCTTGGTTTCTCACGGCTGAAGGGCTGCTCCTTCTTCTTCTTGTGGCCGCCGGCTGGCGCGCCTGGACTGGAAGTAAGGATGAAGAGGGAGACCGGATAGCCTTCGTTGAGTTCGTCGGCCTGGTGGTCGCCCTTTCCCTTATGACGCTGATACCTGTTCCCGTCGAGCGATTTGTCAACCCGGTACCTTAGCCGAGATCACTCCCCAGGACGCGTTGACGGAGTACGGGCAACAATCTTAGAATGATAGAGTTACTCCCCTTTCCTTATCCGTGGGCATCGCCTCCTTGGCGACCGGTCTTTCTTGTTGAAAGACGAAACGAGCACATGAAGACCGAGCAAACCGACACCGCCGCGAAGCACGAGTTCCCCTGCGGGGGCTGTGGGGCCGCGCTCGAGTTCAAACCCGGCACCATGGGGCTCGTCTGTCCTTGCTGCGGCCGGGAGAGAAATTCAGGATGAAGAGTCCGTCACCATTGAAGAGTATTCCCTTGAGGAAGCGCTTGCCGGCAGAAGACTGATAACAAGGGCTCGGCAGGACGGCATGGATGGAGTCTACCTTCCATGGACCTACGATACCAAAACCGACACTCAGTACGACGGACAGAAGGAAACTCACTACTACGAGACCGAACGTCGCCACGGGAAGACGGTGCATGTCCGCAAGACTTCATGGGAGTCTGTGTCTGCTACCACTTGGATCTCGAGTTTCCGATATAAGAACAAGGTCTACCGGTTCACCGTCAACGCCAGAACGGGAGAGCTGGCGGGAGATCGTCCGTATAGTGTGGCCAAGATATCCCTCGCCGTTATCGCTGCGCTCGGCGTCCTTGGGAGTCCTATCTTGGCTTCTGTAGTCATCCCTAAAAACGATACTGTGTCCAGAGCCAGAGCTTGTCGGTATCGGCGGCGAAGCTATCGGCCGAGTAGAAGGCCCCTTTGAAGCCGAATAGCTGTCCCCAGGGAGCCGTATAGAGGGCCTGGAAGTCGAACTCGGTTCCGTAGTTCGAGCCACCGGTATCGGCGTTGAAGTCATGATACCGAAAGCTGAACTTGAGGACGCTCAACCGACCAGCGACGGCCACGTATAGATCTCTCAGCCCGTTCGGTGGTGTGACCAGGAACTTGTCGGCCCAGCCGTTGAAGGCGTGGTTGGTGCCGAGAGGCGTATTGAATCGACCTTTCTCATTCGATCCGCCTAGAAACTCACGGGCGAAGCGAAACGTGAAATCCTTGTAACCAACGCCGCCCACGACGTGCGAGTAGTCGGCGTCGATACGGTTCGGTTTGTTGGCGAAGTCACGTTGGGTGGCGAGCTCGACCCGGTAGAGGAGCTTGAATCCGCCTTCGAGCGCCGGTGTGCCCGTGAGGTTCCCGCCATAGGTTTGTTGGGAGAGGCGCTCGCTCGGCTCGTCGAAATCTAGGAGATAGCCGTAAAGCCTCAGGTTGCCGAGTTTGCCTAGTCGCGAGTCCCCGAAGAAGAGATTGCTCTTCATGTCGAGGCTGTTGCCGGTGATGCGGTTGACCTGAGCGAGAAACGAGTAGGAGACGGCGGTATTCGGGATGGACTCGTTGCGGGCGTTGATCGCGTCGAATGTCTGATGATGCTGTCTCCATCCGACCGCGCCGATGAAACGCTGGATGTCCTGATTGATCTCTTGCCGACCGAACTCGATGGCAGTGTCGGGAAGGGCCGCTTTCACGTAAGCGCCCGTGATCGCGGTTAGCGCCGGATCGGCCACGACCGGTCGATCGCCGACACCGTTGTTCTTCTCCCAGGCTCCCGCGTTGTTATAAAGCTGGTCATCGCCGATCACGCTCACATTCTCCGCCTGGATATAGAAGTTGAGCCCCTTGAACGGAAGGGTCTCATAGCTGACGACGGTGCGAAGCGTCGATGCGTGGGCGCGCTTGCCCCCAACGCCATCATCCGTGACGGTCTCGTACCGGTAGCGGAAAAAGACGGAGCCCTTCCCTTTTGCGAGAGCTTGCTTCAGGTTTTCGGGTTTCTTTTCGTCCTCTTGCTCCTGGTTCCGAGCGCCGGAGAAACCGGTGTGAGAAGTAAGAACACAAAGATCCATCGTGAGCACTGGAAGGTGCGCAAATCGGGACTCTCCTTACTGGCCCGGTTGAAACGTGGTAGCAATTTTTTGCTCGACGTGACATTGAAGGCAGCGCTGGCTCAGCCACGAAGTAAGAATTCAGCCACCCCAGAACGAACAACGTGGCGTTAGATCATCATGAGCGTTCCCTGGGAGACCCGACATCTTTCAGCTCTTGCGGGTCCATCGCTCGTGGTTTCCGTGCGAGGCGATTCGACGGAAGGGCAAGAATAAGATAGATGTAGTGCAAGTTCGCGTCGTTGTCCCGGATAGCTTGAAAATTGCGGAGGTTCACCAGTTCGGCGAATCGTCGGTGGATTTCATTGTTCGCCCGTGGGTTCAAACTGAGGACTATTTCCCCGTCTATTGGGATCTCACGCTTCCGTGAAGGATCACTTCGACAAAGAGGGGATCTGGTTTCCGGTCCCGCAACGTGATGTCCACGTGCATGGGGAAGAAAGATTCAAAGGCGCCACGCGCCGCATCGACCGGCGACTGAGGTCGTAAGAGCGAAAGCCCCGGCCCGCCGCAAATGGACGGGACCGGGGCTTTGTAGCTTCGCGTCGGTGGCGTTGGGACCCCCTTCGATCGAGGGAGCACCGCCCCCTGACTCCCTCCGGTTTTGGCAATCCCCTATTTGGGTGACCAGAGAGAGATGGAGGCTTCGCCTTTGCGAACAGAAAGAAGGCTTCTATGCACCCCCTAGGGGGACGCCACCTCCGCGGAAACTGAAGAAAAACTCACTGGACCACCTCCTTTCTGAGCGTATCCGTTGACGACGGGACCCAACCCGTCCGGCTCTTGGGGCCGCCCAAACCCGGCGCCGAGCCGCCGCACCCATCTCAGCAAGATTGCGCGGAGTTTCTACACTCCCACCATCCCCCAAAGTATCGCCCCGGGTCAAGTGCGTAATCTCGAGACCTTGCCCTTCCCACCTCACCGCAGTAAGCTTCGAGCTCGCTCGAGGAATGTAAATAGGAGGAAGTCACCATGCCTGTGGAAGAAGCCGCAACGGCCAAGAAAGTCAAAGTGGTCACGTGGAGTGCTCTCGAGGATCGCACGCCGACCTACGCGCGCGTCTTGGACGTGGACCTGGTCATTATTCGCCACGACGACAAAGTCTCGGTTCTCTACGGTCGTTGTCAACACCGCGGCGCTCTCATGGCAGACGGGTATATAGATCGACATAACTTGATTTGCGGTGTGCACAGCTGGGACTACCGCTACGACACGGGGGTCAGCGAGTACAACAATGCCGAGAGCCTGAACAAATTTCAGGCGTGGATAGACCTTGACGATAACTCGGTGAGCGTGGACGAGAACGAGATCGCCGCCTGGCAGAAAGAACATCCTCAGTCCTATCGACGCGACGAGTACCAAGGTCTCTACGCCGATATCCATGGCGGGCCGGAAGAACCCTATAACGGATACATTCAAGAGCTGGCGAAGAACGGACTCAAGAACGTCGGTCATCACGGAACGGTCTCGGCAATGGGAGTGCCGCTTACCGAGCTTCCTCGATGGGCGACATTCAGATCCTAACCGGCCAACTCGCACAGTCTCCGCTTCTCGAAGATGTACCGGTAGGTACCGAGCTCATCATCGGGCCGAACGCAAAGAAGCCCTTGCGTCTGGAGATTCCGATACTCGTCAGCGACATGAGCTTCGGTGCCTTGAGTGAAGAGGCGAAGACCGCTCTCGCGAAAGGTGCGGAGATGGCCGGCACGGGCATCTGCTCGGGCGAGGGAGGCATGCTTCCCGAGGAGCAGGCGGCGAACAGCCGTTACTTTTACGAATTGGCCTCGGCGCGGTTCGGCTGGAGTCTGGGCAAGGTTCGCAAAGTACAGGCGTTTCACTTCAAAAGCGGCCAAGGCGCGAAGACCGGTACCGGCGGTCACCTTCCGGGTAAGAAAGTCTCGGAGAAGATCGCAGCGGTGCGCGGTCTGGAGCCTGGGCAACCGGCGATCAGTCCCTCGCGCTTCCCCGACCTCAAGAAGCCAAGGACTTCCGGCGCATCGCCGACGAGGTGCGCGAGCTCACGGGTGGAATACCGATCGGCTTCAAGCTATCCGCACAACACGTGGAAGCGGATATCGACTTCGCTCTCAAGATCGGTGTGGACTACATCATCCTCGACGGGCGGGGCGGTGCGACTGGTGCGGCTCCCGAGATCTTCAAGAACAACATCTCTGTTCCCTCGATTGCGGGGTTAGCGCGAGCCCGGTTACATCTCGACAAGAAGGAAGCGAAGGGGGTGCCCCTCATCGCGACGGGCGGTCTGCGAACGGAGTCGGACTTCGTCAAGGCGATGGCCTTGGGCGCCGACGGTCGAAAGGCGGAGACCACCTTTCGGCTGGTTGCGAACGGAAGCGTTCTCATGGAGCAATTTCTCTTCATCGGAGAAGACGGAAACCACGCGAGTGAGATGATTACGATGTATCACGTAGACGGCGACCGTCTGGTATTGACACATTACTGTGTTGCTAAGAATCAACCGCGGATGGTGGCGACCTGAAACGGTGAGGAGTCCTCGCGTTTCGTGTTTTCATTTCTGGACGCGATGAACCTCGAGAGCCCCAATGAAGGACACATGCATCGTGCCGAGCTAGAGCTCTTCGACCGGGACCGCTTCAGGACGGAATGGACGTTTATGAAAGACGGCGAGGTTGCGTTCAACGAGCCCTTCGAGTTCACCCGGAAACATTAGCTTAGCTTGGGACACCTTCCTCTTGGCCGAGGAGCTCCAGCGACTTTTGAAGAACGTCTTTAGGGTCAATGGACTTCAGGCAAACGTTGTCACCGTCGCAAGGCGAGTTGCGATGGTTGTATGCGGTGAGGCAGGGAGAGCACGAGAGGTGCGTATACAGGCTGACCGATTTATCGTCCAGGTTTCCATACAAAGCCGGGGTCTCGGGGCCGAAGAGGACAATGGCCGGGATGGGCGTCATGCTTGCGAAGTGCCCCGGGCCGCTATAAACGATGAGAAAAGACAGGATAAGAATCCATAGAGCCTTGTCGTCTCGGGACAATTTTGCCCGGCGTTTCACGCTGGTGAGGCTGGTGAGAGCAAGGTAAACGACCGGCAAGGCAAGAAGACCGGCGTTGGCCACGTGTCCCAGCCAGATTCGGTACAAGGGATAGGAGCCGGTGAACAGATTGCTGAGATAGTCCTCGCCTCCGAGCTTTCCGAGGTTCTCTTCGAGAACGAACTTCCGAATCACCGAGCCGGGGTCCGGATCGAGAAGGGGCCAGAGAACGAAGCAACCAAGCGCCAGCAGGAGGGCCGAGGCAATTTTGGGTGCATCCTTCCTTAGAAAGGTCTCGAAGTCCCATCCTCGTTCCAGCATGAGCCACCATGCCAAGGCCGCTCCCACGGGGATGACCAAGACAAACGACTTGCATAGGCAGGCGACGCCGACTGAGACGCCGGCTAGGATCCAAAACCCGATCCCCCACTTTTCCCGCCGATCGCGGAGGTAGATGAGTGCGAAGAAGGGAAGAAAAACGAAAAGAGTCTCCGGCATGTTAGTCAGGAACGGTCGCCCGTGTTGGAACGTCGATGCGAATCCTAGAAATGTGAGCGCGGCAATATAGCCGCTCTCACGATCGCCCTTCATGCGATCCGCGAGCAGGAAGATGAGCGCTGCGGTTAGGAACGTAAAGAGAACGATAGGGAATCGCAAACGAAAGAGACTCCAGTGCCGAGCCCAGTCCGTGGAGACGATGCCCAACCAAAACAATAACGGGGGTTTCGTGTTCTCTAGGCCACTCGCGGTTTTCAAGGGCAGCCACTGGCCGCTCTCGGCCGTAAGTCTCACGATCTGAATGTAGGGTGCTTCGTCGCCAATGTGGGGGATGTGCAAGCCGTCGAGTGAATAGAAGTAGGTGAAGACCGCGAGGGCAACGACGCATGGCCACCAAAACCGATTCATCGCCTCGAGTCGGCGGTCGGTCGTGCGGTGGAGAGTGTGCGACTCGTGAAGACGATGAGTAGCCAGCCCCACGCGAAGAGCGCCAGCATCGGATCGAGCAAGTAGTCCCAAACATTGGTTGATGTAAGCCATCCGAAGTTGAATGCGATGACGCTGACGGGAATGACGATGGCGGCCCCCGGTCGAAGGTACCAGCCCACAACCGCTAGGACCGCGAGCCCGATCAGGAGGGCGGTCGACTCGAATCCCAATGAATAGATGTCCAGCATCGTCAGCCCAGAGGAGAGAGGGTACAACACGAGTCCTCCCGCCGCGGCGGCGAGAAAGATAGAAGAGCGATCCCGCGCCGAGAGGATATCGATCCGAGGGACCTGTTTCACGATGACCGACGCCAGTAGGATCTGGCTTGTGATGCTCAGATCTCCGAGCACACCGCCCGGATAGGCGATAAGTCGAAGGTCACCGATCTTGAAGAAACCGATGACAGCGGATATCGTAAGCGCCGTCCAACGGACGATCGCTGGATACTTTCCTACCTGAAACAACGCAAGAATGATGGCGGAGGCGAGCAGTACCTGGCCGATCATTCCGAGAATGCTCACAGTTCGGTTTGCGCGAGCCAGGCCGCGTTGAATTGCACATGCTTCATGTGTGTGTAATTCCAGGCATAGACTAAATGGAACTGACCATCTCTTGTTTGAATGAGGGCGGGATACGCGAACTGCTTGCCTTGCTTGCTGTGCTCGATGGTGGTGAGTACTTGCCAGCTCTTACCACCATCCACCGAACGAGCCAGCGAGAGGTTGTTCCTGCTGGTCGGCGAATCGTTGTACGCCAAGAGGATCGAGTCATCGGAGGCTCGGAGCCCGACCACCGATGAGCCAGGGTTCGCGAGGTCGAGGGCAGCCGGCGTGGACCAGCGCCGTCCGGCGTCCTCCGATCGGGAAAAAAGCACTCTCGCCTCGGCCTTGCTCTTGGGTCTCGGTCTCAACAGAGCGAGAGCCTGTGTGTCGTCTAGGGGAACAACGGAAGGTTGAAGGGAGCTCTTCCCGTAGTAGATGCGAGATTTGTCCAAGACGACGCCGTCTGGATTCAAGCGGACGATCTCGGGGAAGACGCCCAAGAGCTCGTGATAGACAGGGAGTCCTATCGTTCCGTCACTGAATTCAAAAGGGCTTACCCTCACTAACGTCCCGCTGTTCAAGTAGGGACTGGTCACCAACCTTTTGGTGCGTGTCCAGGTCTCGCCATGGTCATCCGACATCCTAAGATTGATACTGCTTCCCGACCAACCGGAAATCCACGAAGTTACATAGAAGAGCCACAGCTTGCCATTGGGCTGAGTCCAGAGGACGGGGTTACCGACGGTGTAGACGAAACGCCCTAGATCCTCGCGAGTCTGATCCCGATCGACGACGATTCGGGGCTTAGTCCAGGTTTGGTGCTCCGGCGCATAGGTGGACATGAACAGTTTCACGTTCGGGCGTCCTTCCCCAGAGCCGCCGAACCAAGCTAGCAGCAAGCGACCCTCGGCGGTTTCGGTAAGAGCGGGGCTGTGGACGAAACGCGTCAGAGGCCGTGGGTAGACGAAGCCGTCCTCGTAGACGGGCGACCCCGTTGTTTCGGAAATTCGGCGGGGTTCTGCGAACTCGAGGGGTTGTTCCGAGTCGAAGCCGCTGATGAGTGGGGGCGCAAAAGCTACCAACATGAGCGTAAGGAACCCGAATCCTTTTGCGCGTTCCCTCATCGCTCGTCCCTCATATCCCTAAATGCACGGCTATGATAGGCCTCGCGTTAGTAGAGTTGCAAAAGCACGAGATAATCTTTTGAGCCGGCTCGCCACCGCGATGGGACGAACCGTGCAAATGGCTCGCTAAAAGGCAGGAGTAACGGAGCTGGGCTCGGCTGTTTCTTCCTTGACGATGGGGTAGCCGTTCGCCAGGATATCTAGAAAGGCCGCGACGACCTTCGGATCGAACTGGCAGCCCGATCTCTCCTTGATGTAATTGGTCACGGTTTCGAGGCTCAAGCCGGCACGGTAAGGTCGATCCGCAATTAAGGCGTCGAAGACATCCGCCACTGCATAGACGCGGGCGATGAAACTGATCCCCTCACCCGACAGGCCGCGCGGATAGCCGGAACCATCAAACCATTCGTGGTGCTGCGCGACGACCGGTATCACGTCGGCATAGGCGGCGATGGCTAGTGTCTGCGAGGCTGGCGCCTCCGGGCTACCGTCCGCGGTCATTCGCGGCTATTTGGGGTCCGACTTGCCGAAGTACGACCCGAGAATCAAGCGCATCCAATGTCCTTTCACCGAGGAGGAGCTCGCCGCCGTACCTTCGACGCGGCCCGACGTGACGGTGATCCATGCGCAGCAGGCGGATAGGCTCGGCAACGTGATGATCTGGGGCATCGTGGGCGTTCAAAAAGAAGCCGTGCTGGCTTCGAAGAAATCCATCGTTACCGTCGAGGAGATCGTCGACGGCTTCGAGACACAATCCAACGCGGAGATCCATCACGGTTCCTTTCAAGAGGCCGTCGCCGGACGCCCTCTTTCGAAGAGGCCGTCACTAGACGTCTAGCGAAAAGACTTGTTCGGACGGCCGGCAAATCGCCGTCCAGCTAAGAGGCCGTCACTGGACGTCTAGCCATAAGAAGTTTGGTCAGACGGCGGTCAGACGGCAGTCCAGCCCGGAAGTTACGGTATAGTGGTAAGTTACGAGCTGTCAAGCTGTCCAGGCAACGGCACACTTGCTTTGAAATAGAATGGCCACGGCGGACGTCTTTGTCTTTGGTAGCCATGTCCAGAGTCCGCCAGTGCTTTGACGCTCGAGGCGGGCCGTGGATTCGGACGATCAATTACTCTCTCAGTTCCTTGCAGGTGATGAGCGAGCGTTCGAGACGCTGGTCGGACGCTACGAAGCCCCGCTCCGCAAGCTGGTGTATGGCTTGGTTAGAGATTGGGCTCTAGCGGAGGATGTTGCGCAGGATGCCTTCTTGCGGGTCTATCAGAAGGCCTCGACGTTTCGAGGTGGATCTCCGTTCAAGGCGTGGCTCTGCCGGATTGCGATCAACCGGGCGCACGACGAGCTCCGGCGGATTCGTCGCAAAGGAGAGATTTCCTTGGAGAGCGCCGCTATTGGACGACTCGAACTAGATGAAGGTCGGACCTCGTCCGCAGAGGCTCTCGCGTCCGCACGTGAGTTGGAACGGCATGTCGCGAGGGCGCTTTCGGAGATGCGTCAGGAGTATCGAACGGCCTTGATGCTTCGAGAAATGGAGGGCCTGACCTACCGAGAAATCGCGGAGCTTCTTGAGTGGCCCTTGGGAACGGTCCAGATCCGCGTGCACCGGGGCCGGTTGGAGCTCAGGTCTCGGCTCGGACAGTTGTGGGCACCTCGAGAGGGTACTAAGGGAGGAAACTGAAGCGATGAGCTGCGAGCGATGGGAGCCGCTCTACTCGGCATTCTTGGACGGAGAGCTGCCGGCGACGGACGGTGAGGCTTTGCGTCGCCACCTGACGACGTGCTCGGCCTGTCGGGAGGAGCTCGAGTCTTTGCAAGGCCTCTCCCAGGTATTGTCGGTTGGCCATGACTGCGTCGAGCCCGATCCGGGATTCGTTGCTCGCTTCCGCGCAAGGCGCGAGGAAGAATTCGGCTCGGCAGGTCATAGGTTTCTCTGGAGGTGGTTGGCGGTTCGGCTCGCACCTCTGGCGGTGGCCGCCATTCTGGTTGCCATCGCGGCGGTTTGGTTCTCTGAAAGTGAGGAAGCACTGACCGAGCTGGAGGCGCGGGAGCTGGGCAATGGTTTTTTCGTCGTTTCCGAGGAGGCGGCGCTACAGGATCCCGTTTTGAGCATTGCTCTCGAGCCTTTCCCGGGGACGGAGCCCTAGCACGGTGCTGAAAGAATCAGGAGTGTCCGTCTACGCTGAAAGCTTCGGCGGGAGCGCGCATTGAGGCACTCTAAATGACATCGTCTCGCAAATGGATGTGGGCGACGCTCGGCTTGACGCTCATCGTGGGAATGGGCTTTGGAGTGGCTCTCGATAGGCTGTTGCTCGAGAGAGAGGGATATCACCGGCATGGAGAGCGGGGTGCGAAGCTTCTAGCGAAGCTCACCCACGAGCTTGACCTCAATTCGGAGCAGCAGGCCGCTCTCGAGAAAACGATCGCGCCGAACCGCGACCGTGCCCGCGCGTTTTGGAGCGAATCACGAACCGCCTTCGACACATTGCGCCAGAAGTTTCGGCAAGACATTCGTGTTCTATTGAATCCGGAGCAGCAAAAGAAATTCGACGAGATGGTGGCACGCGAAGATAGGAAACGAAAGCGGGGGCAACAAGAACGATGAGAATCAACCCGATCGTTCGTTTCGCCGTAGAGCGGCGCGTCACGATGAGCATGGCGGTCATAGGTATCATCGTGATGGGATGGCTCTCTCTCCATCGCCTCCCGCTGGAGTTCCTCCCTGCCTTTTCTTCCTCGAACATTTGGGTGCGGGCTCCGTACGAGTCGTCATCACCCGAGGAGGTGGAACGGCTCATCGTGAGGCCGCTCGAGGACATTCTGGGAACGGTCAACGGGATCGACAGGCTGACTGCGACGGCGTCGGCAAACCAAGGAAGCGTGAGCATCAGTTTCCTAGACGGCACCGACATGGACTGGGCCGCGGTCGAGGTGCGGGATCGGATCGACCGTGTCCGAAACTTATTGCCCGACGATTTGAGACGGATCGAGGTCCGACGCTTCCAGAGCTCGGATATTCCGGTCCTTCGTTTTCATCTGAGCGCCGACTGGGATAAGGACCAGCTTTACGATTTCGTGGAGAACGTGCTCCAACGACGCTTGGAACGGCTCGAAGGAGTAGCCCAGATCGACATCGGGGGTCTGAAAAAAAAAGAGCTCCAAGTCCAGATCAACCCCGCTCGCATGCGAGCGCACGGCCTGGATGTCCGGGACTTGACGAGTGTCTTGCGCGACAACAACTACAGTCTATCCGGAGGCTTCATTAAGGAAGGCTCGCGCAAGCTCTTGGTCCGCTCGATGGGGGAGTTCCAGACCGCCCGTGAGGTCCGGAACCTGCCCGTCAATGGAGTTCGGCTGGGGGATGTAGCCAACGTGGAGTACACGTACCCACGCCAGGACGAGTACAACTTCCTGAACGACGGCGAGGCCCTCACCGCCCGCGTCTACAAGGTGTCCACCGCCAACTTGTTGGAAGTCGTGGATCGGGTCAAGACCGAGGTGGAAGAGATCAAGGCGATGCCACGGGCGTCGGGGCTGTCGGTGCGTTACTACCGAGACTCGTCGGTGGATGTGAGAAAGGGACTGGGGCAGCTTCGCAACGCGGGAATCCTAGGTGGTGCGTTGGCGATCACCTTTATTTTCGTTTTTCTTCGACGTCTCAGAACGACGCTTCTCGTGGCTATATCCATACCACTCTCCGTCGTGCTGACGTTCGTCATTATGTATTTCATGCGCCAGCTCGAGTTTAGCGAGATCACCATCAACATCATCAGCCTAATGGGATTGATGTTGGCGCTCGGGATGCTGGTCGACAATTCGATCGTGGTCATCGAATCGATCTTTCGTCATCACGAAGAGCTTGGGGAGGACTCTCGTACCGCGGCATTGCGAGGCACCAGCGAGGTGGCCATGCCCATCATGGCGTCCACATTGACCACCATCTGTGTCTTCGTTCCGCTGATCTTCTTGGGCTCTCTGGGTGGTGGCTTCATGCGATTCATGACCGACGTAGGGACCACCATCATGGTCGTGATGGTGTCCTCACTCCTGGTCGCCCTCACCGTCGTGCCGATGGTGGCTGCGGTGCTTCTACGGAGTGAAGCACCCCGAGGGTCGCAGCTGGTGGAGTCGATGACGCGGGGGTACGGATACATCATTGGCTTTTCTCTGCGGCACCGGATGTTCTTCATGATCGCCATTGTCGCTATGCTCTATGGTTCTTGGGCCTTGTTCGGGACCATCGAGCGAAGCTTTTCGCCTCGCAGCATGGAAAGGCAAGTGACGATTTATCTGGACACGCCACGCCACTACTCCTTCAAGCAAATTCAGGCTCTTTATTCGGAAGTCTCCGAGATCCTCGATCAGCGAAGAGAAGAGTTGGACATCGCGGACATCGTATATGAGTACTCGCGCCGAGGTGGGCGATCGAGAGGGGGGTGGAGCGGTTCCAAGAAATTCGACATTTTTCTGGTCGGCGAGGAAGAGGCCACGCTGACGACCCGCGAAGCTCGGGAGCGCATCCGGGCGGTCATGCCCGTCAAGGCAGGAGTGGATTTCAAGATCGCCACGAGTTCCGGTCACGGCGGTGGCAGGTTCGGCATCTCTATGGAGATCATGGGTGACGATATGGCGGTCCTCGAGCTTCTTTCTGAGAACGTCGTCGCGGCGCTTACGGCGCTACCCTGGGTTCGAGATGTCGATTCCTCGCTCGAAAGCGGCGACGACGAGATACGTGTCGAAGTGGATCGAGAGCGGGCGTTTCAGGCTGGGCTATCGACCCGCGCCGTCGCCTTCACCATCAACAACGCGCTGTCGTCGCGACCAATAACTCGGCTAAAAAGTGGTGACCGAGAAATCGATCTCGTGATGAAGTTTCGCGAAGAGGATCGGGAGACGCTGGACCAACTCAAGAAAACCCCAATCTTCTCCGGAGACGTTGTGCTACCCATCGACGCGTTGGCCGAGTTCCAGGTGGGAGAAAGCCCGCGAACGATCGAGCGTATCGATCGCCGCCCGAAGATCACCATCACCGCCAATACGGCGTCACAGGCGACTTCCTTCCGTATGATGGAGCAGGTGCGCTCGATAACCAATTTGATCAATTTGCCGCCCGGGTATAGCTGGACCTTCGGGCGGTGGGAGCGGTGGGCCCAGTCAGACATGGGAAGCGCGCGGTTCGGAATCGTCTTCGCGTTGCTCTTGATCTATCTGATCATGGCTGCGCTTTTCGAAAGTTTCGTGCAGCCTCTCACCATCATGTTCTCGATCCCATTCGCGTTCATCGGGGTAGGTGTGATCCTAAAGCTGACGAACCAGCCGCTCGACAACATGACCAACCTCGGTTTGATCATTCTCGTGGGTGTGGTCGTCAACAACGCGATCGTGCTCATCGATCACATCAATCATCTTCGTTGGCAAGGGATGAGCCGCAACGAGGCCATCGTCACCGGGGGCAAGCACCGACTGCGGCCCATTCTGATGACTGCGTTGACCACGATTCTCGGCCTGACGCCCATGGTCGCGCCGTTGATCTTCCCGAGTTGGTTGGGGAGCCCGGAGGGCTGGGCGGGTAACTGGGCACCGGTGGGCCTCGTGATCTTGGGAGGATTGACCACTTCCACTTTCTTGACCCTGGTCATTATCCCCACCATCTACTCGCTGATCGATGATTTCGCCGTATATGGGAAACGCGTAATCCACGCTGCCTGAGAGGACCGAGCAGAAAGAATGCTGAGACACGGACTGTACATTGTTGCGATCGTAATCGCGTGGAGCCTGCTGAGCCTGCTAGGCCTGCTAAATTTGTCCGCCTGCGGAGGCGACACGCTATCCGAGAGCGCTCATGGGGGAGGTGGGCACCCGGCCTCCGGACCGAGGCGTGCCCGACCTGGTGGAAGCGGAGGTTGGGGTAACCCCGAGCCTTCCCCGGAGACGGACGTCGGCGTTCCGGTGGAAGTGGCCCTACCCGAACGACGATCCATCTCCTCCTTCATCGAGACGAACGGGACTTTGGAAGCCGAGAACGATATCGACATCGTTGCCCGGACCACGGGACCCGTTGTGGAGCTTCTGGTCGAGGAAGGAATGGTCGTCGAGAAGGGGCAGCTTCTGGCACGGATCGATGACAAAGAGCTGCAGGCGCAGGTCGGCGTTGCCCGAGTTGCCCTCGAGGAGGCGAGGCGCACCCACCAGCGAGCCATGGCCTCTTTTGAGGAGAGCGTGATCAGTCAGGAGGTCTACGACCAGACGATCACCAAGCTCGAGTCGGCGGAGGTCCAGCTCGAGGGGAATCAAATTCTACTCGGATACTCGAAGATCGAGGCGCCCTTCGCGGGAACCATCATCGAGAGGTACATCAAGTTTGCGGAGAACGTCACGCCGAATCAAAGCCTTTTCCGGATCTCGGACTTCGATCCTATCCTGTGCCCAATTCAAGTTCCCGAGAAGGAGCTCTCGAGCCTGAAAGTCTCCCAAACCGCCTACATCACCGTGGGGGCTTGGTCGGGAGAGCGGTTTTCGGCACGGGTGCTTCGCATCCGCCCGGTAGTGGACTCCGATACCGGCACGATCGAGGTGACGTTGCAGGTGAAGGCGCGAGGAAAGCTTTTGCCAGGGATGTTCGCCAGCGTCTATTTGGTTCGCGACTCCCATGCCGACGGTCTCGTTATTCCGAAGTCGGCCCTATCCCTCGAAAGCCTTGGCGACACCGTCTACGTGGTCAACGAAAGGCTGGCGGAGCGCCGAGACATCGAGCTCGGGTTCGAAGAGTCGGACTTTGTCGAAGTCCTGTCCGGGCTCACTGAAGAGGACCGCGTCGTGGTCGTCGGTCAAGACGGTTTGAGCGACGGCACTCCCGTCTTCGTTCTCAAGGGTCCGGGGGCGGAGGCCGGCTCCGAGCCGACGCCGAGCGGAGTCGCCCAAGGCCGGAGGTCCCAAGGTGGCCTGCGAGATGCAGAATTCCGGGACCCCGGCCAACTGGATCCCTCTCAGATGACCCCGGAACAGTTGGAGCAAATGAAAGAGCGCATGCGGCAACGCGGCATGAGCGACGAACAGATCGAAAAGGCCTTGAGCAGGCGCCTCGGCAAACCACAACCCTAGCTCCTCTATTTACCCCACATGAGAATTGTCGACTTCTCCATCCGCCGGCCCGTTACGGTCATCGTCTTTTCAGCTGCCGCGTTGGTTTTTGGTCTGGTGGCCTTCGACGATCTGGCCGTCGATCTCCTCCCGGAGATCACTTACCCGTCCCTCACGGTGCGGACCGAATACGAGGGGGTTGCGCCCACTGAGGTCGAAGCGTTGATCACCAAGCCTCTCGAGAACGCGGTGGGCGTGGTCAACAACGTAGTTAAGGTCTCCTCCATCTCTCGAATGAACGTGAGCGAGATCACGCTGGAGTTCGGCTGGGACACCAATATAGATCTTGCCGCCCTCGACGTCCGCGAACGGTTGGACCTGGTGGAGCTCCCGGACGATGCCGGTCGGCCGATACTGCTTCGCTACGACCCTTCTTTGGATCCGGTGATGCGTATCGGTCTCTATGGTGACGACGACTTGATCCGGATGCGCCTCGTCGGCGAACAGGAGGTGAAACGTATACTCGAGCGTGTTGAGGGGGTGGCCGCGGTATTGGTCAACGGCGGGCTCGAAGAAGAGATCCATGTCGAGATCGACGAGCGCCGCCTTGCAGGCCTCGGGTTGAACGTCAATGAGGTCATCACACGGCTGGCACAAGAGAACGTCAACCTCACCGGCGGGCGTTTGGAGGATGGCCAGACCGAGTATCTCGTCCGCACCATCAATGAGTTCGAGCGCCCGTCAGACATGAGAGAGATCATCGTGGACAGCTCCGGCGGGGCGGCCGTGCGCCTGGAAGACATCGCCCGCATATACCAAGGACACAAAGAACGAGAGGTCATTACTCGAATCAACGGTCAGGAGAGCGTCGAGATCGGCGTCTACAAGGAAGGTGGGACGAACACCGTTACCGTGGTGAACGACGTCACCGAGCGATTCGAGGACGTCAGAGAGAAACTAGCGCAGCTCGATCCGAATCTCCAGTTTGCCGTCATTACGGATCAAACCAGATACATTCGTCAATCAGTCCTGGAGGTGATGCGGACCGCTGTCATCGGTGGGAGCCTGGCCGTTCTAGTTCTCCTCCTTTTCCTTCGAAACATTCAATCTACGGTCATCATCGGAGTCTCTATACCTATCTCTGTAGTGGCGACGTTTTTCCTGATGTACGTCACCGGCATTTCCCTGAACATCATGTCCCTCGGTGGTCTTACCTTGGGTGTCGGCCTGCTGGTGGACAACTCCATCGTGGTCCTGGAGTCGATTCACCGTAAGCGGGAAGAAGGCCTCGATGTCGTGGAGGCGGCCCGGTCCGGAGCCGGTGAGGTAGGCCAGGCGGTGGTCGCCAGTACACTCACCACGGTCTGCGTGTTCGTGCCCATCGTCTTCGTAGAGGGTGTGGCAGGACAGCTTTTTAACGACCAGGCGCTCACGGTCACATTCTCACTCGCGGTCTCGCTTGTTGTGGCTTTGACTCTCATTCCCATGCTTGCCTCGCGGGAGTGGAATCAAGGCCTCCCGGACGACGCATCTCAGGACGAAGTATCGTCGTTGCGCCGTTGGCTGAGCGACAAGCTCTTTGGTCTCGGAGTGGTATTGGTTCGCGTCGTAAAATTCTTGGGCCGTCGCGTAGGTGCGTTCATCTACGGCGTGCTTTTTCTCCCGGCCAAGGGATTCGATAAGACCATCGGGTTCGTGACTCGCAACTACCCACGGGCTCTCGATGCGGTTCTGAGGCGACGCGCCGCGACGATCCTGATCACTTCGGTGATGTTCGCGGGCAGCTTGCTCTTGCTGGGGCAGCTTGGGCGAGAGCTTGTTCCGGAGCTCATCCAAGGAGAGTTTTTCGTCAACACCGAGCTTCCTCCTGGAACTCACCTCGATATCACCTCCCGGCGCCTGGCGAATCTGGAGAGCGTTGCGGAGGAGTTGGAAGGTGTGCGTACGGTCTATGCGATCGTCGGCGCTTCGAACGAGCAGGGCGGTGTCGCGGGGGAGAGGCGGGAAAACATCGGGCAGCTTACGCTCATCATAGATGGCGTGCCAACTCTGGCAAGGGAAGACGGTTTAATGGAGTCGCTCCGTCCCGCACTGGATCGGGATGGAGACATACTCTATCGGTTTGGTCGTCCAACGTACTTTAGCTTCAAGTCTCCCATCGAGGTCGAGATTCGAGGTTACAACTTGAAGTTGCTAGGGCGCTTGGCCGAAGAGCTGATGAGACGCATGCGCGCCATGCGCGGCCTGGTCGACGTCAAGTCGTCAACCGAAGTGGGTAACCCGGAGCTTCAGATCCGATTCAATCGCGACCGACTTGCCTCGCTCGGCTACAACGTGAGGGATGTCGCGGCCATCGTGCGCGCCAAGGTGCTAGGGGTCGTTGCCACCGACATCAACCGCGAAGACCGCACTATCGACATTCGTCTTCGCTCCGAGGAGCGATTTCGCGATAGCACGGTCGATCTATCTAACTTGACCATTGGGCACGTGGGCTCTACCGCGATCCCTCTGTGGGCAGTCGCGGAAGTCGCCGAGGCGGAAGGGCCGGCCGAGATTCGTCGAGCCGACGGCGACCGCGTGGCGCTGATCACTGCCAATCTTGTGGAGCGGGACCTAGGCTCGGCTTCAGAAGAAATTCTGCAAGCGCTCAATGGCATGACGTTCCCTGCGGGGTTCGATTGGCGTATGGGTGGGCAGCAGCAAGAGATGGAGACGTCGTTTCAGAGTATGCGTTTCACCATTTTGTTGGCCGTCTTCATGGTTTACCTGGTTATGGCATCGCAGTTCGAATCGCTCCTCCATCCTTTCGTCATCTTGTTCAGCGTTCCGTTCTCTCTCGTGGGTGTGCTAGTAGCGCTCTATCTTTTCCAGGTTACTGTCAGCATCGTCGTGCTCATCGGCGTCATCCTTCTGGCGGGCATCGTTGTGAACAACGCGATCCTCTTGGTGGACTACACTAACCGTCTGCGGCGGAAGGGGCAGTCGAAGTTGGAGGCGCTCCGAAACGCCGGACAAGCTCGACTACGGCCAATCTTGATGACGACTTCGACGACGGTCCTGGGGCTCTTCCCTATGGCGCTCGGCCTTGGGGAAGGCAGCGAGCTCCGATCGCCCATGGCCCTCACCGTGATCGGCGGCCTCCTGACTTCCACCGCGCTGACACTCCTCCTCATTCCGGTCGTCTACTCGGTATTCGAGCGCGGCCGCTAGATCTCTGGGGAGATGAATCGCCTGTCCCCGAAACTGCTCGCCCTTCTTCTGACGCTCGTCGCGGCGTGCAGCCGGCCTGCCGAAGAGGAGCTGGTTCCCGACCTCTCGACGCTGATCCAAGCTCTGTCCGAGCCGGGCGGGTTCTTCGATACCGACAACATCATTTCCAACGAGACGTCTTACGTGCAGGTGGTGGAGCGGCTACGGCCAGTAGGGGGCGGCTACATTGGTGTGGGACCGGAACAGAACTTCACGTATATCGGGCGGGTCCGCCCGCGGTGGGCTTTCATCGTGGATGTTCGGAGACAGAACATGCTTCAGCATCTCTTGTCGAATGCGGTCCTGTCACAGGCGGAAACGCCCTACCAATACTTGTGTTGGCTATTTTCGCATCCCCCGACGGGCGAAGACGAACCGACCTCCACGGCCAGCCTCGAGCAGATTGTCGCCGCGTTCGAGTCGAGCCAACCAAGCGAGGAGCTCTTCGAACAAAACTTGCTGGTCATCTTCGATCATATCGAGCAGCTCCATGTTCCGCTCTCCAGGGGAGACCGGGACCACATACGCTTCGTCTATGGGTCGCTTTTCGATGACCAACTCGGTATCCGGTTCCGTAGCTTTGGATGTCCGCCCATGTCCTACCATCCCGACTACCGAGCGTTGTTGATGGCGGAGGGTCCTACCGGACTGCATGGTAGCTTCCTGGGATCGCCGGAGGACTACCGTTACGTGAGGGAGTTGGCCATGGGCGGCCGCCTAGTCCCGGTGGTCGGTGATTTTGCGGGAGGCCACGCTCTTCGCGCGGTAGGGGACTTCCTGAGGGAACGAGGAGAGGTAGTCTCCGCGTTCTACGTGTCGAACGTCGAGTTCTACCTCCTTCGTGCCGGCGGGTTCCGGCAGTACGTTGACAACGTGCGCTCGCTTCCGCTGACGGAAGATAGTTTGTTCATTCGAGCCTATTTCGATTACGGTCTAAACCACCCCGCAGCCATGCCCGGTCACCGAAGCACGATGATTCTGCAACGCATCCCTCGGTTTCTATCTTTGTACGATTCGGGATCGCTCCGTAACTATTGGGATATCTGCACCATGGACTACTTGCAATGAGCCGGCCTGATGTTTTCCGTCATTTTGGGGAATCCGGTCTTGATTGAGGATGCGCTTTGGGCGAAAATCAACAGAGAGCAGAAATGAAGCAACTGAGAGTCGACTGGTCGGAGCTGGCGGACGCTTTCGATGATGATTCCCGGGATCACCGCTATTATCTCGATCGAGACACGGGAGAGGTCCACTTCTTCTCCACCTATCTCGAGAACGAGGAAGAGCAAGAAGACGAGCAAAGGCTCACTACCGAGGATCGGTATGTAGTCATTCCTCTTTCCCGTCGCCTCGTGCCGGTTCGCGACATCCATCAGTTCGTCGGTACCTTGGAAGGTCGGGATCGAAAACTCCTCCGTTCGTCGCTCGGGGAGCAGGAGGCCCGAGCCCGATTCGATGACACCCTGGACAACCTGCCAGAAACACGTGAGAAGTGGTTGCGATTCAAACAGCAAGTGGTCGAGCGCAGGATTCTAGAATGGCTCGGCGAGGTCGGGGTACAACCGCTCAACGAATGAGTCCGTTTGGCAACAAAGGGGGATAGCAGTTCCCTGGGCTTAGCATGCTCACCTTGATGAAGAATCCTTTCCGGCGCGCCTCGTTCTTGTCGGTATCGATGGCGTTGATCGTCATCGTGTCGCCAGGCTCAACTTCCGGTGGGGGCGACGTCCGCGAGTTCATTTACGTCCAGAGGTTGACCCACGAAAGCGTCGTGATTGCCTGGGGAAGTCCCCGCGAGGAGGCGAGCAATACAATCGGCGAGTCGTCGCCACCCTTTGGGCGTGCGGAGCTCGACGTTTTCTATCGTCAGAGCGACGAGCCGATCCCCGACTCACCTTATTAACGCGGCAAGAGTCCGAGGGCCACTTGAAGACGACTCGTTACATCGTGACCGGCGCGGGTGGCAAGAGCGAGGGGGGACGCAAAAGAGGCTCCCTTGCAATACTACGCCGCGAAAGAGTGGAGGCGGCCAATGCTGAGGACAAGCCTCACTTCCTTCTCGTCCAAATCGAAGGCGATCGCATGGAGATAACGCCCATAACCTACGACGCAAGCGACGCACGACCTGCACCCTTGGCGATCCGCACCCACGACAATCGCGTCTTCCCGGGGACAGGTGGATGGGGAGGAAACGGTAGCAACGGTGGTAACGGTAGTGATTTGGGGGAGACGGAAAGTCCGTATCACCCGATCGTCATCAAGGTACGGCCCCACTAGATCCTGCCAGCTCGGAAACCGCCCAGCGAATCTCTTCTCGCACTTGTTCTTCTTCCTCCCGTTCCAAACGGCGCGAAGCGGCGTCAGCGCTTCGGGTCGCGCGAGTTCTCCTAACGCCCACGCGGCATGACCTCGCACCAGCGCTTCGCCGTGTTCGAGCGTTTCGCCGTGTTCGAGCGCTTCGCCGTGTTCGAGCGCTTCGACCAGGGGGGGTACCGCCCGCGGATCCCCGGAGTTGCCGAGAGCGATGGCTACGTTGCGGGGTAGACCCGCGTAGCGAGCTCGACGTATGGCACTGCCCTTGGTAGCAGCTAGATAATCCTCGTGGGTCATCCGTAGCATAGCGATGAGATCCATGGAGGCCAGGGGCTCCCTGGGAAAAAAGCTGCCTTGGTGCATAACTCTGGACAACTCTAAAGGAATCAGCAGGTTACGTTTTTGGGCCAAAAATCGCAGAGTCAATGGAATCAATGACTTACCTGTATTTATGCACCAAGGCAGCGAACCGTCACTGTGCCCACGCTCATCGTCAGCTTCCGAGGCTTACCGTATCCATTTCGATAGCCCGCCGTTGTGTCCACGGGCTTCCGTCTCTCCGATTTCTCACGCCCGAGAAGCTCCGTGACTTCGGCTACCATCAGCTCCTGCACCCAATCCTGGATCTCGAGCCTCGCCCACTTCTCCAGCAACCCCCAAGGCACCCTTGACGAGCTCCGTCGTCCTGTGGTCTTTTCCTTCATAGCGGTGTCTCCTTCCGTTGGCCCCTTCAGGCCGTGTTTCGTGACGCGGAAGGTTACTCCGCCTTTACTTTAGGGGATTATATACTTTACGATCCCAGTATAGGCGTGTATAATGCCTATATAATGCCTATATAATGCCTATATAAGGAGACCGTCATGGACAGCCTACTAGATTTCACGCAAAGGTTCGGAACTGTCGATGCCTGCCTAAAGCAGCTCGAAGGGCTGCGTTGGGCGGAAGGCCCGTATTGCCCACTCTGCGGTGGTTACGAGCGAATCTATCACTTCTCCGACGGACGGCGGCACAAGTGCGGCGATTGTCGACGGGTCTTCCGCATCATCGCTGGAACCATGTTCGCTGACACGCCGATCAAATTGCTGCCTAAATGGTTCGCAGCGGTTTGGCTTGATACTTGTCACTCTAAGGGCATTTCTAGCCTCCAGCTAGCGAAGGATATCGGGGTGACGCAGAAAACGGCCTGGTATATGCTTCAGCGCATTCGCAATGCGGCCGGAAACGACGATTCAGGGATGCTCGGCGGAATCGTAGAATTGGATGAGACCTACATCGGCGGCAAGGAGAAAAACAAGCACGCCCGCAAGCGCACGCGAGGAACGCAGGGCCGTAGCACCAAGACCAAAGCGGTCGTTTTTGGCATGAGGGAGCGAGGCGGGAAGGCAAAGGCATTCCACGTGAAAGGCTCCAATGCCGCAAACATAGTGCCACACACGCTCCGGCATGTTGCTCTTGGTTCTAAGATCAAGGCAGACGAGCACCGAGGTTACTCGGTTCTCGACAGCTTCTATTCGTTGGAGCGTGTGACTCATAGCCGTGGCGAGTATGTTCGTGGCGAAGCTCATACGAACAGCATCGAGTCATTTTGGGCTCTCGTAAAGCGCGCGTACATCGGGATCCACCACTGGTGGAGCAAGAAGCACATGCAGCGTTACCTTGACGGATGCGCCTTCCGTATGAACAACAAGGATATGGGGCGAGCAGCCCGTGTAGCCCACCTGATTGAGAATGGCCTTTCTAGTCGGATGACGTACAAAGGGTTGATCTCATGAGTAACATCGTGCAGTTCAATCGTGAGCTTAAACGTGCGCTTCAGCGCACAAAGCGCCCTTATCTTGATAAGGCCCCGGCCACGCCTTTCGTTAAGTGGGCCGGTGGAAAAAGAACCTTAATCCCAGAGATTGCCAAGTATTTTCCTGATCGTGTGAGCACCTATTGGGAACCGTTTGTTGGCGGCGGTGCCGTCTTTTTTACGATGGCGGATCGGATTGATAGAGCTGTCCTATCCGACCTGAATGAGGAATTGGTCCTCACCTACCAAGTAGTAAAAGACCGAGTTGATGAGCTGATCGAAGCGTTGAAAGCTCACGAGCGAGGACATAGGAACGAAAAATATTACCTTCAAGTTCGTGCACAAGAGCCCGACACCTCGATCGGAATTGCGGCTCGCTTCATCTATCTGAACAAAACTTGTTACAACGGACTCTACCGCGTGAACAAAGCTGGCAAGTTCAATGTTCCAAAGGGACGCTATAAGAATCCAGATATATGCAACGCCGATAAATTACGGACGGCGAGCAAGGTACTGGCGAAAGCCACGATACAAGTCGGTGACTTCGTGAGGGCCGTTCATCCGAATGCGGACGATTTCGTCTATTGTGACCCGCCCTACCACGAAACTTTTACAGGATACCAAGCTGGTGGGTTCACGCCAGAGGATCAGGAGCGTCTACGGGATGCAATCAACGGTTGGATCAACATGGGAGCCAACGTCATGTTGAGCAATTCGGATACGTCGCTTATCCGGCGCCTCTACCGAGGAGGAAAGACCATCCTGCATGAAACAGTCGCTCCTCGGCTTATTAACAGCCAGGCTAGTAAACGAGGAACTGTGCCCGAGTTGATCATCACTAGCTATGAGTAAAGGGTCAAGGGCTAACAAGCGCGGGCGTCGATTAGAGAACGCGGTCGGCGATCTTCTATCCGAGGAATACGAACGCGTTTCGAGTGGGCGGTTCTTTGCCATGCATGAGCTGAGGCAGCCGATCTTCGCCGAACAATGCTCCGTCGGGCGCGACATCTATAGCAAAAACAGACGTGTCGATTTCATCCTGTACCATCCGCAACGATGGCCGGATTGCCTGGTCATTCAATGCAAGTGGCAGGCGTCCCCGGGCAGTGTGGAGGAAAAGTACCCGTTCGAGGTCTTGTCGATCCAGTTGAACGAGTTCAACACCATCATCGTTTTGGACGGAGGCGGATACAGCAGAGGTGCTGAAATGTGGCTCAGAAGTCAGGCAGGAAAGAACAAGCTCCTACACGTTCACAACCTCGGTGAGATTAGCCGATTCCATAGCCAAGGCCGACTTTAGGATCGTCAAGTATATAAGTCCCTTACTTTATTTCCACACCTTCTGAGGGTAGCTCCCATTGGCACGGTCGCAAACACAGACACTAAGCTGCTGATTTATGGCCTATTTCAAAAGGGCCGAGTTTTGGCACAGGACGAGAACATCTTAAGCAAGGGAGTACGAATGAATACGAATCTGATAGTCACTGGCTTCTTGTTACTCACAGTGGTTAACAATGCTTTCGCACAGCAACATGCTGACATCGTTTACAAGAGCGGGAAAATCTATACCGTAAACTATAGACTTCCTTGGGCACAGTCCGTTGCGATCAAAAGTGACCGCTTTCTGTATGTCGGCACGGATAAGGACATCGCATCATATATTGGTCCAAAAACGCGCATCGTTGATCTAAAAGGTAAGATGGCAATGCCTGGTATTCACGATGCACACCAGCATTTTGGGGTGCCGGTGCGTGAAATTGGGGGCAATTGTAGGCTGCGACCCGCCAGTTATGCTGACCCTGCTGCTGGCACTGTAGACCAGATTATTGAAGGCCTAAAACTTTGCCAGGAACAGGGTCATACCCGAGGCGAATGGATTGTGGGCTTTGTCTACCGCGGAGGCTCGTTTCCCGGTGGCCAGGTGCACCGGCGTTATATCGATGCCGCATTTCCTGATACACCGGTTTATATTCGCGCATGGGCCCACGGTGGACTTGCCAATAGCAAGGCACTCGAGGTCGCCGGAATCGATCGGAATACGCCCGATCCCGACAGCGGACAAATAGTGCGCGATGAAAAAGGTGAGCCTACCGGTGAACTATTGCGTGGAGCTACCTCGCTGGTAGTGAAAAACATACCACCTTTACCTTCGGAAGCGCTCCGCGATGCGGTGCTGCGAACGGCAAGACTCTGTCATCAATTTGGTATTACCTCAGCGCAGGACGCTGCATCGAGTGAAGCTCTGTTGAGCGAAATCAAGAAACTGGATGAGCAGGGGCAGTGGGCTTTGCGCGTGACGACCCATCTCCGCGTAAACCGGCCGGGAAGGAGTCATCTGCCCCCTGCCGAGATGGAGCGTGTCACGGCAAGTTACAAATCACCGCGTTTGGATACGGATGCCGTTAAGATTTTTGTGGACGGCTCTCCACTACAGCCACATAACGCCGATGTGGATATAGATGCTGCCGGAAACATCCCTGTTGAACGTTTGCGCCAGAGCCCGGAGACATTAAACAGATTGGTGACGGATTTCGACAGAATGGGGATTAAGGTGAAGATGCACGCCGTCGGCACCGCTGCCACGCGGACGGCAGTGGATGCCATCGCCGCGGCACGCGAGGCAAATGGGGACTCCGGTATATACCACGAGATCACCCATAGTATTCGCTATAAAGCGGTGGATATTCCCCGACTAAGTAAGCTCAATGCCGTCGCGGAAATGTCACCGGGAATCTGGCAAATTAGAGGTGCGCTCACTGCCAATCTGCTCACAGCCTATCTGCCCAAGGCCTACCAATTCAGGACTGTGCTCGATCACAATACCCTGATGACTATCGGTAGCTATTGGGCGATATTGCCCGAACCGAATCTCTTTCCAGCACTTTCTGGTCTAGTCGATCACGGTGACGAGTCAATCAACCTGCATGAAGCTATCAAGGCAATGACGTTGAATGGTGCTATCGCTATGGGTAAACAGAAAACCTATGGTTCCATTGAAGTGGGGAAATCTGCCGATATGATTGTGCTCGATCGCAATCTGTTCGAAATACCACCGGCGCAAATAGCAGACACCCTCGTCCTAGAAACCGTATTCGAAGGCCAAGTTGTATATCAGGCTGAACAATATGAACAATAGGCCTGCCGGGATATCTTGCTTCCGCTCGTAGGCCCTGATTATGATGTGTCGTCGATCAGGTATTCCTGGTTTACGCCCGACGAGCTTCAAGATCGACTTCAGGATCGACCAGAACAGCCGTTGACGAACCTGCGGGCGCGAGCGAACGGAGAGTCGCGGGCCCTGAGAAGAACCAAAAAATGAATACCAATCTGATAATCCTTGGATTCTTGCTACTCACAGTGGTTGACAGTGCATTCGCACAGCAAGATGCTGATGTCGTTTACAAAAACGGAAAAATCTATACCGTAAATGCACGTCTTCCTTGGGCACAGTCCGTTGCAATCAAGAGTGCTCTCTTTCTGTATGTAGGCAAGGATGAAGATATCGGAGCGTTTGTTGGCCCAGAAACGCGAATCGTTGATCTAAAGGGCAGAATGGCAATGCCTGGTCTTCACGATGCGCATCAGCATCTGTTAAAGGCACAGATGCGTGAAATCGATTGTAAGCTGCCTGTGCCTTCTATTTATTCATCCGCCAGCCCATGGGTCGGAAGTCAGCCCTGCGGGGTGCTTCCGCCATTAAGTGTTGGTGAAATGACGCTAAGACTTTACGGTGCATTAAATTACCGCCCAAATAGGGCTCACGACCTTCGCTACGCGCTAAATGAAGCGTAAGCCCATTTTTTGTAAAGGGATGCGTACACATCACCAACAGCAAACAGCGCAAGCACCCCCTAGCGAAGGAGCCCATTCAGAAGCGCCGCGAGCCGGTACCCGGCGAGCGCCATCTGCCGATCGGCGACCTCTTGGGCTTCGTCCTGATACTGCTTCGGCGGCCGCGCATCTCGAACAAGATACGACGGGTACAAGCGCGTCCTTGCAAGCTTGGCGCCGGCTTTGGACCAGTCGGTGAATCCTTGAACGCTCATCTCGCTCGCGAGCGTTGCGCGTGAATGAAGCGTTGTGATCTCGCCCGCGATCCGGTCGACCCATGCCGGATAGCCTTCGCTGTGGTGCTTGCGACGGGCGCGCATCTGTATCGAGTCCCAAAACGCGTGTAAGTTCCCCCAGGACTCCGGGTCGTCGAGCGCGAAATCGTTCCCTCCGCGATCGCCGTGCGGTTCGGCGTTGGTGACCCGCGCGCTCGAGTGGAGCGGTTGATGAACGTCACCGACGAGGTGGAGCAACCACGCGAGCTCGACAGCGTCGGGGACGGTGCCCGCGAGCGCCTCGAGTCGTTCGAGGAGTTCACCGTTCAGCCCCATCTCCGGTAGCGGCGTACCGTCTTCTCGCCAGAAATAATTGACGTAGTGCCACGTCGGGTGATCGTATTTTTCTTTGCGCACCGGCCACGCCTCATCGCGCACGACGTCGGGCCAGTACCCGCTGCGGACGAAGAGCTCTCGCGGGCCGAACCCCGATAGCGCGAGGCCGGCGTCTCTCGGCGCAGCGCGAAGAATCTCGACTGCCCGCTCGCGCGTGGGCTCGCTCATGTGCTCCCACGCGATAGCATCCACAACGAGATGTCCCACGCGATCCCACGCCGAGGCCGACGACGCACAACAAATAGCGAAGAAAACGACCTTCGAAACTCTCATTAAGCGCGTGATAATAGCATGAGCCATGGCCGGTGGGTCCTGGGCTGGTAGGGTCGAGGGCTGGCGCGGTGCTCCGTAGGCGCGGCCTATCTGTTTCTCCCCGTTTGGTGCTTCCGCCATCAAGTTGTTGCTACGCGGCTGCGGGCAGTGGTAACAGGTGCGGAAGAGACCGGGTTACGCGCCCAACTGAGAAGGAAAACCTCGATCCGCGACCACAAAGGAATCGTCGTCGCCAAGAAGAAGATGTCTCGAAAGGTGAGCCGTCGCGTGGTCAGACCGGCTTGCATAGCCGGAGTTCGGATCTCACGTCCGAACTTCAGAGCTCCGTGCGGTCGGACGAAGGTGTAATAGCAACGGAGCAACTCCAGGTGCTCATCGAGCCTCTCCGTCGAGCGAGCGTGGGAAAGCGTTCGTCTCGAAAGGTATGCCGAGCTTTGCCGGATGGCCAGATTCAACCGCTCGATGAACGCCGTGTTCAATGTCGAGGAGTCCTCGGAGTTATTGATCGCGTCTTCGAATCGCCACGCGGCTCCGTGCAGCGCTCTGCGTTCGACCTTGATGATACGATCGTTCCTGCGCGTCTTGAGGACCTGGCCGTAAAGACACGCTGGCCCGAAGAAGCGACGGATGACCTTCTGGTAGAATTCGAATCCATCCGTGATGATCAGGGGAAGACGTCCGAAATTCATCCGCTTCGAAAGGTCGCGAAACAGAGCGTGAGTGTTCCGGTAGCTTCGCCTTCCCGTCACCGTCGATGGCCAGAGCCGAGACCAGACCTCGATCGTAACGAAGACCCCGTCCTGTGCCAAAACTCGGACCTTTTGAAATAGACCATAAATCAGCAGCTCAGTGTACTGCTGAACGTTGACTTGAACCCCATCGCTATTCTGGCCATGACGCTGACCGTCGTCGTGTCCAACGTCGCCGTTCAGTACCCCATCAACGACTGGCTCACCTGGGGTGCCTTCACGTACCCTTTCGCTTTCCTGGTCACCGACCTCACCAACCGGGCTCTCGGTGCAGAGCCCGCCCGACGTATAGTCTACGTGGGATTTGCGCTGGCGGTCGGACTCTCCGCCATCATCGCTACGCCCCGGATCGCCACGGCCTCTGGTACGGCCTTCCTTATGGGGCAGCTCGCAGACGTTGCCATCTTCGACCGCCTTCGACGGGTAAGCTGGTGGCGGGCGCCTCTGATCTCGTCGGCGCTCGCCTCGGCACTCGACACCGTGATCTTCTTCAGCGTCGCCTTCGCCGCGACGGGAACACCGTGGGTGAGCTGGGCGATGGGCGATTACGGCGTCAAACTCCTGGCGGCGGGGTGTCTGCTCGTCCCGTTTCGCCTTGTGATGGCAAGGCTTCCGTTGTAGGGGGGAAACCTAGCGTTTGGTGCGACGCGGTGCTTGCGCTGTTTGCTGTTGGTGATGTGCACACATGCCTTTGCAAGAGAGGGAAGTTCTCTCACAACCGGAGCGGCTTATAAATCGTCTTGGGCGGACGGGTCGCCACCGTGCAGATGACCACCTAGTCGAGAGAAAATATCGAAGCGTGTTCCTGAAGTTGTGTTTCCACGCTACGCCGGTCGAGTCCACCTAGGGGCTACCGTCGCTGGCGACAATCTCAAGCGTAACCGCTGACCGAGCTGCGTGTCCCTTCCATAAACTCGAGCTGTATGAGATTGGCGAACTTCCTGCAACCAGGATGCTTTGGTCGTCTTCATGTAGGACGTTTTAAGAGCCGGCGTCGGCTCTACTCAGGGGGAGAGGTGTAAGCTGGTGCGGAGTCCGGCAGCCGTTCCGAGCGGGTCGGCTCAAGCAGCGCGTCGAGTGTAATAATGATGGAGACCACCGACCTTTGGAATGGCTCTCACTTTGCCCATCTGTGTTCGCTAGTCTGAATTGGCCCATTTCGCTCATTTGATTTGGCCCACCCCATCGAGACCGATACCCTGAGCCGGGGAAGAACCCGGAGAGGAGGGTCGGTTGAAAAGGGGTGCGAAAGTGCGATTGTTCGAGCAGATCCGTGGCGAGTACGAGCACGGAGTAGGAACGATAAAGGGAGTGGCGAAGGAGTTCGGAGTACACCGTCGGATGGTGCGTCAGGCGCTGGAGAGCGCGGTACCGCCGGAGCGTAAAGTCGCGGAGCGTGCGAGTCCGAAGCTTGAGGAAGTACGCGAGTTCATCGACGCGGTCCTGAAGGAGGACAAGCGAGCGCCTCGGAAGCAACGCCATACGGCTCGTCGTATCTGGTCCCGGTTGCGCGCCGAGCATCCGGAGCATGAGATTGGCGAATCAACGGTACGTCGCTACGTCGCTCGTCGGAAGAGCGAGCTCGGCCTGAAGGACACAGAGATTTTTGTTCCGCAGAGCTACGCGTGGGGCGATGAAGGGCAAGTGGACTGGTACGAGGCGTACGCGCGGATCGGAGGTGAGCTCGAGAAGGTCCACACGCTCGTAGTCCGAAGCATGGCGGGAGGAGGCGCGTTGCATCGCGGCTATCCGCGTCCGACGCAACAAGCATTTTTCGAAGCGCAGGAGCATGCGTTCGAGTTCTTTGGTGGCGTGTTCCGCCGCATGCGCTACGACAACCTGTCACTCGCGGTCACTAAGATTCTGCGTGGTTATCAACGAGAGCAGACGGAGCGATTCGTGGCGTTTCGCTCCCATTGGGGATTCGACTCGGAGTTTTGTAATCCGAGTCGAGGCAACGAGAAGGGCGGGGTGGAAAGCGAAGTCGGCTACTTCCGGCGCAACTATCTGACGCCGGTACCGGAGTTTTCGAACTGGGATGAGCTGAACGAGTATCTGCTCTCGTGCTGTCTCAAGGATGCGACGCGCCACATTAGCGGCAAGGAGCATGCTGTCGGAACAGCGATGGAGCTTGAACGGGAGCATCTGTTGCCATTGACCGTCGAGGGGTTCGATATCGAGGAGCGACGATTTGCAAAGGTGAACAAGAAAGGCTGCGTTCGAGTCGGCACGAACTGGTACTCGACTCCGTTGAAACGGGACCGGCGAGTTGTGGCCAAGCTACTGCCGTTGGAAGTTGAGATCTGGCACGAGGGCCACGTCGTGGCACGCCACGAGCGCTGCTACGGCCGCAGCCAGTCGATTTATGAACTCGAGCACTACTTGGATGTTCTGGTCAGGAAGCCTGGAGCGTTGGCCGGCTCGACGCCGCTCGCTCAATGGCGGGAGAAAGGTCGGTGGCCCACGAGCTACGACGAGTTGTGGTCCAAGCTGAATCGACGTCACGGGAAGCTCGAAGGAACCCGCCAGATGGTCGAGCTCGTGCAGCTCGGCCGCGAGCACGGCTACGACAAGCTGCGTGAGGCGGTGAGTCAAGCGCTCGAACTCGGCTGTACGGATGCTGAGGCGATCCGTCACCTCGTCGAATCATCAGTTCTTCGACGTGAGCAGGCGCAGGCTCTTGGCGATGTGGAGCTCGGAGAGCTCACGAAGTACGAACGTTCCTTGCCAGGTGTTGGCCATTACAACGCGCTGATCGGCGAGGTGAACTCGTGAACGCGAAGAGCATCGAGCTCCAGAGCATCCGTCAGCATTGCAAGACGCTTCGCATGCCGAGCGTGGCAACGCAGTTCCAGAAGATTGCCGAACAAGCGCAGCGCGACGAGCACAGCTATGTCCGCTACCTCGACGTGCTGCTCAGCGCCGAAGTCGAGGAGCGTGAACACCGCGCGGTTCAAAGACGACTGAAGGAAGCACAACTACCGAGAGCGAAGACGCTCGAGGAGTTCGACTTCTCGCAATCGCCGAAGGTCTCCGCCCGTCGGATACGAGAACTGGCCGAAGGCGACTACATCGACCATGCACGGCCGGTTCTGTTTCTCGGCGATGCCGGCACAGGCAAGACTCATCTGGCCACGGCATTGTGTGTAGCGGCGTGCCAGCAACGTCGCCGCGTTCGCTTCACGACGGCCTCGAGACTCGTCAACGAACTCGTTGAAGCTAGGGAGGAGCACGAACTCTCGCGAGTGATCCGTCGCTACGCCCGCTACGAGTTGTTGTGCATCGACGAGCTCGGCTACGTCCCACTCGCCGATGTCGGCGCCGAGCTTCTGTTCCAAGTGGTTTCGGAACGATGCGAAAGGGCGGCGCTCGTGATCACCACCAACCTGCCCTTCTCGGAGTGGACCCAGGTGTTCACGAACGTCCGCCTGTGCAAGGCACTGCTCGACCGAGTCACGGACCAGGCGCACATACTCGAAACCGGCACCGAATCCTATCGGTTCCGGCGCACCCTGAAGAGCGAGAAAAAGACCATAAAGGCATGAGTTCGTTGGGTTTCACTAGCCGCGGCCTGCACTTCGTTCCGGCCGCGGAATAAGGAAAGGGGCTTTCTTACAGCTCGTCTTTATTAATCAATAACTTAGGGTGGGCCAAATTAGATGAGCAAAGTGGGCCAGACCGAGTGGACAAACACACCATCGCCGGTGACTCTACCCGGCGAGGCTCGGGCGCGTCCTTCTCAAGCGACAAATGAGTCCGGCACGAATGATAGTAGTCGACGTATTCGCGTAGGATTCGCCTCAGGTGCTGCTCATCAAGGACGATCACGTGGTCGAGACATGTGGATGCCACGACCTTCCCGGCCTCGCTGACCCATACTCCGACGATGCAAGAGCTCGCCTCGGTGCGTCGCTTTTTAGACGGGCTGTGTTCCGGTAGTAATGGGTAATAATGACAGTGCTTCGGCAGCCCCCCTGCTCCGTCTTATCTGGCGGGTTGATATCAGCCCCGGCTCTGTGTCTATCCTCCTCGACCGCAATGCGTTCGCTGCTTGCCTGTCTATGGGGCCCGATCGCATTCGCGAGGATGCACTCCGCATCCACGCACCGTTCCGCTTGCGTCGACGCGGCGTCGAGACCAAGCTCGTTCTGAGCAACCCCACGAAATCCGTCGACCGCACCCCGTCCTGTGCCAAAACTCGGCCCTTTTGAAATAGACCACAAATCAGCAGCTTAGACGCCCTTGGAATCCGCGCAGAATCCAGGGTATTTCGCGCCGCAGGGTTGCCTTGGTGCATAAATACAGGTAAGTCATTGATTCCATTGACCCTGCGTTTTTTTGCCCAAAAACGTAACCTGCTGATTCCTTTAGAGTTGTCCAGAGTTATGCACCAAGGCAGAACAGGTCCGCATTACCCGTCGCAGCGATGGCATCGCGCAGCCTATGGTCGTAGATCTGGCGAACTCGGAGGGCTCTCGTCATGCCCAAGCATGGCAGGGAGAAAGTCACCTGGCTAGCCGGACCCCTTCGGGGCCATCTATTCTCGCCGGAGCGCCTATCCGAGGACCGATGCCTTCGGGGCAGGTTTGATGGGAACGATCCTCATGGGCGTGAGCGGCCTCGTGTTGTTTACGCGTTTGGTGGCGCTGATTCTGTCGTAGTTCTGTCAGGTGAAACAACCTTGGCCGGACGAGGCCCTTCTCTCGAATTGTCGAGGAGCGAGAAGACTCGCCACGGTGAGACTCATTCTGACTCTGCTTCGCCCATGAAGCTCACGAAATCAGACATCGGGACCACCGGCCCGTGGATGGGCACAATGGTTTCGATGTCCAGCTTCAGGCGCTTTATGTTCTGGTAGAACGTTCGACTGCTGCGGTTGGGGGTAGCCGGCGCCCGGTCACGCGACGGGGAGTAGAGATCCGCTTCCACCACAATCTTCTCCTCGGGTAGATACGCGATCAACATCCCGGCGCTGTGATTGAGGCCCTGGATATGGTGAATCTCCATATTTCGCGTGCCATCGCTCAACACGTATTTTTCCCGAAAGGTCTCAAAAGTGTAGCCCTCTGCGATTTCCTCCGGCGGATAGAGGGACAGCCTGTCCGGCTGCTGGATCCATCGCCGCGTGATCACGAGCTCTTCGTAGTATGGGCGATTCCCGTCGTGCGCGATGACGGTAGCGCCCTCGTGGACATAAGCGCGCATGCCTCCTATGTGGTCCCAGTGATGGTGCGTACTCACTAGGAACCGAATCGGCTTGTTAGGAATCAATCTGGCGACTTCTTCAATCACCGCCAGGGACCGTTCCTCGTTCTGGGGGGCCTCGACGACGGCCGCGTATTCGAGGAACTCGACTGCCAAGCTGTTGTGAGACGAGCCTCCCAGATACCACACCCCTTCCGCTAGTTGTTGCGACTCCACACGGACCGGTGGGACGGTTGCTTCCCGTACCGCAGCGGGGACATCGAGTGCGGCGCCGCCCACGTTCACTTCAACGTTGGCTACGTTGAGGCCAAAGGAATGGTCGCCCCCACTAACGTTCGGTTTCCGTTCGTTGTCATCGATGTCCTGGTGCTGATGGAAGGTGGGAAGCTTTACCCCACCGAAATCCTGATAGTTGGTGTAGACGTTTTCATAATACATGTCCCCGACCACGGGGTTGGGAACCCACGTCTGTACCCTGGCCACCAGGTTCTCACTGTTGATCGTGCCGTTCACCTGGTACTTGCCGAGCGCGGTAAACGAGACCACCGTTACCCTCTGGCCATACTCGTTTCGGGTGACTGCCGTTGGATTCTCCGCCGCCATGGCCGCTTTGAGGAAACCGTGCGGGGTGAGCCAGATCTCGAGCTGTCGTACCTCGGCCGCGGCCGGCGCGGGAATCACATTGTCTCCTCGCATGTTCCAGGCGTAGTTCCCGCGGACGAGGAATACCTGCCGCCGTTCCCCCTCGATCGGCGTTCTACCGCCGCCGCGGGCGGGATTGCTCCCCTGGATGAGAACCATTTCCTCTTTCGAAGATCGAGCCTCGAAGTCAATGGTTCGGGTGTAACTGGTCATTTGAAATCGTGGCCAATCCAGCTCCGGCCTGAAGTTCTGGCCCACCGCGCCTCTCCACCCGGTCCCGGAATACTGGATGGATTTCAAGTTGGTAGCACCCATGGCCGTTGCGGCGGCCTGCAAAACACTCTGGGCATCCTGGGCGGCTGCCGTCCAGGCCATCAGCGCCTGTATTGCACAAAAAGCCAATAGTCTATGTCTCATGACTCCCCCTAGCAGCTGGCCATGACAATCAACGAATGGGACTTATAACGATTGATTGACAGTGTTAGTAGCCCCTTGCGTTTGAGCAGCTTATCAAAGACACCCCAATCATCCCACCCCTACATATAGTGGTGCCGCGTTTTAGACCCTGACCTGTGCCTTCTATTTATTCATCCGCCAGCCCATGGGTCGGAAGTCAGCCCTGCGGCGCGAAATAGCCTGGATTCTGCGCCGATTCCAACGGCGTCTAAGCTGCTGATTTGTGGCCTATTTCAAAAGGGCCGAGTTTTGGCACAGGACGGGGTCGAGCCGATCTGCCGGATGCTTCCGATCGCCCCGTCGACCTATTACGAGCAGAAAGCGCGAGAGAAGGACCCAAGCCGCCTGCCAGCGAGAGCGAAGCGCGACGTCCAACTCCGCGGCGAGATTCGTCGTGTACGGCAAGAGAACTTTGACGTGTATGGCGTGCGCAAGGTCTGGTGTCAGCTGTGCCGTGAGGGCCGCGACGTGGCTCGATGCACGGTGGCCCGTCTGATGCGTGAAATGGGCCTCCAGGGCGCGGTCCGTGGACGTCGATTCAAGACGACGAAGCCGGATTCGAGCGGCGCTCGCCCGATGGACCTCGTGGAGCGCGACTTCAACGCCACACGCCCGAACGAGCTCTGGGTCTCGGACCTGACCTACGTTGCCACGTGGCGCGGCTTCGTGTACGTCGCCTTCGTCATCGACGTCTTCGCTCGACTCATCGTCGGTTGGCGAGCGACGACATCGTTGACTGCCGGCATCGCTCTCGATGCGTTGGAGCAGGCGCTGCACGAGCGCCGACTAGACCCAGAAGATCCATTGGTGCATCACAGCGATCGCGGCGTGCAGTACGTCTCGATCCGTTACACCGAGCGGCTCGCCGAGGCGGGCATTGAGCCGTCCGTCGGCAGCCGAGGCGACTCTTACGATAACGCTTTGGCTGAATCCATCATCGGCCTCTACAAGACCGAGGTGATCCGTCGACGTGGGCCCTGGCGTGGTCCTGAGGACGTCGAGTTCGCCACCCTCGAGTGGGTCCATTGGTACAACACGCAACGACTCTTGGAGCCGATCGGAAATGTCTCCCCCGTCGAGTACGAGATGAACTACTATCGGTCGCAGGAAGGCTCGCTAGAGATGGCGAGACTCAACTAAAACAGTCTCCGGAAAACCCGGGGCGGTTCAATAGACCACAAATCAGCAGCTTAGACGCCGTCCTGTGCCAAAACTCGGCCCAGCCGGCCAAGGAGCCGCCGCTACCCCAAATTCAACATCCGGCGGGACATCCCCGTTCTGACTGGGTCAACCGCCAGCGGCAGGATGTGATTGACCTGCGTGATAAACTCTGGTCCATTCATGCTACTGATTGCCAAACTTATCGACTACTACTCCATTGTCGTCATCGTCGCGGTGATCCTCAGCTGGCTTCAGCTCCCGCCGAGCAACCAGGTAGTTCGCATCACCCGGATGTTGACCGAGCCGGCTCTGGCACCGATTCGTAGGCTGGTGCCGTCGGCGGGGGGGATCGACTTCTCGCCGTTGATTCTGCTTGTCCTCCTTCAGATTCTGAAGGGCGCGTTGATCTAGCGCCGTTACTATCTACTACTCTTGGTCTCTAGGCTTCTGTTCCCTCAACGTTACAAGCGAGCAGTTGACGCGGCGTAGGCTGTAATGGGCAACAGAAACAGATGATAGGTGCTGCATGAAGCTGACGGCAACGGGATTTCAAGTCTTAAACTACCGGAACATTGACGATAGCGATTGGATTCCGATTGAGCGGGTGACGGCATTCGTCGGTCGTAACGAGGCAGGGAAAACCGCCTTGCTGAAGGCGCTGCACAAATTTAATCCGGCGATCGAGGAACCATACAAGGCGCAGCGGGAGTTCCCGCGCGACCGTTTTACGGCGGAGTATCGTGATGGCAAGGATTGGCCGGTATGCCGGGTCGAATTCGATATTTCTGACGAGTTCCGCAAGGAACTTGGAGAGCTTCTGAACGGCGCAGAGATACCGCGTAAGGCGGTATTGACGCGCTACTACGATGGCAGCCTGACGTATGAATACGACACGGAGGTATCTGACGATCCGGTCGATCTCCCCGAGTTGGTGAAGGCCCTCAATGTTTTTGCGAAAGGCGCGCGGCGGCTTGCGGCGGCGGAAGATCAGGAAGAAACGACGCAGGCGCTGAGAACAAGCCTGGCGGACTGGGCCGACAGTAAAAAAAAAGTTGCCGGCGAATTGCAGGATTTGCGGACTGAGAAGGGCGTTGAGATGTTGGAGCAGGTGCGGAAGGAATCGAACGCGCATGCAACTCCAGCGTCGGCCGACTTGGTTGAGGCCCTTCAAGGTAAGGTCGACAAGCTGCAGGAGAGGGCGGAAACCAAACCCATTCCACAGCAGCTCAATGAAGCGATCAATCGCGAGCTACCAGTATTCATCTATTTCGAGAATTACGGAATTCTCGACAGCGCTGTGTATTTGCCGCGGTTCCTTGAAGACCTCGAGGCGGGACCGGAAGAACCGCGTGTTCGGACGATCAACGCGATGTTCAAGCATGTGCAGCTCACGGCGCAGGAAATCTCGGATTTGGGCCGGGAGGAAGCTGAGGAAGCGAAGGCTGCGGGCCATCCGGTGACGCCGGAAATAATCGAGCGCGATCAGGAGCGCAAGGAACTGCGCAGCGTGAAGCTGAACTCGGCGTCGCTCAATATCTCGAAGAGATTTAGCCAGTGGTTCGGCCAGAGACGGCACAAGATCAGGTATCAGGCCGACGGCCCGTATTTTCGTATCTGGGTGTCTGACGATCGGCGGCCGGATGTCGATATCGAGCTGGAAAGCCGTAGCAAGGGGTTCCAGTGGTTTTTCTCGTTCTACATGGTGTTCCTCGTGGAATCGGACGAGGGGCATAAGGACGCGATCCTGTTGCTCGATGAGCCGGGGCTGCATTTGCACCCGACGGCGCAGCAGGAGCTAATAGCTTTCTTCGAGACGCTGGCCGAAGACAATCCACTGATATACACGACGCATTCGCCGTTCCTGATCGACGGAGAACATATCCACCGCATCCGTCCAGTCACGGAAGACGAGACAGGGCATTCGCGGATCAGTGTCGATAGCTGGCCGAGTGACCGGGAAACGATATTCCCGCTACAAGCGGCGGCAGGATACGCGATGGTGCGGGGGCTATTCCAGCACAAGAAAAACGTGCTGGTCGAGGGCATGTCGGACTACCTGTATCTGCACGCACTGAACCTGCATTGTCACTCGCTCGGGCGGCAAGGGTTGCCGGAAGATATCTATATAACGCCCTGTGGCGGCACCAAGCTGGTCGGGCACATTGCGTCGCTGTTCCTAGGTCAGGACGTGCGGCCGGTTGTCCTGCTGGACGGCGATGACGCCGGGCGTGCACGGTGCGACGCGCTGATGAGAGAGCTGTATGCAGGCCACGAGAAGGCCGTTCTGATGCTGAGCGACGTGCTCGGACAGGAAAAATGCGAAACCGAGGACATTATCGGTGAAGCGACGATCCTGCCTGTCTTGAAGGACGTAGTTGAAAAGAAGGTCATGCTGAATCAGGACGATCGCGGCAAGGGCAGTCTTGTGGCGCAGATTAAGAGCGCCGCCGAGCGGTACGGTGTCGAGCTGCCCGACGGGTGGAAACCGGAAGTCGCACGGCGAATCGTGGTCGCATGGTCAACAACAGACCCGGCGGATATGCCGTCAGAGATATTGGACAGATCGGAGGCGTTGTTCAAAGAACTGACGGAGCGTTTCGATGGAATAGAGCCGTAGGGGTGAGAGTTAATGTAATGCCAGCTTGTGCTTGCCTTGGTGCACAACTCCGATAGAGGCCGAGAGCTCGCTTGGCCCCGACTCCCGTCCTGTGCCAAAACTCGGCCCTTTTGAAATAGGCCATCAATCAGCAGCTTAGTGTCTGTGTTTGCGCCGGGGGGATGTCCCGGCCGCTGTTGAATTTGGTCGGGTAGCGGCGGCACCTGTGAATACTCTTAGGCAGCAAACTCATCGCTGTCAAGAGATTTCTGTTTGCTTCTAAGCGCGTGAACGAGAGCGCCCATATGGCGATAGCCTTTGATACGCCGGAACTCTTTCTGCGCGGTGACGACGCCAAGAGCGGTCCATCGGCGAACCATGGAAGGACTCTTCCAACGCTTGACGTTTCTCGATACTCTGCGAATGGTTCCGTTGAGATTCTCAATGGCGTTCGTCGTGGCAAGAGACTGGCGAAGTAAGGCGGGCAGCGCGAGCTTCACGACCGTGAGTGTTTCTTCCATCCCTTCACGAAGGCTTCCGGCAGCTTCGTCGTAGCCGTTTCGCTCGAGCCACGACACCAATGCCTGAAGTCGCTTGCGCGCCTTGTCGGCACTCTTGCACTTGTAGGCTTCCTTCATCGTCTGGAGCACGTAGGCGTGACGAGACTTGGGAAGGTACGAGCGAAGATTCCGGAGTTTATGGATCTGGCACCTTTGGATGACCGCGAGGTCCCCCAAAACGTCGACGAGTGCCTTGCGGATGCAACAAGGCTACCAAGAACGAACGCGAGGCCTGGTGTACCTTCAGGTAGAACCGTAGTACGATCCGCAGCGATCCGAGATTCCAGGACATGCTAGCTCGAATGAATTTCCCGAAGTGATACCAAGAAAGGAGCAGGGCCAGTGATGAAGACATTCCATGTGTTGGGGGCAAATGCCCTTCTGTTCGGACTCGTTTCGTGCCAACCCGCGCAGCAGGCGCAGCAAGCTGAGCCGGCGGAGCCTCCCATGAAAGAGGAACCCGTCAAGCTATCACCTGCTGAGCAAATGGAGAAAATCAATGCGGCGCTCGATGACACCAAGTCCGAGCTGGCCAACGCCGGCAAATACAGCTGTTGCACCTTTCCGAGCTGCAATTGGTGCGCTCTCCATGAAGGACAATGTGCCTGCTACCCGAACGTCGAGGCCAAGAAAGAGGTCTGCCCCGGATGCGGTCTCGGTTGGCACAATGGCAACGGAATGGTGGATGGCTTTACGGCCAAGGATGTGAAATGGAACATCACGCATGAGCATCCCGCTGAGGGAGGTCACGCCCACTGAGGAGGTTAACGATGAAAACCAAAGTGGCAAGTGTATTCGTGGGACTATTGGTCGTGATGGCGACCCACCTGGGCGCACGCGCGGAAACGCAGCAGCCACGAGCCAAATCGGTCAAGAAAGATCTTACCGCGGTGGAGCACGATCCGAACGACACCAAGGTCTTCCCTCTCTACTCGTGGAATCAACGGCTCCCCGGGACCAAGCGTTTCGAACTGGTCTTCAACGGTAGTGGAGTACTCGACCGAGAGACCGGGTTGGTATGGCAGCGCTACATCGGTGGGAGTCACGATGGTCTTAATTGGCAGGGTGCGTTGCAGTATTGCTGGCAAGCCCAATCTGGAAAGCGTATGGGATGGCGTCTTCCTACCGCGGAGGAGTTCACCAGCCTTTTGGAGGTTGGTGGGCGGACCGGTCGAGAACCTCGGCTACCAGCCGGCCACCCGTTCAAGTCCGACAAGGGACAAAACTTTCGGGGTGGCGGTGGTTTTTGGTCGAGCAGCCGATTCCTGACCCCCTACGAATCGAGCGTCAGGGAGATCGTGATGCAGTGCGGTACATATGACGGTTGCAACGGCTTTCCGTTCTCCACCGCCAGCACCATGAAGGGCTCGGTGTGGTGCGTACGCGGAAACAACAACTCCAACTAAGTGATCGCCATGGCAAAGAACAGAGTAGAAAACAAGGTAAGTCTCGACAACCCGGACATCAGCCAACCGAATCGCAAGAAGATCAAGAACAAAATCTATGAGAAGGTCCTCGCCGGTTTCCAAGTAGAGCTGGTCAAGCTTCAGAAGTGGATCAAGGACAAGGGCCTCAAGGTCGTCGTGATCTTCGAGGGCCGAGATGCGGCGGGCAAGGGTGGCTCCATCCGACGCATTACGCAAAGTCTCAATCCGCGCATCTGCCGGGTGGTGGCGCTCGGGACGCCCACCGAGCGAGAGAAAACGCAATGGTACTTCCAACGCTACGTCGCTCACCTCCCGACCGCGGGAGAGATGGTTCTCTTCGATCGAAGCTGGTACAACCGGGCGGGCGTCGAGCGGGTGATGGGGTTCTGTACCGAGGAGGAGTATCAAGAGTTCCTCCGTTCCGCACCGGAGTTCGAGCGCATGCTGGTTCGCTCCGGCGTTCAGGTCATCAAGTACTGGTTCTCGGTGAGCGATGAAGAACAGGAGCGTCGGTTCAAACAGCGCATCAAGGACCCCATGCGCCGCTGGAAGATCAGCGAGATGGACTTGAAATCGCGCGGGAAATGGGTCGAGTACTCGATGGCCAAGGACGAGATGTTCAAATACACCGACATCAAGCAAGCGCCCTGGTTCGTCGTGCTTGCGGACGACAAGAAGCGGGCCCGACTCAATGTAATCGCTCACTTGCTAGATCAGATTCCCTACAATGAGCTCAAGGACCCCAAGATCAAATTGCCGGATCGCCAGGAGAACGTCGGTTACGTTCGGCCGCCGATCACCGAACAGACTTTTGTTCCCGAAGTGTACTAGGAAGAAGAGGCCATCTTAGAGGAGACCGGATGTCCCAATTGAAAAACTTGCGCACTTCCCTTGTTCTCGTAGCCCTGCTTGCCGCCACGCCTTCCTTCGCCGGCGACGGCGAAATCACCGGCGGTGCTTGCGCCATTTACTGTTGGTGATGTGTGCGCATCCCTTTGCAAAAGAGGCGCTTACGCTCCATTTAGCGCGCAGCGAAGGTCACGAGCGCTATTTTGGCTGTAATTTAATGCACCATATAGTCTTAGCGTCATCTCACCAACACTTGATGGCGGAAGCACCACGGCCGCGTATTCGAGGAACTCGACTGCCAAGCTGTTGTGAGACGAGCCTCCCAGATACCACACCCCTTCCGCTAGTTGTTGCGACTCCACACGGACCGGTGGGACGGTTGCTTCCCGTACCGCAGCGGGGACATCGAGTGCGGCGCCGCCCACGTTCACTTCAACGTTGGCTACGTTGAGGCCAAAGGAATGGTCGCCCCCTGTGCCTTCTATTTATTCATCCGCCAGCCCATGGGTCGGAAGTCAGCCCTGCGGCGCGAAATAGCCTGGATTCTGCGCCGATTCCAACGGCGTCTAAGCTGCTGATTTGTGGCCTATTTCAAAAGGGCCGAGTTTTGGCACAGGACGGGGTATTGAGCCGTCCGTCGACGCGGGCCCTGGCGTGGTCCTGAGGATGTCGAGTTCGCCTGTGTCTTCTATTTATTCATCCGCCAGCCCATGGGTCGGAAGTCAGCCCTGCGGCGCGAAATACTCTGGATTCTGCGCGGATTCCAAGGGCGTCTAAGCTGCTGATTTGTGGTCTATTTCTAAAGGGCCGAGTTTTGGCACAGGACGGGGTCATCACGACCGTTAGACTGTAGTCGCTTCGATGAAAAACTGGAGCAACATCACGACCCTCACGTCCAAGAGCTTTACGTGTGGGCATTGCGCCAAGCTTGTTGCCTCGGTAGCAGGCTATTTCACTGAAGATAATCGGAGGCACGTTTACGTGTGCCCCAATTGCTCCCGCCCCACGTACTTCGCCGAGGATGGGACGCAGCTTCCGGGAGTCGCTCCCGGGGTTGAGGTCGAACATCTCCCTGATGACGTCAAAGCTGGCTCTCCACGGTCAAGCACGAGCTTGGGGAGCATTTCCTCAGTTGCGGCGAGGCCAAGATGGCCCTCTTCGACTTCATCGAGGTATTCTACAATCAGAGACGACGACACTCGACCCTCGGCCAGGTCAGTCCGGCCGAGTTTGAACGACGGATGATGACTTCGCCAGCTTAACTAAACCGTCTACGAAACCGGATCAAGCCCAATACAACCGTATCGAAGAAGAAGGTCGCTTAAACGTGAGCCGTGGAGAGTTTCAACTAAGAATGGGCTTGACTCGAATCGGCACGCTTGTCCTGATGCTGCTAGCATTTGGCGCAGCTTGCAGCGACTCATCGAGAGCGCGCTCTGTTTCCCTTCTCGCTCCTTCTCAGCCTTCCAGGGAAGTGGAGTTAGAAGGAGAATCCCGAACAGCGTTGGACGGATCGAGGTGGGTGTCCCCGCTGAAGGTACCTCAGAACGCCGTGCTCCAGTTCTCGATGGCCGTATTAGGCACACCCAGTGCTGGTCTGCTTGCGACAGAGTTCCTGATCGAGATCGAAGTCGATGGCAAGCGGAGCCGTGCGTTTCGCGAGACCCTCGCTGCGTATGGGGGAAATCGTTGGAACGACCGCCTGGTTGATCTCACTCCGTGGGAGGGGAGAGCGGTCTCGCTGGTATTCACCGCGCGGCCTGTGCTGGACGCCTCGAGCGGCGCTCATCCGCAACCACTTGTTCCGGTTTGGGGCGATCCGGTTCTTGCGAGCGTGCCTGCGAACGCCAGGTTGGGGCAATCGGTCGAGCTCTTCAATGATTGGCATCGCCGACCCGGCCGGACGCACTCGGTAGGCGATACGAAGTTCAGCCACGACCGCGGCTTCTATGAGACTCCTTTCGAAGTGATCCTCACCACCGCCACCCCCGGTGCAACGATCGTCTATACCACCGACGGCAGTAAGCCGAGCGTGAGTCATGGAATCGTCGGCAACATGGTTCTTGTGGACAAAACGACCGTCCTTCGAGTCATGGCGTACAAACCTGGTGCGACGAGCACGAACGTTGACACCCATACCTATATCTTTCCGACTACGGTGAAGGAGCAGGCGACTCTGCCCTTCGATTATCTGGCCCCGTTTCGCTCCTTCAACATGGCTCCGTACACAGATCTCGACGTTGGGATCGATCCCGATGTCGTGAACACGAGTAACCAGCGGGAGTTCGTGGAAGGACTGACATCGATTCCAACCCTTTCCATCGTCATGGAAGGGGACCACCTCTTCAATAACAACCAAGGGCTCTACTTTGACAAGGGTGCACTGACCCGTCCCGCCTCGGTTGAGCTCCTCTATCCCAGTAAGTTTTCTGACTTCGAGGGCTTCCAGGTCGATTGCGGAGTTAGAATTCATGGACATCGCGCAATATACCCCTTCAGAGAGAAGCGTTCGTTTCGCCTGATCTTCAGCAAAGATTTCGGCCCGGGAATGTTGAGATACCCTTTTTTCGAGAGCGCAGTGCACCACGCCGAATCTGCCGTGAAGGAGTTCAACACCATCGTTCTTCGGGCAGGCGGCCAAGAAAACTGGTCGAGAGGCGGTGTCAGCGAGTTTGCGGTCTATGTCCGCGACCAACACGCTCGCGACGTGCAGCTTTCTTTGAGCGGTACGGCAGCGCGCGGTATTTTCGTGCATCTCTATCTGAACGGGATTTACTGGGGCGTGTATAACGCGGTGGAGCGTCCGGACCAGCGTTTTCTCGCTTCGTACTATGGTGGCGATTCGGCCTCGGACTGGTTTGCCATCAATCACAGCAACGTGCTCGGCACCCGGAACCCGCGGTGGTACGCCATGCACCGTTACGCGCGTGCCAATGACCTCTCGGATCCCGCGAAATACCAGGAAATGAAGACATTGTTGGATACTGAACAGTTTAGTGACTACATTTTGCTCAATTGGTTTGCCGGCAGGGGAGATTGGGTCCACAATAATTGGTATGGTGGGATTCGGATACGCCCTCCCGGAGCCGGGGCATATTTTTTGTGGGATTCTGAGATTACCTACGGGCTCCTCGCCAATTCCGCCTTCGATAGCAATGCGGGGGCATGGGTTCCTCCCAAGTTCGTGTCGGGCGGGACATCCGCGCTACACCAACTATGGATGGCCTTGGCGGACAGCCCAGAGTTCCGGTTGGAGTTCGCAGATCGCGTATATCGTGCCTGCTACAATGGCGCTCCCCTCGTGGACCGTGTAAACCAAACCAATTTCCGTAGGCTAACGGACTTGAACCGCCCCGGGTTTTCCGGAGACTGTTTTAGTTGAGTCTCGCCATCTCTAGCGAGCCTTCCTGCGACCGATAGTAGTTCATCTCGTACTCGACGGGGGAGACATTTCCGATCGGCCCCAAGAGTCGTTGCGTGTTGTACCAATGGACCCACTCGAGGGTGGCGAACTCGACGTCCTCAGGACCACGCCAGGGCCCACGTCGACGGATCACCTCGGTCTTGTAGAGGCCGATGATGGATTCAGCCAAAGCGTTATCGTAAGAGTCGCCTCGGCTGCCGACGGACGGCTCAATACCCGCCTCGGCGAGCCGCTCGGTGTAACGGATCGAGACGTACTGCACGCCGCGGTCGCTGTGATGCACCAATGTATCTTCTGGGTTTAGTCGGCGCTCGTGCAGCGCCTGCTCCAACGCATCGAGAGCGATGCCGGCAGTCAACGATGTCGTCGCTCGCCAACCGACGATGAGTCGAGCGAAGACGTCGATGACGAAGGCGACGTACACGAAGCCGCGCCACGTGGCAACGTAGGTCAGGTCCGAGACCCAGAGCTCGTTCGGGCGTGTGGCGTTGAAGTCGCGCTCCACGAGGTCCATCGGGCGAGCGCCGCTCGAATCCGGCTTCGTCGTCTTGAATCGACGTCCACGGACCGCCCCCTGGAGGCCCATTTCACGCATCAGACGGGCCACCGTGCATCGAGCCACGTCGCGGCCCTCACGGCACAGCTGACGCCAGACCTTGCGCACGCCATACACATCAAAGTTCTCTTGCCGTACACGACGAATCTCGCCGCGGAGTTGGACGTCGCGCTTCGCTCTCGCTGGCTGGCGGCTTGGGTCCTTCTCTCGCGCTTTCTGCTCGTAATAGGTCGACGGGGCGATCGGAAGCATCCGGCAGATCGGCTCGACCCCGTAACTCTCACGGTTCGCGTCCACGAACAACACATTCACCTCGGTCGGCGGTCGAGCTCCGCCTGGGCGAAAAACGCCGACGCCTTGCGAAGGATCTCGTTCGCCCGCTTGAGCTCACGGTTCTCTCGCTCAAGCTCCTTCAGCCGCTGACGCTCGTCCGTCGTCAGTCCCGCTCGTTTCCCAGCATCACGCTCTGCTCGACGCACCCACGTGCGTAGCGTTTCCCGCGTACAGTCAATCTTCGACGCAATCGATGAGATCGCTGACCACTGAGATTCGTGCTGAGCCTGCTGGTCGAAAACCATCCGCACTGCGCGCTCTTTTACCTCCGGTGAATACCTGCTTCGTCTTGTCATGACTCCATCCTCTCAAGAGTTGGAGTCTCCGGGAAACCCGGGGCGGTTCAGACTATGTGGAGCCAGGGATGCTTTGTGAGTCGGCCCGATGGGGCGATGCGAGCCCTGGAAGAGAGAATCGTCCCCGCACACAGGATGTGCATTGGAAGCGGTCGCGGGACTACGTTCTAGACTTGATGAACGGGAACGTCGAAAAATTCATTCGCGCACTTCGGGACCATGATTACTACCCCACCCTCGACCCGCCAGTGTTCGAACGAGCTTCTGGCAGCATTAACATCCGGCGCCCAGCGGGAGCGGAAAAGGTCTACTACACCCTCGATGGAAGCGACCCACGAAGCCCAACAGCACACAGTTTCAGCGAAGCCGTTTTGACGGTTCCTTTCTCTCCCGATCTCAAGGGACGTTCACGGAGGGACGACGAGTGGAGTGCCCTGAACGAATACGGGACTTGGGAACGAGAGTAACCGTACAGCGATTCGAGACCGGCGAGGTCGGCTTTAGTAGTAACGGTTGTTCCCCGTCAGCGAAAGGGGGACAAATCAGGAGTCGGAATTAGACGAGAGTCGAAGATCGTCCATGGTGGGATCTCAGCCTCAGAGGGCAGTTCTTGGCAGCCTCGTTCACGCTACCGATTGTTGGAAGACATCACTGGTCGTGGCTCAAGAGTTATTGTCAAGAGTTGTGTTGCGCCAGGCGAAGCCTGGAGAACGGGGAAGAGATGAGCGAATAACCATTACCTGAAACCTTCTGAGTGTCCCAGCGGGTAACCAACCCCGCCCGGCAAAGGCTGGCCACCAGCCGGAACCGAGTGTTGCGTGGCGCCCGGGTAACCGACGCTGCGAAGCGTACACAGGGAGCATGCAGGCCGCGTGAGCGAGCCCCAATAGTTGGATTGTCGTGGAAGCCGACATCGTCACAACCACTGACTGGTAAGCGTTTCAACATTGTGGAACGCTGACGTCAAATTGCATGGACTTTTTCCAACGTGCTAGCATCTGCGCCCGGGACATCCAATTTGAGCGACACACCCGCAAGAAGGGTCTCGTCCCGGGCCAGAAATACGATACGATCCCACCCTACATGGGATTGATCCGCTCCATCCAAGAGTTTTGGCTTTCCACCATTCGCCGGGCCGCGTCTCTGGTGCTCACGCCGGTGCTCGACCGGGCCCCCTGCACACGGATAGCAAAAACATCCATCGATTCCGACAGAGACAAGCGCTGGCGGAAACGGCGGCGTTCGTCGATGAGCACATGGCGTCGGTACGCTCGTTCCCCGATGCTTTCACGCTTCTGACGCACTCCATGCAGAAGACCGAAGGTATCGACGGCCCGGTGTGCGAGTTTGGCGTTGCCTCCGGACGTTCCATCAACCACATCGCCAAGTTCGTTCCCCACGAAACAGTCTTCGGATTCGACTCGTTCGATGGTCTTCCAGAGGATTGGCAAGGCGTCATGCCCAAAGGCACTTTCCGAAGGAAAGAGTTACCTGCGGTGCGGGACAACGTCTCGCTCATCCGAGGACTGTTTGCGGATACGCTCGGCAGCTTTCTCGAAGACCATGCGGCGCCAGTCAAGCTCCTTCATGTGGATTGCGATCTCTATTCTTCGACGGAAACGATTTTCGAACGGCTGGAAGCTCGTATCCAACCGGGCTCGGTCATCATTTTCGACGAGTACTTCAACTACGCCGGCAGGCAGCAGCACGAATACAAAGCCTTCGCCGATCTGGTGCAAAGGACGGGGTGGAGTTTCGAGTACCTGGGCTATTGCCGATACGGCTCACAAGTGGCGGTCCGGATTGGTCCGCTGGAAAGCTCGAAGACAGGTTGCGCATGAGCGTGCGGGGCAGCCGTGCCGGCTGAGCCGCTGGTGCTCGTCGCCAGTGCCTCCCTCAAGCCCGGCGAGGTGAGCGAGCTTCGAAAGCTCGCTCAGAGTGGAGCCCGAATCGTCGCCTGGCAACACCCGTCCATCGTTCAGGAGCGTTTCCGAAGTCCGGATGTGGCGGGCTATCTGACTGGCCAAGGTATCTCTAGCACGCCGCTCGAGGCGGCTCTGGGCGAATCCGCCGGCGCAGAGATCGACGATGCGGTCATTGCCTGGCTCAAAGAGTTTGGCCGCAAGCCTCTCGGCCCCGCAGGAAGCTTTCGAGATCAGTTTCGGCACCAAGGTCTCGCTCTCTGGTGGTGGGCGGAGCTGTTTTTATATCACGACACACCTTTGCGACTATTTGTGCGCGACATCGAGGCCTTGTCGCGTTTGATCGACCAGGAGAGGCCCTCGCGCCTGTTCATCTTCGGGACGGCCCGAGTACTGGCGGCTGCAGCTCGCCGGCGGTTAACCCACGTTGAGCTACGCGGTCGTTTCAACCGCCTGCCATCCAACTTTCTCAGAACGTCGATACGATTCAAGATCGCGCAGCTCAAGATGCTGGGAACGGGCCTCAAGAACGTCTTCGCGCGAAAGCGGAAGCAGGCGGAGGCGAGCTCGAGCGGTCGACGGATCTTGTTCCTCACGCATGCCTCCATGTGGCGGCAACGGGAGAACGAAGAGACGGGAGCTACCGAGCTCGTCGATATGTACTTCGACCAGCTGCCGTTGCGGCTCGCGGCCGGCGGTGATGCCGTGGGGATGGTGGCCTTCGGTCCCACCGTGCCGTTCAAGCAGCGCGGTCCCACCGGCGTGCTGAAAGAGATTCTGGAGCTGGACGACAGTGCCGGTCACCCCTACACCCCCGCGCGCAACTACACCACACTGGGGATGGCCCTACGACTCATCCCGGCGTCCCTCCGGTGCTGGTGTATGTGGCGCGCGTTTCGCGCGCAGCCGGACCTGGACCGGGCGCTCAGTCATCATGGTGTGCCACTTGGAGCCCTGGCGCTGCCGTCGTTTCGAGATACGATGCTGCTGCAGCTTCCCTGGGCCATTCGCTCTTTTCATGAAGTCGAAGCTGCGCTGGCATGGGAGAGGCCCGACGTGCTGGTTCTCTATGCCGAGTACAGCGGTCTGGGAAGGGCGGCGATCGCTGCGGCAGCGAGAGTGGGTGTTGTTTCTTTTGCCGTCCAGCACGGCATTCTCTATCCGCGGCTGTACGGAGCCGAGCACAGCGCGGAGGAAGTCGGGCCGGCCGCGGACGGCAGGGACTGTGTTCCTATTCCGACCCGTACCGCGGTTTTCGGCAGCATGGCGAAGGACATTCTGATGCAGCGGGGACACTACCGGGCGGAGCAGCTCGTCGTTACCGGAAGCCCCAAGTTCGATGCTCTCGTAAGTGCGGGAAAGCGCTTCGATCGCCGGGCGACGCGACGGCGCCTCGGTGTCGACGAGGGGACCAACCTGCTCGTCCTGGCCTCTCGATTTTCCGCGGTCGGTCCGGTCTTCACCGAGCTGGTGCGCGCCGTGGAGGACACGCCGGGTGTGTGCTTGCTGGTCAAACCGCATCAGGCCGAGCTAGTCGCTCCGTACGAAGAGGTGGTGAAACAGGAGCGGGCCAGGGCCGTGCGTTTTTCCAGCGCCAAAGAAAACCTTCTCGAGTTTCTCTTTGCTTCGGACGGCCTGGTGACGGTAGACTCCTTCGCTTCGTCCGAATCGCTCGTTCTGGGAAAGCCCGTGCTGGTGGTGAACCTTCCCAGCAACCTGAGCGCTCTGGTCAGACGGGGCGTGGCGCTCGGCGCGGCCCACGGCGAATCCATCAAGGAGGCGCTCCAAAAACTCCTTTTCGACGAGGCGTTTGCCGAGGTGCTCGAGACTCGGCGGCGTGCCTATATCATGGAGTTTGCTTTCGGTGCGGATGGTCGGTCGACCGAGCGCATCCTCGAGGCCATCCGGCGGCTCGCCGGAGAAAAACAAGAACGAGCAGTGAGGGAATGAAGATACAGAACCCGACGAACGGGTTCGTCCGTGTGGAGTCGAACGACTATGTACTGGTCTGTGACCCGTGGCTCAGCAAGGGTATTTTCGACGGCGCCTGGATGCCCTATCCGGCCATCGTGGATGAAGGGGCTCTGCTCGACGGCGTGACCCATAGCTTCATCTCGCACATCCACGAAGATCACTACGACGTTGCTACGTTGGACAAGCTATCGCGAGACGTGCACCTGCTCGTGCCGGACGTGTATCCGAATCATCTGATGGCAGGCACGCTGAAGCAGATGGGCTTTCGCCAGCCCTCGATGCTCGCGCTTGAGCAGTCCGTGGAAGTGGCGCCGGGCCTCAGCCTGGAAGTCGTCCCCCGGATGAACGCCTACGGTCAGGAGCTCGAACAGTACGAAGACTCCGACGTGGTCTCGCTCGTGATCGATACCGGCGTCATCGTGACAGTGGACGGCTTCAAGCTCGTGTTCCTGGCGGACAACGTGCCCTATCAGCCGGCCGATGCCGGAGAAGCCATCGAGCACATGAAAGGGTGCGACTTGCTGGCGTTCTCGTACAACGGCGCCGCATCGGATTATCCGCTCTGCTACGACAACCTCACCGACGAGGAGAAACTTTCCATCGCCGAAGAGCGTGAGGCCAAGCGCGAGACAGTGAACCGCGCTCTCATCGAGATGGTGCAGCCCAAGGCGTTGATGCCCTACTCCTCCGAGTTCGCATTGCGCGGTCCCATGGCACGGGCGTTCGCGAAGTGGTGCTCCGGGTCCTGGTGGGCGGACAAGCAAGAAGTAGTGAGACGGTACCGCGCTCATACCGGACTGCCGGTGTTCGCGCTCTCCGAGGGAGACGTTTTGACACTCGAGCCGGAGGGCGCTCACCTCCATGAAGCTCATCTCGAAGCGAAGCCGCTCAGCTCGGTTGTGGACGAGCTCTACTCCGAGATTCCAAATACTCGGGCGCTCTACCCTCCGGTGGAGGAGAGCGAAACGAAGTCGCTAATCGAGCGGGCCACAGAGCACATGTTCCAGAGGATGGACCGTCACCGTTTGAAAAGTGAATGGATTCTAGCGATTGCCTTGGATGATCCAGGCTGGCGGCCGGTGTACGTCGATCTGCGCGAGCGCAGCATCGATGGCTCACCGCCCGCAGACCGTCCGGTTCTGACTTGCAAATGCGAAGCGAACTATCTCGCCGCGCTGCTGCGGGGAAGCTCGCATTGGAACAATGCGATGATCTCCTTCAACCTGCACTGGGAACGCAGGCCCAATGTTTTCGAGCGGGGTCTCTACGATGCGCTGAACTTCTTCCACAGGGAATCAATTTGAAAATACTCGGTGTCATTCCCGCGCGGGGTGGATCGAAATCGATCCCGCGCAAGAACCTGTCGGACGTACATGGACGGCCTTTGTTGTCCTTCATCGTGGAGGCGGCGAAGAACACCAGAACCCTCGACCGGGTCATTCTCACCACCGAAGACGAAGAGATTGCGGCCGTGGGGTGCCTTGGTGCATAACTCTGGACAACTCTAAAGGAATCAGCAGGTTACGTTTTTGGGCAAAAAACAGCAGGGTCAATGGAATCAATGACTTACCTGTATTTATGCACCAAGGCACCAAAACCCTATCGGCCGAATTTTGGCACAGTACGCGGGCCGATCATCACCACCGCCTCGTCCCAACCTGGGCAAAGAGTCGTCTTGCCTTCCCGGTAGAGCCCGCGAACGACCGCGCTGGCTACTCGTATCCGGTAAAATCCTCACCCGGCTTAATGTTGGGAAACTCCTGCATGCTCTTCGCCTTCTCGTTGAGGATCGTTCTCATCGGCCCCCGAGGATGCCGCCAGGAGCCACAAGACAGCCACACAGCCAGATTTCAAGAAGGGATAGTCCCTGTCAGTTGGTACCGGGAGCGGGGATCGAACCCGCATGAGGTTTCCCCCAGGGGATTTTAAGTCCCCCGCGTCTGCCATTCCGCCACCCCGGCAGAAGTTGCAACAAAGACGGCATTGTGCCACAGGCGAGGCCGTCAGGACATCGGTAGGATGGCGCGGGGGACGGGACAGCGCGTATCAACGACTGTCGACGATATGGGCTCGAGAGATTTTCGCGACCGAGGTCGTTCCCGCCTGCCGCATGATCCTCTCGAGCTCGCGGCGCAAGATTTCCAGAACCGCTTCCACGCCCTCCTGGCCAAAGGCGCTGAGTCCCCAGAGATAGGGTCTTCCGATGGCGACAGCGTTCGCCCCGAGCGCCATCGCCTTGAAGATGTCCGTGCCCCGGCGGAAGCCGCCATCGATAATGACCGGAATCCGGCCGGAAACGGCCTCGACGATTTCGGGTAAACACTCGATCGTGGATCGGTCGCTGGCTTCGTTGCGGCCGCCGTGGTTCGACACGATGATGCCATCCACGCCGTTCTCGACCGAAAGTTCGGCGTCCTCACGCGTCACGATACCTTTGAGAAACAACTTCATCGTCGTCGTGTCTTTGAGCCGCTTGATGTAGTCCCAGTCCATGTCCGGCGGGATCTCATCTACCACCCCCGAGACGTCGATATCGTCGAACATGGGCTTTCGCTTCACCAGACCGACCCACGAGCTCCAGTCGTGACACGTTTCGCAGTTGCGGCCGTCGCGCTTCGCGAACCGCTGAGCGGTCTCACGGTTGCCGTCCCCTTGGCCATCGATGGTCAGAGCAACGACCGGGCAACCCGCGGCCTCGGCCCTTTTGAGGAGCCGTCGGGCGATACTCCAGTCGTTGGTCGGATAGAACTGATACCAAACGGGTGCGCCGGTGGCTTCCGTCACGTCTTCGACCGAGGATGTGGCGACGGTCGAGAAAACCTGAAGGTGTTTCTTCGTGCGAGCGGCCCGGGCCACGGCTAGTTCTCCGTCGGGATGAAATGCCTTTTGGCTGGAGGTGGGTGCCAAGATGATGGGGGTTTCCCATCGCGTTCCGAGAAGCTCCACCGACATGTCGATGCGGCTTACATCGATGAGGCGTCGCACCCTGAGCTGAAACTTCTTGAAACCTTTCCGATTTGCACGAAGCGTCCCATCGTCGTCTACGCCGGTGGCCAGGTAACCATAGTAGGCGGGAGGTAGGACCTTCTCGGCGACTTCGCGAAAGTCGAAGACGTCCAGAGCATCTTTTGGATCGGTAATCCACCGTCGTCGCCTAGCTCTAGCTGAAGCCAGCCGGGTGCACCGTGAACAAGCAGAGGGCTTGCCGCCATGAACCGCAAGAACTGGCGGTGATTGTCGAGTTGGTCGAAGCGTTGCGACATGACACCCCCGGGCGCAATTTCGGGAGACGATACCACGATCAAACGGGCTGGCACGAGGACCAGTAGTCGGCTGGTGATTGGGGCGGCGCTGGGTGCTCTAGGTCGACTCGACCGGTTTGCCGTCGGGGTCGCTGATCCGGATGGACACGTCGATGTTGAAGTTCTCTTCGCAGGAACGACAGTAGTAAACCGAGCTCATTCGACCCACCGTGTGGAGCTGTTCCCAATGGCAATTAGGACAGATGAACACGAAGTTCGCGCTGTAAAGCACGGTGCGCCTTGGTTTGCTCTTCTCCAACAATGGATCGCCCCATCTGAACTGACGGGTTATGAAGGCTGGAGGCGGCGAGCGGATTCGAACCGCTGAATAAAGGTTTTGCAGACCTCTGCCTTAGCCACTTGGCTACGCCGCCCCTTTACACAAAACGTAAAGCCGATCCCGCTCCGCTGTTTGCAGCGCCCTCCGAGCGGCAATTCTCAGGCATTCATGGAGCGGGAAACGGGATTCGAACCCGCGACTTCAACCTTGGCAAGGTTGCACTCTACCACTGAGTTATTCCCGCTCGACCTGACGATCATAAGAAACGGCCGGGGAGCTGTCAAACTGAGGATTTGGGGTCATTCCCCACTCACCTTACCCTTTCTCAACCTGCCTCCGTTATTAGGCTAAATCTATGATTTCACGAAGGGTTTGGGCGGCCTCCTCGGGAGGGGTGGGGTTGATGAAGATGCCGGTTCCCCACTCGAACCCCGCCACTTTTGACAGGATAGGCATGATCACGATGTGCCAATGATAGGACTCGTCCGACGGCTCGCGGAAAGGTGCGCTGTGGATGATGAAGTTGTAGGGCGAACGGTCCAGCGCCTCATCGAGGGATGTCAGAGTCGACTTGAGGGCTCCGGCTAGGCTGCCGCACTCATTTTCCGATGTGTCTTCGAAACGGGCGCTGTGCCGTCGCGGCAGTAACCATGCCTCGAAAGGAAATCGAGAAGCGTAAGGGGCCACGACGATGAAATGCTCATTCTTAACCCTAATCGCAAAATCTTCGAAGCACGAAAACGCGAAACAGCCGCACTGGGCGCAGGCGAGAAGCTCGTGCTGGGGCACCCGCTCGCCGCCACTATAGGTGATTCTGCACGGTGTATGCAGAACCTGGAAAAGGTGCTATTCACGGGGCCAAAGACCTCAGACACGGTGACGTTTATTTGCGATTAGGGTTAAAAATGAGTCGCTTTCCATCAGGTCCTTCCTGCTGGACGATGTCGCAATAGATGCAGCGCGACCTGCTCGAGAAATAGGCTCGAGCCCCTTCGACTTCTTCTCGGACCCGCAAAGGCACGATGGGCAACGCGACGAGCTGGGAGTGCCCGTGCTCGGGCGTCGCACCCGCTTCGGAACCGTGGTTCCTGAAGATCACGACGTGCCGAATTCGTTGATCCTTCTCGAGCTCACGAATTCGGGCTTGATAAACACGCAAAACGTTTTCTATGGACTCCAGGGAAAGCGTTGCCAGCGTCGCGCCGTGGTCCGGAGTCTCGACGATGACTTCGTGCACACCCACCCCATCGAGCCGTTCAAAAAGTACAGGGAGTCCGGCACCGGCCTCGCCATGGCCGCCCCCTGCTGCTATTGCGTCTAGGGCGGGAAACTTGTTGGGAAAGACCCGGACTTCCCATGCGGGCCAAGCCGGGCTGGCCGGATCGTCCGGGTTGCGGCTTTCGGGCACCGTCATCACGGCGGGAGGGGTCATCGCTTCGTTGCCCGGACAAAACGGGCACACGTGCGAACGACGGACGACCTCTGCTGCGCCTTTGGTGAAATCCGTAGGGCGACCAGCCCGATCGGGTGCGATGATGACCCAGTTGCCGGTAATCGGATCTTGTCGAAGCTCGGACACGAAAGAGACCCTCGGTTAGCCCTGTCCATCAAAAGCGTTGCGGTAGATTCTGACTCGGGGCCTTTGGCCGGGCAGGAACTCGACACCCACCACGTCGAATCGAATAGGCGATTCGCTCCATCCCCGTCGGGCGGCGTAAGCCAGTGCTAGTTGAGTGAGCTTCTTTTGTTTTCGATAATCGACTGCTTCTAACGGCGTGCCGAAGCGGTGCCCGCGGCGTGTTTTGACCTCGACGAAGACGAGCACCTTGCCGTCACAGGCAACGATGTCGATCTCCCCCAGCCGACTGCGCTCTCGTCTCGCCAGGATTCGGTAGTCCTTCTTCTTCAACGCTCGGACGGCGAGGTCTTCGCCATGGCGACCGAGCGACATATAATTAAGGCAATCAAGGGCGAGCCCGACCAGAAATCGACGGAACGTTCCCCACCACGCGCGAGCCCTCTCCTTCACTTCCTGCGCCAGCGAGTACCGGCGGGTGTATCCTCAAGCACGATTCCCTGCGCGTCGAGCTCGTCACGAATCGCGTCCGACCGGGCGAAGTCCCGTCGCGCCCTAGCCTCGCGCCTCTCGGTGATCAGCTTCTCGACGTCGCCGTCCAACATCACCGCCTCGGTCTGTCCGAAGACTCCGAAGACGGTGTTCAGCCGCTCGATCGTCCCCGCAATCTCGCCGGCATCCTCCTTGGTAAGAGAAAACGAAGAAAGAGCCCGATTCGCCTCCCTCACAAGGTCGAAAAGTGCACCGAGCGCCGCGGGCGTATTGAGATCGTCATCCATGGCCTCCTCGAAAGCCCCGCGGGCTCGGCGGGTCATGTCCTGGACGCTTTCCGAAAGAGGACCGCCCGACTGAACCTCCCCGAGTCTCTCCAACAAATCGTCGACTCGACGAATAGCCTGTGCGGCTTGTCGGATCCCCTCGCGACTAAAGCTCAGTTGCTTGCGGTAATGGGCGGAGAGAAGGAGGTAGCGGATTCCGAACCGCGAAAATCCTTCTTCCACGAGATCGCGGACGGTAAATTGGTTCCCCTTGGATTTCGCCATCTTCTCGCCTTCGACCAGCAAGAATTCAGGGTGAATCCAGAAACTGACGAAGGGCTTCCCGGTCGCCCCTTCGCTCTGAGCGATCTCGTTCTCGTGGTGGGGAAAAATGAGATCGACCCCTCCGCCGTGGATATCGAAGCTCTCGCCGAGTAGCTTCATGCTCATGGCGGAGCACTCGAGATGCCAGCCCGGCCGCCCGGGGCCGATGTCGCTATCCCAGGAGGGCTCGTTCTCCTTGCGGCCTTTCCACAAGACGAAGTCGCGGGCATTTTCTTTGCTGTAGTCGTCGCTGTCCACGCGGGCTCCCGACTGCATGCCCTCGACATCGATCCGAGAGAGCTTTCCGTACTCGGGAAGTGTCGAGATACGAAAATAGATCGATCCGTCGCTCTCGTAGGTGTGCCCGCGCTCCTTGAGTTTCTTCACGAGATCGACCATCGCGTCGAGGTATTCCGGATCGGTGGCGCGTGGATAGTGTTCGGCCCTTTCGATATTCAACGAGTCGGCGTCTGCGTAAAAGTAGTCGATGTATTTGTCCGTGTATTCCCTCAGTGGAAGTCCCGCCGAGCGCGCACCAGCGATCGTTTTGTCATCGACGTCGGTGAAGTTCACGACCTGCGTGACGCGGAATCCCTTGTACTTCAAGTATCGCCGGAGGATGTCTTGGGCGACAAAGGTCCTGAAGTTACCGATGTGCCCCCGGTTGTAGACGGTCAACCCGCAGGTGTACATGCGGACATGCCCGAGCTCGAGAGGCTCGAAAGCTTCTTGTGCTCCACCGAGAGTATTCGTCAGCTTAAGCGGATTCCCCATATCTAGAGCCTCTTGACCACGACCAGGGTCAGGTCGTCGCTGAGCCCAGCTCCCGCGCGAAGGCGCGTGCCGCGCTCACCAGTCGCCCGACGATTTCTCGAGCCGAGAGATTCGCCACCGCTTGTGCCGTTTTCACGATTCGTCCTCCCTCCTCGAACTCTTCGCCGTCCGGGCTGCGAGTCTCGGATAAACCATCGGTGAAGAGAACGAGCAGGTCACCGGGGTCGAATTGGGTACAACCGACCTCCACCCACACTTCTGGAAGAAGGCCGACCACCTGGCTGCCCTGGCTCAACGATTCGACGTCTCCTCCCCCACGCAACAACAAAGGATAAACATGACCGGGAATTCTGTTTCATCCGAGGAGTAAACTTCCGTTTTATAACACAAGGTCGCGACCGAGGCCACGGAAGAAGTCCCTGGCATCTTCTTGATCCTGGGCTAGTTGCCGCTTGAGCGCCTCGGGGCCGTCGAAGGCGATCGTCTCCCGAAGCCGCTCGTGGAAAAAGAGCCGAATCGGAGCACCGTAGACTTCCTCGGCGAAGTCGAAGAGATGCGTCTCAACCGATCGTCTCTCGATACCGAACGTGGGTCGCCGGCCCACATGAGACATGCCCTGGTGAACGCGTCCCCCGAGCCGCGCGCTGGTCGCGTAGACGCCGTCCGCCACGAGCAGATCGCCTTCCAGCGCAAGGTTCGCGGTGGCGAACCCCAGGCCCTTGCCTCGTCCGTCGCCCTTCACGACCTTGCCGTCCAGGAAATAGGATCGCCCCAGCATGGCGGCGGCGGTCACTGTCCCGTCCGCCAATGCACATCGGATGCGCGAGCTGCTGATTATCTCGTCGCCATCTAGCACCGGCTCGACCCGCCGCACTTCGAAATCGAACTTGCTGCCGAAGGAACGCAGCGTTTGAAGTTCACCGGCCCGACCTCGGCCGAAACGGAAGTTCACACCCAAGACAAGCTCCGAGGGATGAAGCTTCTCGTAAAGCACTTCTCTGACGAAGGCCTCCGGTTCCTGGCGCGAGAACTCCAGCGTGAACTCGATGATCACGAGCAGATCGATGCCGGTCTCTCTCAGCAGCTCGCGTTTTTGTTCCGGGGTGAGAATGCGCTTGGGCGCCATATCCGGACGCAACACGCTGATGGGGTGAGGCTCGAACGTCACCGCCACGGCGGGAACCGACAGCTTCTCGCCTCGCTCGACCAGAAGCTTCATGATGCGCTGGTGACCTAGGTGCACTCCATCGAAGTTACCCAGCGTGACCGCGGGTCGCTCATCGGAGGCGAGATCCACCTCTGGATAGAAGCTGACGTTCATTGAGTCGCCGAGAGACTCACTCGGGGAGAGGGTCCACGCTGAGGGGTTGCAGCTCTTGGATGTACGTCAGGTAGGGCTCGCCGGTTTCACTAACCGCAAAGAGTGTCACGCTCTCAGCTCGTCGATCGTAACGGAACGACACACCGTAGGCATCACGCAAGTCCTCGGCATCGACCAATCTCTCGCTGACGAGCGCTCCGAGCGAATCCGGGCGTGCTCCGTAGGTCAGAAAAAACGCGCGTAGCGCAAAGCCCAACTTCTGTAGACGGGCGACGCTGCCTCCCCGCTTCAAGTCCTGCCCGGCCACATCCAAGACGGCCGCTCTACCCGGAACACGCAACGGGGCCAAACCGGACAGGATCGTCAAGAAACACTCCTTCATCGGTAACTCCCTCACCGTCTTGAGGGGTTGCGGCGTAAAGCGACTCCGCGGGGCCCCCGAGAGTCACCGCCAGCAACAGGGTAAAGGCGAACGCAAGAAGGTTGCTCGACGCGCCTGACAACCTGCCCAACCTTACCAACCTTACCAACCTTGACCTTGACCTTGACACTTCAATAGGGTTTTAGAGAGGGAGGCACGGGACTCTTAGAGCTTCAGGATACTGGCTTTGGCCATAAAGCGCATCCGCAGATCGTACAGAATCTGGTCCAGCGCTTCCTCCTCGTTCTTGTCGAGATTGCCTTCTGTCTTCTTCTGCAACATCGCAAGGAAAGAGACCATGTCCTGAACTCCGTGCAAGTTCTCCTTCTTCTCTCCCGAAGCGGGGTCCGGCACTTCACCAAGTTGCACCAAAGCGTTCGTGGCCAGCATGTTGACAAGGTCCAGGAAACTGAGCTCCGGCGGAGCTTCGGCCGTCGCGGTCTGGGCATTTGGGGCGGGCGGGGCCAACTGCGCTTCTTGATTAGCTTGAAGAGGTCGAGAAGGCGGAGCGGCCAGAGCCCCTTTAGCGGCGGGGCGAGGTGACGCCTCCTCGGGTTCTTGCTCAACGCGAGGACTTCCTTTAGAGGCGGCAGAGGCTTCCTCGTCGTTCCACAGCTCGCCCTCGGAGGTAAACTTCCTGCGGTCCGTTACCTTGAAGCCCCTAGTCTCGTCTTCTGATTGACTCATAATGCGATCCCGACCGCCTGGTTCGCGAAGGCTACAGGTTCAGCGGAGGCCCTAGGTTGGCACTTCGGCGGAGCCAGACGCCCCAGTTGAGAGCGGTCAAGAGCGGTTATGCTAACACAAAAAAACACCGGGATCAACCGAGCCGTGCCTGTATCTTGCGCTGAGATAATGCTTTATAATTGCGCCGCCGTCATGGGAGCCAACGACCGCAATCGGGAGGACTGATGGAGCCGGGTGAACGCTGGGGAAAAGTGGTTAGCCTGATGGCTCGTTTGCGCGGCCCGCAAGGATGTCCCTGGGACCGGAAGCAGACTCTCCACTCGCTCCGCCCCTTCATCCTGGAAGAAGCCTACGAACTGGTCGATGCCATCGAGCAGGACGAGGGCGAGGCGATTCGTGAAGAGACGGGGGACCTGCTCCTCGAGGTGCTCTTCGTTTCACAGATCTGCGCGGAGAGAGGCCTCTTCACTTCGAACGGCGTGCTCGAGGGCCTAGAAGCCAAGATGGTGCGCCGACATCCGCACGTGTTCGGTGACCAGACCGCCGGGAGCGCGGGCGAGGCGCTCGCCAAGTGGGAGGAGATCAAGGACGCCGAGAAAGAGTCGGATGCTCCCGCCCCCGCCCCAGGCTCTCTGTTAGGGAAAGTTCCTCGCGCCCTTCCCGCGTTGATGCGGGCAGCGAAGCTCTCCGCCCGAGCCGCCCGTGTCGGCTTCGATTGGACTTCGGTGGAACAGATATTGGACAAGCTGGACGAAGAGCTCCGCGAGCTCGATGCGGCTCGAAAGTCGGGAAGCTCCGAAGCGGTGGCCGAAGAGCTCGGCGATCTTCTGTTCGTTATTGCCAACATCTCTCGCCATCTCGCGGTCGATCCGGAGCTCGCCTTGCACGCGGCAAACCAAAAATTCGAAGAACGCTTTAGGCATATCGAGGAAAGACTCCAGGCGGACGGGCGATCGCCTTCGGAATCGAGCTTGGATGAGATGGAAGCTCTGTGGCAGGAAGCAAAAAACAAGAGCGAGACGTCGTAGCTCAAGGGTGCCTTGGTGCATAACTCTGGACAACTCTAAAGGAATCAGCAGGTTACGTTTTTGGGCCAAAAATCGCAGAGTCAATGGAATCAATGACTTACCTGTATTTATGCACCAAGGCATTGTGCTTCCGTAGCGTCGGAAGTGGAGATATGATCCTCCGGCATCAGAACGGAGGATTCCATGAAACCAGGTACGCTTCTTCTCTCCACGTTCCTGCTGGCCACTAACTCCGCCGCGCAGGATACCGAAACGAGCACGATCGTCGTTATCGGCGACCGAATGATCGACGCGACCGGTGCCAGCGCCAAAGAAAACTATGCGGTGGTCATTGAGGGAGACCGCATCGTCGGGATCGGGCCCAAGGATAGCGTGCGGATTCCCCCGGGCGCGGAAATCATCGCGATGTCGGGAGCAACCGTTCTTCCTGGACTTGCGGATGTTCACGTCCATCCCGCTTTCTATCTCGCCGGTCCGCGAGACTTCGAAGACGATTCTCTTTCCGCCCTTCGCGCTTCCGCGATTCTCAGACAGGCATTAGATGCCGGCATTACGCTCATGCGCGATCTCGGAGCGCGCAATAACGTAGGCATCGGTCTGAAGCATGCGTTGGCCGAAGGCTACATCGAAGGACCGCGCCTCATCGTCGCGAACGGCGTGATCGGGCAGACCGGGGCGCATGCCTCCGAGTTCGAGCTCATGGTAGAGCCGAAGTGGCTCCTGGCCTCGGACTCGCTGGGCGAGTGGCGACGCAACATACGCACCAACTTCAAGCTGGGTGCGGACGTTACCAAGGTAACCTCGCCCTTCACCCGCGAAGAGATTGAGGTCGCGATCGAAGAAACTCACAACTTGGGAGCGATGATCGCCGTTCACGCGGGCGGGCGAAAAGGCGGAAAACCAGTGGCACCCAACTGGTACTCCGATCCGGAAATGATGATGGTGGAGTGGGCAGTGGCGGCCGGGGCTGACACCATCGAGCACCTCTACCCGATGAAAAACCAAGCCGCAGTGATTGCCATGATGAGGGAAAAAGGCACCATCGTGGTACCGACAATCCGAGGGGTGGGCCGCAGAACGCGTGAGCCAACCGAATCCGATATCCGCTTCCAGTTGACGCCGGCCGATGCCGAGGATCGATTTCGCGCGCTCCAGGAAGCCGGGGTGCCGATGGCGATCGCCACGGATGTCGAAGGCGGCAGGCAGGGTGAGATCGGTAACTACTACATCCAGGAGCTCGAGCAGTTCATCAAATGGGGGTACACGCACCAGGAAGCGATCGAGGCCGCAACTCGTGTGGGAGCGATGGCGTGCGGCTTAGCCGACTCTCTCGGCACTTTGGAGACTGGAAAGCTCGCGGATCTCATCGTGGTTCCGGGCAATCCTCTCGAGGACATCAAAGTGCTCACCCGGCCGCTTCTGGTGATTCAGGGCGGGAAAATCGTCCGGGATCGGCGAGCGACGGATTCGATGATGGAGGTGACGCCTTGAAGAAAGGGTTATCGCGACTAGGCTTCTTGATCGTTGTGTGGACGGCACTTCCGCTCGAAGCGCAAACGGAACGCTGGTGGCCCCACCCCATTGGGGGAGAAGGCGATCAGGCGGGAGGCTCCAATTGGATCACGCCGAAGAGGATCCTTGAGGCAGTCCATCTCGTCAAATCGGACAAGGTTTACGAGCTCGGGCACCTCTATGAGCGCGGGATGCCAATCTTCGGAGATCGAACGTACGAACTCTTCATTCTCCGCAGCCGTCGAGTGGAAAAAGTCATCGGTGACGACTGGATCATCAACGACGGCGGTGAGACTACGATCGTCGTCAACGACGTGAAATTGCACGACGGTGCGATGGGTAGCACCGGTTTGACGGCTTCGAACGGGGCGTGGGATGTCATGGTGAGAGACGATGGTGTTACCGTGGATACCAGCACGAACCCATGGACCCTCTCTGCTAGATCCACGAGCATCATCGCCGATCGGGATTTTTCGGTGGAGGACTTCAACGAGGATCGATCGACGCGATCGCCTGAGCCGGAGCCCGAACCGGAACCTAAGCCAGAACCCGAGCCTAAGGAATTCACCAGCCTTATGGAAGTGTATGCACCCCGAGCAGCCCTTTATGAGGCCGTCCCGGATTTCCTGCTTCGTCTGATGGGACCAGCGAGGAATTGTCTCTTGTTACCGGGACCACCCGAATCACCTAGCTGGCCAGTCTGGGTCCAGTTGTCGGGTGGGAAGGTAGCGTATGAGGCTGTGCGCTCGAGCGTGGGCACCGAATACGGTCTTGAGCGCCGCACGGTGGATGTTGGCATCAACGTGCCTCTTGGCGGGATTGACGGTTGGCTTTCCGTGCGCCGCGTGCTCGGTTCCGCGGATGTTTCCGCACCTACAGGAAGCGGAGAGATCGAAGCGACGGGGACAGCCTCCTCGGTCGGAGTTTCCTGGAGGGGAAGGAGTAACTTCTATGCGGTCGGCTGCGGCTCTTTGACCGATTACAACATCAACTTCTCATCAAACAGACGGGGCCTGCTCAAGGAGAGCGTCGACGGAGATGGCTACTCTCTGGGTGCCGAGTTGGGCCGCCGCTTCGATCTAGGTAGAAACAGAAACATAAGTCTGACACCTCGGGCGTGGTTGGTTCGCACCAGCGTTGCCGTAGACAATTTCACGGATGCGGTGAACTCTCGAGTTTCGTTCCCGCATGCGCATCGTCTCATCGGAGGCCTTGGGGCAGTGGCAGAAGCCCGAGCGCGTCTGGGGCGTGGAGGACAGCTTTCGCTGCGGAGTTCAGTGGACATCGAGCGGACGTTCCGTGGCACGGAGACTGTCGCTTGGGTATCGGCAGAGAGGCTGAGCACGGAATCCCCTGAAGACGGGATTCTGCTGGGGCTGGACGGCGTCTATCGGAAGAGCCACTTCTCGGTCGGTGCGAAAGTGACAGCGTGGACGGCGTTGGCGGCGTTGGGTTCCAACAACCGAGGATACTCCAGCATTATCAAGTTCGGATTGCACTTTTAGCCCCTGACAAATGCCTTGGTGCATAAATACAGGTAAGTCATTGATTCCATTGACTCTGCGATTTTTGGCCCAAAAACGTAACCTGCTGATTCCTTTAGAGTTGTCCAGAGTTATGCACCAAGGCATCGAGGCGGCAAGAGCCGCGCTCCAAGCAGTGGGAGAGTATGGCGCGTGTGACTCCTGGGTCGTGTTTCCACCACCCGGAGGGAAGGGTCGCCCAGACCTGAAGCGCTACACGAACCTGTGCATCGTCAAAATTGCTCCGCCCACGAAATCAAGGACTTACGCTCCGCTTGAATTCCGGGCCGAAGACGGCGAAACTCCGCCGCTATGCTCAACGTTGTTGTCTTCCTCGTTTCACTTGGCGTCCGTGCCATTCGGGCGATGTGTCGGCGCCGCGCCGATCTGGTGTTGGAGAACGTCGCTTTGCGGCAGCAAGTGACGGCGCTGAAGAAAGAGCGCCCACGCCCACCGCTCGACGACACGGAACGGGCTTTCTGGGTTGCTCTTCGAGGTTCGTGGCCCGTGTGGGCGAGCCGCCTGCTCATCGTCCACGCGGACACCGTGGCCCGTTGGCATCGCGACCGATTCCGACGGTACTGGGCAAAGATCTCGCAGCGCCGCCATCCCGGTCGGCCTCGGATTGATGCCGAGATTCGTCGCCTCGTCCGCACGATGGCGCAAGACGGCTGGGGGGCGCCACGCATCCATGCTGAGCTCACCAAGCTTGGTTTCATCATCTCCGAGATCACGGTGTCGCGATACCTGCCGCGGCGTCCCGCGGAGCCCGACCAGCTGAAACGATGGATGGCTTTCTTGCGCAACCATAAAGACGATATCGCCGCCATGGATCTGTTCACCGTGCCCACCGCGTCGCTCCGGCTGCTGTACGGCTTCTTCGTCATCGAGCACGGTCGCCGGCACATCGTTCACTTCAACGCCACGTTCCACCCGACGTCTGCTTGGGTTATTCAGCAACTACGGGAGGCGTTTCCCTACGACACCGCTCCGAGATATCTCATCTTCGATCGCGACTTCATCTTTAACGCTGCGGTCATCGAGTTCATCAAGGCAACGGGCACAAAACCCGTTCGCACTTCGTTTCGCAGCCCATGGCAAAACGGAACCGCGGAGCGGTGGGTCGGCAGCTGCCGTCGCGAGCTCCTTGAGCACGTCGTGGTTCTCGGTGCATGTCATCTCATCCGGCTCGTGCGAGCTTACATCAGCTACTATCATGAGGACCGTTGCCACTTGGGGCTGAACAAGGACACACCGAGCTTGAGAACGGTCACGCACCGACCGTCTCCTACGGCGAAAGTAGTCGCACTGCCGCGAGTCGGTGGACTGCACCATCGATACGAGTGGCGAGAGGCAGCCTGAGTCAGCTTGGTCGCTCGCGTTACTCGGCTGGTCGCCGAGAAGTTCGTCCTCAGCACCTTCCCTCGCGCGCTGACCACGCTCTCCAGCATGTGCTCGAGGGCGGTCCGGGCCCTAGAGTCCAGTCCCGGATCAATAATGATGATGGACAAGGTATCTCGAAAGTCGTTTCCGTTGAAAGAGACCAAGACGGCATAAAAAAGGTCGAACTCGAGAGCCTCCTCCTCAAGCTGGAGCTCGATGTCGGCGAAGCCGTAACCCCCGACGCCGAAGTTCAGGACCTCCCACCGCTCGGGCGAAACGCTCTTTTCGAAAACCCCCACGAGAGAGTGCTCGACGTCCTCGGCCCAGCAGCCGAAGGTGAAAGAGTCGCCGAAGAAGCCCACGCGCCGCCGTCCTTCCGTGTTTTCCTTTGACACCTCACGCCAGCGCATGCCGTGGCGGTTCGTCTCGATGGGAACTTGGTAAGGCCCCCCACCCCTCGTAGACGCGAAGGCCCATCTCGGAAGCCGCTAGAGCGAGGGACAACCCCAGGAGAAGGGCGAGAGCGGCGAACAGATGGCGCTTTCGCCTCGACGAGCTGGGGACGGGGCCATCGACTTCACGCATGCGTTTCGCGATAGGAGCAAGCGAGTTTACCTCCCCTGGACGAGGCGTTCAAAGTTCTCACCCGCGGCGTAAGCAATACTCTACGAGGCACAGCCTGAGTCCGGAAAAGCGGATGTTATAGTGTGTTCTTGCGCGTCCAGGCTTCCAACACCGCGCCGTGGTTTCGGTACGGATCCCGTTCCAGGCGAGATCGACTAGTCCCCTGGATCTTTGATTACTATACAAAGTTAGACTTTTCGCCAGCCCATAAGATTCATAAGATTCATGCACTTAGAATGGTTTCGGCAAGCTCTGCTTTGTCTAGTTTTTTCTGCTACAGGGGACTAGCGTGACACGTCATCCGGAATGGCTGGTGCCCGGCGCTCTCTTAGTGATGACGGCTTGCGGAGGGGAAACGCCGTCCCTTCACGAGCCGGTTCGCCTGGCGGATCGAGTCTTCGACCAGGCGGCCCTCACTCCCGTGACCTTCCAGGATGAGACGCGCTTCAGCGTCGCCCCCAACGTTCCGTCCCAAATGCGTTTCGAGATCCGGGTCCCCATGCGAGGCGTTCTCGAGTTCGGTACGGGGGCTCGGGTTGCCGACGGAGCGGTGCTTCCCGCCCGTGTCGAGTTCCGGGTCGAGCTGCGTTCCGGAGACGAGCGAGAGATGGTTTTTTCACACACCATTCGGCGCTTCGAGCCCAACGCGTGGTTCGACCACGAAATCGATCTGACGCGGTGGGAAGGCTCCGTCGTCGATTTGAGCTTCGAAGTGTCGGCACTGGCACCGCGCGGTGACCGTGACGGCACACCCGCGAGTGTGGATGGGCTCACGCCCCTGTGGGCCAATCCCGTGATCTTCAGTCGCGAGGCCCCACGCGATCGCCCCGACGTGATCCTCGTCTCCATCGATTGCTTGCGCGTCGACCACGTGAGCACCTACGGCTATGCACGCGAGACCACGCCCTGGATCGATCGCTTCGCGAAGGACGGCGTGGTGTTCGAGACGGCAGTGGCTTCGGCTCCGGAGACGTTGCCTTCGCATATGTCCATTTTAACTGGGTTGACACCTCCGCTCCATGGCGCGAGCAAGCGTTCGAGGCTTCCCGCGAGCGTTCCCTATCTTCCCGAGCTTCTCGCATCGAACGGATACGAGGTGGACGCCATCGTCACGGGAGCGTTCTTGTCCCAGGCGTTCGGTTTCGAGCGAGGTTTCCACTCCTATCGATTCTTGGACGTGCCCCGCTCGGAGGCGGCGGTCGACGCAGCGCTACGCCTATTGCATCGCGGTCGCGGACGGAGCCAGTTCTTGTGGTTGCATCTGTTCGAGGCTCATTGGCCCTATCTTCCTGAGCGCGATCTGATCGAAAAGTTTGGCCCGCGGCCGCGCGACATCACGGCGCTCATGAGCAAAGTTTCGAATCAGGATCTCGCGCCGGACGGACCGGAGGAGATCCAGGCGGTCGTGAACCTCTACGATGCCGAGGTCTTCGCTACCGACCGAGCGGTGGGCCGCTTTCTTGAGAATCTGAAGTCGCGGGGTCTCTACGAATCCTCGCTTATCATCGTCGTGGCAGACCATGGCGAGGCCTTCTATGAGCACGGATTGTGGCAGCACACGCTGGCGCTCTACGAAGAGATGATTCGGATACCGCTCGTCGTCAAGTGGCCGGGAGACTCTCCCATCGGGAGAAGCGACGTCCGCGTCCATCAAGTCTACTTGTTCAGCACGATGCTCGACATCGCGGGCATCAGCCCCCCGCCGAACGAAGGCCGGAACCTGAGGAGCTTTGTGGACTCCTCGAAAACCGAGCCCCGAGTGCTGTGGAGCGAGGCCGGATGGGCCTCCGCGGGACGTTTCTTCCGCATCCTCTCGTCCCGGGACGACAAGTTTAAGTATATCGTCAGCATGGAGGACGACGAGGAGCGTGGTTGGCCCCCCAACGCGGCTGAGCCGCGAGGAAGTTTAATCGGTGGGTCGCGGACCCTGGCGAACGCGAAGAGCTGTCGGAGGGAAACGGTGCCCAGCCCGATGTTTTCCGAGGCCACCTGCGAGCGTACTTGAAAGAAACCGCAGCACGCCGCGCACAGACTCCCAAGATGACCATCGAGCTCGACGAGACGACGCTCGAGCAGCTCAGGGCTTTGGGTTACCTCAAGTAGGGCCGGGCTCGAAG
>CBDCTW010000009.1:0-44567 GCA_965222425.1 Candidatus Marinacidobacterales bacterium
CGGCGAAGGACATCCGTGAGCTCATTGTGCGCGTGCTCATTGGGGCGCTATCGCTGCGAAAGACCTGTTCACCGTCGAGGTGGTGAACCCGTTCGGGCTCGTCCGCTACCATGTCCTGTTTGTCATCGATATCGCCACTCGCTACGTGTGCATCGGTGGGATAACGTCGGACCCAAACGGGGAGTGGATGAAGCAGGCGGCAAGAAACCTCACGGACATGTGGGATGGTTTCCTCCTTGGCAAGCGGTACCTCATCCACGACCGGGACCCGCTATTCACCGAGGCGGTACGTGGGCTCTTGAGAGATTCAGGTGTGAAGCCCCTCCGCCTTCCCGCGAACAGTCCGAATCTGAACGCATACGCGGAAAGATTCGTTCTCTCCATACGTCGAGAGTGTCTCGATCGCCTCGTACCTCTCAGTGAGCGACACTTGCGGACAGCGATAACCGAATACGTAGTGCACTATCACACAGAACGGAACCACCAAGGTCTCGGCAACGAGCTCCTCACACCTCTGCCGGCAAGCGCGAATGACGCTGGCCCCATCGTGTCGCCAGAGCGACTTGGGGGCATTCTCAACTACTACTGCCGTGCCGCGTAGATGGTCGCCGGCGACGGTAGCCCCTCGGCGGGCTCGACCGGCGTAGCGTGAAAACAGCTTCAGGAACACGCTTGGATATTCGCTCTCGACTAGGTGGTCATCTGCATGGTGACGACCCGTCCAAAGGGTAGCTCTGCTCAATGGTTGTCGCGGGCCTCACCGCCCACGCCGCGTCAACTGTTCGCTTGTAACGTTGCAAGTGGATCAAATTTTGGCACAGGACGGGTTATACGATATCGCTTACGGCGCGACTGAGTTAGGATCGCTCGATCTTTTGCCAGGAAGTCACACGAGCTCTCGACAGGAGGTGTGAACGGTGACGAAGTCACAGGACCCGGATCCGACCAAAGATTCCAAATGGAGCACACACGCCGAGCGCACGTTCCGAAAGGAACTGGACGCCTACTTTGCGCGAAGCCCCGGTTCGAATCTCGCCAAGCTCGATAACTTTCCCAAGTACGTTCCGCGGCAGTCGCTCACCCGATTTCTCACTCGATACGAGATTTTCAAGAAAGTTCTAAGGGTACAGGGGTCGGTCGTAGAGTGCGGAGTCCTTCACGGCGGCGGCTTGATGACCTTCGCACAGCTCAGCGCGATTCTCGAGCCGGTGAACTGGCAGCGGAGAGTCATAGGTTTCGACACGTTCTCCGGCTTCCACGATCTTTCGACAAAGGACGAAGGCACCGAGGCCTCGGAGCACCTTCGCGAAGGGGGCCTCGACGTGGACTCGTTCGAAGACCTGAAGGCAGTCATTGGGCTCTTCGATCAGAACGCTCGCTCGGCCACATTCCCAAATGCACCTTGGTCCGAGGAGACGTCCGGAACACGATCCCCGAGTTTCTAGAGGAGAACCCGTATCTAGTCGTGAGCCTCTTGTACCTGGATCTCGACGTCTACGAGCCGACGAAAGTCGCGATCGAGAATCTCCTGCCCCGAATGCCGCGGGGCGCGGTGATCGTGTTCGATGAGCTCAACGCTCCTAACTGGCCAGGGGAAACCGCGGCGGTAATGGAGTCCGTTGGCGTTCGCAATCTGAGCATCGAACGCTTCGAGTTCGACAGCCTGATCTCATACGCGGTACTGCACTAGCTCCGAGCGAACACGAAGCCTCAGGGCTCGTTCGCCACGTGCTCATCACTCAATGCTGCGGGGCCCCACCTGTTTCTCGGTCGCTCGGCGACTACTGGACAGCTGAAAGTTCCCGCCCGACGGGTGCTTTGTTAACGCTTTCGACTCGCTACCGCATAGACCGCCTGGAGGATTCTCTCTGTCGAGCCGCCATCCGCTCCGTAAGCAAACTCATCCCGAAGCCGACCGAGCCTCACCTTCAGTTTCGCGAGCTCGTTTGGGTCTAGAAGCTGGCGGATGGGTGTGGTCATGTCCTGGCCCCGGTAAACGCCTTTGGCCAGCTCTTTGTCCACGAGCATCTCGAGGTTGTTGGGTAGGTTGACGATGAGAACCGGCCGGCCAAGGATGAGTGCTTCGGAGGAAGCAAAAGAGTCCACGGTAATCAGCCCATCCGATGCCACGATGAGCTCTAGGAGGTTCGCGGAGGAGGAGAGAACGCGGACCCGAGACGAGGCCTCCTGCTCCGCGATCTTCCGATAGGACTCCCTGCCTTCCGCTTGATGAGGTTTCACCAGCAGCCAGAGTCCGGGCACCCCTTTCGCCGCCCTGAGGAGATCTCCGAACACGGGTCCGATCGATGAAAAACGGGATGCGACGATGAGCATTTTCGCGGTGACGTCGAGCCCCAGTCGTGCGCGGACTTCCTCACGCCTCAAAGTGCGCCCGGCTCGGAGCAGAACGTCGAACTTCGGACTTCCGGTGATGACGATCTTTTCTGGCGGATAGTGCCCCCGCTCGATCAGCACGTCTCGGGCCATGCGACCGAAGACGGCCGTACGATCCGGCAATGGTACAGAGTCGGTCCCGCCATACGACGCCCTTACTTCGTCAGAAGCGTGCTCGTGGGAGTAGTAGCGCGGATACATGATGCCGTGCTGAATAGCAAGGGATGGAACACCTGCATCGGAAGCGGCGGCCACCACCGCCCGTCCAAGGGCGGTCGACTCGGCGTAAAGGACGATGATGTTCGGTCTCTCGACCTCCAGCATAGCCCGGACCTGCTCGAAGGAACGCAACGCCCACGGCACGAGGCGCAAGAAGGCTTCACGCATTGCCGCGCTTCCAACGCTCGTCAGCTCGATTCCGCGATGAGAGAAAGCGTTCTTGAGATCGGGCAGGCGCTCGAAACGACGCAGGCACCTCCAGGAGTGGAAGTAAGCTTGCGCCGCTTTCAAAGCCACTCTGGGTGTGAGGTAGGTCCCGAGTGGGATGTAGGGGAGACCACGCGTGTCGAGCTTCGCCAGCTCGCGAAGTTTCCGTGAAAACGTACGGTGCTTGAACGGTACGGGCGGCCCCACGCCGACGATGCGCAAGGCGTTACCCTCCGCTCTGAGGCTCGGGATGATTTGGTCGAAGTACATCTCGACCGCTTCCGTTGCTTTGGTCTCTGGATCCCGCCTCTCCCGCCACATCGAGGCGTGCGTCAGACAGAGGACACGGAGCCCCTTCGACTCGGTGGGCGCCGAGCGCTTACAGAGCAACGACGTCCCGCCCGCGCCGATCAGTTTGGCGAGTTCCGACAAGAAGCTGAAGCTGGGGCGAGGCCGACTCGGTCCTAGTGCCCGTACGGCGGATTGAACCTCACTTTTCTTTGCGAGATCGCGGACCACTTTAGCGAGCTGCCGGACATCTCCCACGACCACCACGCGATCCGGAGTCTCGTGTTCCAGAAGGCGAGCGAGAGCCTCGATGTCCCTCACGTGGAGCCGAAGCTCGGTGTCGTAGTACAACCAGAGTTCCACCCACCACCAGAGCGAGCGTTCCCCATACCGGAAGGTGCTTCGAAAGCTGCCTGAAGGACCGAGTGGGGTGCGTCCGAGGCGCTTCATCCATGCGATGACCGCTTCCTCTACTTCCGTGTTGACAGGCTCGCCCAGCGCAACCGGCAGTGGAGTCGCCTCGATGCCCAAAGCCTGAAGGTACCTTGCGATGTCAGGGCTCGGGAATCGATCTTGTCCGACGATAGGGTGTTGCCAAGCCACCACCCGGGCTCCGCGGGACGCACATCGACCCAGAAACGAGAGCTCATCCTTGCCAAGATGCTCGCTTCCGACTAGAACGAGAACGCGCTCGGGCACTGGGGTCTCTCCGCAGCCGGGAAAAGGGGGATGTCCCGGCCGCTGTTGAATTTGGTCGGGTAGCGGCGGCACCTGTGAATACTCTTAGGCAGCAAACTCATCGCTGTCAAGAGATTTCTGTTTGCTTCTAAGCGCGTGAACGAGAGCGCCCATATGGCGATAGCCTTTGATACGCCGGAACTCTTTCTGCGCGGTGACGACGCCAAGAGCGGTCCATCGGCGAACCATGGAAGGACTTGAACCGCCCCGGGTTTTCCGGAGACTGTTTTAGTTGAGTCTCGCCATCTCTAGCGAGCCTTCCTGCGACCGATAGTAGTTCATCTCGTACTCGACGGGGGCGACATTTCCGATCGGCCCCAAGAGTCGTTGCGTGTTGTACCAATGGACCCACTCGAGGGTGGCGAACTCGACGTCCTCAGGACCACGCCAGGGCCCACGTCGACGGATCACCTCGGTCTTGTAGAGGCCGATGATGGATTCAGCCAAAGCGTTATCGTAAGAGTCGCCTCGGCTGCCGACGGACGGCTCAATGCCCGCCTCGGCGAGCCGCTCGGTGTAACGGATCGAGACGTACTGCACGCCGCGATCGCTGTGATGCACCAATGGATCTTCTGGGTTTAGTCGGCGCTCGTGCAGCGCCTGCTCCAACGCATCGAGAGCGATGCCGGCAGTCAACGATGTCGTCGCTCGCCAACCGACGATGAGTCGAGCGAAGACGTCGATGACGAAGGCGACGTACACGAAGCCGCGCCACGTGGCAACGTAGGTCAGGTCCGAGACCCAGAGCTCGTTCGGGCGTGTGGCGTTGAAGTCGCGCTCTACGAGGTCCATCGGGCGAGCGCCGCTCGAATCCGGCTTCGTCGTCTTGAATCGACGTCCACGGACCGCGCCCTGGAGGCCCATTTCACGCATCAGACGGGCCACCGTGCATCGAGCCACGTCGCGGCCCTCACGGCACAGCTGACGCCAGACCTTGCGCACGCCATACACGTCAAAGTTCTCTTGCCGTACACGACGAATCTCGCCGCGGAGTTGGACGTCGCGCTTCGCTCTCGCTGGCAGGCGGCTTGGGTCCTTCTCTCGCGCTTTCTGCTCGTAATAGGTCGACGGGGCGATCGGAAGCATCCGGCAGATCGGCTCGACCCCGTAACTCTCACGGTTCGCGTCCACGAACAACACATTCACCTCGGTCGGCGGTCGAGCTCCGCCTGGGCGAAAAACGCCGACGCCTTGCGAAGGATCTCGTTCGCCCGCTTTAGCTCACGGTTCTCTCGCTCAAGCTCCTTCAGCCGCTGACGCTCGTCCGTCGTCAGTCTCCCGCTCGTTTCCCAGCATCACGCTCTGCTCGACGCACCCACGTGCGTAGCGTTTCCCGCGTACAGTCAATTTTCGACGCAATCGATGAGATCGCTGACCACTGAGATTCGTGCTGAGCCTGCTGGTCGAAAACCATCCGCACTGCGCGCTCTTTTACCTCCGGTGAATACCTGCTTCGTCTTGTCATGACTCCATCCTCTCAAGAGTTGGAGTCTCCGGGAAACCCGGGGCGGTTCAGCTTCTTTGATTTCCTAGGCATTGGTGGCTCCTTGTCCCCCTCTGGAGACGGTTTATTGGCAGACCTATTCTTAGGCCGGCCAAGGAGCCGCAGCTACCCCAAATTCAACATCCGGCGGGACATCCCCGAGCTTGAAGAGGAGATACATGGATACCTTGATTCATTTCCAGATCTGAAGTGGAATATTGACAATATATTTGCTCATGACGATCAGGTTTTGGTAGAAATCTCGGAAATAGGCACAAGGAGCACAAAAGCCATAGACGGAGGGAAACCTGGAACGAGGGTGCAATTCTGGGTCGCATCGGTGGAACATGTAGGCGGAGGTAAAATCGATCGTATGCGCGCCTACATTGTCCAGGAGGAGCTTGATAAATAGCCCGTCCAGCGGGAATATGCTCATCCCTGCCCGAAGTATCAATTCGGTGCTTGCTAGGTGCCCGGCCCGCCTTGGCGCTTTCGCTGCCCGCGTGGTTTCATTCCTAGTGGCGCGGCAGGAGAGGCGGGGACGGATTGGACAAGAGCCAGACTAGGAGGTTTTGAGAAACACCTCCAGCTTCGCTGCTCCCTCTCTCAACATGACATCATCCACGACGGTGTATCGCTGGTAGACCGAATCAGTCTTATGTCCAGTGAATAGCTTCGCGGTTGGCCGCGGCACTCCCGCCCTCTCCATGTTTCTCACCGCGCTGCGACGCAAATCGTGGAAGAGAAGGCCAGGTACACCCGCCGCCTTCGTCGCCGCTCGCCAGGAATCCTTGAAGCTCAAAATGCGATGGCCTCGACGATGAAACACCCAGGGGCAATCAGGGGCTAAGGCTCTTTGAGTCTCAAGCAACTCTCGCAGCTCGGTCGTCAGCGGGAACTGTCGGCCCTCGCCGTTCTTGGTCTCGCCCGCGTTGATACGCAGCCAGCCTTCCTCCACGTGTTCCCATCGGCGCGTGAGTAGCTCCGTCTGCCGCCAGCCGGTGATATAGGCCACGCGGACCAAAGGCCGGAGGTATTCCGGAAGGCACTCTAACAAACAACCGGTGCAGTTTTTCTGCACTGAGGAATCCCTTCCGGACATTGTTCTCTCGAAGCTGCGGTATGTAGGGCCTCGAAGCTAACACGCCCTGCCTGACCGCGAGGTTGTATGCCCGCTCAAGTGCCGCAAGCTCTCGATTTACGGTAGCTCTCGCCGCGCCTTCTTTGAGTCGCGTTTGAATGTATCGCGCGATGGCGAGCGGTTCTACCGCGCCGAGATTACCTAAGTGCCTTTCCAGATGCCGAAAGGACGACTCTGCACGGACTATGCTCTGCTTTCCATTGACTACATAGCCCGAAAGGAGAATCCCTTTAAGCTGTTGGATTACTTGGCCGCTTGCGGCGTGGCGGAAGTGCGTGGGAATCGAACCCACCGTCCCGAGGATTAGCCCAGAACCATCGGATTTGAAGTCCGTGGAGGCCACCAGACCCCAGTCACTTCCCTTGTCGCCCCTCGTCGAGGGCCAAGTGTAAGCCATTATATCAGTTTGGCTTATGGGACAAAGCGGATAAGGATCGAGGTTTATTTGCGCGAAGCACGAGGCCGTGTCTAAAATGGATTTGGTGGGGCGAGGGGCCACACCTTAAATAAAATGGAGACTGGGACCACAGATCGTTCTTAAAAGACGATCGAAAATCATCCAAAACTCACCGTTAGTTTTTCCCTCCTAACTAATCCCTCGCTCTGCCACCTTTTCATTTCTAGCTGACTTCCAAACCATTTCGTTTCCTTGACTTAGATCGTTCCATTGGCTACGATTAACTTTATTCTGTGGGGCTGTAGCGCAGTTGGGAGCGCGCGTGAATGGCATTCACGAGGTCACGGGTTCGATCCCCGTCAGCTCCACCATCCTTCGCTCGCCCAAGTATTGAACCACAGAGGCGAGCTACGGCTGGCAAGCCAAGCGTTGTGAGCGAAGGCTGTCCGCCGAAGCTTAGCGAAGGCGGGCCCTAACCCAACCGCTTCCCCAAACTCTCCAACTCCTCTTCCAGCTCTCGGGGCAAGGAATCTCCAAACTTTTCGAAGAAGGATCCTATACCTGCAACCTCTTTCCTCCAGCCCTCGTTGTCTAGGCATAGCAGCTCCTTCATCGTTTGAGGAGAGAGGTCCAAACCCTCCAAGTTGACAGCGTCGGGGGTCGGCAGCCAGCCGATGGGAGTTTCTTCCGCTTTCCCCTTTCCCGCCGTTCGTTCGAGAATCCAGAGCAGCACCCGGAGATTGTCCCCGAACCCCGGCCACAGAAAGCGACCGTCCGCATCCGTTCTGAACCAGTTGACGTAGAAAATGCTCGGCGGTCTCGTGGCTCGCTCGCCCATGGCAAGCCAGTGGCCCCAATAGTCGGCCATGTTGTATCCGCAAAAAGGCAGCATTGCCATTGGATCGCGCCGCACGACTCCGACTTCCCTGGTGGCCGCGGCGGTGGTCTCCGAGCCCATCGCGGCGGCAACGAAAACTCCATGCTGCCAGCTGTAGGACTGGTAGACGAGAGGCGCAAGGTGTGCCCGACGGCCCCCGAAGATAAACGCAGAAATGGGGACGCCTTGCGCGTCTTGCCAGTGTGGTGAGATGCTCGGGCACTGGCGAGCAGGAACGGTGTAGCGCGAGTTCGGGTGGGCTGCTTTTCCGGATCTATTGTACGGCTGGTTTTGCCAGTCGCGGAGCCCCGGGGGCGGGGTAGGATCTTTACCCTCCCACCAAGGCTGGGCGTCATCGGTCAGAGCAACGTTGGTGAAGATCGTGTTCTGCTGGATGGCTTTCATCGCATTGGGGTTGGTCTGGTCGTTGGTACCCGGAGCCACACCGAAGAAGCCCGCCTCCGGGTTCACCGCCCACAAGCGCCCGTCTTCACCGATCCTCAGCCACGCGATGTCGTCACCGACGGTGCGCACCTTGTACCCCAAGTCCTCGAGCGGGCTGACCAACATGGCAAGGTTGGTTTTTCCACATTGACTCGGGAAAGCGGCCGCGATGTAGTCGATCTTGCCGCCCGGTTGCTCGAGCTCCAAGATCAACATATGCTCGGCCAACCAACCTTCTTCATGGGCCATGGCACTCGCGATCCGCAGCGCGAAACACTTCTTGCCTAGAAGCGCGTTTCCCCCATAGCCCGAACCGATGCTCCAGATGAGCTTCTCCTCGGGAAAGTGGCAGATGAACCGCCGCTCGGGCGAAAGGTCTCCCAGAGAATGGAGGCCTGGTGCGAACTCGCCGCTTTGGCGGTATTGATCTAGGGCCACCCTTCCCATCCTCGTCATGATCCGCATATTCGCGACGACGTACGCGCTGTCGGTGAGCTCGACTCCAACTTTAGTAAACGGCGACCCAGGAGGCCCCATAAGGTACGGCACGACGTACATGGTGCGATTTTTCATCGCTCCATCGAAGAGCGCACCTACTTTCTTCCGCGCCTCCGCAGGGGCCATCCAATTGTTGGTGGGGCCAGCCCGATTCTGATCCTCGCTGCAGATGAAGGTAAGGTGCTCGGTTCGGGCTACGTCGTTGGAGTTGGATCTATGAAGATAGCATTGCGGCCAGCGTTCGGGGTTCAGCTCGCGGAGCGTTCCCTCATCCAGCATTTCTTCGATGAGTCGATGGTTTTCTTCCTCTGAACCGTCGCACCACTGGACCCGTTTGGGACCGGTGACGCGCGCCGTTTCCTCGACCCATCTTTCTAGCTCTTCCACTGCACCTCCGGATGCGGCTACCGCGGCCATATCCTAAGACTCCTGACGCAGCTCGTCAATCACACCGGCAGTGGTTTGTATACAAGCACCGGAGACGTTGATGGACGTGATCGGCGGAGAGGAATAAAGGAAGGAAGCCAACCTTAGATAAGCTTGCTCTCGACGAAACGGGTCAGGATTCTTTGCTGCTTTTCGTCTAAGCTCCGGAACTCGATTCCGACGCGGTAAGGGGTGGAGGTATCCCCGGATATTTCCTGCGCTCAGCACCATCCCACCCCTCCGCCATCACTCTCCTTCTTCTGAGCCGCGCGCCATACGATCATGTCCGAGGCGGAAAAATTCCTCGAGCGATAAGCTTCAATTGTTATTTTTAACAGATACAACACTATAACGCTTTCTCAAGGGGTTGGCAAGGACGTCTTGCGCCAAGCTGAGCCACAGGTCGTACAGGCCGGGTGGCCCAGTGCCAGTGGTTCAGTGAAGTATACGGGTCTTCTTGTTGACGTAGTCCATGAGGACGTAACGGCCGAGGGATGCGGGTGTCGTAAAGTAAGCCTTACCTCGGACGTTCTCCGTCACTTTCTTCACGAAGTTCACCAGCGAGTAATCACGTGCCAGCATGAAGGTATTGATGAGGATGCCGGAGCGCCGGCAGGCTACGACTTCCTTGAAGGTATGGTCGACGATCAGGGGATCTAGTCCGAAGGGATTCTTGTAGATGCGCCCGTCCTCCAACGTGAGTGCGGATGGTTTCCCATCGGTAATCATGACTATCTGACGCATGTCTTTGCGTTCACGAGTCAGGATTCGTTGCGCCAGCTTCAATCCCTCACAGGTATTGGTATAGAACGGTCCGACCCGGACTCGGGCGAGTTGCGATAACGGCACTTCCTCGGCGCTGTCATGAAAGAGCACGAGATGAAGGCTGTCGCCCGGGTACTGAGTGCGGATGAGATGGGAGAGGGCTAAAGCCACCTTTTTGGCAGGTGTGAATCGATCCTCTCCATAGAGGATCATGCTGTGGCTACAATCGAGCATCACCACGGTGGCACAAGAGCTCCGGTATTCCGACTGGTGAACATGTAGATCGGAATCGGTAAGCTCGATGGGCACACCCAAGCCGTTCCGCTGGACCGCAGAGAGAAGCGTCTGCGAAACGTCCAAGTTGAGCGTGTCACCGAACTCGTACCGTTTGGAGCTTCCTGTTACCTCCACGCCGGTCGCCAACTCTTTCGTTTCATGCTGTCCGAAGCTGGCCTTGCCGAGACCCGCCAGCAGATCCTTCAGCGTCTTGAAACCCAAGAAGTCCACGGTCTTGTCGGTGAGCTCGAACTTGACGCTACCGCGCGGCGGTTTCACTCGACCCGGCTCCGAGGTTTCCATGCTCCCGAGCGCGGTCTCGAAGTTGGCAGGCCCCACCCGGATGTATCCCTCTTCCTGCATCCGGTCGATGAGCTCGTTGAGAAGCCGGGCCAGCTCCGAGTCTTTGAAGTTTTCTGCTTCCGAAAACATCCGCTCTACGTCTGCTTGGGAGAGGGCTCCCTGCTCCAGTAGGGCTTGTAGGATGGCTTCCTGAAGCTCGGCCATCGATTGATCACCGAGCTGATAAAATCCGTCGGCGTCCTGGAACCCACTGCGCAAGAAGTAGTCGGATAGCTGCTGCAGCAGATCCTCTAGTGATAGATCTCCTAGGGTCTCTGGGCGGAACCGGGAGTACTTGGTAATCGACAAAGTCCCCTTACCTCAGTTCAAGTGTCGCTTCGCGGTGTCAATAGGCTCCATGCCGATTTCCGGGTGTTGCCTCTCGGTACGAGAGAAACGCCGTTCCTCGCTGCGGCTGATCTTCTTCATGCCCGCGAGTCCTTCGAGAACGAACTCCGCCGCCGCCACGACCACCGCGGGGGGGTCTTTCTTCCTGACGCCGAGCAAACTAACGTTCTTCGATAGTCCTTGAATTTTTTCCAGGCTCGCCAGGGCCTCCTTAGCGGGCGTGGTATCGGGGAGCTTCAAGTAGCCGCCCTTCTCGAACCACTCGATGATCTGGTTTAGATCCTCGCCACCCAAGTACTTTCGGAAAGTCTGGCCGATCGCGTTACGAACTAGGTCCCGTGCCACTACCTCCGCACCTTTGAGCTCACCTTCATAGTCGAGCTCGAGTTTTCCGGTGATGGCGTGCAGCGATGCGTACACATCCGAGACACGGGGAACGATCTGCTTTTCTTGGTGCAGAATCGCTCGCCGCTCGGCGTTAGAGACGACATTCTCCAACAAAGTGATCGGTAGCCGCTGGCTTACTCCCGAGCGCTGGTCCACACGCCTGTCCGTCCTGGCCTGAATGGCGACTTCCTCTACGACCTCGCGGAGATAGTAAGGCACGAATACCTTGCTCTCTTCGTGCCGTTCCGTCCACGCCTCCTCACGAGTGATGGATACGCCCTGCTCGAGCGTGGTAGGGTAGTGTGTGCGAATTTCCGAGCCCAGACGGTCCTTCAGAGGAGTCACAATCTTTCCGCGGGCCGTGTAGTCCTCGGGGTTCGCGGTAAACACCATCAGGACGTCCAACGGCAGGCGGATCGGATAGCCTTTGATCTGAACATCTCCCTCTTGGAGGACGTTGAACAAACCGACCTGAATCTTTCCCGCTAGGTCGGGAAGCTCGTTGATGGCGAAGATGCCTCGATGCGCACGGGGCAAAAGACCGTAGTGGATCGTCAGCTCGTCGGAAAGATCGAGCCCTGCGCGCGCGGCGCGGATCGGATCCAGATCGCCGAGGATGTCTGCGATCGTTACATCGGGGGTCGCCAATTTCTCGACGTAGCGATCCTCTCGCGAGAGCCAGCGAATGGGAGTTTGATCGCCCATTTCGTCGATCTTGTGCCGGCAAGCCCGGCATAGAGGCACGTAGGGGTTGTCATGGATCTCACAACCTTCTACCGCCGGGAGCTCCGGGTCGAGAAAACGGGTGAGGCTGCGGAGGATACGGCTCTTGGCCTGGCCCCGGAGCCCGAGCACAATGAAGTGATGTTTAGAGAGAAGCGCGTTGACCAACTGGGGAAGGACGGTTTCTTCATACCCGACGATGCCTGGAAAGAGCTCCTCACCCGCTGCCAGCGCGCGAACGACGTTCTCTCGGATCTCGTCACGAACGCTGCGGCCGGCTAGTCTCTCCTCTGTAAAACCATTCGATTTCAGATCCCCTAGTGTCTTTAGTCCCTTCGTATTGTCCATATGGTCCGATTATAGAGGATAGACTAAGGGCTACCAAACGACCGCCCTGAAGATGGTTTCCTCTTCCCTTAATCCCTCTCCCCCTGGGAAAGGGCCTGGGTGAGGGGAATGGCTCAGGCTTCGCTTTTGTACAGATAGGCGAAGCTTTTGGACTGGTTCTTCACGCCGTCGTGAACCGTATATTGCCGCTCGCCACTCCACATCGCGACACCGCCGTACTCGCCCCGCTTGTTGAGCACGTAGAAGCTCAGCTGGTACGCCGGCCGGCCCTTGCCGTCACGGAGTCGAGGTTCGGTCTTCTCGGCGATCCGCTTGAGCGTGGCGAGACCAGCCTCCTCGGGGTCCATCCCGTTCCTCATGTTCTCGACGATCAGGAAGCTCGAAAGGTTGAGGAGATTGGCTGCCCCGCGGCCGGTGGAGCCACAGGCGCCGACTTCGTTGTCGACATAGAGGCCCGCACCGATTATTGGAGAGTCTCCCACCCGACCGGGAATCTTGTATGCCAGGCCGCTGGTGGTCGTAACACCAGCGATATTGCCGTTTGTGTCGACGGCGTTGCAGTTGATGGTCCCGGTGAGCCGCCTCGCCACCGCCGAATCGGTTGTTCCTTGGCAAGTTCCTTGGCAAGTTCCTTGGCAAGTTCCTTGGCAAGTTCCTTGGCAAGTTCCTTGGGAGGAAGCCAGTCGTCTCTCTCGGAGAGGTTTTCCTTCCACTTGAGCCAGATCTCTCGGGCTTCGTCGGTCAAGAGATTGACCTCCTCGAACCCATGTGCCTTCGCAAAGCGGAGCGCACCTTCCCCAACCAAGAGCACGTAGTCGGTTCGCTCCATGACGAGCTTGGCCACTTTCGACGGCGTCTTGATCCCGCGAAGTGAAGCAACCGCCCCCCCACGATTCGTGGGGCCGTGCATCAAGCAAGAGTCGAGCTCGACGACGCCATCCTCGTTCGGGAGACCTCCATAGCCCACCGAGTGATCGTCAGGATTTTCTTCGACGATGTTCACCCCGGCTACGACGGCGTCCAGCGGATCGGACCCGTCCTGGATCATGGCCATCGCTCGCTCGGTGGCCGGCAGTCCGTTCGGACTCGAAATGACGACGGGGCGAGACGGACCCGCCCCCCCCTGGGAAACCCCGCTGCTTCGGCCGATCGCGAAAAAAGACTGCCGGCACCCGATGCTCCCGCCGCACGCAAGAAACTTCTCCGGTTTAGAGAATTCATGCCCGTCCTCCTTCCTCATTAGTAAGCGGGTTGCGGATCGTTCAAAAGCCAGCCCGAAGGAGGGGGATCCTCGGACCAACGGATGCGTTCTCGATCGAACAAACGCAGAGGCACCAAGGCCGACCGCCCCCATTTTGGATCGCGTCCCACGTCGCGGAGATCTTTACCTAGGCCAACGCTAACCCACTCGCCTCGGTGAAGCAACCGGAGTTTGCCATCTTCGAACCCGGCGAAGGGGAACTCTGGAAGTGCATCTAGCGCTCGGGCCTTTTGCGTTCTCGTCTCGGATAACTCCAAGGGATTGAGGACTGTCTGACGGACGGTCTCCTCCAGAAGCAAGATTCCCGCGCCCTGCTCGACTCTGTCGAAGAGCCCGCGTTCATAGAGGACAAGCTCGCCGGCTCCTTCATCGAGGCGGAAGACCCGGTCCTCCTCCCAGCGCTCCTCCACTTTGACCCAACCCAGGTAGTCGCTCTTTTCGGTGAGAACGAGGAGCACCTGGCCCGGCGGTGGCCGCCACTTCAAGGAAAGGCGTTGGAAAACAACGTCGCCCGAGTCGCTTCGAGCAAAGCGCGCGGGAATGCCGGTAAAGGCGAAATAGAGTGCGCTCGCTTCTTCGGGATCGATCGCCGCCCCGCGCTCCAGCATTGCGAGGAACGGATCTACCGCCTCCACCACTCCGAGCGCCGCGAGTCCCCGGGACGCCTCGAGCCAAAGAGTATCTCTGGAGCGGAGTAGGTCTAATAAGGGTGCACTCGCTTCCAGACGTTTCCAGTCCTCGGCCGCTACCGCCATCGCCGCCCGCTTGGTCGCGCTCGGCTGAGGCTCCTGAACGATGGAGAGCACGGCTTGAACAACGGACGGCTCGGGTCGCTCGCCGGCAAGCTCGACAGCGCGAAGGCGCATCGGATCGTCCGGAGACTGCAGCACCCCCACCAACAATCGAGTGGGACCGTGACGCGTCACGACCTCGAGGGCTTGCTCGCGCAGCAGGAGTGGGCCGAGAGTCGACGCGAGTATCGCTTCGAGGCGAGACTCGACCTCCGGATCGGGGAGGTAAGCCGACAGAACCTGCAGGTGCTCGGTTGCGACCTTGGGATCGGAATCCCGAGTCCTTTCGAGAAAGAAGGACCGGAGCTCGGGACGGGAGCGGATCTTCTCGGCATCCAGATCTATCGGCGCCAGGGCCTTTCTGACTCCCGGATTGGGGTGATGTTCGAACCACAAGAGCAAAGGATTCGGTGCCCCTGACAAACGCGCCACGAGGGCCGCGGTCTCGACAGCCAATTCGGGAGCCGATGCGAGCTCGTTCAGAACGAAGGAAACCATACCGGTCATCGATGTCTCCAAGGCGCCCGAGGCGAAGTAATGCGTGACGGCCAGCAACGTGCGCAACGATTCTTCGGGCGGATTGTGGAAGACCTGCTCCAAGGCCGGAAGGGAAACGGGGCCCAGCTCGATCAGGGCCTCGGCAAGAATCAGATTGGCGTCTTCCGCACCGGTGTCGATGGACCTCGCGAGGGGTTCGGCGGCTTTACTGACTCCCCGCTCTGCGAGGAAGAGTAACAGCGACAGTCGAGCATTCGCTAGATGCCCGTGCGGCTGCTCTTCGAGCTCTTCGGCATCGGTCTCCTCTATCTTCTCGACGAGGGCCAAAACCGGCACCGGATCCACCGGAGCGGCAAACGCCCGGCTGAGCCTCACGAACCCGGCGACCTGGCGGTCGAGCAAAGCAGAGTTGGTGAGCATCGCCCGTTCCAGAAATCCGAGGAGCTCGTGCGTCGTCACCCCACCGATCTTTCGAAGCGCATACTCCACTTCCAGTGGGGCATCGGGAAAACCCAGGCGGTAGAGCAGAGGCTCCACCGCCTCTCGATCTCCGATCCAACCAAGGATGATGGCGCTCTGCCTTTGGATCTCCAGCTGCTCGTGCCACAACCCCACATAGAGCACCCGGAGGGCGAACTCTCCCATGAGAGAAGCTTGCCGCGTCGCGTAGAAGGACAGCTCCGGATCCAAAGAAGCGCTCATCAAATGCCTGAGCCCTTCGGCGGGCTTGCCGGCTCTCCATAACTCCATGCCCTTCGCGTAGTGGTAGGTCCCGGTGTCCGTCGGAGCAGTCTGGAGTAACGCTATGAAGGCTAGAGTGGAGAGAGACAACCGCAGGCTTCCTTTTCCGGACAATCTCCAAAAGATAAAGCGCCGCGGATTATAACACACGCGATCTTCCACGCCCGGCACGCCCGGCAGACCTGGCGCGAGACCCTCCAGGTCGCGCTTGCATGCCGCAGGCGGGCTTGGTACTCACCTGAAGGACAGGACATCGAATCGGAGGCGAACGTGTTTAGAGGTCTTTTATACTTGGTCCTTCTCTTCCTCGTCTTATGGGGAGCCTACCGCTATTACGAGAACCAGGAGCTGCCTATCATCGGCGGCAGCCTCGATGATGCGGCGAACTTGGCCTCGGTGAAGGCGGCCTTCGCACTTCATCGCGACTTGGCGGAGCGCCCCATCTCGGTTCGCTCCCGAAAGGGAGTCGTTACATTGAGTGGTCAAGTCGCGAGCGATGCCGAAAAAGAAGAAGCGGGGGACATCGCCGCGAGTGTGGTGGGGATCGAGCGGATCGAGAATCTCATGGCCGTCAATCACGAGCTTACCCCTGAGCTTACCCCTGAGCTTACCGATGACGAGGTCGCGAACCGCCGTAGTTTGGGTCAGCGGCTCGATGATGTCTCCTTGGCCGCCAAGGTGAAAGCTTCGATCACTCTACACAAGGAACTAAAGGGGTTGGACATCATGGTGAGAGCGCGTGACGGCACCGTTTACTTGAAGGGGACTGTCGAAACGCCGGAGCAATCGGAGATCGCTTCTCGTCGCGCTTCGGTGGTGACCGGGGCTGATAGAGTCGAAAACGAGCTCCTGCTAGACGGTAGTATCGAAGAATTGGCCGACGAGATCACCGAGGCGCTCGCCGATAGCGAAAACCTAGAGAAGTACGATCTTCGTGCCAGCGCGGCGGACGGCAGCATCATCTTGCAGGGTCGAGTCGAGACCAATGCGGAGCGGGAGTTAGCGGAGCTCTTGGCGCAGCGTGTCGCCGGTAGCCGGGACGTGATTAACCGGATCGAGTCGAACGGGCGCTAAGCGTTTTACTGTTGCCGCCGCTACCTATTGACGAGCGCACCAGCAAAATGAGCGCAGCCGGATCGTAGGGTTTTTCGAAATAGCCGGCGACCTCTAGCTCCTGCGCTTGCCCCCGACCCTCGCTACACCCGTACGCCGTCACTAGAATGGATGGACAGAGTGCTTTCGCCTGACGTACCAAGTCCAAACCCGTTCCTCCGGGAAGATCGAGGTCGGTGATGAGAAGGTCGAAAGGCTCGCTTCTAAGCAACTCAGCAGCGGCGGCGGAGTCGACCGCGCCCGCACATTGGTAGCCCGCCGTTTCGATGAAGGTCAACAACCCCTCTCGAATTCGACGGTTGTCCTCTAGGATCAGAATGCGTTTCATCCTCAATCGTTCCCTGTTCCGTCGGTTGCTCGTGCTTTGCTCGGAGAGAGGAGCAAGGTCTATGCCAGAGATCCGGTGACGCTATTTTCCTGGGAAACCGCAGGTCATGAAAACACGGTGACGAAGATGTAGAATTTCGAATGTAAAAACTACCCAGTTAAAGAAAGAAAAGACTAGACAGGATAACAGGATGTACGGGATAGGTTTCCGAGAATGATTATTACAGAGCAGGGCTTAGCGGCTGGCTCGTTCGACGTCCTCGGCTAGTAGGAATCCCTTGTCGCCGAGCACGTTCGCTCTCACCACGTCTCCTTCTTCGAGCGCCGCCCGAGCCTGCGCCACGAAGGCTTGTGCCGCTTCGACTTGCTCCCGCTGCCGAACGGTGAGCGGACGGTTGCGAAGAACCGAAAAGAGATCCGCGGTGCGACCGAGCTTTCTGGAAATCGTGGCTTGTTCTTCCGAGTCCGGCTGATCGGTCGGCAGTTGTGGTTTCGATGAAGGCGGGGGAGCGCGGTCGGGTGGAGAAGCGGGCCGGGGTCGAACTCGAGGTGGCGGGGGAGGCTCTTCGACCGGGGAAGTCGCTTCCGCTGCAACCACGTTTTCTTCGATAGCAGTAGTTTGGACTTCCGGCTCCTCCTCGGTGACGTCGGGCGTAGTCTCAGGGACCGAAGCCGAGGCAGGGGGACGATCGAACTCCGCCTTCACTCTTTTGCCGCATCTGGTCGCGAGTCCGAGTCCGGCCAAAAGAGCGAAACCCATAGCGACATGCCTACCTACAGAATTTCTCACCCTCGTCATCCGCTTAGTGCCTCTGGCAGGGTAACTGTGAAACGGGTCCCCCGTCCAGGCGTGGAGCTCACCTGCACTTCTCCGTCATGAAGCTGCACGATGGGATAGACCATGGACAGACCGATGCCACTACCCCTGCTCTTCGTCGTGTAGTAGAGGTCGAAGATCTTTGGAATCTCGTCGGGCTCGATGCCGACGCCAGAGTCCTCGATGTCTAATTCGACTTGACCCTCGGCGGGACGGCTCGCCGTGAAGCTAATTTCTCCGCCGTCGGGCATTGCTTCGCAGGCGTTGATCATCAAGTTCAAGAAGGCTTGCTGGAGGAGCTCGCGGTCTCCGTAAACAGGGGGCAGACTGGCCGCGATTTGCGTTTCTAGATGGATCCCCTTCCTGTCTGCCTCTCCAACCAACAAGCGAGATGCCTCGCCGAGAATTTCTTCGACCGTGACCGCTTCGAGCTGAAGCTCCTCCGGTCGAGTGAATTTCAAGAACCCCTGAATGACTCCGTCCAGTCGCCTGATCTCTTCCTCCAAAACATCGAGGTAACCTCTGGCCTCGGGGCCCGCCTTCTTTAGTTTTTGGCGAAGCAACGCCACGTGAATCACCATCGCGTTGAGCGGGTTCTTGATCTCGTGGGCTACACCGGATCTGAGACGTCCCAATGCGGCCAGCTTTTGAGAGTACGACAGATGAGAACCCAAACGCGAGAGTTTTTCCATGTCTCGTGCGCTCACCATCACGCCGAAAACGTCGGCCTCGCCCAACGGTTGCGCAGTCAAAGTGTGCGACACCTCGACGCCGTCGACCTCGAGGCGAACGCTACGTGGACCGACCGCTTCGTTCCTCGAGAAGGCATCCTCTACGATCGTTTGCAACGGATGTTCCTTCGGGAGAACCTCGGAAAGCGGTTCACCCTGGAGCTCGGTGTGAGCGCGCCCCAACAGCTCACCGGCGGGTCGGTTGAGGGAAAGGATTCTCCTCTCGCGACTGACGACCATCACCGCGTCGGCTAAGCCACTCACCATTGTTTCCATCCAGGCTTCACCAAACTCTCGAAGGAGCCGATCGTCCGCCAGGCGCCGGCTCATGGAAGCAAAAAACTCCGCGACGCGGCTCACGTCTTCCTCGTTACGAAGGTCGAGGGGCGGCTCACCGCCGCCAGTGTCGATACGCGCCAGCTCTCGCCGCAGCATCTCGATCGGGGCCAATAGGCGATTCGCAAGATAGAAGGACGCGAGGAAGGAAGCGAGGACCACCCCCGCCGCCATCGCGGCGTTCGTCGCGATGGCACCGAAGAGCTCCTCTTTTAGAAACAAAGTACTGTCCGCAACTCGAATCGAACCGAAGGGTTCTCCGTTCACCAAGAAGGGAAGCTCGACCCCCAAAACCTGGTGTCCTCGGCTAAGAGCCCAGAGCTGAGAAAAAGAACTGCGGGATGAGAACTCCGACAAAGAATCGGCGCTCACCAGGAACGTTCCCTCTTGTCGAGGATCGCTATGGAGAATCGCCACTCCGAGCTCGTCGGCTATGGCAACGTAGAGCGTCGTAGCCGAGTAACCCACGATCGCCTCGGCCTCGTTTCTCAAAGCGGCATCGGAGCGCAAAGCGACGCGGATGTCTTCTTCTCCATGCTCCCGTATGACACGTGAGGCCTGATGATAGAGAGTTTGGGCAAGAAGCTCGGCGCGACTCTGGATCTCGGCCACCCCCAGCCTCGCCAGGGAGGCAGCGTTCATCAAGCTGGTAGCCAAAGCGACCGCTCCCGCAACCAGCGTCAGAGTCGCGATCTGCTTACCTCGGAAACCCACTGGTACTCCTCCGGATGTTAGGGCTGGCGATACTTCTTGAGCTTGTTGTGAAGCGTTTTCAAGCTAATGCCCAGGATCTCTGCCGCCCTGGTCTTGTTGTGGCCGGTAGCCTCGAGCGTTTTCAAGATCAAATTTCGCTCCGCCTGTTCTACCGTCGTTCCCACGCGCAGAGCCAATTCATCCGAGGAATCGGGTGCTGCCGTCTCCGCCTTTGGACCACGCGTCACGAAGGGGGGAAGTTCTTGCAGACCGATCTGTTGATCGGATGCGACAATGACGGCTCTTTCGATCACGTTACGCAACTCTCGTACATTCCCCGGCCAATGGTAGGTGCCAAGCGCACGGATCGCTTGGGACTCCGCTCCGGCAAGTGGTTTGCCGTTTAACTCGCCAAACTCTCGTATGAAATGGTCGACGAGAAGTGGAACATCATCCAGCCGCTCGCGTAGGGGCGGCAGATACAGTCGAAAGACGTTGAGGCGATAGTAGAGATCTTCTCGGAGCTTCCCCTCTTTCAACGCCGATTCGGGATTCCGGTTTGTCGCCGCGAGCACCCTTACATCGACCTGGATCTCCTCCTTACCCCCCAAACGTCGAAATGCTAGTTCCTCGAGCACTCGCAACAGCTTCACCTGTGTTGCGGGAGCCATCTCCACGACCTCGTCCAAGAAGAGAGTGCCGTTATGGGCGAGCTCGAAACAGCCCTCCCGGCGTTCCTCCGCGCCCGTGAAGGCACCCTTCTCGTGTCCGAATATTTCACTTTCGAGAAGGGCTTCGGGAATAGCCGAACAATTGATCGCGACGAACGGCCCTTTGTTGCGGGGCGAAAGCTCGTGAAGAGTTCGCGCCACGAGCTCCTTGCCGGTACCGGACTCGCCCACCAACAGTACCGAAGCGGACGACGGGCCCGCCTGCATGAGCTGGTCGTAGAGCCGGCGCATCGGGGCACTCTTCCTTACCATCTTTCCGAAACGACCCGTCGATTCGAGTGCACTTTGATAGCGCTCGAGCTCCGCCAATATCACCGATCGTCCGGTGGCTCTTTCGAGCACCGCCTTCAGCCGCCCGGTATCGATCGGTTTCGTCAGATAGTCGAAGGCGCCCTGCTTCATCGCCTCGACTGCACTGGCGATGGTGCCCTTTGCGGTGAGCATGACAAAAGACAGGGTCTACGCGGATTCGTGTGGGTAAGTCCTGACGGAAAACAGTGTAACTCATTGTGTGGAAAAGGTATCCAGACTTCATCAGGTGCTGAAAAATGGTCCATTTTTCGGATAGGCTAACCGAGTGAAAAATTCCCAGTCGATCCGCTCGCTGTTTACGCTGCCAGGTTTCGTGGCTGGTGCCGGATTGAAGGGTGTATTCGATGACCGATACGCCCGCGTCATCCAGCTCAAGAGGCGAAAAAAACAGCTGTTTGCTCTTACTGTGGGCAACGGTGCCGGGGGCGCTATGACAAGCAAGTGTGCCGGGTCCGCGACCTGTCGTTGGCAGGCTGGCGGATCTCTCTGGAATACGAGCGTTGGCGCGTCAACTGTCCTGGGTGCGGCGGTTTGCATGTAGAACACCTGGACTGGCTGGCGAACAACTCGCGCTACACCTGGCGTTTTGCGACGCATGTGGGCAAGCTGTGCCGGGATATGCCGGACAAGGCGGTGGCCGAGATGGAACGTCTGCGCCTCCTAGTTGAAGGGGTCAACAACAAAATCCGTGTGCTGCAACGACGCGCCTACGGCTATCGCGACGAGGAATATCTCAAGCTGAAGATCGTGGCGGCATTCCTTCCGCCATTACCCAGAAATGCCGTCTTCAACCCACACGAATCCGCGTAGACCCAAAAGACAAATAGCCGAGACTCCCGGAGAGCGCACGGAGAAGCTCCATTCCATCCATGCGCGGCATGACGAGATCCACAATCACGACTTGAGGGCGGAAGCTTGCGACCTTCTCGAGTGCCTCTGCCCCGTCGGCGGCAGTCTCCGCCGCATAGCCCCAACTCGCCACGAGCTCGGCCAAGCCGCGGCGTGAGCCCGACTCGTCATCTACAATAAGCACTCCCTGCTTTGCCAACTTGCCACTCGATGTGTCGGTTGATCTATGCCTCGGACTCAAGTATATCGCCAGGTTCTTGGCGATCAACCACACCGACGCCACAGGCGATCTGCGTTAGAATGTTCTGCCATGAACTTGGATGAGCTCTTGTCGCCTCTGGGCGGAAGGCTGGTCCTACTGGCGATGGTGCTCGCGGTGGTTGGGCTCGGTTTTCTGGCTCTGCTTCTAAGCTGGCTGCTGGATTTCGCGAAAAACCGAACTGTTGCCAGTCTCCGACCACTGCGCAGCCTCTTTGCCCTCGTCCTCTCTGTTACCTTCATCGCCCTAGCGGCTGCAGCAGCTTTCTTGTCTACCTCGCTCAGAACCTACGGCGTATTCACCGATCATACGCTCGTGGCTCGCATCGAATGCGAACGGATCACCGACAATCCTGACTACCAGATGCTGTTGCGCTACACCCCGCACGAAGACAGACAAGATGGGGAGCCCACTCACTATCTCCTGAAAGGAGACATGTGGGAAGTGGGTGGCGATATCTTGAAGTGGGATCCTAGGCTTTCTCTCCTCGGCATTCACACCAGCCAAAAAGTGACTCGCATTTCGAGCCATGCACGAAGTCCCGACCACGGCGCGGATTCGGACTCCGATTACCACCTCAACGGGGGCACCGACAAGCTTTGGTTGTGGCTACACGAGTACGGGCAGGAGCTCCCGTTCGTGGAAGCCGCTTACGGGAGCGCCGTGTTCACTCTACCTAGCTCGAATCAGGCATTCGAGCTCTACATCAGCCAAGATGGGTACTCACTCAAGAAGGTTCCCCGCAAGTAATGGCATGCCCAAAGCATCTCGCTGCACTATCAAGTTAGGCGGGCTGATCGTGCTGGGCGTCCAGTGGGCGCCACTTAGTACGTCTGGCCGCCCAAATAGCCAGTTGCCAGTCTCGGGCTAGCCAGGCGGGTCTTTACCAGGCGGGCTTTCTGATCGTGCTGGCCGCCAAACGAAGTGTTTGCCTACGATGGACCTAGCCAGGCGGGTCTTTAGTACGTGCTGGCCGCCAAAATAGCCAGTTGCCAGTCTCGGGCTAGCCAGGCGGCGGTTTCCGCTCGATCCGAATATGAAGGGTGAGGTTGAACTCTACTTCTTCCGCGTCGGGATCGATGGAGAGCCGAACCGGGACGACGACTCGCTGCGGCCTGCCTTTCGAACCGGGCCTCGCCTCGATCCGGAGCTCGACCGCAGAGGCGCTCGACCCAGGTTCGGACAAGTCCACGAAGGGTTGCCCCTCCAGATCCAACTCTAGAAAACCGACGTCGGGACCACTGGCGCCACCGGGGGCCGTGATGGCATCCCTGGGCGAGGCCGCGGCGGCGGTGCCGAGCCCGTCCACCAACATGTCGAGCTCACGGTCTTCCCCGGGCACCGTTTCCTGCAGTCGATTCAGATCTTGCCTGCGCTTCCACGCCCCCCCTAAGAAGTCTTCTTGGATTGGGGTGCCGCATCTTGCTCACCGGATAGTGCTCCTTCGAGCATTGCCTCGATGTCGAGCTCTTCGAAAGCCTTTCCCGGTGACTCGCCCTGCGCCTCGTGGGTCGAGGGCTGAGTGATCGCCTTCCGCCGAAGATCTCCCGACCGCTCGCTCTTTTGCTCGCCGGTAAACGGGTCCACGGCACGCGAGCTCAAATCGGCTTCGGCGTTCTCCGAACTGCCTCCCTCGGTTGCAAAGGGGTCGGTCGATTCCTTGGCCCGCCATCGACTATCTGCCGAAAATCCTCCCCCACCGACCGTAACCGAAGCAGCCGGCTGTGGCGCTGGCAGAGCCTTTCCAGGTTTCGCAGCATATTTCTCCATCACCGATCTCAAGACCAGACTACTGATCGCCTTCAGCGTTTCTTCGACTCCTATCCCCTCGGAAGCTACCGTTTCGTAAAAGGGGACGTTGAGCGTGTTGACCTTGTCGTTCATCTCCTCGACGCTCATGACGTCGGGGAGATCACGCTTGTTGTATTGCATCACCATCGGGATCTCTTCGATGCGCAGGTCGTGAGCCAAGAGATTCTCTCGGAGGTTGGCGAGGCTTTCCTGATTGACGTCCAACATGGTCGGTTGGGAGTCGGCCACAAAGACGACACCATCGGCACCCTTCAGCACCAACCGGCGCGTGGTGTTGTAGAAGACCTGGCCGGGCACGGTGTAGATCTGGACGCGAGTCTTGATTCCCCGGAACATACCCGCTTCGAGTGGAAGGAAGTCGAAGTAGAGGGTGCGGTCGGTCTCGGTGGCTAGCGTGAGTAGCCGCCCTTTGTTCTTGAGGGGCAGCTCGTCGTAAATATACTGCAGATTGGCGGTTTTGCCGCTCAGACCAGGACCGTAGTACACGATCTTGGCGGTCAGCTCTTTGAGGGAGTAGTTAAATAGTACCACCGGGCAAACCGACGCCTTTCCACCTCGCTAACGGCACCCATGTATTTTGGTGTCCCGAAACGACGCCTGGCTAGGCCCACCGTAGGCAAACACCTTATAGTTTGTGGCCGACGCCTGGCCACTTCCACTAGCTGCACCAGCGTTATTTGGCGTCTGAGTTGGGTCCACAAAGTCGTCCACGGTATTCTAACGTCTATCGGCCACAAGTTCAAGTGGCTCTATATATTATGCGCGATCGCCTCGGGAGGCCGGTTGATTTTGCCAACACGCCTCAACGAAACTCGGCTATCCTAGGCTATCCATGGTGGAGATCCTTGCCCCCGCTGACCGTGCGCTCGCCCTAAGGAAAGCCATCTCCGAAATCGAGGCCGAAACCGCCCGAGTCCCCGGCATTACGGCCTTCCGGCACTACCCGGCCTTACCGGCGAGTTACGCCGATTTCCCACCCGAGCTCTCTCCTCGTCTGACCGAGGTCTTGCGTCGACGAGGAATCGAACGACTCTACTCCCATCAGCTCGAAGCCTTCGAGAGGGTACAGGCGGGTGAGAATGTCGTCGTGGTCACACCGACCGCCTCGGGAAAGACACTTTGCTACAACCTGCCCGTACTGGACGCCGTGTTGCGCAACCCCGAGACCCGCGCCTTGTACCTTTTTCCGACCAAGGCTCTTTCCCAAGATCAGTTGGCAGAGCTCCATTCCATGATCGGGGAGTTGGACGTAGACATCCGTACTTTCACCTATGACGGGGATACACCGCAGGACGCGCGAAAGGCGATCCGCTCGCGGGGACATCTCGTGGTCACCAACCCCGACATGCTTCACAGCGGCATCCTTCCTCACCATCCGAAGTGGGTCAAGCTGTTCGAGAACCTTCGCTACATCGTCATCGACGAGGTGCATGCCTACCGTGGCGTGTTCGGGAGCCACCTGACGAACATCCTTCGTCGCCTCCACCGCATCTGCGCCTTCTACGGCACCCAACCGCAGTTCATTTGCTCATCGGCAACCATCGCTAACCCTCAAGAGTTGACCGAGAAACTGATCGATGCCCCGGCGAGCCTCATCGACATCAACGGGGCACCGAGGGGGGACAAGTACTTCCTGTTCTACAACCCACCGGTCGTCAATCGAGAGTTAGGTATCCGGCGGTCCTATATCCACGAGGCACGCCATCTGGCTCTCTCTTTCCTTAAGCGTGGCCTGCAAACCATCGTCTTCGCAACCAGCCGTCTCAACACCGAGGTGTTGGTCACCTACTTGAAGGATGCGCTCGAGAAAGAGGTGACGGCGCGGGACTTGATTCGCGGTTATCGCGGGGGATACTTGCCGCAGAAACGTCGGGAGATCGAGCGAGGGTTGCGGGAAGGAAGCGTTTTGGGTGTCGTGTCGACCAACGCCCTCGAGCTCGGAATTGACATCGGGAACCTAGATGTGGCGATTCTTGCGGGGTATCCGGGCACGATCGCGTCGACTTGGCAGCAGGCGGGACGCTCGGGACGAAGAACCGGGTCCTCGGTTGCGATCCTGGTCGCAAACAGCAGCCCCATAAATCAGTTCGTGGTGAATCACCCGGACTACTTCTTCTCCGGCTCGCCGGAGCACGGTCTGGTGAATCCCGACAATCTGTCGATCCTGCTCGATCACGTGAAGTGCGCCGCCTTCGAGCTTCCATTCCAGCAAGGCGAAACCTTCGGCGAAGAAAACCTCCAGGAGATGCTGGGTTTCCTGGAGGAGCACGAGTTGGTGCACCATTTTGGTAACCGCTGGCATTGGACGAGCGAGTCGTATCCCGCCGATGAGGTGAGCTTGCGCTCGGCAAGCTCCGATAACTTCGTCGTCGTGGACGAAACGACTAAGCCGCGCGTGATCGCGGAAGTCGACTTCACCAGCGCATTTTCCACACTCCACGACAAGGCCATCTACATCGTGGAAGGGCAGCAATACTACGTGGAGCATTTAGACTACGCCGAACGAAGAGCGACGGTGAGACAGTGCAATACGGATTACTTCACCGACGCTATCACTTATACGAAGGTCAACATCCTCGATCGGTTCGACGGGGGCGCGGTGGGCGCTTCGGTTTGCTCGCACGGTGAGGTCCACGTGGTCTCCCAGGTCGTCGGTTTCAAGAAGATCAAGTTTTACACACTCGAGAACGTGGGCTCCGGTGAGCTCAGCATGCCGGAGCAAGAGATGCACACGAGCGCCTACTGGCTCACCGTCCGTCGAGAGGTGCTGGCCACATTGGAAGCGAACTCCGAGGAGAAGCGGGACGGTGTCATCGGTTTGGCCAACACACTCAAGACGGTCGCCATGCTCTTTCTCATGTGCGACCGCTCCGACATCGGAGTTGCGATCGGAGACAATTCGCAAGGCTTTGCTTCGGTCGAAAAAGGCTTCAAACGGCCGGCGGGCGCGACACCGCACCCAGAGGCGACTGCAGAAATGGGCCCCGCCTACGAGCCCCACATCTTTCTCTACGACAATTACCCTGGCGGCATCGGCTTTTCGGAGCCGTTGTTCCGACTTCACGCCAAGCTACTCCAGGAGGGCAAGGGACTCATCGAAAGCTGCCCTTGCCAGGACGGATGCCCTTCCTGCGTCGGTCCCGTCGGAGAGGTGGGAGTCAAAGGGAAGGAAGTTGCACTCGCCATCCTCGAGCGAATCGTAACCGTCTAACCATTAACTGGCCTCTGACTGACTTCGACCGATGCGCACCCGGGACAAACTGGAACGGCACTTCAAATCACGTCCCGCCACAGACACTTCAAGACGGACCCCGGCCGGGCCTGCCACGACCCCGAGCGAGTCGCTCTACCGTCTGGAGCGTGAGCTCCTGGGACAGGTAGCAACGGACGACGCCGCGCTTTCCGTCAAAGAACGGCTGGAACGCCTGGTGGCGGTCACCACAAAGGGTCATGCCGAGGGATCTCGGAAGGTTCCTCACGAGGATCCAAAACGCATCGTCTCACTCGACCAGGTTTTGGAGGGAAGACGTGTCGAGAACGAAAGGGGCGCTTTCTATCAGGTCGACCATCGGTATCCACTCGACCACTGGCATGGGCGCATGAGCCTCTCCCGACTCAAAGTCGTTCCACCGTCGGCCTTCTCCATACTCGCTCGGGGGAATGACGAGCTCGATCTATCGCGCGCGGTGTTTCTCGACACCGAGACCACCGGCCTCGCCGGAGGTGCGGGAACGTGCGCTTTCTTGGTTGGACTCGGCTTCATCGAGGATGACAGTTTCGTGGTGCGCCAGCTCTTCATGCGTGACTACCCAGAAGAGGAAGCCATGCTGCATGAGCTGGCCAACTTGCTTACCGGCTTCGAGAGTTTGGTCACGTTCAACGGCAAGACTTTCGACGTCCCCCTCCTCGAGACTCGGTTCGTCCTCTCGCGTTTGAGGTTCCCGCTAAGTGAGCTTCCCCATTTTGATCTTCTCCATCCGGCTCGTAGCCTGTGGAAAGCCCGACTCGACAGTTGTCGCCTCACGGACTTGGAGTACGTGCTTCTCGATTTCGAGCGTGACGAGGACGTCCCAGGGGAGCTGATTCCGAGTCTTTATTTCAACTATGTCCGAACGCGTGACGCCTCCCGCGTCTTCCGTGTCTTCACTCACAACCGTTACGACATCGTCTCGTTGGCCGCTCTCACGGTTTGCGCCTCCGAGATGCTGGACGAAGACGCGTCACCCGAGCACCCCATCGACGATTACAGCCTCGGTCGTCTATTCGAGAAAGCCGCTCTGCCGGAGCGGTCGATGCGACACTACAGTCGGGTGGTCGAGAGCGGACTGTCCGGGTCGGCGCGAAGACGGTCGCTCCGCCAGTTAGCGCAACAGCTCAAGCGTCGCCACCAAGGGGAAGAGTCCGTCTCGGTGTGGAAAGAGCTAGCATCTGATGAAGGCCCCGAAGCCGTCGAGGCGATGGAAGAGCTAGCGAAACATTTGGAACATCGCGAGCGTGATTTCGCAGGCGCCCTCGCCTACTGTCAGGATGCGATCACGCGGGTCGAAGAGGATACCAGGTTACCGCTGGCGCTTCGCGAGCGGTGGCGGGAGTCCTTTAGACACCGCAGACGACGCCTGCTGCGAAAAGACAAGTCTCATCGGCCAAATTGGAAAGGTCCCCTAATCGATTGAAGCGCGTGGCAAACGAATCGGAAGAACTCAGCCGCCGCTCACGGGCGGCAAGAAAGCCACTTCGTCTTCCGTTTGGAGCTCGACTCTACGATCGACGACGTCTTGGTTGACGGCGATCTGGACGATTTCGGTGTAGGGCGAGAGCTTGGGGTAATCGGTGAGTAGTCTCTCCCAAAGGCCACCCGCGGTAGTCCCCTGAGCAACGTCTAGCTCCATCTCAACCTGTCCCGCGATCTCTCGCACGCCGGCGAAGAGCTTCAGGTGAACCTTCATTCCTTGGCTGCCTCTACGGCTTCAGTGGGCTCAGTTGGACCTTCGACCCACAGCTCCCCGTCTTCGAAAATCTCCTTCTTCCAGATGGGGACAATGCGTTTGAACCGATTGATAGCATACTGGCAGGCGGCAAAGGCGTCATCCCGGTGGGGAGCAGAGACAACAATGAGAATGCTGGTCTCGCCGACGTTGAGTCGTCCAACTCGATGCTGCATCGCGACGCTCGTCAAACCCCAGGTGGTCTCGATCTCGCCGCCGATTCGCTTCATCAGTTTGACGGCCATTTCCGGGTAGGCCTCGTACTCCAGAAAGAGCACCTTCTTGCCACGGTTTTGTCCCCGGACGATGCCCGCGAAAGTCACCACCGCACCGTCTTTGTCGGTCGCTAGGGTCGGCGTGAGCTTTTTGGCATCTAGGACACCTTGAACGATCTCGTACATCAAAGCCAGCTTTTCTAGGGGTTTCCGGGGGGACTCGTCTCCCCCCACCTTTTTGCGAAATGTCCCTGATGAGCTTCTCAAATTCTAGCATAAGACGAGCGAAACGGCCCACGGCCGTCCGGGACGGGCTGTGACGTGCTCGGGGATGTCCCGGCCGCTGTTGAATTTGGTCGGGTAGCGGCGGCACCTGTGAATACTCTTAGGCAGCAAACTCATCGCTGTCAAGAGATTTCTGTTTGCTTCTAAGCGCGTGAACGAGAGCGCCCATATGGCGATAGCCTTTGATACGCCGGAACTTTTTCTGCGCGGTGACGACGCCAAGAGCGGTCCATCGGCGAACCATGGAAGGACTCTTCCAACGCTTGACGTTTCTCGATACTCTGCGAATGGTTCCGTTGAGATTTTCAATGGCGTTCGTCGTGGCAAGAGACTGGCGAAGTAAGGCGGGCGGCGCGAGCTTCACGACCGTGAGTGTTTCTTCCATCCCTTCACGAAGGCTTCCGGCAGCTTCGTCGTAGCCGTTTCGCTCGAGCCACGACACCAATGCCTGAAGTCGCTTGCGCGCCTTGTCGGCACTCTTGCACTTGTAGGCTTCCTTCATCGTCTGGAGCACGTAGGCGTGACGAGACTTGGGAAGGTACGAGCGAAGATTTCGGAGTTTATGGATCTGGCACCTTTGGATGACCGCGAGGTCCCCCAAAACGTCGACGAGTGCCTTGCGGATGCCTTTGCCTCCGTCCACTACGCAGAGAATCGACTCATCGACGCGCAAGCCTCGCTCGAGAAGGTCCTGCAACATCGCGGTGCACACCCGAGAGTTCTCCGTCGAGCCCAGCCATATACCCAGGGGCACCTTCGTTCCATCTATTGTGATACCTAGAGTTACGACGACGGTCTGTCCGGCCACCTCAAGGCCATCCAGCATCAGTGCCGCAAGCTCGAACTCCTCTAGCCGCCGAGACAGGTATTCCTCGAGCTTCTTAGTCGTCTGGCTCACGAGGTGACGGCTGGCGGCACTCTTACTCGTGCCACGAGACTTCAACTTGGCCGCGGGTTTGTCCAGACTCGATTCGTAATTTCGGGTCGATACGCCCACCAAGATCTGATTCAACACTCGCTCTGGAAGCGGGTCTTCTTCGCGGAAGGCTTCGAAGTGTGGAAGCGACGCCTCCGCGCCCGACTTCGAGCGAACTCGAGGTCGCGACACTTGGATGCGACGACCACCGAAGCTCAGCTCTCCGTTCGTGCTCCCCCAGTGGTTATGAGTTCGCTCCTTCTCGTGCTTGCCCTTGAGCCCCGCGATCTCCTCGGCGTCCTCTCTGAGCAGTAGGTGCAGAGCTGTCAGTCCTTGCTCATACACCCATTCCGTCAGATCCGCCTTCGTGGCCGCGATCCCAGCTATCATCGGTAGCAGTATCTGACCGACTTGGCCAACTACCTTGCCCGTAGGCGAGTGCGTTTGCTTTCTTACTGGCTTCTTTGATTTCCTAGGCATTGGTGGCTCCTTGTCCCCCTCTGGAGACGGTTTATTGGCAGACCTATTCTTAGGCCGGCCAAGGAGCCGCCGCTACCCCAAATTCAACATCCGGCGGGACATCCCCACGTGCTCAGTTCGCGGGGTTGCCACGAACGATGTGGGCAGGGCGCCCTTGACGTTCAGCCCTACTATCGGCTACGCTTTTCTAACTTCTAAGACGTCTCCAACCTACGTTGTTGGAAGCTGTTAGGCGGCCGTCCCTAATCAGCGATTGAGCCAACGGAACAACTGAGGAAAGCTCAAATGAAGGGTCCTCGTCCCATCGGCGATGCTAATAAGCCAAGGCGTATCGCCGGGGTGTCGGCTCCGCCCGGTTGGCTCCATCGCGTGTGTTTCGAGGAAGGAGTAGAAGCGCTCCTCCTGTTCGACATCGAAACGCGGGCCGTGATCGACGCCAACAAGACCGCCGAGCGGCTCACCGGCTATAGTCGCGAGGAGCTCCTCGACCTTCGGCTCGACGACCTCCATCCTCGTAGCTCGCACGAAAAGGCGATTCGCTACTTTCGCAAGATCGCCAGTCAAAGCAGCTACACCTATGACGACCTCTCGTTAGAGACCAAGGACCAGACCCGTATCCCGGTGGAGGTCAAAGGGGCGCGTATCACCTTCGGTGGCGGCAGGATCGTTCAAACCAACTTCCGCGATATCAGCAAAGAGAGACTTTTGCAGCAGGAGGTGCTTTTCCATAGCCTGAAGCTGACAGTTCTCAATTCTCTCTCTTCTGCGATCAGCAGCTCGCTGGAGCTGACAAAGATTCTCTCCAATGCTCTGGCTGCGGTGATGGAAGCGAGCGGCGGCCTCTATGGCGAGATGCTTCTCTGGCTCGAGGATCGCACAGCGTTCAAGATCATCAGCTATCAAGGTTCGAAGAACCTGCCAGAAAAGACCGCAGCGTCGCCCGGAACGACACTATCGCCCGAGTCATGTCCCCTCGCCACTCAGGCGTTGCGCGGCCAGCCGGTCTTGCTAGACGGTTTGGAGGGCGACCCCCGGCTCGCCAAACTCCTCTCCGACTCTGAGGGAATCGGTGCGGTAGCAGCGGTCCCGCTCCGCTCGAAGAATCGGGTGCTGGGAGTCATGCAGTTGGTCATCAGCACTCATCAGCTATTTCCTACCTTCGATTTCTATTTTTTCACGTCTATCGGAAACCAGATCGGAATGGCGGCAGAGCACGCTCTTTTGTTTCAACGGTCTTCGGCGCAGACGAAACAGATCACCGCCCTGAACAACATCGCGCGGATCATCAGCAGCAGCCTACAGATCGAGGAAGTGTTCGATTCCTTCGCGGCGGAGATGGCGAAGTTGATCTCGTTCGATCGGCTCTCGGTTGCCATCCTGGACGATTCGGGGAGCTACCTACGTATCTTCGCTCCGGCTCGCGGGTCGACTCGGGGTGGGGGATGGAGTCGATCATCCCGGTCGTAGGTACCGGCCCCAGCTAGGTCGTGGTGAACGAGCGGCATTTCACTCACAGCGATACCCGCCAACGACAGCAGTTCATCGAGGACGAGATTTTCTACGAGGATGGAATCCGTTCCTACATCATTCTTCCATTGGAGTCGCGCGGAAAAGTAGTGGGGACTTTCGGACTCGGTAGCCGACGAGCCGGAAGCTATTCGAAGCGGGATCTACCACTGCTCGGCCAGCTATCAAAGCAGATCTCGGTTGCCATCGAGAACGTCAAGCTCTACGAGCAAACCAAAGAGAACTCCATCCTCGATGATGTCAGCTCTCTCTTCAACGTCCGCTACTTCCACCAAGCTCTAGATCGCGAGCTCAAGCTCGTGGCTCGCCATCGATCCAGGCTTTCACTCATCTTCCTCGACCTGGACCGATTCAAGCTGATAAACGACACGCACGGTCACCTCCGGGGAAGTCGAGTCCTTCGCGCGGTAGAGTTCTTACTACGTGCTGCGGTGAGGGAGACCGACATCGCCGCCCGCTACGGCGGAGACGAGTTTGTGGTCATTCTTCCCGACACCGACCTCGCTCTCGCCAGGCGCCTGGGCGAGCGAATCCGCAAGATCATCTGCCACCACATCTTCCTGAGGGACGAGGGTCTGAACGAAAGGCTGGGGGCGAGCATCGGTGTTGCCACCTACCCCAGTGAGGCACATACCAAAGAGGAGCTCATCCAGCTAGCGGATGAGCGGATGTGCCGGGACAAAAAGAAAAATCGCGACCTCGGACGTCGCTAGTGCCCTGTATGTCAGACGGGTCCCTCGGTGAAAAAGCTCAGGATGACCGCCGCTTCTGGAAGCTCACTGGCGTCGGGATCCGGTACCAAGGGTCGGCCGTCGTTGTCGGTAATTCCTCGATAGAGAATCAGGCGGATCTCTTTGCCCGGCTCGAGTACCTTACCGGGGATTACGACCAGGCTACGGGACGGCCGGTCGTACGCGATCTGCATATCAGGAAAAGAGTGATCGTCGGGCCCGTCGTCGGAATAGATGAGATCCACATTACGGTCGAAGCTCGCATCATCCATGTCCTTTGAGAACTGGATTCGGAACTCGCTGTTGAGCGGCAACGACTTCTCACCGGCGAGCGGCATCGAGAAAACGACCTCCGGAGGCGGTTCCTGTGCTTCGAGCTCCGCCAGCTCATCCTCGACCTTGCGTGGCTCCAAGTCCGGATCTTCCGGCTTGGGCACCATTTCGATCTTCCTCGCCTTGAGATAAACGATCCCTTCGTCGGTCCAGGGGTTACCGGTTACCTTGAGCCATTTGCCGGTGTCCCGACGTCGCTCGGGGTTCAGCTCGAAACCCTTCCCGCGGGGGCGTTTGCCGGTCACCCAAAGCGCGACGTCGGCGACCTTGATGATGAAATCTCGCGGCGTCTTCTTGGTGCGCATAGGAAGGTCGTTGTACACGTTGTCGCCCCGGAACTTGCCGACGACGGAGATCAGCCGGTCGTAGTAAGGATCCGGATTACTCATGAGCTCGCGGAGATCCACCTGGTCCGAGGGTGGAAGATCGGGAACGACGACTTCCTTACTCTTTTCCGGCTCGGCCCCCTTCGGCTCGGGCGGTTTCTCCACGCGAGTGACTTCTTCGACTCCGATGAAGAGGTTGGCTTGACTCATACCCCCGCCCACCATGTCATCTTGCTGCACCAGGGCTCCGGGGTAATCGCGCAGCTCGCGCTTTAAAATCGTCTCTGACGACAGATCCCAGAAGATACCGATGATTTCGACGTCCTCCCCCACCAAGAATTGTAGGTCGCGCATGGAACCCACGGGTTGGCCAACGCGTACGGTTCGGAGCGCGTTGCCACCGCGAAGCTCATAAATCTGATTCCGGGTATCCGTTATACTGCCGTGTCGGAGTTTTCCGCGCACCGTCACGAGCTTTTCGTGGTAAAAAGCAGGAGTCCGGACCAGTGTTTCTACGTCGACTCGCGTGGGAGGGCCCAGCATTTGCCTTCGCGCACTCTGCGCGGCAAGGGGGCTAGCCAGCGCTAGCACGGCAAGGACTCGAAGCCCGAGACTCATCTCTTTCATGCTAACCGGAACGAACCGGCCGGTCAAAAGGCTTGTAAAAGGCGCTGGGTTGGAGCGAAGCACCGCTACGACTATCTCCACCCATCGAGCTTAAAGGGTGAGTTTTCGGTCCAAGCTCACCTCGACCTTCACCCACGTCACACGATGGCTCTCGTCCCGAAGAATGGGTCGCCAGGTCGTGGCCTTCGCTTCAGCCCGCTGGACCGACGGCGGAAGCGGCGCCCCCTCCGTGCTCTTATGCAGGAAATAGTCAGCCCGTAATAGGGCGGCGGCCACGACGCCTGCCGCCGTTCAATTGAAAGCGAGATCGCGGTCGATGCGGCTCGTTGGAACCAACTGCCCGGCGCGAGGCCGAGTTTGGAATGAGGGGACGCCTCTGCTAGCATCCCTCGTCACGGAAGGACCGCTGCTCGGGAATAGGAGCGGGGAGGTTCGTCTTAGTTCCAAAACTTTCGTCACTAAGGAGAACCCTGATGGCCGGTAAGGACTTCAAACCATATGTTCCGTCCGACCAGTCGATGCCCGAACTCACTTTCAAAGCGCTCCTGTTCGGAATCCTGATGGCGATCGCCCTCGGCGCCGCCAACGCCTATCTGGGCATGAAGGTCGGATTGACGGTAGCCGCCACCTTCCCCGCGGCGGTGGTGGCGATGGCAGTCCTCCGCCCGTTCCGGGGTTCGGTCCTGGAAGAGAATATTACCCGGACCTCCGCCAGTGTGGGGGAGGCGTTGGTGGCGGGAGCCATTTTCACCATTCCTGCTTTCGTAATCAGCGGGGTGTGGACGGAGATCCATCTGCTAGAGAGCGCTCTCATCATGCTAGTGGGCGGCATCCTCGGCGTGCTCTTTGTGATCATGCTCCGTCGCACTTTGGTGGAAGAGGCAGATCTACCCTTCCCCGAGAGCATAGCGGCGGCGGAGGTAGTCAAGGCGGGGCAAAAGGGGCAGACCGGGGCCGGCTTCGTGTTCGGGGCGATGGGGATTGCCGCCTTCTGGGAGCTCTTCATCAACTCACGGGGTCTCACTTTCGTGGCGGATCACGTGTATCGATTCATCCCGTTCAGGGCCTCCCAGATTACCATCGGGGACCGGGCCAAGGACTTCACGGGAGGAATGCTCCTGGAATCTCCGGCTGCCTCTCCGGCTCTGATCGGAGTCGGTTTCATCGTAGGGTTCAAGATCGCGGCCACGCTGTTTGCGGGGGCGGTTCTGGGCCACCTGCTGCTGGTTCCGCTAGCGCTGTTCCTCCAGCCGGACCTGGCTGCCGGCTTGACCGGTCTCGACTCCTGGCAATCCCTGGCTCAGGGCATCTGGTCCAGGCAGGTGCGGCCCCTGGCAGTGGGAACCATGATCGTGGCCGCGTTCTACACCCTCTATAACCTGCGTACCCAGCTCATCTCGGGCATCGCCAAGGGGTTTCGCAACCTGAAGCTCTCCGGGTCCGCCCAGGGGGAGGCCGACCGTCTCCAGGTCGACCTGGATCTCAAGAAAGTCGGGATCAGCATCCTGGTCATGTCGGTGGCGCTCTTCTTTCTTTACCAGTACTTCACCGGCAGCATCGGTGGCTCCCTTGTTCTCACCGTGGTGATGGTAGTGCTGGGCTTCCTCTTTGCCGCGGTGGCCGGCTATCTGGTAGGACTGATCGGAAGCTCCAACAACCCCATCTCCGGGCTCACGCTCTCCACTCTGATCATCGCCGCGCTCTTAATGGTGGGCTTGAATGTGGTCGGAGTCGCCGGTGTGGCCGGAGTGCTGGCGGTCTCGGGTGTGGTCTGCTGCGCGTGCGGAGTTGCCGGCGACATGATGCAGGACCTCAAGGTGGGGCAGGTGCTCGGGGGCACCCCCTGGCGGATGGAGGTGGGTGAAATCCTGGCCGTGGTGCCCGCGGCGTTGGTCCTGCCCTTCGTGCTCGTAGCGCTCGACACCGCCTACGAGATCGGTTCGCCCGACCTCCCCGCACCTCAGGCCGGTCTCATGGCCTTGATGAGCCAGGGGATCGTCCAGGGTCAGATGGCCTGGCCCCTGGTCATCGCCGGGATGTTTCTGGCTGTCACTCTCATCCTAATCAACGCCCCATCACCGATGCTGATTGCCGTCGGCATGTATCTTCCCTTCCATTCCACCGCGGGAATCTTCGTGGGCGGAGTGATCAAATGGGTGCTGGAACGATCCCTGGCCAAGCGCGACGCCGACGATGCCCAAAAGACGCGGGCCCAGAATACCGGAGTGCTTCTCTCCAGCGGATTCATCGCGGGCGGGGCCCTCATGGCGGTGGTGCTGGCGTTCGTGGTTTTGGCCTATGACCTCCAGGGCATTCCCACCACTTTCCTGGACAACTGGAGAGCGGCCGCCGGCCTGCTGCCCAATGGCTGGTTCGGACTCATCGCGTTCGCCGGCATGATCTACGCGCTGGTCAACATACCCCTTAAGGCAGCCTTGAAGAAAAACTGAGGGGGAAGAGCCCGCGGGTGAAGTGGGACTGAGGCGATGTTCAGGAAGACCAAACCCGAAATACCGGCATTCTACGAGCGCCATCCCGTGCGATCGCTCCAATGGCGGACGACCGAGGAGGGGAAGGTGGTCATCTTGAGCCCCAAGATGGGAACCCACCCCCTGGGAGTCTGGCTCTCGAACCGGATGGCACGCCCCTACTGCAAGATCAAGCTGGATGAATATGGAAGCCGTGTCTGGAAGGCCTGCGACGGTGAGAGCAGCGTTCACCAGCTGGTGGATGCTTTCTCGGAGACTCCCGGGCCCGAATGGCAGGAGAGACTGGCTCGGTTCCTCCATCACCTGCGCAACACGGGGATGATCCACTGGAAGGAAGAGAAGGCGCTGGAGCCTGCTCGATCTCAAGCAAACGGGTAGGCGCCGAGTTTCGAGCGCGAGGCAGGGTACAATCTCACCCGTGAACCGGCGAAACTTCATCGCCCTCGGAAGCGCGGCCGCGCTCCTCGTCACCTTCTTTGCCTGGGAGTGGTATCTCTCGCCAGAAGCGCGCGTCGAGCGTTCTCTTCGCCGGGCCGCCGCAGCGGCAGAGGAGACAGACGCGGAGGGGTTTCTCGCCTGCCTTTCCCGCGACTACTCCGATTTCCGCAACCTCGATTTCGATTCACTTTCCGAGATGCTCGAACGGGGATTCGAGCGCGTCGACCGACTCAACGTCACCCTCCGGGCGGTGCGCGCTGAAGTAGAAGAGGACGAAGCTACCGCTTCGTTCGACCTGACTGTAGTCGCCATCCAGGGGGACCAGCGGTTCATCGTGGTGGGGACGTTGATCGAGCCTCAGAAGCTTCGCGTCGACCTTCGCCGCGAAGACGGCGGTTGGAAGATTCTTCGTGTGAGACGAGCAGAAGAAAGAGAAAAACTAGACAGGATTACAGGATAGACAGGATGGACTTCGGATCTCATTTCCTTTCCCAATCCTGTTAATCCCGTCTAAGTCTTTAGTTCTTGTTCAGAGATGTCTGCGAGAGCGGCGTTGCCCCCCTTCTCCTAACCGCAGCTCCACCTCCGCGTTGAGATCGGGGCCCGAGAACTCGCCTCGCAAGAACTTGACGTAACCGGCGGCGGCGATCATGGCCGCATTGTCGGTCGATAGAGCTATGCTCGGAAAGACAACTGGAATCTTCAGCTTCTCACCCAGTCGACCGAACTCGGAGCGAAGCTGACGATTGGCGGCCACGCCTCCCGACACGAGAATTGCGCGCGCGTTCACGCGGCTTGAAACTCGTTTGGTCGTCGAGACCAAAGCGTCTACCACCGCCTTCTGAAAGCTGGCGGCTAGGTTGAGCACGTCGGTCCGGCCCATCGGATCCTCGCCCTCGCGTACCGGATCGATACCGTGCTCGTGAACCGCCCGCAGCACGGCCGTCTTCAATCCGCTGAAGCTGAAGTCATCGCTACCATCCGAGATCTTCGCGACGGGAAGAGGAAACTTCTTGGAATCACCGTGTGCCGCCAAGCGATCGAGCACCGGACCACCTGGATATCCGAGCCCGAGACGCTTCGCCACCTTGTCGTAGGCTTCACCGGCCGCGTCGTCTCGCGTTTTTCCGACCAACTCGTATCGGGCTTCCCCCCTCATCCAATACAAGCCGGTGTGGCCCCCGGAAACGACGAGCGATACTGCGGGATGAGGAATTGGCTCCGACTCATCCCTCTCCATGTAGGCGGCCCGGATATGGCCCTCCAAGTGATCGACGGCGACAAGGGGGATGTCGCGCGCGTAAGCGATCGATTTTCCAAAACAAAGTCCCACCAGGAGCGAGCCGACCAGGCCCGGCCCCTGAGTAACGGCAACGGCCCCGATTTTTGAAAGCTCCACTCCTGCTTCCCGCAGCGCGCCGTCGACTATCGGCCCGATGTGCGAAAGGTGCTGGCGAGAAGCAAGCTCCGGAACGACGCCACCGTAGGGGCGATGCACCTTTACTTGAGAAGCGACGAGGTTGGAGAAGATCCGGCGGCCATCCTCGACGACGGCCGCAGAGGTCTCATCGCAGGAGCTTTCGATCCCGAGGATGAGCACGAAACGTCAGGCGGCCTCTACTTTGTTGGTGAGCCTTCTCAGGACCTCGGCAAAAGGCGCACGGGCGACACCGTTCTCGCAGACGATCGCGGTGACGTACCGGTTCGGGGTGACGTCGAATGCAGGGTTCTCGACGCCAATGCCGTCAGGTGCAATCTGCACTCCCTCGATGTGCGTGATTTCCTCAGGGTTGCGTTGTTCGATGGGGATCTGATCCCCAGAGGGAATACTAAGGTCGAACGTGCTGGTCGGGGCCACGGCGTAGAAGGGAATCGCGTGCTCGCGCGCCAGGACCGCCACCGAGTACGTCCCGATCTTGTTGGCGACGTCGCCATTGGCTGCGATCCGGTCCGAGCCCACCACGACCAGATCGATTTTTTTCCTGGCCATCAGATAACCGACCATGTTGTCGGTAATGAGAGTAACGGGGATCCCATCCTTCGCGAGCTCCCAGGTCGTCAGTCGTGCACCTTGCAAACGCGGACGCGTCTCGTCGGCGTAGACCTCGACCTTCTTACCGGACTCGACCGCGGCGCGGACCACTCCCAGCGCAGTTCCGTAACCCGCAGTAGCGAGTGCGCCGGCGTTGCAATGCGTCAAGATTCGCGCTCCGTCGGGCACGAGGTCGGCGCCGTGCTTCCCCATGCGACGGTTGATGGCGATGTCTTCATTCAGAATCTCGATCGCCTCCTGCTCCAACCCTTCTACAAGACGTGCCGACCCCTCCGGAATGAGCTCCTCGAAGCGCGACTTCATCCTTTCAATCGCCCAGAACAGGTTGACCGCTGTCGGTCGGGTCACGCGCATGAGCTCGCACACTTGGTCCATGGATGCGCGCAGCGTTTTTTCATCCTTGGATGAAGACTGCGACGCCAATTTCAGGCCTAGAGCGATACCCATCGCCGCCGTGACGCCAATCGCGGGAGCCCCGCGCACAACCATGTCCTTGATGGCTGCGGCGACCTCCTCCGCATTCCGACAACTGAGATACTCCTCCCGAGTGGGGAGAATCCTTTGATCGAGCAAGGCGACCGCGTCGCCGTCCCAACGAATGGTATCCAACAAGGCTAGAATGACCTCCGTTTATACGAATATCTTATAAAGGAGGCCGCGCGCATTGCAACCGAACCTCATTCCTGGTTGAGCCAGGTGGCCTCGAGTAGACCGAGAACCCTCTCTTCGTACTCAGCCTTACCCAAAGACCAGCACTGCGCGTGGTCCGCGCCGGCAATCACCAGATGATCCGCGGGCCCTACCGCCTCGCCAAGGAGACGGTTTCCAAGCTCGGGAGTCATGCGAGGATCTTCGGCGCCACTCACCAACATTAACGGGCGCGCACCCAAGGACTTCACCGCGTCGCCTATGTGCACTCGAAAGAGATTCAACCCTGTCTTCAGGGAAGCCAGGGCAAGACTGAGGGGTACCAGCGGAAACGGCGGCACATGAAACCGCAGACGAAGCGTATCCGCGACAACTCGATAGAGCCTTTCGTAGCTCGACTCGGCGACGACCCTACAATCTGGGGTTCATCGGCCGCGGCGAGGAGCGCCGTTGCCGCCCCCATCGAGATCCCCCAGACCACGAATCGATTGCCGCGACTCCGCTCGCTGAGCATCCGAATGGCCTCGGCGAGGTCTCGCGCTTCCAGGGGTCCAAGCGAAACCTTGGCCGAAGCGCTCTGCCCATGGCCCCTTTGGTCGTAGATCAAGCTCGGGTAACCTCGCTCGAAGAGGAAGCGAGCTTGATCGAGGTACGAGCCCTTGTTATCGGTGTACCCGTGAAGAATCACCACCGGTGGCTTGCGAAGCTCGGGCCCGACCAGCCATCCTGAACCGCCCCGGGTTTCCCGGAGACTCCAACTCTTGAGAGGATGGAGTCATGACAAGACGAAGCAGGTATTCACCGGAGGTAAAAGAGCGCGCAGTGCGGATGGTTTTCGACCAGCAGGCTCAGCACGAATCTCAGTGGTCAGCGATCTCATCGATTGCGTCGAAGATTGACTGTACGCGGGAAACGCTACGCACGTGGGTGCGGCGAGCAGAGCGTGATGCTGGGAAACGAGCGGGACTGACGACGGACGAGCGTCAGCGGCTGAAGGAGCTTGAGCGAGAGAACCGTGAGCTAAAGCGGGCGAACGAGATCCTTCGCAAGGCGTCGGCGTTTTTCGCCCAGGCGGAGCTCGACCGCCGACCGAGGTGAATGTGTTGTTCGTGACGCGAACCGTGAGAGTTACGGGGTCGAGCCGATCTGCCGGATGCTTCCGATCGCCCCGTCGACCTATTACGAGCAGAAAGCGCGAGAGAAGGACCCAAGCCGCCTGCCAGCGAGAGCGAAGCGCGACGTCCAACTCCGCGGCGAGATTCGTCGTGTACGGCAAGAGAACTTTGACGTGTATGGCGTGCGCAAGGTCTGGCGTCAGCTGTGCCGTGAGGGCCGCGACGTGGCTCGATGCACGGTGGCCCGTCTGATGCGTGAAATGGGTCTCCAGGGGGCGGTCCGTGGACGTCGATTCAAGACGACAAAGCCGGATTCGAGCGGCGCTCGCCCGATGGACCTCGTGGAGCGCGACTTCAACGCCACACGCCCGAACGAGCTCTGGGTTTCGGACCTGACCTACATTGCCACGTGGCCGGCTTCGTGTATGTCGCCTTCGTCATCGACGTCTTCGCTCGACTCATCGTCGGTTGGCGAGCGACGACATCGTTGACTGCCGGCATCGCTCTCGATGCGTTGGAGCAGGCGCTGCACGAGCGCCGACTAAACCCAGAACACCCATTGGTGCATCACAGCGATCGCGGCGTGCAGTACGTCTCGATCCGTTACACCGAGCGGCTCGCCGAGGCGGGCATTGAGCCGTCCGTCGGCAGCCGAGGCGATTCCTACGATAACGCTTTGGCTGAATCCATCATCGGCCTCTACAAGACCGAGGTGACCCGTCGACGCGGGCCCTGGCGTGGTCTCGAGGACGTCGAGTTCGCCACCCTCGAGTGGGTGCATTGGTACAACACGCAACGACTCTTGGAGCCGATCGGAAATGTCGCCCCCGTCGAGTACGAGATGAACTACTATCGGTCGCAGGAAGGCTCGCTAGAGATGGCGAGACTCAACTAAAACAGTCTCAGGAAAACCCGGGGCGGTTCATAACACCCTCGGGCCAGACGATTGTAAAGGCCACGGCCCTTGGCACCATCGCAAAACACAGACGCTAAGCTGCTGATTTATCGCCTTGGTGCACAACTCCGATAGAGGCCGAGAGCTCGCTTGGCCCCGACTCCCATCATCCGATCATCTCGCTATCAGGCATCCCGAGCGCCGTCATGGTGTTGAGAATCTTGCACCCGATCCTTGCCTCGACTCTCTGTGCCGCCAACCCTCTCGCTCGCATCGCTGAGCCCACGATAGCCTTGTAGCGATGGAACGTTGTCTCGACTTTGCTCCGTTTGCTGTAGCCCGATTCTGTGTGCCACTTTCGTTTGCCGAGCCGAGCTTGTGCTGCAATGTTGCGATTGCGCTGTCGGCTGCTCGCCGGCCCCGATGCGAGCAGGGCGCCCTTGCGCGGCGGTATCAGCACCCTCGGCGAGCGATGAGCGCTGTGATTCTCGATTGCCTCATAGACGCCGCCGGCGTCGTATGCATGACGGGGTCTATGCGGACAAGCTGAAAGCATGGCAGTTTGGAAAGGGAATTACATACAATCTTAGCCAAACCTGCCGGCTGGCCGGGTTTGGCCCCAGGCGCTACTTCTTCTCGGTCTTGGCTCCCGATCCCGGCTTCAGAAAATCCCAATCTTTCGCCGGTGGCCCCTGCATGCACGCACGGGCGATATTCTCGGGGGTGTCGGGGATCGGCTCCGGTATCGTGCGTGTCACAGGACGGCCGCGCTTGCGGGATTGCTCGCTTCGCTTACGCTTCATGGTATTCCTCTCTTTGTATAGACCTTGAAGTTACTTCGAATGTTCTCCGCTGCGGCATTAGGTTGGTACCGTCCACCTCCTGCAACCTTAATTTTGCTTAGCCCAAAGATCAAAGAGTCAACATCCTCGGTGTACAGATCTAACTGTCGAGCAACGGCGGATTTCGGCGCTCCTCCGTTTTTTTTTGCGCCGAAAACCTTTGCGAACACTTGGGATGTTTCTCTCTCAATTCCGTTCATCTCGCGCGAACGGCCGTACTGAGACAACTGCACAAACACCTCACGATAGTTCCACTCCGTCAACAGATTAAGTCTATAGAGTCTGTGAGTGAGTGCCGCGACTGACACTAGCCAGTGCAACTTGAGTTGTGCCAACTGATGCAAAGATGCTGAAAACAACCTGGGGACTGTTGCACGAACGCTTCCCTCTGGCATCAAGAACGCTGCCGCAAACACCTGTGCGTCTTTTTCGGCGTCTCGGCCTCTTGGAACTCCGTGCTGATGAAGCAAGAGATGTCCTAGTTCGTGCGCCGCGTCCATGCGACTACGTTCTGCCGTCTTCATCGTATTCAGAAATACGAATGGCAGGTCGAGGTACCACAGTGAGTAGGCGTCTATGCGTCTGCTTTTATCGGTCAAAGAGAACACGCGCACACCTTTCGATTCCAATAGATGCACCATATTGCCGATTGGTCTCTGCCCGATACCCCAACTGGTTCTCAGCACCATCGCGGCCTCGGCTGGATCGAAGTCTCGCAAGTCAGGCAACTGTGGTAACGGCAACTCGAACCGTCGATCAATCCAGTCAGTCAGTTCAAAGGCCAAGGCTCCAGCCGCCAGAGCCGCGTCGCGTTGCCCTGCGGTCATTTTGGACAACGCACGGAAGCTGACACCGTCCTTCGATGGCTCTTCTATGTCTAGCCGTTCATAGAAAGTCGGTGGAAAACGAGTAGCCGATGCAATCGCTTCGACCGAGCTCACCGAAGGTATAAGACGCCCAGCTTCAAAATCGCCAAGCGCCTTAGAGGTGAGTCCGGCTTGTAGCCCGAGTTTAACCTTGGTCATCCCGCGATACTTACGCGAGAGCACAAGCCTTGAAGGAGTGAACATAGTGTGCGTACGCTCTTATTCGCGGCGACGCACCAAGACATCAGGCTCAACAGGCAGTTCGTCCATGGGGACATTGATATTTTCCAAGTGGATTTCGTCAATGATAATCCGCTCGTCCCATTCCTCTACAAAACCGTACGGGGTAATTGCCGTGGGAGTCGACAACTCACACCGGAGCGCGTGTTGGTCTCGGTAGTGCAGAAGCACCCATGTAATCAACGGTGCGCCGGCCTGATTATTGTCCGGAACCGGAACCGGATCGAAGAGTGAGAGTTGGTTTGCTTCCACCACGCGTTGAGTAGCGACGCCTTTTGGGTACCGTGTCGAGGGTCTCCCGGAAGGAGCTCCTGCGCGACCAGTCCATTCGTCACCTCGCGCGACGGCAATCTGGACCGTACGACCGGCATTGACTACCGTGGAGTAGTTACTTGAGTCGTCGCGGTTCCATCCATCTTCCAACTTGCGATCGCGAAGTGCCCTTACCGTTTCAGCCCAGAACTTCAGCCCACTGTAGATCGGTGGATGATTCTCGGTACACAGCGCCATCGCGCCCGCGCCTGCCAACAGGGCGTCGGTTAGGTCACTTGCTCTAAGCCCGAGTTTTCGGAGTCGCGCATGAACGTCAAGCGGATCAATTATGATGAGTCTGTCTGTGTTCACTTTTACTCCTTTTCCCGGCCAGCGACGACCGTGCTACTTCCTGTTTTTTCCCCTCAATGGAGATTGTAAAACAGGAAGTCTCTCCAGTCAACACCAATTCCTTTTCGGACTACTTACAAACTAAGTCCTTGTAACGCAACTGCTTACATTCCATACCCCGGACCATCGCGGCCATTTGATCGATGGTGTCGTCCTCGCGCTGGTTGTGCCTGCCTTCGAACTCTCCGACGTAGCGGTCAAGGTGCTTGGGGCTCATGCGGTGGTACGTCCCGTAGTAACCACGTTTTAGCGAGGCCCAGAAGGACTCGATGCCATTTGCGTGCGCCATGCCGTTGACGTACTCCTTCACCGAGTGGCGTA